>CAVRAZ010000013.1:0-232454 GCA_963719135.1 uncultured Gammaproteobacteria bacterium | reverse complement strand
GATAGGGGCGGTCAGGATACCTGACCGAGCCCCTCCCACACCACCCGGCATGCGGGTCCGCACCGGGCGGTTCGAGGAGTTGAGGTCATGAGAGTCGGGGGACGCCGAGACGATCGAAGTAGGCAATAGGCATGATCCGGTTCAACTCCATGCGGCTGTTGCGCCACCAGCGACGGGCATTACCCGCCACTCGTGCCGCTTGGTCCGAACTCGCACCCAAGGCCCGTAACTCCCGATACACGGTCGTACCCCGTCGCCAATGCTTGAGCTGCAAAGCACGCAGGCGGTGCCGCAACCATTCATCCAGTTGACGGAATATCTTTGGCGTCTGTGCCAATTTGAAATAGGCCTTCCAGCCCGGCACATAACGCCGCAACTCTTCCGCCACTTCGTTCAGGCTGCGCCCACATGTCCGGCGAGTGATCTGCCGAATGCGCCGTTTGAAAGCGGCCTTCGCCGTACCCGCGACTGCGTATTTAACCCCGTCTCCAGCCGACCGCCACAGGCAGTAGCCGAGAAACTTGCGGCCAAAAGCGCTCGCTATCGCGGTCTTGGTTTCGTTCACCTTCAGGTGAAGCCGGTCGTAGTGCTTCCGCAAGCCATTGAGGACACGCTCGCCTGCCTTCTGACTGCGCACATACACATTGCGGAGAGTAGGCTGAGGGAATCTCACCCTCGGCCTCTCGCAGAACGCAGCATGAACCTCTCGACTCACTGCGCTCCCGTTACCCAACCGTCGGCAACAAACCCATCCGCCAGTGTGGGAACATTGACGGAAAGTTCTTCGCCACTCGTCCCAGCCAGTGCTCAGCACGTCGCCGATGACGTTTCAGCTTCTTGAACTTCCGCATTGCCCACCACACCAGTTTGGAGTTGATGTGCCTGAGTGTCATGTACATCTGGGAACGATAGAAACGACCATAATAGTTGATCCAACCCTGTATCTTGGCTCCGAACATCAGTGACAGGTCCTCGATGGACTTGTCACTGCGTTTGGGCATTTGCCAGCTTCTCACTTCCTGCCGGATTGCCTTTCCCGCACTGTTGCTCATCGCCGGGCTGAAGTTGATGAAGTACTTTCCCCACCTGTTCTTTGATCGCCGGGCACGAAACGTATAGCCCAGAAAGTCAAAGCCCGTCACAGGATAAGTCCCTCTCCTATCTTCATCCTTGCAGTACACAATCTTCGTCTTTACCGGGTGCATCTCCAGGCCGCAGTCCTGCAGCCGCTTCTCCAATGCCGCTCTCAGCTGTTCCGCTTGTGCCAGCGTTCGACAATGGGCAAGCCCATCATCAGCATATCGACACCACGGCGAATCGGGATATTCCCGATCCATCCACGCATCGAAGGCATAGTGCATGAACAGATTTGACAGCACTGGACTGATCACACCGCCTTGGGGTACTCCTCTTACACGCGCAACCACACTGCCATCTGACTGCTGTACCGGTGCTGTAATCCAGCGCTCGATATAGAGTAGAAGCCAGGGATTGTCCGTGTGCCGTTTAACCGCCTTCATCAACAGGTGATGATCAATGTTGTCGAACAGTCCGCGGATGTCAAACTCCAGAACCCAGTCATAGCGCCAGCAACGCTCTCGCGTGACTGCCAACGCCTGATGGGCTGACTTACCCGGTCTGTAGCCATAGGAGTCGCCGAGAAAATACGGCTCCACCAAGGGCTCAAACGACAATTTGGCCACCGTCTGGGCCACCCTGTCGGAAACAGAGGGAATACCCAGCTTTCGTTCTCCACCGTCCTTTTTCGGTATCGCTACCGTTCGGGTCGGTGGCGGAAAGTAAGACCCTGAAGAAAGCCGATTCCACAGCTTATAAAGGTTCCCCTTCAGTTTGGACTCAAATTGCTCTATCGTTTCACCATCGACACCTTCAGCGCCATCGTTGGCTTTTACCAATTCCCAGGCGCGCATCACTGCGTGCTTGGAAATCTTGAACGGTTTTGTTGTTTCCATAAATTCCTCCCGATCACTTACCGGTCGGCAGCTCAACACTCTCTCTGCGCAAGATCCGATCAGTGCGGTTGACCTACAAATCCAACTGAGTAACTGACCCCCTTCGCTCCAGCGCCATTACAGCGCCTTCAACACTACTACGGGGCCATCCGCCCCTGTGCCTTGCATTGGTACTCTGGCTCTCGCAGGATCTCTACTTGAGCTTCTCCCTTAACATCAAGGCGACAGGTTCCCACGTTCCACACAAGCGCCTGTACCACGTTCATGCCTTCTTCATGCCGGCCGCCATCTGGGCAGTAAACAGGTGTCCCCCAGACTCATCCCGAGTTAACGACTACCCCTCGGTTTTGACGACATCCCTACGCTTTCGACAAGTCAGCAAAGGTTCACTTACGTTCATCTCCGTGGTACGTACCTGACAGGGTCAAGCCCTGCCTTTTCCACAACGCTCACCACCATGGCTCTTTACCATCGCAGCTTGTGGCGGTTTGAAGCCTCCTCCTGCAAGGCGGCTCCGAGGGGCCAAACCCTCATCACTTGTGCGACACGCACTGACCGATGCTTACGCAGCAGTCAGTGCTCGTGGCACACAGTCGTCAGCGTAGCGCACGAACCGATGGCCACGTCGCTCCAGTTCCCGGTCCACCTCGTCCAGCAATACATTGGCCAGCAGCGGCGAAAGCGGCCCACCTTGCGGCGTACCCTCGTATCGCTCCATGACCACACCGTTACCCATGAATCCCGCATTGAGATATCGCCGTATCAGCCGCAGTACCGCCTTGTCGTCGATACGTCTGGCCAGCCGATCCATGAGCACGTCGTGATTAACCCGGTCGAAGAACTTCTCCAAATCCACATCCACAACCACCCGATAACCTTCTTGCACGTAACGCTGTGCAGTCAGCACAGCATCATGCGCCCGTCGGCCCGGCCTAAAGCCATAGCTGTAATTGGAAAACGTCGGATCAATCAACGGTTGCAGGACTTGCAGCAGGGCTTGCTGAATCAATCGATCCGTCACGGTCGGTATCCCCAGTTCCCGTAGCCCGCCCCCGGATTTGGGTATCTGCACCCGGCGCACCGGCTGTGGCCGGTAGCTACCGTTTAGCAGCGCCTCCCTGATCCGGGGCCAGTGGGTCTTGAGGTACTCGGCCGTGGCCTGGATCGTCAGCCCATCCACCCCCGCACTGCCTCGATTGGCCTTGACACGTTTCCATGCCATGGCCAGGTTCCCTCTCGCGAGCACCTGTCCAAGCAGGTCAGTTCGCCCCGAGCCGTCCGGTTCATGCCGCGCCAGCCCTGCTTCATCACAAAACGCTTCGGGTCGGGCTTCACCTTTCCCTCCGACAGTTCGCCCCGGTTGCCCGGGCTTCTGATGCCTTGCATGGCCAAGCAACATGGCGTTCGACTCTCCTTCTCGTTTGGCCCTTCGCCTTGCAGCTACTATGGCCTCTGCTGACTTCTCGCTCCGCTTTATTACCGTCGCCCTTTCAGGCATAAGGCGAGATCTCCCCAGGTAAGAACACGATCCTTCACCGCACAACCGCCGGATTTACGCCGCCTGAGCCTTGACCACGAGAGCTTCGCGATTTCTTGCCCGCTCGCCCTGCTCGGCACCGCCTCATATCCGGTTCTTGTCCATCGGCTCACGGCTTCGCTCCACGCTGCCTCCCCACGCTCGGTCGCCCTCACGCAGTTGCGCTTCGCTTCGTTCGCTGTGGTCAACTCACGGGAGGACTTCCACCTCCAGGATCGCGCCCATGCTGGGCGCACAAAAAAAACGGGGAGCGCATTCGCTCCCCGTCTTTGTTCCCGGTTAGACCAGCCGGATTCGACGGCTAGTTGTCTCCACCGACAGACTCGTACCGTTGAATCCCCGCGGGCTGCCGCGGTTCAGGACCATCCTCGTCGATATTAACCCGCTCACGCAGCTCCTTGCCCGGCTTGAAGTGCGGAACATATTTGGCAGCCAGGGCAACGGAATCGCCGGTCTTCGGATTGCGGCCCATGCGTGGCGGACGGTAGTGAAGCGAAAAACTGCCAAAACCGCGAATCTCGATGCGTTGGCCGGTCGACAACGACTGGCTCATTTGCTCCAGCAGACTCTTGACCGCCAGTTCCACATCCTTATGGTTGAGATGACTGTTCTTCATTGCCAGCAATTCAATCAACTCAGATTTGGTCATTATCCTTTCCCCGGTTCGGCAGGCGGCCCCGTGGCCGCCCGGTTATCGACTCAAAGTCCGTTACAATGGAACCAAATTCCCTGACTCAGTCTCCATTGTTCTCCAGCTGTCCCTTCAATACGTCGCCAAGTTTGGTCCCGGCAGGAGCCGCTCCACGGCTGAACTCCTGAATCGCAGCCGCCTCTTCGTCGCTGTCCTTGGCCTTGATCGAAAGCATCACTGTACGGTTTTTCCGGTCGACGCCCATGAACTTCGCCTCGATTTCCTGTCCCACCGAAAGTACGGTACGGGCATCCTCTACACGGTCGCGGGCCAGTTCGGAGGCACGCAGGATACCCTCCACGCCGTCCCCCAGATCGACCACGGCCGCCTTGGCGTCGACTTCCCTAATAACGCCCTTGACCACACTTCCTTTAGCGTTCCCGGCGGAAAAATTGGAGAAGGGATCCTTCTCCATCTGTTTGATCCCCAGCGAAATACGCTCTCGCTCGGCGTCCACGGCCAGGACCACGGCCTCGATCTCCTCGCCCTTCTTGTAGTTGCGGACGGCCTCTTCCCCATCCTCGTTCCAGGAGATGTCGGACAGGTGGACCAGGCCGTCGATATTGCCGTCCAGCCCTATGAAGATGCCGAAATCGGTGATGGACTTGATGACGCCCTTAACGTGATCACCCTTGTTGTGGGTCGCCGAGAACTCCTCCCAGGGGTTGGCGTGGCACTGCTTCATACCCAGCGAGATACGGCGGCGCTCCTCGTCGATGTCCAGCACCATGACCTCGACTTCCTGGCCGACGTGGACCACCTTGGCGGGGTTGACATTCTTGTTGGTCCAGTCCATTTCGGACACGTGCACCAAGCCCTCGACACCGTCTTCGATTTCCACAAAACAACCATAGTCGGCGATGTTGGTGACCTTGCCGAACAGGCGGGTGTTCTCGGGATAGCGGCGCGCCAGAATCCGCCCACGGATCCTGACCCAACTGTTTCAGACCCAGCGACACGCGGTTGCGCTCGCGGTCGAACTTGAGCACCTTGACTTCGAGTTCGTCACCCACGGAAACAATCTCGGACGGATGCTTGACGCGTTTCCAGGCCATATCGGTGATGTGCAGCAGACCGTCGATGCCGCCAAGATCGACGAACACACCGTAATCGGTCAGGTTCTTGACGATGCCCTTGACGACGGCGCCTTCCTGCAGATTTTCCAGCAGCGCTTCGCGTTCGGCGCTCGACTCGGTTTCCACCACGGCGCGGCGCGAAACCACGACGTTGTTACGGCGCTGATCCAGTTTGATGACCTTGAATTCGAGTTCCTTGCCTTCGAGATAGGTCGTGTCGCGCACCGGTCGCACGTCTACCAGCGACCCGGGCAGAAACGCGCGGATATCCTCGATGTCGACCGTGAAGCCACCCTTGACCTTGCCGCTGATCAGTCCCTTGACGACTTCGCCCGCCTCGTAGGCTTTTTCCAGGTGCTTCCAGACCTGGGCGCGCTTGGCTTTTTCGCGCGACAGCCGGGTGGCGCCGAAGCCGTCTTCCACCGCATCGAGCGATACCTCGACCGGGTCGCCGATCTTTACCTCGAGTTCACCCAGACTGTTGAAGAACTGTTCAATGGGGATGATCCCCTCCGACTTGAGCCCCGCGTTGACGACCACCGCATCCTGCTGGATGTCGACGACCGTGCCGGTCACGATGGTGCCCGGACGCATTTCTTTGTTTACAAGACTTTGTTCAAATAATTCGGCAAAACTCTCGGTCATGGGTGAAACATTCCTTGCCGTCGTCAAGAACGGCATTTCGATTTCCGCGCGGCCGTCTGACGTCCGCCACGGACTTTCGTTGATGATTAAAAGAAAACCGGCGCCGTCACTCACCCGGCGCCGCACCTTACGGAACTGCCATTATAGCTGAAGCAAATCTGGAAATCACTGAATTAGCTGATTTTTCACAAAATCCCCGACCAGCATCATCACCTCGTCGATTCCGATGCCGGTGGTATCGATGATTTGCGCGTCTGTGGCGGGTTTGAGCGGTGCGACTGACCTCTGACTGTCGCGCCTGTCGCGGGCGCGAATGTCCTGCAGAATCACGTCGTAATCGCATTCAATATTATTTTTTTTCAATTGCTTGACACGTCTTCTTGCTCTTTCTTCTGAGCTTGCGGTCAGGTACACTTTGGCGCTGGCGGTGGGAAACACGACGGTGCCCATGTCGCGGCCGTCCGCGACCAGGCCAGGCGCCTGGGCGAAACTTCGCTGCAACCCAAGCAACGCTGTTCTCACGGCAGGCAGCACCGCCACGCGCGACGCGCCGGCGCCGGCCGCCTCGGTCCTGATGGCCCTGTTGACGTCCTGACCATCGAGCATCACCTGCTCATCGCAGGCGTCGGACGGGAACCGGACATCGAGTTGCGACGCCAGCTCGGCCAGGTGCGCCTCGTCTTCCTCCGGAATGCCCCGGCGGTGCGCCGCCAGAGCCAGCACACGATAGAGCGCGCCGCTGTCCAGAAAGTGAAACCGCAACTCACGCGCCAGCAGTCGGCTGATCGTGCCCTTGCCCGATCCGCTTGGACCATCGACCGTGACAACCGGGACACCGTCGGCCAGCCTGCCGCTCATATCACCGACCGGATCATCAGGCCACAGGCCGACGCCAATTCCATAAAGCCGGGGAACGATGTGCTGACGTTGGCGCAATCCTGGATTTCGATGGCGCCCGTCGCGCGCAAACCGGCCATCGCGAACGCCATGGCAATGCGGTGGTCGCCGTGGCTGTCGACCGAACCGCCCTGCAACCGCCCGCCCTCGATGACGAGACCGTCCGGTGTAGGCCGGGCATCGATACCGAGCCGTTGCAACCCCTCGGCCATCACTTGAATGCGGTCGCTCTCCTTGACCCGCAATTCCTCGGCGCCGGTCAGGACCGTCGTACCCTCGGCACAGGCGGCCGCGACAAAGAGCGCGGGAAATTCATCGATCGCCAGCGGTACCAGCTCCGTAGGAATCTCGATCCCCTTCAGTCCCGTGGATCGAATGACGACGTCGGCTACCGGTTCGCCGCCGCACTCGCGTTCACGCTCCAGGCGGATGTCGGCGCCCATGCGCCCGAGAATGTCCAGCACACCCGTGCGCGTCGGATTGATGCCGACGTGCTCCAACACCAGTTCCGACTCCGGCGCGACCGCGGCTCCCACCAGGAAGAACGCGGCCGACGAGATATCGGTGGGCACATCGATATCGGTGGCGCTCAACCGGCCGCCGCCTTCGACACAGATCCACTGATCCTCATGCGCCACCCGATAGCCCATGCTGTTCAGCATGCGCTCGGTGTGGTCGCGCGTCGGTGCGGGTTCGCTGACACAGGTACGCCCGCGGGCATAGAGCCCGGCCAGCAGCAGCGAAGACTTCACCTGCGCGCTGGCCACCGGCATCGCGTAACTGACCCCGCGCAACGTCTGCCCGCCGTGTATCCGCAGCGGCGCAGTCCCCGCCGGCGTGGTATCGATTCGCGCGCCCATGCGTCCAAGCGGTTCGGTCACACGCCGCATGGGGCGCCCCATCAGCGATTTGTCGCCCACCAGTTCGGAGTCGAAGGACTGGCCGGCGAGCACGCCGGACAGCAGGCGCATCGAAGTACCGGAATTGCCCAGGTCGAGCGGGCCGGTTGGCGCCTTCAGGCCGTCCAACCCGACGCCGTGCACGGTGACATTGCCCCGATCCGGCCCGTCGATCCGCACGCCCATGGCGGAGAACGCCTTCAGCGTCGCAAGGCTGTCGTCACCTTCCAGAAATCCGCGCACGCGGGTCACCCCGTCGGCCAGCGCACCCAGCACGATGGCACGGTGGGATATGGATTTGTCGCCGGGCACGCGCGCGCGTCCGCGCAGACATCCACCCGGCTCCACCACAAACCGAATCGTTTTCTGTGTCACGTGCTATTATCCCCTGAATCCGTCGCGCGCCGCTTTTGCTGCCTGAAACACCGCCAGAATGTGCTCACCGTCATGCGCGCTGACCGCCTGTTTCAGGACATTGAGATCGGCCGCATAGCGTTCGATCATCGCCACCACCGCCGTGCCGTTGGCCAGGCAGACGTCGCGCCACATGACCGGATCGCTGGACGCGATGCGGGTAAAATCCCGAAAACCGCCGGCGGCATACTCGAAGATCTCGTGCTGGTCGCTCATGCGCGCCAGGCTTTCCACCAGCGTGTAGGCGAGCACATGCGGCAAGTGACTGGTCGCCGCCAGTACCTTGTCATGATGCGCCGCGTCCATTTCGGTTACGATGGCGCCGGCCGTCTCCCACATGGCGCGCACCCGAACCGTAGCGCGTGCGTCCGTTTCGGCCTGCGGCGTCAGGATCACCCGGCGGTTCTGATACAGTTGTGCGAACGACGCATCGACGCCGCTGTTTTCGGTACCGGCGATGGGGTGGCCCGGCACGAAGCACGCCGGCAGAGTGCCGAACGCGCCCCTGGCGTCCTCGATCACGCTGACTTTGGCGCTTCCGGCGTCAGTCAGCACCGCGTCCTCATCCAGTGCGTTGCGGATCGCGCTGAAAACCTGGCGCATCGCGCCCAGGGGCACGGCTGCCAACACCACATCGGCGCCGCGGACCGCGCGCGCAGGATCCGTCTCAAAACCATCGATCACGCCAAGTTCGACCGCGTGGCGGAGATTGGCTTCGTTGCGGCCGCAGCCCACCAGCGTGTCCACCGCAGCGGCCGCGCGTAAAGCCCGTGCCAGCGAACCGCCGATCAGACCCACGCCGATGATGCACAGCCGCCTGATCATGCCAGCACCCGCGCAAGCGCTTGCAGCAGACGCCGGTTTTCATCCGCCGTCCCGATGCTGACGCGGAGATGTTCGGGCAGTCCGTAATTGGCGACCGGCCGCACGATAACGCCCTCGCGCAGCAGGGCTTCATACACTGGCGCCGCCGGCCGGGCCAGGTCCATCAATAGGAAATTGCCGGCCGAAGGTGTGCAGCCCAGCCCCAGATCGGCGAAGCCCTGGACCAGTTTCGCCATCTCTTCACGGTTCAGGCGCACGCCGCGCGCGACGTGCGCCTGATCGGCCAGCGCGGCGGCGGCGGCCGCCTGTGCCGGACCGTTCACGTTGAAGGGTTGGCGCGCACGATTCAGCAGATCGCTCAGCGCCGGCTGCGAGACGCCGTAACCCACGCGCAACGACGCAAGTCCATAGGCCTTCGAGAACGTACGCGTGACCACCAGGTTCGGAAATGTGTCGATCCAGTGCAGCGCGTTCGGATACTCCGGTTTGTCGACATACTCGAAATACGCTTCGTCGACCACGACCACGAGGTGCTTCGGCAGACTTTCGATGAACCCCCTCAACGCATCGCCCGGCAACCAGGTGCCGGTCGGATTGTTCGGGTTGGCGATGAAGACCACGCGCGTCCTGTCGGTCACCAGCGCCGCCATGGCCTCCAGATCGTGTCCGAAACGCGGACCGCGGCTGCCGTCGTGGGCGCTGGCGACGCGTGCCGCGGCACCGCTGGCCTGGACCATGATCGGATAAACCAGAAAGGCGAATTCAGAGTACACGGCTTCCACGCCGGGCGACAGAAATGCGCGGCCGACCATCTCCAGCACATCGTTGGAGCCGTTGCCGAGCACGAGGCAGGCCGGCGCGACTCCCAGCATCGCCGCCAGTGCCCGTTTCAGGGCGTAGCCATTGCCATCGGGGTAGCGGCCGGTTTCCGCCAGCGCCGCCCGGGCCGCC
Source organism: uncultured Gammaproteobacteria bacterium (assembly GCA_963719135.1). Lineage (GTDB taxonomy): Bacteria > Pseudomonadota > Gammaproteobacteria > DSM-19610 > DSM-19610 > CAVRAZ01. The sequence goes on along the minus strand of CAVRAZ010000013.1, from coordinate 222,546 downwards.
TCCAGCGCGGCCGGACTGGGTCCCAGCGGATTTTCATTGGACGCGAGCTTAACGGCGTTGCGCACGCCGTATTCGCGCTCCAGTTCGCTGACCGGCTTGCCGGGGACATAGGGTTGCAGACCGCGCACGCCAGCATTGGCGAATTGCATGAGGGGGCTCACCATGTCGGGGATCGCATGCCGATGGAACATTCGCCGTGCCGCACCTGCTCAGACCGGCGCGCGCGGATAGGAACCCAGCACCTTGAGTTGCGCGGATTCCTGCTTGAGTTCCGCCAGCGCGGCCGCCACCGGGTCGTCGCTGACGTGGCCTTCGATATCCACGAAAAACACATAGTCCCACTTGCTCAGACGCGAAGGCCGCGATTCGATGCGGGTCATGCTGACGCCGTGCCGCGCGAACGGCTCGAGCAGCCGGTGCAGCGCGCCCGCCTGGTTGTGCACCGAGACCATCAGCGACGTCTTGTCGTAACCCGATGCCGGCACCGTCTGCTTGCCGATCACCAGAAAGCGGGTGGTGTTGTTCGGGTCATCCTCGACGTTGCGCGCGACGACCGTCAGTCCATACATCTCGGCGGCCGCATCGCTCGCGATCGCCGCCAGCATCTCGTCCGCCGCGGCCATGCGCGCGGCTTCTGCGTTGCTGCTGACGGCAACCCGTTCCGCCGCCGGCAGATTCACATCCAGCCATTCCCGGCACTGGGCCAGCGCCTGCTGGTGGGCGCAGACCCGGCTGACCTTCGCCTTGTCCGGCTGCCGCGCCATAAGCTGGTGGTGTATGGCCATCTCCACGTCGCCGGAGATCGACAGGTTCGAGCGCATGAACATGTCCAGCGTATGATTGACCACGCCCTCAGTGGAATTCTCCACAGGCACGACGCCGTAGTCGGCGCGGTCGGCCTCGACTTCCCGGAACACGTCGGCGATCGTGGCCAGCGCGTTGAAGGTTACGGCGTCGCCGAACTGTTTGCGCGCGGCCGCCTGGGTGTAAGTGCCTGCCGGCCCCAGATAGGCGATCCGCAAAGGACGCTCGAGCGCGAGACAGGCCGACATGATTTCGCGGAATACGCGCAGGATCGCCTCGTCCGCCAAGGGCCCGCGGTTGCGCTTGCGCACATTGCGCAGTATCTGCACCTCGCGTTCCGGCCGATAGAAATTCGCGTCGCTGCGCAGGTCCTTGACCTTGCCGACCCTTTGCGCGTAACTCGCGCGCTCGCTGATCAACGCCTGAATCTGCTTGTCGAGTTCGTCGATCCTGCGCCGGAATTCATCGAGTTCCTGGTCGCTCACCGCTTATCCCCGCAGCACCCGCACCGAAAGCACGCCCTTGATGGACCGGATGCGTTCGACACAGTCCTGCGCGATTTCCCCTTCAACGTCGACCAGCGTGTAGGCGAGATCGCCCTTGGATTTGTTGATCATGTCGAGAATGTTGTGCCCGGACTCCGCCAGCACCGACGAAATCTGACCCAGCATGTTGGGGATGTTCTCGTTGGCGACCGTCAGGCGGCAGCCGCCGTTGCGCTTCATGTAGACCTTGGGGAAATTGACGGAATTGCGGACGTTGCCGTTTTGCAGATAGTCCTTGACCTGCTCGGCCGCCATGATCGCGCAGTTGTCCTCGGCCTCCCTGGTCGACGCGCCCAGATGCGGCAATGTCACCACGCGCGGGTGATCCTTCAGCAGATTGGAGGGAAAATCGGAAACGTAGGCATATACCTTGCCCGCGTCGAGCGCATCGATCACGGCCTGGTCGTCAATGATGCCGTCGCGGGCGAAGTTCATCAGCACGACACCGTCTTTCATGCGCTTCAGTCGTTCGGCGTTGATCATGTTGCGGGTGGCGTCGACCAGCGGCACGTGGAAAGTGACGAAGTCCGACTGGCTGAGCAGGTCGTCGGCGCTGTTGGCCTGTTCCACATCCGATGACATCTTCCAGGCGCTCTGCACCGTGATGTCGGGATCGTAACCCACGACCCGCATCCCCAGCGCGTGCGCGGCGTTGGCCACCTGCACGCCGATGGCGCCCAGCCCGATCACGCCCAGCTTGCGCCCCGGCAGCTCGAAGCCCACGTATTGTTTCTTGCCCGCCTCGACCTGCTTGTGCAGCACATCGTCGTCGCCCTCAATGTTGCGCGCGTAGTCCCAGGCCTGGCAGATGTTGCGCGCGGCCAGCAGCATGGCGGCCACCACCAGCTCCTTGACCGCGTTGGCGTTGGCGCCGGGCGCGTTGAACACGGGGATGCCGTGTTCGCTCATGCGGTCGACCGGGATATTGTTGACACCGGCACCGGCGCGACCGATGGCCTTGACCGTCACCGGCAGTACGAAATCGTGCATGTTGAAGGATCGCAGCAAAATGGCGTCGGGATGGGCGATTTCGGAGGCCACCTCGTAGTGTTCGCGCGGCAGGCGCTCGAGCCCTTCCACGGAGATGTTGTTGAGCGTCAGAATCTTGTACATGGTGTCTGTCCGTATCGTCACATTATCAAAGGCCAAACATCGAATCCCGGTTCATCGCTAATTCACGCACACCCAGACGGCATTGCGCGCCCCGGGCCCTGCCGAACCGCAGCCTGGGAACCCGTCCGAGTAATCCCGCTGCTACTGCGTCGGCGGCAAATCGGTCCAGTTTTCCGATCGCGTTCTCAAATGGCACACACCATTCTTCTCGACCGATCGAAAAGCCGGCCGCGCGCTCCTCGCTGCGTTCGCTCCACATGCCTCGCTACGCGCAGATTACTCGGACAGGCTCCTAGCCCATGCGCTTTTCGAAATCCGCCATCAACGCGATCAGCGCGTCGACACCGGCCTCGGGCATCGCATTGTAAATGCTCGCGCGCATGCCGCCGACCGAACGGTGTCCCTTGAGCGCGACCAGGCCCGCCTGTTTCGCTTCCGCCAGGAAGGTAGAATCCAGCTCCGGATCGGCCAGCGTAAAGGGTACGTTCATCCAGGAGCGGCAGTCGGGCTGAACCGGATTGGCGTAAAAGCCGGACGCATCGATGGCGGCGTACAGCTTCTCCGCCTTGCGCCGGTTGATCTCCGCCATTTTTGCCAGACCGCCGAGCTGTCTCAGCCACTGGAACACCAGACCCGCGAGATACCAGCCATAAGTGGGCGGTGTGTTGTACATGGATTCATTGTCGGCGTGAATCTTGTAGTCGAACATGGTCGGGGTTCCCGCCAGCGTCTGGCCGATGAGATCCTCGCGGACGATGACCACGGTGAGTCCCGCCGGCCCGATGTTCTTCTGGGCTCCGGCATAGATCAGGCCGAAGCGGCCGACGTCGACCGGGCGCGACAGGATCGTGGACGACATGTCCGCCACCAGCGGTACGTCGCCGGTTTCCGGAATCCAGGGGAATTCGACGCCGCCGATGGTCTCGTTCGGCGTGTAATGCACATAGGCCGCATCAGGGTTCAGCTTCCAGCCGGGAAATGCGGGCACAGAGCAGAACTTGTCCGCCTCGGAACTCGCGGCCAGGTTGACGTTGCAATACCGCTTCGCCTCGCCGATCGCTTTTTTCGACCAGGCGCCGGTGTTGACGTAGTCGGCGCCGCTCTTGCCGCGCAGCAAATTGAGCGGGACCATGGCGAACTGGCTGGACGCACCGCCCTGAAGGAACAGCACCTTGTAGCTGGAGGGAATGGCCATCAAGTCGCGCAGATCCTGTTCGGCGGCCGCCGCGATCGACATGAACTCCTTGCCGCGATGGCTCATTTCCATCACGGACATGCCCGATCCGCTCCAATCCGTCATTTCCGATCCTGCGCGTTCCAGTACCTCCACCGGCAGCACCGCGGGACCGGCGCTGAAGTTATAGACCCTGCTCATTGCCACATCGCTCCGATTTGTAATCTGCTGGGCCGCTGCCCAAGTTGTAACTTCAGGTCAGGACGCTTCCGACTCGTCTTCCTGCTCTTCCTCGACGATGCGTTCGACACCGACGAGCTTTTCCTCGTCGTGCAGACTGATCAGCCGCACGCCCTGGGTATTGCGGCCCATCACCGAGATTTCGTTGACGCGCGTGCGGACCAGCGTGCCCCCGCTGCTGATGAGCATGATCTCGTCGTCTTCGCTGACCAGCACCGCCGCCACCACTTCACCGTTGCGCTCGGAACCCTGGATGGAGATCACGCCCTGGCCGCCGCGATTGTGCACCGGGTATTCATCGACCCGCGTGCGCTTGCCGTAGCCGTTTCCGGACGCCGTCAGCACGGCGCCCTCGGTCGCCATGATCGCGGCGATCACGCGCTGGCCAGGCTCAGCCGAATGCCGCGCACGCCGCAGGCGGTTCGGCCCATCGGGCGCACGTCGGCTTCCTTGAAACGGATCGCCTTGCCGGCGTTGCTGAACAACATAACATCGCAGGTCCCGTCGGTGACCATGACGTTGACCAGATAGTCGGTCTCGCGCAGGTCGACGGCGATGATGCCGTTGGAACGCGGCCGCGAAAAGTCTTCGAGCGGGGTCTTCTTGACCGTGCCGGACGCGGTCGCCATGAACACGTAGCGGTCCGCCGAAAATTCGCGGATCGGCAAGATGGCGTTGATGCGTTCGCCCTCTTCCAGCGGCAGGAGATTCACCACCGGCTTGCCGCGCGCCAGGCGGCCTGCCTGCGGCAACTGGTAGACTTTCAACCAGTAGGCCTTGCCGCGGCTGGAGAAACAGAGAATCGTGTCGTGCGTGCTGGCGATGAAGAGTTTGTCGATGAAGTCCTCTTCCTTCACCCGTGTCGCGCTCTTGCCGCGTCCGCCGCGGCGCTGCGCCGTATAGTCCGACAACGGCTGCGACTTGGCGTAGCCCGCGTGCGACAAAGTCACCACCACATCCTCCTCGGTGATCAGGTCTTCCAGCGACAGATCCAGATGATCGGTCAGAATCTCGGTGCGCCGCCGGTCGCCGAACTGTTCGCGCACCTCTTCCAGTTCCGTGCGGATGACCTGCATCAGACGGTCCGGGTTGTTGAGGATATCGAGCAGCTCGTCGATGCGCGCGATGATCTCGCGGTATTCGTCGACGATCTTGTCCTGCTCCAGACCGGTCAACTGGTGCAGCCGCAGATCGAGGATCGCCTGGGCCTGCGCTTCGGACAGTCGATAGACGGTGTCGTGAAACCCCAGCGCGGGTTCCAGTCCCTCGGGCCGCGACGCCTCGGCGCCCGCCCGTCCCAGCAGATCGCCCACGACGCCCGGCGCCCAGTCGCGCCGGAGCAGTTCCTCGCGGGCCTCGGCGCGGCTCTTGGACGCCTTAATCAGCTCGATCACTTCGTCGATGTTGGCCAGCGCGACGGCCAGGCCTTCCAAAATGTGGCCGCGCTCGCGCGCCTTGCGCAGTTCGAACACGGTGCGCCGCGTGACCACTTCGCGGCGGTGGCGGATAAAACACTCGAGCACCTGCTTGAGGTTCAGCAAGCGCGGCTGGCTGTCGACCAGCGCCACCATATTGATGCCGAACACGCTCTGCATCTGGGTGTGCTGATAGAGATTGTTCAGCACCACTTCCGAGACTTCGCCGCGCTTGAGCTGAATGACCATGCGCATGCCGTCCTTGTCGGACTCGTCGCGCAGTTCGGAGATGCCCTCGAGCTTCTTGTCCTTGACCAGTTCGGCGATCTTTTCCAGCAGGCGTGCCTTGTTGACCTGGTAGGGCAGCTCGGTGACGATGATGCTCTGCCTGGCACCGGGTTCGCCTTCCACGTGGCTGCGCGCGCGGATGTAGACGCGCCCGCGCCCGGTCAGATAGGCCTCCTGAATGCCGCGCACGCCGTTGATGATGCCGGCCGTGGGGAAGTCCGGACCAGGGATATGCTGCATCAGGTCCTTGATGCCCAGGTCCGGGTTGTCGATCAGCGCAATGCAGCCGTTGATCACCTCGGTCAGGTTGTGCGGCGGGATGTTGGTCGCCATGCCGACGGCGATGCCGGCGGAGCCGTTGACCAGCAGATTCGGGACCCGGGTCGGAAATACCGACGGTTCGGTCTCCTGCTCGTCGTAGTTGGGGACGAAGTCGACCGTTTCCTTGTCCAGATCGGCGAGCAGTTCGTGCGCGATCTTCGCCATGCGCACTTCCGTATAGCGCATGGCCGCCGGCGAGTCGCCGTCGACCGAACCGAAGTTGCCCTGGCCGTCGACCAGCATGTAACGCAGCGAGAACGGCTGCGCCATGCGCACGATCGTATCGTAGACGGCAGTGTCGCCGTGCGGGTGATACTTGCCGATGACGTCGCCGACGATGCGCGCGGATTTCTTGTAGGGCTTGTTCCAGTCGTTGCCAAGTTCGTTCATGGCATAGAGCACGCGGCGATGCACCGGCTTGAGGCCGTCGCGCACGTCCGGCAGCGCGCGTCCGACGATCACGCTCATGGCGTAATCGAGGTAGGACTGCCGCATCTCGTCTTCCAGATTGACGGGCAGGACTTCCTTCGCGAATTCAGTCATGAATATCTCGTTGTTCTTGGCACACGGCCGGACCGGGCTGTGGTCATGCTTACCTGCCGGTCGAAGTCCGCCAGCGATAAACGCGTATCATACCATACCCTCCCCCCCACCGCATCCGGATGATCAGGGCGGAGATGGCGTCTGGAGCTGTCTGAGGGGGTGTCGTTTATGCAGCGAATTCCAGGAGTCGCCCGCAGGCTGTCGAACAACGTTCAGACGGGTCCGGACAGGGTGAAACCCCGCGAGCAAACACGGAGCCGGGTGCGCACAGACACTTATCGCGGCGTAACCGGACGCAGGCGTTTGCCAGCCGAACTTGCATGCCAGCGGTTTGCCGGCCCGCATTTATCACGGCGTTGCGTCGGGCCGGGAAGCGATTGAGAAATGCGCGCTAGAACAATCCCAGCGGCGCGTCGCCGGCCATCAGCCGGGCGATCTTGTCCGTGTCGGGAGCGAGCACCACGCCGCGCTCCGTGACCAGCGCGTCGACCAGCGCCGCCGGCGTGACGTTGAAGGCGGGGTTCCAGGCGCGCGCGGACCTGGCGGCAATCGGAGTCTCGCCCAGGTTGAGCACCTCCGACTCGGGGCGCGTCTCGATCGGAATCTCGGCGCCGCCGGCGACCTGCAGGTCGATGGTCGAACAAGGCGCGACCACCATGAACCGGACGCCGTGATAGCGCGCCGCGACCGCGGCGCCGTAGGTGCCGATCTTGTTCGCCACATCGCCGTTGGCGGCGACACGGTCGGCACCGACGATCACCCAGCCGATCTTATTGCGCTGCATCAGATATGCCGCGGCGGCGTCTGCAATCAGTGTGACCGGTATCGACTCCTTGACCAGTTCCCATGCCGTCAGACGTGCACCCTGCAGCCAGGGCCGCGTTTCGTCGGCGTAGACCTGGGAGAGTCTGTTCGCCGTCCATGCGGCACGGATGACACCCAGTGCCGTGCCGTAGCCGCCGGTGGCCAGCGCGCCGGTGTTGCAGTGAGTGAGCACGCCGCTGCCGGGTTCGATCAGCTCGGCACCCAGCCTGCCCATGGCGTGGTTGGCGGCGATGTCGTCGGCGTGAATCGACCGCGCCAGCGCCAGCATCACCGGCACCGGGTCACCGTCCACCCGCGGCACGGCGCCGCGCATCCTGTTCAGCGCCCACGACAGATTCACCGCGGTCGGCCGCGCCGCGGTCAATTGATCCAGGTCGGCGGCGAACCGCTGCCGCCAGGACGCGGCATCTTCCCGATAGCGGGTCCTGGCTGATAGCACTGCGCCATACGCCGCCGCGATGCCGATCGCAGGCGCGCCCCTGACCACCATCTCCCGGATTGCGTCCGCGACCGACGCGCTGTCGTCGAACGTCAGATATTTTTCAACCTTGGGAAGAACGCGCTGATCCAGCAGCCTGAGTTCGCCGTCGTCCCATTCGACGGCGCGAATCGAATCGTGCGCGACGCTCACCCGCGCCACCGGAAACCCGCGCGGGAAAGAATTGTAGTTTTTTCACTACATATACGCGACACACTGTTGCTTTTTTCGATAAAATGTACTTTAATTAGCGCAATCCACATGTGGAGTTTTCACAACAATCCGTCTTAAGGAGACAAACGATGACACCATCTGCCCGGTCAGTTGCTCTCGCTCTCGGCTGCGCAAGCCTGCTGAGCTCGTTCACGATTCTAGCGCATGAAGGCGGAAAAACAGAGAATTCCGCCTACGTCGGAGATATGAACAAACACTATGAGACCGACGGTTTCGGTAATTGTCTGCAAACCGGCACCTGGTCCAAGGATCAGGCGACCGCTGAATGCGATCCCAGCCTGGTCAAGGCCCCCGCGCCGGAACCCGGGCCGGTAGCCGAAGCCGTCGAAGCCCCGACGCCCGCGCGCGCCGTGCCGCAGACCGTCACCAAGGACATCTCCCTGGGCGCCAGCGCACTGTTCGACGTGAACAAAGCGGCCCTGAAACCCGAAGGTATGGCCGAACTGGACAAGCTGGCCACTGACCTCGGCCAGATGACGTTCGGTCGCGAACATCGATATCGTCGGTCACACTGACAGTACCGGCACCACCGAATACAACCAGCAACTGTCCGAGAAACGCGCGAACGCCGTGCGCGACTATCTGGTTGGCAAAGGCGTCGATGCGTCGCTGATGACATCCTCGGGCATGGGCGAAACCCAGCCGATCGCCGACAATGCTACGCGCGCGGGCCGCGCCAAGAACCGTCGCGTGGAAATCATCATCAAGGGCACTGAAGTACAATAAGCCCTGCGCGATCGAGCGTAGCGGACGGCAGTGGCGCACGCGCGTCACTGCCGTTTTTTTTGAATCTGGAAGCCATACCGGAGCGGAGGCGAAGCGATGCCCGCATGCGACACCTTGATTCACGCGCGATGGATCATACCGGTCGAGCCCGAGCGGCAGGTGCTCGATCACCACGCCATCGCCATCAGCGATGGCCGCGTTCAGGCGCTGCTGCCGAGCGCCGAGGCGGAACGCGCCTATCTGGCCGAAACGGTCGTCCCGCTGCCAGACCACGCTCTGATTCCCGGCCTGATCAATACTCACACCCACGCGGCGATGTCGCTGCTGCGCGGTCTGGCCGACGACCTGGCGCTGATGACCTGGCTGGAAAAACATATCTGGCCTGCGGAACGCGCACTGGTCAATGAGCAGTTTTCCCACGACGGCAGCCAACTGGCCATCGCGGAGATGCTGCGCGGCGGCACGACCTGCTTCAACGACATGTATTTCTTTCCCGAGGCAACCGCGCGCGTCGCGTCCGCGTGCGGCATGCGCGCGAGCGTCGGCCTCATTCTGATCGACTTCCCGACGGCCTATGGCGCCGATCCCGATGAATATCTGGCCAAGGGACTGGCGCTGCACGACCGGTACCGCAACGATCCGCTGATCAGATGTGCATTCGCCCCGCACGCCCCCTACTCGGTATCCGACGCACCGCTCCGGAAGATCCGCACGCTGGCGGACGAGCTGGATGTACCGATCCACATGCATATCCACGAAACCGCCGCTGAAGTGGCGCAAAGCGTGCAGCAGACCGGAATGCGGCCGCTCCAGCGCCTGCGTCAGCTCGGCCTCACCGGACCGAATCTGCTGGCCGTGCACATGACACAGTTGAACGACGCCGAGATCCGGGCGATCAGCGAGGACGGCGTGCACGTGCTGCACTGCCCCGAGTCCAACCTGAAACTGGCCAGCGGTTTTTGTCCCGTGCAAGCGCTGCTCGACCATGGCATCAACGTCGCGCTCGGCACCGATGGCGCGGCCAGCAACAACGATCTCGACATGTTCGGCGAGATGCGCACCGCCGCGCTGCTGGCGAAAGCCGTGCACCAGGATGCGGGCGCGCTGCCGGCCGCCCAGGCGCTGCGGATGGCGACGCTCAACGGCGCCCGTGCACTGGGTCTGGGCGACCAGACCGGCAGCCTGACGCCGGGCAAGTGGGCGGATATCTGCGCGGTGCGCTTGAACCGGCTGGAAACCCAACCGGTTTTCGATCCCGTCTCCCAACTGGTCTACGCCGCCGGACGCGACGCGGTCAGCGACGTTCGGGTGGCCGGCCAACACCTGCTGAAGGAACGCCGGCTGACCACACTCGACGAGCACGACATCCTGCGCCGGGCCCACGAATGGCAGCACCGCGCAGCGCGCTACCACGCGCCCGTCGGCTAGCCGTTGAAAAACCGGCGAGCCCGCTCGAGCGTGGCCAGCCGCGCCCGGCTGGGTGCTTGTCCGCCAGGTGCGCACCCGGTATCGTAGGTGTCTCCATATACCGGTTACCGCCGCCATGTCCGCGACCACCCACAATGTTGACCCCGCCGAGATCCACAAATTCGAGGAACTCGCCGCGCGCTGGTGGGACCCCGGCGGTGAGTTCAAACCACTGCACGACATCAATCCGCTGAGAGTCGACTATATTCAGCGGCGCGCGGCGCTGGCCGGCTGTCGCGTCCTCGACGTTGGCTGCGGAGGCGGCATTCTCAGCGAGGCCATGGCGCGCCTGGGCGCCACGGTCACCGGCATCGACATGGGGGAGGCGCCGCTGAGCGTGGCCCGCCTGCACCGCCACGAGTCGGGCGTCGAAGTCGATTACCGACGCGCCACGGCAGAGCAACTGGCCGAAGAACAGCCGGAACACTACGACGTGGTGACCTGCCTTGAAATGCTGGAGCACGTGCCGGACCCGGGATCGGTCGTCGCAGCCTGCGCACGGCTCGTGAAACCCGGCGGCAAGGTGTTCTTCTCGACCATCAATCGCAATCCAAAGTCCTACCTGTTCGCGGTGATCGCTGCGGAATACGTGCTTGGCCTGTTGCCCAAGGGCACCCATGAATACCGCAAGTTCATCCGTCCGTCCGAACTCGAGCGCTGGGCGCGCGCGGCGGACCTCGCGATCCGCGAACTGGCCGGTATGAGCTACAACCCGCTGACCGGACGCTACAGTCTGGGACGCGACGTGGACGTCAATTACCTCGCCTGGTTCGAACGCCCCTGAATCCGTGAAGCAACCGGTTCGCTGCCTGCTGTTCGATCTGGACGGCACACTGCTTGATACGGCCCCGGATCTGGCCGGTGCGCTCAATGCAACGCTCGCGGCCAACGGTCGCGAGCCCCTGCCGTTTGCGGCCATACGCCCCGTCGTCTCGCACGGCGGCCGGGCTCTGATCGAACGCGGCTTCGGCTGGACACCGGACAATCCGGAATTCGAGCGCGTGCGGCTGGAACTGCTGGACTACTACCAGCACCACATCTGCGAGCAGACCCGCGTGTTTCCGGGGATCGACGAGTTGCTGGAGAAGCTCGAGCAACGCCGCATTCCCTGGGGCGTGGTGACCAACAAACCGGCCTGGCTGACCAACCCGCTGCTCGACCAGCTCGGTCTGCTCGAGCGCGCGGCCAGCGTGGTTTCAGGCGACACGCTCGCACGCAGCAAACCCGACCCTGCGCCGTTGCTGCATGCGTGCGTCACTATCGGCGTGAAACCGGACCGGTGCCTGTACCTGGGCGACGCCGAACGTGACATTCAGGCCGGGCGCAACGCGGGCATGCACACGCTGGTCGCGCTCTTCGGTTATCTGTCTGGCGACGACCGGCCCGAGTTCTGGTGCGCCGACGGCATGATCACCCATCCGCTCCAGGCGCTCGACTGGATCGCCGCCGACTGAACATGCCGCACGGCGGACGTCACAAATAATTCACACCGCCGTAACATAACGGTTATCGGCAATTTCGATACTGCCTGCGTTGAATCAGCGGCGGGTCGGTCTTGACAGCGAATCTGCACATCGGTCTGGTCACCGAGACCTTCCCCCCCGAAGTCAATGGCGTCGCGATGACGCTCGGCCGACTGGTTGCCGGCGTGATGGCGCGCGGGCATCGCGTCAGCCTCTACCGTCCGCGCCAGCGGGCGGACGATATGCCCAGGATCAATGGGCATTATTCGGAGCACCTGTTCCGCGGGCTGAGCATTCCCCGCTATTCCGACCTGCGCTTCGGACTGCCGTCTTCGCGGCAACTGGCGCGCCTGTGGCGCAGCGAACCGCCGGACGCCGTGTACGTCGCGACCGAAGGTCCGCTCGGCTGGTCGGCGGTCAAGGCGGCGAATGCGCTGGCGATACCGGTCACCAGCGGGTTTCATACCAATTTTCATTCGTACAGCCACCACTACGGCGCAGGTTTTCTCAAGCCCGCGATCCTGGGCTATCTGCGCCGGTTGCACCGTGCCACCGCCTGCACGCTGGTGCCGACTGCGCAACTGGCCGCCGAACTGGTCCGCGACGGATTCGGCTGCGTGCGCGTCATGCAACGCGGCGTCGATACCCGGCTGTTCCATTCCGGTCGCCGCCGTCGCGCCCTGCGCGACGCCTGGGGGCTCAGCGGCGACGACATTGCCTGCCTGTTCGTCGGGCGCATCGCGCCCGAGAAAAACATAACGGAGCTGGTCGGCACGTTCCGCCATCTGCACAAGACATGCGGCCGCGCGCGCCTGATCATGGTCGGCGAAGGGCCCTTGCTGAAACAACTGAAACAACGGCATCCCGACATCGTCTTCTGCGGCATGCGCACCGGCGAAGACCTGGCCGCGCATTTCGCATCGGGCGACATTTTCCTGTTCCCCAGCCACAGCGAAACCTACGGCAACGTCGTCACCGAAGCCATGGCCAGCGGACTCGCTGTGATCGCCTACGACGAGGCCGCCGCACACGAACATATCCGGCACGATGTCAACGGTCTCCTTGCCGACAGCGGAGAGCGCGACTTTGCGGCGCTGGCCACCGCGTTATGCCGCGACCCCGACCGCATCCGACGTTCTCGGCGCGGCCGCCGAAGCGCACGCCGCCGGCCTCTCCTGGGACGCGATCGTCGACCGATTCCTCGAACTTCTCCAGTCGCCGGCGGGAGCAACATCGCCATGAATCGACTCTACGCGCTGGATCTGTCGCTCTGCCTTCAATGCAACCGCGTCGGTACCTACCGGCTGCCGGTCGTCCTGTTTCGCACCCTCAGCCGGCTGGGTGACGGGATGCTCTGGTACGCCGTCATGGCGGCGCTGCCGCTGCTGTACGGCAGGGACGGCGTTGTCGCCAGTCTGCACATGGCGGTCACGGGGCTGGTTGCGTTGAGCGTCTACCGGTTTCTCAAGCGCCGGACCTCGCGCCCGCGTCCCTGCGCGGTAAGCCCTCGCGTGCGGCAACACGGCCAGGCGCTGGATCAGTTCAGCTTCCCGTCCGGACATACGCTGCACGCGATGGCGTTCACCACCGCGCTGTACCTGCACTTCCCCGCGACACTCTGGGTATTCGCGCCGGTAACAGCCTTGATCGCTCTGTCGCGACCGGTGCTGGGCCTGCACTACCCAAGCGATGTACTGGCGGGCGCGATGCTGGGATTGGCCATCGGACTGGGCGCACAGGCACTGATGCCGCTCTGACGGCTCGATCCAATCTTCCGCGCCGTCGTTTCTGCGGTATGATGGCGGGCCATGACCCTGACGCCCGAGCACACCATTGCCGGACTGGCTGCGCTGGTCGCCGGGCTGGTCGGCTTTCTGGTCTCCTATCTGGGCAAACAGCGCGAAATCACCGCACTCCACGCAGACAAGGCCAAACTCCAGGCCCAGCTCGACGCCGAACGGCAGGCCACCATGGCGCGCCTGCGCAGTTTCACCGAGGCCAGGGAACAACTCCAACAGACGTTCAAAGCGCTGGCCGGCGACGCACTCCGGAACAATAGCGGCGAGTTTCTCAAGCTGGCGCAAAGCAGCTTGAATGAGTTCCACACGCGCGCCGACGGTGAACTTGCCCGGCGGCAGCACGCAGTGGAAGACCTGGTCAAGCCGATTCAACAGGCCCTGGAAAAGACCGAGCAACAGGTCAGGCAGATGGAAAACGAGCGGCAGCAGGCATTCGGCTCGCTGACGCAGCATCTGCACGACATGGCGGAAACCCAGCGTCTTCTGCAAAGCGAGACCCGCAACCTGGCGCAGGCGCTCAGACGCCCCGAAGTGCGCGGCCAATGGGGCGAACTGACGCTCAGACGCCTGGTCGAACTGGCCGGCATGAGCGAACACTGCGATTTCTTCGAGCAGGAAAGCCTGGCTGCCGATGAAGGACTGGTCCGCCCGGACATGATCGTGCGGATGTCCGACGCCCGAGAAATCGTCATCGACGCCAAGACGCCGCTCGACGCCTATCTGTCGGCGGTCGACGCCCCGGACGAACAACAGCGCCGGCACCAGCTCCAGCGCCACGCGCGCAAGGTGCGCGAACGCGTGCGCGAACTCGCCGGCAAGCACTACTGGCAGCACCTTCCCCGGTCACCGGAATTCGTCGTACTGTTCATACCCGGCGACCAGTTTCTCAGCAGCGCGCTGCAGCAGGATCCGCGCCTGCTCGACGATGCGCTGTCCAGCAAGGTGATTCTCGCGACGCCGACCAGCCTGGTGGCCCTGCTGCGCACGCTGGCCTATGGCTGGCGCCAGAAGGTGCTCGCCGAAAACGCGGAGGAAATACGCCGCACGGGTGAGGACATGTACGACCGGCTGTTGAAATTCTCTGAACACATGAGTCGCCTCGGACGCAGCCTGACGGGCAGCGTCGACGCGTTCAACAAGGCGGTCGGCGCTTTCGACAGCCGGGTGCTGCCCAGCGTACGCCGCTTCACCGAGATGGGCGTGCGCGCCAAACGCGAGGTCGAGGCGCTGAAACAGGTCGAAACCCTGCCGCGCACGGTCGAGTCGGACGCGGAGACGCGGGCTGAGAATGCGTGAATTACCGACGTCTCTTCAAGATCGACCGCAATGGACGCGGAGGTACAAGCCTTTTAACCACAAAGCACACTAAGGACACGCAGAAACCATTGTCTGTGTCGGGTGCTTCATGCACTTCGGGCGCACACGACGACGCGTGGAGCGCTGTAACGTCGCCTCACACCCGGGGCGGGCTTGGCGACGAACGAATTCGCAGTCGATGCCCTATACCCTTCGCGGCCAAGGCCGCCTACGGGTATCCCGACCGGACAATGAATCAATCGGTATCTTCGTGTCCTTTGTGTGCTTTGCGGTTAAGTGGTTAAAAGGGTTGTACCTTCGTGTCCTTGGCGTCCTTTGCGGTTAATTCGGGTCCCCCAATCCATACATTGTGTGCACCGCGGCAAACCGGTACGTTATCATCATGACACCCGATCAGTACTGCGAAAACCAGGCCGCGCCGGCCGGCTCGGACCTCTATTACAGTTTTCTGTATCTGGCGCCCGAAACGCGGCGGGCCGTGACTGCGGTGCATGCGTTCTGTCAACAACTGAGCGGCGTGGTGAACGACCGCGGCGACGATCAGGTCGCGCGATCCAAACTCGACTGGTGGGTCGGCGAACTGGAACGGTGCTACGCGGGCACGCCGCAACACCCGGTCACGCGCGCCTTGCAGGAGCCGCTCGAACGCTACAACCTGCCGCGCGAATATTTTGCCGAAATCCTCGACGGCGCGTGGATGGACATGGATCGGCGGCGCTATGCGTCGTTCAACGAACTGGCGCTGTATTGCTACCGTGTCTCCGGGGTGGTCGGGCTGATGTCAGCGGAAATCTTCGGCTACGCGCACCGTGACACGCTCAGATTCGCGACCGAGCTGGGCACGGCGTTCCGGCTGACCGGCGTGCTGCTGAACCTGCGCGACGACCTTCGGCAGGGACGGGTCTACCTGCCGCTGGACGAACTGGACGAGATCGGCATCGCACCCGACGAACTGCCCGCGTTGACCGGCACGGACCGGCTGCTGCCGCTTGCACGGCGCCAGCTTGATCGCGCGCGACGCCAATTCGAAACCGCGCTGCAACACCTGCCCGAAACCGAGCGAGCGGCCCAGACCGCCTTGCTGATCCGCGCGGCTATCGACCAGGCGCTGCTTGACGAAGTGGAAGCCGACGGCTTGCGCGTAGCCCGGCACCACCTCGTCCTGAGCCCGTTGCGGAAATTCTGGATTGCCTGGTCGACAAACCGGCGGGAACAACGCCGCGCGCGGCACTGACAGGGTTCCGGAATCGGCGCGCGGCCGGCCTCGCGTGGTACACTTTCGCGATGTTGATACCCGATGACTGGAAACCCGAGCCCTCGCTTCTGCGCGACCGTGTGGTCCTGGTGACCGGCGCCGGCAAGGGCATCGGCGCCGCAGTGGCCAAAGCCTGCGCCGCGTTCGGCGCGCAGGTTGTTCTGCTGGATCTGGACATCAAGCTGCTGGAAGCGGTCTACGACGGCATCGAAAATAGCGGTGGACCGCAGCCGGCGATCTATCCGCTGAACCTGGAAGGCGCGGTGGAAAAAGACTACCTGGAACTCGGCGACCGCATCGGCGCAGAATTCAACCGCCTCGACGGCTTGGTGCACAACGCCGCCGTGCTGGGCGCGCTGATCCCCATGCTGCACTTCGAGGCCCCGCTCTGGCAGCGCATCATGCAGGTGAATCTCACCGGACCCTTTATGCTCACCCGTGCGTGCCTGCCGCTCATGATGCGGACCGGCGGCAGCTCTATCCTGTTTTCCTCCGATCGGGCGGGCCGGCACGGCCGCGCCTACTGGGGCGCTTACGGCGTCAGCAAGGCCGGCACCGAGTGCCTGATGCAGATTCTCGCCGACGAACTGGAGACCAACGCCCGCGTCAGGGTCAACAGTATCGATCCCGGGCCGGTCGCCACCGACCTGCGCGCGCTCGCCTATCCGGGCGAGAACCCGGCACAGCGGCCGCAACCCGACGACGTTGTGCTGCCCTATCTGTACCTGCTGAGTCAGGCCAGTGCGGGAATCACCGGCCGGCAATACAACGCGCAGCAAGCGGAAACACCGGCCGCCGTCAGTTCATGATATCCACCTCGGCGCCGCGGGCGCGCAACGCGCCGGCGCGCGTTTCGATGTAGCGTTGGAAATCCGGTTCGTTCCGATAGGCGCCGGAAAGCACATAGTCGAGGGCCGACTGCGTGTGGAAAGCCTTCAGCCAGGCCTCGGTACGAAATGCCTCCCTACCCTGCAGATCGAACATGACGAGGGTCGGCAGATACTGAATGCCCAGGTCGTGCGCCCAGGCGGCCACC
This sequence comes from uncultured Gammaproteobacteria bacterium, assembly GCA_963719135.1. GTDB lineage: Bacteria > Pseudomonadota > Gammaproteobacteria > DSM-19610 > DSM-19610 > CAVRAZ01. Next base: position 205,503 of record CAVRAZ010000013.1, on the reverse strand, counting down.
GTGGTTTCGCTGCCATCGGGCGTGCGCAGCGGATCGTCCGACCAGGCGTCGAGCAGCGCGATGTCAAATCCCGCCAGCAGCCGCCGGGTTTCCTCGCGCTGCAGGATATCGGCGTGGAGTTCGTCGCAGGTCTTGCATTCCTGCTGTTCGAACAGCACGAGCAACGGCTTGCCGGACGGGCGCGCGGCCAGGTCAAACGGCGGCTGGAGCCAGCCGTGCTCGCGGTGCAGCGTGCCGGTGGCCGGAACCGGCTCATGCTGCCGGTAATAGTCGCTGAGGGTTCCTTCGCCTTCCTTCTTCAGCCCCGCGTAATCCAGCACGATCTCGAACTGGTGGGGCGGGTAGTACCCGTTCAGGCGCGCCACCGGCTTGCCCTGCTCGTCGAAAATAACCAGCGTCGGCGTGAAATCCACTTCAAGTGCGCGACTGAACGCCTTCTCGGTGACCGTCTCTCCGTCCAGGTCGACGACCTCCCGATCGCCCCAGATGTCGATGGCGACCACGTCGAAGTATCGCCGCGTCTTCTCCGCGATCGACCGGCTGCCGAAATTCACTTCCAGCAGCTTTTTGCAGTAGGGGCATCCGTCCTGGTAGAAATAGAGCACCAGGCGCCGTCCCGCGGCGGTCGCGTCGTCGATGTCTTCGCGAACGTCCAGGAAAGACTGTTTGAACCACTCGGGTTGCTCGTGGTAGCCCCGATTCACCAGCGCCGAATCCGGGCTCGCGTCCGGCGGCGTCGCCGTGGCGGCGGCGACCTCCGGACGCGTGGTTTCATCCGCCGGCGGCTGGCGCTGTCCGCAACCGGGCGGCCCGGCCGCGAGCACAAGGAAGACCGCGAGTCCGACGCTTGGGAATCTCATCGAACGGCTCCTGTTTCTCGGCATCGTCATCTTGCCCGTTTCCGGATCGGGATTTAATCCTCTAATCAATAGACTGGCGAGGGCTCACGCAGGCCGTGAAGTTCGTCACATTTTTGACTCCCGCCATCGGTCTTGCCACCAGAAAGACGCCAGCAGTCCTCTATCCTATTGTTATTTCTATATACGAATTGTATGGCACGGTTCTGGCATCTTCATGCTGCAAGCCCACTATGTTGTGCATTGCCATGACCAAGACACTTCATCCGATCGAGCACAAGTCGCCGAAAGGCGCTCCGGACACCGTGCCGCGAGACGCCGTGAACGGCCACGCCGCCGACATCACCCAGACACTCCAGACCACCTTGTCGCTGGACCGTCTAATCGAACTCTTCAGCGTGAAACTGGCCGAGCTGGTGCCCCACTGCGGCCTGCGCTACCGCAACACCGACCTCAACCTCGAGGTCAAGTACGGCAGACAGGGCCGCCACAGTTGCACCTACAGGCTGACCCTGGGCGACGAACCCCTGGGTAAACTGACGCTCCGGCGCTCCGAAAAATTCACCGAAGCCGAACTGGAAACGGTGGAGCAGCTCATGTGCAATCTGCTGTATCCATTGCGCAACGCCCTGCTCTACCAGGATGCGATTTCGCTGGCACGCAGGGACCCCTTGACCGGCACTTCGAACCGCGCTGCGCTGGATGACGTGCTGCGCCGCGAGATCAGTCATGCGGACCGGCACGCCGCAAAGTGCGCGCTGCTGATCTTGGACATCGACAATTTCAAGCGGGTCAACGATCGCTACGGCCACATCGTCGGCGACTCCGCACTCAAAGCCGTGGCCAACATCGCCCGCAACTGTATTCGCGACGGCGATCAGCTATTTCGCTACGGCGGTGAGGAATTCGTGGTGCTGATGCGCGAAAGCACGCTGGAAGGTGCACGCCTGCTGGCCGAGCGCATCCGCAACAACATCGCCATGACACCCTGCCATTGTTCCGGCGCGGAACTGTCGCTGACGGTCAGTATCGGCATCGCCGCGTTCACGGCCGGCGACACGCCGCTGTCGCTGTTCGTGCGCGCCGACGAAGCGCTGTATCAAGCGAAGGCCGCCGGACGCAACCGGATCTGCATGAGGCCGTCGCCAGAAACCGCAAAGGCCGGCTAGCCCGCATTCCTCGCCACCGTCCGTAGCGACCAGCCCCTCTACATGCCGTTCCTGTACACGCTGAGGTCGGTCGCACCGGAGGCGCGCACCCCTTTCAGCGCGATGGCGTACTCCCGCAGAATTCGCAGTGCGTACGCGATTCGGTCGCGCAAATAGCGGTCGGCGTCCGGATTGTTCTTCGCCGGGTCGTCGTTCAGGACCGATTCGACCTTGCGCACGATGACGTGCTCCGGCAGATAGCAGATGCGGTTGTTCTTGTAGCTGCTCATCCGCAACTCGGCGACGGGATAGGCGCCGCCCTCCCCGGACGACACCGTGACGATCAGCGCGGGCTTGTGCGCCACTTCGCCCTTGCCCCACATCAGGAAAAAGTTCTTCAGCGCGGGCGGCACCTGTCCGTGCCATTCCGGTGTAACCACCACGAACCCGTCGCTGGCTGCCAGTTCGGCCGACACCGGCGCAAGTCGCGCCTGCCAGGCCGGATCGCCGCCGGAGATCGCCTCGTCCCACAGCGGCAGTGGATTGCCGGTCAGCGCGTAGAGCCAGCTGTCCTCGCAAAGTTGCCGGTCGCGCAGCGTGGATTCGACGAAACGTGCAACCTTGAGGCTTTGCGCCTGGAGGCGACTGCTGCCGCAGATGATCGAGATTTTCATGCCTGTCGCGCCCCGGTGACATAAAGGCGCGATTCTAGCAAAGACCGCCGAACTCGATGCGCTATCGAGATTGGCAAGATCCGGCCTGCGGCCGATAATTGAACGAGATCACCTGGACAAGCGGAACCGGCGTGGAACAGCTACCCGAATCAGCACTCGTGACGGCCCTGCAAAAGCGCGTCGGCCCCTATCACGCCGGGCTGAGACTGGGCATCGAGGGCGAGTACCACCAGCGCGTGTTTGGCCACGGCCGCAGCTTTTTCCACATCGAAAACTGGTATTCCGTCCATGGCCTGATCCGGTTGCTGCTCCGACTCGGCCTGGTGTACCGGCGCGGCCAGCGCAATGCGCTGTCGGTACAGGTTGTAGAAAACGAAATCCGTATTCCCGGGCTGCCGGCGTCCTTCGACGGCTTTCGCATACTGCACCTCACCGATCTTCACCTGGACATGTCCGAATCCTTTCCGCACCGCCTCGCCGACCGGGTCAGAACGCTGGCGTATGACGTCTGTGTCATGACCGGCGACTATCGCGCACGCACCTATGGTCACATCGACCGGGCGCTGGCGGGGTTGGAACGATTGCGCGCTCAGTTGGGTGAAAAGGTCTACGCCGTGCTCGGCAATCACGACAGCATCCACATGCTGTTGCCGATGGAATCGCTCGGCATCCGAATGCTGGTCAACGAACACGCGGTGCTGACCCGCGGCGATGACAGCCTCTACCTGGTCGGCATCGATGACCCGCACTATTTCCGCGCCGACAACCTGGAAAAGGCGATGCTGCGGATACCGGATGGCGCGACCCGGATTCTGCTGTCGCACTCGCCGGAGATGTACCAGCACGCGGCCTGCGCCGGGGTCGATCTGATGCTGTGCGGGCACACGCACGGCGGACAGATCTGTCTGCCGGGCGGCTTCCCGCTGATGTGCAACGCGCGCTGCCCGCGCACGCTGTGCAGCGGCGCCTGGCAATATCAGGGCCTCCAGGGCTACACGTCCCGCGGCGCCGGCACCTCGGTGGTCGACGTCAGGTTCAACTGCCCGCCCGAGGTTACGATTCACGCGCTGCGTCGCGGGTAGTGGGTTGACCGCTTAACGCTAAGGACGCCAGCGACGCGAAGGAACACCGCTTGACCCTTAACCACAAAGGACACAAAGAACCGATGCTGCTGGCGCAAAGACCCGCAAAACGGGTCATTGGCTTGCGTGAAGTCCGAGGTTGAATCCTGTTGAGCGACGCCGAAACAACCACATGCCAGATCCTGTCCACGCCCCGGGCAGGGCAACGCACGAGACCGCAGCCGCACACTACCCCGGGGTTCACTCCGCTCAGCCCCAGCCATGTCCACTGGATGTCGGCATTCGCCGGCATGACGTTTAGGCCGGAAGTGGCTTAACGATGGTGGTCTTCGCGTTCTTTGTGTCCTTTGTGGTTAAGTGTTCTTTCTTCGCGTCCCCGGCGGTTGGATGAGATCACCACAACTAATACGGACGCTGGCGGATCTTCAGCCGGTACAGCAGCTTCGACAGTACCAGCCCGCCGAGGAAGAACAAGGCTGTCACCACGGCGATCCGCAACGGCGACAACGACAGCGCCGGCGCCACCAGCAACAGCGGTATCGCGGCTTCGGGGATCTGGTCCAGGCCCACCACCTGACTGCTCACGGGTCTGTTCATCCTGCGCTTGACGAAACTGGAGCAAAGATCGCCGGCCATCGCGCCGGCGCCGACGACGAAGCCGGTGGACGCGGATAATCCCACCATGAGGGCGGCGGCCGGGGTCATCAGCAACGCTGCAGCGACACCGCGCCAGGTCTTGGAAGCGCCCAGCACCGGATGACCGTCGCGCAGGCGCCGGCCGCCGTCGATCGGCGCCTGGCAGCGGTCGGCCAGCAGGTTGCGTGCGATAATCGGCGCGCCGTTGGCGATCATCAACAGGCACAACAATTGGATTGAAACGATCACGACGTCACCGTACCCCGTGTTCGGGGCCGCTCCTCCGGACTCCAACAACGTTCTCAATCGGGAAAATTCGGCAACGCAGTGGTCTCACCCGCGTCGGACCAGTGATTCTCGGCCGCCTCGCGCCGAAGGCGATCGATCCGCCGCTGACTGGCGGGGTGCGTCGCGAACAGTTCCGGCAGTCGGGATCCGTCCTTGTTTTCCTTCTCGAGAAAGTGTTCGAAGATCAGGGTGGCGCCGGCGACGTGCCCATAGTGTCGCGCCACGGCCGCCAAGGCCTCACTGTCCGCGGCGCTTTCCTGCTCGCGACTGAAGTGCAGTGACGTCATCAGGCCGGCGTCGCCGAGCACGCGGCCGGCCATGTCGTTGCCGCTGACACCGGTCAACGCCGCCAGCGCGGTGCCGATCAGTGCGCCTCTGCCCAGCGCCACGATCGGATCGCGATGCTTGATATGCGCTATCTCGTGGGCGAGCACCATCGCCAGCGCGTTTTCGTTCGGCGTCGCGTCAATCAACCCCCGAAAGACCAGGATATGGCCGCCCAGGGTGGCGAACGCATTCACCGTCCCGTCATCAATGTAGCGGACGTGGATCACCATACCGTCGGGCAGCGCCATGCCGTCGGCCAACGCGTTGGCCAGCGTTTGCAGCCAGGTCTGGACGGCCACGTCGCCGGTGGTCAGGTCGCCGGCGAAATGCCGGGCGATCGCCTGTTCGTAGGTAAAGGGGATATGCCGGGCCAGTCCCTGCGCCGCGATGCTCATCAGCCCAACCGCCAGGACAGTCGCCAGCACCAGCCCGCCACCCAGCCAGGCAAGTTCCTTCAGGGGGTGGTCGGGATCCGCGTTGATGCCTTCGGGTATTTCGCGGTTCTCGTAATCCAGGACTAACGCCCTCCGGCATCGGGAATCAGCGCCGTGCCGTAGGCAAGCACCTCGACCGAGCCGATAGCGTTGCGCCGCCCCTTGGAAATCGAAGCGGTTTCCAATTTGACGTTCAGCACCTTGTCGGCGCCGAGCCGGGCCGCATGCGCCTGCATGCGCAGGATTGCCTCGCGGCGCGCCCGGTCGAGCAGCGTTTCATAGGACTTGACGGGGCCCCCGAACAGGTTGCGCAGGCCGGCCAGGAAGCGCTTGAAATAGTCGACGGAAATAACCACGCTCCCCAGCACGAGTTCGGACCGATGCGGTCCGAGGCCCGACGGCGGGAAACGGGTCTGAATCACCAGCACCTTGTCGCGAAATGCCCTTTCACGCGCGATGATCGACTTGTAGTGGCGTCGTTCGGCCAGGCGGCCGAAGAAGTAACCCAGTACCAGCAGGCTGAGAAAGACAATGAGATCCATGTCAGGCGTTCTCGAGCACCACCGCCGTGCCGTAGGCGAACAGTTCCGCGGCACCCTGCGAAATCGATGACGTGGAAAAACGCACGTTGAGGACGGCATTGGCGCCAACCGCCTCGGCCTGCTTCGACATGCGCTCGAGCGCCTCGTCGCGGGACTCCTGCAGCAACTCGGTGTACCCCTTCAGCTCGCCTCCGAAAATGTTCTTCAGACCCGCCATCAGATCACGGCCCACATGCTTGGATCGCACCGTGCTGCCCTGCACCAGGCCCAGATGCTTGGTCACTCGCTTGCCGGGTACGATTTCTACGTTGGTTATCAGCATGACGTCTCCTTGATCCCCTGCTTCACCCGCTGCTTATCGGCCCATGACCACCCGTTTTGATCCGACCGGTTTGGGACATTATGCGAAAATACTGCAAAAGAGAACAAGACAGACGAACGACGACGCGGCGCGTGCCGGTCGCCGTCGGGAAATTCGGAAACGCCGAAGCGGCGTGATGAGGCGTGCCCTCAGGGCGCCCAACCGGTTTTCAGCGGGTGGCCCCCGTTCCTCCAGCCGAAAACACCGCCTTCGAGATGAAACAGGTTGGCGACCCGGTTTTCGATCAGTATCTTCTCGGCGATCCGGGTGCGGGACCCGTTCGAGCAGTACAACACTACGCCGTTGGCGGTGCGCAGCGCATCCAGGTGCTTGACCAGCTTTTCCGGGGGAATGTTTACCGCGCCCGGCACATGCCCGCTCCGGTATTCCGGCTGCCCGCGCACGTCAACGACCAGCAGGCTCTTTTCCGTCTTCTGTCGGTCCACAAGCTCGGCCGACGTGAGGGACGGCGTCAGAAACGGATCATCCGCTGCGGCAGGTGACAGGTATCCGAACAGGACTGCGCACAGACACAGAACCGGGAAGACGCCGCGACGCGTCATCATGCAAAGTGAACTTATTTCGCGGGACTCAGGCACTCGGGTAGGTGAAATTGGTCATCGAGCGCGTAACGCTTGTCAAAGGCGCCATCGCAGTTGCTGTCGACAATCACGAAGTTGTGATCGGCATCGGATGAGCCGTCGCCGCTCTGACGGCTCCAGGCCCACAGCCTGCCCCGCGTGACCATGCTGAACAGGCGGTCACCGGCCGCATTCTGGTAATGGCGGATATGCGTCTCCTTGACGCCATCGCCGTTGCCGTCGCCGTCTTCCTCCTGGGTCAGCCGGAATCCGGTCATATCCGGCGCGTCGTAAGCGTCCTGTACACCCGCCAGTGCCGCCGACGAACAGAACGCGCACCCCAACAGCGTCGCCGGGGCGGCAACCGCAACAAGTTTGTTCATCTCAACAGCCTCGGCATCGGTTCAAATTCGGTCCCACTCCCGCAGAGCGTCGTTTCGCCCGACCGGCCGGCCACTCCAGGTCTAGCGCAAGCCGTATTGCTTGAGTTTCCGGTAGACGCTGCGCTCGCTGATGCCCAGAGCAGCCGCCAGTTGACGGCGATTGGCGCAGCGTTTGAGCAGCGACTGGATATGCCACAACTCGATTTCCTCGAGTGTCGACAGGCGCCCGGGGTCATCGGCCGGCGCCGGTGCTTCCCGCTCGGTCGGCACCTCCGCGTGCGGCTGCCCATTCTCGCGCCGTGCCTTGAGATTGGCAATGATCTGCGCGATCTTCTGAGCGTCGAGCGTTCCATCCAGGCTCCAACTGGCGGCGGCACTGAGGATGTTGCGCAATTCGCGGATATTTCCCGGGTAGTGATAGCCTCTGAGCTCGGTCAGGGCGGGTTCGTTGAGGCTGAAACTCCGTCCCGTGAGTGCGCCGATGCGACGCAACAGCGCGCCGGCCAGCACATCGATGTCCTCGATGCGCTCCCGCAACGGCGGTATCGCGACGTGTATGCACGCCACACGGTAATAGAGGTCCTCGCGAAACTGCTTGGCGTCAACGTCCCTGCCCAGTCTGCGGTTAGTGGCACAGATGATGCGAGTGTCGGTGTGCCGGAGCTTGTTGCCACCCACCCGGCGGAAGTCGCCGGTCTCGATGACGCGCAGCAGTTTGGCCTGCAACGTCGCCGATATCTCACCGATCTCATCGAGAAACAGCGTTCCGCCGTCGGCGGCCTCGAACAGTCCCTCGCGCTCGCCGACGCTGCCGGTGAAAGCGCCGCGATCGTGTCCGAAGACCTCGGCCTCGAACAGCGGCTCGGTGAACACGGTGCAGTCGACCATCAGAAAGGGCTTCTGGCTGCGCCTGGACTGCTGGTGAATGTAGCGCGCCGCCAGATCCTTGCCGGTACCGGTTTCCCCTTCGAGCAGTATCGGCGCGTCCGACATGGCCGCAAGCTTCAACAGACTCAGCAGGCGCATGAACGCCGGCGATTCGCCAACCATCCGCGCCGGTTCCCGGGCATGCGCGATCTCCGGTATGCGCTCGATCGCCTCACCCAGGTAAACCTCGCCCTCGCCCATGTGCAGCGGGTAAGCCTTGATGTGAACCTGGCTGACAGCGTTGTCGTTGTCGTGATGGATATGCGTGCAGGTGCAATTCCGCTCCCCTTCGTGAATGATGCGAAGATGCGGACAATCCTCACCGTATTCGTGGCAGGGGCGTTCGTTACCGTGGGTCAACTCGTAGCACAATTGCCCGACCACCTGCCCCGCGTCCAGACGGTAGGTGCGCTCATAAGCACTATTGACGGCGACGATGCGGTAATCGCGGTCGATGATCAGGAAGGGTTGTTCATGGGTTTCGACAATTGACTGGAATTCGGCAGTACGTTGCACATCTTCGGACATCGCCTTCCGTCTCCGCATTGCTGCCTATCGATCGATGGAACCGCCCGAAACTTCGGGCCGCTCGCCACAAGCTTTACTACCCAAGTATAGAACCAATCCAGACATCCGTGCGTCGGGCGCGCCACGCACGCCAGCGCGGCTCCCGCTCTGTGACCAAGCCAGCCGTGGCCCGCACCCTGGAACCCTCGGCCCAAGTTCGACAATTTAGCGCGGGGCGGGGTACGTGGTCTTGATTTATGTCAATCAACCGCCGGTGCTCGGAGGCCGCTTGCGGCGCCGGCCGGATCCGGGTCAGCCGGCCGTGAGAACCGCCGCCCTCGCATGACGGGGACAGTCGCGCCCGCCCCCCCATTCCGTTAGACTTGGGAATATTTTGTCACTTGAAGCGGGCGTTTGCCCATCCTAAGCGAAATGCTCGAAGCCAAGGAACTGACCTGTATCCGCGACGACTGGACCCTGTTTTCCGGTCTATCCTTTAAACTGGAACCTTCCCAGGCGCTCCTGATCGAAGGTCGTAACGGCAGCGGCAAGAGTTCGCTGCTCAGCTTGTTGTGCGGCCTGCGTTCGCCAGACGCCGGGCGGTTGTTCTGGAACGGCCAAGATATCGAACACAAGACCGTGGAATATCATCAGTATATCGCGTACATCGGCCACAAAGACGGCATCAAGCTGGACCTGACCCCGCGGGAGAATCTGGCCATCGCCCAGACGCTGGGCGCCGCCGACACGGCTGTCAGCGTCGAAGAAGCCCTGGCGACACTGGAACTCTCGGGATATGAAGACAGCCCGGCGCGCAACCTGTCTGCAGGACAGCGGCGGCGCGTCGGCTTGGCGCGGCTGCTGCTCAATCACTGCCGCCTGTGGATACTGGACGAACCCTTCACTTCGCTCGATCGCCGTGGCATCGCGCTGGTCGAATCCTTGATCGCCGGACATCTGGAGTCGGGAGGCATGCTGGCGATGACTTCGCACCACGCCGTCAACCTTCCGCCCGACCGCGTGCGGCGGATCGACCTCTCTGCCGCGCCATGAACTCGACCTTGCGCGCATTCGGCGCCCTGGTCAGGCGCGATCTGACCCTGGCGCTGCGGCGCCGTTCGGAGGCGGTCAATCCGCTGCTGTTCTTTATATTGGTCACGGCGCTGTTTCCGCTGGGCGTGGGTGCCGATCCGGCACTGCTGCGCGCGATAGGCCCGGGTATCGTCTGGGTCGCGGCACTGCTGGCGGCCATGCTGTCGCTGGAAAGCCTGCTGAAATCGGACTATGAAGACGGCTCGCTGGAGCTGCTGATGATGAGCCCGCACCCACCGTCGCTGCTGGTGCTGGCCAAGGTCCTGGCCCATTGGCTGGTCAGCGGCCTGCCGCTGATCCTGATAGCTCCCTTGCTCGGGCTCCTGCTCGACCTTTCCGGAACGGCCATCGAGGCGCTGCTGGTGACGCTGGCGCTGGGGACGCCGGTTCTGAGCCTGATCGGCACCATTGGTGCGGCCCTGACGGTCGGCCTGCGCCGCGGAGGCATGATTCTGTCGCTTCTGGTACTCCCGCTGTACATACCCGTGCTAATCTTCTCGGCAAGCGCGGTTACAACGGCGGCGGGCGGACTCTCGATTTCCGCGCATCTGTCGTTTCTGACAGCGCTGCTGGCGCTGGCCGCGAGTCTCGCGCCGGCGGCTACTGCAGCTTCGCTGCGAATCAGTTTGAGTTGAGCCATGCTAAAATTTTTCCATCAACTGGCGTCGCCACGGTACTTCTACCAGATCGCCGGAAAGTTCATTCCATGGCTGGGGCTCGCCTTCCTCACTTGTGCGGTCGTCGGCGTGTATCAAGGCTTGGTCGTGGCACCTACTGACTATCAACAGGGCGACAGCTACCGGATCATGTTCATCCACGTGCCGGCCGCCTGGATGTCCATGTTTGTCTATGTCGTGATGGCCGCCGCGGGCACGATCGGCCTGGTCTGGCGGATCAAGATGGCGGAAATCGTCGCGATCAGCAGCGCGGTCATCGGCGCATCGTTCACGTTTCTGGCGCTCGTGACCGGTTCGATCTGGGGCAAGCCCATGTGGGGCGCCTGGTGGGTGTGGGACGCGCGCCTGACATCGGAACTGATCCTGCTGTTTCTTTACCTCGGCATCATCGCGCTACACAACGCGATCGAGGACAAGCGCACGGCGGCACGCGCGGTCTCCGTGCTGGCGCTGGTCGGCGTGGTCAACATACCGATCATCCACTACTCGGTGGAGTGGTGGAACACCCTGCACCAGGGGCCGACCGTCACCAAGTTCTCAGCGCCGTCGATCGACCTGCGCATGTTGATCCCGCTGCTGATCATGGCGGTCGCGTTCAAGATCTTTTATGCCATGGTGCTGCTGATGCGCGCACGTTGCGAGATCCTGCAGCGCGAACGCAACAGCCAGTGGGTCCAGGAACTGGCGGGCAACGCATGAACCTGGAAACTTTCTTTCACATGGGCGGCTACGCCCCTTATGTCTGGTCGGCGTACGGCATTGCCCTCGTGGTACTGGCGTACAATATTATTTCACCCGCTTGGCAGCGCCGCAGGCTGCTGCGCGAGATTCACCAGCGCGGACAGCGCGTGAGGAATCGGCAATGACACCCGCAAGAAAGAAACGTCTCGTATTGATCGGCCTCATGGTCCTGGGCATCGGCACCGCAGTCGCGTTCGCACTGCGCGCATTCAACCAGAACCTGATGTTCTTCTACTCAACCACCCAGGTCGTCGCCGGCGAAGCACCGGCGCACCACCCGTTCCGCGTCGGCGGGCTGGTCACCAAGGGCAGCCTGAATCGCCAGCCCGACGGGTTGACCCTGCAGTTCGACGTGACCGATACGAAAAAGACCGTCAAGGTCCAGTACACGGGTATCCTGCCCGATCTGTTCCGTGAAGGTCAGGGCATCGTCGCGCACGGCCAACTGCGCGATGACGGCGTGTTCGTCGCCGACGAAGTGCTCGCCAAGCACGATGAAAAGTATATGCCGCCGGAGGTCGCCGCCTCGCTCAAGACCGCACACGAGGAAGGCGTGAACGCGATGCAGGAGGCCAAGCCATGATTCCCGAACTCGGTCACTTCGCCCTAATCCTGGCCCTGTGCATCGCGCTGGTCCAGGCCGTCCTTCCGCTCGCGGGCAGTCTCAACAACACGCCGACGTGGATGGCGCTGGCGCGTCCTCTGGCTTTAGGGCAGTTCCTCTTCATTGCCATCGCCTTTCTGGCGTTGGTCCAGTCGTTCTTGTCGAACGACTTTTCGGTGCTCTATGTAGCGCGCAACGGCAATACAGCCCTGCCTACCATCTACAAGATTTCCGCGGTCTGGGGTGCACACGAGGGTTCGCTGTTGCTCTGGGTCTTTATTCTTTCGGTCTGGACGGTCGCCGTTTCGCTGTTCGCACGCAACCTGCCCGAAGTGATGCTGGCACGCGTCATTTCCGTGATGGCGATGGTCAGCATCGGCTTCCTGTCGTTTCTGCTGTTCACGTCCAACCCGTTCGAGCGGTTGTTCCCCGCACCGCTGGAAGGCGGAGACCTCAACCCCCTGTTGCAGGACCCTGGGCTGGCGGTGCACCCGCCAATGCTTTACATGGGCTATGTGGGCATGTCGGTCGCCTTCAGTTTCGCCATCGCCGCATTGATCGGCGGGCGCCTGGACACGGCGTGGGCACGCTGGACCCGGCCCTGGACGCTGATCGCCTGGGTGTTCCTCACCATCGGCATCACGCTCGGCAGCTGGTGGTCTTACAAGGAATTGGGCTGGGGCGGCTGGTGGTTCTGGGACCCGGTAGAGAACGCTTCGTTCATGCCCTGGCTTGCCGGCACCGCACTGATCCACTCGCTCGCCGTAACCGAGAAGCGCGGCGCTTTCAAACGCTGGACCGTATTGCTGGCTCTGCTGGCCTTCTCGCTGAGTCTGCTCGGCACGTTCCTGGTACGTTCCGGCGTGCTGACCTCGGTGCACGCCTTCGCATCCGACCCGGCGCGCGGTCTCTTCATTCTGGTGTTCCTGTGCGTCGTCATCGGCGGTTCGCTCACGCTGTACGGTTTTCGCGCCACGGGCATTTCGCGCGGCGGTGGTTTCGGCAGTCTGTCGCGCGAGAGCCTGCTGCTGGGCAATAACCTGCTGCTGATCACGACCACGCTGCTCGTCCTGCTCGGAACGCTCGCGCCATTGCTGTACGACGCGCTGGGCTGGGGCAAGATCTCGGTCGGGTTCCCCTGGTTCAACACCATGTTCATCATCTTCATGCCGTTCATGGTGCTGCTCATGGGCTCAGCTCCGCTTACGCGCTGGAAACACCAGGAGCCGGCTGCGTTGCTCAGGCAATTGCGTGTCGCACTGGTTGTCAGCATCGCGGGTGGCGTGATCACCGCCCTGCCGCAGGCGTCTGGCTCGATATCGGCGGGTATAGCGGTCGCCCTGTCCTTGTGGCTGCTGACGACGCTGGTGAAGAGTCTGCGTATGCGTTTCGCCAACCGATCCCTTGCAGCCGCGCCCGCGGACATGGCCGCCCGCGGCGGCCGCGCCTATTACGGCATGTGGGTGGCTCACTCCGGGGTCGCGGTATTCATCATCGGGGTGACATTCGTCACCCAGTTCGGCGTCGAAAAAGACGTACGCATGAGTCCAGGCGGCGAGGAAACGATCAATGCCTACCGGTTTCTGTTCCAGGACGTTGAAACCCGTCAGGGACCGAATTACGTCTCCAATTACGGCACAGTGCACGTCTTCGAACACGGCAAGGAAGTCGCCGTGCTGCATCCCGAAAAGCGCGTCTACCGGGTCCAGCGCAATCCCATGACCGAGGCCGGCATACATGTGGGGTTCCTCCGCGATCTCTACGTATCGCTGGGCGAACCGCTCGATAACGGTGACTGGAGCCTGCGGCTCTACTATAAACCCTGCGTGCGCTGGATCTGGTTCGGTGGCTTGCTGATCGCCATCGGCGGGCTGCTGGCCGCGAGCGATCCCCGTTACCGCATGCGTATGCTGGAGCGCTACGCTCCGGCACGAGCCCGCGCGCACCAGGCCCGACTCCGGGAGGGAACCGCCTGATGCCGCGCCTGCTGAAATCGTTGCTACCGCTGGCGGGATTCCTGGCGCTGGCCGCCTTGCTGTATCGGGGACTGAGCATCGATCCCAAGGTGGTGCCGTCGCCGCTGATCAATAAGCCGGTGCCCCAGTTCAGCCTGCCGCGGCTCGACAAGCCTGATGAGCATATTTCGACGGGAGATCTCAAGGGCCAGGTGACGCTGTTCAATGTCTGGGCCACCTGGTGCACGTCGTGCCGCGCCGAGCACCACCTGCTGACGCAGCTCGCCAAGCGCGGCGTACGCATCTACAGCCTCGATTACAAGGACGACCGTGCCGACGCACTGCAGTGGCTGCAGGAGTTCGGCAATCCCTATGTCGCCACCGCCTTCGACGCGGACGGCCGCGTGGGCATTGACTGGGGCGTCTACGGCACACCAGAAACCTTCATCGTCGACAAGCAGGGCGTCATCCGGCACAAGCACATCGGCCCGCTCACCACCGAATCGATCGACCAAGAGATACTGCCCATGATCAAGCAACTCGAGGCGGCGAACGGATGAAGAGACCGGTTCTGCTCGTAATACTCTGGTTCGGTTTGCTCTCGGTCGCGGCGGCGGCGGGCGTCGAGTCGCTGGATTTCGGCGGCAAAGTCAACGAGCACCGCTACAAGCAGCTCATCAGTCAGTTGCGCTGCCTGGTCTGCCAGAACGAGACCCTGGCCGATTCGCAGGCCGACCTCGCGCAGGATTTGCGCGTCGAAATCTACGACATGATGAAGGCCGGTCGCAGCGATGCCGACATCACCAAGTTCCTGGTCGATCGTTACGGCGATTTTGTGCTGTACAATCCGCCGGTCAAACGCTCGACCTGGCTGATCTGGTACGGTCCTTTCTTTCTGCTGCTGGCCGGTCTGGTATTGCTGATTGTTACCGTCCGCAAGCGCAGCCGGCAAACCGACGCGGAACTGTCCGACGCCGAACGCGAACGACTTCGAACGCTGCTCGACACCCCTGACAACAATAGCGAATCTCAGTCATGAATACATTCTGGATCTTGTCCGCGCTGATGATGACCATGGCGCTGCTGTTCATTCTGCCGACGCTCTTCAGCCACCGGCAGCGCACGGCCGGGCAACAAGCGGACCTGAGCACGGCCGTTATCAAGCAGCAGTTGACTGAGCTTGCGGCCGACCTCGAAACAGGTAAGCTCGATAACGAAACCTACCGCGCGGCGCGCACCGACCTGGAACGCGAATTACTGGCGGCGCAGCAAATCGCGACCGGCGGGCAGCGCACACGCGGTGGTCAGTGGGCCGCTCTGCTGCTGGCCGTGTTCGTGCCCGCGGCCGCGCTGACGTTGTATCATTCGCTCGGAACTCCGGAGGGGCCGGCGGACGCGACCGCCACGGAGGCGGGCGCCGAGGGCGCCGCTCCGGATGCCAAGGGGCATCCGATCGCGGCAATGGTCGAAAAGCTCGCCAAGCGGCTCGAACAACAGCCGGATGACCTGGAAGGCTGGACCATGCTGGGACGCAGCTACGCCCTCATGAACCGGTTCAGCGACGCCGAGTCGGCGTACGCCAAGGCCGTGGCGCTGGACGGTGGGAACGGGGACCTGCTGGCCGACTATGCCGACGTTATGATCACCGCCAGCGGCGGTCAGTTCAGTGACAAGGTGGGCGACCTGTTGCAGAAGGCGCTTTCGCTGGAACCGGAGAACGTGAAGGCCCAGTGGCTGATGGGCCATTGGCAGTTCCAGCACGGCAAGTACCAGGAAGCGCTGGATCTGTGGCAAAAGACGGCGGCCCGGGTGCCACCGGGCGGTTCCGATGCCGAAGTGATCAACCAACAGATTCGGATGGCCCAGGAAAAACTCGGCATCGAACCGACCACGCCCGTCGCCGCCGCCAGCGCTCCGGCTGACACATCCGACGGGCAGGCGGCTGCCGGACCTGCTTCAGTTCAGGTCGACGTAGAACTCGATCCATCCCTGAAAGCCAAGATCGATCCGAACGATACGCTGTTTATCTTCGCACGTGCGCAGCAGGGACCGCGGATGCCGCTCGCAATCGTGAGAAAGCAGGCCAGTGCGTTACCGGTCAGCGTCACACTGGACGATTCCCAGTCGATGTCGCCCGCCATGAAGCTTTCGTCGTTCGATGAAGTTGTCGTCGGGGCGCGCATCTCGAAGACCGGTCAGGCAATGCCGGCGTCCGGTGACCTGCAAGGCACCGTCGAACACGTGAAGACACACGACGGGAAACCCCTCAAGATCGTGATCGACCAGGCCATTCCATGACCGATCAGCCGGTCAGTCCAACGGTTACCTGAGCCCCCGCAGCAGCCACAGTCCGCTACCGCTGTGCTGTTTGATGAGACTGGCGATCTGCTCGTGGCCGGCTGCGCATGCGATGCCCGCCGCCTGCTCGCGGCGGGCATTGACCAGTGACGGGTCCGCGCCGCCGGCGAGCAGCGCCTCGACGACAGTTTGATCGCCCTGTCTTGCCGCAAGCATCAAAGCCGTGTTCCCCTCGGCGTTTTTCACGTTCACTTCGGCGCCCGCCCTGATCAAACCATTCACCGAAGCCGTCTGGCCGGCTAGCGCCGCCAGAATCAACGGTGAATTGCCGCTCTTGCCGGACAGATTGACGTTGGCACGCTGTCCGACCAGCGCCGCAATCACATCAGCGTGCCCCTTGGCCGCGGCCCGATGCAGCGCAGCGAAGCCGTCGGCGTCGGTTCGATCGACGGGAGCGCCGCGCTTCAGAAGCTGATCCGCCAACGAAAGATTGCCCGATTCGGCGGCATACCAGAGGGCAGTCCGTCCATAGGCGTCGGTGCAGTCAGCGCGGCCCTGATGCGCCAGCAGGCTTTCTGCGCTACGGGTGTCGCCGTTGCGCGCGGCCCAAATCACGGGATCGGCATCGCCCTGACGCGTCTGTCGCGGTTTGGCGCCGGCGTGCAGCAAGGCCTGTACAGCCTCCGAACGCCCCGCTTTTAACGCCGCCATTACGGCGGTTTCGCCGCTGGTATCGGCCCGATCCAGTTTCGCATCCGCAGCGATCAGTTGTTTCACCACACTGTCGTGCCCGGCCGCCGCTGCAAGCATGAGCGGGGTCCTGCCCTCCTTGCTCGCCAGATCGACGTCCGCGCGGGCGCCCAGCAGCATCTTCAAAATCGCTTCGTGCCCGCGCCACGCCGCGCGGGCCAGGGCCGTGTAGCCTTCACTGTCCTTGACATTGACCTGTTCGCCGCCGGCCAACAGTGCCTTGAGCACCTCGTCCTGTCCGCGCCAAGCCGCCTCGACCACCACGGGCATGTCCTGATAGACGGATTCCGTCCGATCGCGCTCGGCAATGCGCTGTCTGATCTGCCTGTGTTCGTCGGCCGGCTGCCGCGCGGATGCGAGCGCCGATACCGCGCCCCTTGCAGTCAGTAAATTTTCGATCGCAGCGTTCTTGCTGCGTTGCGCGACGTCAAGCGCACTCCAGCCTTTCCTGTTCACGCGATTGACGTCACAGCGCCCCGCAAGCAAGGCTTTGACGACGGGGCGGTTGCCTGACTGCGTGGCAAGGATGAGGGGCGTATCGTCGTTGGCGTCGGTCTGGTTGATATCGGCGCCGGCGCCGACGAGAAAGACGACGAGTTCTCGATGTTCGCGGACGACAGCCTTGAGCAGCGCGGTTTCGCCATAGCGGTTCCGGTGATTCAACGAGGCGCCCCGTTCCGCCAGCAGCCGCGCCACGGCTTCGTTGCCCTGGTCGGCGGCCTGTATCAGAGCGGTCGATTCATAATCGTCTGTTGCGTCCACCGGGGTGCCCTGGTCCAGCAGCTTCCGTACTTCCTCGATGTCGCCCTTCAAGGCCGCCCAGTGGAGCAGCCGTGCAAGAGACGGCTCCTGTTTGTTCTTGTCACGGTCTTCCTCGACGGTCCGCTGCCGGCCCTTGCCTTCACCCAGTTTAGCCAGCGCCATGGGGTGGCCCTGTTTCGCGGCCTTTTTGTACCAGTCCATCGCGATCGCGGCGTTCTTTTCCACGCCCCAGCCGTTCTCATAGAGTACGCCCAGATTGTATTCGGCCTTCGCATGATTCTGCTTGGCCGCGCGTTCGAACCACCGGGCTGCCAACTCGTGGTTCTTGGGAACGCCGCAGCCGGCCCGGTAGAGAGCAGCCAACTGGTACTGGGCTTCCGCGTCTCCTTGTTCCGCCAGCGTGTCCAGCATGCGCGCAGCCGCGTCGTAGTCACGCATGCGCAACGCGCGCTCGGCCTCGTCCAACGTAACTGCGTGAAGCACGGGGGGGCGCACACGACATGACAAGCAGTGCAAGCACACGCCCCGCGTGTTTGCACCGTTCACGCCGTGCCATGTTTGGTCTCGACCTCGATGCCGATCTGTTTCAGAAAGGGAGTCGGCAACACGCCGCCCGCGGAAATGATGACCGCATCGTTCTTCAGCTCCAGCAGTTTTCCTTCATAGTCGATCTGTACTGACTTTTCGCTGATCCGCTTGACGTTGGACTTGAACAGAACCTTCAACCTGCCCTTTTCCTCGGCAACCCTGAGGCGCTGGCGGTTCTGTTCCTTGGCGCGGCTGAACGCTTCCGACCGGTACGACAGCAGGACTTTGGCGCCCGCCTGTTCGGCGATGCTCGCGGCCGCTTCCAGCGCGCTGTCGCCGCCACCGACCACCAGTACGCGCTTTCCCCGGTACTGTTCGGCGTCCGTCAACCGGTAGACGACCTTGGGAAGATCTTCGCCCGGCACGTCGAGCTTGCGCGGCATGCCGCGACGGCCGATCGCCAGTAGAACCGTCTTGGTGTGATAGGTGTGCCTGCTGGTCCTGATCTCATAGCCGTCCTGTTCCGGTGTTATCGCGTCGACGCGCTCGCTATAGTGAATCGACAAACCGGTGTTTTGCTCAACGGATTGCCAGAATTCGAGCAGCCTTTCCTTGGTGGTTTCGGTAAACCGCATCGCGCCGACGAGCGGCAGGTTCGCCGGTTGGGTCATCACCAGTTTGCCGCGCGGAAAATGGGCGACGGTGCCGCCGAGTGTCTCCTGTTCGAGCGTGACGAATTTCAGCTTCTTTTCCAGCGCGCCTAGCGAAGCGGAAAAACCGGCCGGTCCTGCACCCACGATGACCAAGTCAAGCCGCTTCGGGTCAGGGGAGCGGATTTCCGGCAACCGGGCAATGTTCTCCAGCGCCTGGCGACCCTGCTCGACCGCGTTCCTGATCAATCCCATGCCGCCCAGCTCACCGGCAATGAACATGCCGTGCAAGTTGGTCTCGAAGTTCGGCTTGACACCAGGAATGTCCACACCCCGCGTTTCCGTACCGAACACCAGCGTGATCGCGTTGAAGGGACAAGCCCGTTGACAGGCGCCGTGCCCGATGCAATGAGTCGGATTGATGAGGTGTGCTTTGCCGTGGATCAGGCCGATGACGTTGTGCTCCGGGCACGCGCTGGTACAGGAACCGCAACCCATGCACTTCCTCGGGTCAATCGACGGGTGCAGCGACACCGGCTCCAGCAGCCCGGCCTCCCGGTTCTCCGCAAGCACCGCCTTGTTGGCGCTGTAGGTTTTCTTCTTGCTGACCAGCAGTACGCTGAAGATGAGTGCCAGCGGCACAGCGTACACTTCCAGACCCATTTCCATAACTTACTCTGCCCCCACCCTATCGAATCGTTTGCGGTTTTCCGCACCAGATCGGCATCAGGGGCACCGGCCTGACCCCCGTGCAGTTCGTCGCCGACACGCTTTGCGGCGCAACTCGACACCTTCCACAGCTCGGTCCGTCGCACCGCTTTGAACGGGCAAGTGCCATGCCACGGCAATCGATGTGTTTACCCCGGTTCGCGTGGCCCACGAGGTCGTGAGAAGGGGCTTACGGCAGCGCCAGGATTTACCGAGTCGCACGTTGAAGACAACCCCGTCCTTGCCCGCGCAGTGCTCTCCGCCGGGTGGTGCCGCGTGCCGGCTATTTGAACGCCGACCATTTCACAAAAATGAGACGCGCGCCGCATTTAGGGAATTATGTCCCAACTACAGTGCCGCTACCTCTGGCGATCTGTGGGCGTCAGCGGGTGATGATTTACCGGCGAAATCCGCTCAACACCAGAGATTGGCAGACTCATGGCGTCATCCGGATAGTACCTACGAGATTCTCCGTATCCATATGCTTTGCTTATTCTTTAATCTGATTACGTTGCGGGGATTCGTCCTAGCTCGTCGTTTGATTGCGACGGAATTTCCCGTCCTGGCGTCGATCTGCAGCCGGATTTTCCCTGTCGAGATCTGTCCTGACGGCCGCTTTGCGTTGGTGGCTCGATTCTTGCCGCGTGGCGCTCGAACAAAGGGCTTCCCGCGGTCTTCACGCCAGACGTTGGCCGTGCACCCCAACCAAAATGAACATCGTTCGGGACGGGAGCCAAGAAGTGATTTCGAAAACCAGCGCTGAATTGCGTCGCGGGCGTTCCTGGGTAATAGCTTCATTGTTGGCCGTCGCGATGGCGGGTCTGCACCTTGCTATGCGGCCAGCGACTTCGACCCATGCCTGGCAATCCCCCGACGAGACACTGGAATCAATTGTCCCCGGGGATCAGCCACCCGCACAACCGCGCGCCGGTTCCGTGCGGGAACTGGCCGGCCGACTGGCGCACCGATTAGAGCGCGCGCCCGACAATCCTGGGGGGAGGCGGCTGCTTGCAAGGTCCTACGAGTACCGGAACCAACGGGAAAAAGCCCGGGAAGTCTATGCGAAGGCGGCCGCGTCAGGTGTTCGATAACACCCCTCGCATCGCGACACAGACAAAACCGACAACAACCGACACGATCTATGTCCTCGAGCACCGAACTGGCGATTGACGCCGTGCCCAACGTCCAACCCTGCAAGGCTGGCGCCAGTACCGCGTCACCCAGCCGCCGCCAGCGCCGACTCAACAACCTGCTGGTGGCCTACCGACCCCGGCTTGCCGGCATGCTGGTGTTGATCGCCTGCCTGCTGGTGATGTTTCTGGTCTACCTCGGATGGCAGAACCGGATGGAGCAGCCATTGACCCCGGAATCCGGCGCCGGTTACGCGCTGGGCATCATCGGCGGCGTGCTGATGCTGCTTCTACTGCCGTACCCGCTCAGAAAGCACGCCCGGTTCATGCGTCGCCTAGGCCCCGTCAAGTACTGGTTCCGCACACACATGCTGTTCGGCGTCGTCGGCCCGGTCTGTATCCTTTTTCACAGTGGATTCCGATTGGGTTCGCTGAACAGCAATGTCGCAATGTTCTGCATGCTCGCGGTGGCGACCAGTGGCCTCGTTGGGCGCTACATCTACATTCGCATTCATCATGGGCTGTACGGCCGCAAGGCAACACTTGAGGAACTGAAGCGGCATTCCGCAGAGCTGAAGGCTTTGCTGTCGAATGACCTGCATCTGCCCGAATCACTTCTCCGCCGGCTGGAATCGTTCGAACGGCGTGTTGATCGCCAGTGCCACAATCTGTTGGCGGGCGTCTGGCTGGCTTGTTCTCTGGGCATACGGACCTGGATCACCTACTGGCACTTCCGCGTGCTTCTTCTCCTCGATCCACGGTTGCTGCAGGGCATTGGCGATACCCTTGGACGACCGTCGGCGCAAGCCATCGCCCGCTTCATCGGCGCCCACCTAGCGAGCATACGCAAGGTCGCCGAATTCCACTTCTACGAGCGTTTGTTCGGCATCTGGCACCTGCTGCACTTCCCGTTGTTCCTGATGCTGCTGATCTCGGGGTTCGTCCATGTGTTCACCATCCACATGTACTGAACACGGCGCGCAATGGCAAGGGTTCTGCGCACATTGGGCGAACGGGTCTGGATCCTGGCGGGCCTTGCCATGTTGATTGCTCCTGCCCGTGCAGCCAACATCGAGACCCTGTTTCTGCCCGGTAAAGTCATTCAGGGACACGTCAAATGGGAAGCGCATTGCGCCAAGTGCCATTCGCGCTTCAGCAAGGCCACCCAGATTGACCTGTGCCTCGACTGTCACAAAGACGTTGCACGGGACATTCGGTCGAACCAGGGTTATCACGCCAGAGATACCGCCATTCGGAACGCCGAGTGCAGGTCATGCCACAGCGAGCACCTCGGACGGGATGCCGATATCCTTCCCTTCAATCGCGCGACATTCGACCACGGCCTGACCGACCTCACCCTCGACGGTGCGCACCGCGGGCTCGTCTGCGACGGATGCCATAAGCCGGCCAAGAAGTACTCAGAGGCACCCGGTCAGTGTTACGACTGCCACATGCAGCACGACCCACACAATGGCAGTCTCGGCAAGCGTTGCGATCGCTGTCACACGCCGAAAGGCTGGGGCAAGTTCGAATTCGACCACGACAAGACCGATTTTCCGCTGCAAGGAAAACACACAGACGTTGAGTGTCACAGCTGTCACGTTAGCGAGCGATACAAGGATATAGCGAGCGACTGCAAATCCTGCCATTCGCTTGATGCCAAGCACAACGGACGCAATGGCGACAAATGCGACGACTGCCACACGCCGCGGAAATGGGACGAGTCGAAATTCGACCACGACCGCGATACCGAGTTTGCACTCAAAGGCGCGCACGCCAAGACCGAGTGCGAATCCTGTCACCGCGATCCCGTTGAGAAGAAGAAGCCGCCCAGGGACTGCTATGGCTGTCACCGGAACGATGACCGCCACCAGGGCCGAAACGGCCGCAAGTGCCAGTCATGCCACGCTGAATCCGGCTGGGCCAAGGTCACATTCGATCACGACAGGGAAACCAAGTTCGCATTGCGCGGGAAACACCACGACCTCGAATGTTCCAGCTGCCATCGCGGCGAACTCGCGAGCGAGAATCTGTCGACCAGATGTGCTGCCTGCCATCGACCGGACGACGTGCACAAAGGTCAGGAAGGCGACCAGTGCGAACGCTGCCACCAGGAACAAGGCTGGTCGCAAAAAGTGGCCTTCGACCACGATCTGACGCGATTCCCGCTGATCGGCATGCACGCCACCGCGCCCTGCGAGGAATGTCACTTGTCTTCCGCATTCAAGCACGCCGCCACGGCGTGCTACAGCTGCCACAAGCAGGACGACGAACACCAACAAACCCTCGGCACCGCCTGCGACCGGTGCCATAACCCGAATGACTGGTGCCTCTGGCGCTTCGACCATGATACCGAGACGGATTTTGCTCTCGACGGCGCCCATAAGAATCTGCACTGCAAGAGTTGTCACACGGCGCCCATGAAAGACCAAGTCACGCAGTCCTCGAACTGCAATGCCTGTCATGAACAGGACGATAGTCACCATGGGCGCTTTGGACGCAACTGCGAACGCTGCCATGTCAGCGATTCATTCTCGAACGTACAGATCGACCGCTAGAGACGGTCACGCGATGGTGATCGCCATGAAACAGCTAAGCTTCAGAACCCTCATTGAGGCGGGCTGCCTGCTGATCGGCCTGTTGACCAGTCTCCCGACCGAGGCAGCGGCCAACAACGCGCCTTTCGACCATCTCTCGACCGGGTTCGCCCTAACCGGTGCGCACGAGAAAGCGGAATGCGGCGCCTGCCACACCGGCGGCATTTTCAAGGGCATACCGCGACGCTGCGTGGCCTGTCACTCGAGCGCCTCCGTGGCCTCGACTGCCGAAGCCAAGAGCGCCAACCACATTCCGTCGAGCGACGCCTGTGAAGCCTGCCACACGACAGACACCTGGCTGCGCGTGACCAAAGTCGATCACGACATGGTCATCGGCTCCTGCGGTACGTGCCACAACGGCCAGACCGCCACCGGCAAGACGGCCAACCATATTGCCAGCGACAACAACTGCGAGGCCTGCCACAACACCACTGCGTGGGCCGCGGCAAAATTCACACACCCGGCGGACGCGGCCGGCCGCTGCTTCAGTTGCCACGACGGATCAATTGCGACCGGAAAATCGCCGACGCACGTCGCGTCCAGCAGCAGTTGCGATGACTGCCACACCACCAGTCGCTGGCAAGGTGCGACATTCACCCATCCCGCAGGCGTCACGAACTGCGTGAGCTGCCATAACGGTTCGACCGCCAGTGGCAAGAACGATCGACATATCAGCACGAACAATCAGTGCGAGGACTGTCACCGCGACACTGCGTGGTCACCCGCCGTCAAGGTCGATCACGCGGACATAACGGGTACTTGTGCGTCCTGTCACAATGGCGCAACCGCGACGGGCAAGTCTTCAACCCATCTGCAGACAACGGCCTCCTGCGACACCTGCCATACGACCAACGCCTGGACGCCGGCCAACTTTGATCACGCCGGAATCTCATCGAACTGTTCCGGCTGTCATGACGGAACCACGGCAACGGGCAGGAATACCGGCCACATTAACACCACCAATGTGTGCGAGGACTGTCATCGCAATACCGCCTGGACACCGGTGAAGTCGGTCGACCACGCCGATGTCCAGGGAACCTGTTACTCCTGTCACAACGGCAGCACGGCTACCGGGAAAACGCCAACACACGTTCAGAGCAGCAATACGTGCAGTGATTGTCACAGCACGAACGCCTGGGTGCCGGCGAATTTCGATCACAGCGGTGTCGCCGCAAATTGCGCGAGCTGCCACAACGGCTCGACGGCCACCGGCAAGAACAGCACGCACATCTCCACCAGCAACCGCTGCGAGGATTGCCACCGCAACACCGCGTGGACACCGGTAATCCGCGTCGACCACTCGGACGTCAACGGAACCTGTTTCTCCTGCCACAACGGTTCGACGGCCACCGGCAAGAACGGCGTGCACCTCTCGACTTCCAACAACTGCGACAGTTGCCATACAACCAACGCCTGGACGCCGGCGAACTTCGACCACAGCGAAGCACAGGGAAGCTGTTCGACCTGCCACAACGGGGCGAAAGCGACCGGAAAGAACCCAACGCACGTTGCGACCAATAACCTGTGCGAGGACTGCCACCGAAACACCGCCTGGACGCCGGTCATGCGGGTGGATCACGCTGACGTTATCGGGACCTGCTATTCCTGCCACAACGGCAGCACGGCTACGGGCAAGAATACCAGCCATATCCAGAGCAGCAACAACTGCGACGACTGCCATACGACCACAACCTGGCAGGGCGCCGTGTTTGACCACAGTAACCTGGCCGCCGGCACCTGCAGCAGTTGTCACAATGGGTCGACCGCCACCGGCAAGCCCGGCAACCACATTCAGACCAGCGCGTCCTGTGATTCGTGCCACACGGCAAACGCCTGGGTTCCCGCGAACTTCAACCACGACAACGTCTCGGGTTCGTGCTCAACGTGCCACAACGGGTCGCAGGCGACCGGCAAGTCGAGCGGCCACTTCCAGACCAGCCGCCAGTGTGACTACTGCCATTCGACCACGGGTTGGACACCGCTCACGTTCCGCCATAACTCAGCCGTCTACCCGGGAGATCACCGCGCCAATCCGACCTGCGTGCAGTGCCACAAGAGCAACGCCGAAGTCGTGGTTTGGGATACGCCGACGTATGAACCGGACTGCGCCGGCTGTCACGCCAACGATTACCGGCAAGGCGCGCATAACAACCGAACGGTTAGCGACAACCGCGACTGCGGGCGCAGCGGGTGCCATCGCGCATCCGACCGGAGTTTCAGTAAATGACGGAGTCTCTCACCGCCGACGGAAAACAATGAGCAAGGAACCCATGGACAATCCTGCCCGTAACCCGGCAGGCACAGCCGATCGCCACCCGAAGTTCGGCTTGAGCATCGGCGGAAATTCGGCCGCCGTTGCCGTTTCGCTGCTGCTGATAGCCGCAGGCGTCATGTTCGCCGCCCACGTCACAACCGCACAGCCCGCGCGCGACCGGATGCTGGACGACGTTCGCATCGTCCTGACCGACGAGTCGGCCGTTGTCGATATCCATTTCCCTTTTCGACTTCAATATCTTTCGCACTTTCCGGCTGACGGCGGCAGGGAACTCCGCATCCGTTTTCGGCCGGTGCAGATCCCTGACTCGGACCGCGACGCGGTCTACAAACGTGAAGCGGTGGTGCCGCGCTACGGCGAAGTGGTCAAGCTCGACGAGGTGGACTACGAAGGCGACATCGACCAGGACGTGTACACCACGCTGCGCTTCAGCGTGCCGGTAACCTACGAAGTGACCGCAGACCCGGACTTTACCGGCGTTTACGTCAAGATTCTTTCGTTCGAATCCGCAGGCTCCAGGGATTGAGGGGAAGGCATACATGGATAGTCAGCGATCCGGGACACCAGCGGTTGCACACCATCCTGATTTAAACCCGCGAACAGCGCGGCGGAACGACCGGTCGCGTGCTTTCCCGTTGAACTCATCCCCTGTGTTCCGGCGCTTCCGGCCGGCTATGTACCTGATTACCTGCCTGCTCTGCCTGCTTTCCGCAACCTGTCCGGCTACGTCGCCGGCCGGCGTCATCGACCCGGTGGGGACCGGGGCCACGCCGGCACCCGAGACGGCTGCCGCCGATGCGTTGCCACCCGCTGGCGCCAAGTCGGAATATGTCATCAATCTGACGTTGTCGGTCCGGCATATCGACATTCCCGAAATCATCGACAACGCAACGGGCGAGGAATTTATCGTCTACACGACCAGCATCACGCTCGACGACAAGGTGTGGAACCGGTTGCGTGTCGGCTTCTTCCCGGACAAGCAAGCCGCTGCCAAACTGCTGGCGCTGGTAAAACCCGGTTTTCCCGGTTCGTGGATCGGCGTGGCGTCCGCCGACGAAGCCTTCAACGCCCGGCGCGAATCCATGGAACGCAAGGCTCGAAAGAAGCATGCCGCGCCCGCCGCAGTGGCGGTCGCGCAGCTCACGCCGCGGTCTGCATCCAAACCGGCGCCGCAACCCGTGCCGGTGAATTTGGCACCCACCAGACCGCCGGTTCCAGATGACCGCATCGAAGCGCTGATGGAAGAGGCACGTCAGGCGGTGGCGCGCAACGACCATGCGCGAGCCATTCAGTTGTACACCAAGGTGCTGGAATACCCAACCCACGCCTACAGTCAGGACGCGCTGGAATTTCTGGGCGTCGCGCGCGAAAAGAACGGGCAGAACGCTCACGCAACAAAACTTTACGAGGAGTACCTGAAACTCTACCCGCAAGGTGAGGGCCACGACCGCGTGCACCAGCGTCTCGTTGGACTGACGACGCTCACCGACGAAATCCAGCCGCGCCTCGCCGGCAACGAGCCGCGCAGCACGCCGTCGCCCTGGGATGTTTACGGCGGCCTGTCGCTCTATTATCGCCGTGACGAGGACACCTCGGATGGAGTCGTGCATCCGGTCACCCAGTCATCCCTCTCCAATGACCTGGACATTACCGCGCGGCGGCGCACCGACGGTTCCGATGTCCAGGCGCGCTTCACCGGGTCTTATCTGCACGATTTCCTCGACAACGGCGGCGGCGACTTGTCCAGCGTGAGCAGCCTGTATGTCGAGGCGCTGGACAAGCGCTACGGCCTGTCAATGAAGCTCGGCCGCCAGTCCCACAACCGCGATGGCGCCCTGGGCAGCCTCGATGGCCTGGTGCTGGGTTACAAGGCAGCGGACTGGCTGACGCTGAACACGATTGCCGGGTTCCCGGTGCAATCGACGCGCGCTCAGGTAAAAACCGACCGCTATCTGTACGGCGTGAGCGCCGATATCGGGCCTTTGACCGACGCCTGGGACTTCAATGTCTTTCTGATCGAACAGATAGCGGATGGAATGCTCGACCGGCGCGCCGTCGGCGGCGAAGCCCGCTACTTCGAGCCGGATCGCTCGATGCTGACTTTCGTCGACTATGACGTTTCCTACGCATCGCTGAATACCTTCATCTTTCTGGGCACCTGGCGCCTGGAGAACAAGACCACGATCAATGCATCCGTCGATTACCGCAACAGCCCGATCCTGACAACCACCAATGCACTACAGGGCCAGCCGGTGGATACGTTGAGCGATCTCAACGACCTGTTCTCGGAGAACCAGATACGCCAACTGGCGCAGGATCGCACCGCGGAAAACACCGGCGTCACACTCGGCGCCTCCCACCCGTTCAGCGACAAGCTGCAACTCGACGGCGACGTAACCGTCTCCAAGCTGTCCGACACCCAGAATTCCGGTGACTTGAACGGCGACGGCATCGACGACGGCCTCGCGACCCCCGGCACCGGCTTCGAATTCTTTTACAATGCGCAGATCATTGGCAGCAGTCTGATTACGTCCGCTGACATCAGTATACTTGGGCTGCGCTACTCTGACGCACAATCGGCAGATACCACCACGCTGTCGGTCAACACCCGCTATCCGATTACCAATGACTGGCGCGTCAATCCGCGCGCCCGGGTGGACTATCGGATCAACGCCAGCGACAACAGCAAGCAGTGGATCTTCGCGCCAGAATTCAGAACGGACTACCGCTGGCGCAAGGCTCACCATTTCGAGTTCGACCTGGGCGGCGAGTGGTCGGACCGTGAATTGTCGAGCGGCTCCGAGAAGACGTCGTCGTACTTCTTTTCGCTCGGTTACCGTCTGGACTTCTAGCCGGTCGTCAGCGGGCTGCCGGCATGTCCGGGCCCAGGTGCTTGTGCAGGAACGCCATGACCTGGATGTGTGACCGAGCCCCGCTGAACCGCCCAAGCTCCCGCCCGTCGTGGAACAACATGACCGTGGGAAAACCACGCACCCGGTAGTGTCCGGCCAGTTTCATGTTCTCGCCGTCGTCGACTTCCACCTTGACGAGTTTCAGCGCTCCACCCATCGACTTGACGATCGATTCCAGCACCGGCGCAACCACCAGACACGGCGAACACCATTCGGCCCAGAAATCGACCAGCACGGGCATCCGGCGGGAAGCCTCGACCACATCGGCCTGAAAGCGATCCAGGTCAGTGGCATTAATGTGTGGCGACAAGCGCGAGTCCTCCCGGAAAATTCCTGATCAGACAGGTGGATTCAGGTCGACAGCCGCTAAGGCATAATGATAATTTACCAATCTGTCCAGCTTGATAGCAAATGGCTATACCTTAACCTGTCATGAACCTGTCCGAACTGCGCTACATCGTCGCACTGGCCCGCGAACGCCACTTCGGCCGCGCCGCCGAAGCCTGTTTCGTCAGCCAGCCCACGCTCAGCGTTGCGGTCAGAAAACTGGAGGACGAACTGGGCGTGCAGTTGTTCGAGCGCACCGCGCACGACATCCGGGTGACGGCCGCCGGCAAACGCGTGATCGAACGGGCGCAACAGGCGCTGGAAGCCATCGAGGCCGTGCGCGACGCCGCCCGGGAAGGCAGGGACCAGTTGACCAGTCCGCTGCGCATCGGCGCCATCTATACGGTGGGCCCTTATCTGTTTCCCGACCTGATCCCGAACCTGAACGAGTCGGTGCCCGACATGCCGCTGATCGTCGAGGAAAACTTCACCGCCGTCCTGGCCGAAAAACTGAAGCAGGGTGAACTGGACGTCATCATCATCTCGCACCCGTTCAAGGAGCCGGGTATTCTCACGCTCACCCTGTATGAGGAGCCGTTCGTGGTCCTGCTGCCGGCGGCGCATCCGTTGACTGCGCGCAAGACCCTCCGCCCCAAAGACCTGGAAAACGAATCCGTGCTCATGCTGGGCGCCGGCCATTGCTTCCGTGACCAGGTGCTGGACTTTTGTCCAGGCTGCGCGCCCAAGGTCACGGGAAAGTCCGACCGGGCCTATCGCGTCGACGGCGGTTCACTGGAAACCATACGGCACATGGTGGCGTCCGGCATGGGCGTCACCGTGCTCCCCTGCACCGCCGCCGGCGCCGACCGTTATTCGCACCGGCTGCTCGAGATCCGCCGGTTCGCCAACCCCGCCCCGAAACGCGAGATCGCGCTCGCCTGGCGCATGAGTTTTCCGCGGCCGAAGGTGATCGACGCGCTGAACGCCGCGATCACGAAAACCGGGCTGAGCTGCGTCAAGGTCCGGCAGAAACGACGGAGCCCGGCTGCATAGCCCCGGCGCATGAAGGACGCCGCCCGGCTGCTGACAATGCACCGGAACAGTACAACGCGCGGTACTGCAGGGCGCTTTGCGACGCGCGCTCCTGCGGCGCCTCGCACGCAGGCGACAACAGCGCGCGGGTCCACACGCGCCCGACAGTGAACGCCGGAGGCCCCGACCATGTGCGGGCGGTACCACCTGACCACCGATGCACAGGCCCTGATCGATTACTTCGAGATCGAACAGGCATCGCTCGATATCGAAGCGCTGAGCCCGCGCTATAACATCGCGCCGAGCCAGGATGTGCCGATTGTCCGCGATACCGGCCGGGGCCGCGAACTGGCGCTGGCGCGCTGGGGCCTGGTGCCGCACTGGTCGAAGGCGGAAAAACCGAAATATTCGACCATCAACGCCCGCGCCGAAACCGTCGCGGAAAAACCGACCTATCGCGAATCCTTCCGGCGCAGGCGTTGCCTGATTCCGGCAACGGGGTTCTATGAGTGGCGACGGGACGGCGAGCGAAAGACGCCCTATCATATCGGCCTGCCCGGCGGACAGTTGCTCGCGTTTGCCGGGCTGTGGGATCACTGGGACAGGGAGAGCGGCGCCGGTTTCGACAGTTGCGCGATCATCGTCTGCGGCGCCAATACGGCGATGCAGACCATTCACGAACGGATGCCGGTGATCCTGAATCCGGCCCAGTACAACACCTGGCTGGACGTGGCGCACTTCAACAAGGCCCAACTGGAAGCACTGCTTGTGCCGTTCGCAGCATCGATCGCAAGCTGGCCCGTCAGCCGTTACGTCAATAGCCCCAAGAACGATGATGCGTCATGTCTGGAACCTGCGGGCGCGCGCCCTGCATCCGACTAGTGTCCGCGGGTCCTGCGCTGCCGATTGTGTCGGGGCGCCCTCACGACCCCTGGTCTGCTCAAAACCGATCGCCGTCGGCCCTTCGCAACCGAACCCGCTGCGCGCAAGCACCGGCACTCAGGCCGGTGGATTGCTCAGCCATTCCACCCGCACAGCCATACTGCTGAACAACGGCGGTGCCCCGAATTGATGATAAATCGCCACGTCGGCCGCGTCGCGCCCGTACGCCACCGCTATCCGGCCGCCCCTGAGCGCATCCTCCGTGGGGTCGAAGGTGTACCAGCGGCCGCCGACGTACGCCTCGAACCACGCATGCAAATCCATGGGTTCAAGCCCGTAGAGAAAACCGACCACCATGCGTGCCGGGATGCTGATACTCCGGCATAGCGCGATGCCAAGATGGGCGAGATCGCGGCACACGCCTTCATGTCGATCGTTGACCTCGACGGCCGAGAGTGGAAAGGCGCTGGATCCAGGACTGTAGCGGATGTGGTTGCGAGTCCAGTTGCCGATGCAGGACACCTGGTCATAACCCAGTTGCGCACCGTCGACGATTTCCCGCGCGAGGTTTCCGAATCTGTCCGATTCGCAATATCGGCTGGGCAGCAGATAGGTCAGAACCGCGTCAGGGAGGTTCTGAATCTCCATGAAACAGGCACCCGGAGCCGTGTCCGCCGTATTCGCGGTCATTACATCGGCCGAGGTGTGCACGGAAAACCACCCCACGGGGGCCACGAGGCGCTGGCAGAGATTGCCGAAGATGTCCGTGTATTCTTCCACCGGAACACTTGGCGACAACGTGTAGGCTTCGCGGGCAACCCACTGCTGTATGCCGCTGCGTGGACGCAGCATGAGTATCAACGGGGTCAGCGCCCCCATTTCAAACTCGAGGTTACAGGTTGCCCGAAGCCACACGATGCGTCGGCCTGTCTATCGTTTCCGGCCGGGCGGTACGCACGCCGCCACCCCGATGCAGGATCCCGGGATCAGGCCAAGCGCAGCCGCGCCAGCGACGCCCGGGCGTCGCCGCCGCTGATATCGGGGATGATCGTCAGCTCCAGCAGCGCCAGTCCGGCCAGATCGACCCGATAGTCTTCGAGTTCCCGGGTGACGTCCGGCGGGCTGAAATTATACTGCTGGCGCACGATCTCGCGATACGACGACTCGCTGGCGGCGGACCATCGCAGCACAAATTCCTGGGTGCGGGCCCGTTCCATGTCCTCGAACAGCAACTGGATATGCCTGATATTCTGCGGCTTGTCGAACAGCAGGCGGATTGTCTGTTTGCCGGGTTGCTGCGCGAACCAGCCGGCATCCGCTGTCATCTGCAACGCCGCCTCGATGGGATGGTCCGCGTCCTCGGACGTCAACTCCACGATTGCCAGCCGCTCCAGGTCGAGCCACGCCAGATCGTCGACGCCTGAAGTCTCCCGAGTACCCTGACCCATTAACCGCTTGCGCATTGGCTGCTCCTCCAAGGCAGAACGCACCCGTTCTGCCGGTACGGCCGGTCACACGCCGAATCATTTCCAGAAATATCGAGACACGCGTTAGCCGGCAGTTTGACGCCGACGCAAATCTCGTCGGCCGCCCGATACCCCCGATCGCGTTGCCATCCACGCCGGGAGACAGAGTCCCAATAATAGCCGTTTTCCGGCATCTTGACTGCGATGCAGCCGTTGTCGATCGCCTGATAGCGCCGATCGCGCCTCCGTTTGCCGCCCCAGATCGTCGGGCCGGCATTGTCGGGCACCCCGGCGGGCGCGAACGACATTGGGGTTCCACGCCAGAAACGTCCGGAAAATCATCGAATGAAGGGCGATGGCCGGCACCCGGCGTATGCCGGCCGCGACGCAGTCTGCCTATGCCATTGTCTTCTGAAGGTACACTATCAGCGTGCCGCTAATCGTCGCCGCCAGAACCATCAACAATACCCTGGCTAACTCGAACGTGAATTTGTTCATGACAGATGCGCCCCTCCTGTCCCTTGGTTGAACCGGCCGGAAGTGAGCAACCTGGAAATCCGGCTTTTCATCCTGATCGGTCGGCCGTGCAGCGATGCCTCGCTCACCGGCCGGTATTTCGATTGGGAGCAAATAGAGGGGGGTAAGTCGGGCTCATAGTACACCCGCTGGTCTGTGTAACCTAAGCTTATTCTGTCCTGCGCGTTCCACGACGAAGCAGACACAATGTATGTGGTTGCGGCGACGCCGTCACCCGGTAAGGGGATCCTACCCCGGTGTCAGACGCAACCGGTGGGTTTGGGGAGTCCACCATACTTCGTGATCGGCTTCATCGGACCTGTCATCCACAGCTTGAACATGTCCTTCTGATCTTCGCCCAGGTACTTGGCAAACTTGCGAATAGGCGGCACCACGGCGTATTCGTCGTAATATTCACGTGCCTTCAGTATCTGCGACCACTTGACGTTGTCCAGACTCAGACCGTCGGCCTCGGCCATGGCGCGCGCGATCTCCGCCGTCCACACACTGCTGTCGACCAGGTAACCGTCTCCGTCGCGTTCAGGTAATTGCATTGTCAGATCTCTCAATACGGGTTGCTCGATAAAACTTCGACACACGAACGCATCGATAGTTCAGGCACTCCGGGGTCGATGATCCCTGTCCGGACGCCCCCCAGCGCTGCCGGTCTCACCGGACAGGCTAGTCCTCGCGGATGAGTTCCTTGATGATGTATCCGCCGGATTTCTCGTCGAGCTGAAGCGTCAGGAGTCTGCGCGCCTGCGCTTCCTCGAGCAGTTGTCCAAAGGTGCGGAAGCCGTGATAGGTCTCGTCGAACCCCGGATTACGGCGCTTCAGGGTCTGCTTGACCATCGAGCCCCAAACCTTTTCCTGTTCGCCGCGTTCCTTGAACAATGCCTCGACCGTCCCCACTACCAGATCCAGCGCATCCTGCCGCTTGTCGTCTTCGCTCTTGATTTCGTTCTTCCTGCCGGCCTTTTTCGCCGCCGCCTTGCGGCGCCCGCGGCGCGGCTTGTCGGATTCGCGCACCAGATCGTCGTAGAAGATGAACTCGTCGCAGTTGGCGATGAGCAGATCGGAGGTCGCGTTCTTCACACCGACCCCAATGACGACCTTGTCGTTCTCGCGCAGTTTGCTCACCAGCGGCGAGAAGTCCGAATCGCCGCTGATGATCACGAAGGTGTCAACGTGCGACTTGGTGTAGCAAAGGTCCAGCGCGTCGACGACCATGCGGATGTCGGCCGAGTTCTTGCCCGACTGGCGCACGTGGGGAATCTCGATCAGCTCGAACGCCGCCTCGTGCATGGCCGCCTTGAATTCCTTGTAGCGATCCCAGTCGCAGTAGGCTTTCTTGACGACGATGCTGCCCTTGAGCAGCAGGCGTTCCAGGACCTTCTGAATGTCGAAGGCGGCGTACTTGGCATCGCGCACGCCCAGTGCGACGTTCTCGAAGTCGCAGAACAGCGCCATATTTCGGGTTTCCGTTTTCTCGCTCACGCTCAAAAGGTCTCCGTCCGCTCGTGGGGTATCACTTTCGATGATTTCGGGATGTCAGGTCAATGCGGGTTCTCATCGTGTCCGGCGACCCACCGATTCCGCCCGTGCGTGACCATCCCGCGACCGCGCGCCCGACCCGGAGCCGCGCCTGGCAAGCCAGATGATGTGCCGGGCGCCCTTCGAACCGAGTGCACGCACGCGCATCTCCTCGACATCGAATCCGACTTTTTGCAACCGTAGCACAAAATCCCGGTCCGGACCCGCCGACCACACCGCCAGCAGGCCCTGAAGACGCAGCGCCGCATAGGCCGCGCTCAACCCGTCCATGCCGTAGAGCCAGTCGTTTCCCTTGCGCGTGAGTCCCTCCGGACCGTTATCCACATCCAGCAGGATGGCATCGTAAACCTGTTGTTCGGCTGTCAGCGCGCGGGCGACGTCCAGTTCGCACACAGTCACGCGCGAATCCTGGAGCGGGTGACCGGCAGGTTTTCCGAGCGCGCCCCGGTTCCACTCAACCACCGCCGGCACCAGTTCAGCCACAAGAATTCGCGCCTTTGCGCCGACCTGCCGCAGTGCCGCGGCCAGCGTGAAGCCCATGCCCAAACCCCCGATGAGCAGCCGTGGCGCCACTATGTCCGCCAATCTGGCGCAGGCCTGCTCCGCCAGTGCATCCTCGGACCCGTGAACGCGGCTGTTCATCAGTTCGCCGCCACCGGCAATCTTGATCGAGAATTCGGCGCCGCGCTGGTACAGGCGCAGCTCCGCGCCATTGCCGGGTACTGTTGCGCTAGCGAGGAGAATCCAGGGGCTCAAAATAGATTGGGTCGGTGGCGGACCGGACTCGGTGGCGACGCGCTCAACCGCGTCTTGCCGGCACGGCCGGCGCGCAACGGGTCCGACAGCTTCCGGGAATACATCGGCCGGGTCCCCTTGGTTGTGCAAGCGAACAGACGCGCCAACATGGCGCCCCAAGGCGAGGCGACCTTAACAACAGGGTTCGGTCGAATCCGGGCAGGTTTCTTATGCAACGGTCAGGTCTATTCAGCAAGATCACTCGGGTGCAGAAATCGGCCCCTTGCGCTACGATGTGTGCGTTGCATACGCAAGGGGCAGTCCTAAGTGTACGCGTACCTGACGAGCCCGGTGAGCAGTCTGTCGGCCGGACCCGCTCATCTGGCCGGTAGCGCGTTGCGCCGCCAGGCCGCCGAGGACGCATGACAGGCGCAGGCAGTGCGCACGGCGCAGAAAGAGCAGACAGTGGAACGGCAAACCAGGCCAGCCATGATGCCGTCGACGACCGGCTCGCTGGGCTACTGACAACGAACCCGGCGCTTCATCGCCATGGACAATCCCGCGGTCGCCAATGACATCCGTAGCGCAGTACCCGAATTCGCGGATCAGCCTGGCAAGGCGGCCCCGGACGAATACCCGGCACCCGTGACAGAGTGCTGGCCGCTAGCCGCTGCATCGTTGCCTAGCGCGCGGAGGGCAAAAGTATTGTGATACTCAGCATTCTCCATACCTCCAGGTGGTGGCCTGGGACGGTAACCTGACAAGCGCCCGCTCGTCAGCGCCTATATATTTCGAACGTCACGCCAGGCCCGATCAATGACCAGACATGAACTCGGGGTGTTGCCCTCGGGACACCTGCACTGGTTCCCGATGGAGAACGACGACGCTGCCGGACAGGACGCATTCGGCACTGCGTTTGCGCGAGGCGTCGCCGAAGGGCTGATTGCGCTGGCGGCGCTAGATAACGACGCGGAACTCTCCCCTGACCTTGGCTATTGGCGGGCTTTCACCTGCCGGTACCTGGCCGAGCGCTGTCGGATGACACAAGCCGACCCGGCGCGTCCGGATCCGGTCGCTGCACTCGATGAACAGCAAATGCGATCGCTGCTCGACGGCGCGCCGCCGATACGTGGCGCCGAATATCTCTCCCCGGCGGCACTGAACGGCATCTGGTTCTGGTTCGACGACTGGGTGTGCATACAAATCCGTCGCCAGGGCGGCCTCGGTGCGTTTCTTGAACAAAGCGCACCGCGTTGGCATCAGGTCGGCCGTGTCTGCTTTCATCTGGCGGAAAACAGGCTTGACAAGGATTACCCGTTCGCATTCATGGCGACCTTTGCACCGGAACTCTCCAGTCAGAGTCAGGGCAAGATCCGCCACCACCCCCTGGCCAAGGCCTTGCAGGAGTATGCGGGCGCGCAGAACAAGCCGGCCCTGATCCGCCTGTTGTCCCCGGTGCAGCGCGCATCCGAGTCCAGTGTTCTGATCAGGGAACTGGTCGAGAGCGGCGATCTGTACCACCCGCTGGCATGGACACCGGCCGAGACCTACGAATTTCTCAAGGAGACGCCGCTCTACGAACAGTGCGGGGTGATCGTCCGTCTGCCCAACTGGTGGAAGACGCGCACCCGGCCGCGCGTTACGGTCACGATCGGCAGCGTCAAACAGACGAAACTCGGCGCTGATGCGCTACTGGATTTCAAACTGGGGATCACCCTGGGTGACGAGACGCTGACCGAGCGGGAGTTACAGGCGCTGCTGGCGGCGCAAGAGGCTCTGGTTTTCGTCAAGGGGCAGTGGGTCGAGGTAGACCGGGAGAAGCTGGCCGCGGCCCTTTCGCACTGGAAGAAATTTGCGGCCCGAGCGGCCAAAGAGGGGCTGCCCTTCGCCGAAGGGATGCGCTTACTGGCCGGCGCTCCGGCCGATCTCAGCCGGCCCGATGCTCCGGCCAATGATCGACAATGGGTCTGTGTTCGGCCGGGGTCCTGGCTGGAATCCCTGCTGGTCGAACTGCGCACGCCGGATGCGCTCAACACCGTCGACCCTGGCAACGCCCTCAAGGCGCACCTGCGTCCGTACCAGAAAACCGGCGTCAGTTGGCTGTGGCTCCTGTCACAACTGGGGCTGGGCGCCTGCCTGGCCGACGACATGGGTCTGGGCAAGACCATGCAGATCATTGCGCTGCTGCTGGTGCTGAAAAAGCAGCACTGCGAGACAGCTTCGCTCCTGGTGCTGCCCGCCTCGCTGCTGGCCAACTGGAAAACCGAATTGGAACGCTATGGACCCTCCCTGCGCTGCCTGTTCGTGCATACATCGCAGATGAGCAGACAGGACATCGATGCCCTGGCCGGCGATGGCGGAGCAGGCCTCGCAGGCATCGACCTGGTCCTCACCACTTACGGCATGCTGCTGCAGCAATCCTGGTTGCAGACGCGCGACTGGCGCTTGCTTATCCTCGACGAAGCACAAGCGATCAAGAATCCCGCCAGCCGGCAAAGCCGCGCAAGCAAGGGGCTGCAAGCCGCCGCCCGGATCGCACTGACTGGAACCCCGATAGAAAACCGGCTCGGCGACCTCTGGTCCCTGTTCGATTTCCTGTGCCCCGGTCTGCTCGGATCGGCGGTGCGATTCAAGGGCTTCGCCAAATCGCTGTCCGCCAGAGAAAGCGATCAATACGCCCCCTTGCGCAACCTGGTGCGTCCCTACATCCTGCGACGGCTCAAGACCGACAAGGCCATCATTACCGATCTACCCGAAAAAACCGAAGTACACGCGTGGTGCGGTCTGTCCAAAGCCCAGGCTGCGTTGTACCGGAGGGAGGTCGACAAACTCGCCGCTGCGCTTGAAACGCTGGACGGGATGCAACGGCGCGGCCTGGTGCTCGCCACGCTCATGCGCCTCAAGCAGATCTGCAACCACCCCTCGCAGTTACTGGGCGATGATCGGTATGATCCCGCCCACAGCGGTAAATTCACCCGGCTGGCCGAGCTATGCGAAGAGGTTGCCTCGCGCCAGGAGAAGATGCTGGTCTTTACCCAGTTTCGCGAGATAACCGGCCCGTTGGCCGCGTTTCTGGCCGAGCAGTTTGGCCGGCCCGGACTGGTTCTGCATGGCGGCACTCCGGTCAAACAGCGCAAGCAGCGGGTGGACGATTTTCAACGGGAAGACGGGCCGCCGTATTTCATACTGTCGCTCAAGGCCGGTGGTACCGGGCTGAACCTGACCGAGGCGTCACAGGTGGTCCACTTCGATCGCTGGTGGAACCCGGCTGTGGAAAACCAGGCCACCGACCGGGCGTTTCGTATCGGTCAACGGCGCAACGTACTGGTCCACAAGTTCGTCTGTCAAGGCACGGTGGAAGAGAAGATAGACACCCTGATAACGGATAAAACGGCATTGGCCGGTGACATACTGGAAGGCGGCGCCGAAACGCTGCTGACCGAAATGAACAACGAGGAATTGCTGGCGCTGATTTCGCTGGACATCAACAAGGTACAGGTCTGACGGGAGAACAGTCGATGTCTTATGGTACGTGGCGACCCTATGTGTCGGTCGCGCAGCGAAGGGCCGAGACGGCCCGGGCAATGGAAGAACTGCGCCGCACGGGCGTGCAGATCGAACCCGTGGAGATCCACGGCCGCAAGATCGCCCATACCTTCTGGGGCGAGGCCTGGTGCAAGCACCTGGAACGATTCAGCGACTTCGCCAACCGCCTGCCGCGCGGCAGAACCTATGTCCGTAACGGTTCGGTCTGTCATCTCGCGATCAAGAAAGGAAGCATCGAGGCCATCGTTTCCGGTTCGGAGCTTTACCATGTCTCCATCCGCATCGCCCCCCTGGCGCCGGCCCGGTGGAACAACATACGCAAGCAATGCGCCGGCCGGATCGGCTCTATGCTGGAATTGTTGCGGGGACAACTCTCCAGCCAGGTAATGGGCATCGTAACCGAGCCTGCCAAGGGGCTGTTTCCCCAACCCGCGGATATCAAGCTGCACTGCGACTGCCCAGACTGGGCCGTCATGTGCAAACACGTCGCCGCCGTGCTGTACGGTGTCGGCGCCCGCCTGGATAAGAACCCGGAGCAGCTCTTCGTGCTGCGCAAGGTCGATCATCAAGCACTCATCTCGGCGGATCTGGACATTGGGACCGCGACCGCGGGACAAGGGAAACGGCGTCGGCTCGCGAACCAGGACCTCT
The DNA here is from genome assembly GCA_963719135.1 of uncultured Gammaproteobacteria bacterium. GTDB lineage: Bacteria > Pseudomonadota > Gammaproteobacteria > DSM-19610 > DSM-19610 > CAVRAZ01. Next base: position 166,368 of record CAVRAZ010000013.1, on the reverse strand, counting down.
CGACCCTGTTTGGTGTCGATATCGAGGACACAGCACCAGCGGTAAAGAAGCGAAAAACACCACCGCGGAAGACCGCGCTCCGCTCAAACAACAGCACATCGATCGACGCGAATACGGCGGCGAAGCGCGGGAAGTTGCGGGCCGGCAATGCAACAGCAGCTCAGGGAAGGAAGGCTTTCAGCCCGACCAGTACGGCGGTTACCCGACTGCGCAGACAACTCGGGATGACACGCACCCAATTCGCGGGCCTGCTTGGCGTAAGCCCACAGACGGTCGCAAACTGGGAAACCAAACGCGGCAGACTCAAACTTCAGGAGCGTACGCTGACGGCGATTACCCGGGCATGGTTAGGGATATGATCTCAAACCGGGAAATACTCGGGTGCCGGGAGCGGCTTGCGCCCCCACTTCGTTACGTCTTGAACCGGCGTCTTGCGGCAGCCCTGTGTTCTTGCGTTGAACCGGAGTTCCTATTTGATACTCTTCCACCCTGTTGCAAGCCGGGAGGGTGTCCGCAAGGAGACGCGCTGTCTGCAGCGCGTTTCGGTTTGTTTCGCGAACCCTGCGCGTCAAGGCCACCTATCCTCGAAGGGACATCCGCAGCCGAAAGGACCGCGTCATTCGAAAGCATGGATTCCGCGGCCTTCGCGACAACGCCACGCCAGGTCCAGACCCGGAAAACGACACCCTCGGTCGAGCGGCAGCGCGTCGCTCCGCGTCAGCGTGAGCAAAGGATTTTCGCGCTGGCGTAGTCCCAATCCACCCGCTCCTGTTCCAGGCGCACCCCCACGCCCCAGCGATTTTGTCGTAGCCCGTCAAACAGCGCCTGTTCGTCCGCCCGAAGACGCTGGAGATCGGCCTGAACCGGATTGTCTTCATGCACCCACAACGCACGATGCCGCACCAAGGTCTCGGAATCCATCAGTATGGAACACGTCTCGGGCAGATGCTGGCGCAGCCGATCGAGAATCGCGAAACCGTGGGTATCGAGATCGCCCCAATAGTAGCAGGGGACGGACTTCAACCATTGCAGTTCTCCGAACAGATCCACGGCGTAACCCTGTTTCATGAACACCACCGCGCCCGGGATATCATCGAACACGAGGCCGGTTTGCAGATTCTCGACGATAAAGACTCTATCCACCGGTAGACGGAGCGCAGCCAACTCGCTCACCGGCGCCTGAATATCGCCGATGCCGCCCATCCGGGCCCTCAGGGCCGGATCGAGCAGGCGCAACCGCAACTGGACCGGCAAACGGCGCAAACCCGCCAGATCATACAGATCGCCGTCAGCGGCGCCGCCCAGGATGCGGCGCAGCCAGTCACAGATCAGCTTCTGACGGCTCTCGAGCCATTTGCCATCGACGCCGGGAATCGGCAACTGCCGGATGTAAGCGCCGGAACAGCGGTTCGACGCCAACCACCGGACCACCCCGACCAGTCGCTCGAACTCGTCATCGCCCCACTCCATCAACACATCCGGCCAGGCCGGCAAGGTCGCGGACAGGGCCGGCCAAAGACCGCCGATCCTTTGCATGCGGCCGCGAGCGCGCGACCATTCCTCCAGACTGCCCCTGAGCGCAGCGACGGCCTCGGCCGAGTCGACGATCAAGGCTTCCGGCAATCGTTGCGTCCCCAACACAGGCCACCGCCGCTCGACCCATTCGACCCTGGCCGGACCGCGCCAGTTCGCCCAGTGTGCCTGCCAGTCGCGTACTTGCGCCAAATGCTCGGCCGCCTCACGCTCCGCGGGAACTCCAAGTGGCAAACGGATCGGCCATTCGCCCCCGCCCGCCAGCCAATGACGCCGCTGGCTGCGGTAGCGAAGGTTCAGACGCTGAAAAGCGTCGTCAGGATGAAGCAGAAACGACTTCGCCATTGGCGCACGCCGGGAGATCGAGGCGCTGCTGCCGCACGTCGTACTCGATCGGCAGCGTGGCCGAACGCTTGCGGTCGGCAATATCGACGAAACAGGCGCCGCCGATGAACGGCTCGAGGGTCATCACCGACTTCAAGGGCGTGGCCACGATCATCTGAAAACCGAAGCGTTCGAAGATGCGCATGGCCAGCTCCGTAAACTCGTTGTCGGCCTTGCCGAACGCCTCATCGAGCACCACCGGAGCATAGAGCGGTATCCCGCCGTCGGCGCCGCCCAGTTGATAACGCAATGCGGCGGCCAAACAGGTGGTGGAGAGCTTCTCCCGCTGGCCGCCAGACTTGCCGGCGCCCGAGCGATAGATCTCGATTTCATCGCCCTGTGCATCGAGTTCCCTGCCGATGAACTCCATGTGCAGGCGCACATCCAATACCAATTCCCGCCAGCGGCGCTGCTCGGGCTCCTGGCCGCCGAGCTTTTGCACCAACGCTCGCAGGATCAGGAAGCGCTCTTCGGCGCTTGCCCGATCCATCTGCCAGGCGTGGCTGAGAATCCGGTTCACCTGCTCGCGGAATTCGCGCACGTCGGGCAGATGACGATCGGTCACCGCGATCTGCAGATGGGTGCCGGGATTGAACTCGGCGTCCGACAGCCCCTCGTTCACCAGCTCCATACGGGCGTGGATCTCCTTGCGCGCCTGCAAGACATGGGCATTCAGGGCTGCCAGGTTTTCCGCGCTCTGCTCCTTGAGCATGTCGAAGAAACGTTGTTCGTGGCGCGGCAAACCGTCACGCTCCAGGCGCTGCAACAACGCGAGAAAATCGCGCGCGGCTTCCACTGCCGCATCGAAATCGGCGCCTTCCTGCGGCCATTCGCGCTTGAAGTCGGCGAAGGCGTTTTCGACCTTCTTGATGCAGGCGTTGCGCTCGTCGCGTTGGCTCTTCAGCGCCTCGTTGACACCCCGCTCCACCTCGCGGCGCCGATCATCCAGGTTGCCCAGGGTAAGCGCACCTTTTGCCTTGAACCGTTCCTCCAGCATCCCCTGATGGCGTGGCATGGGTTGGATGAGGCGCTGGAGCCTTTGCTCAAGCTCGTGTTGCGTCCGCCGAAGCGCGTCCAGTTCGTTAGCGAGTTGTCGCCTGTCCACCTCCACCTTGCGCAATGCCTCGCCGGCAACCTCCACAAGAGCGCGCTGCCGGTCGATGCGTTCACCCAGGCTCTTGAGCTGACGATTGCCGTCGCGCAGCTCGCGCAGTTGCCGGTCGATGGATTGGATCGTATCCAGGCTGCTCGCAACGTCGATCTCGCGCCAGCTCAGGTTGACCAGTGCCATGCAGGCCTCGACCCGGGTCCGTTGCAGCTCGCGTTCGTTCCTGAGCGCGGTCAGTTGCCGGTCGAACCCGCCGATGGCAAGCCCCAGTTCCTGTGCGCGTTGCCTATAGAGGACGAGCTTCTCGCGATTGCCGAAGCCGAGCACCCAGTGCCGCTGGTCACCGATGGCGGTGCGGTCATCCTTCTCGTGCCGGTCCGGTCCGTGGCGGATCTGGCCCTTGAGCGTGATGGCGCGTTTCTCCTGGCGAAAGTCGCGCAGGTTGTCGACACAGGCATAGTCGAAACGCCGCGCGAGTTCCGACTCCAGCCACGGCAGATAGCTCGTCTCCTTGCGTTCCAGTTTATGCAGCAACGACTGCCTGCCGGACGGGACCGCAACGCTATGGACATCGCCGCCCACACGATAGTAGATCAGCCGCCTGCCCAGGTGGGTGTCATCGACATAGCCTGAAACGGCAGTGTAGCGGCGCTCGTCCACCAGCAACGAAAGCGCAAACCCATGCAACAGGCGCTCGATCGCGCCGCGCCATGGCGCGGCTTCCTCCTTCACCTGGATCAGCTCGCCGATAAAGGGAAGATCCGCTTCGGCATAGCCGAGCGCCTCGGCAATGCCGCGGCGCAGCTCCAGCATGTGGGCGGGGATGTTCGACGGCTGGCGTTGCATGGCGTCGATTTCCCTGCGCACTTCGGCAAACTCGGTTTCCGCCTCGCTCTTTCGGTCCCGCAATTCATCGCGGCGGGTCTCGGCCTCGTCCTGTCCGCCGCGCCAGGCCTCGACGATGTTGCGCGCCTCCCCAAGCCGTTCGCTGAAAACATGGGCGTTGTCGGGGACACTCCATCCCAGCATCCGGCAGGCACCCTCCACCTGGCCGCGGTGCCTGAGGCGCTCGTCGCGCTGCCTTTCCGCATCGGCCTTGCTCCGTTCCAAGCCCTCGATGCGATCGCCGCCCAATTGACGATGCTCAGCCTCGAGCGTCGCCAGCACATCCTTGAGGCGCGCCAGTTCTTCCTGTCGCTGGGCCTGCTCGCCCGCGAGCCCCTGGTCCCGGGTGGCGAGTTCATCGAGCTTCTGCGCCAACAGGTCGGCCCGCACCCTGTCGCAGTAGCCATCGATTCCGGCCAGCAGCAGATCGTGATCGCGGATGTCCTGTTCGATCGCCTGGACGCGTTCGTACGCCTGCCGCGCCGGAGCCAGCGTCTCCACCTGGCGGCGGGCGGTGACCACCGCCTGGTGCGCGGTATCGAGTTCGGCGAACTCGGCCACCAGGCGATCCGCCGCTGCAAACGACTCGGGCTCGTCCAGCATGAACTGACGCAGAAATTCGTTGAGATCGCCGAGATTCTTGGCCGACTGCGTCTTGTGCAGCAGCTTCAGCGCCATCTCGGATTCGATATTTACAAGGCGCCGGAAACGTTCACCATAAGGCCGGAAGGTAGTGTCAAAGTGCTCGACGTTGGCGAGGCGATGCTTGAGCCCGCGCACATCCAAATCGAAATCGCGCAGTTCGTCGGCGATAGCGAAGGGGCGTTCGGCAATCAGGTAGTGTCGTCTGACATCGGTGGTGGCGGCGCTCGCCCCACGCAGCCAGTAGAGCTGCACCAGGGTGACATGCCGCCCCTCACCGTTGGCAAACGTCAGGGCAAGCGCCGACCAGGTGGTGCCTTTGCGCAGGAACTGCGCCGTAATCTCGCCGGAGCCGCTGTCCTTCTGATCACCCCAGGCCCCGCGAATATAGGAGACCAGGTTGCGGTCCCGGCGATTGCGCTCGCCTTCCCTGGCCGCCGCGTTGAACACCAGCCATTGCGGCGGAACCAGCAGGGCGGCCAGGGCGTCGAGCAGGGTGGACTTTCCGGAACCGGAACGCCCTACAAACAGGAACCCCTTGTCGGCGATGGCGATATCGTGAAGATCGGAAAAGGTGCCCCAATTGTAAACCTGCAGGCGACGCATGCGGAACTGCTGGCTGCGTTGCAGCGCCTCCGTGTCAGTGAAGAAATCGGACTGCGCCGTCATTCCTGTCGGTTCTCCCGCAGCTTCTCCGTCGCAGGCGGGATATCCGTGCGGGCATCGCTGTAACTCCGGGTCAGCGCGGCGATCTGCTCCGCGCTGAACAGCAGCTTGAGCGTCGGTGAAATCTCGTAGCGATCGTCGGTCCCGCGTATTGCGCCGAGCAGGCTGTTCTTCTTGGCCTTGTCGATTGCATGGTGGATGCGTTTCTCGAACCCGGCATGATCGGTGTTGAGGTTCTGTTCGTAGAGCTGAAGCTGCTCCACCATCTCCAGGGTCGATACCACAGCCCGCTCGCCACGGAGATCCGCGTCCGCCAGGAGTTGTCGCAGATAGAGCAGCAGTGCCGAATCGAGGAAGGTGAGACGGGTGCGGCGCAACAGGATCGGTGCCTCGAGTTCGCCGGTATCGGCCTGGCGCACGAAGGCGACCTGCGTATCCGCGTCCAGCACAAGCTCCAGGAACAGATCCGCAAGACGGGACCGAATCAATTCCCGGTAGCGCAACATTGCGGGCCACAGCCGGCCGTGGCGCCGTCCGTCCAGGGACGGCCCCGACAGGAGTTGAACCAGCAGGCGGCGCGCCTCGAGCGGCAACTGGCCGACGTCACCGGGGTAGAGCGCCTCGCCGGTTGCCGGCTCCGGTTCGAAAGGCGCGGTATCTTCCAGGTCATCCGGCCCGTGCATATCCCCGTCCCTTGATGAAATAGACGCGCGGGATCCTGGCGCAGCGCTCCTCACCGTCCAAGCCCATCCAGCAGACCCGCTCGCGCTGTTCCGAGACGATTCCCTCGCGTACGCCCAGCGCCAGCAGACCCACCACCGAGCCCAATCCCTGTTCGGCCGGATAGATTTCCAGCACGTCCGCGATCGAAACCTGCGGCCGACGCTCCAAGATCTGTGCAAGCTGTTCGCGCAGGCGACGGAAGTCGATCTCAGATTGGGCCAGCAGGTCTCCGATCATAGCCAATGAAATCTCCGCCTGCTGCGCGGCGGCGACGCCGGTGTCGACACGATCGACACTCGGATCATGAAGCTGCCACTGGGCGAGCGAGCGCAGCTTGGCGCTGGTCAGCACGAGGCACTGACCAATGTCGTCGGTGGGCCGGAGCCGCTCCTTCGCGGCGATCGCCCGCCTTTGTGCCTGCGCCAGCAACCGGCCGAGGCGCCGCTGTTCCCGATAGGCGCGGCTCTGTACGAACTGTTTCAGCCCACGGGCAAAATGCTGGAAGACCTCGTGAACCTCGCCGCCATTGTCCAGCAGCAAGCGCGTCAACTGCATCAGGAAGCGCCGTTCGCGCCGATCCAGCGATCGAGCGAACTCCCGCGATAACACCTGGTCCAGGGCCGTTTCAAACGCCAGCGTCTGCTCCGGATCGGTCAACAGGCGCCAGAAGGCGCGGAAGGTCTTGCCGGCATCGCTCTCGGCGATCACGTCCACCCCGGAAAAGACCTTCTGCAGCACTTCTCCACGGCTTCCTTCATTCTCGACGATCTGCTCCCTCAGATCACGGTTGAGCGCCTGAAACTGTTCCCGCACGCTGCGAAAGTCGGCGGCCAGTTCCTGCGCCAGCACGATCACCTCGCGGGCTCTTTCCAGCGCGCGCGCCTCGGGCAGCGCCTCCAACCGGCCACCGCGTATCGCCTCGATCTTGGCATCGATCCGCGCACGCTCCCGCAGCAGTGTTTCGATGCGTGCCTCGGGGTCGGTCTCGGTCTGTTCGGCCAATTGTTGAAACTGCCCGATCACCAGCGACAAGCGGCTCTCGGTCGCAAAGCTACGCCGCTCCTGCACACCCAGGATGAATTGAATGGCGCGCACCGCCGACGCGCTGAGTTCGTACTCCTCCTCGCTGGCCCCCGACTGGAACGAGCGTATCAGGAATCCGGATCTCAGCCAGTTCGACAGATAGCTCTCGGGTGGTTGCGGCAGATCCATACCCTGCGTGCGAAGCTGTTCCAGATCGCGGCGCAGTCGCTCCAGCAGAATCGAATGGGGAAGGCGTCGTTCCTTTTCCGACAGATGGATCTGCAACAAACCCAAGGCCACCGGGGCATTATCGAGAGCCAGCAGGCTCCAGGCGGTTTCGGAGCGCAACCGCTGATTGGTCAGGACCTGTTGGATCGCTTTCATGGAATGTTTCTACCGGGCCGCGCTCACCCTGCACCTGAGTCAACCGGGGAACCCTGGGGCCGGCGGCCGGCGGGCGCACTTTGCGTCCGGCGATCTTCTGGATATCCATGCGTACACGCCGCGATACCCCGCCACGCCAGATCTTTTCGGTCTCCCTGTCCCTGAGCCCCATGAACAGGAGGCAATCGTGACGCTTGATGTTATATAACGTCAAGCACCCTAGGTGGTGGTACTTATCAGGACTGAGCGACCGGACTTTGGGCAGACGCTGGCAAGAGACGCTGAGCGATTGCAATGAATCAGCGAAACCGTCATGGATGGTGGATAGCGCCGCCGCCCAATACGCATTAAATAACGCAAGTACAATGAGTTATGTTTGTATGGCGTCCCCAAGGGGAGTCGAACCCCTGTTACCGCCGTGAAAGGGCAATGACTGCGTTTCTCGGTGTATCTGTTTGTCTCATTCTATCCTTTCTAGATCAATAGCTTAGTCTTCTGTTGTTTCAGCTTGTATCCCGGCGTCTCGTCAGGTATGTTACCCGGGATTACCCGGAAACAGTCGCCGCCGTGCGTGAAAGCGGCAATCCGGAATCCTGATTGCAACGAGGAATCGCTATGCCCCGTGTTACCCGATCCCCTTCCCTACAAAGCCGCGACGGCCGGCTGCGGCTCCCGCAGACCGAAGACATCAACTGGCAAACCATCCATGAAGGCTTGGCGATTGGCTATCGTCGTGGCCGTCGTGGCGGCACCTGGTGGGCGCGCAAGCGGCACGGCAGCCGGTACGTCAAGATGCGCATCGGGATTGCCGACGACACCAAGGACGCCGACGGGGCGGCCGTTCTCGACTACAGGCAGGCGCACCGCCGCGCGCTGGAATTGAGCGATGCCGCTCCCGATGAAAAGCCGACCATCGCCGGCACCTACACGGTAGGCGACGCGATGGACGATTACCTGCGCGCACACCGCCTGCACGGCAAGAGCGCCGACCAGACCAAGGCGAGCGCCGACGCGCACATTCTCCCCGCCTTCGAGAATCGGCCAGTCGAGGCACTGACCGCCCGCGATATTCAGCGATGGCTTGAAAAGCTGGCTACCGCACCGGCGCGCACCCGAGGGAAAGCGAAGACCCGCGAAGTCGATCCCAACGACCGCGACGCCATGCGCAAGCGCAAAGCGACTGCTAATCGCATTCTGACAGTGCTCAAGGCCGCGCTGAACCATGCCTATGAGCACGGGCGCGTGCGCTCTGCGGACGCCTGGCGGCGCGTGAAGCCGTTTCGCGGCGTCGATGCTCCGAAGATACGCCACCTGTCCGAGGATGAATGCACGCGCCTGATGAATGCCTGCGGCGACGACCTGCGCACGCTGGTGCGCGGTGCCCTGCTCACCGGCTGCCGGTTTGGCGAGCTGGCGAACATGCAGGCCAATGACTATGACGCCGACGGCGGCACCGTCACCGTGCGCGAATCGAAGGGAGGAAAGCCCCGCCATGTCCCGCTGACCGACGAAGGCCAGCGATTCATGGAACGGGCGTCGGCGGGCAAGAAAGGAACCGCACGGCTGTTCGCCCGCGCCAACCGGGAGCCGTGGACCAAGAATGTCTACACCCGGCCGCTGCGCCAAGCCTGCGAACGCGCCGGGATCGACCCGCCCGCCTCTTTCCATATTTTGCGGCACACCTACGGCTCCCTGCTCGCCTTGCGTGGTGTGCCGCTGCAAGTTATTGCAACGGCGATGGGCCATGCCGACACACGCGCGACGGAGCGCCATTACGCGCACCTGGCGCCAAGTTTTGTCGCCGATATGATCCGCGCCAACCTGCCGGCCTTTGGGGCTGGCGATGACAACATTCGGCAGCTCAAGCAGAAGCGGATACCGCGTGAGTAATCCGAAAGCGCGATTGACCTTCGAGGTTGCCAGTGGAAGCGAGGTAATCGCGACCTACAGTCCGACACTGGACTGCTGGCTATTCAGGTTCGGGCCCGCGCCGGCAGGGAAGCGCTGCAGGCCAACTGACAACACCTTTGCGACGGCTTCCCTCTTTCTCAGTTTGCGGCGGCAAGGCTGGAAATACGAGGCGGCAATCGCCTGCGTCGCTGAGCTTCGCGGGCTCAAGGAGCGTACTGTCGTAAGGCACTGGAACCGGCACAAGGACAAGCTCGCGCCTTGGCTGGATAGGCCGCTCGGATAACCCCGCTCTATTTTTGTCACTAGGTTTTTGCTCGCCGGTTCGGCGGCGCCGTTGTACCGTCCCCCTACGATCCACAAGACTCTGGGGGACAGCATGCTACACAACGCCTCTTACACGATTTCCGGCGCCGTCGAAGTAATGGGCCTGTCGCGCCCAACGATTTACCGGGAAATCGCCGCCGGCAGGCTGCGGACTTTTCATGTTGGCCGCAGGCATTACGTCTCTGACGACGCGATCCGCGAATATATCCTCGCGCGGGAAGCCGAGGAGCGCACCCGCCAAGCCGGCGCCGCCGCGTGAAGGCGACAGCCGAGCAGATCGTCGCCGCCGCGCGGAACCACCACCGCCCGCCACGCACGCACGCCGCGAAAATCCGCGACGCCATCGAGCATACCCGCCGCTCGGCGTTGACAGAAGCCGCACGGCGCGCGCAAGCGGCAGCACTGGCGTGAGCGAGACCGTGCACGCGGCCCTTGAATACGCTCGGCGCGGTTGGCCGGTTTTTCCCTGCCGGCCCGGCGAGAAGACGCCGCCAACCACTCACGGGCTCAGGGACGCCAGCATCGACCCCGATCAGATCACGGAATGGTGGCGCCGCTGGCCGTCGGCAAACGTCGCAATCGCGACAGGCAAAGCGAGCGGACTTGTCGTGATCGACGTTGACGTGAAGAATGATCAGGCCGGCGCTGCAAGCTTCAAGTCGCTACAGGCCGAGCATGGGCCGCTGCTGACGTTGATGCAGCGCACGCCGAGCGATGGTTGGCACCTTGTTTTTCAGCACCCCGGCAGCGAGATCAAGAATCGCGCGGCGCTGCTTCCCGGCATCGACATTCGCGGCGATGGCGGCTATGTCGTCGGCGCGCCTTCGACCACGTCGGCAGGCGCATATGAATGGCTGAACAGCGAGCCAATCGCGCCGCTGCCGGACGGCCTGAGAAAGTTGCTCATTAACGGCAAAAACAAGCCGAACGGCGCCGCGAAATCCTTTGACCGGGAGTCCGTGCTCAATGGCGTGCCGGAAGGCCAGCGCGACGACGCCTTGTTTAGATACGCGTGCAGCTTACAGGCCCGGCGCTGCACACAAGCCGAGGCCGAGGTACTGGTACGGCAGGCCGCCGCAAACTGCGACCCGGCATTCGACGCCGCGCTCGCCGTTGAGAAGGTTAAACGCGCGTATGAGCACGGCGGAAACGCTGAGGCCGGGGCGCTGCGCGTCGTCGACACCGACCTGAGCGGACACATAGCGCCGCCGCGCTACGTCGTAGAGCCGACCATACCGCGTGGCTACGTTACGCTGCTGGGCGGGCACGGCGGCAGCGGCAAGTCGCTGCTGGCGCTGGTGCTGGCCGCACATTGCGCCGCCGGGCGGGCATGGGCAGGGTTACCCGTGATCTCGTGCCGAAGCCTGTATGTTACGCTCGAAGACCCTGCCGACCTGGTGCGGCTTCGACTGCGGCGTATCGTCGCCGCGTATGATCTGCCCGTCGACGCCATTGAGTCGGCCGTTACCATTGCCGACGGCACGGACGCCTGTCTCGCGCACGAGGCCGCCGAGTACGGCGCGCGCCGCCTGGTGTTGACGCCCGCCTTTGACGATCTGCGCAGGCTGGCCGCGGGGCACGGGCTGGTGGTCGTCGACAATGCATCCGACGCCTACGCCGCAGGCGAGAACGACCGGCGCCTGGTGCGCGGGTTCATGGCAGGGCTGACCAGCATCGCCCGCGAGCATGACGCGGCTGTGCTGCTGCTCGCGCATATAGACAAGAATTCCGCAAAATACGGCGCTGCCGGTAACAGCTACAGCGGGAGCACCGCCTGGCATAACAGCGCGCGCTCGCGCCTGGCGCTGGCGGACGAATCGGACGGGCGCGTCGAGCTGCGGCACGAAAAAGCAAACCTGAGCCGGCGGATTGATCCGGTCCCGCTGCACTGGACAGACGACGGGGTGCTGATGCCGGCGACGGCCGGCGCTACCACGGACAACGCGGCAAGCGACGCTGCCGCTGTCCTGGCAGCGATAGCGGCGGCGATAGCGGCGGGCGCTGACGTTCCCACGGGGCGGGCGGGTGCGGCTACCACCTTTCACATTCTGACGACGTTCCCCGAGTTCCCCAAGGCGCTGCGTACCAAGGCTGGGAAAGCGCGCTTTTGGGATGCGATCACCCGGCTACAGCGGGCGGGCGAAATTGAGATTGAGACATTCACCACCCCGGCGCGGCACACGAGGGAACGCTGGGTTTTGCGCCAGTCTGCGCGCTGCGCCATACCCCACACCCCACCGCAGGAACCGGCGCAACTGGCGCCGCCAGTCCGCGGCTTGCGCAAGTTACCGGCAACTGGCGCAACTGGCGCAACTGGCGCAAGGCGATCTAATGCCTACCGGAAGGCGCGGGATGGTGAATTGTGAGCACCACAGCCGACGACCCGCTGGCGCGCTACGCGCTGCGCATTGGCGACCTGGTGACAGTCATTGGCTGGCCGACACCGCCGCTCGAAGTGATCGACGACCCGGCGCTGGTGACGTTGCGACTGCCGAATGGCCTGACGCTGAAGGCTGGCCGGCTGGCCGTGGCGCGGGTATGAGCACCCCCCCAATGGCGTGTCAAAGGCCACCATCGACATGCGGGTAACCACCCGGACATCAATTTCTTTGTGCAGGCAGTTGAAACTTTCAGAAATTCCAATGGATCCCCCCTCACCCAACCGGAGCAATTGACATGATCAACACAACCTTTCATCCAATGACCATCACAGAATCCGCGATCTGCCCCACCTGTCGCGTGCCAGTCGCAGACCGGCGGCGCAGTGATCCGCGCGGCACGTACTTCTGCCGGCGCTGTTCGGCCGTCGCGGTCCTGGACGGCAGCCAATGCCTTTGGTACGAGGGTATTAGCCCGACCGAAGCAGACACGTACGCCATGCTGCGTACCGTTGAGGGGTATCTGCCCCAATGACCGACAATGAATTTGAAGTCCGCCTACCCGAGATACCGGCAGAAATCTGCGCTGCCTGTGCCGAAACGCTGGTCTACCACCCCGTCGCCGAGCTGGCACTTATGTATTGCTGGCACGCCACGACGGGCGCGACATCCATTCGCGGCGGTCCGTGGAAGCTGTACCGGCTCGACCCCTTGAGCTTTCATTGCGTCGCTGATCGCGCAGTGGAGCGCGCGCTGTCGCGGATTCCTCGGCAATGAGACTTGCGCATTTAAGAGGCTGCTGGCATTATATACAGTATTGGGATCGTCTTCGTGCCCGCTGGTACGACAGGCGTTTCGCAGGCCACTCGCCGCTTCAGGCCCCTGCCGGGAAGCGCACCACGCGGCCACAGACCCGTTTAATTATTCGGGCTGTGGTGGCGTGTCCAGAAAAACACCTCACACAGCCCAAGCGTGAGGTAAAGACACATGTACGCTTTCAATCATAATCGCATTTTCATGGCCCCCCGGCCGACGTACACCGACATTGCCGCCTTGAAAGCCGAGCGCAAGAGAGCGTTCACTTCGGCCGAGCGGCTTCTGGACGATTCTACCGGCCGCGAGATGACACCCGCCGAGCGCGAGTCGTTTGACCAGCGCATGGCCGCCGTCGACAGGTTGGGCGACGAAATCGCCGTCGCCGAGCGCGCAGAAGGCGCGAGCATGAAAACCCTGCGCGACGATGCGCTGCGCCGCGGTCGGCCGGAACCGCTTGATGGTTTCGACGATGAGCGGCCGACCGCGCTAATCCCCGCTGGCGGCATGCGCCTGAAGGCGTTCGACAACACCCGCGCAGGCGAGGCGTCGGCCTATCGCTCCGGCCAATTCATCCGCGCGACGTTGCTGGGCGACGAACGGGCCATCCGCTGGTGCCGTGAGTCGGGCGGCTTTGATGTCGAAGCGTCGATCCGCATGGCGCACTCCGCCGGCACCAATAGCGCGGGCGGCGTGTTGGTCCCGGAGGAATTCAGCGCGACGATTATCCGCTTGGTCAATGAATATGGAGCGTTCCGGCGCCTGGCGCGCGTCGTGCCGATGGGTTCGGATACCACCAATATCCCGCGTCGCACCGGCGGATTGACGGCTTACTACACCGGGGAAGGCGTGGAAGGCACCGAGTCGGATAGCGCATGGGACAACGTGCAGTTGGTCGCAAAAAAGCTGATGGTGCTGACGCGCATGAGTTCGGAAATCAGCGAAGACGCCATCGTCGACATGGCCGACACGCTGGCGCAGGAAACGGCGCTAGCATTTGCGTACAAAGAAGACGTGGTGGGCTTTACCGGCGACGGCGGTCAGGCGAGCGGCGGCATTGTCGGCGTCAACGTCAAGGCCATCGACGGCGATCACGGCATGGCAGCAGTCGCGGCCGCGACCGGCCATGATACGCTCGGCGAAATTGACGCCGACGACATACTCCGGCTGATGGCTGCAATTCCCACCTACGCCAAACGCAACAGCGCGTTCGTATGCAGTCCGGTTGCGCTCGAACTGGTGTTCAACGCGATCAGAATTTCGGGCGGCGGCAACACGGCCGAGAATTTGGCCAACGCGATAAGTCCTATATTTCTCGGCTACCGCATTATCGTCACGGACGTATATCCCGACGACGCGGCGGCGACGTACAACGGTGCCCCGCTGATCGGCTTCGGCAACTTGCAGCAAGCCTGTACCTTGGGCAGCCGCCGCGATATCCGTATGGCGCTGTCCACTGACCGCTACTTTGAACTCGATCAGGTCGGGGTGAAAGGCACCATGCGTCATGATATCAACGTGCATGATCTCGGCAGTGCTACGGTCAAGTCGCCGTTTGCCGTACTGGTCGGCACGTCCTGACGATAATGCCGGGCTACCTCCCCCCGGCGGCGCGTTACTGCGAGAGTGGCGCCTGATCAAAAACCTCGCAGAGCCTGCGGCGCGTATTCATGGCGCGCGTGGCCGGCCCCACCTCGATCCTGCGCGCCCCTTCGGGGGCGGAGGTGGTGTCTGAAGGGGTAATGCCGGGACAATCGCGAGAGATCGCGTTTCGGGGAACCGCCGGGTAACAATCACTGAGTTAAACACGCCCATCGCGGACAAACAAAGGGGCTGATTATGCAAAAACGAGGCAAGCCTTCAAGCGAAGATTTGATAACCCGCCCGGTGCTGCTGCTGCAACGCAAGCCAGCGCCGCCGCCGCCCGAGCTGACACCCGCGGAAGCCGGTATCTGGGAAACGGTTATGCGCTCGCCTGCCGGCGCCTGGATCGGCCCAGAGGCGCACGCGCTGCTGATTGAATACGCCGCGTCGATCACTTTGGCCGGCGCCCTGCGCGGAGAAATCCAACGGTTTGACCTGGTGTGGGCGCGCGACACCGACGGCCAGAAACACCTTGACCGCCTGCTGGCGATGCACGACCGCGTACTGGCACGGGCGTCGAGTCTGGCCGTCAAGTTGCGCGTGGCGCCGAGTTCGAGGGTTCACAAGCAAGTGGCCGGCCGGCAGGTTGAGCAGGCCGGCGAAGGACCGAAGCCCTGGGATGAGTGTGTCGGTTGACGACGCGCTGCTTTGTTGGGCGCGCTGGGCGATTCTGTCGGCGGACAACGGGTTGGGCTTCAACAGGACAACCCTGCTGGGCCGCGTGATCGATCTGGGGCCGACAGGCGCCGCGATACGGCCACGACACGGACCGCGGATGACCCCCGGCAATGACACCGCCGAAGCCATTGACGCCGCTGTCGCTGCGCTACCCGGGCACCTGCGCATTGTCGTGAAGCTGGAATACTTGGGGCGGGACTCGCGCAAACAGAATGCCAAACGCCTGCACCTTTCCTACGCCGCATTCTGCTCGCCGCTGCGCGTGGCAAAGGCGCGGTTGGCGCGCGGATTCCGCCGTTTCTTGAGCTAGCATGCCTGAGACTGGTGTAGGAGGCATAGCGTCGTTAGCCAGCGGGTTTGCCGTCGAGCGCAGCCGTACCGGTGAAAGGATATGTATCTATGTAACCATGTCAATCAAGCAGGAGTACGCCGGAGCCATGGGTTTGCGATGATTCTATTGCTTCGAACTGAGAATCTAATTTTCACCCGGTCTTTCGACGGTCGTGGCGCTTTCCTCAACAGCGTCGTGGTCGGCATTCCTTGCAAACTGTGTTATAGGGACAATGACCTTTGGGAGATTCATTCTCAGACACTGGTTCATAAGATATTCGCGCCA
Source organism: uncultured Gammaproteobacteria bacterium (assembly GCA_963719135.1). Classification (GTDB taxonomy): domain Bacteria; phylum Pseudomonadota; class Gammaproteobacteria; order DSM-19610; family DSM-19610; genus CAVRAZ01. The sequence goes on along the minus strand of CAVRAZ010000013.1, from coordinate 150,656 downwards.
ATACGGCCACACATGGTAACTCGCATTGTTCAGCGCGAACGCGTTCAAAGCCTCGTTCTCTGGAATGCTGCTTAGCATATACTCAGCAACGAATGTGGCCTCAATCAACGCCATTATGGCTTGGTCGTCCTCATCGACTATCTCATCATCTTTGGCGCTCGGGGGTATCCACCGAGCACCTAATTCGATATACACCCGAAAGATATATGCATCACTATCACTATCCTTTAGTTCTATTACTTCACTGTGCTCCACAATATGCTTGTTTTGGAGCACTAGCGAATCAGCTGATATTCTGGGATCAAAGTCCCCGGACACTCGGGCGCTAGATGCAACTTGGTATACATCGTTGATCGCAAGGCAATCGATTGCCTTTTGCAGAAGTTCAGAATTCACCATACTAATCAGTCCCGGCCCTCTTGTAGGGAACCACCTTTCGCTGAATCTGACTGGTTTGCAATACTCTTCGCGAGAGATGCAGTCCTGACACGGGCGTGACAACGTCTCCAACTGTGCGCCAGCTCATGCTAAAAGAGCCTCGGTTCGATGCCATTGCAAATCCAGAGAAATAAGAAACAACGTTAACGATGTAGTAATTGAGGCTTACACCCTCGCCTTCGGATGCCTCCACCAAGGCGCGATGCAGACTTGCAGGCAAACGCAGCGTGATCCGTCCGCTATAATCGTCCGCAACAATATGCGGTTGCGGCATCTCACGATTCTTCTCTCCATAGATCAGAGCGGTTGTATTGATTGCGTCAATGGCAAGTAGATAGGCCTCGTCATAGGTATCCGCGTACTCCGCAATGTCGGGCAGTTCCTTAACTCGCGCCTCAAAGCAATCTTCGCCTTCAAAATTGCCGAAGCGAATCGTTATGTTGTAGGCATGAGCATTGATCATTTGTCTTCTCCTAATCAGGCAATGCCAACTATGTCGTTTTTATGCTTGGCTAAGAGCCTGAGAATCTTCCTCACGTAAACAGGCTTTATCTCCGGATTCTTCCCGTGGCCACAGTTAAAGGTACCGGAGTGGAACCCGGCGATTCGGTCGTGAACGAAAATTTTATGGCCACCCCTCGCTCCATCCCGAACATCGAACCCTAAGCGTTCGAGCATCTCCACCAATTCAGCACAGCGGATGTTTGCCGTTGACGACTCGAGCACCTGGACGACGCTGTTAAACTCAGATTCATATGACATGTGACACCATATGTAGTGTCAAGTTACGGCAGCAATGCAGTAAACTCAATATCACCTGACGGATATTTTTCCGGAAGAAAGTCAAGTAAGCAGCGAGCAAGACGGTTTAACCATATTATATGACTGAAATAAAATAGATTATTATCAAAATCCCGGCGGTGAACACCATTCGTCAATTTTCCGTCGGGTGTCTGGATGATATTTCTATTCGTGAGCTACTGCTCTCCGTGTGGGGATAATCATACATTGGGCTAGGCAAATCGATCGGAGGGAATGATCTCCCGTGTCGGCCGCTTCGCGCGCCCCCCCCGCGCCCGTGTGCCCGCCCCGGAAGGGGTCCTGCTGCTACACTTACCAGCTCGGAGTAATCGGCATCAAGGTAGCGCGAAGCGCTCCTCGTTGTCGGACGGGCGCGCGGATCGCCGGGAAGCTCGCCGGTGCCACCGTCCCGACTCAGACCTGCTGCCCTTCACGCTCTGAACAGACACCCGAACTAGCTCACCGGTGGTTAGCTGGATAACGATGGTTTCGCCGACCCGGCGGGTGAGGATGAGCATGGCGGCTTGCATCCCCTAACTTTGCCGTAGCTTCTCCCAGTGCCCAAGAATTAGCTTCGCGAGGGATACGGCATCGATAGTGGTGAAGCCGAGCTTTTGGGTCTCCTGTGGCGTTAATTTTATTTGCAGATGTTCCTCGTACACACCTTCTTCATAGACGCCAGGTTCGTATATGCCATCGTGCTTTGCCGAAGCGACCGACTCATGTCTCGCACTGGTCGCTTCAAAGTGTTTTCCACCATTGGCGATATGAGAACACAGCGCAAGCAGTGGCTCAGTAACTTTCAGATCTTTGCGGCCTGTCCAGTCGGCCATGTGCTCCGCGGTGACGAAGAAATTAAACGCGTGCCACGCGTTGCCGGGATGGCACGCGAGATTTTCGTATTCCCACCGAAGCTTTTCAAATAGATGAGCGGGACCGGTGAGATAAAAGAAGCCTTTCTCCATGGCGTCAGGGTTTCCCTAGTAAGAGATGGAGTTCCGAATAAGTTACCCGCTAATTACCCGCATTCAGAAAGCTGCGACGATTATATCTATAACTTATTGATTATTATGGCGTCCCCAAGGGGAGTCGAACCCCTGTTACCGCCGTGAAAGGGCGGTGTCCTAGGCCTCTAGACGATGGGGACGAAAACCTAGTCTGCGTTGCGATTGACGAAGCGCTGTGACACCAGAGTGCCGATCGACGGCACCAGGAATCCGAGCAGCACCAGCACCAGCAGGTTGACCGCAAGACTGTCGGCGTCGCGAAACATCGCGGTAAACCGGCCCAACAGCCCGGCGGCGATCAGCAGGATGCCGGCCCAGACCCTGTGCCGGCCCACCCGCTCGGCCAAGCGATCACGCAGGGAAAGTTGCTGGATACGGCTCGTCAAATCTGGTGGAGCTAGGCGGGATCGAACCGCCGACCTCTTGCATGCCATGCAAGCGCTCTCCCAGCTGAGCTATAGCCCCGAAAAGCGAAGGGCGAACTTTAAGACACGGCCTGGCTTCTGTCAACAATCAAGCCCCGGCGTCGCGCGCGGCGACGTAGGCTAAGGCCTTGTCTATGCGTCGAATACTGCGCTCCCGTCCGACCAGGTGGACGGTCTGGTCGATCGGCGGCGACACCGCCCCGCCGGAGACGGCCACGCGCAGCGGTTGCGCCACCTTACCCAGTTTGATGTCGAACCGGTCCGCCACCGCAGAGACCGCGGCGTGAATCGTCTCCGGGCTCCAGGGTTCGAGATCGGCCAGCGCCGCGCGCAGCGCGGCCAACACCGGGCCCGTGTCCGGCGTCAGATTCTTTTGCGCGGCCGCTTCGTCGAACCGGTCGAAATCGCGGTAGAAGAACAGACTGTTGCGGGCCATCTCGACCAGGGTCTTCGCGCGTTCCTGCTGGATCGCGATCACGTCCTCCAGCGGCGGCGGCGGTGCCGGGTCCACTTCGAGCACACCCAGGTGGTGGCTCAGATAGCGGTTGATGTGGGCCGGCTTGCTGGTCTTGATATAGTGCTGATTCAGCCACAGCAGTTTCTCCGGATTGAACGCGGAGGGCGCCCGGTTGACTTCGGTCACGTCGAACAGCTCGATCATCTCCTCGAGCGCGAATATCTCCTGGTCGCCGTGCGACCAGCCGAGCCGCACCAGGTAGTTGATCAGCGCCTCCGGCAGGTAGCCGTCGTCGCGGTACTGCATGACGTTGACCGCGCCGTGGCGCTTCGACAGACGTTTGCCGTCGGGTCCCAGAATCATCGGCACGTGTGCGTACGCCGGCGGCTCGTGACCGAGCGCCCTCAGGATATTGATCTGCCGCGGCGTATTGTTCAGATGATCGTCGCCGCGGATGACGTGGGTAATTCGCATTTCCGCATCGTCGACCACCACTGTCAGATTGTACGTCGGCGAACCGTCGCTGCGCGCGATGATCAGGTCATCCAGTTCGGCGTTGCTGAACCGGACCGTGCCGCGGATCCGGTCGTCGACCACCACTTCGCCCTCATCGGGATTGCGAAAGCGGATCACATAAGGCGCGTCGGGCGACGGCGGCCGGGTCAGGTGCCGGCAATGCCCGTCGTAACGCGGTTTTTCCTTGCGCGCCATCTGCTCGGCCCTAAGCTGTTCGAGGCGGTCCTTGCTGCAATAGCAGCGGTAGGCATGGCCGGTATCGACCAGGTTCTGAGTGATGTCGCGGTACTTGTCGAACCGGTGGGTCTGATAGAACGGCCCCTCGTCGTAGTCCAGCCCCAGCCAGGTCATGCTCTCCAGAATCGCGTTGACCGATTCCGGCGTCGACCGCTCCAGGTCGGTGTCCTCGATGCGCAGGATGAAGCTGCCGCCGTGCCTGCGCGCATAGAGCCAGGAAAACAGCGCGGTGCGGGCACCACCGATGTGCAGATAGCCGGTGGGACTGGGTGCAAAACGGGTGCGGACGGACATGGCGGTTTCGTCTGGCAATCAGGGAACCTGCGATCTTACCAAAGCCCGGCGGGTTTGACCGCTTCCGCGCCAGACTATAGAATCCTGCTCTGGCTCCGGGCGGTTAGCTCAGCGGGAGAGCACTGCCTTCACACGGCAGGGGTCACTGGTTCAATCCCAGTACCGCCCACCATCCCTTCTCGTCGTCCGTGCGAAATTCCGCCACGCTGATTTCCCTTGTGACCTGTCGCCCGGGTATCGGGCTCTAGTGCCAGTTCGCCGCAAGCACGGCATCGAGCTGATCGTGGAGATCCACCGATAATTCCAGCTCGCCGCTGGCCGGTGGCGTGAAGGCCGCCATGGCCTGCACCAGTTGGTCCACCTGGCTGTTGAGAAGTATCAGGCCGTCGCCGGCGTCGAATTCCTCGATCTGGCGTTCCGTTCCGCGATACCAGTTCTGTATGGTCAGGCTGTCGGTGGTACCAATAATCTGTACCTGAAGATGGTCGTTGACCTGGGTGAACCAGAGTTGATCGTGGTCTATGCCGGCAGCGAACTCCAGCGCGTCGCGGTTCGGATCGGCATCGACATCGATGAGCGTGTCGCCGGCGTCGCCGCGCGCGAACCGATAGAGATCGGACCCCCGCCCCCCGTCCAGGAGATCGTTTCCGGCGCCACCGGCAAGCACATCGTCGCCAGTGCCGCCCCACAGCGAGTCATTGCCGGCGTCACCGTTCAGGATGTCGTTGCCGGCATGGCCCCGCAATGCGTCGTCACCCGCGTCGCCGGCGATGAAATCGTCATCGGCGCCGCCGTACAGGTCGTCATTTCCGGCACCGCCCACGAGGGTGTCGTTGCCTGCGTGGCCTTTCAGCACGTCGTCACCCAGATCGCCGAACAGCAGATCGTCGCCTGCAAAACCCAGAAGACTGTCCGCGCCCGCGCCGCCGAACAGTTCGTCGTCTCCAAGCCCGCCGCTCAGCGTGTCCGCGCCGTCATCGCCGTACAGCAGGTCGCTTCCGTCGTTGCCGTCCAGCAGGTCGGCGCCCGGACCGCCAGCCAACCGGTCATCATCGCTGCCTCCGGACAACTGATCGTCACCCGCCGCGCCCATGAGAAAATCGCTGCCGCTCTGGCCGCTCAGGATATCGTTGCCTTCACCGCCGGCCAGCACGTCGGCGCCGCCGGAACCCTCCAGCACGTCGTCGTCGGCCCCGCCGTCGAGTTGGTCGTCGCCAAGGCCGCCGCGCAGGTAGTCGTTGCCTGCGTCGCCCTGCATGCGGTCGTCGCCCGCATTGCCTTCAAGGACATCGGCGCCGGTTCCTCCGAAAAGCTGGTCGTCGTCGTTTCCGCCCGTCAGTTGGTCATCGCCGTCACCGCCGTACAGCAGATCGCTGCCGCTGTGCCCGTTCAGCAGATCGTCACCTGCCTCACCCCACAACTGGTCGTTGCCCGCATAACCGTCGAGCCTGTCATCGTCAGCGCCGCCGAAGAGCAGGTCGTCGTCCTGACCGCCATTGAGCGTATCCGCACCTTCGCCGCCGTACAGACTATCGTTTCCGGCGTTGCCCGAAAGTGTATCGGCGCCCGGCCCGCCCTCCAGCCGGTCGTCGTCCGCGCCACCGGTCAGTTGGTCGCTGCCTTCGCCACCGGCTAACCGATCCATTCCACCGTTTCCGTTGAGGTTGTCGTCACCGGCGCCGCCGGCCAACTGATCGTCGCCCGCCAACCCGTCCACCGTATCGTTTCCGCCGCCCGCAGCGATGACGTTGTTGTCGACCGTTCCGGAGAGGCTGTCGTCATCGGCCGTGCCGTCGAACCGATTGACGACCGGAGGCAGTATCCCGCCCAGTGCGACAATGCTGCCGGTACCGAGGAAATTTCCCGACTGATCGATGACCGGATCGCCGTTTTGCTCATCGTAGAACACCAGCGCTTCGATCACCTGGCCGGCGTCTCCCGACGCCGTGTCGGCGGACACCAGGTGTACCGCGTCCGCGCCGTCCCCGAACCTGAGCGTAACACCGCCTGCGTCGCGCTCGACGACCAGGTCGCCAGGGGTGATGCCGGGCCCGAGAAAGAGGTAGTTCGAATCCCTGTCGCTGTTCAGGTCGACGATCGTGTCGACGCCGTCACCGCGATTGAACTCATACACATCGGAGCCATCGCCGCCGTTCAGCGTGTCATCGCCCGGACCGCCACGCAGGCGGTCGCTGCCGGCGCGTCCTTCGATGACATCGTTGCCACCGGCGCCGTCGATCGTGTCATTGAGATCCGTGCCCACCAGGGCGTTGTCACTGTTCTGCGGATCGAACGTCGGCGTGGGTCCCGCCAGCCCGATCATGTCCAGCATCGACAGGACACTTCCGTCGGCGAACCGAAATTCCTCGATGCCCAGGCCGAGTCCGCGGCCGATTTCCAGTGCGTGGCGCGGGACTTCATGACGCAGTTCGTCCAACTCGCCCGGCTCGAAGCTGCCGTCCCGAATATTGAACGTATGTGGAATCACGATGCGGACACCGTGACCGTCCGGCAGTGCGATGTCCAGCGTCCGGTGCACGCCGATCGACTCGCGGCCGTTGTATGGATCGCTGACGTTCAGCGCCAACTCGCCCCAGGTGACGGTCAGGTCGGCTTGCGTTATCCCACTTTCGAACTCGACGCTATCCTTCTTGATGACGCCGGCATCGACCAGATCGTGCAACGCCTGATAGTCGTTGACGTTGATAGCCGGCGGGAGCGAACCGTAATCCAACGGGAACAGATCCTCGATCTTGGATCCCTGCACCGCCCGGTAATACCATTTCAGGTAGTCCGTAAACCCATTGGGGAACACCTCATCCTGCACCAGGTACGGTAGCGTGCCGGAATCGTAGACGACGTCCATGCCGGTTCCGTTCGCCGTGACCAGATAGCGATCCTCGCCGCCGGCGCCGTCCAGGTAGTCGTCGCCTTCGCCGCCGATGAGCAGGTCGCTGAAGCTGCCGCCCCGCAGGACATCGTCCCCGTCGTTTCCGTACAGCACGGCGCCGTATTCGAAACCGAGATCCTCCCACGACTGGAATCGCGTCGAGAAATCCTCGGCGATCAGTGTATCGTTGCCGGCACCGGCGTCCACGACGCCATAGCCGTTGACCAGGATGGTGTTGTCCGAGCCGCCGCCATGAATCTCTTCGAGCATCACGTCCGTTGTCTGCGTGTATTCCCGACGAACGGAACTCACGAACCCGACGCCCTGGCCGGCCGCCGCGGCGGTCGCGGTCTCGTCCAGAATCCAGACGCCGGTGCGGCGGTTCGACAGCGGGTCGGTGAGCGGCGCGTCGGGTTCCAGACCGTCGCCCGCTCCGGACACGAAGAACACCGAACTCTCGTCCGCGATACTGATACTTCGATCCTGGGTCAAGGGCAGGTATTGGGCCGACCCCGCGCCACCGGCGAAGCCGCCGGTTCCGGGCACCACCGTCGATTCGGCGGCCGTCGAGCTCGCCTGCGCATCGAGCGTCGTGACCGATGCCCAGGCGGCGGTGTTCCGTTCGATCCAGGCAGCGTCGCTGGCGAACGCCTGTTCGCTGTAGCGCTCGACGTAGTGGTTGACATAGACGTTGGCGGCGTTGCCCGAAAGAACGGTCGACTCCAGCTCATTGTCCGCGGTCACGCTGAAGTTCTGTTGAATCAGGCCGTCGAAGTAGGCCGCGCGGGCGGTATCCCTGAACGCCTGGATACTGTTGGCGATGAAATCCGCGCCGCTGCCATTTGCAATAAGGGTATTCAGGTCGAGCGTCGTACCCGACGCGTCTTCGAGCCGCCAGGTCGCACTGTTGGCGCTGAAGTTCTGAAGGGTCATCTGGTCCTGCGAACCTTTCAGTGAAACCCTCAGGTCGTCGCCGTCCTGCCGCACGTCCAGGTCGTCGACCGAGGTACCCGCAGACAGCACGATCACATTGTTCTGCGGGCCGGCATCCGCGATGGTGTCGCGACCCATTCCCCAATAGACCCGATAGCGGTCGGCGCCCTCGCCGCCTTCCAGCAGATCATTTCCGCGGCCGCCGTCCAGCTCGTCCGCGCCGGGCCCACCGGAGAGGCTGTCATTACCGGCCCCGCCCAGCAGCACGTCATCCCCAAGCCCGCCGTCGACGACGTCATCACCGGCCAGGGCCTGCACAATATCGTCGCTGTCGGTGCCGGTAATTTGATCAGCGTAGTCGCTGCCGAGCAGATTGAGCGGGAGCGGGTTGCCCGCCAGCAGTTCCGTTGGTGCCAGCGCGGTGCCGTCGGCAAAGCGGAACGTGCCGATCGCTCCACCCGATCCGTTGCGGATAACGATACTGTCACCCTGGTCGCCGTAACCGACCTCGAGATAGTGGCTGCCGTCCAGACTCTGATAGCGCTCGACCCGCAGGTCACCCGAGCCGACACCGGCGCCGAACTCGACGACATTGTCGCCATCCGGGTCGATGACGACGTCCTGACCGTCACCAAGGTTGAAGACGTAGGTATCGTCGCCGAGACCACCGAACAGGGTGTCGTTGCCGGATTCGCCGACCAGGCGATCCTGTCCGGCATCGCCAAACACCTGATCATCGCCCGGGCCGCCGTACAGCCTGTCGTCCCCGTCACGGCCGGCGACGAGATCCTGTCCCGCCTCACCATACAGGGTATTGGCCGCGCTATTGCCGCGGATTTCGTTATTCAGGGCATTGCCCGCGCCGTCCGTATCGCGCCGGCCAGTCAGCTCCAGCCCTTCGAGGTCGGCGCCCAGGGTGTAGCTGACCGCGGCCTGGACGGTGTCGAAGCCTTCGCCGCTGTATTCGACCACCGCGTCGCCGGCACTGTCCACGCGGTAGACGTTGTTACCCGGACCGCCCGAAAGCACATCGTCGCCCGACCCGCCATCGAGTTCGTCGTCACCGGGGCCGCCGATCAGAGTGTCATTACCCCCCTGACCGGCCAGCCGGTCGTTACCAAGGCCGCCGGCGATCGCGTCGCCGTTGTCGCTGCCGGCGATGGGGTCGTCGTTGTCCGTTCCAGGCGTGTTCAGCGTCGGCGCCAGGCGCATGACGTCCGCGTGGCTCAATACGCTATCGTCGAACACGTAGGTGCGTCCGCCGGCGATGTGGCCATCCTCGATGTCGACACTGGAACCCGCGCAGGACAGACGGAGGTGGAACGCGCCGGCGGCGTCGGTCGCATAGCTGACTTTCAGCGCGGCGACCGACACGCCCTCGAACACCAACCGACCGCCGGTACCCGCCATCACCACGAGGTCGTCACCCGCGCCGGGACCGAACACCAGTGTGTCGTCGTCGTCCGCCTGGTAGCGATCGTTGCCGGACCCGCCGGTCAGCGTATCCGCGCCGTCGCCGCCGTCGAGCAGGTCATTACCGTCGCCGCCGACGAGGGTGTCGTCGCCGGCGTCGCCACGCAGTTCGTCCAACCCGGCGCCACCCGAGAGCACATCGTTGCCGTCCTCGCCGAACAGATGGTCGTCACCGGCGTCGCCATGCAATTTGTCCCCGCCGGCACCGCCTTGCAGCGTATCGCCGTCGGCGCCACCGTAGAGTGTGTCGTCGCCGGCACCGCCCAGCAGAATGTCCACGCCGGCCTGTCCGTACAACTGATCCTTGCCGTCGTCACCCTGCAGCCAATCGTCTTCCGTACCGCCGTCGAGCGCATCGTCGCCGGCGCCGCCGAACAGATGATCGGCGCCCTGTTCGCCAAAGAGCCTGTCGTTGTCGTCGTTGCCGTGGAGTTCATCGGCGTCGTCGCCGCCGTACAGCCGGTCGGCGCCACCGTCGCCTTGTAGATAGTCGTTACCGGCGCCGCCGTCCAGGTAATCGGCCCCGTGCGTGATCGTGCCGACATCGGTCGTGCCGGCATCGCCGACCAGGATGTCATCACCGGCGCCGCCGAGCAGCGTATCCTTTCCGCTGCCGCCGAGCAGCGCATCGGCGTCTTCGCCGCCGTCGAGCACGTCGTCGCCGGCCTGGCCGAACAGCCAGTCCTCGCCGAAACCGCCGAACAGAACGTCGCTGTCGCCGTCCGCCGAGGTGTCGAACTCCATGTTGTCGTAGATCAGCTCGTAGACGGTGCCGGCCGGACCCGAGTGAATCGATCTGGCCGCCGACCAGGCGTACACATTGCTCGCCGTCAGCTTCAGGTCCCCGACCAGGTTGTCGCTGCCCGCCGAACCGATCATCAGATCGCGGCCCTCGCCGCCGAACAGGGTATCGTCGGCGGCGTTGCCGAGCAGTTTGTCATTGCCGGCGTTGCCGGAGAGCAGATCGCCTTTCCGGAACGTCGCCTGACTTGCGCCAAGGGCATCGGCGATCGTCTGCACGTCGTCGGCGTAAACACGGTCGTCGCCGGCACTGCCGAACAGCAGATCGCCGTCCGGACCGCCGATGACGGTGTCGTTGCCCCCCTCGCCGGACAGGCCGTCCTGACCGGGACCGCCGTCGATCAGATCGTCGCCACCGCGCGCGTAGACACCGTCGTCGCCTTCACCCGGCAGTATCTGATCGCTGCCTTCGCTGCCATATAGGGTATCGTCGCGCACCTGCGGCCTGGTGAGGTCCAGGATATAGTTACCCAATTCGTCTTTCCTGTTGGTGGGCCCGACCGGGCTGGGGAACTCCATCGCCAGATAGTCGCCGACGAGGGTGCGTGTCGTGGCCGGCGGAACCAGTGACTGCCCTTCGGAAAAGGTGAGCCCGTAGTTCTCCGGGCGGTAGTCCTCGATGCGCAGGATCTGGCCGGCACCGTCCTGAAAGATCGTCATCGTCTGCGTGCCCGAGGTTGTGGTCACGAGCTGGTATTCGGTTCCCTGAGCATCGTCGCGCCAGCGCTCGCCGGCGATGCGTTCGCCGCCGCTCAATGTGAGGCCGTTGACCTGAAGGGTATTCGCACCATCCGTATCGAATAGGGTATCGGTGCCGTCACCGGTCTGATAGCGGTAGGTGTCGTCACCCCGGCCGCCGCGCAGGGTGTCGTCGTCGGCCCCGCCTTCGAGGGTGTCATCGCCTTCGCCGCCTTCGAGGTAGTCGCTGCCGTCTTTGCCCCGCAGGACATCGTCTCCCCCGCGCCCATACAGGCTGTCGCCTTGGACATCGCCATCCAGTGCCGCATTGGCTTCATCGGAATCGAAGATCACCAGGCGCGGCGGTTGCGAGGAGCGCCCTGGCGTGATCTTGTATTGTTCCAACGTCAACGCAGGGTCTTCGTAGCGAACGTCCTCGCCCGCGTTCGTCAGCAGGTCCCCGTCCTGTGCATACAGCCGATTCTTGAGGTCCAGGAACGCTGCGCGATCGGCCAGGTAGGCTTCCGTGAACCGAGCGGCATCCAACTCACCATTGGCGTTACGTGCGGCATAGAGCCCGTCGTCGCCGGTGATCGCAAAGGCGTTGAGGTGCTCCAGGGCGTAGCGATACGCCAGCCCGTCAGAATTATCCAGCGCGGCCGCATCCGAAAGGGTCTCCGTCGCCACCAGATCCACCAAGCCACCGGCCTGCTGGTAGAAGAGATTGCTCTCGATGGCCTGAATTCGTGTGTAGAGTGCGTCTCGATCGCCAATGCCCACCTTTGTGCCGACACCGAACAGATCGCCGAGCGCGTCGACCGCGGCTTCCAGGCTTTCGTTGTTCTTGTTCGACGCCAGCTGCAAAAATGGCTTGATCTGCTCAAGGCTGAGACTCGGGTCGAGCGTGCCGAACAGGTTGTAGACGGCCAGGGCATCGGTGAGCGCCGAGATGCTGTGGTTGCCCGACGAATTCCCCGGGCCGGGCAAACCCTGGTCTTCGATGAACACGTAGTGTTCCGGCACCGGCGCGCCGTTGAAGCCCGCAATCAACTCCCTGCCAGCCTCGCCCACCAGACTGGCCGTCAGTTGCGCGAGGTTGACCGGATAGTCGCCGCCGCCGCCAAACGAGCGGAAGAAGTTGTCGGCAGCCGCTGACTCGGCAATGCCCGGCGCGTTGTAGGTGTAGACGCCATCCGTCCAGTCGGGAAACAGGCGGCTGAACGCGAACGCCAGGTGGCCGCCCAGCGAGTGACCGGCGACCTGCACACTGGCGTCGAAGTTGGTATTCTGACCCGTGGCATCGACGATCAGACCCAGACCGGGCGCGGCGGCATCCTCATATCCATAGACTGCGGAGAGTTGACCGTCCACGTCAGTCAGTCCCGTCACCACCCATTGCCCGACCGTTTCGGTGGCAGGCGTAATCACTCGTATGAAATAGTTGTACAGCGAATAGATCTGGTCTCTGGCGTACCCAAGCGAAAAGATCCCTGAATAGTCGGCGGACAAGAGATCGGTCAGACCGCGGGTGCCGCGTATGGCAAATGTGTAGTGTCCCGGGTTGTCCAGACTTTCGAACAGGGTCGCTGAGAAACCGGTTGAGTCGTCGGGCTGGTGGTGCGCTACTTTCCAGTGGGTCGATGAAATCGTCGGCTTGATCCGCTGAAAATCCAGCAGCCACAAGGGCAATTTTCACCTTTGCAGCATCGTAACTGCCATCCGGATTTAACGCCGCCCTGAAGTCTGCATAACTTCCTTCAGATAGTTCCGCTTCTCTAGATATCCGGCTAAAGTCCATCGTTTCTTCTCCCTAGTTTTTTTATCGCGGTATAGTATCCGTTGAACTTCACTTGGTTAGCCATTACTTGGCCAGGTTCACACGAACTCTTCATCATCCAAAGCTTGTACGCCCCCGGTCGCTTTATGCCCAAACCGAACGCCGGTATATCCGTGTCGAAATCCACATAGCGCGCCAGCACTGCATCCGGTCGCCGTATCGACGACGCGATCCTCCCGCTCCCGAATATGGAACCAATGGTCGGTGCGGATGATGTCCCACGGCGAATCGCTGGTTGAGCTGATACCGCTCCCGATTACCTTCGTGCGTCGAATTCAGGTCGTTCGAGGCCACCAGCGTTTCCGCCACTCCCGGGTTCGCCGCTTTCCACTGCGCCAGCGTCTGGTATTGCGTGAACCCTGCGTAACTGGAACAATCATAGCGAAACATGATCTCCATCGGGATCCAGTCCCAGAACACCAGTCAGCATCACCGCCAGGAACGCCGGCACCCCGCCCTTCCAACCCGCGATTCCGTGGCGCCTGGCAAGACGCGCACCCGACCAGCCCGCCAGCCAGGCCAACAGCAATAGCAGCAGAAACGCCCCGATAAACATCAAACCGATCATCAACACTCCTCCTTGCGCACACCGTTACCGTTCACCCAGACTCTCGCGCTTGTAGCGTAACAGCGGACTCAGCACAAACTCGATCAGCCGGCGCGTGCCGGTCTTGACCTCGACAGTGACCGCCATGCCAGGTGTCAGGTTGACGAGTTTCTCGCCCACCTGAATGACGGATCGCACCATCCGCACCCGGGCGGCGTAAACCAACCCCCGCCGTTCATCGTTGACGGCGTCGTTGGATACATCCAGCACCTGGGCGTCGATCGTCCCGTACTTGGTGAAGGGAAAGGTTTCGACCTTGACCTCGGCGTCCTGGCCTTCCTCGATAAAGCCGATGTCCTTGTTCAACACCCAGGCTTCAACTTCCAGCGTTTCGTTCTCCGGCACGATCTTCATCAACTCCTGCGCCGGCGTCACGACGCCGCCAATGGTGTGCACGGCCAGTTGCTGTACGACACCGTCGACCGGGCTGGTGAGGCGTTGCAGACCGGTGCGCCGCCGCGCCTTGATCGTCTCCTGGTCCAGTTGCGCGATGCGTCGCTCGACGTCGGAAAGCTTTGTCAGCGTTTGATGTCTGAATTCCTCGTCCAGCGCCTGGAGCTGTTGTTCGGCCTCGCGGACGGAGGCGCCGGCCTGTTGCAGGCGGCTTTTCGCCACCGCCAGGTTCTGGCGTTGGGTAATGCGCTTCTCCTCCAACTCGAGCCAGGCCTGTTCCGGCCCGAGTTGCTTGTCCACGAGCTGCTTCAGCGCGTCGGCGCGGCGCGTGATCAGAGGCAGTGTCGCCTCGAGTTTGTCGATCTCCCCGTGGGTGGCCGCGTAGTCTGCGCGCCGGCTTTCCAAAGTGCCCGTCAAGGCCGCGTCACGCGCCCGATGTTCGCCCCAGGCGCTCCTGAGCAACCGGGTTTGCAGTTCGACTACGGCGGGCTGGACGGTCCGCCCGATCGCTGCCGGCAGTCGATAGTCGAGCGCAATTGGCGTGACATTCGGGCCATCCGGCGCAGCCTCCATCAGTTGAAGCAGCTGTCGGAATCTCGCCTGGTCCAGCAGCGCGGAAAGGCGTTCGCCGGTCAGGCGCTCCAGATCGGCGTCATTGGCGGTGTGGTCGAGTTCCAGCAGTACGTCGCCCGCCTTGACCCGTTGCCCGTCCGCGACCCGAATCGCCCGGACATTGCCGATTTCCATCGGCTGTATCACCTTGACCCGGTCACCGGGCACAATCCTGCCCTGGGCCGTGGCAACGATATCGATCCTGCCGATCGCCGCCCAGGTCACGGCGATCGCGAACAACAGCATGATGGTCCAGGCGACTGCCCGCCCCACCGGTGACGGCGGTCTTTCCTGGATTTCCAGCACGGCGGGCAGAAACTCGATGAGGTCGCGTCTCACCGAACCACCTCCACCGGCCGGCCGTTTTGCAGTGCGTACAAGGCCGCGTACTGACAGCGCCGGTTCAACAGCTCGTCGTGCGTACCCTGCTCGATCACCCTTCCCCTGTCCATGACCAGAATCCGCTGCGCGGCGCGAACGGTCGTCAGGCGGTGTGCAATGATGATGACCGTGCGATTCCTGCAGATGGCCTCCGTGTTTTGCTGAATGACACGCTCCGATTCATAGTCCAGGGCGCTGGTCGCCTCGTCGAAGATCAGAATGCGGGGATCGGTGACCAGCGCCCGTGCGATGGCAATGCGCTGCCGCTGACCGCCGGAGAGGTTGTCGCCGTGCTCACTCACTCGCGTGTCGTAGCCTTCCTGCATTTCCAGAATGAACTCATGGGCGCCTGCCAGCCTCGCCGCGGCGGTCACGCTTTCCATCGGCAAGGCCGGATCGCCGAGCGCGATGTTTTCGCGAACGCTCCGGCTGAACAGCAGGTTGTCCTGCAATACCACGCCGATACGGCGGCGCAGCCAGGCGGTGTCCACCTGGGCGATATCGACGCCGTCGATCAGTACGCGGCCGTGCTCCGGCACATAGAGCCGCTGGATCAGCTTGGTCAGCGTGCTCTTGCCGGAACCGGAGCGCCCGACGATTCCGACCACTTCACCGGGCTGAATGTCCAGCGTGACATCGCTGAGGATGCCGGGGCCGGCGGGACGGTAGCGGAAGCTGACGTGATCGAGCTGGATGCGGCCGGCGATATCCGGAAGGGACAGTCTGCAACGGTCATAACCCGGTTCAGCCGGCGTATTGAGGATGTCGCCCAGGCGCTTCACCGAGACACCCGCCTGCTGAAAATCCTGCCAGAGCCGCACGAGCCGAAGTACCGGACCGCTGACCCGTGCCGCCAGCATGTTGAAAGCGATCAGTTGTCCGACGCTGAGTTCGCCCCGGATCACCGCCCGCGCGCCGGCCCAGACAATCGCCACCACCACGACCTTGTTGATCAGACCGGCCGCCTGGTTGGCGATATTATTCAGATTGGCAGCCCTGAAACCGGCGTGCACGTAGGCCGCGAGCTGCTCCTCCCAGCGGCACTGCATCTGCGGTTCGACCGCCATTGCCTTGAGGGTTTCCACGCCTTGAATCGATTCCACGAGAAAGGCCTGGTTTTCCGCCCCACGGTTGAATTTCTCGTTGACCCGGGCGCGCAGGACCGGCGTAACGAACGTTGAAAGCAGCGCGTACGCAGGCAGGGACCCGCCTACAACGCAGGTGAGCAGCGGGCTGTACCAGTACATGACAGCCAGAAACACAAGGGTGAAAAACAGGTCGATCAGCAGCGTCAGGGCGGAACCGGTCATGAAGCTGCGTATGTTTTCCAGCTCCCGCACACGCGCGACAGAATCGCCGACACGGCGTGCGCCGAAATAACTCATCGGCAGACTGAGCAGGTGGCGATACAATCTGGCACCGAGCTCCACGTCGACGCGATTGGTCGTGTGTGAGAAGACATAGGTACGCAGGCCTCCGAGCACCACCTCGAACAGGGACATCGCCAGCAATCCGAACGCCAGCACGTCGAGCGTGGTCAGACCCTTGTGGACAAGTACCTTGTCGACGACCACCTGGAAAAACAGCGGTGTGATCAGCGCGAAGAGCTGCAGAAAGAAGGATGCAATCAGGACTTCGAGAAAAAGCCTGCGATACTTGACCAACGCGGGAACGAACCAGCGGAATCCAAAGCGCGCGCCGCTGTCGCCGGCACTTGCACGCCGGGCCAGCAGGATCATCTGCCCGTTCCAGGCCGGCTCGAACAGATCGCGGACAAGGGACACCGGCCGCTTTTCCAACGGATCGTGCGACAGCACCCGGTCGCCGTCGGCTCCTGCCAGCACCAGCCAGTGTCCGTCGACACGTTGGACCAGCGCCGGCAGCGGCGTCGCGGCCAGTGATTGCCAGTTTCCGTGCGCCAGCCGGGCTTTCAGACCCAGATGATGGGCCGCGCGCAGAATCTGGCGCGTTGTGAAAGGTTCGCCTGAACGTCCGAACCGGTGCCGGAGCTGGCCTGCGTCGGACGCCACGCCGTGGTAACGCGCAACGAGAACGAGGCTATCGAGGCCGGTATCTTCCGATACGCCGGATGCAACCATGTGCGGCAGGTCCCTTTACCCTGGTTGTTTGCCGGGTGGTGTTGCCTGCTGAATCCATTTACCCGGGTCTTGACTGGACTATATAGTCCGGGTTGTCAGCGATCAATCGGAAATTTCTGAATTCCCGCCCATACGCGTCAGGCAGCATTCATCGGCTTCATGGCACCGCTCATGTCAGCGGAGCGATTGCTCCGCTGCCTGCACGCAATCCGCCGACCGGTGTTCGCGCGTCCGGACAACACGCCTTAGCAACAGCACCGGCGCGCAGGATCACCACGAACGCGTGCGGGAAGGCATTTAAGCCATCAGACGACGCTCGGATCTGCGCTGTATGAACGCCTGGCAGCGCGTGGCATGGCGCCGTCTCAGCAGGAAGCCGATGAAGAATGCGGGCTGATGTCTAGGCGCCGACGGGCGCCGCGGGCTTGTCAAGCCGGCGGTGCTCTGCCATTATTCTGCGCGGTATCTGACGGCTATTCGGCAGCCTTATCAACGTTTCCCCGGCCCTGTCCGGCGGCGCGCCCAAGTGAGATCAGTTTGTCGCCGAACTTCCCGGCAACGACCACGCCACGGACGCAGGCGACAACCCGCTCGCATCAGGGGAACATAGACGGAGAACGACCCAACTCGCGTGTCCAGAGGAATCATCATCGCGTTTGTCGCCGGATGGCTGTTATGGTTCTGGATCGACAAGACTTCGTTCGAATACAGCCGGCTGCCCCAGCCCAGAGCCGGCCAGTACATCGCTGATTTTCAGACCGCAGTCGATCTGGCCAGGTCGGGCCGCTATGCGACGGCTTACGTTTTCCTCTGGAAGGCGCACTTCATCGTGCTGAGCATCGGCGTGGGACTCCTGATCAACATGATTCTTGACGGTATCGCCCGCGCCCTCAATCGCCGGAAGCTGACCAAGCTGTATGTGCCGCATGGAAAGCAGGGTCAACAGAAAGAGTGATCACGAATCCGTAACGCTGCACAGCGATCGCAACGCGCGCCTTGCCCACTTCGCCGGTTTCCCCTGTGACGGGTCGCGACTTCCACCCGGTCGTCAGGTGCACAGCGCGCGGGCAGGCGTTGATCCCGCCGACGGACGACTGAACAGCCGGTTTGAATCCCACATAAGCTATATAAACTAATACTGTATTAACAATAATATGTGGTAACTATATGATGTTATTAGTTATGTAATGGGTGAGTCCGTCTGAAATTCCCCAATCCCACCAAATTGACATTATCTACAGAGCCGGCGATCGAAATTCTGTACGGCAAAAGTAAACAGAGAATCGGCTATTGGAAAGGCTGAAACGACAATCGTCGGGAAGGGCCCTGTCAGCACCGCGGGCGGTGGCAGAGTCAAGGCCGTCTACCGCGATGCGCGCGCGTACAGGATCCGTTGCCCCTTGTTTTCTTCCGTCACCAGCCAGACGATGTGCAAATGATCGTCTGCATCGATGACCAGGGACGGGTCGGTCTCACTGTTGCCGGTCGCGGCGGCATCGACCAGTTCGTCCTCCGTCCACAGACCACCCTGATAATCCGAAATCCAGATGTCCGGGTTCTCTTCCCGTGAATCGGACCAGGCCGCCACAATCCGGTCGGTCGCGCTGTCGGACAGCGCAACGTTCCACTGCGGCGTGAAATCGCCTAACTCGTCCTGAACCTTGCGATTGGGTTTCCATTCGTTTCGTTCCAGCGACCGGTTGACGCTGGCATACACTTTGTAACCCGCGCGGGAACTCCGTTTATCGAGCCAGGCGAGCACCAGCTTCTTGTCCGCGCTGGTGGCGAAGACCCCCTCGATGGCGGACGAGCCTTTGCCCCAATCGGCGGACTTCACGATCGTTTCGTTGACCGCCACCGGCGCACCGAACGCCAACCCGTCATTCGAGACAGCGGCGTACAGAACACTGGTTCCCGTGCTTCGATCCTGCCAGGCAACGACGATCCGGCCGTCGGCGACGGCGGCCGCGGGCTGGCGCTGGGTGAACTGTGCTTCGACCGGCGCCACGGCCACGCTATCCGAGAACACCGGTTTGCCGCCGGACAGCGTCAGCGTGCGCGTCATCAGCCGCCAGCGCTCTCCGTCGCGTACGGTCCAGAAACAGTAAATGCGATCGGCGTCCGCGGCAAAGGTGAATTCGCCCAGCTTGCCCGCCTGGACCAGCAAGGGTTCGGACAGGGACGCACCCTGCTCGGTGCGCAACCAGGCCCCTCTGTCGTCGAGCCATCCGACAATGAATCGATCGGCGCTCGGACGTATCAAGGGATCGTGCGGCCGATCGGTAGCGTTGAGGGTCACCACCTCGAAATCGCCCTGTTCCTGATTCAGCCGCGTCGTCGCGAGATATACCTCGGCTTTCTGCCGGTCATAGCGCGCGTAAACGACACCCAGCCGATTCGACGTGGCGGCGATATTTTTTCGCCCGCTGGATTGCAGTTGCAACCACTCGTGCGAACCTTTCACCTCTGCAACCACGCGCGCGTCGGTAAAGTTCCAGCCCGCCCACGCAACGGACGGTAGCATCACACAGACCAGGAAAATCCGAAGTCCCTTCATGTCCTGCTCCTTGCACGCTTATTTCTCATTCGAGATTGAGCGCCGTCGCGTATTTATGGAAACTTTCTTTTGTGTAGAGTCCTTCGTCCACATAGCGATTGAATGCGACGATGTGATCCTTGGGTTGGTAGCCATACAGACGCGTCAACTCGTGGCCCTGCGGGTCCAGCACCACGAAGAACGGGGTGCCGACAAGATTGGCGCGTTGCGCATACTGCATTTCCGATATACGCTCCCCGGTCTCCAACGTCAGCCGGTCGCTACTCTCGGTGTCGAGATAGACCAGCACATACTGGTCTTCCATCATTTTCTTGACTGCCGGGTCGGAAAAGGTTTCCTTATTGTTTCGTTCGCAGTAGCCGCACCCGATACGGCCGCCGTATACGAATACCGGCTTGCCGATCTCGCGCGCGGCCTCGATCCCTTCGTCGTACGTGAGAAATTTGTAGCCCGCCGGCGGCTCCGCACGAACCGCACCACAAACAAGAAGCAGTAACAGGGAATACGATGAACGCAGCATGCTGTGATCCTCCTTTGCACAATTCCGATTCCACGACCGGGCTCGATTATTACAGATTTGTGGCAAATCGGTAATTGCCGGGCGCCCACCGGCGTAAGCCGCCCAGTTTGCCGCCGATCTACGGCGAGGCCCGCTATCCCTTCGTTTTCGCTGAAAAAATTTAAGGCATACCCGCGCATGCCGCTACCGGATCAGGAATTTCAACTTCGCGAATGGAGTCAAATTGGCCGTCCGCTCGTACATATTGCCCTTGTTGGCCATCTTCCTTTTCCCAATGGGCTCGTCCGCGGAAACCCTGCGCGTGCTCGTCGCCAATACGGCCCACGAGACCGGGATCACCACGCAACTGGCTGAGCGATTTAACAAAAAATTCCCGGATATCAAGATCGTCTACCGTCCGGTGGGCGCACTGGTCACGCTGGACCTCGGCCGCCAGGGTCAGGCGGACGTCATAATCACCCACCATCCCGACGGTGAGCGGGCGTTCATTGAGGAAGGATTCGGACTCAGCCGGACGACGATTTTTTACAACATGTTCGCCATCCTGGGCCCACCCGACGACCCGCTCGGAGTTTCCCGAATGCGCGACCCGATCGAGGTGTTGCGGACCCTGGCGGACAAGGAAGTTGACTTCTTCGTGCCCGGCCACCGTTCCGGAACCTACCAGCGTCTCCAGTCCCTCTGGACGATCGCCGGCGTGGAACCCGACTGGCCCGCCTACCGGACGACGGAATCGAGTGCGCGCACGACGCTGCTCACCTCCGCCGAGTTCGGCGCGTACACCTTCGCGGATCTGGGAACCTATCTGGCGAACCGGCAGCAGGTCGAGAATACACTGGTACCGCTGTTCCGCGATCACAAGATTCTTCGCAACTATTACTCTTACATCGTCGTGAATCCCGCGAAAGTACCCGGCGCCAACCAGAGCGCTGCCGAAAAATTTCTGGAATTCCTGGTCTCCGACGAGACGCAGGACTTCATCGCCCATTTTGGCGAAGACAAATATAACGTCGCAATCTACACTCCGGCCGCCGCACTTGACCCGGGGCTCATGCTGCGTCGCACTGAGGAGCGCATATCCCAGGAACGCAAAGTCACCTCGCTGTTGGCGGCGATGTCATGCGGCTCGACCCTTGCGGCGCTGCTGATTGCGTTTCTGTATGTGCGCACCCGCCGTCTGAAACGTCTGAGTGACGACCAGGCGGATCGTTTTGAGCGGGCCGTGGACGGAACGCAGGACGGCATTTTCGATTGGCATCCCGACGGCGAACTGTATCTTTCGCCCCGCCTGATGCATCTCCTGGGCGTTACTCATGTCGGCCAGCGCAACCTCCCGGCAATACTGACAGAACACATGGCGCCGCAGTTCAAGGCGGAACTGACCGCCACGATCAATAATTACCTGGCCGACCCCGAGAGCCTGCGTTTCGACGAGGAGTTTCAGATCAGGACGTCGACTGCGAAACCAACCTGGCTGCACATCCGCGGCCGCTGCGCCAGGGACGACAGCGGCCGCGTCCTGCGGTTTTCGGGATCCATCGCCGACACCACGGAAATTCACGAGAAGCAGGCAGTCATTCTTCACCAGTCGCTGCACGACCATCTGACCGATCTGCCAAACCGGCTCTTGTTCGAAGACCGCCTCGACCAGGCCATTGTTCAGGCCAGACGGGTCAGCGGCCAGACGGCGGTCATGGTTCTCGACATCAATCGCTTCAAGCAGATCAACGACACCTTGGGGCACGAGGTGGGTGACATCCTGATCCAGGAGTTTGCCCATCGCCTGAGGTCGACCCTTCGCGACTGCGACACGGTCAGCCGGCTGGGCGGCGATGAATTCGCGATACTGCTGCCGCTGTCGACCGGGCAGCGAGTCCAGCACGTCGCCAACAAGGTCCGGGTCGCGATGGCCCGACCCTTCCTGCTGAAGTCGAATCGGCTGACCTTGGGCATTTCGATCGGCGTCGCACTGTATCCGAGACACGGGGAATCGGCGGATCTATTGCTGCGCCACGCGGATATCGCCATGTCACAAGGAAAGGCGAAGAACGAACTGGCGTTCTACGACGAGGCGACGGACCCGAACAGCATGCGAGCGCTGGCACTGGAAAACGATCTGCGTTCGGCGATCGAGCTCGACGCGCTGGAACTTCACTATCAGCCAAAAATCGATCTTGCCAACAACCGCGTTTCGGGCGTCGAGGCGCTGGCGCGCTGGAAGCATCCGGTGCACGGCTATATCAGTCCCGCGGAGTTCATCGCGCTTGCCGAACGCACGGGCCTGATACGACCGCTGACCCGGTGGGTGGTGCACAGTGCCATGGAAACGGCGCGCGACTGGCAAAAAGGCGGGTTGGGACTGAACGTGGCCATCAACCTTTCGGTCTGGGATATTCAAGATCCGGACTTCGTGCAGTACGTCCTGGGCCAGATGAATGAACTCGGCGCGAGCGCCGAACGCCTGGAATTTGAAATTACCGAAAGCGCCATGATGGCCGACACGGTGCGCGCCATCGCGACGGCACGGCGGCTTACCAGTTTCGGCATCACGCTGGCGGTCGACGATTTCGGCACCGGATTCTCGTCCCTGTCGTACCTCAAGAAGTTTCCGGTATCGGTCCTCAAGATCGACCGGTCCTTCGTATTGGGGATGCTCAGTGACAGCGCTGACCTGACCATTGTCCGGTCCACGATCGAAATGGCGCACCAGATGGGTTTGAAAGTGGTCGCCGAAGGTGTCGAGAACCGCGATACGCTGCAAACTCTGCAATCCCTGGGCTGCAACTTGATTCAGGGCTATCACGTCTGCAAACCCCTGCCGCTCGACGCCTTGAATCAGTGGCTTTCCGCCTGTCCCTGGGGCATTGAACGTCACCCGCAGAAGAGCCCGCCGCCGGAGAGCGGCAAGAAGCCCTCGACCGTTCATTAGGTGCCCGTCCGGGCAAGCCTGTTGCTGTGGCGGCGGGAAATCGGCCGAGGCTTCCAATCGTTATGTCAAACGGCGCTCGCTACTCTCCTCGACTGATCGAAAAACCGCCCTTGATTTCCTACGCGCCCCGTTGCGCACAGATTACTCGGACAGGCTCTTTGGACCTGACCGACGACACCGGAAAGCGTCGCCCACTACGGGCGTACACCGCCACACCATCCATCGGTTCCGTTTGCCTAACGCTCCGTTTTTTGGTGACATTTCAAGACTGTAGGCCAGAAACAAGCCGTCATAATTCGTTCATACTTGCTACTAAACAAAGCTTTATGCTATCTATATGAATCCGCACGTGAATTCGGAAGCCATCAGCATAACGACAGAGGAGCAGTGCCATGCACGCATCGATCAGGGAATTCACCTTCCGGAATCTGTTTCAGAATGCCCGGGATTCGCAAAACAGGGATCTCACCAGTCTGTCGACCGGTGGAGGGTGCGGATGCAAGGTCGACCCCACACAGCTCTCCCAGCTTCTCTCGGCTTTACCCCGCGTCAGCGGAGTCCCGGCGATGACCGTGGGACCCGAGCACAACGATGACGCTGCAATTTACGCGATCAACGAGCACCAGTCCCTGGTCTTTACCAATGATTTTCAGACACCGCTGGTCGACGATCCCTTCATTTATGGCTATTCGGCGGCGGCGAACGCACTCAGTGACGTGTATGCCATGGGCGGTATGCCGCTCATGGCAACCGCGATCGCCGGATTTCCGGTCGACAAACTCGACAATGAACGCCTGACCGGGATCCTCGCTGGCGGCATGGAAGCCTGTCACACCGCCGGAACGGCGCTGGCGGGCGGGCACACGATCACTAACCCGCAGCCGATCTTTGGACTGTCCGTCGTGGGTGTCGCACATCCCACGCGGGTCAAGACCAACGCCGGCGCGCGACCCGGCGATCAACTCATCCTGACCCACGCACTCGGCACCGGCATCCTGTCCAGCGCCTATCGCGCGAATGCACTGGATGAGGGCGGCTATCGCGAGCTGGTGGCGGCGATCACGCATCTGAACAGTGCCGGCACCTGGCTTGGGTCGCAATCAACGGTCCATGCGCTGACCGACATCACGGGTTTCGGCCTGGCGGGCCACCTGGTGGAAATGGCCGAGGGAGCCGGCGTATGTTTCGAGATCGATACCGGCGCCGTGCGCATCCTGCCGTCGGCTTTTCCGCTCTCGCGCGAGGGGTACTTCCCGGGCGCGGCCTACCGCAACATGCAGGCTTACGACGAACGAATTGAATTCCAAGGCACGGAAGACATCGACCGGCATCTGATCTATACCGATCCGCAGACCAATGGCGGTCTGCTCATCGCAATCGCCGCCAGGGCCGCCGACACGGTGCTCGAGCGCCTTCTGGAGATGGACTGCGCCGACGCAGCGATAGTCGGAGAGGTGGTGCCGCGGGCGGCGGATCGAAGCTACGTCCAGTTCGCCCCCGTCCAGGCATGAGCGAGACCTATGCCCTGCTGTTGATCGGGCTCGGCATATTCGGCGGCGTACTGTCGGGGCTGATCGGTCTCGGCGGCGGTATCATCATGGTTCCGCTGCTGCTCTATGTACCGCCGCTGTTCGGACTGCCGATACTGGGTATGAAGGCGGTGGCCGGTATGACGACCGTTCAGAGTTTTGCCGGCGGTCTGTTCGGCGCCATCGGCCACAACCGATTCAAACGGGTCAGCCTGCCCCTGGCGACCTCGGTTGGTGTTCCCATGGCGACCGCGGGACTGGTCACTTCCCATCTGTCGGTACAGGCTCCCGAAGCCTGGTTGTTGATCACGTTCGCGGCGATGGCCGCGACGGCGGGTGCCCTGATGTTTGTCGTTCGGCGACGTCGCGAACCCGAGGAAACCGGTCAACCGGTCTTTTCCCGTCCGCGAGCGGTGGGACTGGGCGTTCTCGTCGGTGCGCTGTCCGGCTTCATCGGTCAGGGTGGCGCGTTTCTCTATATACCTGCGATGCTGGTTTTCCTTGCCCTGCCCACGCGTGTGACCATCGGCAGCGCGCTGGCCGTCGGCGTCATGTCGTCATCCGGCGTCTTGCTCGGCAGACTCGGAACGGGTCAGATTCCCTGGGTCGAAACGCTGTTTCTGGTCGGTGGTGTAATCGTCGGAGCACGGCTGGGGAGTATCGTCAGCCAGCGGGTACCGCACCGCAATCTGCACGGGTTGCTCACCCTGATTATCGTCGCTACGACGCTGAAAATAGGCTACGATCTGCTGATCGTCTGATGTGCGCAATGATTGGCCGCCAGGCCGGCGAAACCGCTCTTGGTTCGGCCGCGATCGCGCCCCAGGGCGAACTTGGCACAACTTGCTCCACGCTGTATGAAGTGGCTGCCGGTGAATCGCACCGGACGCAGGCAAGAGCCGGCTTCCACATCTGCGCGTTCCAGGCCACCATCGCTCAGGCGCGCGTGCTGGCTAGCAAATTCAGGAATGCGTCGCACGTGTGGCGCGTGGGCGGTCGAGAATCCGCTCACGCCGTGGTCGCGCGTGAATTGCCTAACTAACAGGGGCCGAGTGTTCGAAGGTTGAACGGCAGCGGCACCTTATCGACACCCAGCACCATGTTCGCATTGCCCGGCGCATCGACGCCGAAGTAGATGTCGGCGTTCGCCGGAAATTTGAAATCGATACCGTCCTGCCCGGATCGCATACCCAGGTTATAACTGATGCTGGACGGGTTGCTGGTATTCACAACATCCGCCTGCTCCAGCTCCACGCCGCTGACTGAGGAGAACGGCTGGCTGGACCCAATCTGCCCGGTATAACGTACAAAGCTACTGCCGGCATTGTATCGCGCGCTCCAGACGCCCGAAGCGCAATCCTCCCAAAGATAGATGATCGACTGGGTACCGGGTGAATAGGCGGGCTGGCCACACGGCGAAGGTCCACCACCCTGTGTAACCACAGGCCTGCAGGGTTTGCAGGTCGAACGCCTGTTGCATGGGGGTCTTGTCGGCACCCACAAGAACCGGCGTGCCCGCGGGAGCGACCAGGTCGAAACAGGCCGATGCGCGGCCTGGCAGAGTAAAGTCGAACCCGTCCAAGCAGGAAGGTGAAACGCGGAGATCAAAATCGATATTCGGCGGAGTTGCCGTTGCGGCAAAGACGTCCGTACCTTCGATGCTGACCGGCGTAATGCTGGTGTACGGCTGTGCGGCCGCGACTGAACCCTGATAGCGTGTGAATCCCCCACCGGCGATGAACCGCGCATGCCAGCTGTTCGCCGGACAGTCCTGCCAGACCAGCGCCGCCGTCTGCGTGTTCGGGTTGTACGTCGGTTCACCGCATGCCGAAGGCGTCCCTCCGCCGCCATTTTCGACGATGCGGATGACCCGGTCGGCCGCAACGTTGTTAAGAGTCTGCACACCCCCGTTCGGCCAGGTAACCTGTATTTGCTGAACCTGGCATGGCTGCCCAGACCGAAATGCAGACGCATCTGATTCTGTGACCAGCGATGGTACCCTCCATTCTGCACCCTCAATTGAGTGACGCCGCCGGCGGTGGCCAGCACGCGGGCACCGACCGCATCCCGATTCGACGTCGTACCCTCAAGGTCGATCTCGATCCAATGGTTTGCATTGCCCTGGTTGCGGAACAGCACATCCGGACCACCAAATCCCTTCGGGCGCAGGTTCAGTCCGTTGGTGACGAACAGATCCGGGAAACCATCGACGTTATAGTCGGCAACCACCACGCTGTCAGCAGTGCCAACACCATCCGCGATCGCGATTCCCTGTGGGCCGGCCGCCCCCGCGCCCGGAACCAGCGAGAACACGCCGTTGCCCAGATTCTCATACAGCCGATTGGCGAGATTCTGAACACCCGACCTGCATATTGAGGTAAAGGTCCATATCCATGTCGTTGTCAAAGTCAGCGGCCACCCCGCTGCTGCAGGCGATGGCGCCGGCCAGGCCCGCCGCTTGCGTGGTGTCCACAAACCCTGAACCGGTGTTCATGTTCAGAACCGGCGCCAGCGGGCCGTCAGCGGCGGTAAACCCGCTGGTCGTCAAACCCGAGACGTTGCTCGACGATGAAATAAGGAAATAGGGATTGCTGAACACACCGCCCGTGTAGTTGGTGAACGTCCAACGCTGGGTGGAAGCGTTGTATCCGATCTAAATCGATGGTGCAGAAGCGGAATTGAACGCCTGCATGCCCTGCACCGACGGATTGGACGGATTGAGCGCGAACGGGATCGAGGTCGGTGCAGTACCCGAGGCGCCGATCTTCAAGTGTGTCGTGACGCTCAGGATGCGAAACGGGACATCCCAGTCACCGTTTCGCCCTCGCTTGTCACGACAGCCTATTGTGCCCCGGCCGCCCTGCGTCCGTGCCGCTTCGCCACACCGTCGCACGCTCGGCGCTGGCTACGCAGCACTCCCGCAAATGGCTTGACGGCGTGTCGGATGCGCTTGCATACGCCCTCCGCCGGCTTGGGACCTCTCGGTCCCGCGCCACTACGGCCATACGCCCGCGCCTACGCCTACCGCGGACTACGCGCCTTCGCTTCGCTCTCCATGGCGCGCAGCGGATGTGGTCATAGTTGGTTCCATTCTGTGTCTCCTGCCAGTCGATATCCACCGTCACCTGGCCGGACGTCACGAACGAGAAACTGCGCGTACCGCCCTCCAGCGCGGCTTCCACGTTTCTGGAAGCATCAATCACGGCATCCGCCGCACGTGCAGTGCCTCGCACATAGAATACGTCCTGCTGCAGATTGCCCAAGAGTGTCGTGACGCTCTTGATCGGCCGACCCCGAATCAGGTCGCTCACCACGATGCGATCGGTGTGGCCTTTGCGGATTGAGATCTCGTCGATGCCGATGGCCTTGGACGCGCGCGTGCCGGCCCGCTCCAGTTGCGCTTTCATGTACTGCTTGTCCGGCGCCTTGACAGTATGCCAGTCCAGGTGCAGTTCTTTGGCGACATCCTGGATCGTGCTCGCCCGGCAGCGGCGGCCGACGAACCGGGCAAACCGCTTTGTGTAAAGCGGATTGTCGGCCAGAAAGTCGAGTCGCTCGCACCTCACCCGCTTGCAGCTTCGGCAGCGTACACGCCGGACCTCGATCCCCAGATAAACTCGCGTATCGCCACAGGAGAGATCGCGCACCCGACGCATCTTGCGGTCGTACCAACCCGAGTGCGTCCGTCCGCAGGCATGGCAGACCGTTTTTTTGAGCGCCGAATGAGGGTGAGGACCGGCGCCTTGGGATCACCGAAGATGCCGCGCAACTCTTCGAGTGGACGAAAATCGGGAAACCGATATGCGTCGAGTAGACGCTTGCGTATGCGTGAAGTGGCCATGGCGAAATATTGCCAGTTTTCGAAAACACGTCAAACATCGGAAACATCTGTTTTACAAGGGTCACGGGCACTTTTAGGAACCTATTTCACCCACACGATTCCACGAAGACTATCCTTGTATAATTGTTGCTTTGGCCTACCCCACAGACGTCCATTTTCCGGGAAACGCACCCGACTACCCTAACACGGCAACCCCCGTGCGCCATCAGGCTACCCCCTTTTTCGCCTAATGGAACCAGAACCGACCCCAAAAGAGTATAACCAATTTTCGACCGGCCTCAATGAACGCTCCATGACCGAAACCGGACCAACTCAAGAACGCACATTCCCGGTGCAACTTGTATTTCGGGACTCGGGTGAAACGGGGCAGGCTTAAGCAGTGACATCGGAGCACCCTGTTCCTCGAACACTTGTGCGGTCGGCACACAGAGCCTGAACGGCACGACGTGAAATAGCCGCGGGCGCGGAGGCAGTTGACACCGGGCTGTTATGGCGGCCTGGCGCCGGCCACGGACACCGTAGCGTGCTTACATGGCGCCTCACCGCCGTTACCCGCTGGTTACCGGGCATCCTGGGCGGGATTCATCGAACGCTTTGATAATTGTTGCGTTTTCAATCCGTTAGAAAGCCAGCACCCGGTCTCAACGTCCTGGCGGCCTGACGGGCACTCTGCAAGCTGCTGTTCTCTAAAGACAACCGCCGTCCAAGCCGATGACACGCCAACAACTACCGAAACGGACTTGTCGGGATTCAGAGTCCTCCTTGACTACTGGTTGGGACACACATGTCACTAGCACCTAGCTACAGAAAAATACTCGAAACTTGTCACGATATGGTTCAAGGCCGGCTGGCCCACTCGATGGGTCGGATGTTCGAAAACGCCGACATCGCACTACTGGACTTTGCCCAAAAAGCGCAGAGCAACGCGGCCCAGTCACAGTTTTTCGAGGCGATGAACGAAGTCCAACAGAAAAGCACCGTGATGGAACGCCGCTTCCGGGAGGAAATCGCCCGCAGTTTCAAGGAATTTCCTCGATGGGCACCTGCCAGCGAAGGTAAGGGCCCCGAGACGGACCAGGAGATTAGTTTCTCGCTGGTCAATGCAGACATCATGGAGGAGGATGTCGCGCTGAAGAATGCGCTCGGCAAGTTGAGCAGCCGCATTCAAGACGAACTCTACGCCCTGAAGTGCCGTCTGTCGGTCATGCTGGACGGCGCGAGTATGGAAGAAGACGAAATCCCCGCCGGGCCTATCGCGATCATTCAGGCTTTCCAGCGCGCCCTGCGTCTCCTGGAAATGGAGACCAAGGTCCGCTTGGTAATCATTACCCTGTTTGACAAGTTCGTGATCGCGAAGACGCCGGAAATGTACGGTGATTACAATAAGATTCTGGTTCAGGCTAACATACTTCCAAATCTCAAGTATCAAATCAAGAAGAATCCGAACACCAGCGTACCAGTTGGCGCCGCCCCCGCAGACCCCGGAAATTCCGGCGACAACCGGGGGGACGCCGACCGCGACTATTCGGGCTCCCCGTCCGAACTCGGAGAGGAAGTCTTCGGCACGATCTGCCAGTTACTGGCAGGGCGCCACTCTGCCGGAGGCGGCGGTTCGGCGACCGTCGCGCGCCCGCAATCCGCGCCTCTGCGCGCCGAAAATAGGGGCGGCAGGCCCGGCATGGTGAAAGGCAATGCAGGCTCGGTAACCGGGCCGGCGCTGGCGCCGGCCAGCTCGCTGATGGGCTCGATCAGCCAGATGCAAAACCACGTCCGGGCCGGTCACACGATACTTTCCAGCACTGATTACATCGAAAACATTACGGTAGACGAGAACCTCATCAATACCCTGCAGCAGACGCTGGCCGAAGAGCGCGAAAAAATCTTGGGCGCGGTCGATCGCCGCAAGGTGCCGAGCGCGGACTCCGATGTTATCGATCTGGTCGGAATGTTGTTCGAATACATGCTGAAGGAAGAACATTTGCCGAACGTCGTGAAGGCGGCGCTCAGTCGTCTGCACACCCCAATGCTGAAGGTCGCCATACTGGATCGGAGCTTTTTCACGCAAAGTCGCCATCCTGCACGCAGTCTGCTGAACAGCATGATTTCGGCCGGCATCCGCTGGGTCGACGAGAGCCACCCGGAAACCGGAATCTTCCCCAAGATTCGCCAAGTTATCGACGATATCCTGATGGATTTCGACGACGATGTCAGCGTCTTCGAGTCCTATCTGGAGGAGTTCGAAGGCGCCGTGTCTGACCTGAAACACCGTTCGAAGACGGTGGAGAAACGCACGAACGAGGCCGCCAACGGCCAGGAAAAACTGCTCACCGCACGCACACGCGCCCAACAGGAAATCCAGTCGCTGTGCGCCGGCAAGAAGATCATCAAGCCCGCCTCCGATCTGCTCGCGAAACTCTGGAGCGACAAACTCACCTTTATCCTGTTGCGGGAAACGCAAGGGGATCAGAGCGAGGTCTGGGCCGCGGCAGTGGCAATGGCCAAGCGGATTGTCGAAAGCAGCAGTCCGCTGTCGGATGAAACCGAACGACGAGCACGAGCCGGCGATCACGAGGGACTCCAGAGGGATCTGCGCAACGCACTGGTCTCCACGCAGCACGCCGAAAAGGAAGCCATGCTGCTCGCACTGGAACGAGGTCAGGTCGAATTGTTGGTCGACGGCGCGCCGGAGAACCCTGCAGACATCGTCGAAACTCCACCCCCCCCGCCACGGCAATCGGCGCCGTTCGAAGTTGCCGGGGAACTGTCCGACGCCGAACGCAAGGCGCTCAAACAGCTGGAGTCAATTCCCTTCGGGACGTGGTTCGAGTTCAGGGACGATGCCACGGGGAAAACAAGTCGCGTCAAGCTCTCGTGGCGCAGCACGGTCACTCAGAAATTCATGTTTGTCGACCAGATGGGAGTAAAGTCCGCCATCATTCCCACAACCCGACTCGCCAAGGCGATCGCCGAAGGCTCGGCGCGAATTCTGCCAGACGACAAGAAACCGTTCATGGATCGGGCGCTCGGTGCCATTCACCGCATGCTGGACCGGTCAGTCGCCGAAACTGCCTGAACTCTCTCTAGACCAAGGAATTCAAGATGACACAACCGAAACACACGTCCGTTGACCAGCGCCGCGAACCTCGACTGGAGATTCTGGAAAATCTGAATGTCAGTGACGTTGGGAGCGGGCAAATCCTGGGGCAGTTGGCGAACATTTCGTCCGAGGGATTGATGCTGGTAAGTCCGCGGCCGCTGTCAACCGGTCGATCGTACCGGCTCCTGATTCCGCTCGTGTCGGAAGGTATCGACGGTGCCCGGATAGAAGTAACTGCCGAAAGCCTGTGGTGTGAAGACGTCAATAACTCCGGAACATACTGGACCGGATTTCATATCACGACGATTTCAGCCGCCGATCAGTCCCTTCTGAACAAACTCGTTTCACACTGATTCGTTGCCGACCGCCGGTGGCGCGTCGCCGGTGGCCAGATCAGCCAGCGCGCCTGCTCTATGCAACTCCCTCAACTCCGGCAAGCCGCCGATCCAGCACCCGTCGATCGCAAACTGCGGAACGGTGCGTGCTCCCCTCGCTACACGTGCCATCTCCATCAGACCCGCACGATTCCCGTCGACCCGAACGTCACGATAGGCGATCCCCCAAGTCTCCAGCAACACCTTGGCGGACTGACAGGCTGCACATGGATTCGTTGTAAAAATCGTTAGCCGCGGCTTAAACATCGATTCGTACGCTTGCGTGGGAGACACGCTCGAATTGTAGCCCAAACAGGTCCGCGGGCCAACCCAAGGGATAGGCGGTCATGGCCAAACTCGATATAATCCGCGCCATTATCGGCCATGGCACCCCACCATGAATAACCTCTGGACCCTGACCGCCGGCGCAATGTTCCCCGCCTGCGCCCTGGCCAGCGGGTCGGTCGCCGAGTTCGATCTGACGCACCAGACCTGCGGCTACCTGTCGTTGATCCTCTTCACCGTGGCTTACTTGCTGGTTATGGCCGAAGAGTTTACACATCTACGCAAATCCAAGCCGGTAATGCTCGCCGCCGGAATCATCTGGGCGATGATTGCCTATGAATACAGCAGTCGAGCTATGGGCGCAGCCGCCGAAGAGGCCTTTAGACACAATCTGCTTGAATTCACCGAACTGTTTCTGTTCCTGCTGGCCGCCATGACCTATGTCAATGCTATGGACGAGCGGCGTGTCTTCGACGCGCTGCGCGCATGGCTAGTAAGAAAAGGATTCAGCTACCGCGCACTTTTCTGGATAACGGGCACCATCGCTTTCTCGCTGTCTCCGGTGATCGATAACCTCACGACGGCACTCGTCATGTGCGCGGTTGTCCTCGCAGTTGGTCGGGACAACTCCACCTTCGTCAGCATGGCGTCCATCAACATCGTGGTCGCCTCCAATGCCGGAGGCGCCTTCAGTCCGTTCGGCGATATAACGACACTGATGGTCTGGCAAAACGGCGTTATTCAATTCACGACGTTTTTCAACCTCCTGATTCCAGCCGTCGTCAATTTCGCCGTGCCGGCCCTGATTATGGACCGCTCCATCCCCGTCGGTGCTCCCCGTCCCAGTGACCAGCGGGGACCCCTCAAGCGGGGCGCGCTCGTGATCGTAGTCTTATTTGCGTGCACCATCGTGACTGCGGTCAGCTTCCACAACTTCCTGCATCTTCCGCCGATGCTCGGCATGATGACGGGCCTCGCCTATCTGAAGTTCTACGGGTACCACCTCAAGATCACCCACGTACCGACGCTCCAGGGCAGCCAGGACTATGGCCAAGTCGGTGACGTGTTGCCTGTCGATGGCAAGGACGAACCATTCGATATCTTCAAACCTCTCGCACGCGCCGAATGGGACACGCTATTGTTCTTTTACGGTGTTGTACTGTGCGTTGGCGGCCTTGGCTTTATCGGGTATCTGAGCATGATCTCTGAAGTCATATATGGCCAGTGGGGAGCGACCGAAGCTAATATTCTGATCGGCATCCTTTCCTCCGTTATCGACAATATACCCATTATGTTTGCGGTACTCTCCATGGAACCGGACATGACACTGGGACAGTGGATGCTGGTCACGCTCACTGCCGGGGTCGGTGGCAGTATGCTGTCCATCGGCTCAGCCGCGGGCGTCGCCCTGATGGGCCAGGCACGGGGCAGGTATACCTTTTTCTCCCACTTGCGGTGGACACCGGCCATCGCGCTCGGCTACGCCGCCAGCATTCTCACCCACATGTGGGTCAACGCCGACAGTTTTGCCATACCGGCTGGTTCCTATTGATCACGTTCACCGGTCTGACCGGGCAGCGAACTCAAGGACGATTCGGCAAGCTCCAGACGATCCCAGATCGCGCCGTCCGTACTCCGTGACGCGACGGTTCGCAGGCAGGCCAAGTGCGCCTCGAGTTCGGTTGCATCTGCCGCAACCATCCGCAATCGGGGCCGATCGGGAGACAAACGTCGAATGGTTCCGACCTCACCCGACTCGGATCGACGCGTATCCGGCTGACCGCTCAGCGACAAGGTCACTTGCCCGCCGGTCATCGCAAGATAGACGACAGCCAGGATTTCCGCATCGAGCAGAGCTCCGTGCACGTCGCGCTGCGAATTGTCGATCTGGTAACGTCGGCACAACGCGTCGAGACTGTTTTTCTGGCCTGGATAGAGGTGTCGCGCCATCGTCAGCGTGTCCAATACCGTGCACAGGGTGTCTATCCGATGCGGCTGCCCCGCAAGTTTCAATTCGTTGTTCAGAAACCCTACGTCGAACGGGGCGTTGTGAATAATCAACTCGGCGCCCCCCACATACTCAATGAACTCGTCAACAATATCGGCAAAGCGTGGCTTGTCCGCCAAGAAATCGTTGGTGATGCCGTGTACTTCGACCGCCCCTGGGTCAATATCGTGATCCGGCTGCAGGTACTGGTGGAAGCTATTGCCTGTCAGCCGGCGTTCGACCACCTCGACGCATCCGATTTCAATCACGCGGTGTCCTTGAGCAGGCTCCAATCCGGTCGTCTCCGTATCCAGCACGATCTGTCTCATGACCTATTCCTGCATCTCATCGATAGCGCGATTGGCAAGCCGGTCGGCTTGTTCGTTTTCCGGGTGACCGCTGTGCCCTCTCACCCAATGCCACTCAATATCGTGGCGTTGCACAGCGTTGTCCAGCCTTTGCCAAAGATCGACATTCTTCACGGGTTTTCCGGCGGTGGTTTTCCAACCGCGACGTTTCCACTCGGGCAGCCATTCCGTAAATCCGTTCTTCACGTAACTGGAATCCGTGGTGAGTGTCACCCGGCACTTGCGTTTTAGCGTCTCGAGCGCCTGAATTGCAGCCATCAACTCCATCCGGTTGTTGGTAGTGTGCGATTCGGCGCCGAACAGCTCCTTTTCGTGCTTGCCATACCGCAGCACCGCACCCCAGCCGCCGGGACCGGGATTGCCACGGCAGGCGCCGTCGGTAAAGATTTCAACCTTGGGCATGGCGAGAGAATCCGCGCTGCTGCGTTTCAACAACACCGCTGGCAACCAGACTGCGACGCGGTCTCCAGCGTGGTTTTATCGGTGTCAGGGCCGCCACTCTCTTGCGCGCAACGAGCAGATAGCAGGCCGCGAGAGCCGGCCAGCGCGGTCGCTGCACCTTGTGCAGCCAACCACTTCTCTCGCTCTGTACCGAACGCACCCACGGCAGGCGGGAAAAATAATATCTGCCTCCCACGATATCGTAACCCAATAGTGATAACCAATCTTTCAGCCTGGAGAGCCCGATGAAGCGTAGATTCCAGGGGGCCGCGTCGGGTCGGAATGCGAACATCCGACGCCACCCCCAAAGCCCCCACGGATTGAACCCAAGCACAATAAGGTGCCCCTCGGGGACTAGACAGCGGTCCAGCTCTCGCAGTGTCTGATGAGGATTTTCGGAATGTTCCAGAACATGTGGCAACACGAATGCGTCGACGCTGTCGGTCTGCCAAGGCATCTGTTCCTGCCGCGCGACGACCGAAACCGGTCGTTCAAGGTCGCCGGAAAGTGAGGATTGTACGACCTGGTGCGGTATGCGGCTGAATCGCAGCGAATCCATGGCACAACACGGATCCACCAAGACGAGGTGATACCCGAATATTCGAGGGAGTTCTTTCGCCAGCTCCTGCTCTTCGATCTCAACGAGACGCTGCCCGAGTGTACCCTGGCACCAGTTTCGAAGTGCCTTGAACTGAGCTAACGAATCACGTGAACGACGAGATAGAAACATAATCGACGCAGATCGGGGTTATTAGCCGTCAAAATCAGGGCGGTGGTTGACCTCGGCCCCCAATGGGTGTCAGCATACCCGGAAAACTGTGAACTTGGTCACATTTCGGGTTCGCTCCACGTGCTATACGTAAACCCAGGACTCAAAGTTGGCAGCAAAATAACTAAAAACAATGACTTTCCATCCATCAATTCGTAGTGTTACAGCATCGGCATTGTTCACCGCGGGCCTGTTCTGGTGCCTGATACCTCCCGCAGGCGCTGGCGTCCCTGGGGAAAGCATCTTCTGGTCCGAGCTGCGCAGCGAATTCCAACTGGTACCTACCAATCAACGACGGCTTCGCCCCCACCGACTCTGGTACCTGCGCCACCCTGACTACCTGGACCGCGTTCTCACCCGCGCAAGACCCTACCTGTGGCACATTCGGATCGAAGTTCTCCGCCGCGGCATGCCCGGCGAAATTGCCCTACTGCCGGTCGTGGAAAGCGCGTACAGCCCCACCGCCAGTTCACCCGGTCGCGCAACCGGATTGTGGCAAATCATCCCGGCCACCGCAAAGCGATTTGGTCTTGACCAGAACCGATTCTACGACGGGCGCCGTGACCTGATCGACTCCACGCGGGCCGCGCTTGATTACCTGGAGTTTCTACACCAACGCTTCAAAGGAGACTGGCTGCTTGCTCTGGCAGCGTACAACTCGGGCGAGGGCACTGTTTCCACCGCCCTCAAGCAAAACCGCGAAGCGGGCCGGCCTGCCGATTTCTGGCATCTCAAGCTGCCCAAGGAGACTCGCGATTATGTCCCGAATCTGCTTGCCTTATGCGGCCTGCTGACTGAAGCGCAGAAGAATTCGATCCAGCTTCCGGCGATCCCCAATCGCCCATTCTTCGATATCGTTGATGCGAACACACGGCTATCGCTGAATGCCGCTGCAAAAATCGCCGCGGTGCCCGTAGAAGACCTGCGCGCATTGAACCCAGGTCTTTCAAGAGACATAACGCCACCGAACGGGCCGCGCCGCATCCTTGTGCCGGTGGAAAACAGCGATCGTCTGGTGTTGGCGTTGGAGGATCTGCCCCGAACACCCGAGGTGACCGCAAGCGACGATACCGAGGACGATAATTGGGTGGTCCACAGTGTTCTGCCAGGCGATACGCTGAGCAATATCGCCGCCCGCTACGATTCCTCGGTCGCCGCCATTCAGGAAGCGAATGATCTGGATAGTGATCTGATCCGGGTCAGCCTCAAACTGAGAGTGCCATTGGCCAAATTCGGTATCGAGCATGTCGTGCGCAGCGGCGACACCCTCTGGGAACTGGCCCGAAGATACAACGTGTCGGTGGCCGATCTGAGGCGCTGGAATGATCTAAAGAACGACAATTTCCTACGTCCGGGACAACGCCTGAAACTCTATGTAGACGCTGGTAGAGCGATGTCCCGCGCCAGCAACACCTGATCCAGTCCTGGTTTGACACTTCACAGCGGACTTCTAACGTTCCATTTGCGACCAAGTCCCCGTACGCCCGTAAAAATTGAGTATCCGATCGCTGGTCACGACGGTCGCTGAGAAATCGGCCAGCTCCATTGACTCGAAGCGTTCGCCGGCCTTAACGCGCATCGAACGCCAACCACCGACCTGGGCACCGTAAGCCGCATACCGCTGATTCGTGATCACAACGGCAACAGCGGCATCCGCTTTCTGCTCTATCACTTTCTCCTTAGGCATCATTTCTAGTCGGTCGAACCGGCCCAGAAGTGTATTTGACGCCACAATATCGTCATCGTCGACAACCAGAAATACCATCTTCTCGACCTGACCCGCGCCCGTGCCCGCCGCCGCAACAAACAACAGCGCTAACAGAATGAGGCGTTTGCGCGATGCCGACTTCAATAGAACCTCCAGCGAACACGCACGGGCACGGCTTCCTGCGCTCGAGCGGTCTCGCACCAACCAGCCACTTCACACGGAACTGGAAAGAACTCCCACTTCAAATGGGGCCGTAGTCGGTATACGCGCCAGCCGTCGGCTCCATCCGCAGTCGTCGTCGACCGGCAATGGACTTGCTGCTCGCAGTTGTCGCACGCTGGCGCTCCAACCACCATGATATTCCGTACACGACAGTACCGCACCCGCCAACACAGCACCCGCCTTCGTTCGACCTGATCCACGCCGGAGCATAGATCGCCCGGTGTCGGAGACAATGAGCCGCCCACCTACGCACCTAGACGTTGGGCTCGCTGGTCCCGCTGTGTAAGCGCGGTACCGCGGGTGTCTGCGTCCCAGGCGGCGTCGCACATGGGCCAGCCCGATGCGTGGCACAATAGCAGCGTCGCCAACGCATCAATGTGCGCTGCCTGATCGTTCAGAGCCGGAATGTACTCGTAGGATTCCCCTCCAGCCGCAAGAAACTGCGATTTGTTCTGCTCCGCGATTTCCTCGAGGGTTTCCAGACAGTCCGCGCTAAATCCCGGACAAAGCACCTGTACCCGCCGCACACCCTGGTTTGCCCAGTCACGGAGCGTATGGTCGGTATAAGGTTTTAACCACTCTTCCCGTCCAAACCGGGACTGAAAGGCCAAATACCAGTCGTCGTCGGCCAGCCCCAAACGTTCGGCCAAGAGGCGCCCGGTCTTATGGCATTCGCAGAAATACGGATCACCCGCTTTGATATATCGCTTGGGCAAACCGTGAAACGACAGCAACAGGCGATCCGCCCGTCCATGTGCGCGCCAATGCGCCTCCACGCTGTCAGCCAGTGCAGCAATGAAAGCCGGGGCATCGTGGTAATGTTGAATCAGCCGCAACTCCGGTACCCAGCGCCACGCCTTGAGCTCATCAAACACATCATCGAAGACCGCCCCTGTAGTGGTCGCAGAATACTGTGGATACATGGGCAGCACCAGCAGTTGCTGAATACCTTTTTGCCGTAACGACTCCAGGGCGGAAGCGATGGAGGGTTGGCCATAACGCATTCCCAGCGCGACTTCCACAGGCGCGGCACACCGCCGCGCGAGGGCACGCTGCAATGCATCCCGCTGCCGCCGGGAAATCGCCAGCAGCGGCGAGCCGTACTCCGTCCAGACCGTCTGGTACGCTTTGGCAACGCGCGCCGGGCGGATCCGCAATATGACACCGTGCAACGCCAGCCACCAGAGCCATCGGGGCTGTTCCACTATCCGCGGGTCCCAAAGAAACTCTGCGAGATAACGTCGAACGGACGCTGGATCCGGTGCGTCGGGCGTTCCCAAATTCGCAATCAGGATACCTGCCGGCGCATCGGTGTCATGGCGGAAGTTGGCCGAACCTTTATATTTCAATTCGGAAGCTCCACAGCATTGCCGGTGTTGCGTTCATAATGATACCTAACGTGATGCGGGTCGCTCAGCGAAGCTGAAAGCGTTGTCGGCGCATACGGAAACGTGGGATAAGTATGCGCATATTCTAGCATTTCCACACCGATCAGTTCGACGCCTGGGTTGCGGAAATATGAACCTCCTGTGGTCGGATAGCGAGTCCGGGCTTCGCGATCGACCAGATTCAACGCAGATAATCCATTACCGCTCCAGACGTCCGCCCGCGCACAAGGCACGGACGATCGCCTTTAGCACCGGCGTCCAGGGAAGCCCCACTATTCGCCTGCCCGAGGAAGCCCGGAAAATTTCCGCCTAGAAGCGCGGTAGATATCCCAGAGAGCCAATTCCGAATTGGGCCGGATAAGTGACACCCACCAGGTAGAGCCCGGCGGCCGGCGCGGTCACGCCGCCATGCGTCCTGTCTCGGCATGCGAGCAATTCACGCACCCATTCCGGCGGATGCACACCAGCCCCAACGCTGATCAACACACCAGCAATATTGCGCACCATATGGTGCAGGAATGCGTTGGCTTCGACATCGATATAGAGATAATGCCCGTCCCTGGTCACATCCAGGCGATGAATCGTACGCACAGGATTCTTCGCCTGACAGGCTACGGCGCGAAAGGTGGAGAAATCGTGTTTGCCCAACAGAAACGCGGCACCGACCTCCATGAGCGTCTCGTCCAGCGGGCGATAGCTCCAGCTCACGCGGCGTCTCCCCAACGCGCTTTGCACCGGTCGATTTAGAATGACGTAGCGGTAACGGCGCGCACGCGCCATGAAACGCGCGTGAAAGGAAGAATCGATATCGCACGCCCACAACAACCGAATGTCGTCAGGCAACCGAGAGTTGGCGCCGGACACCCAGGCACACGCGCTACGCCGATACTGCGCATCGAAATGCGCCACCTGCCACGTGGCATGCACGCCGCCATCAGTTCGTCCTGCACAGGTCACGGCGACTGGATGATTCGCCACGAACGACAGCGCCCTCTCAAGCGCGGCCTGTACCGATACATTGTGCGGCTGTCGTTGCCATCCGTTGTAGGCCGAGCCATCATACTCGATACCACAGGCTATGCGCACTGCTTTACCAACCCGTCAGATTAATCTGTTTGTGGACCCGGTCGCGCCGTCTATTTATCCTTCAGATAGATATCATCGTCAAAGCTGCAGACCCACTGCGGTCTGAGTGCGACCAGCGCAGTCATGATCATGCCCGTCAGCAGCGCCTCAGAAAAGAAGAGCATCGGGAGGAAGGGATACAGCTGGTAGCTCAACCAGCCCGCATTCTTGCCGTCGATGGCCAGTGCGAGCAGCGCACCGATGCCAAATGCAGCGACGATGGAAAGTCCGGCCGCGAGAAAACCGTTCACATAGACGTAAATGAAGAAATTGTGCGGTAAACGGCGCAGACTCCAGGCGAGCAGCGATTGGGTCAGCACTACGGGAACTCCACCCATTACAAGGCCGTTTAGCCCAATGGAAAGATAGCCATCGCCCTGGTGGACGTTTGTACCAATCAGCACCAGCGTGATACCCATCAAAGCGAGCCGCCAACCAAACATCAAGGTCAGCGCGGTAACGCCCAATAGATGGAAATTGAGCGCCGGGAGCACGCCAACGCGCGTCACCCAGAGCAACAACAATGCAACACATGCCGCGAAAAACACATGGGAGAACTGGTTATCACGCAAGCGGTGCAGCGGCGCCCGCCGAAGCGCGCCGACGACTAGAACAAGCCATACGACGTCGCCTACGATCAGCCAACTGCCAGGGAATACAGAGATTGGGAAATCCATAGCACCAGACCGTGCTGATGATCCAATAGTAACCACGCTGATTTTACTCGAACTAACCTGAATTTGGGTATGTGAGGTTCGTCGAATGCCTGAAGTATTTGTTTCGACAAGCAATAAGAAAGGGCGCCCGTGGCGCCCTTTCTTATCAAACCCGAATTGGAAATCAGGACGCAAGTCGCTGCAGGATGTCGTGCGCCTCGCTCCTCTGCTCCTCGGTGCCCTCCTCGATGACTTCATCCAGTATACTCTTCGCACCGTCGGAATCACCCATGTCGATGTAGGCGCGCGCCAAGTCCAGCTTGGTCGAGACTTCGTCCATATCGGCCAGCTCACCGTCGCCGGCCTCACCTTCATCGTCACCCAGATCAAACCCCTCCAGGTCGAACTCCAGCGAATTGTCAGCCATGGCACCCGCGCCGCTGACAATCGCCGGCGGTATGTCGGCGGAGTCCAGCACGTCCGACATATCCGGTTCATCTGCTGACGGTTCCGGCCGCTCAGTTGCAGCGTTGGTCCAGGCGGCTTCGCCAGCGGCGCCGACCGCCGGACCGAGTGCGTAAACAGGGTTGCGGGGATTGACGGAAACACCCATCTCCGACACGCGTTTCCACAAGGGGTGCTCACTGTCACCCAGGCGCTCCAGGACACTCTGGGCATGCGCGTCGAATTCGTCGTCTTGGCCGGCGGCCTGATAGATCTCCAGCAGCTTCAGGTCCAGATCGTCGCGGCCCGGCTCCGACTCCAGTGCTTCCTTGACGAGGTCCGCAGCCTGCTGATACCGGCCATACGCGAGATAGACATCCGCCTCTGCCAGCGGGTCCGCGGCACCATCGCCATCCGCATCTGTCATATCGCTGACGGCGAATTCGCTCAGCAGAGACGATTGACCACCCTGCGCCGGTTCCGCGATCGGCTGGCTGAATCCGCTTGTGCCCTCGTCTACCTGATCCTCGTCGTTGGGCGAACGCAGAATACTTTCCTGAAAATCACTGTCGTCGGCCGCCTGCTTACGACGTAAACCAAACATGGCCAGCAAGAGCAGCAGTGCACCGCCGACACCCAACCAGACAGGATTGCCCGTGGCCTTCGCAAGCAGTGTCTGAAAGAACGCACCCGCACGCTCGCCAAGGGATTCTGGATGCTGTTCCCCGGACGTCGGGACAGCCTCCGACGCTTCGGATGGCTTCGTTTCGCCTGTTTTCGTTTCACTGTTTTCGGGAGTCGCCGCCTCAGTCGGAGAAACCGGATTGACCTGGGTCTCGGTCCCTGCCGGACCGGCTTCGGCTGCCGGCGTCGCGGGTGCCTCGCTACCAAGTGGTATCGCTTCGGCGTCCGCTTGGCTCCCGGAGTCTACTTCGGTCGCGATGGCTTCCGGCGCCGCGACCTGATCACCGCTCGCCGTAGCCGCCGGTTCCGCCTTTGCGGGAGTTTCGCCAGCCAGCGCCTGAAGTCGCGCCAGCTCGGAATCCTTCAGGTCGATCAACCGGCGCATATTCTGAACCTGCTCTTCCAGCACCAACACCCGGGAATTGGCATCAGCCGCCTCCAGCCGTTGAGCCTCGAGCGCCTCGTTGGCGAGCACAAGATCACGCTTCAGCGATTCGACCGCGGTGCTGTCCGTTTTGCCTGCGAGACCAGCGGCGGCGTCAGTTGCGTCCGGTGCGAGGAGCTGCAAAGAAGGCTTATCAGTGTTCGGGGTGGCTGCTCCACCGCTGGCGGAACGTCCCGCCTGCCAGGCATCGTATTGGGACCGCGCTTCTGCGCGAGCCTGCGTCCTACTGACCTGGGTGATCTCACCCCGGTCGGGAATTCGCAAAACGTATCCGGCCTTGAGGTTGTTGATATTATTGTCAATGAACGCTTGGGGGTTTTCCCGCAGGAGAGCAAGCATCGTCTGCTCAACGCTTACACCATTGTCCGGACGCACCTGTTGGGCGATCTGCCAGAGCGTATCATTGCGACGTGTCGGTCCATACTCCGATGCACCACCCGTTACAGCCGCCTGCCCCTGCACCACCCGGCCCCGAGCCGTTTCGTTCACGACCCGTGCGGATTCGCTTACAGGTTGCCCAAGGGCGGTCGGAGCGGAAACCGGAGGCGCCTGTGTCACGACCGGCGCAGCCGGCATCGTCACCGGTGGATCAATCAACACCGTGTATTCGCGCAGCAGTCGCCCTTTGCTCCAGGAAACCTCAACCAGAAAATCCAGAAAAGGTTCCGTGACGGCCTCCCGACTCGTCACGTGGATCACCGGCTTACCGGAGGCGTTCTGGACTACGGCGAAGTTCAGGCGGGAGAGAAACAGCGTACGATCGATGCCGGCCCGGGTGAATGCGTCGCTGGATGCCAGCTCGACCTTCAGTTCGTTAAGCTCCTCATCGGTGGCAGAGAGCAACGACA
Organism: uncultured Gammaproteobacteria bacterium; assembly: GCA_963719135.1. Classification (GTDB taxonomy): domain Bacteria; phylum Pseudomonadota; class Gammaproteobacteria; order DSM-19610; family DSM-19610; genus CAVRAZ01. The sequence goes on along the minus strand of CAVRAZ010000013.1, from coordinate 107,560 downwards.
CCTCGGCATTGAAGGGCTGGTTCAGAGCGGATTTCGCTTCGATATCACCCAGCCCAAGGGCTACCGCGTTCCCTGTCGTCAGGACTCCCACCAACGCAGACGCCAAGGCCGATTTCCTAAACATAGCGTTCCCCATTATCGATTACCCGCAGTCTCGCGGGCCTGGCCGTTCTCCCGGCCAGTCCCATTGTTGCCTAGAAGCCCTATCAAACTATTCCTGCAACTATATATTTAGAAATAATTTTTTACCAGCACTTCAGCGATCTGGATGCTGTTAAGGGCCGCTCCTTTGCGCACATTATCGGCGACCACCCACAAATCTAAACCTTTGGGGTGTGAGACATCTTCGCGGATTCTGCCGACATAGACCGGGTCCCGGCCGGCCGCTTCGGTCACCGCCGTTGGGTAGCCGCCTGCCTTGCGCTCGTCGAGCACCACAACGCCTTTGGTGGCCTCCAGCAACGCACGAGCCCGCTCGGCGGTAACCTTTTCCCGAGTCTCAATGTGGACGGCTTCCGAGTGGCCGTAAAACACCGGAACCCGGACTGCGGTCGGATTCACCTGGATACAGTCATCGCCCATGATCTTACGGGTCTCCCAAACCATCTTCATTTCTTCCTTCGTGTAGCCGTTTTCCAAGAAAACATCAATGTGCGGCAGCACATTGAACGCAATCTGCTTGGGGTATACCGCCGGCACTATCGGCCTCCCGTTGAGCAACTGGGCGGTCTGGGCTGCCAATTCCTCAATCGCCTCCTTGCCCGTCCCGGATACGGCCTGATAGGTACAGACGTTGATACGTTCAATGCCGACGGCATCGTAAATCGGCTTCAGGACGACAAGCATCTGAATAGTGGAGCAATTCGGATTCGCGATGATGCCGCGCCGTTCGTACTCGGCGATCTTCTCCGGGTTGACTTCGGGTACGACCAGCGGTATCTCGTCGTCGTAGCGGAACTGCGAAGTATTATCGATCACCACACAACCGGCGGCGGCGGCCTTCGGCGCATACTGCTCGGAAATGGAAGCGCCGGCTGAAAACAATCCGATTCGGACCTTGGAGAAATCGAAATCGGCGAGATTCTCCACCGTCAGCGATTTGTTGCCAAACATAACCTTGTTGCCCGCAGACCGTTCGCTGGCCAGCGCGTAAACACGACCAACGGGGAACCTGCGTTCAGCCAGTATTTCCAACATGGCCTCTCCGACCGCGCCGGTGGCACCCACTACTGCTACATCGAAGATACGGCTCATAACCGGTCTTGACTCCTGAATGAAAAATACCAAACCCCGTCCGGTCCGTGAACTGACGGTTTACATTGCAGCGGCAACCGCATCGCCCATCTGAGCGGTGCCCACCACAGCATCGTTTCCCGAGGCGATATCCGCCGTGCGCAGCCCATTGTCCAACACTTTGCTCACTGCGGCCTCGATTCGGTCGGCGAGCATTGTCTCGTTCAGACTGTAACGCAGCATCATCGCCACCGACAAAATCGTCGCCAGCGGGTTCGCGACCCCTCTGCCCGCGATATCGGGCGCCGAACCGTGGATCGGTTCATACATCCCCTGTCCCTGCGCGTTCAGCGATGCCGACGGCAGCATGCCGATCGAACCGGTCAGCATCGCCGCTTCGTCGGACAGGATGTCGCCAAACATGTTGGAGGTGACAATCACGTCGAACTGCTTGGGCGCGCGCACGAGTTGCATCGCCGCGTTGTCCACATACATATGCGTGAGTTCCACATCGGGATACTCCGAGGACAATCGAATCACCACCTCACGCCAGAGTTCGCCGACCTCCAGCACGTTCGCCTTGTCCACCGAGCATAACCGCTTGTGGCGCTTGCGCGCCGTCTCGAACGCCACGCGGCCGATGCGCTCAATCTCCGTCTCCCGGTAAACCAGCGTATTGAAACCTTCACGCTCGCCACGTTCGAGCGTACGGATGCCGCGTGGCTTGCCAAAATAGATGCCGCCGGTCAGTTCGCGAACAATCATGATATCGAGCCCCGAGACGATCTCCGTGCGAAGGCTCGATGCCGTCGCCAACTGGGGGTAGAGTACCGCGGGGCGCAGATTGGCGAACAGACCCAGACCGGCCCGCAGACCAAGCAGGCCCTGTTCCGGCCGCAAGCGTCGCTCCACCCTGTCGTAGCGGTGGCCGCCGACGGCGCCGAGCAGCACGGCGTCCGCCTCCCGCGCCATTGCAAGCGTCCGCTCGGGCAGGGGATGTCCTGCGGCATCATAGGCCGCCCCCCCGATTACGCTCTCCTCCAGCCGGATGTCGAGACCTTCGGCAATCAGGCGGTCGAGAACCTTGACCGCCTCGGTGACGATTTCCGGCCCGATGCCGTCACCGGGCAGCACCAGAATCCGTCTTGTCATGTAGCCAACACCTCAAGTGTCAAAACGTTCTCATCCGTGTCCGAACAACCAGGGTGCTTCCCGGCGGCGCCGAGTTTCGTAGGCCCTGATGTCGTCGGCGCGCTCCAGAGTGAGTCCGATGTCATCCAGCCCGTGCAACAAACAGTACTGGCGGAACGCGTCGACATCAAACGCAAGTGTGCGGCCATCGGGCAGTCTGATCGTCTTGGTTTCGAGGTCAACCTCCAGCCGGTACCCCGGCGTCGCTTCGACCGCTTCGAACAACCGGTTCAGTTGGTCCGAAGGCAGCACGATCGGCAGTACGCCGTTCTTGAAACAGTTATTGTAGAAGATGTCCGCAAAGCTCGTCGCTATCACCACCCGGAAGCCGGCATCGGCCAGCGCCCAGACGGCGTGCTCCCGCGACGAACCGCACCCGAAATTGTCCCTCGCCAGCATGACTTTCGCACCCGAGTAGCGCGGCTCATTCAGCACAAAATCAGGATTGAGCCTGCGCTGCGCGTGGTCCTGCCCCGGCTCACCGGGATCCAGATAACGCCAGTCGTCGAAAAGGTTCGGGCCGAATCCGCTGCGCTGGATGGATTTCAGATATTGTTTGGGAATGATCGCGTCGGTATCGACGTTGGAACGATCCAACGGCACGACGAGTCCTTCAACGCGGGTGAATTTTTCCACAGTCCTTCCTTAATCAATTGAACCTGCGCACATCGACGAAATGGCCGGCGATGGCTGCCGCGGCCGCCATCGCGGGACTGACCAGGTGCGTGCGCCCGCCCGCGCCCTGCCGGCCCTCGAAGTTGCGGTTGGAGGTGGAGGCGCATCGCTCGCCCGGCTCCAGGCGATCCGCGTTCATGGCGAGACACATCGAGCAGCCCGGTTCGCGCCATTCAAAGCCGGCCGCCTTGAACACCTGATCCAGCCCTTCGGCCTCCGCCTGCCGCTTGACCAGGCCAGACCCCGGCACCACCATGGCCTGGCGGATATTACCGGCCACGCGACGCCCACGGACCACATCCGCCGCCGCGCGCAAGTCCTCGATGCGCGAATTGGTACAGGACCCTATAAAAACGCGATCCAGCGTCACATCGGTGATTCGCGTGCCGGGTTGTAAGCCCATGTAGGCGAGTGCCTTGCGCATACCGGTCTGCCTGACTCCGTCACTTTCGTGCGCCGGATCGGGAATCAGACCGTCCACCGGAATAACCATTTCCGGAGACGTGCCCCAGGTGACCTGAGGCTGCACAGTCGCTGCGTCCAGAGTGACGACGACGTCAAAGTGGGCACCAGGATCGCTCTTGAGTTCGCGCCAGGCGTCGACGGCGCGATCCCACAATACGCCGGACGGCGCGTAGGGTCGACCCCTGACGTACTCGATGGTCTTGTCGTCAACGGCGACCATGCCGGCGCGCGCGCCGGCCTCGATGGCCATGTTGCAGATGGTCATCCTGCCTTCCATGGAGAGTCCTTCGATCGCGCTGCCCGCGAATTCGATGGCACAACCCGTGCCACCGGCGGTTCCGATCTGACCGATTATTGCAAGCACGATGTCTTTGGCGGTGACACCAGGTCCGGGAGTACCTTCAACACGCACCTGCATATTCCTGGATTTCTTCTGGATCAGACATTGGGTCGCCAGGACGTGTTCGACCTCCGACGTCCCGATGCCGAACGCCAGCGCGCCGAATGCGCCGTGCGTGGAGGTGTGCGAGTCACCGCACACCACGGTCATGCCGGGCAAAGTCGCCCCCTGTTCCGGGCCGATGACATGCACGATGCCCTGGCGGTGGTCGTCCATGTGGAATTCGGTGATGGCAAAATCGCGGCAATTGGCGTCGAGCGCCTCTACCTGGATACGCGACACGGGATCGCCGATACCCGCGACTCCGCCGGACCGGTCGGTGGTCGGCACATTGTGGTCGGGCACCGCGAGCACCGAATCCGTTCGCCAGGGTCTGCGTCCGGCCAAGCGCAGACCTTCGAACGCCTGTGGCGAAGTCACTTCGTGCACCAGGTGACGGTCGATATAGAGCAACGTCGTATCGTCGTCCTCTTTACGTACACGGTGCTGATCCCAGAGCTTGTCGTACAGCGTCTTGCCAGTCATGAGTTTCCTCCCGATGACTCAATACTAGGCTCCGCCAATTGATAAAACAAATTCATATTATTAATATATTGCATTACAATTTGGAATATCATATCCGTCTGCATACGAGGGGCAGAGCATGGACATCGCCGCACTCAAGGCTTTCGCCGCTGTCGCCGAGGCCGAATCGTTCTCCCAGGCCGCGGAAAGACTTTTTCTGACCCAGCCGGCTGTGAGCAAGCGGGTGAGCCAGTTGGAGGCTGAGATCGGCAACCGCCTGTTCGATCGTATCGGGCGCCGCGTATCGCTTACCGAGGCAGGGCGGATTCTGCTGCCACGGGCAAGGCGACTTTTGATAGAAGTGGACGACAGCCTGCGCGCGCTTTCCAACCTCGGCGTTACGGCAGGTGGCACCCTGCGTTTCGCGACGAGTCACCATATCGGGCTGCATAGATTGCCACCCGCGCTGAAGCAGTTTTCGCAAACGCTGCCTGGCGTTCGACTGGATCTGGCCTTCATGGACTCGGAGGCAGCCTGTCGCGCGGTCGAACACGGCGATATCGAGTTCGGCATTGTCACCCTGCCCTTGTCTCCGATCCAAAACCTGGAAACGATCAGCGTCTGGCATGACCCACTGAGCGTGGTAATCGCAAAAACACATCCACTGTGCCGAAAGAAGCGCGCCACGCTGGCCGATCTGTCGCAACACCCCGCCATTCTGCCGGCCCCGAACACGTTCACGCGCCAGATCGCGGAACGCGCATTCGCTGCACTGCAACTGGAACTTGACGTCGTACTCTCGACCAATTATCTGGAGACCATCAAGATGCTCGTATCGGTCGGCATCGGGTGGAGCGTTCTACCGGAAACCATGATTGACGATCAGATCCGACAGGTCCGGGTGAAAGAACTCAACCTGCAACGCACACTTGGCGTCGTGCTGCATCGGGACCGCACATTGTCCAACGCCGCCCGGCGCTTGATCGCCATGCTCGGAGAAAAGGTGAGCGAATAAAGAACCGGCGGCACGGACCCAAGGTCACCGGTCTTCGTTCGCCGGCCGCGAGGCCTACTTCTTCAGGAGGTCGCGGATTTCCATCAACAGGGCCTGATCCTTGGTCGGTTCGGGCGGCGGCGCCGGTTTCGCTTCTTCCTTGCGCTTGAGCGAGTTCATGACTTTCACTGCAATGAAGATGGCGAAAGCGACTATCAGAAAATCGACCACAGTCTGGATGAATTTTCCGTAAGCCAGCACCACCGCCGGTTGATCGCCGACAGCAGCTTGCAACGTAACGGCGAGCTCGCTGAAGTCCACGCCACCCAGTACCACGCCCAGGGGCGGCATGATCACATCGCCAACCGCCGACGACACGATCTTGCCAAACGCGGCGCCGATGATGATACCCACCGCCATGTCGACCACATTACCTTTGATGGCGAATTCTTTGAATTCCGCAAGCATGCCCATAGCAGCCCTCCGTTATTGAGCGATTTTCAGGTCCGGCCCAGGTCCTGACGAGTGCTTTTGACAGGCGCCAGCGTGGCGAATGGTACAGTCTTTACCGGCACGGCAAAAGAGCGCGTCAATGGGTGTCCGCCGACGTTGCAAAAATCGACAGGCAGCGCCATACGAGAAAAGCCGCAAGCAGCGAGATGCAGGCCGCCATGGCGTACATCCATTGCGCGCCGACGCCTTCCCAGAGATACCCGGCGGCGAAACTGCCGACGGCGCCGCCCGCACCGAAGCTGAGGCTGCTGTACAACGCCTGCCCCCTGCCCTGATGGCGTCCCTGGAAGAGTCGATGCACCAGGTGGATGGCCACGGCGTGATAGACGCCGAAGCTCGCCGCGTGCAGGGTCTGTGCGGCTGCCATGATCCAGACCTGATCGACGAACGAGGCGATCAGCACCCAGCGCGCTGTCGTCAGGAGTGCCGCAGTCAGCAGCAGCCGGTAATCGCCGAACCGCGGCAACCAGCGGGGTATGCGCAGAAAAACCAGGATTTCCGCAACCACCCCCAACGCCCAAAGCTGGCCGATACCGGCCTCGGTGTAGCCATGACTGCTCAGGTAGAGGCTGTAGAAAGCGTAGTAGGGTCCGTGACTGGCCTGCATCAGAAAGCAGACCAGGAACAGGACCGCGACCGCCGGACGCGTCAGCACTCGCTGTATCGGTTCCTGATCGAGCCGCGGATGTTCCGAGGCATGTTCGGGGACGAAGAGGCTGCACACCCAGATGCCGGCAAACAGAACCAGGAGGATGGCTGGCAGCATATCGGTGCCACGCGACTGGAGCGCAACGCCCAAGGCCACGACGGTCACGATGAAACCGATCGAGCCCCACAAGCGGATGCTGCTGTAACGCTGGGCTTCCTTGCCCAGATGATTCAGCGTGGTAGCCTCGAACTGCGGCAACGCTGCATTCCAGAAGAAGCTGAACACCGACATGACCAGCGCCAGCCACCAGTAACTCTGGTTTAGGAATACCCCGGAGAACGTCACCGCGGCCAGCAGACTGGCGGCGCGGATGATCGTCATTTTTCGTCCAGTGCGATCGGCGATCCACCCCCAGACGTTCGGCGCAACAATCTTGGTCGCGAGGATGATGGCCACCAGTTCCCCGATCTCCACCGCGCCGAAGCCGAGCGATTTGAGGTACAAGCCCCAGTAGGGTACGAGCGCGCCCAGTGCCGCGAAATAGAAGAAATAGAATCCCGAAAGCCGCCAGTAGAGCATCGCCTGCTGAATCCAGAACCGGTCTCAAGATATCGTCCGGCTGCCTGTGTGGTGTCGCACCCCTGCCGCGGTCGTCACTCGCCCGCTTCGACTTCGCCGCTCGCGCGCCAGCCGGTTGCGTCCACCCTCGCGGCGCACAGAGGACAGGCGTTTCGCGGTTCGACCGGGCGTTGCGCGCCGGCGCGGAGAAATATGGTCGCGAACGGTCATCCGACCGCGGTCAGCGCTTGCCGGCAGGAATGACCGGCGTAGCCGGATGGACGTCGGCATCCTGGCCCCGATGCCGCAGATAATGATCCATGAGTACGATTGCCAGCATCGCTTCGGCGATCGGCGTCGCGCGGACGCCGACGCAGGGATCGTGCCGGCCTGTGGTGACCACCTCGACAGGCTCGCCCCGCACGTTGACCGAACGACCCGGCAAACGGATGCTGGACGTCGGCTTGAGCGCGATGCTGACCAGGATGTCCTGGCCGGACGATATTCCACCCAGAATTCCGCCCGCCCGGTTGCTGAGAAAACCATCCGGCGTCATTTCGTCACGATGTTCGGTTCCCTTCTGCGCGACGCAGCCAAAGCCCGCGCCGATCTCCACACCTTTCACCGCGTTGATGCTCATCATGGCGTGGGCGATGTCCGCATCCAGCCGGTCGAAAATCGGTTCGCCGAGGCCCGGCGGAACACCGGTCGCCTCGACGTTGATCCGGGCGCCGACGGAATTGCCTTCCTTGCGCAGGGCGTCCATGTAGGTCTCCAGCTCAGCCACCCGATCGGGGTCCGGACTGAAGAACGGGTTGTGCTCAACCGCGTCCCAGTCCTTCAGTTCCAGCGTGATCGGTCCCAGTTGAGCCAGGTAACCATGGATGACCACACCCAGGCGCTCCCGAAGATATTTTCTGGCGATTGCGCCGGCCGCGACCCGCATGGCAGTCTCGCGCGCCGACGACCGGCCGCCGCCGCGGTAGTCGCGCATGCCGTATTTCTGCTGGTAGGTATAATCGGCATGGCCCGGTCTGAACCGGTCCGCAATGTTCGAGTAGTCTTTGGAACGCTGGTCCGTATTTTGGATGGCCAGCCCGATGGGTGCGCCGGTGGTCAGGCCCTCGAACACTCCCGACAGTATCTGCACTTCGTCGGCTTCGCGCCGCTGGGTGGTGTGCCGGGACTTCCCCGGCTTGCGCCGGTCAAGATCGACCTGAAGGTCGGTTTCGGTCAACGCCAACCCTGGCGGGCACCCGTCCACGATGCAACCGATGGCCGGCCCGTGGCTTTCGCCGAAACCGGTGACGGTAAAGAGTTTTCCGATGCTGTTTCCCGACATGGTCCTGCATTGTACAAGACTGCACGGCACGCTGCCTCACCCGGATTAAAGCGCAATGACCCAGCGCCGCTATGGACTTTCGTATTCGTTGGACATGGCACAAACAAAGGGGGACATCGTGAGTGACCGGGGTCATCAGGCGATCGGCAACTACCTGGGCAAGCCGATTTTCGAATCCATCGAGATTCAGGATGACGTCTATGTTTTCGACCGCATCGCCCGCTATGGAGACGACGAGTTCCCGTTGGATCAGCTCGCCGAGAACGAGCTTCTGGTCGAACCGGGACTGATTTATCGGCACAAGGACTAATGCCGACCGCCAGGGATGGCGGCCCTTTGGGCCCGGTAACACCGGCGCCGTTCCCACAACGCTTCAACCAGTTCGGCGCGCGACCGGCGCCCTGCGCAGAACCTGCTAGATCATCTTTGAGAATCCCGCCTCACCGGCATTCCGGTACCGGTCAAAAACCTTGCACAGATGCCTGATGAGCAGGCGTCCCCGAGGTGACACCAGGATACCGGGGGGCTCGAATGCCAGCAACCCATCGTCGATCATGTGCGCCAGCGCGGCGCGCTCGGCGGCGAAATAGGCATCGAATTCGATACCGAAACGGCGCTCAACGTTGGCGATATCGACCTCGCCGTGGCAGACCAGACGCTGAATCACGTCCGCGCGAATCCGGTCGTCGTCGTTCAGCACGTAGCCCCGGTAGACCGGAAACCGGGCGGCGTCCAGCTCTCGGTAGTATTCGTCCAGGGTGACGTGGTTCTGCGTATAGCACCCGTCGATGGCGCTGATCGCGCTGACCCCCATCGCGATCAGATCCGTGTTCGCGTGCGTCGAGTATCCCTGGAATGTCCGGTGCAGGCCGCCGTTGCGCTGCGCCACCGACAACTCGTCGTCGACCAGCGCAAAATGGTCCATGCCGATATACTGGTAGCCCGCCGCGGTCAGACGGTCGATCGTCACGCGCATGATCTCAAGTTTGCGGTCCGGCGAAGGCAGGTCATCTTCGTTGATCCGGCGTTGCGGCTTGAAGCGCGCCGGCAGATGCGCATAGTTGAACACCGACAGCCGGTCCGGACGCAGTTCGACGACCTTGTCCAGCGTCCGGGAAAAACTCTCGACGGACTGCAGCGGCAGCCCGTACATCAGGTCAATATTGATCGATCGGAAGCCCAGGTCCCGCGCATCGGTCAGGGCCTTCAGCGTCACTTCTTCCGGCTGCGCCCGATGGATGGCTTTCTGGACCGCCGGGTCGAAGTCCTGTACGCCGAGGCTGATGCGGTTGAAACCGATTCCACGCAGAACAACCAGCGAATAGGGACGCAGCTCGCGCGGGTCAATTTCGATCGAGTACTCGCCGCTGTCGTCGTCGAGCAGGCGGAAATTTCCGCGTATCACGCGCATCAGGTCGCGCAACTGCTCGTCGCCGAGAAAGGTCGGCGTACCTCCGCCCCAATGCAACTGGGTAACCACGCGATCCGGGTTGACCAGCGAGGACTGCAGACGCATCTCCCGCCCCAGATACTCCACATAGGGACCGGCCTTGCACCGGTCGCCGGTAACCACCTTGTTGCAGGCGCAGTAGTAACAGACGCTCGCACAAAACGGGACGTGCACATACAACGACAGCGGACGCATGGACTCGTTGCTGGCGCGCAGATGACGCATGTGTTCATCCGGGCCGACCTCTGGAGAAAACTCCATGGCGGTCGGGTAGGATGTATAGCGCGGCCCTGACTTGTCGTAGCGACGAATCAGGTCCAGATCGAATTCCACAGTGCTTGGCATGGTTAAACCTGGTGTGTACGCAACAAAGAAAACCTACGCCCGCCTTGCGCGGCTGACCTTGACCTGGATCAAAGGCGACGGGGCGGCGGCCGATGCCGGCCGGGTTCAGACGGTATCGGCGTCCAATCCGTTGATGTGCGTCTCGTTAATCTTCAGCAGGAGCTGTTTGAAGGGCAGAATCGTCTCGTTCTGGCGCTCGACCGTCTTCACGAACGGCAGATCGGCCTTGCCGAAGCGGTAGGTACCGTCGGCCATGGATTGACGCAATTGTCGAATGTCGTGCTCCAGTTGCTCGAGAAATTCAGTCGCAGCGCCGAGCGAGTCCATATCGTAGTCCGCGGCCGCGCGCAGATCCTCGATTTCGAACAACGCCTGGTCCACCAGATCGACATAAGATTCCGCTGTTTTGGGACGTCCGAGCATCGTTCACACCTCTACCGGCAAAGCGTCTGCGAATCGGGAACGGTACTGGCGCACCTGGTCCGCTTCCAGCAGAAAGACCCCGTGACCACCCCGGGTGAATTCCAGCCACAGAAACGGCACATCGGGGAAGCGTGTCTGCAATGCATCCTGACTGTCGCCGACCTCGACTACGAGAATGCCATCATCCGACAGGAACTCTTCCGCCTGCGCGAGAATCAGGATTGCGAAGTCCAGACCCTCCGCTCCGCCGGCGAGGCCAAGCGGCGGCTCGTGTCTGAATTCGCGGGGCATCGCCTCCAGATCGTCCTGGGAAACATAGGGCGGATTCGACACGATCAGGTCATAGCGGCGCCCCTGGAGCGCGGCGAACAGGTCCGACTGCACCGTGTGTACGCGTTCTTCGAGGCCGTGCCGTTCGATGTTGATGTGGGCGACATCGAGCGCATCCGGGGAAATATCGGCGGCATCGATCCGCGCGTGCTCGAACGCGAACGCGCAGGCAACCGCTATGCAGCCGCTGCCCGTGCACAGATCGAGTATGTCCAACGCGGTGTCGGTGCGCAGCCACGGCTCGAAGCCCTGTTCGATCAGCTCCGCAATCGGGGAGCGAGGCACCAGAACCCGCTCGTCCACATGAAACGACAAACCGGCAAACCAGGCTTCGTGCGTCAGGTACGGTGCCGGCATACGTGTCTCCACCCGCCGTCTCAGCAGATCCAGCACCGCCTCCTTTTCGGCGCGCGCCAACCGGGCATCGATGTATTCGTGCGGAAACTCGACCGGCAGGTGCAGTGCATGGCACACGAGCACCAGTGCCTCGTCGAAGGCGTTCCCGGTCCCGTGCCCAAAGCTCAGATCGGCTTCGCGAAACCGGCTTGCACCCCAGCGCACGAAATCCCGCAGCGTGTGCAAGTCAGCCAAATCCCGGTCCGTCATTCGTCCACCTCGCCGCCGGTCGCGACTATCCAGTCAATACATTCAATGGAATAATACGCGGCCATGAACACGAGTCGATCGGGCGTCCGCCGCAGTGATATGAGGGATTATACTGGGTATCCAGCTCGCGGCGCTCGCCGCCTGCTTCTTTTTCGCGCACGCCGTGTCCCCGCCCGTGCTGAAGCAGGCGACGCCGCGCACCGGCGCCAGCCCCGTGGCCGCATTTTCGCTCGTCGATCATCGGGGCCGGCCGTTCAACCGGCAAAGCCTGCGCGGGGGTTGAACCCGCTGTTTCTCGGCTATACCCGCTGTCCGGACGTTCTGTCCGACCACCTTGCAGACGCTCGCATCAACCGGCAAAAAAATGCGCTACAATTTGCCGCAGGACGCGCTGCCGCGCGTCCTGTTCATCAGTGTCGACCCGGCGCGCGACACGCCCGAGCAACTGACCGGATACGTCACCTGTTTCTGCCCGGACATTCTCGGCGTGACCGGCGCCCCGGTCCAGATCGAAGCGCTGGCCAGCCAGGCGGGAATACTGTTTGCGCGAGTCCCGGACGACGCGTCGGGCGGCTACCTGGTTGCCCACAGTGCGTCTGTGCCGCTGTTCGATCCGGACGGAAGTCTGCGCGCGCTTTTCGGTCCGCCCCAGCACGCCGAGGCCATGGCGGCGGATATTCCGGCCATTCGACGCTATTACGAGGCCGTCAGCCGATGACCCGCGCAATATCCCGATCGCTCGTTCTTGTCGTCAGTCTGGCAGTTGCCGGCGCCACGCGGGCAGACGCACCGATGCTCGTCGCTACCGGCGCCTGGTCACGCGAGGCGCCGCCCGGCGCGACCAGGTTCGCCGCTTACATGACCATTCATGACCGGGGCGACCAAGACCGGGCGCCGGTTTCCGCCGACAGGGATCGCTTCGATCACGTCATGCTGCACCGGAGCGCGGCCGATTACGGCGGCGCCCGCATGATGCACGAAGAACGCGTCGTGATTCCCGCGCGCGGCAGTCTGCGCCGCGAGCCGGACAGTTTTCACCTCATGATTCCGGCGCCGGACGAGCGTCTGCTCAGCGGCGATTCCGCCGGCTTCGTCCTGCATTTCGAAACCGGCGAAATGCTCCAGGTCGATGCGCCGGTGCAACGCGCCGAGACGCCGTGACCGTCGGCGACCGGAATTTCAGCGGCGCCGACCTGCTGAAATCCCTGCCGCTGTACCTGCTGCCGCACCACGCCCTGTCGCGTCTGATGTTCACGGTCACCCGCTGTCGCGCCGTATGGTTCAAAAATACTTTCATCCGCTGGTTCACCCGGCGGTACAAGGTGAACCTGCAGGAAGCCGCCGGCACCCGGCCCCAGGACTTCGCACACTTCAACGCCTTCTTCACCCGCGCACTCGCGCCCGGCGCCCGCCCCATCGAAGGCGACGAAAATGACGTCGTCAGCCCGGCCGACGGCTGCGTCAGCCAGTGCGGCCGAATCGAAAACGATACCTTGTTGCAGGCCAAGGGACTGCGCTATCGGCTCGATGCACTGCTGGGCGGCGACACCGCCTTGGCCGACAAATTCTCAGGCGGACACTTCGCCACCCTATATCTGTCGCCGCGCGACTACCACCGCGTCCACCTGCCCTGCGCAGGCATCCTGCGCGAAACGCTCTACGTTCCGGGCCGCCTGTTCAGCGTGGCACCGCACACGACGCGGGTGATCCCCGACCTGTTTGCGCGCAACGAACGCCTGCTCGCGGTGTTCGACACACCGCACGGCGCCATGGCTGTCATCCTGGTCGGTGCCGTCTTCGTCGCGGCGATCGAGACGGTCTGGGACGGACTGGTGACGCCACCGCACCGTCGTCGGATCGAGCGCAAGGCGTTCGCTGCCGACGCGCCGCGCTTCGAACGCGGCGACGAAATCGGCCGCTTCAACATGGGTTCGACGGTCATCCTGCTGTTCGAAAAAGACCGCATCGTCTGGGACGCGTCGCTTGGCCCCGGCCGGCGCCTGCAAACGGGACGACGAATCGGCCGCCGCTCGCCCGGTTAACCCCGCTCCCCCTGCCGCGTTAGAGAGAATCGGCACCGGCGGACGCTCCTCCGTATGAAACCATTCAACTCAATGCAATCTCTGGCATTTCCTACCCCGGACAGCGGGCTGCCTGTACCTGCCGCCCGCGCAGAAAGCCTTTCGCGCGACCGCAACGGCGGCGCCCCGTCCGTTCCGGCTGCCATCCGAACGACCGCGACCGGTATGGCAACACCGGTCACACATGCCGCGCCTGTTGGCGCCGTGACGACGCGCGCCTTGCCCGGCACGGCCGGCAGCGCGAGAATCGGCACGCGACCGGCGCCGGTCAGGGCAGGACTGACGGCAAGATCCACCGACCGGGTATACTTTCATGATCGATCAGGCCACCATGAGCATTCAGGGGTTGAGCACCACACTAGACAAAGTCTTGCGGACAGCCGACGACAGCCGAAGCGCTCTGGATTCATTTCTCGAGGAATCCGCGGACCGCGCCTTTCACATCGCCCTGGGCGCGCTCTGGGACGGCGAGCTTGCGCTTGACGTGGTGCAGGAGGCCATGCTGAAACTGGTCGAGTACTACCGCGACCGGCCTGCCGACCAGTGGCCCGCACTCTTCCGCACGGTGCTGAACAGCAAGATCAACGACCAGCGCCGGCGGCGCATGTTCGAACAGGGCAAACTCAAGCTGCTGTCCTTGACCGGACTGGGCCACGCTGACGAGCCTGACACGGTGGCCGAGGCCGAACTGCCCGACGGAGAACCCCGCGACGATCACTTCAGCGCGCCCGAAACCGCCTTGCACAGCGCCGACCTGGGTCGCCGGATCGACAGTGCGATGCAGTCGCTGCCCTGGCGCCAGCGCCAGGTGTTCGTGCTGCGTGAGCAGAAGGGTCTGAGCATCAGGGAAACCGCCAGCGTGCTGGGCTGTTCGGAGAACAGTGTCAAACAACACCATTTTCGGGCGATGCGCGGTCTGCGCGAATTATTGGCCGAGGTATGGGAACATGAATAGCAACATCAAACACCCGGATATCGATCTCGTCGACAAGTTGCGTGCGGGTCTTCTCGACGACCAGCCCGGCCTCGCAGACACGCTGCGACGGCACCTTATGGACTGCGCTACCTGCCGCCGGCTCGGTGACTGGACGTGGATAACCCGGCTTCTCGATGCCGCGCACCCGCCGCTCGACGCCAGGCTGGCCGGTATTCGCAGAGAGGCGTTAAGCAAAGGCGGAACGCGCCGCCCTCACCGCGTGACCGCAGGACCGCTGGCGGTCGCCGCATCGCTCGCCGCTGTATTCGTCCTTGCGGTTGTGCTGATGCCGCCGCATGCGCGGACGCCGGGCGGTTCACAAGCCAGACAGGCGGTGGCCGAGCCGCCGGATTTGTATGAGAATATCGATTTCTACCTGTGGCTGGCCGACCACCATGACAATGCGGGCGAGTCCAGTCATTCAGTTGATCATGCGAGTTGAAACATGGTTCTGAACCTAGAACGCGTTGCGCTGATTGTCGTCACAGCCTGCTGCACCGCGTTGTCCGCCACACCGGTCATGGGCCTGGATGCCCAGCGAATGTACCTGCTGGCACGCGGTGATATTCCCTGGCAGTCACTTTCACCCGACGAACAGAAGGCGCTGCAGGAATACCGCATCCAGTGGAACGACTACGACACGGAACGGCAGAAACGGATTCGCGAGGGCGCGCAGCGTTACCTTTCCCTCCCCCCGGAACAGCGCCTCGAGTTGAACAAGCAGCGCGATCGTTACGAACAGTTGTCGCCCGAGGAAAAGCGCCGGCTGCAACAGCAGTACCAGCAGGACACGCACTGACCGCCGCGCACGAGGTGCGGCACGTGCGCTGTTCGGCACCCCCGGCTCGCGTTACAATGCCGGTTTTTCAAGTCGGCCGGCCGGAACCGCCGACAATGCAAACGACCGGGCTCTGACTCCATGCATCCCATGCTCAACATCGCGGTGCGCGCGGCGCGCACCGCCGGCAACCTGATCGTTCGTTACTGTGACCGCGTCGACCGACTGTCGATCGTCGCCAAGGAACGCAATGACTTCGTGACCGAAGTCGACCGCCAGGCCGAGCGCGAAATCATCGACGTGATTCGCAAGGCCTACCCGCACCATGCGATTCTGGCCGAAGAAAGCGGCAGCAGCGGCGACAGCGAGTATCAGTGGATCGTCGATCCGCTGGACGGCACCACCAATTTCCTGCACGGTTTTCCGCAGTTTTCCGTTTCGGTCGCGTTGCAGCATCGCGGCCGGCTGGAACAGGCGGTCGTGTACGATCCGCTGCGCCAGGAGCTGTTCACGGCGAGCCGCGGCGCGGGCGCGCTGCTCAACGAACGCCGCATCCGCGTCAGCAAGCAGACCCAGCTCCTCGGCGCGCTCCTGGGCACCGGATTCCCCTACAAGGACCAGCAGCACCTGGACGCCTACCTCGGTATGTTCAGGGCACTGATGAAAGACACGGCGGGCATCCGCCGGCCGGGTTCCGCGGCGCTCGACCTGGCCTATGTCGCGGCCGGCCGCATCGACGGCTTCTGGGAACTGGGCCTCAATAGCTGGGACATGGCAGCCGGTGTGCTGCTGATCCAGGAAGCGGGCGGTCTGATCAGCGATCTGGGCGGCGGCCACGACTTTCTGCGGACCGGCAACGTCGTCGCCGCGACACCCAAACTGCTCGCGGCCATGCTCCGCGAAATCCACCCGTTCGCGACTGGTCCGCTGGAGCACTGAGATCTTCTCGAATCGGATGGACTGCCTTAACCGCTAAGGACTCAAAGGAAACCCGCTGTCAACCACAAAGTACACAAAGCACACGAAGAGTTCCAATTGTTAACCACGTCGAGGCCCGACTGAAGCCCACGAGGTCCGGGTCTATCCTCGGACACCGCCGGTAACGCATGGTACCGCAGACCAAGACCAGAGTTTCAAATGTGACCGAGTCAGTCATGCCGACCAAGCGTCAGTGCAAAGGCGACAAGCAACGGTTTTCCTCGTGTACTTTGTGCACTTTGTGGTTAAGAGAGGGCTTTCCTTTGCGCCCTTAGCGGTTAGAGAACCATCACGCACCATCGCAATCCCGGCATACCGGACGATTGATCCCGCTCGCACGCCGCAAGCCGCGCCGGCGGAAAACTTGACCGTCGTTTCAGCCGCTCTTGACCCCATTCACAGAACGCGTTTCGACGGCCTGCCGCCCTGTGCAAGGCGCCTCAAGATCACTTTTCCAACGCCGTTACGTCCAGCACCTGTTCCGCGGATGCCGGCTCCGCGACAACTGAAAACAACGCAAAACCGGGGAACAAGGCATTCAATGAAATTCAGAGACAAAGCACTCGAGATGATCATTCGAGACGTGCTGCGGGGCATGGACGCGGCCGCCGACACGGGCAACCCGGAGTACGAACCCGAGTGCGCGGAAACGCCCAGAGCCCGCCGGGTGCGCGGCGCAGCACGCCTCCCCGCAGACACACAGTCCCTCGACAAGTCACCGCGCGTGCTGCCGTTTTCGAGGGCTTACACCGCGAAAGACGGGCGGGGTTGATCGACGCCGCACGAGCACGCTCTTTCGCGACCTATCCAAGTGTGATATATCTCAGCCAAACAAGGCATAAAGGCCGGCAGATACGTTCCAGATGAAACGCGTGCTGATGATTTTGTTGTCCCCGCCCCTCGCGGTATGCAAGTACGGCTGTGCCGGCTGTTGCGCCGCACCGATTGCCGTGTTCTGGATCGCCGCGATGGTCGCTCTGGTCTACGCACCCCTGGGTGGACCGGCGCGATTGATGGGCACGAGCTGGGAGATGGTCGGACTCGGCGCATTGCTCTGGTCCATTGCCGCGGCCTGGGCGGCGGTCACGATTCGGGGCACAGACCAGGACAACTGCCAGGGACAAACCAGCGCGCTGTGCACGGCGCTGCAAACCAGCCCCGACGAAACGGACCCTCTGGACGAAGTGCGCAAGGCGCGCTGAGGCGCATCCCCCGCGCGCCGTCGCGCCGCCGGCTAGACCGGCAGACTCTTGAGCTTCCGCCCGCCGTAGACCAAATTGATGACGGCACGCGTGCCCATAATTGCCGTGAACATGGACGTGGCGATGCCCAGCGACAACGTCACCGCGAAGCCCTTGATCGGCCCGCGTACCGAATGCGAACAGCACCACGGCCGCGATGAGCGTGGTGATGTTGGCGTCGGCGATGGTCGAAAAGGCTTTTTCGTAGCCCGCGTGTATGCTGGCCTGCGGCGTGTTGCCGTTGCGCAGCTCTTCACGGATACGTTCGAAAATGAGCACGTTGGCGTCCACCGCCATGCCGATGGTCAGCACGATACCGGCGATACCCGGCATGGTCAGCGTGGCCTGCAGCATCGACAGCAGCGCCACGATCAGGACCACGTTCATGCCCAGCGCCAGGTTGGCCACCAGCCCGAACACCTTGTAGTAGACGGCCATGAACGCGAGCACCAGGACGAAGCCGATCACCACGGAGCGGAAGCCCTGGTCTATGTTGTCCTTGCCCAGGCTGGGACCGACGGTGCGTTCCTCGATAATGCGAATCGGCGCCGCCAGCGCGCCCGACCGCAGCAACAGCGCCAGTTCATGCGCTTCCTGCGGGCTGTCGAGTCCGGTGGTCTGGAAGTTCTTCCCGAACACGTCGCGAATCGTGGCGACGCTGATGACTTCCTCGACCTTCTTGTTGGTGACCTGCGGTTTGCCGTCGACGGTTCGCGTCAGCGACTTGTTCTCGATGAACACCACGGCCATCGGCTTGCCTACGTTTTCCTTGGTGTAAGCCAGCATTTTGCGCGCGCCCTTGCTGTCGAGCGTCACCGAGACTTCCGGGCTGCCGGACCGCTGATCGAAACCGGAACGGGCGTTGATGATCTGGTCACCGGTCACAATGACCTGGTTCTTCAACAGCACGTCATGACCGTCGCGTGCGTGGTAGAGCCTGGACCCGGCCGGCACCTTGCCCGCCAACGCACCTTCGATGTCGTGTTCGGTATCGACGGAGCGATACTCCAGAGTGGCCGTCGCACCGAGTATCCGCTTGGCTTCTGCGGTGTCCTGGACGCCGGGCAACTGCACCACGATCCGGCGCTCGCCCTGTTGCTGGATGATCGGTTCGGCGACACCCAGTTCGTTGATGCGGTTGCGTAAGGTGGTGATATTCTGCTGCAGGGCGAACTTGCGGATTTCCCGCTGTTCGTTTTCGCTCAGCGACAACGACAGCGTGCTCTCCCCGGCCGCCTCGGACAGTTGCAGATCCGGCAGCGCCTTGCGAATGACATCGCTGCCCTGCTTCAGATCGTCCGCGTCGCGGAATTTCACCTTGACCTGCCCGCCGGCGGCACGCACGCTCAAGTAGCGGATCTTCTTCTCGCGCAACAGGTCGCGCACGTCCGATTCGTAACGCTCCAGCGCCTTCTCCACGGCCGCGTCCATGTCGACTTCCATCAGAAAATGCACGCCGCCGCGCAAGTCAAGACCGAGATACATGGGCAGCGCGTTGATCGCATGCAGCCAGGCGGGTGTGGTCGCCGCAAGATTCAGCGCAACCACGAAGTCGTCGGCCAGCTTGTCTTTCAGAACGTCAGCCGCCGCCAACTGGTCATTCACGTTGTCGAATCGCACCAGCAACCGGCCCTCCGTCGCTTCGACCGCCTTGGGCTTGAAGCCGGCCTTGCTCAATTCCGTCTCGACGCGGCCGCGCGCAATTTCGTCGGTCAGATCCTTCGCCGACCAGGAAAGCTGAACCGCCGGATCCTCGCCGTAAAGGTTGGGCAATGAGTACAACGCGCCGACGAGGACGACGAGAACTACCAGTATGTATTTCCAGGCGGGATATTGGTTCATGGACGCTTCCGTTGACGAACGTGTGCCGGCGGGTTTACGCCGCCCCCTTGATGGTTCCTTTCGGCATCAGCGTCGCGATCGACTGGCGCTGAACCTTGACCTGGACGCCGTCGGCCACCTGGACTTCGACGAAATTTTCGCCGACAGCCGTGATGCGTCCCAGCAGACCGCCGTTGGTGACCACTTCGTCACCCTTGGCAAGCGCCTGGACCATCTGCTTGTGCTCCTTGGCACGCTTGGCCTGGGGACGGATCAGGAGAAAATAGAAGACGACGAAAATCAGAATGAGCGGCAGGAAGCTCATCAGCGGATCGGATTGCCCCTGGGGCGCTGCGGCCCAGGCGTCACTGATTGGAAAACTCATGATTTTTCCCCGGATTGGGCTCGGTTCATCGGATCGCAAAGGGCAGTATTATGGCACAGAATCGGCGCGCGGGAGTAGGCCGCGTCAGGCATCCGCCGGTCTCCTGGCGGGTCGCGCGGCATAGAACGCGTCCACGAACGCATCCAGCGCCCCCTGCCCGATCGCGGTCCGCAAATCCCGCATCAACGCTTGGTAGTAATGCAGATTATGGAGCGTGTTCAGGTGGGCGCCGAGCATTTCGCCGCACTTGTCGAGGTGGTGCAGATACGCGCGGCTGTAGTTGCGGCAGGTATAGCAGTCGCACTGTTCGTCGAGCGGACGGATATCCGTTCGACGGGCGGCGTTGCGCAAGCGCAGTACACCCTGACGGGTGAACAGGTGGGCGTTGCGGGCATTGCGCGTCGGCAGTACGCAATCGAACAGGTCCACCCCGCGCCGCACCGACTCGACGATGTCTTCCGGCGTGCCGACGCCCATCAGATAGCGCGGCCGGTCGACCGGCAGGCCGGCCTCCAGGTGATCCAGAATACGCTCGCGCTCCGCCAGTTGCTCGCCGACGGCCAGTCCGCCGATGGCATAGCCGTCGAACCCGATCTCCAGCAGCCCGTCCAGCGAGCGGTCGCGCAGCGCGGGATGCATGCCGCCCTGGACGATGCCGAACAGCGCGGCCGGATTGTCACCATGGGCGTCCCTGCTGCGCCGGGCCCAGCGCAGCGACAGCGCCATGGATTCCTCCACCTGCTCCCGGGTTGCGGGATAAGGCGTGCACTCGTCGAAGATCATGACCACATCGGCGCCCAGTGCGCGCTGCACGGCCATCGATTCCTCCGGCCCGAGAAAGACGCGGTCGCCGTTGACCGGCGAGCGGAAGTGCACGCCCTCCTCGGTGATCTTGCGCAGTTCGCCGAGGCTGAATACCTGGAAACCGCCGGAATCGGTCAGAATCGGCCCCGGCCAGTGCATGAAATTGTGCAGGTCGCCGTGGGCGCGAATCACCTCGGTGCCGGGCCGCAGCATCAGATGGAACGTGTTGCCCAGCAGGATCTGCGCACCGGTCGCCGCAACCTGCTCCGGCTGCATGCCCTTGACCGTTCCGTAGGTGCCGACCGGCATGAACGCCGGCGTGTCGACCGCGCCGCGGGCAAACGTCAGGCGGCCGCGGCGCGCCCTGCCGTCGGTGGCGACCAATTCAAACCGCATCGGCACGCCGCGCGAACATCGCGTCCCCGTAACTGTAGAATCGGTAGCGCTGTTCAATCGCATGGCGGTAGCCGTCCATTACGCGACGGTGCCCCGCGAAAGCACACGCCAGCATCAGCAGCGTCGACTGCGGCAGATGGAAATTGGTCAGCAGCGCATCCACCACGCGAAACCGGAAACCCGGCAGGATGAACAAGCGCGTATCACCGCTGTAGGATTGCAATGCGCCGGCGGCCGCGGCGGTTTCCAACGCCCGCACCACAGTGGTTCCCACCGCCACGACGCGCCCGCCCCGCCGCTGCGTGTCCCGCACCCGTTCGCACAGCGGCGCCGGAACCTCGACGAATTCGGCGTGCATGCGATGGTCCTCGATACGCTCGGCGCGCACCGGCTGAAAGGTGCCGGCGCCGACGTGCAGCGTCAGGAATGCCGACTCGATACCGCGCCGGTCCAGCGCTTCCAGCAATCCGGCGTCGAAGTGCAGACCGGCGGTCGGCGCCGCCACCGCGCCGGGCCGGGCGCGCATACAGCGTCTGATAGTCGGTCCTGTCGTCGGGCCCATCGGGCCGGTCGATGTAGGGCGGCAGCGGAACCTGTCCATGCAGTTCCAGCAATTCGATGAGCGGTCGATCGCCGGTCAGGTCCAGCACGAACAGATCCTCGTCGCGGCCGACGACCCGGGCGTGAATCGCGCCGCCGCCAAGCGCCAGCTCGGTGCCGGGCCCCGGCGCCTTGCTGGCGCGGATGTGCGCGGTCACGCGCGGCCCGCCCAGCAGACGTTCGACCAGCACTTCGACCTTGCCGCCCGTGCGTTTCTCGCCGAAGAGCCTCGCCGGTATCACGCGCGTATCGTTGAAAACCAGCAAATCGCCGGCGGACAACAGCTCGGGAAAATCCGTCATGCGGCGATCCAGGCGGCGATCCTCGTCGAGTACCAGCAAGCGGCTGCTGCTGCGGGGCCGGGCGGGTCGGCGCGCGATTAACGCGCCTGGCAGGCTGTAATCGAAGTCGCTCGACTGCATGGCGGCGCATGGTAGCACAGCGTCCCGCGCCGACGGCGGCCGCTTGCGGCATCCGCTGGAATCCTTATACTGGCGGCGCTTGCTGTTATGCCCTGTGCCGGGGTGGCGGAACTGGTAGACGCGCCTGACTCAAAATCAGGTTCCTTTGCGGGAGTGCGAGTTCGAGTCTCGCCCTCGGCACCACTCGGGCCTCGAAACCTCTGCTCGCGACATTTTCCTGACCCATTCCCGACGTATTCCGGAATAGAGCTTTACTTAACTATATTCACTAAGTTGATGGTTTATATAACATTATATTATTGTTGCCCGGTGGGCGCTCATTGGTACGAATACTGCTTTGGTCATATCGATCGCAAGTTGAACACGCCACAAGAACACTTTAAGGGACCCCAAACATAATGTCCGGAACGCGATTTTCGCTTGAAGTGCAGCCCACGCTGCCGGAGTCACTGAACCGGTTGCCCGAACTCGCCAACGACCTGCTCTACAGTTGGGACCGCGCCGTCCGCTCGCTGTTTTTCAGGCTGGACCCTTCGTTGTGGGAGTCCAGCGGCCACAGCCCGAAAGTGTTTCTGCGCCGCGTGTCCCAGCAGCGACTCAACGAGGCCGCCGAAGACCGCGTCTATCTCGAGGCCTACAACCGGGTGCTGTCGACCTACGACACCTATCTGGAAAGCACCCAGCGCAAGAGCATCGATCCTTACATCGATCCGAAAAACGATCTGGTCGCCTATTGCTGCGCGGAGTTCGGTCTGCATGAAAGTCTGCCCATCTACTCGGGCGGCCTCGGCATCCTCGCCGGCGACCACTGCAAGGCGGCGAGCGACCTCGGGATTCCCTTTGTCGGCGTCGGCATGCTGTACCGCCAGGGCTATTTCACGCAGACCATCGACGAGCACGGCAATCAGGTCGCGCACTATACCCCGACCGATTTCGATCAGCTCCCGCTGCAACCGGCGAAGGATGCCAGTGGCCAGGATCTCACCATCCGCCTCGAATTCCCCGGACGCATGGTCAACCTGAAAGTCTGGGAAGCGCGCGCCGGCCATATCACGCTCTACCTGATGGACAGCGACCTGCCCGAGAATCAGGAAGTCGACCGCGCCATCACCTATCAGTTGTACGGCGGCGACATCACCACGCGTATCCAGCAGGAAATCGTGCTGGGTATCGGCGGCGTGCGCGCGCTGCGCGCCTTGCGCCTGAAACCGACCGTCTGGCACATCAACGAAGGCCATGCGGCATTTCAGATTCTGGAACGCTGCCGCGAATTGGTTCAGGAAAAGAACCTGGCGTTCGCCAGCGCGCTGGAACAGGTTGCCGCGGCAACGGTATTCACGACGCACACGCCGGTGCCCGCCGGCCACGACATCTTCGACCGCGGGCTGGTCAGCAGTTATTTCGGCGACTACGCACGGCAACTGGGGCTGGGCATGGAGTCGTTTCTGGAACTGGGCAGAAGTCCGTCGAACCCCGGCGGGTTCAACCAGACCACGCTGGCGCTGCGCGGCTCGCGCTTCCACAACGGCGTCAGCCGCATTCACGGCGAAGTGGCGTCGGCCATGGAGATCTACGCCTGGCCGCAGATTCCGCACAAGGAAAACCCGATGCGCTCGGTGACCAACGGCGTACACGTGCCGACGTTCCTGGCGCACGAATGGGCGAATCTGTACGACATGCGCTTCGGCATGGGCTGGCGCAACGAACTGCTCAATGAAGAGTACTGGGAGCGCATCGACGAAATACCCGACCACAGCTTCTGGAGCCTGCGCCAGTCGCTGAAGTCGGAACTTCTGAACCGCGTGCGCCGGCGTGTCGTGCTGCAGCAGCGGCGCAACCGCTGCGGCGAAGCCATGATCGACCGCATGACGCGTTTTCTCAGCCCGCATGAAACCGACATACTGACCATCGGGTTCGCGCGCCGCTTCGCCACCTACAAGCGCGCCACCCTGCTCTTCTCGGATCCGGCCCGCCTGGCGCGTCTGCTCAATGACCCCAAGCGCCCGGTGATGCTGATATTCGCCGGCAAGGCGCATCCGCACGACCTCCCCGGGCAGCAACTGATCCAGGTGATCCACGAATTCTCGCGGCGTCCCGAATTCATCGGCAAGATTCTGCTGCTCGAGGGTTACGACCTGACCCTGGGGCGGCGCCTGGTCTCCGGCGTCGACGTCTGGCTGAACACACCGGAGTACCCGATGGAAGCCAGCGGCACCTCGGGCCAGAAAGCCGGCATCAACGGCGTCATCAACCTGAGCGTGCTCGACGGCTGGTGGGGCGAGGGCTACAACGGCGAAAACGGCTGGGCGATCACGCCGCACGACCAGCACTACGATGCGACGTTCCGCCACCGCGAGGAAGCCAACGAACTGCTCGACATCCTCGAGAATCAGGTGATCCCGCTCTACTACGACCGCAACGGCCACGGCTTTTCGGAAAACTGGGTGCGCATGTCGAAGGCGTCGATGAAATCCATTCTGCCGCAGTTCAACTCGCAGCGCATGGTGCGCGACTACATCCAGGATTTCTACGGCCCGGCCGCCCGCCAGGGCCGCGAGCTGGCGACGAACCGCTACGAGGGCGCCCAGCAACTGGCCACCTGGAAGGAAAAAGTCCGCGCTATCTGGCCCACCGTCACACTGCGCCAGGTCAGCCAGCCGCCGAAAGGCGTCCGCGCCGGCGAACGCATCCGCGTCGAAGTCGCCGCCAATCTCAACGGCCTCAGCGCCACGGATGTCTGCGTCGAATGCGTCATCGGGCGCGTCGACGAACACCACGAGTTCAACGCGAGCGACAACGTCTTCTTCGAAGCGGAATCCAGCGCCGCCGGCGGTGAGACCCAGTTCGTGCTGCACCTCGACCCGCCGCTGCCGGGTCTGCAGCACTACCAGATCCGCATGTATCCCTATCACCGGCTGCTGAGCCACCGGTTCGAGACGGGGTGCATGATCTGGCTGTGATGGTTTGGCTGTTCATTAACCACAAAGGACGCGAAGGAACAAGAGAATCACCGCGAAGGCGCGCCAAGACGCGCGAAGCAAACCCTTTTCAACCGCAAAGGACGCGAGGGAAACCCTCCAATTACTGCAAAGGGCTTGCTCGTCCCGTCATTCCGCCGTAAGCCCGAATCCACCAGACGGGACGTAACGGATTCTAGCTTACGCCGGAATGACGAAACGGGTTGGACGATTGCAGTCCCGAACGGTTTCCCTCGCACGGTCCGCGGTAGAACACTTGTGTCCCTGCGCGTCCTTCGCGTCCTTTGCGGTTGAAAAGGATTTCCTTCGTGCCGTTCGTGTCCTTTGTGGTTAATGAACAGCCAAACCAATCAAGAACACCCTACTCACACCGCCCGTATAGCTGATTCCACTCGCGCAGCTTCGCGGCGAGTTCGTCCGGCACCTGTGACCACTCGAAGCGCCAGCGCCAGTTGCCGGCGGTCGTGCCCGGCGTATTCATGCGGTGCTCGCCGTCCAGCCCCAGCAGGTCCTGCAGCGGCACGATCGACATGCGCGCAACCGACGCGAGCGCCGCGCGGATCAGCAGCCAGGGCATCGTTTCGCCCGTCTGGCCGAAGTAATCGTAGATGTGCGCCTTCTGCACTTCGGAAAGCCCGGCGAACCAGCCGAGAATGGTGTCGTTGTCGTGTGTTCCGGTGTAGACCAGCGAGTCGGGTCGGTGGTTATGCGGGAGATACGGATTGGTCGGACCACCGTCGAACGCGAACTGCAGGATCTTCATGCCCGGAAATCCGAAAGCGTCGCGCAGCTCGGTCACGGCCGGCGTGATCACGCCGAGGTCCTCGGCCACCAGCGGCAGCGTCTTGAAGCGCGTCTTCAGCGCATCGAAAAAAGCGGCGCGCGGCCCCGGGACCCAGCGGCCGTTGATCGCCGTCGGCTCGGACGCATCGATTTCCCAGTACGCTTCGAAGCCGCGGAAATGGTCGATCCGCAAGAGGTCGAACATGGCCAGTTGCGACTCCAGCCGGTCGATCCACCAGCGATAACCGTCGGCGGCCAGCGCTTCCCAGCGATACAACGGGTTGCCCCAGCGCTGCCCGGTTGTTGAAAAGTAATCCGGCGGCACGCCCGCGACGACGGTCGGCCGCCCGCGCGGGTCGATGGAAAACCATTCGGGATGGGCCCAGACATCCGCGCTGTCGTGGGCAACGAAGATCGGCATATCGCCGAACAGCAGGATACCGCGCTTGTGTGCATGGTCGCGCAGTGTCCGCCATTGCGCGGCGAACAGGAACTGTTCGAATCGGACCTGCTCGATCGGCGCCGCCAGGTTGCGCATTTCCGCCGCGAGCAAGTCTGGGTGGCGATCGCGCAATCCATCCGGCCACTCGAACCAGGGACGCCCCTGGTGCCGCGCCCGCAGCGCCCGGTACAGGGCGTAATCGTCGAGCCAGAGGCGCTGGCGCCTGACGAACCCGGCGAATGCGCGCCGCTGTTCGTCGGACGCGCTGCGCTCAAAGCCTGCGAACGCCGCGGCCAAACGCTGCGCGTGCGCGGCCTCGGAGTCGGTGCCGGAATCCGCGCCGGTTTCCTCCAGCCAGCCGGCGTCCCGCAGCAATTGCAGATCGATCAGGCACTCGTCGCCGGCATGCACCGACTGGCACTGATACGGCGACCCGTCGGTGTGGGTCGGGCCCAGCGGCAACATCTGCCAGACGCTGAACCCCGCCGCGGCGAGAAAATCCACGAAACGCAGTGCGTCGGCGCCGAACGAACCGCCGCACGGCGCGCCGGGCAGCGACGTCGGATGCAACAAGACGCCGGCGCGGCGCGTGGAAAAGATCTCGGCGCTGGTAGCGATATTCAAGTCCGGATCACTCAGGACGGTCTAGTTTCAATCGACGGCTTGTGGTTTCCATCGGCGTCACTCAGGGCGCTGGCCATGGCGCATGACGCCGCCGAGTTTGGGATCGCCCGAGCCGCGCGCAAACGTGTGCGCGAGGTATTCCGGCGGCTCGACATTCAGCAGCCGGTACAAATTGGTCAGGTGCCTGCGAAAAAGCGCCTCGAAGTCGCTGACCGTGGCCGCCGGATTATAGTCGCCGAACCACCAGAACCAGTCGGAGCCCTCGCATACCGCCAGTTGCCGCTCGGCCAGCACCGCCTCCTCGGCGCTGAGCATGTGGCTGGCCAGCACGCGGTCATAGGTATTCTTGGCCTCGATCAGCATGTCCCAGCCGCGGTTCTTGTCGATATCGCCGATCCACGTGGAAAAGGTGCCATAGACCCAGGACCCGGCGACGAGCCTGTTCAGGGCTACGATATTCACGCCGGCGTCCAGGCAGTCGGAAAAGGTCGACATTTTCAGGCTCGGATGCGAGCTGAGCTTTTCGAACAACGCGCGCAGAAAATAATACGCATTCTCCGGATAATGTTCCCAGGCATTCTCGCCGTCGAGAATAATCGGCACCACCGCCTTGCGTCTCAGTTGCCCGGCGGCGATCTGTTCCAGACGGTGCACCATGTTGGCGACCGCATCGTCGGCATGCCAGCTGTGATAGGTGAAGCCGATTTCGTCGGACAGGTGATCGTCACGAAAGAAACACACCAGCCGGTTGCCGGTCAGGCGGTAACCCGACAAGACCGCGTCCGGCGCGGCCGCGTCGCGCTTGGACGCCTGCAGACTGTGGCGCAATACCGATTCGCCGGTCGCCGCCCACCTGAATCCTGATTTCTCGATGACTTCGAGCGCCGCCGCGCTGACACCGCCCTCGGCCGGCCAGCAACCGACCGGTTTCCGGTCGAAATGACGCTCGAAGACGCGCAGCCCTTCTTCGATATTACGGCGGGCGCGCTCCAGGCCGCCCGGATAGGTGTCGGCCTTCGGCAGCGCCACGCCGGGCAGCGCCTCCCGCGCGCTCTTGAGATCGAGCATCAACGGCAAAATCGGATGCGCGTAAGGTGTCATCGAAAGCTCGATCTGGCCGCGCCGGGCCAGTGCACGGTAACGCGGCAGCACCCCGTCAAGCAGCTCGCCGATCAACGCCAGCAATTCGCGCCGCTCGTGAATCGAATAATTGTGCGCTTTGTCCTGCAGCCGCTGCACGCGCAGATCGCTGCGCCGCACCGTTTCCGCCACCCAGCCGAGGTGATACCAGACCAGCAGATCGCTGACGAACTGGTCGCTGAGGTACAGCACTTGCTCAAAATCCTTGTCGAACAGCGCGGCGATGTCGGCCAGCCGGGCATAGGCCGGAAAGCGCTGGATGACGCGGCTGACGTTGATCTTGAGACAGGCGCGGATCAACTCCATGCGCGGCTCCGGGTGCGCCGGCAGCACGGGTTCGACCAGCGCGGCCAGCAGCGGATCGGACAACGGCGTGCCGTCGGCGAGAAAGCGCTTGACCTGGGCGGCGTAGTCGGCGATCTGTTCGAGGAGGATGGGCGCAAAATTGACCACCACTCTTGCCGCCGGGACCGCCTCCAGGTGGGCGGCCATATCGACGTAATCCTTCATCGCGTGCAGATAGGTCCAGGGCAGCCGGTATTCGCCGCTGACCAGGTCCTGATACTGGGGCTGGTGCATGTGCCAGCAGAGCACTACGTGCAGTTGTGTTTTCGGTTTATCGGACATAGTGCAGCTCCTGGCCGAGCATCTCCGGCGTGACCAGCACGATGCCGCCGGGGGTGACGTAGAAGCGCGCGGCGTCTTCTTCGGGATTCTCGCCGATCACCGTGTCGGGCGGGATATGGCAGCCCTTGTCGACGACCGCGCTGCGAATACGCGCGCCCTGTCCGATGCGCACCCCGGGGAGCACGACCGCGTCCTGCAACAGCGCGTAATCGAGCACCTTCACGTTCGAGAAAAGCAGCGAGTGCCGAACGATCGCGCCGGAAATGACGCAGCCGCCCGAGACCATCGAGTCTACCGCCATGCCGCGGCGGTTGTCGTCATCGAACACGAACTTCGCCGGCGGCAGTTGTTCCTGGTAGGTCCAGATCGGCCAGTCCTCGTCGTACAGGTTCAGTTCCGGCGTCACCCCGATCAGCTCGAGATTCGCCTCCCAGAAGGCGTCCACCGTGCCGACGTCGCGCCAGTAGGCCTGGCGCCCACTCTGCACGTCGCGGAACGGGTACGCGAAAACCCGGTATTGGCGGATGATCGAGGGAATGATGTCGTGGCCGAAATCGTGGGACGACCCCGCGTGGTCGGCATCCTTGATCAGTTGTTCGAACAGAAACGCGGTATTGAACACGTAGATGCCCATCGACGCCAGCGCGTGGGTCTCGCGGCCCGGCATGGGTTGCGGGCGCGCCGACTTTTCGTTGAATTCGACCACCCGGCTGTCGCCGTCCACCGTCATTACGCCGAATTCGCCGGCCCGCGCCAGCTCGACCTCGATGCAGCCGACGGTCATGTCCGCCTTGCGCTCGACGTGCTGGGCGATCATGGGTCCGTAGTCCATCTTGTAGATGTGGTCGCCGGCGAGGATCAGTACATAGGCCGGTGCGTGCATCCGGATGATATCCAGATTCTGATAGACCGCATCGGCGGTACCGGCGTACCAGGACGATTCGATGCGTTGCTGGGCGGGCAGCAGCTCGACGAACTCACCGAATTCGCCGCGCAGAAACCCCCAGCCCCGCTGGATGTGCTGGATCAGGGAATGCGCCTTGTACTGCGTCAACAGACCGACCCGCCGAATCCCCGAATTCATGCAATTGGACAACGGAAAATCGACGATCCGGAACTTGCCCCCGAACGGGACCGCCGGCTTGGCGCGCCACAGGGTCAGTTGCTTGAGACGGGAGCCCCGCCCGCCGGCAAGTATCAGAGCGAGCGTATCCCGCGTCAGCCGGCTGACGAAGCGCGCCGAATGAGTCATAGCCATCTGTCGTTGTTCTCCTCACCAATCCTCGACCCGGGGCCGTATATAATACGCGGCCCTCGGGCCGGGCTTATGGTAACATTTACTGGATGGTCTTGAAGTCTGATTAACATCAATTTTCAACGTGACAGATCCGACGTGACAAAATCGAATACCTCACCGATCGAGCCGAACGAATCCATAGCAAGAATCATACAAGCCCGGCACCACGACCCGTTCGAAGTGCTGGGCCGCCACGTCGACGGCGACACCGCCCGGGTTCGCGCCTTCATTCCGGGGGCATCGGAAGTCGCAATCGAGGAAACCGGTGCGCCCCTGGCGCGTCTGCTCGGCATCGACCTGTTCGAGTGGCAGGGTCCTGCCCAGGCGGCACCGGAACGCTATCGCCTGCGCTGGACCAACGAATACGGCATCGAATCGGTCGACTACGACCCCTACTGCTTTCCGCCGCTCATCGGTGAACTTGACCTGCACCTGTTTCGAGAGGGGCGCCACCTTCATGCCTACCGCTTCCTGGGCGCGCACCCGCGCGTGATCGACGGCGTCGCGGGCGTCGGCTTCAGCGTGTGGGCGCCCAATGCCGAACGCGTCAGCGTCATCGGCGACTGGAACCACTGGGACGGGCGCCGCCACCCCATGCGGGCGCGCGGCGGCAGCGGCGTGTGGGAGCTGTTCATCCCCGGCCTGGGCGAGCGCAGCTACTACAAATTCGAATTGCGCTCGCACGGCGGTCACATTCTGGTCAAGACCGACCCCTACGGCCGGCGCTTCGAACGCCGGCCGGGCACCGCGGCAATGATCTGCGCGGACCGCCGGCATGAGTGGACCGACCACGACTGGATGACTGCGCGCCGCACCCGCGACTGGCTGCACCAGCCGCTGTCGATCTATGAAGTCCACCTGGGCTCGTGGCGGCGCGACGGCCAGGGCCAGTTCCTCGACTACCGCACGCTGGCGCACCAGCTCGTCGACTACGTCAAGCCGCTCGGGTTCACCCACATCGAGCTGCTGCCGATCACCGAACATCCGCTGGACGCTTCCTGGGGCTACCAGACGACCGGCTATTTCGCGCCGACCAGTCGTTTCGGCACCCCGGACGACTTCCGCTATTTTGTCGACCACTGCCACCGCAACGGCATCGGCGTGCTCCTCGACTGGGCTCCGGGCCACTTCCCCAGGGACGAGACCGCGCTGGCCCGCTTCGACGGCACCGCCCTGTACGAACACGCCGACCCGCGCCGCGGCGAACACCGCGACTGGGGCACGCTATATCTTCAACTACGGCCGCAACGAGGTCCGCAATTACCTGATCGCCAGCGCTATCTACTGGCTGGAGGAAATGCACATCGACGGCCTGCGCGTGGATGCGGTGGCATCCATGCTCTATCTCGACTACTCGCGCAATGAAGGTGACTGGATTCCGAACCAGTACGGCGGCCGCGAAAACCTGGAGGCCTTGCAGTTCCTCCGCCATCTGAACGAAGTGACCCACCGCGAGCAGCCCGGGACCTTCGTCATCGCCGAGGAATCCACCGCCTGGCCGCAGGTGACGCGCCCGGTCGAGGTCGGCGGCCTGGGCTTCAGCATGAAGTGGAACATGGGCTGGATGCACGACACCCTGCTCTACATGCGCAAGGAGCCTGTGCACCGCAAGTACCACCACAACGACCTCACGTTCGGCGTGCTCTACGCGTTCAACGAAAACTTCGTCCTGCCCTTCTCCCACGACGAAGTGGTACACGGCAAGGGCTCGATGCTGGACAAGATGCCCGGCGATTGCTGGCAGCGCTTCGCCAACCTGCGCCTGCTGTACACGTACATGTTCACCTACCCCGGCAAGAAGCTGCTGTTCATGGGCGGCGAATTCGGCCAGTACGCCGAGTGGAATTTCGATGCGTCGCTCGACTGGCGCCTGACCGAAGAACCGCGTCACAAGGGCATGCAGCAACTGGTCAGAGACCTGAACGCCCTGCACCGCAACGAAACCGCGCTGCATCGGAATGACTTCGATCACACCGGATTCCAGTGGATCGACTGCAACGACGCCGCCAACTCGCTGCTGAGCTATGCCCGCTTCGGCGACAGCCAGACCATCGTGGTGGCGCTGAACTTCACGCCGGTGCCGCGCGAGGGGTTCCGGCTCGGGGTGCCGCAGCCCGGGCGGTATCGGCTGCTGTTGAATTCTGATTCGGAATACTATGCCGGGAGTAATCTGCACGTGCCGCCGGAAGCGGTGAGTGAACCGGTGTCGTGGATGGGGCAGGCGCAGTCGATTACGGTGACTCTGCCGCCGTTGGGGGGAGTGGTGTTCAAGTTGATTGGCTAGGTCGTCATGCCGGCGGAGGCCGGCATCTGATTTTCGCTTGTCACCGACCCGTTTCTTGCAGCCCCTATCGGTGAGCATTCGGGGCCAGTGATCCAAGCTTGGGTAGGTTAATGGGCTGAACGAATGCGAAGCCCAACGTAGGGGTGGTGTTGGGCTTCGTTTCCTCAGCCCATACCTACGGGTGCGAGACCAACAAAGGGGGCGGTCACTTGTCCACCGTCACCTTGCGGATCACCACCGCTTGCAACGGCACATCGCGCATTCCCGCAACCACGCCCGTCTTGGACCGCTCGATCGTGTGCACGACATCCATGCCGCTGGTCACCTTGCCGAAGACCGCATAGCCCCAGCCCTGCGGCGTGGACGACGTGTAGTCCAGACCCGGGTTGTCGACGGTGTTGATGAAGAACTGCGACGTCGCGGAGTGTGGATCGCCGGTGCGCGCCATTGCGATCGTGCCGGCGAGATTCTTCAACCCGTTGTCGGCCTCGTTGCGGATCGGCGCGCGCGTCTCCTTACGCTTCACGTGCTCGTCGAAGCCGCCGCCCTGGATCATGAAACCCGCGATCACGCGATGGAACACCGTGCCTTCGTAAAAGCCGGCTTTCGCGTACTCGACGAAGTTGGCCACGGTCGCCGGCGCATCGATCGGGTCAAGCGCCAACCTGATGGTTCCTGCACTCGTATCCAGGGTGACATTGACCGCATCCGACCTCTTGTCCGTTGCGGTCGCCTGCGGCGACTCCGGATAGCCGACAGCCGGCACCAAACCTGGCATGGCCAACGCAAACAGGACGATCATCTTGTTCGTCAAGCCAGCCCTCTCATGCGGTATCCGAGCATTCATGGCAGCGGCTCCTCTTTTTCAGTCAACGCAATACCTAAAATATCACAACTGGTCGGACCGAATTATTACAAATATGTTGCAGAAGCTTTGCAATGGCGTGTTCCGGGAACGCTGCGACACAAACGAAACCTTGGCCGGGAACGCGCGTACGCTGCAAGCGTTCCGTCGACGGACTTTCATTGCAACGCGACGCAACGGGGTAAGTGGACAGGAATTCCCGTCTGCAGCGCAACGTCTGTTTCACGCCCGTCGCGCCCCGGGCGTAAAGGCTTTGCTCAAGCCGGCTTTGACAACCGCACGGGGACGCGCTTCGCGCCCCAGGTTCCGCCGCGCGCCTCGAAAACACCCGGCACCCGTGCGCCACAATGCACGCAACGGGCCGAAGCGTCGATGTTCCATTCACCCAGCACGTACCAGTCGCGTTCGATCAGCAGTTCCCCGCAGGCGTGACACCAGGTACTGCCACCGTTCGCATCGTGCACGTTGCCGGTATAGGCGTAGCGCACACCGTTATCGAGCGCGATGCGGCGCGCGCGCGTCAGCGTGGCCGGTGGGGTCGGCGGCGTGCCCAGCATCTTCCAGTCCGGGTGGAAGGCGGTGAAGTGCATGGGCACATCGGGGCCCAGGTGTTCGACCACCCACCGGGTCATTTCGTTGAGTTCGACATCGCTGTCGTTCTCACCCGGGATCAATAGCGTGGTCAGCTCGAACCAGACCGCGGTTTCGTGCTTCAGGTACTCCAGCGTATCCAGCACCGGCTGCAGGTGGCCGCCGCAGACCTTCCAGTAGAAGCGGTCGGTAAATCCCTTGAGGTCGACGTTGGCGGCGTCCATGAAGGCGAAGAATTCCCTGCGCGGTTCCGGCGATATGTAACCGGCTGTCACCGCGACGGTCCGGATATCGCGGGCATGGCAGGCTCGCGCGATATCGATGGCGTACTCGTGAAAAATGACGGGATCGTTGTAGGTGAAGGCGACCGACCGGCACCCCAGGCGCTGCGCCGCTTCGGCGATCTGTTCCGGGGTGGCCTGGTCCGCCAGCGTATCCGTCTCGCGCGATTTGCTGATGTCCCAGTTCTGGCAGAATTTGCACGCCAGATTGCAGCCGGCGGTGCCGAACGACAGCACCGGCGTGCCGGGCAGGAAATGATTCAAGGGCTTCTTTTCGATCGGATCGACGCAGAATCCACTGGAGCGCCCATAGGTGGTCAAAACCACTTTTCCACCGTGGTTGGCGCGCACGAAACAAAGCCCGCGCTGACCTTCGTGCATCTTGCAAAGCCGTGGACAGAGATCGCACTGCACCCGCCCGTCGTCGACGCTGTGCCAGTATTTCGTTGGAAATGAAAATGCGTCGTCCAGAACACTGTCGTTACTGCTCATCTTGCGTCACTCTTGAAATTTACCACCCGGGCACCTATGTACATAAATTAGGATTCAACACGGGATTTTCAAGTCATGAAACAGATTCGCGAAGCCGCTGTGGCCGGTTTGTTCTATCCCGACGACCCCGGGGCGCTGCGGCGGCAGATCGAAGGTCTGATGGCCGGCGTGTCCGCATCGGGGCGGGAGATCAAGGCGCTGATCGCGCCGCACGCCGGTTACATTTATTCGGGGCCGATCGCCGCCCGCGCCTATGCGGAAATGGCGCCGCTGCGTCACCGGATCAGGCGCGTCGTGTTGCTGGGCCCGGCGCACCGCGTGGCATTTCGCGGGCTCGCCGCCACCGCCGCCACCGGCTTCGCGACGCCGCTGGGCACCGTGCCCGTCGATCGCGCGGCGATCGACGCCGTCCTGGCGCTGCCGCAGGTGCAGATGCTGGACCAGGCGCACGCACAGGAGCACAGCCTGGAGGTTCAACTGCCTTTTCTGCAGACGCTGCTCGACACCTTCGCGGTGGTGCCGCTGGTCGTCGGCGAAGCCCGTGCGGAGGAAGTCGCCGAAGTGCTCGAAACACTCTGGGGCGGCGACGAAACGCTCATCGTCATCTCCTCCGATCTGTCTCACTACCTCGATTACGACGCGGCGCGCGCCCTGGATTCGGCTACGGCGCACGCCATCGAGACACTGGAGCCGGGGGCCATCGGCTATGAACAGGCCTGCGGCCGCAATCCCGTCAGCGGTCTTCTGCTGGCAGCGCGCCGGCATCACCTGACCGGCGATATCCTCGACCTGCGCAATTCCGGCGACACGGCGGGCGACCGCGGGCGCGTGGTCGGATACGGCGCCTTTGCGTTCGGCTGATCGTGCTGCACTCCACCGACCGCGAAACGCTCGGCGCCGTGGCGCGGGAATCGATCCGCCAGGGTCTGCGCACGGGCCGCGCCTTTGCACCGGAACCGGACGGGTATTCCGGAACCCTTCTGATGCCGCGCGCCAGTTTCGTCACCCTGCACAGGAACGAACAGTTGCGCGGATGCATCGGCAGCCTCGAGGCCCGGCGTTCGCTGGTGACCGACGTGGCGGCCAACGCCTTCGCCGCGGCGTTCCGCGACCCGCGCTTTACACCGTTGCGCGCCGGCGAATGGGACGGACTGACGCTGCATATCTCCGTATTGTCCGCGCCGGAGCCCGTTGCGTTCGACTCCGAAACCGATCTGCTGTCCGGACTAAGATCGGGCATCGACGGACTGATACTTCAGGAAGGCGATCTGCGCGGAACCTTTCTGCCGTCGGTCTGGACATCGCTGCCGGAACCGGCTGAGTTCCTCAGCCATCTGAAACAGAAGGCGGGGCTGCCGCCGAACTACTGGTCGGCCACGTTGAAGATCTGGCGCTACGAGACTGAGTCCTTTGGTGGGTAATCGTTATGAACCGCTGGGGACGCGAAGGGAAAACACCCTATAACCACAACGAGCACAAAGAGCACAAAGAGCACAAAGGCAACCATGACCAAGAGACACTGAGGCGTGCGGACGGGTTCGCCGAGGCGCACATCCGGCAGGTGCAGCCTGTACGACGGACGTGCCGGGTTTGGTGGCGGCCAATCGTGGCGCCCTTCCCATCGAACTCCGCGAATGCCGCCAACAAAGAACTTTCTTCTTCGTGTCCTTGGTGCACTTTGTGGTTAAAGGGGATTTTCACTTCGCGTCCTTGTGATTGGATGTCGTCGCGAGTTCGCGACCATCTCACACCGTCACGGACCCGACAACCGCCGCGGTTCGTCCAGCGGTACACAGCGCCCCAAGGACCCCGGGGCGCATTCACGGTGGTCGACCCAGATCGCGTGATCGAGTCTGGCGCCGTCGAAGTGCGCGCCCTCCAGCACGGCGTTGCCGAGGTTGGCGTAGGAAAGATCGGCGCCGACGAACTTCGCCCGGCTGAGATCGGCGTTGCTCAGATCGCTGCCGACGAGGATGGCATTGGACAGGTCGGCGTCGCTCAGGATGGCGCCGGCCAGGCTGGTATAGTCGAGGCGCGCGTTCGCCAGCCGGCTGCCCGCCATCAGACCGCCTTCGAGGTGCGCGTTGCGGATCGATGCGCCGCGCAGGTCCGTGCCGGTCGCGCGCACGCCGGTGAAGCGGCAGTTGTCCCAGTTGACGCCGGCGCGCGGCAACGCGCGACAGTCCGGCGCATCGACCTGGGCGGCGGGACGGTCGAGCCAGTAGCTGACACCGAACCCCAGCAACACGACCAGGGTAATCAACACCGGGTAGCGGTAATCGGGCGGAGGTTCAGCCAGACCGTCGGTGATTTCCTGTTTCAGAACGCGACGGCGCTGGAACAATTCGGGCTCGTCCTGACGCCGGTCTTCGCGGTAGCGGCGTTCGACCGGCGGTTCGATCGCAGACGCCTTGTCCTCGCGCCGCGTACCGGGCCGGCGTTCGTCTTCGCGCATCCGCGCCATCAGCAGCTTTTGCAGATTCTCTTCGGTCGGCGGTAGCTTCATGACGTCGGGAATCAGATCGGCGCACTGGGCGACGGGTTTCCAGTCGCCGTACTCGAAGCGCACTTCGTCATTCTCGCGAATGCGCCCGAGGAGTATGTAGCGGCTGATCTGACCGCGTGGAAACGGCCCGCGCACGACCCCGTCGCGCCGTGTGTACCAGTGTCCCGCCCTGTCGTCGAACGCTGTCATATGCCTTGTAATAGCGGTGCTTCAAGTAATTTCCTAAGACGGCGATTTCGTGCACCATGTACCGATGAACGGCCGAATTCCGCCATGAAAACACCGGGACCGACATCCGGGGCGCCGACTCCGGCAACGGTGACGGCGGCGCCGGCCTGGCGGGTCGGCCAGCGCCTGCAGGCGAGCGTAACCAGCGTCGCCGACGGCCGCGTCACGCTGCTCGCCGGCGGCCGCCCAGTGGTCGTTCAGACATCGCTCCCGTTGCTGCCCGGCCAGCGCCTGACGTTGCAGGTCGAGCGACTGGGCGATCCGCCCGTCCTACGGCTCATCACCCCGGCCGCAGCCAGGCGCCCGCCGGATACGTTGGCCGCCGCCGTCCGCCAGTTGCTGCCGCGGCAGGCGCCATTGTCGGCGTTGATGGACGCGCTACTGTCGGTCACCCAGGCGCCGCAGCCGCGGCTCGCGCCCATGCTGGTCGCCGCGGCCAGGAACCTGCTCAAACAACTGGGTGACGCAGATTCGCTGACCCGCCCGGCGAACCTGCGGCGTGCCGTGGAAGGCGCGGCGACGCCGCTGGAAAGCAAACTGCTGGCCGGGAAAGACGGCGCGGGCCTGTCCGGCGATCTGCGGGTCAATCTGCTGCGCCTGATCGCCGCCTTGCAGATCGGGACCGCCGCGCAAACCGGGACCACGGGGACGGCGGCCAAAGGCGATGCGCGTGCGTCCGTGCAGGCCGGTACCGACTGGCCCCGGGCCGGCAATCCGCCGCTCCCACAGGCCGGCGCGAGCGGACGGGATACCTGAGCCGGATGGCGAACTCCTGCCCCCTGCGCTCGCCGCGCTTGCGCGACTCGAGTTGAACCAGCTCACGCCGCTGGCCCGGGATGCGCAGGCACCGCATCCTGAGTGGCTGATCGAACTGCCGGTACGGCGCGACGCGGACATCGACCTCTGGTCGCTGCGGTTTTTTCGCGAAGCGGACGCGCCCGACCGGCGCGAACCAGACGATGCCCGGGTCTGGGTCGTGCAGCTCGCCTTCGACCTGTCGGTCCTGGGTCCGGTGCAGGCACAAATCCGCTGGCGCGCCGACTGCGTCACGGCCGGGTTCTGGGCCGAGCGCGAAGCAACGGTGCCGCTCATTCGCCGCCACCTGCACGAACTGGAGACGGCCTTGCGCAACGAGGGCCTGAACATCGCGCCGATCGTCTGTCACCGCGGCGCCCTGCCGGCGCCGCCGGCCGCACCGGATGCCTTAGTGGACGAACGCATATGAAAGAAGCGGCCGAAGAACCCCTGGCCGTCGCGCTGCGATACGACGGCGAACACGCGCCGCGGGTCACTGCAAAAGGCCGCGACGAACTGGCCGAACGCATCGTCGCCCTGGCGCGCGAACACAATATCCCGATCCAGGAGAATGCGGTGCTGGCCAGACTGCTGAGCCGGATCGAATTGAATGAAGAGATCCCCGAAGCGCTCTACCTGACCGTCGCCCAGGTCATCGCGTTCGCGTACCGGTTATCGAGCAGGGATGTGAGGGGGGGCGCGGGGTCAGAGTGATGCTTAAGCTTGACCGCGACGAATGCGAAGGGACGAAAAACAAAGCCCCACTGACCACAAAGCACACAACGGACGCGAAGAATTCTTATGCGCTTCGCGTGACGAACGGCTGTACCCCAAGGATGTGGTTTGGACGTTCAGTTCAGGAGGTGTTTCGATAGCCGGCGTGTCAGTCCCGCACCCCGGTCTATTCAGCACGGGCTGCGCCTCGATGCCGACTGGAGACGCTGAAAGTGTGCCACTTCGCGCGCCACGACGCGCCTTTGGGGCTCGATGTTATTTTTCCTCGCGTCCTTCGTGTCCTTTGTGGTTAATGGGTCAGGGCATCCAACCAACCGGCACAGGCTTACCCCCGCCCGCACACACCGTGCAGCATCACCAGCAGTTCGGCTTCGGCGCGGGTCAGGCCGCAGGTTCGGATCAGATCGTCGATGCTCGCGCCTTCCTGCGCCAGCCGGCTTGCGCGCGTGTACGGCCGTTCGCTGCTCGTCCCGAGTTCCAGCGCGTCCTGGCGCGCCGCCAGCCCTTCGACCTGCTGCTGGATGCTGATCACGCGGCGTCCCTCGCCGGTTGCGGCGCGGCACAGCGCGGCCAGATCCCGTTCGATCTGCGCTATCTGATCGTCCGTACGCCGGAGCACACCCAGGTCCCCATTGCGCAACCGATACAAGCGGTAAACGGCACCCAGACTGGCCACGGCGATTAAC
This sequence comes from uncultured Gammaproteobacteria bacterium, assembly GCA_963719135.1. Taxonomy (GTDB): domain Bacteria; phylum Pseudomonadota; class Gammaproteobacteria; order DSM-19610; family DSM-19610; genus CAVRAZ01. Next base: position 68,046 of record CAVRAZ010000013.1, on the reverse strand, counting down.
AGCGCTACGCCTGCCAACACGTCATTGATCATCGGATGAAACATTTGACACCCCGTTCAGACAAACTCAGGCATATTCATCGACGTGACCGGAATCCGGATCACGCCGGCCACCAGGTTCTTGGCGTGGTTTGCGCCGGCTGTCCTCCTGCTTTTCCCGCGGTGACCGGCGGATTTCGCGTCCGCCGCCGACCGGTCGGCCCGGCGGAATCCGGTAGGCAGGCGGTAAAGGGTCGATTTCCGTCATGTGAAAGACCTCCCGTGTGACGATGGGCAAACGCACCCGCCTCGCAACTGCCACAGGCGTCAAAAGCCGGACGCATTCCCTGTTGTCAACGTATATGCAGTAATCATGCCAGTGGCGGTAGAAGGATTAACCGTGAAGGAAATTATCCCTTTTAGCCACAATGGACACAAAGGACACGAAGATAGAGATTGCTTCACCTTCGCGTCGGGAGACCTGCTGGAGTGAACTTGCCCGCAACCCCCGTAGGTTGATGAGATGAGGAACGAAGTCCAACTCGGGCTGCGTTGGGCTTCACATCCGTTCAGCCCTACCTACCCCGACCACGGCTGTCTGGTGTCCTTGGATCGTTCCTGCCGGTTCAGTGATGCCTTAGTACAATGAGCAACTCGACGACCGGAAGCGGGGCAAATCCGGCCTCTCGACCTGACGCCGATTGTCAGATCAGATTTGAACCACGACAGATGAGGCGTGCAATCTCACCATAGTGCGCAAAGGCGCAAACAATGGTCTGCTTCGTGTCCTTTGTGTCCATTGTGGTTAAAAGGGGTTTTCCCTCGCGTCCTTCGCGGTTAATCAATAATCGGAAGTTCCAGACACCCTAGGGTGATCCGCTTTCCGCCCGACGGTTCTTGCCCGTGCGGATCACCAGCACCACACGGCGGTTCTGGTTGCGTCCCTCGGCGGTCTCGTTGCTCGCGACCGGGCGGTACTCGCCGAACCCGACCGCCGCCAGGCGCTCGGGCGCGATGCCGTCGCGGGCGAACAGGCGCACGACACTCACCGCGCGCGCCGCGGACAACTCCCAGTTGGAGGCGAATTCGTAGTTGTTGATCGGCACGTTGTCGGTAAAACCCTGGACGTTGATCATGCTGTCGCCCGGCTTCAGCTTTTCAGCGATGCGCTCCAGCACGGGAATGGCGGTACGCGACAGCGCGGCACTGCCCGAGGCGAACAGAATGCTCGACTTGATCTCCACCTCGATGCCGTTCTTGCCGCGCCGCACCTTGACCAGGTCGTCGTCGATCAGCTCGGCCATCGATTGCTCGATCTGCTCGGCCAGTTTGCGCGCCGCATCGTCATCGGGCTCCTGCACCGATTCCGGGGGCGGCGGCGTCGCGACGGCCGGTGCCGGCTTGGGAAACGGCTGGCGGATAACCGGAATGATCGACCAGTCGCGACCGCCGTCGATGCGGCTGTCGGGCTGTATCCGGGCGACGCGGCCGATCTGTACGGGATCCATGCTGTGCACCGGATCATGAAACGCCGACACGATGGAATCGGACAGCACGCGATATTTGCCCTCGTTGACCGACGAGATCGAATACATCACCACGAAGAAAGCGAACAGCAGCGTGATGAAGTCGGCGTAGGAAACCAGCCAGCGCTCGTGGTTCTCGTGCTCTCCGGCGTGTTTCTTGCGGCCGCCGCCGCGGCGGGAATTTGTGCGTCCGGACATGATGCCGCCTAGTTGTAGAATCCCTGCAGCTTGGTTTCGATATTGCGCGGGTTCTCGCCCTCGGCGATCGAAACGACCCCCATGACGATCATTTCGTGAAACTGCGTCGAGCGGTGAATGATGCTCTTGAGTTTGTTGGCCATGGGCAGGAACAGCAGGTTCGCCATGCCGACACCGTAGATCGTGGCGACGAAGGCCGTGGCGATGCCGCCGCCCAGTTTGGACGGATCGGCTAGGTTGTTCATGACGTGGATCAGGCCCATCACGGCGCCGATGATGCCGATGGTGGGACTGTAACCGCCCATGCCTTCGAAGACCTTCGCCGCCTGCAGCTCGTGGTGTTCCCGACTGTCGATCTCGACTTCCATGATCCCGCGTATAATCTCGGGCTCGCTGCCGTCGACCAGTAATTGCAGACCCTTGCGCGCGAACGGATCGGTTTCCGACTCGGCGACCGCTTCGAGGCCGAGCAGGCCTTCGCGGCGCGCGATATTGCTCCATCCCACGATCTTCTCGGCCGTCTGCTCCATGTTGAGCCGCGAGGGTATGAAGACCCAGCGCGCGATCGCCATGGCGCGCATGAAGGTCGAGATCGGCGTCTGGATCATCACCGCGCCCAGCGTGCCGCCGCCGACGATCACCAGCGCGGTGAGCTGCACCAGCGACGCGGTGTGCCCACCTTCGAGCAGGTTACCGCCGACGATCGCGACCAGCGCGATCATGATGCCGAGCAGGCTCAGAATGTCCATTGGAGCCCTCGCGCCAACCGCCGGCTAGCCCACATCGATCCAGTTCCCTGCCAGTATCTTTTCCAATACCGCCTTGAGTTTCTGCGCGGTGAACGGTTTGACGATATACCCTTCCACGCCAAGCTCGATGGCTTCCAGTATCCTGGAGCGGCGGGTTTCGGAAGCCACCATCACCACCGGCAAACCGCTCAGTGCGCCATCCTCGCGCACCGTCTTTAACAGTGTGAATCCGTCCATGCCGGGCATGTTCCAGTCGGTAATCATCAGATCGAATCCACCGCCCTTGAGCAGCGCGAGCGCGGTCTGGCCGTCCCCCGCATGCTCGACGCGCTCGAAGCCGATTTCGCGCAGCAGATTGGCAATCACCCACCGCATCGCGGCGAGATGATCGACCAGCAGGATTTTCGCGTTCGTGTTCAAGCGTGCTCCGGATGTCCTGCGCGGATGCCGCGAAACGCCGGCCCCGGCCGCGCGACGCGAACGCGGCGCCTGCAGCCGGTCACTCGCCCACCCACTCTCCCATGCGCGCGCGCAGGCGGATCAGCGCCTGCCCGTGAATCTGACAGACCCGTGACTCGCTGACGCCCAGCACTTCGCCGATTTCGCGCAGATTGAGTTCTTCGTCGTAATACATGGCCATCACCATGCGCTCCCGCTCGGGAAGGCCGGCGATGGCCTCGGCCAGCGCCGCCTTGAAGCTGTTCTGATGCAGAAAATCCAGCGGTCCGCGCCCGTCCTCTTCGGGTATCTGAGGTGCGTTGTCCTCGCCGAACAGACCGCCGTCGTCGATGCTGAACACGCGGCAGCCGGTGGCATCCTGCAGGATGCGATGATACTCATCGAGGCCGATGCCCAGTTTTTCCGCGACCTCGACGTCGCGCGCGTCGCGCCCGTGCTGGTTCTCGATCTGGCGGACCGCCTCGGCGACCTGACGCGCCTTGCGGTGCACCGAGCGCGGCGTCCAGTCGGTGCGCCGGATTTCGTCGAGCATCGCACCGCGGATACGGATACCCGCGTAGGTCTCGAAACTCGCACCCTGCGACGCATCGTAGTTGCGCGCCGCCTCGAGCAGACCGATCATGCCGGCCTGGATAAGATCGTCGGCCTGGACGCTCGGCGGCAGCCGGCTCATCAGATGGAACGCGATGCGCTTGACCAGCGCCGCGTGCTTGGAAATCAGATCGTCGCCTTGCCTTTCACCCGTCGATACGTACATGGCTGCACCGTTCATGCTGGAACCCCCACCAGTTCTCTCCGTGATTGAATCAGTCTTTCCACGAAAAACTCGAGATGACCGTTGGCCACGCTCGGCGTCGGCCAGCCGTCGATCTTCTGCGCCAGAGTGCGAAACGCGGTCGCCGACCGGCTGCGTGGAAACGCCTGTACCACCGCGCGCTGCTTGCGCACGGCCTTGCGCAGGTATTCATCCTGTGGCACCGCCCCGATATACTCGAGCGTCGCATCCAGATACCGCTCGGTGACACGGGAAATCTTCCCGAACAATTCCTTCCCTTCCTGCGCGTTGCCGGCCATGTTCGCGAGCACCCGGAAATACCGGATGCCGTAGTCGCGGCTGAGCACCTTGATGAGGGCATAGGCATCGGTGATCGAAGCCGGCTCGTTGCAGACCACCAGGATGATCTCCTGGGCGGCGCGGCTGAAACTGACGACGCTTTCGTTGATGCCGGCGGCGGTATCGACGATCAGCGTGTCGATGTCATGGTTGAGTTCGCTGAACGCGCGGATCAGACCGGCGTGCTCGACGGTGCTGAGTTCGGCCAGGCGCTTGACGCCCGACGCCGCCGGCACCACCAGTACGCCCGCCGGCCCCTGCACGATCACTTCCTCCAGGGTACGTTCGCCGGCGACGACGTGCGCGAGATTGAGCTGCGGGTGGATGCCCAGCAGCACGTCGACGTTGGCCAGCCCGAGGTCGGCATCCATCAGCATCACGCGCTTGCCGGCTTCGGCCAGCGCGACCGACAGGTTGACCGACACGTTGGTCTTGCCGACGCCGCCCTTACCGCTGCTGACCGCGATGACCCGGACCGGTTTGGGTTGCTTCATTCGCCGGAGCCCCGCCGCCTGGTCGAGCTTTACATCAGACAACAGCATCGGACCTGACCTCTCCGTACCGCTCGGCCATGGCCGATTCTTCAGGGCCTGCGTCCGCAAAGGACAGTTTCGCGGCGCGCTTGACCAGGTCGGCGGCGCGCGCCAGGTGAAGATCCTCCGGCACCCGCTGGCCGTCGGCGATGAAGGACAGCGGCAGGTGTTTTTTCAGAATCACGGACAACAGCTCTCCCAGGCTCGCGGCTTCGTCCAGTTTGGTGACGATGACACCGGCGGGAGCGGCGCCGCGGAATGCCTGTACGGTCTCGTCGAGAATCGACCGCTGCGCGGTCGCCGACATCACCAGCAGTGTCCGGATCGGCAGACCGGTCTCGGCCAGTGTGGTCAATTGGTGGTGCAGGCGCCGGTCGCGCTGGCTCATCCCGGCGGTATCGATCAGCACCACGCGCTTGTCGGACAGGCTGCGCAGGATGGAGCGCAGTTCGTCGGCGTCGCCGGCGACCTGCACCGGTATGCCGAGGATCCTGCCGAAGCTGATCAACTGGTCGTACGCGCCAATTCGATACGAATCGGTGGTGACCAGACCGATGTGGCGGTGGCCGTAGCGCAGCACGTAGCGCGCGGCGAGCTTGGCGACGGTGGTGGTCTTGCCGACGCCGGTCGAACCGACCAGGGCGAACATGCCGCCGGCCTCGACCGGATCGCCTTCGGCGACCGGCAGGGTGCCGGCCAGTTGGTTCATGGCCGACTGCCAGGCCTGTTCGTCGTTCGGCGCCGCGGCTGCGCTGTCGGTCAGTTTGCCGATCAGATCGCGGTCCAGATGCATTCGTTCGAGATTGCCCAGCAGGTTCGCGCGGACCGGCATGCGCTGTTTGAGATCTTTCCAGGCCAGGTGCGCGAGCTGGTTTTCCAGCAGTCCGCGCAACGCGTGAATTTCGGCCTGCATCGCGTCGATCGCCGGTATGTCGGGGTTCGCCGCGGTTGCGGAGATCGGCGCTGCAGTCGGTTGCGCCGCGACGTCGGAGGCGGTGTAGTTGCGTTCGGCAAGCGTGCGGCCGTCCACCGCCGGCGCGGGTTCGCGCGGCGTCTGAAACGCGGGAAACAGGCTTTCGTCATAGTCGACCGCGGCGATGATCTCGATGCCCTCGGCGACCTTGCGGTTGGAAATGATGACCGCGTCCGGTCCCAGCGACTCGCGTACCAGGCGGATCGCCTGACGCATGTCCGGCGCACAAAAACGACTGACGTTCATGACTGATCCTCACCCTGCACCGGTGTCTCGCCTCGGCGCTGTCGTAACTCTGTGTGACCGCTCATCGGTGTGCCTGCCTTCCTTGTCGTCCCGTTCCTAGCGCCGCTCGCCTTTGGCCGAGTCGGCACCGATGCTCGCGATCACTTTGATCTGTTTGTTGTCCGGTACTTCGTTGTAGGCCAGCACCTGAAGGTTCGGCACACTGTGCCTGACCAGCCGCGCAAGCCAGGGTCGCAGCGGCGGCGTTACCAGCAGCACCGCCGCTTGCCCGTTCACCTCCTGCCGCTGGGCTGCCTCGGCCATCGAGCGGTGGATGCGTTCGGCCAATCCCGGCTCGATGCCCGCACCACCATCGGTACCGGACTGGACGCTCTGCTGCAATAAGTGTTCCAGAGACGGGTCGAGTGTAATAACCTGAACTTCATCAGCCATCCCATTGATATGTTGAATAATTGAACGACCTAGCGCGACACGGACACCGGCGGTCAGTGCGTCGGGATCTTGACTGCGCGGCGCGCGCGCAGCCAGCGCTTCGGCGATCGTCCTGATGTCGCGGACCGGGATGCGCTCGCGCAGCAGGTTCTGCAACACCTTCAGCACGGTGCCCACCGAGAGCACGCCCGGGACCAGTTCCTCGACCAGCTTGGGCGCGGTCTTCGCCAGGCTGGCGAGCAACTGCTGCACTTCCTCGTGGCCGAGCAGTTCGTGGGCGTGCTCCTGCAGAATCTGACTGAGGTGGGTGGCCACGACGGTGCTGGCGTCGACCACCGTATAGCCGAGCGTCTGCGCATTGTCGCGTTCCGCTGACGCGATCCACACGGCCTCCAGACCGAAGGCCGGATCGCGGGTCGGCACACCCTTGACCGCGCCGTACACCCGTCCTGGATTGATCGCCAGTTCGCGGTCAGGATGGATTTCGGCTTCGCCGACCGGCACGCCCATCAGCAGAATGCGGTAGCCGTTGGCGGCCAATTCCAGGTTGTCGCGGATGTGCACCGGCTGAATCAGGAAGCCCAGTTCGTGCGACAGCTTCTTGCGCACACCCTTGATGCGGTCCATCATCTGCCCGCCCTGCGCGCGATCGACCAGCGGTATCAGCCGGTAGCCCACTTCCAGACCGATCATGTCGACCGGGCCGACGTCGTCCCAGCTCAGGTCGCGCGGTTCCAGTGACGCGGTTTCGGCCGGCGTCTCGCGCACCGGCTGTTGCGTCTCGCGCCGGAGACGCTGCTGGATCGTGTACGCCGCACCGCCGGCGACGGCGGCGAGCGTGAGGAACGCCAGATTGGGCATGCCGGGAATCAGCCCCATGATGCCGATGACGCCTCCGGAGACGTACAGCACCATGGGGTTGCCGAACAACTGCTCCATCACCTGCTCGGACATCTTCTGTTCGCTGGACACGCGGGTGACGATGATCGCGGTGGCCGACGACAGCACCAGCGAGGGAATCTGCGCCACCAGTCCGTCGCCGATGGTCAGCAGCGTGTAGTTGCGCATGGCATCGGCGACCGCCATGCCATGCTGCAGCGTCCCGATTGCCAGACCGCCGATGATATTGATGAACAGAATCAGGATGCCGGCGACGGCGTCGCCGCGCACGAACTTGCTGGCGCCGTCCATCGCGCCGTAGAAATCCGCTTCGCGGCCGACATCCTCGCGCCGCGCGCGGGCCTGGTCCTGGGTGATCAGGCCGGCGTTCAGATCGGCGTCGATGGCCATCTGCTTGCCCGGCATGGCATCGAGTGTGAACCGGGCGCTCACTTCCGACACGCGTCCGGCGCCCTTGGTCACCACCACGAAATTGATGATGACCAGGATCGCGAACACCACCAGACCGACGGCGTAGTTGCCGCCGACGACGAAATCGCCGAATGCCTCGATGACCTTGCCGGCCGCATCGGTCCCGGTGTGGCCCTGGAGCAGCACCACGCGGGTCGACGCGACGTTGAGCGCCAGCCGCATCAGCGTGGTGACCAGGAGCACGGTGGGAAAGATGCCGAAATCCAGCGGGCGCAGCGCGTAGATCGTCACCATCAGCACCACCAGCGACAGCGTGATGTTGAACGTGAAGAACATGTCCAGCGCCAGCGGCGGCAGCGGCAGAATGACCATGGCCAGCATCATGACCAGCAGGATCGGCGCGCCGAGTCCGGAGCGGCTCAGTTCTCGAAGATTCAGGGTTGCGGCTTGTAGGGTCATGGCGTGTTCTCGGCTCGATCAGATCATCGTTATTCCGGCGTCGCGTCGTCGGCGCGCCCCTGGAAAAATACGTCGGGCACCGGCAGGTCGCTGGGCCGCTCCGGACGCGCGCGCCCGTAGCCGTGCGCTTTCAACTGGTAGATGTAGGCCAGGACCTGGGCCACGGCCAGATAAAGGCCGGCCGGCACCGGCGCGTTGATTTCGGTGCTGTAATACAGCGCGCGCGCCAGGTGGGGCGCTTCGAAGAGCGGCACATTGTTGGCGACGGCGACGGTGCGGATCTGGCTGGCGATCAGTTCGACGCCCTTGGCGACGACCACTGGCGCGGCCATGGCGCCGGCGTCGTAGCGCAGCGCGACGGCGAAGTGCGTCGGGTTGGTGATGACCACATCGGCCCGGGGCACTTCCGCCATCATGCGACGCTGGGCGATCTCGCGCTGCCGCGCACGGACCTTGGACTTGACCTCGGGCCGCCCTTCCGTGTTCTTGTGTTCTTCCCTGATTTCCTGACGCGTCATCTTCAGGTTCTTGGAGAAATCCCAGAGCTGGAAAGGTACGTCGATGGCCGCGATCAGGATCAGCGACGCGCTCAGCATCAGGAAGGCGTGCGCCAGAATCTGCCCGGCGTGCGCAAGCCCGGCGTCGACCGACTCGCGCCCCAAGAGCAGCAACTGCGGCTCGAAGTGCCTCAGCAGACCCGCGCCCACCGCGCCGACCAGCAGGAATTTGACCAGCGATTTGACCAGCTCCATCAGGCCGCGCAGCGCAAAGATGTGCTTGATGCCCGCGACGGGATTGAGCTTCTCCGGTTTGAAGGCGAACGCCTGCGGACTGAACGACCAGCCGCCCAGCGCCAGCGGCGCCAACACCGCCGTCGCCATCATGATCAGCAGAAACGGTGCAACCACCCGTGCGCCCTGCCACATCGCCTGACCGAGGATCTCGACGACATACCAGTTGTCGCGCGTGTGTCCGGGATCGACATCGAGGCCGAGGCGCAGCACGTCGCCGAGTTCTTCAATCATGTAGCCGCCGGTCATCAGAAAACTGACCGCGGCCATGAGCAGCATGGCCGTCGTGTTCAGTTCCCGCGAACGCGGGATCTGCCCCTTTTCGCGCGCATCCTGGCGGCGTTTGGGGGTGGGATCTTCGGTGCGCTCCTGCGCGTCGCTCTGGCTGTCGCTATCGGCCATCGGCGTACCCTAGCGGCTGCCCAGCGCAGCCGCCGCCGCGAACGAGTCGGTGAGCATCTGTTCGAGCTGAGGCACGAGATTCGACAGGGCGAAGATCAGCGTGACGAACCCGAGCGTCATGACGACCGGGAAACCGACGCCGAAAATATTGAGCTGAGGCGCGGCGCGGCTGACCACGCCGAACGAAATGTTGATCAACAGGATCGACGCGACCGCCGGCAGCGCGACCATCAGGGCGTTGGCGAACAGACGCCCGCCCCAGCCGGCCACCGCCTGGAAGTCGCCGGCCCCCAGCCAGCCGCCGCCGACCGGCAGCAGCTCGAAGCTGTCGACCAGCACGCGAATCAGCGCCAGGTGTCCGTTCATCGCCAGGAACAGCAGCGTCGCCACCACCAGGTAATACTGGCCGACCACCGGCACCTGCACCCCGTTCTGCGGGTCGACCATCGACGCGAAGCCCAGTCCCATACCCATGGCGGTGGTCTGCCCGGCCAGGGTCAGCGCCGCAAAGATCAATTGCACGCTGAAGCCGATGACCGTGCCGATCAGCATCTGCTGCACGAACAACAGCAGCTCCGCCGCCGACAGCGGATCGACCGGCTCGACCGCCGGCAGCAGCGGCGCGACCACGGCGGTCAGCGCCAGCGCCAGAATCAGACGCATGCGCACCGGCAGATTGCGCGCACCGAAAACCGGCGCAATCATCAGCATCGCCGCGATGCGGGTGAACGGCAGGAACAGTCCGCTCAGCCACTGGATCAGCTCGGTGCCGGTTACCAGAAACGCGCCGGACATGCCTGTGCCTCACCCGATCAGATCCGGGATGCTCCCGAACAGACTCGTGGTGTAGCTGATCAGCGCTTTCAGCAGTGCCGGGCCGGCGAACGTGACGACCAGGCCGACCACGATGAGCTTGGGCACGAAGGTCAGCGTCATTTCGTTGATCTGCGTCGCCGCCTGGAGCATGCCGATGAGCAGGCCGACCACCAGCGCCGACAGCAGCAGCGGCGCGGCCAGCAGCGCGGTCATTTCCATGGCGTTGCGGCCGATGTCGAGCACGGTTTCCGGAGTCATGGCGCACTACCTCTTCAAACGGAGAAACTGCTGGCAAGGGTGCCCATGATCAGCGACCAGCCGTCGATGAGCACGAACAGCATGATCTTGAACGGCAGTGAAATGATCATGGGCGAAAGCATCATCATGCCCATCGACATGAGCAGGGTCGCGACCACCAGGTCGATGACCAGAAAGGGTATCAACACCATAAAGCCGATCTGAAACGCGGTCTTCAGCTCGCTGGTGACGAACGCCGGCACCAACAGCCGGAACGGCACGGCATCGGCCGAGTCGAATTCGCCGGCGCCGGAAATGTCCGCAAACATCGTCAGGTCGTCGTCGCGCGTCTGCGCCATCATGAATTGATGGAAGGGGCCGGCGGCGCGCTTCAGCGCCTCCTGCGCGTCGATGGTTTCGGCCAGATACGGCGACAGCGCTTCGCTGTAGACCTTGTCGAACACCGGCGTCATGATGAACAGGCTCAGGAACAGCGACAGGCCGATCAGTACCTGGTTGGACGGCGACTGCATGGTGCCCAGCGCCTGGCGCAGAATCGCCAGCACGATCAGAATGCGGGTGAATGACGTCATCATCATCAGCGCCGCCGGCAGCAGGCTCAGCGCCGTCATGAAAGCGAGCACCTGGATCGTCACGGTATAGGTCTCACCGCCGTTGGCGGTCGGCTCCACCGACAGCGCCGCCAGACCCGGGTTGGCCGAAGCGACCACGGGCATCAGTCCGAACAGGACGCCCGCGAACAGAAGCACGAGACGCTTCATCCGCGCTGCCCTCCGCCCAGCAGACGGTTCAGATGACCGGCAAACCCGGCGGCGTCCGCGCCCTTGGACGGCGCCGTCTCGACGGGCGTGCTCAATACGTGCAACGGCGTCACCGAACCCGGCGTGACGCCGACCAGCAACTGCGTTTCGCCGACCTGCAACAGGACCACCCGTTCGCGCGCCCCCATCGACAGGCCGCCGAGCACGCGCAGATCGGCGCCGGCCGCGGTCTGAAAACGGCCGGTGCGTTTCAACAGCCAGGCGATGCCCACGATGAGCATCAGCACGACGATCATTCCCAGCGTGAGCTGAACCAGACTGGCGATGCCCATCGGTTCCGGCGCGCGGGCCGTGTCGGCCGTGTGCTGGACGATACCGGCGCAGGCTGCGCCCGGCAGCGCCGCCAGATTCACCGTTCCCACCCGTTGCCACAGACGCGCCACCGCCCTTACCTCAGCTTCTTCACGCGCTCGGCCGGACTGACGACGTCGGTCAGGCGGATGCCGAATTTCTCATTGACGACGACGACTTCGCCGTGCGCGACCAGCGTGCCGTTGACCAGCACGTCCATCGGTTCGCCGGCCAGACGATCGAGTTCGACCACCGAACCCTGGTTCAACTGCAGCAGGTTGCGAATGCTGATGCGGGTGCGGCCGATTTCCATGGCAATGGTCACCGGTATATCCAGAATCACGTCGAGGTTCGCCTCGTCGCCCATCGATACGCCTTCGCCGACGTCCAGTTCGTCGAACTCGGCGGCCGTCGCCGCGGGCTTCGGCCGCGCGCTTTCCCTGGCCGGGCGCGACTCGGTTTCGCTCGTTTCCGCTTCAGCGACCGCTTCCGCCACTTCCGATTCTTCGCTCATGCTCTACTCCAGTACCTGTACGCGGTTGTTCATTCAGTCTCGGGGAGGATGCGATCGACGATCTTGATCGACCGGTTGCCGTTGCAGATGCCGAACTTGCCGTGAAAGACCGGGACCGACTCGGCCTCGACCACGACCAGGTCGGGCAGGTCGATCGGAATCACGTCACCGGGTTTCAGCGCGTTCAGTTCGCGCAGTGAAATGCTGGTCTCCGTGAGGATGGAGCTGATTTCCACCTCGGATTCCTTCAGGCGCTCGCGGATCACCCGCTGCCAGCGCGCGTCGGCTTCGCCGCGCTTGACGTTCCCGTCGCCGGCGACGCGCAGCGGTTCCAGCATGGCGTAGGGGAAGCTCACCTGAAAATCGCCGCCCCTGCCGCCCATTTCGATGCGGAAACTGTTGACGACGATGACATCGGTCGGCTCGGCGACGTTGGCGAACTGCGGGTTGATCTCGGTGCTCTGAAACTGGAATCTGGCCGGCAGCACGGGCTTCCACGACTTGGCCAGATCGGCAAAGGCGCCGTCGAGCGCCTTGCGCACGACACGCAGTTCGGTGGGCGTAAACTCCCGATTGTCGATTTTCGACTCGAACCGGCCGCCCCCGAAAAACGTATCGACCAGCGCGAACACCAGGCGTGGTTCGAACACGAACAGCGCCGTGCCGCGCAACGGCGGGGCCTGCACAAGATTCATGCAGGTCGGCACGAACAGACTGTGGCTATACTCCGCGAATTTCAGCATCTGCACGCCGGAAACGGTAATCTCGACGTCGCAGTGCAGCAGCGCCGACAGCGTGTCGCGGAACAGGCGCGCAAAGCGTTCGTTGATCATCTCCAGCGCCGGCATGCGTCCGCGCACGATGCGGTCCTGGCTTGCCAGGTCGTAGCTCTGTATCCTGCCCGGCGGCAGGCCCGCATCGGTTTCCGTCTCGACCTCGCCGTCACTGACGCCGTGCAGCAGCGCGTCGATTTCGTCCTGTGACAGTATGTCGTTCACGCCGCCGCCTATTGCATGACGAAGCTGGTGAAGAACACGCTGTCGACCGCGTCCTTGCCGGTCTCTTCCTGCATTACCTTCTGCACCTCTGCCAGGGTGTCGGCGCGCAACTTTTCCTTGCCTTCGCGCGAATTCAGCGTCGCCGGGTCCTGGCTGCTCAGCAGCAGCACGACGCTGTTGCGAAGCGCGGGACTGTGTTCCTTGATCCGATCGACCATGGCGGCGTCGCGCGTACCCAGCTCGATGGTCACCTGCAGAAACCGTACATCGGAGTTTTCGCCGAAGTTGACCACGAACGGCGGGTCGAGCGGTATGTAGTTGAGCGGTTGCTTGACGTCGCTTGCCGCGGCCTCGGTTGCCGCATCGGCCGCTTGGTCCGCGGTCGTCTGGTCCTTGCCTCCCAGCATGCCGGTCAGGAGGACCGCCGCGCCGGCTGAGACCGCCATCAACAGGATGGCGAGGCCGATAATCAGTAACTTCTTCTTCGATTTGGGTTTGGCCTGTTCGCCACCTTGGGTGTCCAGGTCCAGATCGTCTTCGATGTTGGTCGCCATGGGTCTATCCTCTGTCCGTTCCGACTAGGGGATAGCAAGATGGATGCCACGAACCTCCTGTAAATATTTTATTTATCTAACAAATAGTTATACGGATCAACAGGGAGCGCGACAAAGTATTGACGATGTTGCGCGACCGCAGAGACGGCTGAGCGTCAATACCTGGCGCGCGACCGGGAGGTGTCTGCTGCGGGAAGAGCGGGGCCGGACCCGGGGTCCGGATGTCGGCAAAGCCGGTCAGTGGCGACTTTGGGAAAGCCAGTGCAGAAAACCTTCCTGCGATAACGGCCGGGCGATGTGATAGCCCTGCACCTGGTCACAACCCAGTTGCACCAGGCGGCTGAGCACTGCGGCATCCTCGACGCCTTCGGCGACCACCGTGCACCCGAGGTTGTGGCCCAATTCGATGATGGAGCGGACGATCGCCTCGTCCTGCGGATCCGTGTTCAGCGTGTCCAGAAAGGACTGGTCGATCTTCAGCGTGCTGATCGGCAGATGGCGCAGTGTGGCCAGCGACGAATAGCCCGTGCCGAAATTGTCAATGGCGATGGACACACCCAGCGCCTTGAGCCGTGACAGCACCTCGGCGCCCCGCTCCAGGTCGGACATGAGCGTGCCCTCCGTGACCTCGATTTCGAGCCGGCTGCCTTCGACGCCGGTTTCCGCGAGCGCACTTCGGATGTTGTCGCTGAGCCCCGGCGAACGGAACGACTGTGCCGACACGTTGATGGAGATTGCGACTGGTTTGCCGTTGACGGACCAGCCATTGCTGGCGCGCAGCGCCGACGTCAGCACCCAGTCGGTGATCGGCGTGATCATGCCGAGCTGTTCGGCGACCGGGATGAACTGCCGTGGCAGCACCATGCCCTGCTGCGGATGTTTCCAGCGGATCAGCGCTTCGGCGCCGGTCAGTTCGCCGGTCTTGGTGGCGAGCTTGGGCTGGTAATAAAGCTCGAATTCATCGCGCTCCAGCGCGCCGTGCAACTGTCCCGAAAACTGCAGATGCTGTGCGGCGGAGACCGAGGCGGTGGATTCGTAAAAGCTGAACGGCATGGCGTTCGATTTGGCGCGATACATGGCGCTGTCGGCGTGACTGGCCAGCGAATCGGGATCCTCGCCATGCTGCGGAAACAGTGCTATGCCGGTGGCGATGCTCACGCACAGCTCGTTTTCGCCGAGCCGGAAGGGCTCGCTGAGCGCCTGTATGACCTTGCGTGCAACCCGCTCGGCGTCTTTTTCGGGACTGCGCAGCAACGGCAGAATAATGCCGAACTCGTCGCCGCCCAGGTGCGCCAGTGTGTCGGAGTCGCGCACCAGCGTACGCAGCCGCGCGCCGACCTGCCGCAGCAGTTCGTTGCCGAGTTGCTGACCGAGCAGGTCGTTGTACATCGTAAACCGATTGACATCCAGCGTCATGACCGCCACGCTCACCGCCGGTGTACGTCGCGCCACCGCCAGCGCGGAACCGAGCCGGTCATACCAGAGCGCACGGTTGGCCAGCCCGGTGACCTCGTCGGTGGTGGAGAGCTGTTCCAGGCGCTGCCGGTCGGCGCGCGACTCGGTGACGTCCTCCATAAGACAGTGCACGCGCAGCACGCGCCCGCGCCGATTGCGCGTGGGATAAAACGCCATCCGGTACCAGAGCGGGCCGCCGTCCGGCGCATCGACCCGCACCTCGCGCTGCACCGACTGGCCGTCGATCGCCTGCTGCCAGGCCATCAGCACCCGCTCGCGCTCGGCGCCGTCGATGCGCGAGAAGCAGGGAATGGGCGTATCCGGATTTTCGCCCCAGAACTTGCGCGCGCCGGCACTGACATAACTGATGCAGTTGGCTTCGACGTCGACGGTCCACAGCAACTGGGGGATGCCGTTAAGCAGCTCCTCGGCCAGATCCTGTTCGAAATTCAGCTCGTCGCGCTGCTCGACCAGCTTCTCGACCGCCGAGCGCCAATAGCTTTCGCTCGTAATCCCCGCATCACGGAACACCGTCTTGATCAGCGCGGCCTGCAACGCGGCGCGGTCGCCGGCGGCGATGTTCGGATCCGTGCCGGCCAAGCGCAGCAAGTGGTCAAGAAAAATCCGGTACGACCCCAGTGTCCACAGCGGCTTGATGCCGGAATCATGCAGTCCGCGTCCGAGCGTTTCACTCTTGAGCGCCGCCGCTTCGGTGATGTCGCCATCGAGCAGGTCCAGCATGTGTTCGAGCTGGCCGCGCACGAATTCGCCGATGCTGCCGCCGCTCCGCTCGTAGGCATAGAGCGCGTCGGCGATATCGGGATTGTCGAAGAGATAGTTGTAGGCGGTTTCTGCGTATCCGGCGGCGCCCTGGACCAGCAGCGTGCGATAACGGCTCAGCAGACGAGCGTCGTCCTCCGTGATCTGAAGGACGTAATTGATCTCTTTTCCGGAAACAGGCGGCGTGTTCTTTTTCCTTATGCCGGCCCGATCCTCCCGAGTGCTTGCTCCCCGTTTCTTTGCCATCGCCTGGCGCCGCCTGATCATTGTTCTTATGAGGAACCATTAGCATAGCGGTTCCTGCCTGTGGTATCAATCTGTTAGCGTAATATCACGGTGTTGCGGGCAAACGGGGTCACAACCCCCCCGTCGGGACAATCGCTTAGAGTTTACCCTTGACGTCAACGGGAAACGGTGTACCGCGTGCGGGATGGCTAGGCGATTCGGCGCCGATCATTTCCGGAAAACACTCTGGTTGCTCATACTCTGTTCACATTGGCAGCCGCCAGACTTGCGGACGACTGGCGCACCGGGGTCGGCCGCAACAAATCGCGGCGGTGCCGTTGCACCCTAAACGAACAGATCGACCCCGGACGATGGAATCAACGGCGTCGTCCACTGGCGCTGCTCGGCATCGCCGCCCTCTTCGCCGCCAGTCTGCCCGTAAACCGCCTGCGAAGCGGTGGCGCTGCCGTCGTAGCCCTGCTGATCGCCGGCCATGGATCGGTCGGAGATGTCCACGCTCAACAGGTCGACGCCCTGGCTGCCGAGCATGTCGCGCAGGCGCGGCAGCGCCGCCTCCAGCGCATCGCGAACAGCCTGGTGTGACGAGAGGAACTGAATCGAGGCTTGGTCGTTGTGCATCTGCACCTTGACTTCCATGGGTCCCAGATGCGCGGGGTTGAGACGAATCTCGGCGCCCTGCAGGCGTTGCCCGACCAGCCACTGGATGCGCTCGCCCAGGCCCTGTGCCCAATCGGCCTGCGACAGGGGCGTGTCGACCGCGAGCGTCGGCAAGCCGGTCGCCGTTGCAGTCGACGGTGCAGCCGCACCTGAACCAGACACCGACGATACGGGCGACAGCGTCGCGTCCGCCGGCGCGCCGTGCCCGCGCGGGCCCGTCTGGTCAGGCGCAACGCGACGCCACAACAACATCAACAGGGTCACATCCGGGTTATCGCCTTCCGCTTTGGACATTGCCGGCGTCAACAGGTCCATGCTGTCGACGATGCGTGGCAGTTTCGCCGCGTCCTCACTTGCGACAGGCGGCGCCGCGGCGGCCGGAAGGGGCTGCACTTGGGCGCCGACCGGTTGCGACACGGCGTTCGCCGGCGGCGGACCGGCCGCCGCGTCCGGCAGGGGTTGCGTCATGCCGGTGGTGACCGCCGGCCCGGCCGCCGCGTCGGGTGCGGCCGTCGGCTGTGTTTCGTCGGCGGCCGTCTGGCGCGGAATGAGCGTACCCGGCGGGGCACCTTTAGCAGGTGACTGCCTGGAATCCACGGCGGCATCGGCGGCGGTCTTTCCATCGACACCGGTCTGGTCCCCGGCGCTGGAGGCGGCAGCATCACCGGTATCACTCGCCGGGTCGCCAACCCTGTTATCTGCCTGCGGCGTGTCCTGCGGCAAATCCTTGCCGTCACCGGCAGTGTCCTGCACGGTGGAATTGCCATGGTCCTGATGCGCCGATTGCGGCATCGCTCCTTCGAGTGCGCTGGAGAAACCGGTCGCATCCGGCGCGGAACCCGGAGCAGCGGCCGAAATTTTCGCGGAACCGGCGGCCTGCACGCGGGTAAACGCCGGGCTAACGGTGAGATTGGCTGTCGTGGTCATGGCGCTGTTCCATTCGCATAGTTGACTGAAGCGTAACTAAGCAACAGACGTGCCAGTGCCGGCTCAGGTCTTGTCGGGCGTTTTCCTGGCACGCCCGGCATATTCGTCCATCGCGCGCTGCTCCCCCCGGTCTTCCTGAAGATGCTCGCTGGCGCGAAACCGTTCCAGCAACTTGTCGACGGCTTGGCTGTGCGTGCGGGTCGCCAGCCAGTCATCCTCGCTCTGCCGGTGCCTGGCGCGCAATTTCTCGATCAACAGCTCCTGCTGGCGTATGGCGTCATTGAGCCGGGTCAGAAACGCACGGTAGTCGTGCATGCGGAACGCCGCGAGCCGGCCGGCCGTTTCGAGCTGGCGGGCATAGTGTTCGCGATACGCGCACAGCTCCTGCAGGCGCGTCTCCTGCGCGGCGAGCGCCCGGCTGCTTTCGGCGGCCCGCCGGCCGGCTACGTGTTCGTTGTTCTTTGCGATGCGGCGCACCGGTTGCAGGCGCTTGGAACGGGTCATGCGTCTTCTCCCAGCAGTGCGGCGGCCAGTCCGGCGAGGCTTTCGTTCCAGGGCACGCGCTCGCTGGCATGCTGCTGAAGAAAGGTGCTGAAGCGCGCGTGCAGTGCGACGGCTTCGTCGATGCGCGCGTCGCTGCCGGCCTTGTACGCGCCCACGCTGAGCAGGTCGCGGTTCTGCCGGTACGTGGAATAGATCTGGCGGAAACGCCGCGCCGTCTGGTCGTGTTCCGGTACGACGATGCTGCTCATCACCCGACTGATCGACGCTTCGATGTCGATGGCGGGGAAATGACCGGCTTCGGCGAGTTCGCGCGACAGCACCAAGTGACCGTCGAGAATGGCGCGGGCCGCATCGGCGATGGGATCGTTGTGATCGTCGCCTTCAACCAGCACGGTATAAAATGCGGTAATCGATCCGCCGCGCGGACCGCCGTTGCCGGCGCGTTCGACCAGTTTGGGAAGCCGGGCGAACACCGACGGCGGGTAGCCCTTGGTGGCGGGCGGTTCGCCGATGGCCAGGCCGATTTCGCGCTGCGCCTGGGCGAAGCGCGTCAGCGAATCCATCAGCAGCAGCACGTTCCTGCCCTGATCGCGGAAGTACTCGGCGATGCTGGTCGCCAGCATGGCGCCGTGCAGACGCATCAGCGGCGAGTGATCGGCCGGCGTGGCGACCACCACGGCGCGTTTCATGCCGGTCTCGCCCAAAATGTTATCGACGAATTCCTTGACTTCGCGGCCACGCTCGCCGATCAGCCCGACCACGATCACGTCGGCATTGGTGTACCGCGTCATCATGCCGAGCAGCACACTCTTGCCGACGCCGCTGCCCGCGAACAGACCCATGCGCTGGCCGCGGCCGATGCTCAACAAGGCGTTGATGGCGGCAACACCGACGTCAAGCGGTTCGCGGATCGACGCGCGCGACAGCGGGTTGATCGGCTTGCCGGCCAGCGAGACCGGATGCTCGGCGCCGAGCGGCCCCTTGCCGTCCAGCGGATGACCGGCGCCGTCGAGGACCCGTCCCAGCAACCCGTCGCCGACGCGCACGCGGGTTCGACCGTGGCTCGGGCGTACTCTGGCGTCCGGCCCGAGTCCGTGCAGATCGCCGATCGGCATGAGATACAGTTTGTCGCCGTGGAAACCGACGACCTCGGCCTCGATCGGTTCGGCATTGCCGGACTGGATCTCGCAGCGGTCGCCCACGGCCGCCTGGCAGCCGACCGCTTCGAGCGTCAGTCCGACCATGCGGGTCAGACGGCCCTCCACTTCCAGCGGCAGCGGTTGTGTCGCGCGTTGGAGGTAAGGCGCGAGCCGGCGCTTGATCGCGGCGGTGCGCACCGAAAAATCATTGGCGGCGGTATCACTCATCGCCGCTGCGCTCTCCGCCGAGCACATGCGCGATCAGCGCGTTGATGCGCGCTTCGATCGTCGCATCGATCCGCGACGTGTCGGTCACCACGCGGCAACCGCCGCGTTGCTGCACCGGATCGTCGACGATGGTGATGGATTGAATATCGTCGTGCATCGACAGCGCTTCACGGACGAGCAAGGCGTCGTCCGGATGCAGCAGCAGGCGTATCTGCCTACCGGTGACGGGCAGCAGGGCGAGCGCCTCCCGGACCACGCCGATGACCTGCGCCGGATCCAGCTTGAGTTCGCGCCGCACCAGTTGCCTGGCGACCAGCATGGCAAGCTCCGCAATCTGCGCCGCGATTTCGCCATCGAGCGCTTCGGATGGCTTCGCCAGACCCGCGATCAGGGCTTCGAGTTGTCCGAGCCGCGCCTGCACCTGTCTGGCGCCGGCGGCCCTTCCCTCCTCCAGTCCCCGCTGAAAACCCTCCCCCCGCGCCTGTTCCTGCAGCGCCTCCATCTGCCCGGCGGTCAGCGGGCCGCCGTGACGGGCTTTGCCTTTGCCCATGTCGGGGACCAGCCACGGCTGGCAGGCGTGCAGATCGTCGCCGGGGATGACCTTAGACATACTGCTCGCCTCCGCGTCCGCCCAGCGCTATGTCGCCGGCGTCCGCCATGCGCTTGGCGATGGCGAGTATTTCCTTCTGCGCGCCTTCGACCTCGCTGAGCCGCACCGGCCCCTTGTTTTCGAGGTCGTCGCGCATCATCTCGGCGGCGCGCTTGGACATGTTGCTGAAGATCTTCTCGCGCATCGCTTCGTCCGCACCCTTGAGCGCCAGAATCAGCGTCTCCGAACTGACTTCACGCAACAGCGACTGAATTCCGCGGCCGTCCAGTTCGATCAGATTGTCGAACACGAACATCAAGTCCTCGATTCGCTGGCCCAGCCCCTCGTCGAACTGCTTGATCGATTCCATCACTTCGCTTTCGATCTTGCTCTCCACCAGGTTGAGGATATCGGCGGCCGCTTTCACACCGCCGACCGAGGATCCCTGCGAGCGCTGGCTTCCAGAGAACTGGCGCTCGAAAACTTCGTCGAGTTCCTTGAGCGCGGACGGCTGAACGCCGTCCAGCGTCGCAATGCGCAGCACCACGTCCGCGCGCACGCTCTCGGGCAGGTAACCGATGATTTCGGCCGCCTGGTCCTGCTCGAGATAGGCCAGCACGATAGCCTGGATCTGCGGATGCTCGACCTTGATCAGGTCGGCGACACTGCGCGCGTCCATCCACTTGAGCGCCTCCAGTCCCTTGCTGTTGCTGGTCATGAGAATGCGGTCCATGACACCCTTGGCCTTGTCCTCGCCCAGCGCACCGACCATGACATTGCGGATGTAGTCCTCGGTACCGATGCCGATGGCGGTCTGGTTCTGCACCGTCACGGTGAAATCGCGCAGGACCGACGAGAGCTGACCGGTCTGGACGTTGTTCAGCGCCGCCATGGCCGAGCCCACTTTCTGCACTTCCTTCGGTCCCATGTGCTTGAGGATCTCGGCGGCATTGTCCTCGCCCAGCGCCAGCAGCAGAAGCGCCGCGCGGTCGGTTCCGGACAGTTTGGAAGAACTTGCATCAGCCATCTTCAGCCACCCAGTTCTTAACTACCTGCGCGACGCGTTTGGGGTCCTCCTTCACTACCGCGCGGGCGTTTCTGAGGTTGTGCTCATAGTCGACCTGCGGTGCCTGCAACTGCGCGTGTCCCGGTGCACCGCCAGCCATTCCCAGTTGCCCTTGCCCGGCCTCGCCCTGCAGCAGCGCCGCCTGCTGCAGGGCCTCGGTGCCGCGCTCCGCGAGGCTGCGCAACACCGGCCGCAACAGACCGAAGACAAGGATCAATACGCCGGCCACGCCGCCGACCTGCTTGAGCAGGGTCCACAGCCAGGGCTGTTCCAACAACGAGGGTGCCGGCACCGGTTCGAGCGCCGGCGGCGGCGCGAACGAAGAATTGATGATATTGACGGTGTCACCGCGCCGCTCGTTGAACCCGACGGCCTCCTTGATCAGCCCCGTGAACCGCTGGAGTTGGTCGTCCGGCCACGGTGCCGTCGTCACCTTCCCACCTTTCTCCACGCTCTGTTTGTCGTCGAGCACAACCGCGATCGACAGCCGCCGCACGGTGCCGGTCGCCAGCCGCGTGTGGCTGATGGTCTTGTCCAGTTCGTAATTGCGTACGCTGTTCTTGCTGCTGCTGCGCGGTTCGCCGGTACCGGCCGCGGCGTCGCCGCCCGGTGCGTTCGCCAGTTGCCCGGCCTCCGGCGGCTGGTTGGTGAGCGCACCCGGGACGCCCGCCGCGCCGGCTCCGGATGTCGACAGGTCCTCCCGGGTCTGTTCGCTGCGAAGTGCCGGCAGATCCGGATTGTAGTTCTCTTCGGTGCGCTCGGTGACGGTGAAATCCAGATCGGCGGCGACGCTGGCGCGCACCCGGCCGATGCCGACGATGGGTTCCAGCAGTTGGCGTATACGCTCGCTGTAACCCTGCTCCAGCTTTTGCGCATAGGACAACTGAGTGGAACTCAGGCCGGCGGTCTGCGTATCGCCGCCGCTGCTCAACAGATTGCCCTGCTGGTCCACGACGGTCACGTCGCCCGGTTCCAGATGCGGCACACTCGAGGAGACCAGATGCACGATCGCCGCAACCTGACCTTCTTCGAGCGAGCGTCCCGAATACAGATTGACCAGCACCGACGCGGTCGGTTTGCTGTGGTCGCGCAAAAATACGGAACGCTTGGGAATAGCCAGATGTACACGCGCGCTTTCGATATTGCTCAGTGTGGCGATGGTTCGTCCCAGTTCGCTTTCCAGCGCGCGCTGGTAGCGCGCCGTCTCGATGAACTGGCTGGTGCCGAAACCCTGGTCCTTCTGCAACATCTCGAAACCGGCGGAATTATCATGCGGCAGACCGTCCTTGGCCAACTCCATTCGCGCCGTATGGAGACTGCCCGACGGCACCATCACCGCGCCGCTGGATTCATCGATCTTGAACTCGATGCCGGATTTCTGCAGGGCGTCGATGACTTCACCCGCGTCGCGGCTGGACAGGTCCCCGTACAGCAGTGTGTAGTTTGGGGTCTGTGACCAGAGCACGATCGCCACGCCGAGGGCCACGCTGGCCGCGAGACCGATCATCAGACCGATCTGGCGCAACGCCGGCAGGCGCTGGAAGCCTTCCACCGATTCCGCTTTTACGAGTGCCATCCCCTGTCCCCCGGTTCAGCGATTACACCGGCATGTTCATGATGTCGCGGTACGCATCGACCAGACGGTTGCGCACCTGGGTCATGGCCTGGAAAGAAACGCTGGCTTTCTGCAAAGCCACCATGACCTCGCTGAGGTCGATGCCGGGGTTACCCGCGCTGAACGCCTCGGCCAGTTGCCCGGCCTGCTGCTGCGTCTCGTTCACCTTGTCGATGGACGATTTCAGCAGTGCCGCGAAATCGGCACCGCCCGCCGGCTCGCCGCCCGCCGCCGGCACCGGCGCGCCCTGCGCGGCGGCGGCGATCTGCCGCATCTGCGCCAGCACCTGATTCATATCCACATTCGTTGCCATGCCTGATACCTCTTATGCGGGAACGGGGAAACCGAGTTCGCGCATTTTCGCCAGTTTGTAACGCAGCGTCCTCGGGCTGATGCCCAACCGTTCTGCAACCGCCTTGCGGCTGCCCTTGCCGGTTTGAAGTGCCTTCAGAATCAGCTCGTATTCGCGGTGGCGCAGATCGTCGCCGAGGCCGCCCGGAAGCGGTCGTTCCCGTGGCGGGGCCGCGGGACCGGCTTCGGCGGTGACAACCTCGAAAACCAGGTCGTCGGCCTCGATCGTGTCACAGCCGAGCAGGATCAGTGCACGCTGAATGACATTGTCCAGTTCCCGGACGTTGCCCGGCCAGTTGTGCGCCAGCAGCCGTTCGCGCGCCGCGTCGGTCAGGCGCGGGATCGACCGTACGCCGTCGCAATAGCGCACAACGAAGTGATTGGCCAGAGGCAGGATGTCGTCGCGTCGCTCGCGCAACGGGGCCAGATGCAGCGGAAACACGGTCAAACGGTAGAACAGGTCTTCGCGGAAGCGGCCGGCCGCAACTTCCTCGCGCAGATTGCGGTTCGTGGTCGCCAGCACCCGCACGTCGAGCGCGATCACGTCCTTGCCGCCGATCCGCTCCACTTCACGTTCCTGCAGAACGCGCAGCAGCTTGGCCTGCAGCGCTAAATCCATCTCTGAAATCTCGTCGAGCAAGAGCGTACCGCCCTGCGCCTGTTCGAACTTGCCGGCCCGGCCCTGATAGGCGCCGGTGAAAGCGCCTCTTTCATAACCGAACAGCGACGCCTCAAGCATGTTCTCGGGAATTGCGGCGCAATTGATGGCGACGAAAGGTCCCTTGGCGCGTTTGGACTCGCTGTGAATGAGCCGGGCATAGACTTCCTTCCCCGTGCCTGACTCCCCGCTGATCATCACGGTGGCGCCACTCGGCGCGACGCGGCGCGCAAGTTGCGCCAGCCGGTGCGACTTCGGATCTTCGGCGACAATGGCCGGCAAGATGTCCTGCGCCGGCATGTAGCGGCCGACCAGTTCCACCAGCAGATCGGCTTCGAACGGCTTCACAAGATAGTCGGCGGCGCCGTTACGCATGGCCTCGACCGCGGTACCGATTTCGCCATAGGCGGTCATTAGCACAACCGGCAGATCGGGCTGGTCGGCCTTGATCTTCTTCAGCAACTGGTGGCCGTCCATCGGTGCCATCTGCACGTCGGTCACCACCATGCCGAAAGTCCGCCTGTCCAGTTGCTCGAGTGCATCCGCACCGTCGGATGCAGATTCTACGTGGTAACCCGCAAGCTCCAGCGTCGCCGTCAACGCCTGGCCCAAGGCCGCGTCGTCCTCGACGAGCAGTACGGCCGGCGCCGCCGTCATGCCGTACTCCTGACGCGCGATGCGCGCGTGTTGAGCGGATCAGACCGGGTACTGGGCAACTGCACCGCCGGTGCACCGAGCGGCAGGCTGACGATGAAACAGGCCCCCTGTCCGGGCTTCTGATCGAGCACGACGCTACCCTGGTGCGCCTCCACGACGGCGCGGACGACCGCGAGCCCGAGACCGGTGCCATTGCCGCGCGTGGTAAAAAAAGGCTCGAAAATCCGTTCGCCGAGGTCCGGCGATATTCCCGATCCATTGTCCTGCAACGCCAGCCTGACGATGTTGTCGCTGCGCTTGACGCGCCAGGTCAATCGCACGCCTTTGCCGCAGGCCTGCAGCGCATTTTCCACCAGATTGCCGAGCGCGCTTGCCATCGATGACTGGTTGACACAGATCTGCAAGGCGTCCGGATCGGAAATGACCTGCCAGTCCGCGTCGATGTTGTGCAGCCGCGGCAACATCGATGTCCTGACCTGCGCCAGCAGATCGACAATCGACACCAGCGAATGTCCGCCGCGCGCACCCCCGGAAAACACCAACATGTCGTTCAGCATCTGATCGAGCTGATGCAGCCCATTCTGGATTCGCTGTATGAATTCGTCACGCTGCTGCGGCGAAAGTTGCGGTTTGTGCAAATGGCCGGCATACAACAGGGCAGTGGCCAGCGGCGTGCGCACCTGATGAGCCAGACGGGCCATCATCTCGCCCATGGCCGACAGTCTTTCCTGGCGATTGACCTGTGTCTGAAGAACGCGCGTCTGGGTCACGTCGAGCAACAGCACAACCGAGCCGCCGTCGGATTCGAGCAACCGCCGGGAGATCGTGACGATGCGCCCGTCGCCGAGCGTCACTTCCTGGGATGCGCAGCCGACGGGCAGGTGGCCCACACCGGCAATGTCACCCCAGCGCCTGCCCTTGAGCGGCTGCCCCAGCAGTTGCTCAGCTGCACTGTTGCAATCGCAGACGTAGCCGCGCTGATTCACTACCACCACGCCGCCGGGCAGCGCCTGCAGCAATGCGCCCAGACGCTCCGCCAACTGTTCTTTTTCGGTCAATTGCTTGAGGCGCTCGGAACGCGCAGCGTAAAGCTCGCGCGTCAGCGTGACGACCTGGTCCTGCAGGGCCTGATAGGACACCTGCAACTGTTCCGACATTTCGTTGAACAGTTCAAATGCGTCCCGCAGTTGCCGCTTGGCTTGCGCCCGATCAGTCATGAATAGTCTCAGCTTCTGAAAACACGGTGCTTCCCCACCCCGCGTTTTCAGAAAGCAAAGACTATGCCTGCGACATCTTATCTATAGATTTCGGTTAGTTAGAGACAAGCAAGTTCGATGACGTCAAACTCCCGACGCATCATCGCTACGCTGGAGCCCGTACTTGCGCAGCTTTTCCACCAGAGTCGTACGGCGCATTCCGAGCCGTTTGGCCGCACGTGCGACGACGCCGTTGGCGTCATCCAGTGCCTGTTTGATGAAGCCCACCTCCAGATTGCTGAGGTGCTCCTTGAGATCCAGGCCGCCGCGAGGCAGTCGCGGCTCGGTCTCGAGGTCGTACTGCATGGGCGGGATCGAAAGGATCTCTTCGGAAATCGCCGGCTGCTCCGCGTCGCCGTCGACCTCGACCTGGAATTTCTCCGGCAGATCGCCAACGTCCACCACGCCGAATGGGTACAGTATCGCCATCCGCTCGATCAGGTTGGCCAGTTCGCGGACGTTGCCGGGCCAGCTATACTGGCACAGTGCGACAATCGCGCCGCGCGTCAGACGCACCGATCCGCGCTTCTCGTGTTCGATGCGCCGGATCAGCTCATTGACCAGCAAGGGGATGTCCTCGACCCGTTCGCGTAGCGGGGGCATCTCGATCGGAAAGACGTTCAACCGGTAATAGAGGTCCTCGCGAAATCTGCCGGCGACGATGGCCTCCTCCAGATTGCGGTGCGTGGCGGCTATGATTCTGACGTTGGCGTCGATACTCTTGTTGCTGCCGACACGTTCGAACGTTCTCTCTTGCAGGACACGCAAAAGTTTGACCTGCATCGGCAGGCTCATGTCGCCGATTTCGTCCAGAAACAGCGTGCCCTTCTCGGCCAGTTCGAAACGGCCCTGGCGCGCACTAATTGCGCCGGTGAAGGCGCCCTTTTCATGGCCGAACAGTTCGGACTCGAGCAGATCACCGGGAATCGCGCCGCAATTGACCGGCACAAATGGATATTCCCGGCGCGACGAGTAATAGTGCAGGTTACGGGCGACCACCTCTTTTCCGGTCCCGGATTCGCCCAGTATCAGCACGTTGGCATCGGATTCGGCGACCTGCTGAATCATCTTGCGTACCAATTGCACGGGACGGCTGGTGCCCACCAGACTGCGGAACAAATCCACCGGGCGGTGTTTCGCGCCCTCTTTTCTCGTTTCGCGGTAAACTTCCGCCTGATGTAGGGCGTTGGTCAATTGCGTATAACGCGGCGGCAAGGCGACGCGGCCGAGGATGCAGGAACTCGGCTCAATGGCGACCGTCGGTTCCTTGTCCTTTTCCGCGAGCAGAAATATCGGCAAGTGTTCGTCGTGGTCGTGAACCTCTTTCAATAACTTCTGAAGCGCTTTGTCCGACTGACAGGCGCCGACCAGAACCGCCAACACCGCCTCGGTGTTTTCAAGCGCTTCGTTCCAACGGCTGCAATCGCGAGTCCAGACCGGCTCGAAGTTGATGAACTTCAGTACCGCCTGCAATTCCTGCCCGCGATCGGCGTCTGCTTCGATAATGAGAACCTTCGGTTCCTGATTAACCATGGATGCTCCCATGACCCTGCCTGTTGCTGGATTATCGAACTTAAGGAAAATGGCGCCAGTTCAAGATAACTGCCTGCCCGGTGCGGAAATACCGGCCAGAGTTAAGCATTGATCGAAATAAATGTCAAAAATTTGTCGTGAACAGCGCCAGGACAGATTTTCTGGTTGGCGATCGCCATGCGATGGTTCGGCCGGGGTACCGCCGGTCGAGTCGTTAGGAGCGGCATTGGCCGAGACGGCCGGCGCCGAATTTAATCACTGTATATTAGATAGTTAGGTGTATTTCAGGTTCGTGCCGCACATTGGCGGTAAGCCCGACGTGCCTTGTCGCCGATCTTCTGCTCCCGATGTTGCTCGCAAACACGGTCGCGCGCCTGCATACCCAGTCGGGTTACCTGCTCGTTGAACCTCAGCACTTCGCGGATCGCGGCAGCAACATCGGCACCGTCGTCGGCCGTCACCGGATTGGCGAAGAACACCTCGACTTGTGCACGCCGCGCCGCCTCCAGCTCCGCTACCCGATGCCAGTGGCCGTCCCGGGCGTGCTCCAGCATCTCGTGGCTGGTCTGAAGAATGCTGGCCAGCAACTGCGTCCGCTCGACTTCCATTCAACCGCCTTCGGAGGCGATGGACGGCACCGTTTCGGGTGCTGCCTGGCCGCTAATGGCATCCCAGGCGCCTTTGATTTCGTGCAACAGATGACTGACTTCGTCCAGGGTGGACAAATCATCACAACGGTTTGCCTCAATCAGCCGCCGTTCCATGTAGATGTAGAGTTCTTCGAGATTGGCCGCGATTCCCCCCCCCTGTTCCTTGTCGAGACTCATTTTCAAGCCTTCCAGGATCGAAATCGCAGCACCTATCTGGCGTCCCTTCAGCATGATCTCGCCGCGCTGCATGTGCCCCTTGGCGGACGCGATCTTGTCCAGCGCGCCTGCCATCAGCATCTGGATCAGGCGGTGCGGGCTGGCCGATTCGATCGCAGCTTTAGCGTTGTTCTGGCTGTACTGACTGAGTGCGTTTCGAGCATTGACTGAACTCATCATTCCACCTCAATACATAACGTCCGTTTCGGGAGTCGATCCCTTGTCATTGCCCGATCTTGGGCAGGTTGTTCAACTGCTGCGTCAGATACTGGCTGGTACCGTTCAACTGCCCGACGAGCGTGTCGAGCGCGGTGTATTGGTTCAGCAGCCGTTGCTGCGTCAACTGCAACCGGTACTGCATGTCCGATATCCGTTTATCGACCGTATCGATGCGGGTATTGATACCGTCCTCGCGGTCCTGGATCAGGCCGTCGCTCTGATTGATGCTCTCGACGGCGCTGTCCAGGCGGAACAGGTATCCCTGGTCGTCGTTTGCGAATAGCTGCGCAACCTGGCTGAAGTCGGTCGAAACGATGTCCTTCAGCCGCGCCGAGTCCAACGCAAGGCTACCGTCCTTCTGGAAGGCGACGCCGACTTCCGCGAGATACTTGAAATCGTTGGTCAGGCCGCCGGGCGGCGTATTGAACACCGAACGAAGCTGGCTGTCTATCGAACTCAGCGTGCTGTCCGCCTTCAGCTCGTTGGTTCGCAAGCCTTCTATTGTAGTCCGCAATGCATTGTAGCTATCGACGAACGTCTGGACATTCTCGGTCACCTTGTCGACGTTCCGTTCTATCGTGAGCGGGACAGCGCTGCTGGTCTGAGACTTGACCGTCAGGGTCACGCCGCTGATCGCGTCGTCGATGACATTGGAGGAACGCGTGACGGTATAGGTATTGTCGATCAGAATACGCGCATTCTCGGCGCTGTTGACCGTCGTCATGCCCAGTTGGGTTTCCACCGCCGGGTTGGTGAAGCTGATATCGATGGCGTTGGCCGTGCCGGTTTCATTCGAGGTGAGAACCAGATAGCTCGCGCCGCTGTTCTCGCTGACAATACTGGCGGAAATACCAACATTGTCCGCCGCAGTATTGATCGCGTTCTGCAGCCCCGCAAGGGTCAGACCTCCCGCATCGACGGTGAATGACTGTCCGTTTACCGTGAACGTCATCTGGTCGCCGGGATTACCAATCGTCGTAGTATCGGTATCGGTAAAGGCTGTCGACCCCATCTTGTGCGCCTGGGCCAGGTTCATCACCTTGATGTCCATCTGGCCTGGGGCGGCACCGCTGTTGGCCGTTGCGGTGAACGCTGACTCGTCGCCCGAGTTGGCCTTGTATACCGTGAAGGCATCGACGGTCTTCAGGTCCGAAAGAGCGCTTTGGAAAGTCGCAAGCGAACTCTTGAGCTGCCCGTAGGCGCTCAACTGGGCTTCTAGATTCGTGCGGTCCGTCTGGAGATCGTTCAGTGGCTGACTCTCGATAGCCATCAACTTCTGAACTATCGTATTGACATCGAGCCCTGAACCAATACCGGGGGAACTGATCATGTCGAACTAGTCCGATTCCGTCGCCGCTTCATTCATGCCTAGGTTGAATCCAAGCAAGAGCGATGCCAGGTTATGCCTGTTCTTCCAGAATCAGGCCGTCCATGGATTCGAGGCGCTGAACGAGATTCAGGACGCGCTCTGGCGGTATTTGCCGTATGACTTCCTTGGTTTCCGCGTCGATCACCTTGATTACCGTGCGCCCCGTTGCCTGATCCACACTGAACTTCAGGTCTCGCTGGTGGTTCTGAACGTAATCGCTGAGGCGCCTCACCGCCGCCTCGACTGTCGGCACGCCGGTGGCCTCTTGTCTGGAATCATGCGGCATCCTGTTGCCGGATGATGGTGCCGAATCCTTCCCTGCTTCGTTTGCCGCTGGCACCCTCGCGCGTGGGATTATCGCTGGTTCCGGCGACGGGCTGGTTTCAGCCATCCCGGACACCGAAGAGATGAAATCGCTGGCCATGGTGTTCACCCTGGTTCACATCAAAAAGGAAAAGGTGGAGCGATCCCTGCTCCACCCATCCCTGGATTACGACCGAAAGGCGTTGACCTTACTTCAGCAGTGACAACGCCAGCTGCGGCAGCGAGTTGGCCTGGGCCAGCATCGCCACACCGGCCTGCTGCAAGATCTGCGAGCGGGTCAGGTTCGCCGTCTCCGCCGCAAAGTCCGCATCCTGGATACGGCCGCGCGCTGCCGACAGGTTCTCGGCGTAGGTCGTCAGGTTGACGACGACTGCGTCAAACCGGTTTTGGACCGCGCCGAAAGTCGACCGGCTGGTCGACACCGCGTTGATATCGGAGTCCAGGCTCGTCAGAGCAGCGGACGCAGCCGTGGCCGAACTAACGTCAACCGTCCCGCTGGCAGTCAGCGAAGCGTTGTAGACATTCAGGCTGGTCATATCCGCGCCGTTTACCGTCACCTGATTGTCCGCAGCGCCGTCCTGGCCGACCTGGAACACCAGCGCACCGCCGGTGCCGTCCAGCAACTGGGTACCGTTGAACTCGGTGGTCTGAACGATGCGCGAGATTTCCTGAGTCAGCTGATCGGCTTCCGCCTGAAGACCGGAGCGGTTGCCCGTCGTGGCGTTCGCCGACTGCACAGCGATTTCGCGAATACGCTGAATGTTGTTGGTGATCTGGGCAAGCGCGCCTTCAGCGGTCTGACCCAGCGAAATACCATCCTGGGCATTGCGCACCGACTGGTTCAAGCCGCGGATGTCGGCAGTCATCTGCTCGATTACGAACATGCCCGACGCGTCGTCCTTCGCGCTGTTAACCCGGAGACCAGATGATAGCCGCTGCAACGAGGTATTCAGCGAACTCTGCGACATGGACAGATTGCGCTGCGCGTTCAGCGAGGCGGTATTGGTATAGACGGTTAACGCCATGGATATTCTCCCAAGCTTCAGGGTATGCCCCGACCATTGGAGGAGCACACAATTCTTAAATTAGCGGATATACACTTTCCTGATTGATCGGGTATTTACCGCTTCCGCAGGTAATAGCGTTCATGCCGCCGAATACTTGAACCAGGGCACGCTGCATCGCTCCAATCACTTTTGCATGCGGCGACAGCAAGTTAACGAACTTGCGCCCGCAGCCCAGTCCGCGCATCGCGGCAGTGGGCTGGCCCGGCAGCCTGGTGAGGAGCCAACCGCTTTGAACGCCGGATCGGATCGCGGGCCATGGCGACCACCAAGACATCCGAGCAACGCAGATATGGGCGCTTCACGACACCAGTTCGCTGCCGGTGTTGCCGGCCTATCACGACATCTCGATTCTGGACTGGGGGACCGTTTGGACCGGTGAGAGCGCTCTCAACCACTCTTCACGGTGCGATTGCAGCATCCAGCGGTCTGCAACCCACTGTTTCAGTCGTTCACCTGCCCGTCGCGCGGCCGCGTCGTCGTGGATGTGTTCGCGTATTGCATTGATCCAGGCGCGCGGGTGGTTTTTCACCCGGGACACCGGTGCATTACGATAGGGTTCGATGTCAGTTGCTATGACGGGCCAGCCAAAGGCGCCGTATTCGAGAATGCGCAGATTGCTCTTAGCCTCATTAAACCGGTTGTATTCCAACGGTGCAAGCGCGAGGTCGAGGTTCAGCGTCGCAAGCTCTGCCGGGTAGGCATCCAGAGCGACGCCAGCGTGGATTTCCGTGACGAAAGGCCTAAGTGCGGGCGGACACATGCCGAAGAACACCCAGTCGACTTCGCTCGCGGTCTCCTTCACAACATCTTCCAGCAAGCGCAGATCGCCGGCATGTTGGGAAGCGCCAGCCCAACCGACACGCGGCTTTCCTCCCGTGGAACGCTGCGAAACGAGATGCGCCCAGACGGTCTCATCGAGATAGTTTGGAATTATCTGTACATCGTCGATCCAGTCCCCGAGCGCATCAGCCAGCGGCTCGGTGGTTACCACCAGCCGGTCAGACAGATCCAGACAACGACGCAGCCGCTTCTTCATATCCTTGTAAACCGTCTTGGCAAAGGGATTCGACTGGGGCAGCGCGAACATGAGGTCGTCCTGGCCGAATACGATGAAAACATCGCTATGCTTCCTGTAGGCCATCAAAGCTTCGATGTGTGCATCGTGTACCGTGTTGTGCAACAGCAGGGTATCCGGCTGCATGCGTTGCAGGTCGACAACACTCGGTATCGCAAGCGTCGATCCGCCGCGCGGGAACCGCACCAGCGTCGAATGAACCAGCCCGTCCCGCGTCAAACAGTCTATCGGCTGCAAACCGCGGTAATACCAGGATCCGACTGATCCTGTACCGGCTGCAATCACCTTAGGCCGCCTATCCAGGTCGGGATTCCAGCCACAGGGAAAATCGATGTCCTGTCCGAAACGCTGACTTCTCAGGCCGAGCTGAAGGTGGTAACCGGGGTCCCGGGCCAGCACGTTGAGCCAATGCGTATGGAGATAATCGGCCTCTTCGCGTAACTGGTCCCTGCTGTGCGCAAACCCATCCACCTGGTTCTGTTCCCCTGAATACATCAGCGTCGCATGCGGAGTCCATACCACTTTCTGCCCCGCGGCTCGCACTCGTTGCGAAAAATCCACGTCGCAGTACAGCGGGATCCTGAGCTCGTGCGAAAAACCGCCGGTTCTCGTAAATGCAGCAGCAGTCATCATCATGCAAAGACTCGATACCGCGCCCACCTCCCTGGTGACTTGGTTGAAATTCATATAACCGGGAGACGACAGATGCATACCTTCATTGACGCGCGCCCCGACGCCAATTGAACCGAGTCCCAGGGTGATGCCCGCATGGACCAACGCTCTGCGTTGGTTAACAATACGAGCGCCAACCAGCCCCACGCCCGGGCGCGTGCAGTGGGCCAGCATACGGCGCAACCATGCAGGTTGCAGCACGACCATCTGATCGCGCATGAACAACAGAACCTCCCCTCCGGCCTGCTCGGCCAGGCAATTCATCTGACGGCTCTGTCCACGGTCGTCCGGCACCAACACCACGCGCAGTCCTTGCCGATCACCAAATTGACCTGTCACGAGTGCCGCGGTCCGATCGCGCAGCCCCGGCGGAACGCCGATAAGTATCTCGAAATGGGCATAATCGGTATTTTCTAGAATGGAGGCGATACACCGCGCGAGATTCGTTG
Organism: uncultured Gammaproteobacteria bacterium; assembly: GCA_963719135.1. Classification (GTDB taxonomy): domain Bacteria; phylum Pseudomonadota; class Gammaproteobacteria; order DSM-19610; family DSM-19610; genus CAVRAZ01. The sequence continues at coordinate 34,921 of CAVRAZ010000013.1, read as the reverse complement.
CATCGGTCTCCGCTGGAATCAGCAGACTGACCAGCGGTTCGTCAATCAGCGGGTACTGAACGTCGAACGTCCCAGGCACGGGGCCGTCGGCTATGATGGCATCGATCCGGCAACGCGCAAGGTGCGCATCCAATACCCGACGCCGTTCGACCAGGCAGCCCGTTGTTGGCGCCGCAGACTTCCCCACGGCAGCACTGGTAACCAGCACCTCGCTGATATGACCGATCGCATGATCGCCGAATCTGGACCAAATGCGCCATACTATGTCGTCATTGTAAGCATGCAGGAACTCACCCGCTCCGCCGACCTCCTGGAGCGCGGTTCGCTGTACCAAACACAATTTGCCGACATAGAAGGAGCTACGCTGCAGGTCGGCGTTCCAATCGGGCTTGAGTCTCAACGTCACGGATTTGTCGGTGTCACCCTGTGAATCCTCGTCGGTATAAACGAGACGGCATTCGTGGTGTGACCTGATGTAAGCACCCAGGTCGCGCAACAGAGATGGCGCAGGTCGGTCGCCCGGTTCGATGATGGCTATCCAGTCCGCACCCGCTTCGCGGACTGCTTTGCCGCGTCCGGCCGCATAGTCTTCGTGACTGTCATAGGTGCGCCAGGCCAACTGCGGTTCCGTTTCAAATGCAGTATCCGGCGAAGGGTCGGGTGACAGCACGGTCAGTGTCCAGCCTGGGTCGGGCAAATGCGCGAAGGCGTCCAGCGTATCGGCAAGTGCACTCAGATCGCTGGCGCGGCATTCAACAAAAACGGCCACACTGATCCCCGCGCCTTCCAAAGGCAAGTCGACCTGGCGTCGCCGACGGGATGACCACTCCTGAAATCGGTACTTCGTCCGGTAGTACGTCTGGACACGGTCGGTCTCGGCCTGCATGACGTTGAGATCGCCGGTAATGGAGTCGTTACTTACATAATAGAGGCCGGTAAAATCCGGAAGTGCCTTCAAGCGATGTGTCTGGCCCATCCGCAGCCAGAATTCCTGATCACCGAGGGCAGTCAGTGTTTCGTCGAAATGTCCGGTGTCCTCGTGCACCGAACGGCGCCACATGGGGTGTGGCCCTACCATGCACATTTCGGTCAGCAATTGATAGGAATATTCAGGCCAGACATAGAGACTCGCCAGCGTCGGCGCGTCGAACGACTCGTGCGGCTGCCGCGTCAGATAGCTGTTGCCATACACCAGATCGAGTTCGGGGTGCTCATCCAGGGTGCGCGCCAGAATCTCGCAGGCGTCGAGACGCAGCCGGTCGTTGGTGCTGCAGGTAATAAGGTAGTCGCCGCGTGCCATGCGAACCGCCCGGTTCCAGGCCGCATACACGCCGATGCGCCGGTCGGCTCGCTCATAGCGGATTTGACATTCCGGATGGGACTCACGAAACCGCTCGACCACGGCCCGCTCGTTCTCGGGCGATGCAGCATCGATGACGATGATCTCGATCTCGCCGGCATTTGTCTGGCGCGCGAGATCAAGCAGACATTCTTCGATGAAGGCTTCGGAGTTGTAGGTCGAAACGATGGCGCTGATCCGCGGGCTGCGCAAATCACGCGGATGTTTCGGCTTTGTCGCAGTCAACGCTGGCGGAAGACCGATCTTCTGGCTGTGCCGGGACAAATGGTCGAGCGCCGCGTCGGCCAGGACACCGTAGCGCGCATCGCCGACGTTCAGGCCGGCGCATTGACCGAACACAGCGACGAACGGCAGCGAAGCACACCGCGTGGCGAAAAGATCGCCGTAGTCCTGCAGCAACCGCCCGCTGTAGTTCGCCGGGTGCTGCCTGTGGTAGGCGATCGGCGAATCGAGCCGCCGTACCGCAACATCCTGCATCAGAAAAGCCGCCGGTAGCCAATAGTCCCACCAGGGCACGCCCAGCAGGAAGTCCGAAGGCGGAATACCGGCTGTCGAACGCCGGTCAAAGAAGAAGAAGTCAAAGCCACGGTGATAGACGTAGCCGTGGTCGTCGTCCAGGTTTTCGACATCCAGGCGCGAACCATAGACCAAGCCCTCTCTCGCCTGCTCGGCAAGATGCCCGCGCAGGCCTGGCTGCGCACGCAACAGGATGTCCGAGTTGACTATACCCACGATGCCATGGTTGCTGCCGCGCAGCGCGGCCAGCAAATCATCGATGAACACATAGGGCTTCCCGGCGGCCCGCTTGCCATCGCGCGTTGCACACACGAAGCGCACCTCCGGAAAGCAGGGCTTCAACTCGTCTATTTCGTGCTGAACGTTGAGCGAGATCACGTCGAAGCCAAGGTTCAGCCAGGACTGGATGGCCAACTGCTGCTTTTCGATGCCGAACGGCGCAATGCTTGTACCGATAAGGACGGGCGGTTCGCTTTCTTGCGCTGGGACTGGCGGCCGGAGCGGTGTCTGCGTCACCGTCGGGTCGATCCGCTGATCGGTGGCCGGCGCGTCGGCAAGGCGAGCACGTTGTGACTTCACAGCCTCGTCGTCCGGACGTTCGGTCAGATAGCGATTGCACAGCAGAACAGCATCATCGCGCAGACCGAGCGCGGAGAGTATTTCGGCAGCGTTGACGATCAGGTTCCGATCGAGTGCATCCTGTTCCAGACCGCTCCTGAGCGCATCGACGGCCCCTGCCTGATCGCCGAGCTGCCAGTTGACCACGGCAAGATTGTTGTGGGCCATTACGAAGTTCGGATAACGGTCCACAACCTGGGCGAACAGGTCCCTGGCCTCGCGATAGCGCGCCGCCGCAAACAGCGCTTCACCTTCTGCGTTCAGGCGATCGGCCTCGCCAACGTCGGCGTGATCGGCCCTGCCGTCGCTTTCGACCTGCGCACGCAACTGGCTGCAGAGCCGCCCCGCATCGTAGCCCCAGACCCCGAGCACGTCTGCGCCGAGCCGCTCCAGATATTCCGCCGCGAATTCGCCCCCGGCCTTGCCAGCGAACGAATTGCGCCAGGTATCCCGGTAACTGGTCACCGCCTGTCCGTGGTGATGGATAGACGTTGCATCGCCGTGACGCCCGCGAGGCTCCGGCCGACTCCCGTACTCCAGCATAGACGCTTCAAATTCGATTCCCAGAAATGTGCAAAGGACGCGCAAGGTTTGTTCCGGATCGGCCACCAGATCCTCGTAACGCACGACGCAGTCCCGGTGGTCCGCTCGCCGGATCGCCGCGGCGATTGCACCCGGTCCTTCGTCCAGATCCTGCGCGTGGGTGGTGTCCCGGAGCCGTTGAGTGTCGCCATCCAACCAGGTGCTCAGTGTCGACGCGGCGATGGCCAGCGGGTTACGCAACAGAAAGACGAAGCTCGCCTCGGGAAACAAGCGCTTCAAATCGGGGAGCACATGCCAGTAACGCGGCGTCTTGTCCAGAAACAATCGCTTTCCACTCTGAGCGAGCGCGGTCCCGTAAAGCGTTCCTGCATAGGCGCGGACGGCATCGTCAAACACCTCGTACCCATGCTCCAACCCGCCGATAAAATCCTCCAATCCCTGCCGCGCCAGCGCTGCGTCGTATTCCGCATCGAGGCCGGTTTCGCGCAATGCATACGTCGGGAGCAGCATCAACCAGGGCTCGGCGGCGCTGTGTATCTGCGTGTGCCCGGACAACAGGCGCTGCAAAAGCGTCGAACCCGAGCGGGGCAGACTGATCAGAAAAATCAGATTGCCGCCGCGGGTGGTTGTATCATTCATGTAGGTACTCCGGATTTGCACGCGGATCCATTGCGGGCGCCGGCCCGAACCGCCTGAGTCGCGTCGAGCTGGGCACGCAGTTCGGTATCATGCGGCCGGTGCCGCAGCAAGACCGACAACAGGTCCCTCGCTTCTGCAGGTCGGCCGAGTTCCACCAGGATTTGGCCCAGGTTACGGTTGAGTTCCGGGTTCACCGGATCGACGGCCAGACCGCGCCGCAACCAGCGAACGGCGTCCACGGCCTGGCCCCGGCGCCAGGCAACCACACCCAGATTATTCAGCGCACCGCTGCAACCCGGGTCCAAAGCCAGGGCGTCCAGAAACAGGCGTGACGCCGCTTCGAGATCGCCGGTAACAAAACATGCCTCGCCTTCCCGGTTGAGTTGTTCAGCGCCGGCTGATGGTGTCGCGGAAACGCATCCAGTCCCGGCCTCAACGCCCGCGGCATAGATCGTCTGGACCAGTGCGGCAAGAAAGGCATCGTCGACTGCGGATGACACGATCCCGTGCAGCCTTCCATCGGCGTTCCACGGCGGGCAGTCCAGGATTTGGTGCGCAGCGCCAGTTTCAGCGGGATCTTGCACGACTATCAGATTCGCACCTGGAAACCACGTGCGCAGGCGCGCCGGGTCTACCAAGCGGGGGGTTTCGACATCAATCACCAGGCTCCTGCCGTCGCCACACAAAGTGGAACGGTACGCTTGATACATCAGCTCCCGCAGGACAGACAGCCCCGGCAATCCGACATTCGATGGCAGGCGCGCGATCATCGCTTTCAGCACCGCGGATGTGCCGCCGGACGTTTGCCGTTCCCAGACAGCGATGTCGGGGTGGTGGCGAAGCGCTTGGCGAAGTTGGATCTGCTGGTCAGGCGCCAGTCCGTAACAGAACCACACACCCGTCCCCAGCCGGTCGAGCCGGTTCGGCAGACAGGGCCACCGCAGCCACGCCGGCGCCGACGCGTCGCTGTGCGCAGCCTCATCCGGCATGAGTTTCAGGTACGCGTCCGCGATGACGTTGTTCGATTTACTGCCATACCGCGCCTGTATCAGATGGCGATTCCTTCTCAGCACCCTGCCGGCCTCACGCAGTTGCCGGTCGGTGTTCGAGCGGCTGATACCGCGGTTGTGCTGGCGATAGACGCCGCCGACCTGTTCCACGCAGGCGGCGGGATACCGATAAGCAAGCCGGAGTTTCAGGTCCCAGTCCTCGTACATTCCAAGGGTCGAGTCGAACCAGCCGATCGCCTCCAGGGCCTTTCGCCCGATCAGCAGATTTCGCGGCGACACGCGGCGTTCCACGATGGCCCGGAACAGGTCGCCGTGGAACATGTCCAGAGTGCCCCAGAACGGCGTCTTTCGGCCGGCATCGCGGCCCTCCTCCGAGACCAGTTCGATTCGCGAGTAAGCCCAGGCATGGCCGGTCTCACGCAGGCAGGCGACTTCCCGCGCCAGCTTCTCCGCATACCAATAGTCGTCGGCCGCGATGATCGATACATGGCTTTCGGTCGCCGCCTGAAGGCCTGCGTTGAAATTGCGTGCGCAGCCGATGTTGATGTCGTGTCGAATGACTCGAATGAGTTCGGGATAGCGGCGACGAAAGCGTTCCGCCAACCCGAGCGTGTCGTCTTCCGACGCATCGTCGCAAACCAGAATTTCCCGCGGAGTATGAGTCTGGGCGAGCAGCGATGCCAGGCAGTCGCCGATATAATTCGCGTCATTGTGAGCGGGAACGATGACACTGACGCCGAACGAATTCGCTCCAACATGCGCCATCAGTAGCACCCCTGAAAGGCTCGGATGACGTCAGACACGTAGCGGACATGAGCCGGCTCCAATCCCGGGTAGATCGGCAGACTGAGACACCGTTCGGCGGCCTGCTCGGTAGCCGGCAGACTGCAGGGACGCCCGATGTGCGGCTGCAGCGCCTCCTGGCGATGCAGCGGCAAGGGATAGTGCAAGCCCGTATCCACGCCCGCCGCCTTGAGGTGCGCCTGCAGGCGGTCACGCCGGGGATGACGTACAACGTACAGATGATGGACCGGATCGGCCCAGGCGCGGCTTTGTGGAACCCACAGATCCGGGATGTTCGCCAACGACTCGGCGTACCCTGCGGCAAGCGCGCGCCGGATCTGATTCCACGTGTCGAGATAACGCAGTTTGGTATCCAATACCGCGGCCTGGATCGAGTCCATGCGGTAGTTGAACCCGATCTCTGCATGTTGATAGCGCTGCCGCCGCGCGTGATCGCGAAAGCGCGTGAGGCGTGAACGTAGAGCCGGATCGGACGTGACTACTATTCCGCCCTCGCCCCAGGATCCCAGGTTCTTGCCGGGATAGAAGCTGAAACAGGCCAGGTGACCCAGAGACCCGATCGCACGGCCCCTGTAATGCGCCCCATGCGCCTGTGCCGCATCTTCCACGACATACAGTCCATGGCGCTGTGCGACTGCCAGCACGGGATCCATGTCGACCGGATGCCCGTAGAGGTGCACAGCCAGAATGACCCGGGTGCGCGGCGTGATGGCCGTCTCGACCAACGCCGGATCCATGGTCATGGTAACCGGATCGATGTCGACGAACACCGGTTTCGCACCACAGTACAGGATGCCCCAGACCGAACCAACGAAGGTGTGCGCGACCGTGATGACTTCATCGCCGGGCCCGGCCCCCAGCGCCAGCAGGGCCAGATGAATCGCTGACGTTCCCGAGTTGCAGCCTATCCCGTAGCGCGCTCCGCAATAGGCCGCGAAGTGTTCTTCAAAGGCCCGCACCGGGGCGCCGCTGACAAAATCCGAGTTTGCACTCAGCGCCGCTATCTTGGCGAAGATTTCTGCCTGCAGCGGTGCGTGCAGCGCACTCAGGTTCTGGAACGGCACATGTGGGGGCTGGCATGGTTCCGGTGCCAACTGACGTGGCGTGGACAGAATCATGACTTCACGCCGAGGCGCCCGCCCGCAACAGGTGGGAGCGTAGCTCACTGCCTTCGAACAGCGCCGGCCAGCCGTCGATGTTCAGTTCGCTCAGGTTCTTGACCAGCACATCCGGCGCCAGGTGTGTCAGCAGGCGGCGCGTCCGTATTCCACAGGAGACGGCGACGCTGGGCAGTTCGAGCGCGTGCGCGGCCAGCACGTCCGCCTCGGTGTCACCGATGACCAGTGCATTGCTGGTGTCGCGCAGTCGCGTTTCGATGCGTTCTTTCTTGGCGCACCAGCCGGGACAGCCGATCGCGCCGACCAGAACGTCGGTGAGTAACGGGCGGACACCGATGTGTTCGAGCTGCGATATCAGCGACTGGTAATTGCGCCGCAGCGTGACCAACACCAGTTCGTGCGTTCTGGCCCAGGCCTTGAGTTGCTCGAGGACGCCGGCGTGCAACCGGTCCAGGCACAGGTACGCCGGATCCTCGATCAGGTTCAACCGCTCGACCAGATAGTCCTCCACGAAACCGGCCGGACAACTGTGCGCGACGATGGCCGATTCCTGAAAACTCAGCCGCTTCAGCGACCAGTAACTCGAGTAGTCGAGCGGCGTGTAACCTTCCCGTTGCAACAGGTCAGTGTAGATCGCGTAGTAGCGTCCGGAAACATCGAGGATCGGGCCGTCCAGGTCGAGATAGATTTGCACGTTGTCACCTCCCGGCGCAGCAGACGTAGATTTCCGCAGCTAGGTGTGGAAGCCGGCGACCGAGTTTGTAGAGACCTTCCATCAGTCCTTCTCCATAGGTTTTCAGCAGACCGTCGGTCTGCCGGTTGGACAGCAACTTGAACATCACGCCGTCGGTGAGCGACACATGCAAGCCGGCACGGCGAATATGTTCACACAGCAGTTCGTGCGTATAGACGCGCTGGTGCCCTACCGCATGGTCGTGCTCATTGAGACTCCAGACGTATTCAAGCATGCCCATCTCGACGCCGAGTTGCCGGTGTACAGACATCGCGTTGGGCACCGTTACATGGATCCGGCCACCTGGTTTCAGAAACTGTTTGAAATGCGTGAGGACAACAATCGGATCGTCCACATGCTCCAGGCTGTTGGTGATCAGAATGTCATCGAACCTGCGCGAGGTGCTGAATTCCTCGAACAGGCAGTGCTCGAACGCGATGCGGTCCGACCTTGCCTTGTCCCGTGCGCGTGCGAGATTGGTCAGAGACCCGTCTATCGACAGCGTCTGGAAGGGTTCCTCGCTCAGCCAGGCGGAGAAATCGCCGTAACCGACCCCCACTTCCAGCACGTCCGGTCCGGCGACATGCTCGCGCACCACGCGATAGCGGTATTTGAACAGAAATTGGCTGTAGTTGAATGCGTGCGGCGTGTCGTACCGGCCACCCTGCTCATCCAAACGTCTGTAGGCTTCGCTCACGGTGCTGCTCTCTGATGTTTTCTCTGAGACCGGCGAGCACCTGCTCGCTCGCGTCGATGTCGCGCTCGGTCGTCAACACGGGTTCGCTGTCCAGCCCGCGTACCCAGGCCAGTCCGTCGGGCAGCGGGTTGAAACGGACGTTGGGCAGCCGCACGTCAATGCCGAGGGCGCGTTTGACGAAGATGTCCGGGAAATTGAGACCGGCGCGGGAAAAGAAATCGTGTGTCGTGAAGAACCGGCCGATGTTGATTTCGGTCGGGTTCGGCATACCGTCGTGGTCGTAGGTCAGGTCCACGGAATAGATGCCGTCGGGTGCGGCGTCGACGGCCAGGATGCAGCGAACCGCCAGCTCGTCCAGCGCCGGGTCCGACAGCGTGACGCCGGTGCCGGTCAGACCGGTGACACCGGACGGACTGCGATTGCCGAACTCCCAGTATTTACGCAAGCGGCCCTGGGCAACCAGCAATTCGCCCTTTTCCCAAATTGATTGCCAGGTGACCGATTCATAACTCAGACAGGCCGCGGCGGTAAAATCGCCCCAACCGCGGCAGAAATCGATCCAGGCCGCCGCCTGTTCGAAATCGGCGGTGGGTAGTGCGCCCCTGCCGGCCGCACCCTGACTGTTGCGCAGCCAGATACAGGGGCCGAAGGATTCAAAGGCGGTGCGCAGGTCGTCAGGGTCGTCGATACGCAGGGTCTCGGGAACGCGAATTCCCGCGCCACGCCAGAGACGATAGGACTCAAACTTGTCCAGGCAGCGCCGCACCGTGCGCGCCTCGGGAAAAGCAGTCCTTACCCGCAGCGCCTGGCGGTGTTCGGACAGAAATGCGACTTCCGGGTCCGGCTGCGCGTGCAGAAGATGCGCGCCATGACGATCGGCAAGCAGATTCAGAATCGGGAGATAGTCAGGATCGCTCGCCGGCGGAATGAGATACCGAAAATCCGTTTCGGCGAGTTGCAGATGGTATTTGTCGCAGTCGACGCCGACCAGCCGGTAGCGCGGATCGGCTGCCCGCAGCGAACGGCAGAACCCGATTGCCGCCGACCCGCCCGCGCCGGTCACCATCACCACGATTCTTCCGTCGGTTGTCATCACTGCCGATGTGCCTGATTCTTATCCTGTCAGGTCTGAGGCAATCTCCGTGCCAGTAACGGCTTTGAAAGTTTCCCGTTGAATATCAATGCGATCTTGGTGCCTTCCGGCGTCTGTCCGTCAAGCCGTTGACGTCCCGCCCCGCCGCCGTATCCAAATCCCGGAGTTCACCCGTACGAACGGCGGGCACCGCTGGTCAGACAGGCCGCTACCCGTATATCGGTGTGAGCGCGCCGCGTCGTTTGATCGACCGGCTCGCGGCGTCGAGAATCCGCACAACCTCAAGCCCGGCGCGCCCGTCGTTGAACGGCCGGGTCCGTTCGCGCACGCAGTCCGCGAAATACGCGCATTCCTTCAGCAACGCTTCGGTGGTGTCCAGATGCGGCGCCCACATGTCGCCCACCCGGTACTGAAACAGCGATTGATACACGGCGTCCCGGTCGGCGGCGCCGACGTTGATCCCCTTGTCGTAGACCTTGATCTTCTCGTTCGACTCCGTGTCATCGAAGACCAGCATCTTTTTCTCGCCGCCGATGATGATCTGCCGCACCTTGCGCGGTGCCAGCCAGTTCACGTGAAAATGGGCCAGGGTATTGTCGGCGAACGTCAACGTCAGGTAGGCCAGGTTTTCCAGGCCGGTGCCGGCGTGTGACACGCCCAGCGCCGAAACCGCGACTGGTTTCTTGTCCACCACGTGCAGCAGTATGCTCAAGTCGTGCGGTGCCAGATCCCAGATGACATTGACGTTGTGCTGGAACAGGCCAAGGTTGATACGGGTGGAATCGAAGTACAGGATGTCGCCCAGTTCGCCGGCATCCACCAGTTGGCGGATACGCTCGACCGCGCCGGTAAAGAGATAGGTATGGTCGACCATCAAGCGGCAGTCGTTGTTTTCGGACAGCTCGACGAGGTGCTCCGCGTCGCGCACCGAAACCGCGAGCGGTTTCTCGACCAGCACGTGCTTGCCCGCTTTCAGCGCCGTGGCGGCCAGCGCATAGTGCGTGGACGACGGCGTGGCGATGGCGATGGCCTGGACGTCCGGATCGTCGATCAGTCCTCCGTAGTCATTTGCGCAACGCACGTCCGGATAGTCTGAACGGCTGCGGGCGAGCTGAGCGGGATTCCGATCCACGACCGCGCGGACCCTGCAATTCGCCACGCGGCCGAAGGCGCGAACCAATTTGGGTCCCCAGTAACCGTATCCGACGACGCCGATCCCCAGTTTCGAATGGCAAGCGCCAAGCCCGGCGGGACTGTCCTGACCGCTCTCACCCGGCTGCAGCAGCGGGTTGGGGAGTGTGATGGCCGCCATGGTATTGACTTCCTTTTCCGTTTTCCCTGGCGATGCAAGTTCGGTTCCAGCACCAACCGGATGCAGGGCATTTCACCATTTGCAAGCGCACGACTTTGGTCAAATGAATTGAATCTGCGACCCTGCAGCCGCGCCTAGAGGTAATTGAACAGCGTCAGTCCCTGCACCCGCGCGAACGCCTGCTGCGCGGCCTGGAGCGCGACGCTTTGCTGCGAGAGGCGCGCCGCAGCCTCGGCGTAGTCGAGGTCCTCGATCCCGGAGCGGGTGCTCTTCAAATTCAGCGCGATCGAGTCATGCGTGGATGCCTGGTTTTCCAACGCGTTCAACCGGGCCCCGACGCCCGAACGCACGGCCAGCAGGTGCCCCAGCGCGTTGTCGATCTGGTCAAGACTCGACGGGTCCGGTGCGTTGGCCTCGAGACCGGTCGCCAGCTTGTCCAACGTCGAAAACACGTCCTCGTAGCCGCCTCCGACCGACGGCACCTTCATAAAGACGGCGAGTCCGGAATCGCTGTCGGCCACCTGCCGATCCGTGGCGATCTGCATGCGTCGCTGGCCCTGGTCGCCCTGATAGGTGAATCCGGCGGCGCCGTTGTCGACAAAGGGCGTCACGTCGGCTTTCAGACCGGCGAACAGATAGTCGCCGTTGCCGTCCTTGCGATTGGCGAGCGACAGCATTTCACCCTGCAGTTGACGTATCTCCTGCGCGATGGCGGCACGTTGACTGCCGCCGACGGTCGCGTTCAATCCTTGCACCGTCAATTCACGGGCACGCTGCATGAGATCCGTGGCCGAACTGAGCACCGTCTCCTCAGTATCCAGCCGGGTTTTCGCCTGGCCGATATTTCGCTGATACTGGTCGGTGAGCGCCAGCGCCTGCGACAGGTCAAGTACGTTCACGGCGCCGGTCGGATCGTCGGACGGGCTGTTGATACGTTTACCGGTCGAGAGCTGTTGCTGGGTTGCCAGCAAGTGTGCCTGTTGATCAAGCATGCCGTTCACGCCCTGTCGAAACAATTGAAGTGTGCTGATAGTCATGGCCTAGCGTCCCACCGAACTCAGTAATGTCTGAAAATTCTGGTCGGCGACCGTGATCAGTTGCGCCAACGCCTGGTAGGCCTGCTGGTAGCGCATCAGGTTCGCGGCTTCCTCGTCGAGATTGACGCCCGACTGGGCGTCCACCGCATCCTGGGCCTGACGCTGCAGTGCCTGCTGCGCCTCGGCGGTGATCTGGGCGCCGCGCGTGCGCGTTCCCACATCGCCGACCAACTGGGAGTAGGCGTCGTCGAAACTCGCGGTTCCTCCGACCATGGTCTTGGCCGACTGCAGCGACGCCAGGGCCAGCGCGTTGGTGTTGTCGCCGGTGCCGCCCGCATTGTCGGTCAGATCGAACCCGTCGCCGTTTGCCGGATCGCCGGTCACCTTGAAACTGACGCCGCCGATGGAAAACGTGCCGCCGCTGTCGGTCGCCGGGTCATAGCTGAACGAACCGCTGGCGGCGCCGGAGTAATTGAATGTCTGCGCAGCAGCGTCATACAGGATATTGATTGGGCCGGCCAGCCCGCTTGCACCGCTGACCGACTGCAGATGAAAGGCCGCGTCGCCGCTGTTGGTCGGCAGGCCGTTCGCGTCAGTCGTTTCGCTGAAGATCACTCGGGCGGCCGCCGCGACGTCGCGCGCGTCAGTCACCTGCAACGTAATGGCGTTGGCCGCGTCGCGCGTGGGCATTATCCTGAAACTATCGCCGCCCGCCGCCGAACCCGATACGACGATATTCAACCCCTCGACGTTGAACGGGCTGGCGCTCGTGCCGGCCCCGCTCATGCCGACCAGTTGGCCATCGGCGGCGCGTCGCAGCCGCCAGGTCGTGCCGTCGTAATTCAGCGTGTAGTCGCTGCCGCTCAACTGATCCAGGGTCGGCGTATCGTAACTGACGGTGACCGTGGCCGACCCGGCATTGTTCGGGTCGCTGGCCGTCAGCGGACTGCCCAGCGAGAAGAATGCCTTGCCGGCGTTGCCGTCGAGATCGACGCCGAGCTGGTGCTGCGCGTTGACTTCCTGGCCCAGCGTGACTGCGATCCGACCGAGCTGACTTTGTGCCGGGTCCAGCACCTGATCGCGAAAATCCAGTAAGGCGCCGACTTCGCCGCCGTGTAGACTCGCGGTAATCGTCGATGAAAGGTCTCCGGTCTTGATGGCGATCTCCATGCGCCGTGCGTCATAGGGATTCGGATAGGCCTCGAGCGGCGATGACAGATTGCCGGCCACCAGGGCCTGGCCGGAGCCGATGAAGACGTTGACGGAGCCGTCATCCTGGCTCACGGTGCGTACGTCCACCAGTTCCGATAGGCGCGTGATCATGGCGTCGCGCTTGTCCAACAGATCGTTCGGTGGCGCGCCGCCACCCACTGCGACGGCGTCAACCACGCGTTTATTGACGTTGGCGATCGAGGCGCTCAGCGTGTTGATTTCGCCGACCCGACTGACCAATGTGCCGTTGACGTTGTCAGCGATGCTTTCGAGTTGCGAATTGATCGACTGGAACCGGCTGGCCAGCGCTTCACCCTCACTGACCATGACCTGCCGGGCCGCAATCGACGTGGGGTCGTTGGCGACATCCTGAACCGCATTGAAGAAACTGCCGATGCCGGCTCCCAGGCCCGCATTGGCGTCGCCGAGCAGGTTCCCGACGCGCGCCGAGTACTGGGCGTAGGTATCGTACTGCTTGCTGGAGCTGGTCGAACTGCGAAGATTCGCGGTGAGGAACTGATCGTACTGGCGATCTATGCCTTCGATCTTGGTACCGTTGCCGACATAACCGGCGCCGGTAAAGGTCGGCAACTGAGTACCGAAATCCACCCGCTGGCGCGAGTACCCGTCGGTGTTGGCATTGGAGATGTTGTGCCCGGTGACACCGATTGCGCGCTCCATCGACAACAACCCGCCGGCTGCCGTGCCCAGTAAACCTATAGTCATGCTGAATCACTCGATGGTTGGACGGAATTCGGGAAGCGATGCGTCGTCGTAAACATTTCAACCTCGCGCCCTCAACTTAGCGGCACAAACGTCTCGTTCTTGATCTTCGTCACAGTTTGACGGAACGGCTCACTCTCAACGATCTGCATGATTTTGCTTGCATATGCAGGATCGGTGGCATAGCCGGCGCGCTGCAACTCCCTGACGTACGCGGCGCCGTCACCAGCCGCGTCCAGCGCCTTGGAATAGCGGGGGTTGGACTGCAGGAAGGCGACGTAGTCGTTGAAGCTGTCTGCAGGATTGGCGTAGGCGCGAAACTGGGCGTTTTCCCTTCGCATGACGCCGTCGCGCAGTTCCAGCGTGCCGGTCGCCGCCTTCGCCCCGTTCCATGACGGGTCGGCCTTGATCCCGAAGAAGTTGTAGCTGTTCGCGCCGGTTCCGTCCCGGATCATCGTTTGTCCCCAGCCCGTTTCGAGGGCGGCCTGCGCAATCAGGAACTCGGGGTCCACGCCCAGCGCGTGCGCGGCTGCATCGGCGTGCGGACGCAGATTGCGCACGAATGCCTCCGGCGACGCGGGACCCCAGTCAGCGACTCCCTGCGCAGTGGGTTTCGTGTCGCTAGTGGCAGCGGGCGCAATGACAGTGGGTTTGGCTGGTGCAACGGGCAGCGCGGAGGAATCCGGAGCGTCCTTGCTTTTCACGCCGGCCGCGGACCCGCGCGGCTGCAACTGCTGGACCATCATATCGGCCAGTCCCAGGCCCTGCTGCCGGGCCAGATCGATCGAAATCTGCTGGTCGAACAGACTCTGACAGGTCTCGCTCTGATCGCTGTCGAAGATGCCCTCGCCCAGACTGGCGTCACGCATGCTCTTCAACATCATCTGAATGAACAGTGCCTCGAACTGGCCCGCCACGGTGCGCAGCGTTTCCGGATCGGTACCCGACTTGACCGCCCGCGTTCTGAGGTCGTTCAGCCCCTGCGGGTCGGTATAGATATCGGCGCGCGAGACGGCGGCGGTCACGGCCGGCCCCGCTAGATGACGATCAATTCGGCGCGCAGCGCGCCGGCGTGTTTGAGGGCCTCCAGAATCGCGACCAGATCGCTGGGCCCGGCGCCGACCCGATTCACGGCGCGCACGATGTCGTCCAGCGTGACTCCCGATTCCATGACGAACATCCGCTTCCCCTCCTGCGCCACGTCGACGTTGCTCTTCGGGGTGACGACGGTCTGTCCGGCCGACAGCGGACCCGGCTGGCTGACCTGGGGATTCTCGGAAATGGTCACCACCAGGTTGCCGTGCGACACCGCGGCCGCCTGAATCCGCACGTTGCTGCCGATCACAACAGTGCCGGTGCGCGAATTGACGATCACACGTGCCGGTGCATCCGCCGGCTCGACCTGGATGTTCTCGATCAGCGAAGCGAATGCGACGCGCTGCGCCGGGTCCGCCGGCGCATTGACGCGTATCGAGGTCGCGTCCAACGGCTGCGCAATGTCGGGGCCGATGGTGTTGTTGATGGCCGTAGCCAGGCGGTTGGCAGTGGTAAAATCACCATCGTTGAGATTCAGCACAATGAATTCCGCGGTCATGAATGAGTTGTTGACCTCGCGCTCGACGGTCGCACCGTTGGGAATGCGGCCGACGCTGGGAATATTGACCGTGATGCTGGAGCCGTCTCCGCCGGTCGCGTTCAGACCGCTGACCAGCAGATCGCCCTGACCGATGGCGTAGACACGGCCGTCCGCGCCCTTGAGCGGCGTCATCAGGAGCGTGCCGCCGCGTAGGCTCTTGGCGTTGCCGATCGAGGAGACTGTGATGTCGATGGTTTGGCCCGGCTTGGCGAACGCCGGCAGTTCCGAGTGCACCGCAACGGCCGCTACGTTTTTCAACTGCGGATTGACGTTGGGCGGTACGGCGACCCCGAACTGCTGCAACATGCTTTTCAGACTCTGCACCGTGAAAGGCGTCTGACTGGTTTGATCGCCCGTGCCGTCCAGACCGACGACCAGGCCGTAGCCGACCAGTTGATTGCTGCGCACGCCGGCGACGTGAGCCAGATCCTTGATCCGGTCGGCGGCCGACAGTCCCGGCACCAGCACGACGGCGAACAGCATCAGATGAATAAACTTTTTCATTGCCTCGATCCCGCCTTCGTCAGAAGGGCCACCAGGCGCTGTTGAAGAACCGCGCCAACCAGCCCGGGTGGTTGGCGCTCGCGATCATCCCTTCACCGCTGTAGGCGATCCGGGCATCGGCGACCTGGGTGGAAAACACCGTGTTGGCGGTGGAGATGTCCTGGGGCCGGACGATGCCGGAGATGCGGACGAACTCCTGTCCCTGGTTGAGCGTCAGCCATTTTTCGCCGCGCACCACGAGATTGCCGTTGCTCAGCACTTCCGCCACGGTCACGGTGATGCTCCCGTTCAGGCTGTTGCTCTGGCTGGCATCACCCTTCCCCGCGAAGGTGTTGGAGGAATTCAGTATGTTCTCGAGCGTGTTATTGTGGTTGTTGTCCAGCGGCAGAAGGTGCGACGTGTTGAACGTCGGAATGGCGCCGAGGATGGTCGGCGAATCGATGTTGACCGAAGTCGCCTTGTCGGTCGCGGTACTGGCCGACTTGGACGCGGCCGTGCTCTCCTGCAGAATGATCGTAATCACATCGCCGACGCGGCGCGCCTTGATGTCCTCGAACAGCCGTACCTCGCTCTCGGCCTGATAGATCGCGCCGTCGTCGGGCTTCGGCACGTCGTGCTGGACCGGTGCGGCCGGGTAGTAGACCTGCTGACGGGCCATCGGCGACATCGCACAGCCGGAAACCAGCGCGAACGCCAGCGGAACGATTGCAGTCTTCAGGGCCCTGTTCATGGATCGGTCGCTTAGAGGTTGGTGGTCACATACTGCAGCATGTGATCGGTGGTCTGAATCGCCTTGGAATTCATTTCGTAGGCGCGCTGTGTTTCGATCATGTTGACCAATTCCTCGACGACGTTGACGTTGGACGTTTCCAGCGACCCCTGCACCACGGTGCCGATACCGTTCAGACCGGGCGTGCCCGTGGTCGGCGAGCCGCTGGCGGCGGTTTCGACGAACAGATTCTGGCCCATCGGCTGCAGACCGGTCGGGTTGATGAAGTCGGCGAGTTGGATATTGCCGAGCTGGGTGGGCGTCGCACTACCCGGTGTCTGGGCCGAAACGACGCCGTCGGAGCCGATAGTGATGCTCGTCGAGTTACTGGGAATCGTGATCGCCGGCTGCAGCACGTAACCGCTGGACGTCACCAACTGACCCGTCTCGTCCATTTTGAACGAGCCGTCGCGGGTGTAGCCTAGCGTGCCGTCGGGCATCAGTATTTGGAAGAAGCCACGGCCCTGGATCGCGACATCCAGGCTGTTGTCGGTCTGCACGATATTGCCCATCGTATGGATTTTTTCCGTTGCCACCGTGCGGACTCCGGTGCCCAACTGCAAACCGCTCGGCAGCCGCGTGTCCTGTGAACTCTGGGCGCCGACCTGGCGCACGTTTTGATAGAGCAGATCCTCAAACGCCGGTCGGTCGCGTTTGAAACCCGTGGTGTTGACGTTTGCCAGATTGTTGGAGACCACGCTCATGCGCGTCTGCTGAGCTTCCAGACCGGTCTCGGCGACCCAAAGTGCTTTGTTCATCCTATTTAACCCTTTGTCAGACTCATCAAGCCAGGACCATCATCTTGGCCGACTGTTGATCCATTTCTTCAGCGGACTTCATGACTTTCACGGCAGTCTCGAACTGGCGCGCAAGATCGATCATGTTGACCAACGCCTCCACGCTGTTCACGTTGCTCGACTCCAGTGCACCGCTTGTCAAGGTCACATCCGTACTTGCGGGGGCAACCGACCCGTCGGTCATGCGCAGCAGACCGTCTTCGCCTTTGGTCATCTGCGTGGGGTCCGGCGAGACCAGCTTGATGCGTCCGGCTTCCGCCAGAACCGTCGCCTGCTGCCCGACCGGCCGCACGCTGACCGTGCCGTCGCTGCCGATTTCCAGCTTTTCGTATTCGGGAACGACCAGCGGACCGGTGTCGCCCAACACCGGATAACCCGCGCCGGTCAGCAACTGCCCGTTGATGTTGACCTGCAGGTCACCTGCGCGCGTGTAGGCTTCGGAACCGTCCGGCGCCTGCACCGCGATCCAGCCGTCGCCGTTGACGGCGACGTCCAGGTCGCGATCGGTCGTCTGAATCGAACCCTTTTCGAAGCTGACCCCGGAATCCTCCGCCAGCGAATAGACCCGGCTGTCCAGGCCCGCGCCGACCAGATACCGAGGGTCGAAGTTTGCCAGGTCCGCCTGGAAGCCGGTCGTGCTGGCATTGGCCAGGTTGTTGGAGTTGACAGTCTGTGCGTGCAGGATTTGCTTGGCGCCACTCGCTGCGACGTAAACTACCCGGTCCATGCCTCATTCGCCCCTGTCGTTAACGGATGTTGATGATGGTCTGCGTAATGGCGTCGGCAGTCGTGATGACCTGCGCGTTCGCCTGGAAATTGCGCTGCGCGGTGATCATGTTCACGAGCTGCTCGGTGAGGTCCACGTTGGAACCCTCCAGAGCGCCCGAATCGATCAGGCCCAGAGAACCCGCACCGGGCCCTCCGACGAGCGGCGCGCCCGAATCGAAGGTTTCCGCCCAGCTCGTGCCGCCGAGCTGACGAAGTCCCTGCGGGTTGTTGAAGTTGGCCAGCGCCACCTGCCCCAGCGTGCGCGACTGTCCGTTTGTGAAGCGTGACGTGATCGTGCCGTTTTCCGCGATATCGATGCCGCTCAGGCGCCCGGTCGCATAGCCGTCCTGCACCACGTTATTCACACCGAAGGGGCTTCCGTACTGCGTGGTGCCGCCAAGTTTGAAGCTCAGGTTCATCGCCGCCGCGCCGCCGCCCGGATCGAATGCGGGCACGGTCAGGGTGCTCGGATAAGTGGTGGTCAGAATCGAACCGTCCGAGGCGAATTCCACGGTGTCCGGTCCGCCGCGCTGGGCGCCGTCCACGTACGTATAGGTCTCCCACTGGTTGGGTACACCGTTCTTGCGGAAATAGAGGGTCGCCAGGTGCTGGGTGCCGAGCGTGTCATAGACCGTCGTCGACGTCGAATTGTTATAGGTGCTGGCATCGGCGGGATCGAAACCGGACTGCGACGAGCCATCGGCCGTCGCCACTACGGTAGAGCCACCGGCGCCCGCCGAAGAGATGTTGCCGGTATCCAGCGAAATGGTTACCGGCGTCTGTGCACCAGCGCCGTCCGGGTCCCAGGTAAGTGAGGCCGTATCGGTACCGACGTTGACCGCCGATGCGGTGGTCGGCGGGCTGGTCGGCGCGCCGCCGACCAGCAGCTCCGCGTCCCACTGCGCGCCGGTGCCCGTATAGGTGAACCGTAGCGCCGCGTTGTTGATCGGGTTGCCGACCTGATCATAGATCGTGAATGCCGGGGTGGTATAGGGGCTTGTCGTCGTATCGAGCTGCGTGCCCGGGGTCAGCGCAATCGTGCCGGTGGCCGCCAGACCGCCCGGAGTCGCCGCCGATGCATCCAGGTTGGCGTCGAGCTGAACCTGGGTGGTCGCCTGTGGCGTGATATCCGAACGGTCCAGTTGCAGCGGGCCGGTGGCGCCCGTGATATTGCCGCCGGTGTCCGCCTGAAAGATCGTCAGGCGCTGCTGCTGACTGTTGACGACATAGCCGTCACGGTCGACCGCAAACTGGCCGGCACGCGTGTAAACGTTCGTGCCGTTGTCGTCCATGATGAAAAAGCCCTGTCCGCTGACTGCAAGGTCCAGGTTGTTGTTGGTGAACTCGATATTGCCCTGGGTGAACTGCTGAGCGACGTCCGCGATCCTCACGCCGGCACCGATGGCGTTTGCCGTGACACCCAGGTTGGAGGCCGCGAAGATATCGGCGAACTCGGCGCGCGACTGCTTGAATCCGGTCGTGGTGGCATTGGCCACGTTGTTGCCGATCACCCGCAGATCTTCCGACGATGCGTTCAATCCGCTCAGTGCAATACGAAATGGCATGACAATTCTCCTGGCAACTCAAATCGACTAAAGAATCTCGCGAACCTGGTTGAAGTCCAGTGGACCGACACCGTCGAGGTCCAACATCAAACCCCCGTCCTTGTTCAACGTGACGCTGCGCACTGTGGAGGCGACCAGCGTATCGACAGCTTCGGTCTGGCCGTCCGTGGTCACCGCTTCGGCGGTGACGAAATACTTGCCCGGCGTCGCGAACTGACCGTCATCCTTGACGCCGTTCCACTGGAACGGCACCGCACCCGCGGCTTGGCTGCCCATTTCCAGCCTGCGTACCGTCTGTCCGGATGCATCCTGAATATTGATCGTGACCTGGTTGCTGGCAACCGGCAGGTCGACGCTGCCTTTGAGCGCACCATTCGTGTCAAGCGACGCCACGCCTGTCGGGGCCAGGACCTGGCGTCCGACCAGATTGGTCGCCTGCAGCGCCTGGTTGGACACCAGCGACTGGCTGAGGCTGTCGAACGATTTCTGCAGGTCACCGACGCCGCTGACTATCGAAAACTGCGCTACCTGCGCCAGGAAGTTCTCGTTGTCGATTGGCTTGGTCGGGTCCTGGTTTTGCAGTTGCGTCGTCATCAGTCGGAAGAAATCCTCCTGACCGAGCTGCTGCTGTTTATCCGGTTTTGCGCTCAGATCCTGCAAGGTGCGGAACATCGCGTTCTGGGCGTTGTTACTGGTATCAATCATGGCAATCCATTCTCACGGAAATTGCGGCCCTATTGCCCCATGCGCAATGTCGCCAGCATCAGTTGTTTTGACGTATTGACCACCTCGACGTTGGTCTGATACGCGCGGGAAGCTGAAATCATATTTGCCATCTCGTCGACCATATTCACATTGGGCAGGTAAACGTAGCCCTGGTCATTGGCCAGCGGATGGTCAGGTTGATAACGGGTTTGCAGCGGCGCCTTGCTTTCGATGATGTTGTCGACTTTGACACCGACGCCCTGGTCGCCGCCGTGCAACGACTGCATGACCGCGGAAAACACCGGGTGCCGTGCGTGATAGGTCGAATCTTCGGTCGTACCGACGTTTTGCGCGTTGGCCAGGTTGCTGGCGGTAACGTTGAGGCGCACACTCTCGGCGCTCATGGCGGAGCCGGCGATATCGAATACATCGAACAGCGACACGACTATTCTCCCTTGATCGCCAGCATCAACGATTTGAAGCGGCCGTTGAGGAACGTCAACGTCGACTGGTAACGCACCGCGTTCTGGGTGAATTGGCTCTGCTCGACATGGGCATCGACGGTGTTGCCGTCGAGCGCCGGTTGCAGGGGCACACGGTACAGCGGTTCCGCACCCGCCGGCCCGTTGCCGTCCAGGGACAAATGGGCCGGGTTCGTGGTCACCGGCGCCAGCGTCTCGCCGCCGGCTTTCGCCAGTACCGCGCGAAAGTCGATATCCCGGGCCTTGTATCCGGGCGTGTCCGCATTGGCGATATTCGATGCCAGCAGGTCGGACCGCTGACTGTACAGGGTCAGATTTCCCGGCAGATTACCCAGCGCCTTGTCGATGTTTACGGGCATGATTGCTTGCGTTCCGTTTAACTCGACGATTGCTGAGCAATCAGCGTGCCAATACAAGAAAGCCGATCAACCGCCGGCAAACGTACGCGCATCATTTGGATAGTGCGGGTGATCCCGCGGCAATTCCTGACCGCCGGGCGGCAAAAGCGGCAAGCTTCGTCCCGGACCGGCCGGCGAAATCCGGAGACTGGCGCCCCTTCTCTTTGGAAAAGTCACGGGCATGGCTTTTGCAGTTTTGCGGATGAACGACAAGAAACAGGCGATACCATGCACCGGAACCGCATACCATGGCTTTTCACTTTACTGGTCGGCATCACGCTGCTGGCCGCGAGAACGAGTGCCCACGCAACCGAGTGGCAGAGTCCCGCATCCATCCTCGAAACGGCAAACAGCTTCCTGCACGACTATGCTTCTGGCGTACATGCGGAACGCACCGAGGTACAGTTGGGAAACCTCGATCCACGCCTCAAGATGAAGGCCTGCACACTACCGCTTGAAGGGTTCATGGCGCCCGGCGCGCGTGAGACGGGCAACACAACGGTCGGTGTACGTTGTCCGGACGAAGGTGGCTGGAGCCTTTATGTAACGGCCAGGATAAACGTGTTCGGTCTCGTGCTCGTGAGCACCGAACCCATGGCGCGAGGCGCTCCGGTGACAGAGTCGGCGCTGGAGCTGGTTGAGCGTAACCTGAGCGCCCTGCCCTACGGCTATTACACCGACCCGTCCCTAGTTACCGGCAAGCTGGCCAAGCGCACCATTGCCGCAAACAGTGTTCTGACCCCGCAAATGCTGGAAGCCCCCAAGTGGGTCAAGCGCGGCGAGCGGGTCACGTTGGTCGCCGAAAGCGGGCCAATGAAGGTACGAATGGTCGGCGAAGCACTGTCGGACGGCAGGGAGGGTGATCTCGTCCGGGTCCGCGCTGACGGGTCACAACGGGTGGTCGACGGCATCGTGATAAGCCAAGGCGTCATAAAAGTGACGCTTTAAGGGGGGCGTACAAAAAAACCGCTTAAAGTTATTGATCGGCGGGACGATAATCCGGACATTCGTCAGGAATTGCCCAGAGGATCGTCATGAAAATACACAGCAACCCATCGATACCGGCGGCGGCCGGTGGCCGGGCGCAGGGCAGTCCGGCCGAGCGCTCCCGGACGGAGACCGGAAACCCCGAGACAGACAATACCTCCGCCACTGGCGACCGCCTGAGTCTGACCAGCACCGCTCAGCATCTTCAGGAACTCGGGGCGCGCATAGAGGGCCAGCCCCGTGTCGACCGTCAACGCGTCGAAGCGATGAAGGAAGCGCTGAAAAACGGTACCCTCACTGTCGATCCCGAACGCATCGCGGAACGTCTGATCGGGCTCGAGCAGGCACTGACCAGCCAGCGCTGAGCACGCGTGATGACCGGTCTGACCATTCGTGCGACGTCGGTGGAACAGGTAATCGAGTTCACGGCCCAGTGCGCGGACGCCATGCTCAAGTGCCTGCTCGCTGAGCGCGAACATCTGCTCGCACGAAATCCGGACGCCATCCAGGAAACCACCCGGACCAAGCTGGCGCTGTTCGATCAGCTCGAGAAACTCGAAACCCGACGCCACCAGTTCCTCGCCAACGCAGGATATGGCACCGACAACAACGGCATGGTTCGGTTGCTGAAGCACATGCCCAACGGCGCGCGGCTCGGTGCGCGCTGGAACAAGGTGCTGGACGATCTCGCCAGGTGCCGCGAGGCCAACCAGGTCAATGGCGGCATTCTGGAACTCGGCCGCCGCCAAGCCGAGCAGGCGCTTGCGATCCTCCGCGGGCAGGTGTCCCAGACCAGAGTATATGGTGCAGGCGGCGACACCTCACTGTCGCTTGGACACCGGGAACTCGGCAAGGCCTGATTTTCCGAAACATCGTTGTTCTTCGCTTCATCGGCAAGGTAGAATACCCTCCGGTTGTATTCTGGGGCGGTAGCTCAGCTGGGAGAGCGTCGCGTTCGCAATGCGAAGGTCGGGAGTTCGATCCTCCTCCGCTCCACCATTTCATAGTCCAATACAGTCCAGCAACATCCAAGAATCCCGCTTAAATGCGGGTTTTTTATTGGGTTTTAGTCCATAACTGTGTTCTGGCGTCCATTAACCCGACTTCCGCTACTGGCGGGGTATTGAAGCCGTAACCCCTTGATCATGTTGGAGTGTGGGTTAAAAGGTCGCCACTACACGCGGCGCGTGTGGTATCAGGGTGCGTTCTGCTGAGATGCGCGGCGGCGGCTGCGCCGGTAACTGCAGTCGTAAGCGCTCGAGCAACAAGCGGCAGTCATTGTCGGGTTGGGTAACGCGGGATAACACCAGTGTGCGTCCAGCGGTGGTGGGTAGGTGCACGTCGATCATGCTCAGCGTGGCGAGCTTCTCCAACACGACGTGCGGGGTCAGTCCAGGGGCAAGGTCTGTCAGGCGCCGGCGCAGCGTGATGTGCAGACAATAGGCGAGGAAAGCGATGAAGATGTGCGCCTCGATGCGGTGATCTTTCTGGTGATACACCGGCCGCAACGACAAGTCGCCTTTGAGATTACGGAACGCCTCTTCGATCTGACAGAGCGTCATATAGTGCTGCCACAGGGTGGCCGGGTCGCAGCCGCACAAGTTGGTGCGCAACAGATAGCGTCCTTCGCGGCGACGGTGTTCGCGCAGTCGCGGTTTGTTCAATTCAAACTCGAAGCTGACGTGCGCGCGGCGTTGACCTTTACCCTGGGGCGGTTCGGGTAAGGTGATGTCGAGGAGCTTCCAGGCCTCGCCCGCCTGCGCCTTGGCCGCCCCGAGTTTCATCAACAAGGCGGCGTAGCTCAGCCGTTGGCCTTTGAGCTCATGCAAGCGCCGCCACAGCGTTTTCAACCGTCGCCGGCGCATGCCGCGCTCCTTGCTCACGCGCCGCGCGCTCTTCGCCAGCACGTACAACTCACCGTCCTCTTCGATGAGCTTGACCTCCACCCCGTCGCGCACATCCCGCCAATCCTGCGCACACAGCGCCTGTTCAAACCGGCTCAGTCGCCCCTTGGGTGTGCCCACCAGGTAATTCACCGGCGGGTCACTCTCACGCATCTGCTCCAACACGGCTTCGGTCGGTATTCCCCGGTCCATCACCCAGGTTCGGCGCGCTTTGCCGTATTGGCGCTCAATGCGCGAGAGCGCATCGTGCAACGTCGTCGTGTCCGCCGTGTTGCCGGGCAGCACCTCGTAGCCCAGCGGAAAACCCTCCGTCGTCACGATCAGCGCGATGACCACCTGCACACAATCCGGGCGTTTGTCGCGGCTGTAGCCAAAGCGGCGCAGCCCATCGGGCTCCGGTACGTCGCACTCAAAGTAGGTGCTCGTCAGGTCGTAGAGCAGCACGTCAAAGCGCGCATTGAACAGGTCGCGCCAGCGTCCCTGCAGATGACTGAACAACGCCTCTTTGTGTTCCAGCAGCTTGTCCAGACACCGGTACAGCGTGTCATCGGCAACGAGGCGACTGTCCGCCTCGAGCAAATCCCCCAGCGCACTGTGGTCAAACCACTGCCGGTGCAGACGCCACTCACTGCCCGGGTCAATCAGCTGATAGATCACCTGCACCGTCAGCACCTGGTCCCAGCGCGTGCCTTCACGACTGGCCGGCAACCGCTCGGCCCAGAACACATCCAGTCCCAACTGCTGCCACAACTGCAGACCCAACCAGCACGCGCCCCACTGCCGCGGCCGGTGCAACTGCATCTCGTTGAGCTTCACCCCGATGTGCGCCGCGCGTTCACCGCACGGCAACCGGTCCTCCGCGAAAATCCTCAGCTGTTGGGGACGTGCCTGCCCGTCTACAAATACCTCAATGCTCTTCTGCCACGCCTCGCGCTGACTGTCGGTGATCTCCCCCAGATACAGCACATGCCGCTGGATGCAACGACCGTCGCTCAGGCGGCGACTCTCTACGATCGACCAGCTGCGGTGCTCCTTACCGTCTTTGCGCCGAATGCTGCACTTGAGGTACATGATGCCCGTGTATTGTAGACATCAATCTCGATCCGTAAAGGAGCAAGGTCGCCACTACAGCGGGATTTGCTGCATTTCCACGAGAGGGTGCATTGTCCATCAATGAGTTGACCGCGGAAAATCGTAAAACCTAAGGTCGAGTTGCGGAAGTCGGGTTAACAGCCAGCATTCCATGGGGGCAACATTGGGGCCAACTCAGTTAATCCAATGCGGAGCTGCCCCCAAATGTCTCTGACCGATGCCGCTGTTCGCAAAGCCAAGCCTGCGTCAAAAATTTCCAAGCGGTACGACGAACGCGGACTGTACTTGGAAGTCTCTCCCGCCGGAGGAAAGTGGTGGCGATTGAAGTACCGATTCGACAACAAGGAAAAGCGGATTTCCTTGGGCGTCTATCCGGACGTGAATCTGAAAGAAGCCCGTGAGCGCGGCGACGCCGCTCGCAAGTTGCTGGCCAATGGCATTGACCCGAGCGAAAACCGCAAGGCGCAGAAATCCGCTCGCGCCGATCGGAGCGCAAACAGTTTCGAAGTAGTGGCTAGAGAGTGGTTTGCCAAACAAGCACCGACCTGGGCAGCCTCGCGCGCCGACAAGGTGATTCAACGCCTGGAAAAGGACATCTTCCCCTGGGTCGGCGGCAAGCCGATAGCGGACATCATTGCGCCGGACCTGCTGACCGTCTTGCGGCGAATTGAGGACCGTGGCGCGCTTGACACTGCTCACCGGGCGCAGCAGTGTTGGCGAACTGCCGCGTGCCATCGACGGCTTCCGGGGTACGCTCATCGTGAAATGCGCGTTGAAGCTCCGCGCTATCGGCGGCCGGGATGCGGGTAACACGTTTGTGACGTTTTGTACGCAGCCCGGAGCCGCGCCCCGCTGCGAATGGGCAATACCGCATGCTATAGGTTACAGAAAGCCTGCAAGCTATTGAGTATATTTTGATTTCTATACTTCCTCTGACTTCGCCTGGTGCTGATTTGGTGATACGGCATGGCTACTGGCTACGATGCCTGTGAACCCGCGGTTCTTGATCACGTCAGCGATACTACTGCGACGCGCAATCCCGAGTTCGGGCCTAACGAATTTAGAGCCCCGCGCGCACAGGAATCACATTGAATGGATATGCATGATTCCACATTCGTCGGCGCAAAGGCTTTCCAGCAACCTGGTCGACCAGCAAGACCTGGCTATTCCGACATGTGCCGGGGCATCGCGTGGCCAGCGCGGAAACGGTGGCCTCCCGAGCTAAATGCGGCCAGGCGCTGAGGCACGCCCCTCCTCTCAGTGCCCGGCATTCAGGCCAATCCCACGAGCGTCTGCGCACAAGCGCCGTACCAGCGAAAGACCGACATGTCAGGGCGACGGTCCTGCGTGCGCTCCCTTGGAATGTGGCATCGTTCAAGCCCGCCAAGCCTCGCACATCGCACACGGGCCGACCCGAGACGGATTTAAATATATTTATATAATTAACAAATAGATATTACATTTTCTTTGCAGAATACATAAATTCTGGAAAACCTCAGCACATACTTTCCAATTTCGGTAACCCTCCGTTGCTTCGTTGATGTTATTACCCAATATGGCATATCTACGATTACATAATTTGGTATCTCTTAGCTTAATTGATATATAATTTGTCCGATTAGGTATTAATTCATCAAAATAGGTAACCAGAATGACCGAATCCGAAATTACCCCATTGCTCGAGCAGATCGTCCAGGCTGGTGCAAGCCGGGGGTGGCACGAAAAAGACATCCTGGCTCGCGCCGGCTTAGGGAAGACGACACTTTCGAAGATCAAACGGTCCGGCGACACGCGATTATCGACGCTCAGCCGGCTGGCCAGCACCGTGGGGCTCAAGGTCACGCTTGCGCCCAACAATCCGACGGTCGAGCAGATACTCCAGCGCCGACTCTTTTCGCCTGCACGCCCGCTCCGGGAATAGGGTCCCGTCATGCCACAGGACCGCGACGCAGTGGTCTGGACACGCGCTGGCGACGCGCCAACCAAGATGGGCCGGTTGACCGTAACCGACAGTCAGTGCCGGTTCACCTACGATGCGGACTTCGTAGCAGGCGGTATTCCAGGCCTCGGCGTGCTCTATCCGACGAACCTGCTCGGCACCACCACCATCGCCTGGAATCGCATTTCACACTTCGACCTGCCTCCACCGCTGCAAGCGCTGATTCCGCCATCCGGAGAAAACTTCCAGCGGCGACTGGTCCTGTCCTATCTCGAACAGCAGGGACGAACTTTCGCGCCAGGTTTCGACAGCGACTGGGCCATCCTGCTCACTTCGGGCCGCGGGGGCATCGGTCATCTTGACGTGTTTCCCGCCGATCAGAAAGCGTCAGACTGGTACGCCGATAAATCACCACCGCCACTTATGCCGGTGACCGAGGACTTCGGACTCTCGCTCAGATCCATGCTGACCTGGACGGACGGCAACGCCGAAGCGGTCATTGCCGCGCTAGGTCCAACGCCCTCCGTAGGCGGTGCAATCCCCAAGCTATTGCTTTCCATCCCGGACACGGGTTGGGACGGTCGCATCGCCCTGCCCCGCAGAGGACCGATCGACGGCCGAACGGACATATTGCTGAAGTTCGGCAAGGAGAATTACCCGGGTATTGTCGACATGGAAGCGCTTACCCTGGATATCCACCGCGAATGCGGCTTCGAGGTACCGCGTTACTGGAAGACGTCCGTTCGCGACATCCCCGCCATCGCCATCGAGCGGTATGACCGAACGCCTGGCGGAAAACCGCTGGCTGTCGAAAGTCTGTATTCAATCATGGCCACCGGTGACGCGCGCATCACGAATCACTATAGCAGCAGTTATGATGACATTGCACGAGTCGTCGATCAGTCGCCGATCGCCATTGTCGACAATCCCCGCCAGGCACTGGAGCACCTGCTGAAACGGCTGATCCTTTCGTTCGCGACCGGTAATGGCGATCTGCACCTCGAAAACCTTGCGGTACTGAGACGTGACGGGCGCCAGGCGTTCTCCCCAGTCTTCGATCCGACACCGATGCGCGCCTACAGCCGCCACAACATGCTCTGCGTCATGCCCTTCGGCGGCTATGGTGAAACGGATGAGCACGGGCATCCGATCGACCTTCGCGAAGGACTGGTCCGCTTCGCAAAGGGTATGCATGTGTCCAGAACGAACCTCAAGAGAACGATAGAAGAGGTACTCGAAACAACCCGGACGTATCTCGATCGGGTTGAGGCTATACCGTCCCTGCCGAATCAGCACAAGACGCTTATCCGCAACATTATAGCGCGGGCGCACGACGACCTCGCCCGCATCTAGGCTTGCCGGTTAGCAGCCGGCCGGAATTCTGTATAATCGGCTATGGCCGGTACCGCTGCCAGCATTGCGGCGGCCGCTGAACAAAACGGATACGGACGGCCACCCCTGATTTCCGTGGCGCCGCAGACGCCGTCCGTACCAGCAACCAAGCCCCGGTGGCACAGATGGATAGCGCGTCCCCCTCCTAAGGGGAAGGTCAGAGGTTCGAATCCTCTCCGGGGCACCCTACTCCTGACCGCTACACGGCGAATGCCTGCTAGACGTGACAAACCAGTCTTGCCTCCGGAATGTGGCAACGCAAAGCCTCGGCGATTTCGAATCGCATGCCTGCGACAGGTTTTATCGATACCCAAAGCAGGTTCAATCCAACGTTCATTTCCGCGAACACAACAACGTCGCTGTAGCGGGACAGAATCATCTGGACATCCCGCAGCGCCTGATTGATCTGCACACGGGGTTTCTTGCGCAGCCCTGGCAGTATAACCATGAAATCAGTAACCGCATTACCGTTTTCATCCACGGTGGGCGCCCGGTTGCGCAGTGGCTCATCGGGATCAAGGAATGGCAACTGACTGATGCGTGGTGTATTCATCCTATTCCCCACCCTGAGTTGTGATGGGCAGATTGGTTAACTATAACGAAATGCAAGGTCTTTGGTAACATTTTTGGTTCGATCACGCGATCGGTTCCGTAGGGCAACTGGTCGCCTACGCACTGTCGCCCGTGGGAAGTCAATAATTACACCGCAGGTGTCCGAAGCGGGCCAAGCGATTGCCGCGATGCGGGCAGGCGTACATTAGTACCTCACTCGCGTAGATACTGCATAACTCATTATTTTATAAACATTGTTGGCTCCGTGTACGGATGGCCGAGGCGCCGCGTGTCAGGTCTTCCGCCTGACCTCGGTGACACTGGGCAGTTGACCGATTCGATCCAGTATCCGACTGAGTTGCTCGATGTCCTCGACCTCAAGCGTCAACTCCATTCGAGCCATCATATCCGTCTTGTCAGTGCGCGTATTGACGGCCATGACATTGATCTTGTCATTGGCAAGTACCGAAGAAATATCATGCAGCAGACCACGCCGGTCGTAGGCGAGCACCTGGATATCGACAGTAAACAGCTGGTCCGACGCACACCACTGTACATCAATCAGTCGTTCGGCATCGCTCAGTTTCAGACGAAGCACATTGGGACAGTCGCTGCGATGGATGGTCACGCCGCGGCCGCGCGTTATGTAGCCGACGATCGGGTCGTTGGGTACCGGTCGACAGCAGCGTGCGGGTTGGGTAAGCAAGTTTCCGACCCCCAGAATCTTGAACGCATCGGCATCCGCGGGCCGGCTCGACCGCCTTCCGACCAGCGGAATGCTCAGACCTGTTTCGGCGCCCGTGTGGCTAATATCCAGCACCGCACTGACGACCGGCGCAACGTTTTGCTCCCCTCGCCCGATCGCCGCCAGCAACGTATCCACGTCCTTAAAATTCAGCCTTCCTAGCACGTCGCCCAGCCGCGCGCTGCCAAGACCGAAGCGGTGGAGCTCACGCTCCAAGGCGTCGCGCCCCGCTGTGATGCTGATATCGCGGTCCTGCTGTTTGAACCAGTGCCGCACCTTCGAGCGCGCTCGGGAGGTTTTCAGGTAGCCGAGGTGCGGATTAATCCAATCGCGGCTCGGCGCGGAATGCTTTCCCGTGAGTACTTCCACCTGTTCGCCATTGCGCAGTTCGTAATTCAGCGGAACCATGCGACCATTCACGCGAACTCCGCGGCAGCGGTGACCCACGTCCGTGTGGATATGATAGGCGAAATCCAGTGCGGTCGCGCCGACCGGCAAGTCGATAACCTGTCCGTGAGGCGTCAGTACGTACAGGCGCTCTTCGACAGACTCAGATTTGAACCGGTCCACGAAATCAACCGCGGACTGTTCTTCGTCGCGCCACTCGAGCAGTTGCCGCAGCCATGCGACCTTCTTTTCGAACGCCGCGTCGTGGGCTCGCCCCTCTTTGTAGCGCCAGTGTGCAGCGATACCAAGTTCCGCATGTTCATGCATGTCGTGGGTACGTATCTGAACCTCGATCGGCTTCCCTTCCGGACCCACGACCGCAGTGTGCAGCGACCGATAGTTGTTGGCCTTTGGGTTAGCGATGTAGTCGTCGAATTCATGTGGAATATGGCGCCATAGAGCGTGTACGAGACCAAGTGCGGAATAGCAGTCGCGTGTCTTGTCCACCAAGACACGTACGGCCTGCACGTCGAAAATCTGGTGGAAGTCGACGTTCTTGCGCTGCATCTTGCGCCAAATGCTGTAGATATGCTTCGGCCTTCCAGTGATTTCTGCATTGATGCCGGCCTCTTGGAAAACACGCCGCAACTCGGCTTTGATGTATTCGATATGACGCTCGCGATCCACGCGGCGCCCATCCAGCAGGGCCGCAATCTGTCGATAGGTATCCGGCTCCAGGTAGCGAAGGGCCAGGTCCTCCAGTTCCCATTTGACATGCCAGATACCCAGTCGATTCGCCAGCGGCGCATAAATATCCAGGGTTTCCCGCGCGATCCGCCGTTGCTGGCTCTCATCCAGATAACGCAGCGTACGCATATTGTGCAGCCGGTCCGCCAACTTGATGATGACCACCCGTACGTCCTCGGCCATCGCCAGCAATAGCTTTCGGATGTTTTCGGCCTGATCGGTCGTATTCCGGTGATCGCTGGCGGCACTATCACGCAATTCGCTGATACGCCCCATCTTCGTTACGCCAGCAACCATTCTTGCGATCGGTACACCAAAGCGAACTTCCAACTGTTCTAGCGTGACTGCGCAATCCTCCACAACGTCATGCAATATCGCCGCGGCAATAGCTTCGTGGTCGAGGTTCAGGTGGTGAACGATTTCAGCGACGGCTAGGCAATGTGACAGGTAAGGCTCCCCGGAACGGCGCCGCTGGTCGCGGTGCGCCTGCTCGGCGAGCTCAACTGCGGAGACTATGACCGTCCGCTCTTCGGCTTTACGGTCATAACAGACGCTGTCTACCCAAATCCCCGTATCCAGGGGCTGCCCCTGGACCGTCATTGTTTCACTGCGAGCGACCATGCCTATAGTCTAGTTGCGACACCAAGCTGTACCAACACGCCGATGTCATTGTCGAACTTATCGAAAATACCCACAAGCCATTCTATCTAACCACTTGTTATTTAACAGCTTGTTGAAAAACAACCGATGTGTCCATTCATTTTCGCCGCAAGGCGGACAGAACCAGACCATCGATGCATTTTTCTTCGCTTGTCTCGAATCGCCGCCACTTCCTGTTCGATCTGGCGCGTATTTCTGCCTTGATCGATCTTCATCCTGCGGGTTCCGGCATCCGCCGGCTGATTCTCAGCATATTGAACAGAGTCAGGGCGAAGGTCACCCGGGCGACCCGCTCGAGTCCCCCGATACAACATGCACCGCGGGCCACACCGTATTGCTTCGCTCAGCCAAAGGCGGTTTCGACCCGCGTGCGTTTACGCAGACGGACAGCGTAACCGGCATGGCGCGTCGTGCGCCCATCCAGTGCGGAGCCGCCACGTCGCCCCGTGTTATGCGCCACATGCGGCGTAATCTTCGTCGCCCGCCACTGTTCGACGAAGTCACGGGTGTCATAGCCCTTGTCACTCCCTACGGTGATGCGCTGTGCCTCGGGGAAGTCACTGAGCAGGCCCAGGGTCGCCGCGCGATCCGGCACGCTGGCCGCTGCTTCGGTTTCGACAACCGCCACCCGATGGTGACCGTTCTCCACCCAGTGGCGCACGCCGTAACGCAACCGCGCTTCCATGCCTTTGCCCTTGCGCATCAGTTCCGCATTCGGGTCGTCGTGGAGGCGTGTGTGTCATTACAGCGCCGCTCGCCGTGACAGTCGCGTCCCCTGCCCGTCCGGGTGTCGTCATCAGCGTCCCGCGGCCGGAAACTCTTGTGCGAGGCCCAGACATCGATCAGCGTGCCGTCCACGCCGAAATGCTCCGCCGATAACAGCTTGTGGCGCCGCGCAACCTTGAGCGCCGATCGAATCAGCCGGGACATCGAGGTCTCATCAGCAACCGCTCCCGGTTCTTGCTGACGGCGGCGTGATGCCAGACGCCGTCCGCCATCTCCAGACCGACAAACCAGCGATACCGCAGGTCGTAGCGAATCTGCTCCACCCGTTGCCGCTCGCTTGGATGGTGTCGAGTACCTGCAGCAGCGAGCGCGGATCAGGCGCTCGGGCAACGCCGACTCGCGACCTTCATCGGCATACAAACGGTTAAAATGGGCATCCAGATCCCGCAGCGCTTCATCGATCAGCTTGCGCACCGCACGTAACGGACCATTCGTCGGCACAAGATCCTCTACCGTGCGCGTGATGAACAGGGAGTGCAGGCTGATGTCGGCTCCGCGCATGGTTCTTTATTCCCGATAGATTGACTGGCGTAATTTTATCATGCGTCGTTCAATGCGATGGGGTATTTCAACAAGCTGTTAAACAATCGCGGGGGATACCAAGACGGGCGATCGGAATTTCAAACGTCCGCCCACCGGGGATTTGACACGCCCTGTTGTAACGCCAACAGGTACGGCGGCCCCAAAACACCCCCGTCGTCGGCCATTCGGCCCAAACGTGCGAGGGTGCAAAAAGAACTGTGTAACGAATGGCACTTAATTAAGGATCAGCGAGTCACGTAGCATAGGCTAATGGTTTGAAAACGAAAGAGAAGGTTGGCTGGGACTGGTAAGATGTTTGTGGCGAAACATCGACCCCACCCATCCCGAGGCCAACCTTCCTGACACACTGTAACCGCCCATCGCTGCCACAACAACGTCGTCTTGCCAAACAGGTTCAGAAAATCGATGCCAATCATTTCTTCAACCTACTCACCGGCCCGCAGTTACTGGAGGCGGTGGAGGCGCAGCTCCCCGAGCACCGGGAACGGCACTATCCACCGACGCTGACATTAGCGATGTTTTTAGGGCAGGTCATGAGTGCCGACGGTTCCTGTCAGAACGCGGTGAATGAAGCGCTGGTCAATCGCCTGCTGAGCGGGATGTCGGTGGGCAGCGCCAACACCGGCGGCTATTGTCTGGCGCGCCAGCGCTTGCCGCAGGAGATGGTGAGCGCGCTCGCCCGAGAGACCGCGGCGTTGCTTGACGCGCACGTGCCCACGGGGTGGCCGCGGCGCGGCCGGCACGTGAAACTGGTGGAGGGCACGACCGTTTCGATGCCGGACACCGAGGCGAATCAGGCCCGCTTCCCCCAGCACGGGGGACAGGTGCCTGGCGTGGGTTTTCCGCTGGCGCTGCTCGATGCCGCCATGGGTGCCTACCCGGGCAAGGGCAGCGGCGAGCAGGGTCTGTTTCGAGGGCTCACGGAGGCGTTTGTCGAAGGCGACATAATGCTGGCCGACGGCTATTACTGCAGTTATTTTCTGATTGCCGAGATGCAGGAGCGCGGGGTGGACGTGCTGTTCGAGCAGCATGGCGCGCGCCATACCGATTTTCGCACCGGGGAGAACCTCGGCGCACGGGATCATCTGGTGCAGTGGTCCCGGCCGGCGAGACCGAATTGGATGAGCCGGGAGGAGTATCACGGCTACCCGAAGCAGATCACGGCGCGCGAAGCGAAAATCGGCAAGAAAGTGCGGGTGACCACGCTGCTCGCGCCACGCAAAACCGCCAAGGCCGAGCTGGAGGCGTTGTTCCTGCAACGCTGGCACGTGGAGCTGGATCTGAGAAACATCAAAACCACCCTCGGCATGGAGGCTTTGAGTTGCAAGAGCCCAGCGATGTGCGAGAAGGAACTGTGGGTCTATCTCCTCGCGTACAACCTGATCCGGCGGCTGATGGCCGCGGCGGCGCTGCAGGCCAGGGTGTTGCCGCGCCAGTTGAGCTTCAAACATACGCTGCAGATTTGGATAGCCTGGAGTCAACGGCAGTTTCTTTCAGACGCCAAAGAAGACACGACGACCTTGTTCCTGCTCATTGCCCAAATACGCGTAGGAGAACGACCCGGTCGGGTTGAACCGCGGGCGGTCAAGCGCAGGCCAAAGCCTTATCCACGCTTGAACGAACCTCGCGAGAAAGCACGTCAGGACATCAGAAAACATGGACATGCAAGAAAGCTTGAGCTTAATTAAGTGCCATTCAACTGTGTAACTGGTTATCCTTAATAATGCTTGGAGGAGCGAGAGATGACCAGAGTGAAGACGAAAGAAGACGCGTTGCTGGATGAGCTGCTGAAGGATTACTCGGGTCCCAAGGAGATTTTGGGGGAGAACGGGGTGCTCAAGCAGTTGCAGAAAAGGCTGGTGGAGCGGGCCCTGGAGGCGGAGCTGACAGATCACCTTGGCTATGAAGTCCATGACCGGGCGACGGGTGCGAATCGGCGCAATGGCAAGGGCCGCAAGACCCTCCAGGGCGATGCCGGGCAATTCAACATTGAGATTCCCAGAGACCGGGAGGGGAGCGTCGAGCCGCAGATTGTGAAGAAGCGCCAGCGCCGGCTGGAAGGCTTTGACGAGAAGGTATTAGCCTTGTACAGCGGTGGCCTGAGTAGCCGCGAGATTCAGGCTCAGCTTGAGGATCTGTAGGGCGTTG
>CAVRAZ010000012.1:0-105834 GCA_963719135.1 uncultured Gammaproteobacteria bacterium | reverse complement strand
GCGCATCAGCGAATCTGAACAGAAGTCCTTCGATGCCACTTGCAGAAAGCTATACCGCTTCCTTGAACAGGGTAACGATCAGGCCTCCCTGTACACCTGCGACATGGTCAGCTGCGTTGCCAGAAAGAATTCATCAGGGGTCTGACGCTGATGCCGTGCAGAAGAATGGATAGCGCCACCACGATCAGCGTCATTTGTACCAGCGTTAGCGCCAGTGGTTCGGGTAGTCCATGTTGAATGGCGTACATCAGGTAGTACAGCGAGCCAATGCCGCGTACGCCAAACCAGGCGGTCATCCAGCGTTTCTGGCGTGAAGAGGTTGTTGCCAACCACGCGATGAACACACTGATCGGACGTGCCACGACAAACAGGAATAGCGCCAGTCCCACCGCGGCCCAGCTCCATGAGTTGCGAAACAGCGAACCGCCGACGAGCAGCACCAGCACCACTTCGGACAGTCTTTCCAGGTGTTCCTTGAATACCAGTGAGCCGGCGCTGACCGTGGTGGCCGCTTCGTGATCGGCGTCCGCCTTGTGTCGCGCAGTGTCCTCGGGGTGTATGGTGGGCTTGTCCACCAGTAGTTGCGCGGATCGGACCTGGTTCAGTTCAGTCTGACGCAGCGCAACTGCGGCAAAGAATACCGCCAGAAAGCCCCACGCATTACACATGAGAGACATACCATATACGACGCCAATCAGACCCAGACCGATGAAATCGTCCATCAGGTCATGGTGGTATGGCGCTCGGCGTAGCATGCTGCTGACGCGCGCCAGCGCCACACCTGCTGTCACACCGATGACAATGCCTGCCGTGGTTGCCCAGAGCACGTCCACCAACAGCCAACGCAGCCCAAACTCGCCGAGGTCATGCAGACCCAGCAGGCCCATGCCCAGCAACACGAACGGAAACGCGCTGCCGTCGTTCATTCCCGCCTCGCAGGTCAGCGTGAAGCGCAGTTGATCGCAATCGCCCGCATGACGCACTTGTACATCGGTGGCGAGTACCGGATCAGTGGGCGCAACAATGGCGCCTAGCAGTACGCCGGCGCCGAGTGGCAAGCCCAACACGTAGTAGGCGAAGGCGGCAACCAGGCCAACGGTAATGGCCATGGACGCCGTAGCCAACAAAATGGGCGCACGCCAGCTGGCGAAGGTGAATGGCACCGGCATCTTGACCCCGGCCGAAAACAGCGAGATGAGTACCGCCACTTCGGTGAGTACTTCCAGCAGTGCCGATTCCTTGAGCGGATTGAAGTGGAAC
Source organism: uncultured Gammaproteobacteria bacterium (assembly GCA_963719135.1). GTDB lineage: Bacteria > Pseudomonadota > Gammaproteobacteria > DSM-19610 > DSM-19610 > CAVRAZ01. The sequence goes on along the minus strand of CAVRAZ010000012.1, from coordinate 104,574 downwards.
AGGTCGAGCACACTGGGTCCGACCACCAGTCCGACGGCCAGGTAGACAATCGCCGAAGTCACCGGCGAGCGCTTCAGCAGGGAAATTGTCAGACCCATGGTGAGCAGCAGCCCGCCGATAAGCATGAACCATTGAGCAGTCGTCATCAGTCGTCCTTATTCACGCGGTTCATTTCAGGATAGCCGCCATCTGGATGACGGCTACAGAACGAGCAGTCTAGGGCATGACGCTCTGCCATGAACGTCCGGTAAACAGATCGAAATGCCGCTGCAACGAACCCGCCCTCCGTATCTCTGCGCAAATTCCGTGCAGTGGCTTGCTCAAATGCACGCAGCCAGACGCATTGATGCACTTTAAGCCGACCGACAATTGTCATTGAATCAATAAAATAGACTGCGTAGCATCGCGTGTGGTTGCACTGTAACGCGCAGAAAACACGATACGTTTACACGACCGTTATAATGCGATGTGGAGCAAGCATGGCTAATACCATCTTTCGTTCCGCGAATTCCCCCCAGGTAACGTTGCGCTTGACCAACAGCCAACAATGGCGCCCTATTTTTCGTAAATGCACAAGTATGACTTCGATCTCTTCACCATTGGCGCCGGCTCCGGTGGTGTGGCCGGTTCCCGTCGGGCTGCTACTTTCGGCGCGCGCGTGGGCATTTGCGAAGATAGTCGTGTTGGTGGCACGTGTGTCATCCGCGGCTGTGTACCGAAAAAGCTGCTGGTCTACGGCGCGCATGTCGCCGATGAAATCCAGGATGCCAAGGGGTTTGGTTGGACCATCCCTGCGGCGAGCTTCGACTGGCCGACCCTGATCGCCGCCAAGAATAAGGAAGTTGATCGGCTCAATAGCGTATACATCGAACTGCTATACATAGCGTCATCAATAATGACGCATATTAGTGATATGCTTATGGAATCTCCATATCAGGCAGGAGGTTCCATCATGAGGAAACTGGTGATCAGCGATGCCGACGTTATGGCTTTGGCGATACGCCAAGAGATCGGACGCAATGACGAGTCGCGGTATGATCATCGGCTGCACGGTGTGCTGCTGGTGGCAAATGGCATGAGCGCCCCAAGCCGCTCTGTGGCTCAACGAGAGTGAACGCACGGTACAACGCTGGGTCAATCGATTCGAAGAGATGGGCCTTGCCGGTCTGCAAGACGGTGAGCGATCGGGGCGGCCGAGTCGCTTGAGCGATGCACAGTGGCAGCGCTTGAATCGCGATGCGCGGCGCAGCCCGCGTGACTTCGGGTTTACGCAGACACTGTGGGACGGCAAATTGCTGGCCGAGCACTTGCGCCGTCGCTATCAGGTGGAGCTGGGCGTGCGCCAATGTCAGCGCCTGTTCGGGCAGATGGGCTTCCGATTGCGAAAACCCCGGCCGATTATCGCCAAAGCCGATCCGGCCGCACAAGCGGCCTTTAAAAAAAACTGCATCGTCTGGCCGCCAGTCCAAAGGTTGAACTATGGAGCATCGACGAATGCCACTTCCAGCAGCATGGTACGCGCTGCCGCATGTGGGTGCCTCCGGAAGAGAAAGACCCTGTCCTGCTGCATGTGCCCACCCGCAAGTCGGTAGCCTGCTTCGGGGCGGTCAACGTACATACTGGCAGGCTAGCCACCGCCTTCGAGCCCAAATTCAACGCCGATTCCTTCGAGCGCTTTCTGAAGAAACTGCTCAAGCATCGCGCGCGCAACAAACGCATGGTCGTGATAGTGGACAATGCCAGGTACCACCACGCCCGCGCGCTACGTCCCTTTCTATGTCGGCATCGCACAACACTCTCGCTATTGTTCCTGCCGCCATACAGTCCCGAGCTCAATCCAATCGAGCGCGTATGGAAGCCCACACGCCGGTTGGCCACCCACAACCGCCATTTCCCGACGCTGGACGGCGTCGTCGATGCCGTGCAAGAACGCTTCGGGCTCTGGGCAAAACCAAATCGACAGCTGGCGAGACTATGCGCCATAATTTAGGTCGCTATGTATAACAAAGTCGGGTGTGAGGCTGATTGAGGGATATGGCAGGCTCCTGGATGCACACACCATTCAGATCGGTGAGAAGACGGCGACGGCCGAGCGTATTTTGATTGCGACCGGAGGCCATCCGGTCATGCCGCCCACGCCGGGTATCGAATACTGCATCACTTCAAACGAAGCATTGGAGCTGCCGCACTTTCCGCGGCGTATCGTGGTGGTTGGCGGTGGTTATGTTGCGGTGGAATTCGCCGGCATCTTTCACTCGCTGGGCGCTGAAGTCACCATGATCTTGCGTGGCCCGTTGTCATTGAGAGGCTTCGATCAGGATGTGCGCGAACATCTCGCCGCCGCGTTAACCCAGCGTGGCACTCGCATCGTCTCGAATTCAGAGGTCGACAAGATCGAGAAGCGCACAGATGGGCTTTACAGCCACATCAAAAACACTGCTGAGATCATTGTTAGCGACCAGGTTCTTTACGCCAGCGGACGTGCGCCCAATACGGCTAGTCTCGGGTTGCAAGAAGTCGGTGTGCGCCTGTCGTCGCTTGGTGCAGTGAATGTTGACGAGTGGTCACGCACGTCGGTACCGAATATTTACGCCGTTGGCGACGTCACTGACCGACAGAATTTGACGCCGGTCGCGATTAATGTGGCGCGACCAGAAAACAATTCGATCGTACCGTCGGCATTCATCCGAGCTCCGCCGAAGAATTCGTAACCATGCGTGACAAAGTGCGCTAGCGGTGGGCGTGAATGTCAGCATTGAGACATCAGTTGGCATGCAAGTCTAACTACCCGGTTTTGCATTGGACTGCCAGAAACCGCCGGGTTTGACACGAAAACTACGCGATTCTCGGGCTAAACACCGAGCACGAGGAGCTGGGAACGTCGATGAATGAAATTGCTGGCTGGATCGGCAAGTCGACGATCGGTATGACCATGTCCTGGGTACATTGAACGCGCCCATCACGCTCGTCGAATACTGCAGCTATGACTGTCCACATTGTCGCGCGGCCAACGAACGTATCGCCGAAATTCGCAATCAACTGGGCGAGCGCGTTCGGGCGGAGTCGTTCCGGGAGTCCGAAGTCCTGCGGCATGGCCCATCACTACCGGCCCTGGAGGCACTCGACGCCATTCACGACCGATTGGAATCGCCGGCAGATCGGATGCTGCGGCATGTCGAACCCTGGTCGAGCTATGTGATTCTGCCCTTGTTCGCGCTCGCCAACGCGGGGGTGCTGCTCGGCATGGACGTGATCGGCAGTCACAGTGTGCTCATGCTCGCCATCATGGGCGGATTGATCATCGGCAAACCGGTGGGTCTTGTGCTGCAGGCTGCGCTGGCGGTCAAGGCGGACATTGCCGTCAAGCCCAATGAATATTCCTGGCCGCAGTTGTGGGGCGCTTGCGCGTCGGCGGGGATTGGCTTTACGATGTCGCTATTCATCGCCGGCCAGGCCTTTCCAGTTGCATCCGACTTTGCTGCGGCAAAGATCGCCGTGTTTGCCGCGTCTTCCCTGTCGGCAATAATGGGAGTCGCCGTTCTGTGGCGGTGCGGAAGTCGCGCATCCGCATTGTTACAGTAACGAAGCGCACGCCTTGAAAAGATGCCATGAATCGCACCTGCTCATTAAAGCGGTAAGGCTAAGCACAGTGGCCTCTAATGGAGCACTATGTAAGCGTGTGGGGGAATCATGACAACCAGATCAGCAACATTATTGCCATGTTTAGTTGCTTTGGTTATTCAAGGCTGCAACGAAAACGTCCCGTCTTCTGAACAGACGGCGAAATACGCTGAGAGCAAGGCGGGGGTGCTGGAGCGGAACGCCGCAGCCGACGGCAGCAAGGCGCTCCCTTCTCGATCCGAGATAATCAGTAAGACTGAAGTGCAGGCGGTTGATCCGGCCGGCAAAGAGCCGTTGAACGATGCGATCACCTGCCTTTCACGAACCATCTACTGGGAGGCCAGGGGTGAGGGGGCTGCCAGCATGGAAGCAGTCGCCAATGTTGTCATGAACCGGCTAGGGCATGAGGGCTTTCCAAACACGATTTGTGAAGTCGTCAGGCAAGGCCGCGAGCGTGGTGCCTGCCAGTTCTCGTGGTGGTGCGATGGCCGTTCGGATACCGCAAAGGACGATGATTCTTACGCGATCGCCAAGGAAATAGCCCGCAAGGCGCTCAACCGGCAACTATCGGACCGAACCCGCGGCGCATTGTATTTCCATCAGCGCAAAGCAACTCCTAGTTGGTCCAGGGAATACATCAAGACAGCCGAGGTCGGCGAGTTTGTCTTCTACAAGCCTCACGAAGGCGCGGCAAAATAAGCCCAATGCAGCCGTCCGCGCTTGCGCTAGGCCCTCCATGCCAGACCCTGTAAGATGCCGGTCGTTTCCTTGGCCCTAAACTCCCAACTATTGAAATCATGACTGCTTCAATCCTGCAAAACGTCGAACTGGCCCCGCGCGACCCCATCATGGGCATTACTGAAGGCTTCAATGCCGATACCAACCCCGCCAAGGTGAACCTGGGCGTGGGCGTGTATTACGACGACAACGGCAAAGTACCTGTTCTTGAGTGCGTCAAACGTGCTGAGCAACTGTTGGCGACGGAAATATCGCCGCGCAGCTACTTGCCGATTGATGGCATGCCCGCGTATGTAAAGGCCGTTCAAGAGTTGCTGCTGGGAGATGCCGCTGCGATCAGCGAACAGCGCGCCGTCGGCATTCAAGCGCTTGGCGGCACCGGCGCACTGAAACTAGCGGCCGACTTTTTCAAGCGGTTTAATAGCGACGCCAAAGTGTGGATCAGCAACGCGAGCTGGGAAAACCATCGCGCGTTGTTTGAAGGCGCTGGCTTCGAAGTCAAAAACTATCCGTACTACGAAGCAGTGACCAAGGGCCTCGATTTCAATGCCATGGCCGCCGCGCTGGAGCAATTGCCCGCAGGCGAAATCGTGGTGCTGCATGCCTCGATCTGGTAGACCAGCGTCAGATAGTTATGACCGCGTCCGTACTGGATCTCGTCCACACCGATGGCCCGGATCGGGCCGAGTGGGCGCTGCTCCAGCCCCCACGGGACGACGTACTCCACCGCTTGGCAGACTTTCTCCCAGGAGCTATGAAAACTTTGCGCCGTCTCTTTCCAGGAGAGCTTCTTCGCCCAGTGTGCCCGATACAGCAGGTAGGCGCGGGTCAGGGGATGCTTGCCGATCCCCCAGGGCACCGCCTCCACCTTGACCCCGCAGGCCCTGCACTGCACCCGCCGCATGCGGTAGCGTAACACCACGGCGAAACCCCAGATCGGGATGAACTCGAAGCGCCGCTCAGGCTGGGTGTCATAGCCCGGTCCCTCAACCGCAAGTTCGACAAGATCTACTTCGTCGACGGCATTCACCCGGAAAGCGCTGCGCCAATGCCCGGCGGCCTCGCGCAGAGTGTGGGCGGCGACGGCAAGACCGTGGTCGCCGACGCCCACGTCGACCCGGTACCGAAGGCAAAAGGGTTTACACCGTCGAGGAAATCCTGGCGCAAAGCACCACCTTGAGCGGCCAGATTCTGAAAGTGCGAGGCCGGGTGGTGAAATTCGTGCCTGACATCATGAGGACCAACTGGATGCATATCCAGGACGGCACCGCGGGCGATCTCACTGTTACCACCGACGGCAGCTTCGCCAAAGGCGACCAGGTCATGGTCGAAGGGGTGCTGTCGATCAACAAAGACTTCGGTGCAGGTTACAAGTATCCGGCAATCATCGAGAAGGCAAAGGTAACGAAAGAATAGGTTGGAATTCGGGGACCCTGTGCTTGTGTGGTTGATGCTTGAACACGAGCGCGTTTGGCGGCAGAGGTCGTCCGCCGGATTGAGTTCAGGCGCGCAGGCCGGCAGGAACGCGAAATCCCGGCTGAATGTGCGTTGACCAGGCGCCACGAGCGTGCATAATCCTGACCGAGACGGTCAGGTATTGCGCGTGAAGATTGCCTGACCTCCGGCACACAACCAGAGCAAGGGAGGGGGATCGCCATGCTCCAGCCTGCTTATCCGGACGCACGCCACTGTGAGATCCCGGCCGAGTGCTTCAACATGATCACTCTGGCCAGACGGCGCGAAGGTGGTCGCCTGCAACTGCGGTTGCCCGATTTGACCGACAACGTCATGGTGATAACCGCCGACGACTGGCGCTGTTGGAATAGAAGGCTCGGGCTGCTGTTGCTGAGCTGGGAGGGTTTTCAAAACGGCCAGCGGCAGGGCTTGCGAGAGCCGGTCAGATGCACCCTCACGCTGCACCATTCCTACAGCCGGACCATCATCCACCGTATCTACGAAAGTCTCAGGCTACACGTCGCCAACCACGCCGACCGTCGGGCCGGCAACCGGGGCGCAAACGTATCGACGCTCCCCGGCACCGTGCAGCGCGACGCCGACGATTGAGCCGTACCGAGCCGGTGGCACGGCACACTGCGCAAAGGTCGGGGCAGCTCGCCATAAGTATTTGGCAGGGCATATATAAGCGCAAAATAATTTACTTATACCTGGTGTCCGTATATTCTATACGTCTATATATCGTGGGTGATTGGTGCAGGCCGTCCACGCCTGCAGACAGGTACCCCGACGCATCGCAACGTTACAAGGACACACCTATGGCTCTCGACCAATCCAGTCGTTATTCCGACCTCAGCCTGAAAGAGGACGATCTGATCGCCGGCGGCAGACACATCCTGTGCGCCTACAAGATGAAGCCGAAGGCTGGCCACGCTTACCTGGAGGCCGCGGCACATTTCGCCGCCGAGTCCTCCACCGGCACGAATGTCGAGGTCTCGACCACTGACGATTTCACGCGAGGCGTCGATGCGCTGGTCTATCACATCGACGAAGCCGCCGACGACACGCGCATCGCCTTTCCGATCGAACTGTTCGATCGCAACGTCACCGACGGCCGTATGATGCTGGTGTCCTTTCTGACCCTGACCATCGGTAACAACCAGGGCATGGGCGACATCGAGTACGGCCAGCTTATCGACTTCTGCATGCCGCCCCATGCCATCCAGTTGTTCGACGGTCCGGCCAAGGATATTTCTGACCTGTGGCGCATCCTCGGTCGTCCGGTCAAGGACGGCGGCTACATCGCCGGCACCATCATCAAGCCCAAGCTGGGCCTGCGCCCGGCGCCGTTCGCCAAGGCCGCCTACCAGTTCTGGCTCGGCGGCGACTTCGTCAAGAACGACGAGCCGCAGGGCAACCAGGTTTTCGCCCCGGTGAAGAAGGTCATTCCGCTGGTCTATGACGCGATGAAGCGGGCGATGGACGAGACCGGCGAAGCCAAGCTGTTCTCGATGAACATCACCGCGGACGACCACTACGAGATGTGTGCGCGCGCGGACTTCGCCCTCGAGGCCTTCGGACCCGACGCCGACAAGCTCGCCTTCCTGGTCGACGGCTTCGTCGGCGGTCCGCGGCATGATCACCACGGCACGTCGCCAGTACCCGAACCAGTACCTGCACTACCACCGCGCCGGTCACGGCATGATCACCTCGCCCAGTTCCGTGCGCGGTTACACCGCCTTCGTGCTCGCCAAGATGGCGCGCCTGCAGGGCGCGTCCGGCATCCACGTCGGTACCATGGGCTACGGCAAGATGGAAGGCGGTGCGGACGACCGCAACATCGCCTACATGATCGAGCGCGACAGCGCGGACGGCCCCGTCTACCACCAGGAGTGGTACGGCATGCGGCCCACCACCCCGATCATCTCCGGTGGCATGAACGCCCTGCGTCTGCCCGGCTTCTTCGAGAATCTGGGTCACGGCAATCTGATCAACACCGCCGGTGGCGGTTCGTACGGCCATATCGACAGTCCCGCGGCCGGCGCGATCTCACTGCGCCAGGCGTACGAATGCTGGAAGGCCGGTGCTGACCCGATCGCGTTTGCCAAGGACCACAGAGAATTCGCGCGCGCCCTCGAATCCTTCCCGCAGGATGCCGACAAGCTGTTCCCGGGCTGGCGCGCCAAACTCGGGTTGACCGCCGCCCACGGGTAAGCCAGTAAAAGGGATCGATGACAAGTCGGCACGCTTGCGATTTGTCATCGATCCCTTTCTCGTTCTTCTTCTTTTCTTCGATCGCCGCGCCGCCCAGAATGATCTGGCTGGGTTCATGTCCGCGCCCGCGCAAACTGAAATCGGCCGACAACAAGCTCAACAGTATGCACCATCAATACTTTGTCAGGTCTACTTTGCCGAATTAAAGCTTGCACGTATGTCCTCCTGCGCCTTTGTGTATCTCTTGTGAAACTCTTCTTCGTTTACACAATCAGCGCACAAATCCCGAACCTCTCTTGCCCACCTCGCATAGGCCATGGCAACTGCAAGAAGATCGCCATTCGTCGTCCCGTCATAAGCCCCAAGAGGAACATTTCGAAGCAAGAACTCGAGGCTATCATCGTGCTCTGATACTGCGAGCTGAACTGGGGAGCTATCGTTCAGTAGCTGCTGAGCATAATTCCTAAGCTAAATAGGGGCGTCCCTTTTCAGCAAGATGTCCACTCCGAGCCTGGTATAGTCTTTGCTTAATTGAGGCTTCGTGAGCAACCAATAACTCCCCAGTAGGGCCACTAACGCTGCGGAAAAAGGTGCGCCAATGTATTGAAAGAGCCACTTCATGAGTCTAGCTCCCCGTGTGTTCGTACTTGCAACTGCTCTGTCTTGGCATGCTCAGAATGTGACCACGCCCTTTGCCTCACGCGCCGCGTTGTCGTCTCAGTCCATAAAGCCGAACGTAGCTGGGTTCCTCTACAACAGACGTATCAGCGTTCCTGCATTTGTCGAGCAGTTCTCCTAGGTCATCTGGTACCGGGTACACTGATGGATCAATGAGAGCGCTGGTCAACCGAAGCAACGAAATCGGGTATCGCTGTATTAGATCGTTGTATTGCTCTTGCGGCTGCAGCCATGCGCGATACCAGAGCTTGTATGGGACAATAAAGTCCATTATCAAATTCACTGCATCCGGGAATGCGCGTTCGCACTCACATGCCATGTTGACAAGGTTCCGGGAAATGTCCTCGGATCCCAATCCAGCCCCGAGAGGCCAAATATCACGGAACAATGGTCCGATGATCGTTCTCCAGCGCTCGGATTTATCCGTTGGCACCCAGTCATCTGCATACATCCATCGCCAGAGCTGTGCGCTCGCGCTCTGGCGCATCGCTGGCGGCGCGATGGAGAGTGCTTGCTTCACTTCGGCAGTGCTCAGCTCGAATTCTTGTGCATTTCCTTGACATTGCCAAATTGCGATAGAAATCAGCCTCTCGATAAGTTGTTCAAGTTCCCGGTCACGAACGTCGCTTCGCTCAAACGCTGCAAGCATTGCCGGCTTGAGCTTGTTAAATAGACGTGCAGACCCGTCGTTGCCGGAAGCCTGCGCGGACCATAGCACATGGGCTTCAGGGTGCGTCCACGCGAAGCGTGGCACCATTCTGGCGTCAGTCCAATCCGGATTGTATGTGCCGCTCGAAACCCGCGGTTATTTGCCGCTGTTGCGCTCCAGACCGAAAATCACTTTATCCTGAACGGTTCGATTAGGACAGCCGCTCCTGCCCATAGAGCGATGCGGACTCAAGCATGATCAGATGACATCGAACCGGAAAACCGGTATGGAAGGTGTAGCCGAGGAGACAGGCATAGCGCCAGCCGCCGATCCCGAGCAGCATTTCCTGTTTCAGGCGCAACTCCGGCCCGCCGCCGTACAGCTCGCTGGTGATGCCTCGGCGCGCGGGGTAATTCGCCGCGTCGTTGCTGTCCAAAAGGTACAGCTTCGCGCGCCCAACCTGGGCCTGCCAAGCGCGCAGCCAGACCGAGTAGCCGGGCAAGGCGATCTCCAGGCGCAACCACTCGCCGTTGGCCTGGCGCAGTGGCGTGATCGGCAACTGACCCGGGTCGTTGTAGGGAAACAGGGCTTGTTGCGCGCCGTCCTTGTCGAACACCTGGCGAAAATAGCCTTGCTGGTAGAGCAGCCCCACGCCGATGACCGGCACGCCCAGATCGCTGGCGGCCTTGAGTTGATCGCCGGCCACGTTCCCGAGCCCGCCCGAGTAGATGGGCAAGGCTTCGCTCAACATGAATTCCATACTGAAATACGCGACACAGGTGAGCGGCGCTTGCGGGTGGGTCTGTTGAAACCAAGCCGGTGCCGCGACGGCATCCCGCCTGGCTTGCACCAGGTCGTCGATGTTCTTGCGGAATGTGGGATCGGCCAGGACACCCTGGAGCTTCTCCCGTGAGACAGTCTGCAAAACAACCCAGGGATTTTGCGTCAGTCCCCAGCGCGCGGGATCCAACTGCCGCCACACCTGGTCTGTGGCATGATTCCACGTCCAGCGCATATCCAGGGCAAGCTCGGACAGGGTATCGAAGCCCTCGATGTCCGTGAACAAAAGATGCTGCTTGGGATGATTGATTGGTGTCTGTTCGCTCATGGTTTCTCCTCCGCTTCCGTCGCGGATGCCGCCAGAGCGGTACTGACGATGGTCTGTGCTTCGGACTGGATGCGGCGCAGGTGATCCTCACCTCGAAAGCTCTCCGCATAAATCTTGTAGATGTCTTCGGTGCCGGACGGACGCGCCGCGAACCAGCCGCTTTCGGTCACCACCTTGAGGCCGCCGATGGACGCGTCGTTGCCAGGTGCCCGGGTGAGGATGCTCTGGATCTTTTCGCCCGCCAACTCGGACGACTGCACCTGTTGCGGCGAGAGTTGCGCCAGACGTTGCTTTTGCTCCGGTGTGGCTGGTGCCTCAATCCGGTCGTAGGCTGGATCGCCAAACTCACGCGCAAGCTGCGCATAGATTTCACCGGGATCGCGGCCCATGCCAGCGGTGATCTCCGCCGACAGCAGGGCCGGGATGATGCCGTCCTTGTCGGTCGTCCAGACCCGTCCATCGCGACGCAGAAATGAAGCGCCCGCGCTTTCTTCACCACCGAAGCCGAGCGAGCCGTCTAGCAGGCCTTTCACAAACCATTTGAAGCCGACCGGCACCTCATAAAGCTTGCGGCCGAGTTTGGCGGTAATGCGGTCGATCATCTGGCTGCTGACCAGGGTCTTGCCGACCATCGCCTCCGGGCTCCATTGCGGGCGGTGCTGAAACAGATAGAAGATGGCGACGGCCAGGTAATGGTTGGGCCGCAGTAAACCGGCGTTGCGGGTGACGATGCCATGCCGGTCGTGGTCGGTGTCGCAGGCGAAGGCGATGTCGTAGCGATCCTTGATGTCGATGAGGCTCTGCATGGCGTAGGGCGAGGACGGGTCCATGCGAATCTGGCCGTCCCAATCGAGCGTCATGAAGCGGAAGGTCGGATCGACGACGTTGTTCACCAGCGTCAGCTTCAGGTCATAGCGTTCGGCAATCGGCTCCCAGTAGTGCACGCCGGCACCGCCGAGCGGGTCCACCCCCATGCGGAGGTCCGAACCGTGTATCGCATCCATGTCGAGCACATTGCCAAGATCGCTGATGTAGGCATTGAGATAATCGTGGCGGTGGGTGGTGGACGCGCTCAGGGCCTGGGCGAGAGTCACGCGCTTCACGCCGCGCAATTGATCTGCCAGCAAGGTGTTGGCCCGGGTTTCCATCCAGCGAGTGACCTCGTTGCCGGCCGGACCGCCGTTGGGCGGGTTGTATTTGAAGCCGCCGCTGTCGGGCGGATTGTGCGAGGGCGTCATGACGATACCGTCCGCCAGACCAGTCGTGCGGCCCTGGTTGTAAGTGAGGATGGCGTGGGAAATCACCGGCGTGGGCGTGTATTCGTCGTTGGTAGCGAGCATCACCTCGACACCGTTGGCGGCCATTACTTCCAGCGCACTGACACACGCCGGTTCGGACAGCGCGTGGGTGTCGATGCCGAGAAACAGCGGGCCATCGATGCCCTGCTGTCGGCGGTAATCGCAAATCGCCTGGCTGATGGCCAGCACATGCCATTCATTGAAACTGTGATCGAAGGCGCAACCGCGATGCCCGGAGGTGCCGAAGGCGACCCTTTGCGCGGGCACGGCGGCGTCGGGCCGGTTGCTGAAGTAGGCCGTGATGAGTCGCGGCACATTGACCAGCGACGCGACCGGGGCGAGCTTGCCCGCCAATGGATGGATATTCATTGCCACGGTATGTGTCAGCCTTTATTTTCAGGGTGCGCGGAGGCACGCAATCTCGCCAGCCGGGCCTGGGCTCGCAGGCAGACGTTGTCGACGCTAAAACCGTTTCGTGCAGCAACACCGGGGCCGGTGCGGAAGCGCCAAAGCGTTCCACCGAGAGCATCTCGCCGTGGGCCCCGATGTAGCGCTGCCAGCCTTGCGACACGCCCAGTTTGACCGCCAGCCGCGCCCCGACCGAAGGAGGCAATACGGCACCGCGCTCGGTTTGCGGCAAGGCCTCGAACAACTCCCAACTCGGCATCGACACACAGCGTACGGCGATGCCTTCCTGTTGCAGCAGATCCGCCGCGTCCTCGCGGGTGAACAGCGCACCGTCGCCGGCCATGGCGTCGCTCAACAAGCGTTCGTAGGGCGTTTCAGCGCCCGGCTGTTCTTCCGACAGGTAAAGCTCGCGCTGGTCACCGATATATTCCTTGCCCGCCCGCTTGACGCGCGCGGCAAGGGCGACGGCGGTGTTCGGAGACAGCCGGAAGCGCAGGTAATTGGCCAGCCCAGCCGCCAAGGGGCTTGTCCTTTGGACAGCCGGTAAACGCCTCGTTGAGAGGCTGCGGCGGACGCGCCGACGACGCGGCAGGTGGCGAGTCCGGGGGCGGCGGCGATGCGGGTGGAGGTTTCTCGTCTGTCGGGGGCGTCGACGGGCCAGGGTCTCCCTGGTAGATGGGGTCCCCGTTGCGCTTGGCCTGCGGTGGTGCGAAATGGATCCAGCGGGCCGTGGGTGCGCGGGTACTGGCCGCGCTGAGTCACGATCACATCGGCGTTGATACCCAGGAGTCCTCCCTGCTGCACGGAACGGTCGGCGAGATGCACCTCGTCGCTCGTTGGGTCGGCGACCGACGGGGGTGGCGCCTAAGTGTGAAGCCCGATCCACTCGATCATCGATCGGTCAATGCTCTGGAGGGCCGAGCTGCCTTTGAACACGCAGTCCGCCGGCCCGCACCCGAGCAACGCGCCCCCGGGGGTATCGCCGTTACGCCGGATTATCAGGTCCTCGCCGTCCGTGCGGCCGCAGCCGACCAACGGCAGTAGCAGCGACATGCTAAGGAAGATTTTATTCATCCGTTATGGTTCCCTGTGCCGATCGGAGGGCGCCTGTCCGTGCTTGTCCCGCGGGTTCGAATTACTTCCCCAGCGTAATCTCCACTCTGCGGTTCTTCTGACGACCTTCCGGATTGTCGGAGCCGTCCGGGTGGGTGTTGGGCGCGACCGGATTCCTGGCACCAAAGCCTTGCGTGGCGAATCTGACGGCCGTCAAACCTCCCTGTCTGACAAACCAGTCCCGAACAGCGTTGGCGCGCTTTTCAGAGAGTTTCTGGTTGTAGGCGGCGGAACCCTTGGCGTCGGTATAACCGTCGATGCGCACCGTGCCCTTCGCCTTGTCGCGAATCACCGTCGCCGCCTGCTTCAAAGCCTCTTGCGCCTTTGGCAGGAGCGTGGCTTTGTCGAAGTCGAACAGCACGTCCGCGGACAGTTCGATGCGGATCTCGGTGGGCGTCTCCTTGACTTCCAGGTTCTGGACCTTGCCGCCCAGGTCTTCAATCTTGAAATCAAGATCGCGGGTGGGGAATTGCAGGTCGCGAATGCTGCTTGCCAAATTCGCCGCGGGTGCCGATTGGGGTTCGGCGCAGGCCAGATAAGGCGACAGGAAAAGCAGCGCGAGCAGCCATTGCGCACAGTGTTTCATTGTTCTTCTCCGAACAAACAAGCTCACTGGCTGATCGGTACATCATCGATGGGCTGGAAGTGCGGGATGGCGATGGAGATCTCTTTCACGTCCGCTGGTGGCGCGGGGAATTTCGCCCAGAGATTAATGCGGGACTTTGCCGGAACGCCATGGAGATCGGCGCTGCACAGACATTTTTTATCGCTGTCCATAATGACAAGATACTTTTTCTTTCCCGCCGCATCGATCAACGTGACGCCGTCACTGCTATTGTATGCGTACGCTTTCAAGAGATCGCTAGTGGCCAGGTTCGCGTCGGAGTCATTCACCAACACATAGTTCAGGGTGACGGTATCCCCGCTGTTACGCTTCAGTTTGGTGATCTCCACGCGCGTCCCCGATTGCTCGCCGTCCGCACTGGCCAGCACATTGGACGCGGAAGCCGGGGTTTCATCCGCCGCAGATACGGTCAGGCCCGATGCGCACAGGGCGAGTATCAGGATTGCGTGGGCAAGCAGTGCTAAGTGTGTCTTGGACATTGCAATGGACTCCTGTTGATCGTCGATAACTTTACGTCGAGCCATGAGGAACCGGCTCCTCCCTCGTGTAGCCTGCGACAAATGCCGGCCCTCAATCCTACTGTCACTGCACCACCTTGAAGGGGATCTTCACTGCCAGTGTGCCGGCGATATAAAGCTCGGCCCGGTAAATGCCCGCGGGCCAGCCGTTATCGGGGCGGCTCATCGAGAACGTGACCCGGTTGATCAATCCGCCCGCCTGCATTTCCTTGGAAATAATGACGTAGTCAGGCGGCGTAACTTCCGTTTTCTCTGCAATCCACACTATCTTGACTGGTGTGCCGGCCGGTGTGTCAGCCAAAGTGCCGATGAAATAGATCTTGGGCGTTTCGTGGCCGAACACGTCTTTCTCTTGCTGCTGCTCTTCATCGTCGGTCAACAACGTGGTCGCGTAATGCGGTGCGCCTGGCGCCGCAGTGTCTGCCGCGGGCGTGATTCGTGTACCGAGCCCGAGGAGCAGGACCGCGATCACTGCCGCACGGCCGGCGTGCGTCAAGATCCGATGCGATAACCGATCAGTTTCCATTTTTCATTCTCCTTGACCGAGTATAAGAAGGATAAACGCCCTTTTCCACACCGATCAACTGCCAATTCACAGGTCACCACGGGGCATGCGCCTTGCCACCACCCCGTAATCTTGCCCAATTCTGTCCTCGTCAACGAACAATCCGCCCTCGCCAGTGCCACTTTGCGGCCCCTCCTGGTCGTCAGGCCAACGGCCCCCCTGCCGTGCCCCACAGGTGACAGCAATGCGTGTCGAACGGGAAAAGTGACTTCAGCCAAACAGAGCGGTAGGCGCCGCCCGTGCTGAGGGCAACAGGCTCAGCGGTTCCGGGGCAGCCTTTTCCTTCAGATGGGTGAGTATCTTCTGAAGCACGACCGGGTCTTCGATGCAGGCAATGATCCTGACCGCGCCGCCGCATTCGCTGCAGGTCTCGATGTCGATACTGAATACGCGCTTTAATCGCTGCGCCCAGGTCATGGCAGCGCGCCGTTCGGCCGGCGTCCGCGGTTCGTCGATACCTTGGCCTTGTTCCCCTTGCCCCGCTTGGCCGGGGTCACCAACGCACGCTGTTTGCTGCTGCTTTTGTCTCGTTCTATCAAAGAGATGGGCGCGTCCGGGTGTCCCGGACCGGGCTCTCGTGAACTAAACCCCTGCTGAACGCGGGTTTCGGCCATCCTGGCTTCGATCCCTCGCGCGGGCTCAGTCCCCGTTACCGGTTTTCGCATAGTTTTATCTGACCTGCCTGTTCCGCCCCCTTGCGGCAGCCCGCAGACGCTTCGCATCGTCTAAAGCGCCAGAGCCGTAATGGCTTGCGTTCCGCCGTGCCGTGTACAGCTCTGTCCAGTGGTCCTCTCTTTCGTTGCCGACCCTCCCGAAGGCATGGCCGCGTTCCTG
This sequence comes from uncultured Gammaproteobacteria bacterium, assembly GCA_963719135.1. Lineage (GTDB taxonomy): Bacteria > Pseudomonadota > Gammaproteobacteria > DSM-19610 > DSM-19610 > CAVRAZ01. Next base: position 88,750 of record CAVRAZ010000012.1, on the reverse strand, counting down.
GCGGCGGCCGCCTTGCCGTCAATGGGCTGCCCGCACCACCTCCTTGCGGAGCCGTGTTGCCCATGACGGCTGCGGCTTATGTCCGCTGCCTTTCGTTACGCGTCCTTCGGGACGGTCATTCACAACGAAAGGAAAACAACAATGGGGCTCGACATGTACGCAATGACGACAACGGAAGCCGTCACAAGCCCGGTGAACTTCAAGGTGGAGGAGGCAAACGCGCTGCACTACTGGCGCAAGCATCCGAACCTGCGCGGCTGGATGGAAGCGTGTTATTACGGGAAAGGCGGGTCGGCTGACGACTTCAACTGCGTCTCGGTTGCCTAAACCGCCGAAGACCTGGACGCGCTGGAAGCCGACGTGAAGGACGGAGAGCTTCCTGACACATTGAAAAACAATGCGTTGGGAAGGATTCCGGTTGAACGTGAACACCGATTCCGGAATCGTGAACAGTGCTTCCGGAAAATCCCGAAAAGTGTTCACGTTCAACCGGAATGAGCGTTCACGTTCGTCCGGAATCGGTGTTCACATTCAACCAGAATGGGTGTTCATCTTGGGCCGGAATACGCAGTTTGCCATTACCTTGTCCATGAATCGCTGCCAGAGTGAGTCGAACGCGTTGCACTTCCTAGGCTCATCGATGTATGGCTTTCCCTGGCGCGTAGTGAAAAGATGGCGGTCACCAATGCGGCGGGGCTTGATCTGTTTGATTGTCTCGATGATCGCCCACAGTTCATCGTCACCTGGTCAGGTGTCAGTATGTACAAAGGTCTTGGCCAGTGATCGCCTCCAACGGAACCCAAACACAATCGATAGAGCGCTAAAGCATACTGCCCCGACCGCACAGGCAACGCGTCCGGCCCTAGCCAACATTATCCATTCACTCCCCCGGGACAGTCTCAACTCGCCTGCAGCAAGCCGATCTTCCCCAACTTCAACCTTCTCCTCGCCTTTGGCGACTTGCTGGGTTCCTTTGGCGACACGTTTTCTCGCATCCTTGAAGCCCTTTCCGCTGTGCAGCAGTTTGTCGATCAACACCAGGAGCAGGTTGTCGCTCGCTTGCTCGTACTCCTTCTTGCCAACTACCAGCTTTTCCTTGCCGGTCGCCAACTCAACTTTGCCTTCCTCGAGTGTGTCCCGCCCTTGTTCCAACCGTATCTGACCATCGGCCATTTGCTTTTCCCCTGCACGAATCTCCTCGGTGAGCAAGATATAGCCGGTTGCCGACGCGAGAGCCGACAGAATCATGATCAGCAGCGCAAGGACTTTGCCCATACTGTTCCCCTCTGCGTTTTATGGACCTAATCGGGATAGGGAGAAGCCTTGCGCCACCCTCCCGCACCACCGCGCGAACGGGTCACGTATACGGCGGTTCGGCAGATTAGGTCAATGTGCAGAGCATACCGCCTGTGGGTACGGTCAAGACACATAGGTAACAATTTTGTTCAGGGACATGGGTGACATCTTCTACCACACTCACGGGCACTGCGAGGAGGTGCCCCATGCCGGGGGAGCAAGACTTCACCTATGGACCAAAGAAACCAGTTCATTGCCGATGACCTGCGCAAGACCCTGCAAGTGGGGAATGTCGCCGGTTTCCCGCTGTACGCGGGTGTGGCGGCCAGGGCTGATGAACGCAAGAAGCTGAACGCATCGAGGAACTTGACGCCTGAACGCGCGCAATGAACGGTGGGGCGGTTGCGCTGTGAGAAAGGCAGTCGCGGCGTGGAGTCTTGCAGGACTGACAGTTCGACACACCGGAGTCTGAGCCCGGAGTATAAAAAGGATAAACGCGCTTTTCCACACCGATCAACTGCCAATTCACAGGTCACGACGGGGCATGCGCCTTGCCACCACCCCGTAATCTTGCCCAATTCTGTCCTCGTCAACGAACAATCCGCCCTCGCCAGTGCCACTTTGCGGCCCCTCCTGGTCGTCAGGCCAACGGCCCCCCCTGCCGTGCCCCACAGGTGACAGCAATGTGTGTCGAACGGGAAAAATGACTTCAGCCAAACAGAGCGGTAGGCGCCGCCCGTGCTGAGGGCCACAGGCTCAGCGGTTCCGGGGCAGCCTTTTCCTTCAGATGGGTGAGTATCTTCTGAAGCACGACCGGGTCTTCGATACAGGCAATGATCCTGACCGCGCCGCCGCATTCGCTGCAGGACCGTCCGCTGACGGAGAAGGACCTGACCGACCTGGCCGCGCGGCGGGGGCAGATCTATGCGGCCTGGCCGGTGGACGAGCGCCCGCGGCTATCGCTCGCCGGCGCGCAGGACAAGTGCCCGGTACTGGTGCGCGACGATCACTATTTTCTGCCGCAGGGCGAAGCGCCGTCCAGCCACATCCTGAAGTTCGAACTGGCCGACTACCGTCGTCTGCCCGCCTACGAGACCTTCACCACACAACTGGCCGCAGCCATCGGCTTGCCCGTCGTGGACATCACCTTGCTCACCATTGGGCGGACTCGCTATGCGCAGATCGCCCGCTATGACCGCTTATGGGATGAACGCGGTGAGGTGCAGCGACTGCATCAGGAGGATTTCTGTCAGGCACTGGGTTACGGGCACGAGAAGAAATACCAGAAACACGGCGGGCCGTCCTTCGCGCAGTGCTACCGCCTGGTGCAAGAGGCCTCCAGCGAGCCGGCCATCGACGTGCAACACCTGCTGCGCTGGCAAGTTTTCAACGTCCTGACCGGCAACGCGGATGGACATGCCAAGAATCTCTCCCTGTTGCATTTGCCCGATGACGCGACGCGCTTGGCGCCATTCTATGACCTGGTGTGTACCCGTGCCATCGAACGCATCGACTACCATCTCGCCTTCGATGTCGGCGGAGAGCGCAATCCCGGTGTGATCACGCCAAACCACTGGGAGGTACTTGCCGGGCAATGTGATGTGCGGCCGAAATTCCTACACAATCTGGTACGCGAGACCGCGGCCACTCTGCAGGAGAAACTCGGCCCGATGCGGAAAGAATTCGAGGCACGTTACGGCGCCTATACGGCGCTGCAACGCATCGAAAAGGTCGCCACTACACAGTGCCGGCGGCGCGCGAAGCGGTAGCTTGGTGTTTCCCCTACTCCCACTCGATTATCAATAAGCCGCGAAAAGCCAGTAATAGTAACGGCCCTCTGGCGGCCATAACTGTCGATACCATGAAAAAATTTGATAGTCATGAGCTGCCCCCGAAAGACCACTTAACAGCACCTCAAATAGCAGCGATTAAAGGGGCTGTAAGGTGTGTATTTTGGCTATACACAGCCCGATTTTCAATCGGCACAGGTGGTCAGTTTTAAGTCGGCGCAAACACACCACGACACGCCCTGGAAAGATTTACGAATTTGTTACGCCTCCCCGTTGACTGAACCTAGAACCGTTATGCCACCCGCTCCTAATCTTCCTTCCATCGGTCAACCACCTCTCGGGAGGTCTTCATGTATTACATCCTGCTCGCGCTGGTCGTCGCCTTGCTCGCCTATCTGACGGTCGCCCTGTTGCGGCCCGAGAGGTTCTAGCCATGGGCATCGTCGGCGCACTCATACTCCTGGCCCTGTTCGGCCTCTGTTTCCTGTTCATTGAATGGGAGGATCACATATGAATGAAGTACTGCTCATCTACGCGATCGCGCTGTTGCTGGCCTGGCCGCTGGGACGCTACATGGCGTCGATTTACTCATCGACACCCACAGCGCTTGATCGCGCATTCGGGCCGGTCGAGCGGATGATCTATGGAGCCATCGGCGTACATCCCGGTTCCTCCATGAACTGGAAGCAGTACGGCAAGGCATTGCTCAAGTTGCACGTCGTCATCGGGATAATTGTGCTGGTGATCTTCATGCAGCAGGGACGGCTTCCGCTCAACCCGGACGGCATCGAGGGGATGAGCTGGGATCTCGCATTGCACACCGCGGCGTCGTTCATCACCAATACCAACCAGCAGCACTACTCCGGGCAGGCGCAGCTCTCCTACTTCTCGCAGCTGATCGCCATCGTGAGCATGCAGATCGTCACTCCGGCGGCCGGTATCGCGGCGCTGGTCGCCATCCTGCGCACCCTGTTCGCAAAACGCGAAGATCGCCTTGTGACCGCATGCGGCGAAGTTGCCGTTGGCAACTTTCATTCGGACCTGGTGCGCGCCATCGTACGTGTCTTTTTGCCGTTGGCCTTTATCACGGCCCTGTTGCTTGCCTGGCAGGGGGTACCCAGTACCTACGAGGGGGCGCAAATGGCCCAGCCGATCGACAGCAGCGCGGGACTTGCCGAACAACGCATCCCCGTAGGACCGGTGGCACCCATGGTAGCGATCAAGCAGCTCGGCACCAACGGCGGCGGCTGGTATGGACCGAACAGCGCCGTGCCGCTGGAGAATCCGACGCCAGTGTCCAATTTCGTCGAGACCATCGCGATCGTGCTGATCCCGATCGCCTTGGTGATCATGGCCGGCTACCTGACCGGCCGGCGGCGCCTGGCGCTGTCCATCCTGGGCGTGATGCTGACGCTGTCGGCGGCGCTCACGGGCCTGAATGTCTGGTCCGAGAACCAACCCAACGCCGCCTTTGCCGGTCTCGCCGCCGAGGGCCCGAACCTGGAGGGCAAGGAAGTGCGCTTCGGCGCCACGGCCACCGCACTGTGGGGCAGCTTCACCACCCAGACCTCCAACGGCTCGGTCAACGGCATGCACGACTCGTTCAATCCCCTGGGCGGTGCCTCGACCCTGATGGACATGTTCATCAACGCCACCTTCGGCGGCGTCGGCGTGGGTCTCATCAATTACCTGCTGTTTCTGCTGCTCGCCGTGTTTCTCGGCAGCCTGATGGTGGGCCGCTCGCCGGAGTTGTATGGCCGGGCGTTGGAGGCCAAGGAGATCAAGCTGGTCTCCATCGCGCTGTTGCTGCAGCCGCTGCTGATCCTCGGGCTGACCGCCCTGACGGTGGCAATTCCGGGCCTGGCGCAGAACTCCAACCCCGGCTTCCATGGCCTGAGCCAGGTGCTCTACGAGTACACCTCGGCATTCGCCAACAACGGTTCCGGTTTCGAGGGGCTGGGCGACAACACGGTGTGGTGGAACGTTAGTTGCACCGTGGCGCTCATCCTGGGTCGATTCATCCCGATCCTGGCGCCGCTGGCGGTGGCCGCCTATCTGGCGGGCAAGCGCGTCGCACCCACCACCTCGGGCAGCCTGGCAGTGGAAACGCCGACCTTCGCCTTACTGACCCTGGGTGTGATCGTGATGTTCGCGCTGCTCAGCTTCTTCCCGGTACTGGCCCTTGGACCGTTCGCCGAGTACCTGTCGCTCGCCGGCTGATTACCTGGAGATACTTATGAAACATGAACGCAAGCAATTAAAGTTACTGGATGCCAGCGCCCTCACCCGTTTGGCGGGTGAATCGGTGCTGCGGCTCGATCCGCGGTGGCTGGCGCGCAACCCGGTGATGTTCGTGGTCGGGGTCGGCACGCTGGTGACGCTGTGGCTGAGCGGTGCCGATATCGCTGCCGGCCGCCCCTGGGGCTTCAACCTCGCCATTACCCTCATCCTGCTGTTCACCGTGCTGTTTGCCAACGCCGCCGAGGCGCTGGCGGAGGCGCGGGGCCGGGCGCAGGCCGAGAGCCTGCGCTCCACCCGTGAGCAGCTCGTTGCCCGGCGTATCACCGGGGACGGTGAAGAACAGGTGCCCGCCACCGCACTGCGCATGGGCGACCGGATACGGGTGCTGGCGGGCGAGCTGATTCCCGCCGACGGTGAGATCGTCGAGGGGGCCGCCAGCATCAACGAATCGGCGGTCACCGGCGAGTCCGCGCCGGTGCTGCGCGAGGCGGGCACCGACAACAGCGGCGTCAGCGCCGGCACCAAGCTGCTGACGGACAGCATCGTGGTCGAGGTGACGGTGGAGTCCGGGCAGTCGTTGCTGGACCGCATGATCGCCCTGGTGGAGAGCGCCAAGCGGCAGAAGACACCCAACGAGATCGCGCTCACGGTGCTGCTGGCCGCGCTCACCATGGTGTTCCTGATCGTCGTCGCCACCCTGGTGCCGTTCGCCCACTTCGTCGGCAGCGCGACCTCGGTGCCGGTGCTGGTGGCGCTGCTGGTCTGTCTCATCCCCACCACCATCGGCGGGCTGTTGCCGGCCATCGGCATCGCCGGCATGGATCGCGCCATGCGCGCCAACCTGGTCGCCAAATCGGGCAAGGCGGTGGAGGTGGCCGGCAACATCGACACCTTGTTGCTGGATAAGACCGGCACCATCACCCACGGCGACCGCCAGGCCAGCGACTTCCTGCCGTTGTTCAACATGGCCCCGGAACGGCTGCGGGATGCCGCCCTGCTCGCCTCGCTGGCAGACCCCACGCCGGAGGGCAAGTCCATCGTGGCCTTGGCCCGCAACCGCGGCGGTGTCGTCGAGGCCGCCACGGAGTCACGCTTCCTGTCGTTTTCCGCCAAGACCCGCCTCTCGGGCATCGACCAGCCGGACGGTCGACGCATCCGCAAGGGCGCGCCGGATGCCATTCGCCGCTTCGTCACGGAGAACGGCGGAACCTACCCCGACGAGACGACCGCACTGGTGGAGCGTGTGGCGCGTGGCGGCGCGACGCCGCTGGTGGTCGCGGAGGACCATCGGGTGCTCGGCGTCATACCCCTGTCCGACATCATCAAGAGCGGCATCAAGGAGCGCTTCCAGCGCCTGCACGCCATGGGCGTGCGCACAGTGCTGATCACCGGCGACAATCCGCTGACCGCCGCGGCCATCGCCGCCGAGGCCGGCGTGGCGGATTATATTGCCGAGGCCACCCCGGAGGACAAACTGGAATACATCCGGCGCGAACAGGCGGGAGGCCGGCTGGTGGCGATGATGGGTGACGGCACCAACGATGCGCCTGCCCTGGCACAGGCCGATTTAGGGCTGGCGATGAACTCCGGCACCCAGGCCGCCAAGGAGGCCGGCAACATGGTCGACCTGGACTCCGATCCGACCAAGCTGCTGGAGGTGGTGGAGATTGGCAAACAATTGCTGGTCACCCGCGGCGCGCTGACCACCTTCTCGCTCGCCAACGACGTGGCCAAGTACTTCGCCATCCTGCCGGCCATCTTCGTCGCCAGCGTGCCGGCCATGCAGGCCTTCGACATCATGCACCTCAACAGCCCGGCCACAGCGGTGCTGGCGGCGGTGATCTTCAATGCCCTGGTGATCCCCGCGCTGATCCCCTTCGCCCTGCGCGGCGTGCGCATCCGGCCGGCCAGTGCCGACGCGCTGCTGCGCCGTAATCTGCTGGTGTACGGACTGGGTGGTCTGCTGTTGCCCTTCCCGGCGATCAAGCTCATCGACCTTGGTCTTGGTCTGTTCATGTAGGAGACGGTCATGAAACAATCTGAAACCACTACACTCACACTACCGCCAACCCAGGCCGGTACTCATTGGCTCCATGCGCTGCGCGGCGCCCTGGTGCTGATGGTACTGTGCGGCGGGTTGTATCCACTGTTCACCGTATCGGTCGGTGCCATCCTGTTTCCCTACCAGTCCACCGGCAGCCTCATCGAGCGGAACGGTAAAGTGATTGGCTCGGCCCTGGTGGGTCAGCCGTTCAGTGCACCGGGCTATTTCCAGGGCCGCCCCTCGGCCGCCGGTTACGATCCCTTCGCCGTCTCGGGTTCCAATTGGGCGCCCAGCAATCCGGCCCTGCGCGAACGGGCCGCGGCCAGTTCCAAGGCCATTGCCGACGCCGACGGTGTAGCGCCAACCGCAATCCCTGTAGACCTCATCGCCGCTTCCGCGTCGGGCATCGACCCCCACATCAGCCCGGAAGCGGCTGAGATCCAAATCGACCGGGTCACCGCCGCGCGCGGATTGCCCCGCGCAACCGTCGCCGCGTTGGTGGCGGCGCGTGTGCAACGGCCCGTGCTTGGCGTACTGGGACAGCCGCGCGTCAATGTGCTCCAATTGAATTTGGCACTCGACGCGCTCAGCGCACAGCCCCCCGCCAGGTAAGGAGGGCCGAAGGAATCCCGATTGGTATGCCTATGAATACAACATCCGATGATCGGCCGGACCCCCAGGCCCTGCTGTCCGAGATAAAACGCGAGCGGCAAGGGGCGCTAAAGATCTTTTTAGGTGCCTCCCCCGGCGTCGGCAAGACCTACAAGATGCTGGAAGCGACGCGTGAGGCTCGGCGCGAGGGCGCCGATATCGTCATCGGGATCATCGAAAGCCACGGCCGGCAGGAAACCGAGGCGCTGTGCGCGGGGCTGGAGTCCATTCCCCTGATGCAGCTCGAGTATCGCGGCGCACAGTTCCAGGAGATGGACCTGGATGGCATTCTCAAACGTTCGCCGGCCGTGGTGCTGGTGGACGAACTGGCCCATCGCAACATTCCGGGTACCCGCCACCCGCGCCGTTATCAGGATATCGAGGAGTTGCTGGCGCAGGGCATCGACGTGTGGACCACGGTCAATATCCAGCACCTGGAGAGCCTGAACGATGTCGTCGCGCGCATTACCGGCGTGCGCATGCGGGAGACGGTGCCGGACGCCGTGCTCAGCGAGGCGCGCGATATGGTACTGGTGGATCTGACACCCCGCGAGCTGATCGAGCGGCTCAAGCAGGGCAAGGTCTACGTACCCGAACAGGCACGCGCGGCCCTGGATGGCTTTTTCAGCCCGACGAATCTGGCGGCGCTTCGTGAACTGGCCCTGCAGGCCGTGGCGGAACGCATCGATCGGGATGTGCGCGAGGTCATGCGCAGCCAGGGGATTGCGGGGCCGTGGCCGGTGCGGGCGCGCATCGTTGTCTCCATCGACGGGATCGGTAACAGTGAGGAATTGGTGCGTCTCGGCAGGCGTCTGGCCGAGCGCCGCCGCGCTCCATGGAGCACGGTGTTCGTCGATCGCGGTGATACCGACCCCGAACAGCAGGCAGGTGTTGAGCGTGCCTTCGAGCTGGCCGAGCGCCTGGGGGGCGAAACCGTCACGCTGCGCGGCCACGACCCCGTGGAGGAGTTACTGGCCTTCGCGCGCGAGCAAAATGCCACCACGCTGGTGGTGGGCCGCAGCCGAAGCCGACCCTTGGCGGGACTGTTTGGCCGCACCCTGAGTCAGCGCCTGTTGCGTCGGGGCGGAGATTTTGAAATCACCTTCATTCCCTCACGGGCAGCCCTTGTGCGTCGGCGTCAGCGCTGGTTCCGGCAACTCGAGCCTGTTCGTTACTACGTATTTGCGCTTATCGTGGTGGCGGCGGCAACCGCTGTCGCCGCCACCATCGAGTCACTGGTTCCCTTGGCCAGCCTGTCGCTGGTCTTCATGACCGCGGTATTGCTGGTCGCGACGCGCACGGCCATGCGTCCGGCTCTTTTCACCGCGGTAGTGAGCGCCGCCGCTTACAATTTCATCTTCACGGAGCCGCGGTTCACTTTTGCCATACATCGTACCCATGAGTTGGTGACCGTCGGCTTTTTTCTGGTCACAGGATTGATCGGCGGCCGTTTAGCCGGACGCTTGCGCAACCAGGTACTCGCGCTGCGCAGCACCAACGAACAGACGCAAACCCTATTGTCCCTGAGCCGGAGCCTCTCGGCTGCTGTCGACCTCCCCACAGTGCATCGTGAGGCCACTACGGCCATCGCCGAGCATCTACATGTGCCGGTCGTCCTGCTGGCAACGGGCGATGAAGGAAAACTCGAACAGGCGGCGAGCTCTCAGGAGGAGAGCGGCCTGAATGACAAAGCCTGGTCGGCGGCGCAATGGGCCTACGACCATCGACACCCCAGTGGATTCCAAACAGATACCCTATCGGGCATCGACTGGCGCTTTCTGCCTCTGTCACTCGAAGAGGAATGCTTCGGCGTGGTCGGCGTTTACCGGCCAACCCAGGGGTTACGCAGTGAACAACTCGCCGCCATCGACGCGCTGGTGACCCAGGTCACGTTGGTCATGGCTCGCACCCGCCTTGCCACCAGCCTGGAGCAAGCCAAGGTTGCAGAAGAAACGGAGCGTTTGCGTTCGGCACTGCTTTCATCGGTGTCCCACGACCTGCGAACCCCGCTGGCGTCGATGATCGGCGCGGCAAGCAGCCTGCGCTCCCTGAACGATGCGCTCTCCGCCGACGACAGGCGCGAGCTCCTCGACGCTGTGATCAGCGAAGGCGAACGACTCAACCGCTACATCCAGAATCTTCTCGATATGACGCGGCTCGGGCACGGCACGTTAAAACTGGAGCGGGACTGGATTGGCATCGACGACATCCTCAATTCGGCGCTGCGTCGCAGCCGTGAGTTGCTGCACGACCGTCGACTGGTCAGGAGTATCGAGCCGGGTCTGCCGTTACTTTACGTTCACCCCGCGTTGATCGAGCAGGCGCTGGTCAATGTCATCGAAAACGCGGCAAAATTCTCGCCCGAACATGGCGAAGTGCGAGTGGCGGCGACGCGTGACGACCGCGAGCTGCTGATCACGGTCTCCGACGAAGGACCGGGTATCCCGCCCGATCAGCGTGAAAAAGTTTTCAATATGTTTTTCACCGGCGGCGAAGGCGATCGCGGCAAGTACGGCAGCGGATTGGGGCTGGCCATCTGCAGCGGCATGATCGGCGCCCATGGCGGGCGCATCGAGGCGCTTCCTGGTCCGGGCAGTCGGGGGACCACCATCGCCATCCACCTGCCGCTGATCGAGCCTCCCGGCGAGGACAATGAGGAGAACGCGTGACTGAAAGCACACCACGCACACGGATCCTCATCATCGACGATGAGAAACAGATTCGGCGATTTCTTCGTATCAGTCTCAAGAGCCAGGGTTACCAGGTAATCGAGGCGGAAACCGCCGGGAAGGGCATCGAGCTCGCGGCGACCCACACGCCGGATTTGATCGTGCTCGACCTGGGTCTTCCCGATGCCGATGGCAAATCCGTACTCAATGAACTGCGTCACTGGTCAACGGTACCGGTCATTATCCTGTCGGTAAGGGCGTCAGAGAGTGAGAAAGTGGCCGTACTGGATGCCGGCGCCAACGACTATGTGACCAAACCGTTCGGCATTCAGGAATTCCTGGCGCGCGTTCGTAATTTGTTGCGTTTGCCCAGGACGGCGGAGAAACCCGATGCAGGGATTTACGATGACGGATATCTCCATATCGACTTGGTCAAACGGCTGGTATCCGTGAGGGGCGAACCGGTCCACCTCACACGTAAAGAGTTTTCCATTCTCAAAATGCTGGTCTCGCATCCCGGTCAGGTCATTACGCAGACACAACTTCTGCGTGAGATATGGGGGCCGACGCATGCTGACGATACACACTATCTGCGCAACTTCGTCGGCAGACTCCGGCAAAAACTCCAGGATGACTCCGACGAGCCGCGATATTTGCAGACGGAACCTGCCGTCGGCTATCGTTTTATCGACCGCCGACGCGATTGAGAACTGATGTATCGTCCTCATGGTTTTACTCCCAACTCGATTGTAAACGAGCCATTTTTTCGTTTTAATATCCATGGCTTAGTTGTTTGTGTATGTGGTAATACCATGAAAAATGCCATGTTCAGAAAATCCTTCAAAATGCTCGAAAAAATTGCCGATTGAACACTGCCATGCAGCACCCTAGGCTACCTTCCGAGCTTTGACTTCCAGGTGTATGCCCTCCTGCTCCTGCAGGTAATGGATCACCGCAAACAAGTTGCTCGCCTGGGGGTTCCCTTTTGGCCCGAACATGCGCATGAGGCTCTTGCTCGATTTATCGACGACCCTGGAGAGTTCCTCGAACCCGATCGTCGCGTTGATATAGTCACGCAGCACTGCCTTGCCAGTATCGACATCACCGGCGAGCAGGCATTCGACCCCTTCTTGCAGCAGGGCCTTGCGAAACGCCGGATCCCGTTGGGCGCGTGCCTGTATGGTGTCCTTGAAATCTCTCGTCAAAGCCATCATGTCACCTCTTGCCGTTTCCGGCGCTTATAGTCGTGCCAGTGCCGTTTTGCGGCAGCAATATCTGCGTCCTGGCGCTTCTTGGTACCACCCGCGAGCAATATCACCAACTGGTCCCCATCCTTGCCAAAGTAAATCCGATATCCAGGACCAAAATCGATTCGGTACTCGTAGACACCAGCACCCACACCTTTCACATTAGAGAAGTTACCCTGCTCCATCCGATGGACGGCTGTCGTCACCTTGACCGCAGCGGTCACATTCAAACGATCGAACCATTTGGCATAAGGACTGTTTCCCTCAGCATCGAGGTATTCTCTAACCTCTATCATATGATCCATATAGTAGCGTTTATGTTACCTTAAGCAATGCCCGCACAAAGAGTTTTCCAAGGAGTGGCAACCGAATCCGGCCTCTGAACAGTTGACAATTAACGCATATCCAATTGATTTATCTATGATATACCACTATGCCGCAGTGCAATTGCCTGTCCGGTTGCACGGTACTCCCCTGCAAGGTCTGTCGAACAAACTGTGTCGAGGCATTGTCACTCGCCTCAACGAGTTGCCGAATCCGCCCGGTCACGTCGTCAATGCTATTCAACCTGGCCGCAGCGTCCATCGCCCGGTCGTAGGTCTCGACCACATCGACACTAGTCACCTCGTAACCCCATCCCTCACTCAACCAGCGAAGTGCCGCCATGGCGGAACCCAGGGCAAATACCGGCGCCGTATCTAGGTAATCCCTGGCCGCCCTTGTCAGTGTTTTCGGATCACAGGGACTCCGGTTGGCCAGATCCAACGCCAGATCATAGAGCTCGAGTTCCTTTGCGGTCGCGAACCACTTACCCTCTTCTCCCGGCGTCGTGGCGATGAGGTCACCCAGAATCTGTGATTTATCCTTCATTGAGTAGCGTTTCGCGACCACGCGAAACCGGGCGATGTAGGAATTGCCAACCGCTGCGCCCAATCCATAGCGCCGGTAGGCCTCCTCATGCATGCCGGATGAGATCAGAATCTCCTCGCAGACCCGGTCGATCACGGAGTCCGGCTGGTTCAGCCCCCGCGAGGCCTCAGCGTACTGGACGGCATCCGCCCTCCTGCCCAAGGCCAGGAGGGCCTCAACCCCGTAACGCCGGCAATGCCACATGGCGTAGCGATCTAGTTCGAGGAGTTCGAGCAACTCCTGAAACCGGCCCGCATAGAACCTCTCGTATTTTTCGCATTGTCGTCCTCTTGGCTGGCATGACCGCTCCCGAAAAGCGGAAGAGCATACCAAACGGATTGAACAACAATGCGTTGGGAAGGATTCCGGTTGAACGTGAACACCCATTCCGGGATGATGAACAGTGATTCCGGAAAATCCGGAAACGTGTTCACCTTGAAGCAGAATGCGTGTTCACGTTCGACCGGAATCGGTGTTCACGTTGAACCGGAATGAGTGTTCAGCTTGGGCCGGAATATGCAAGAACAACACTTATAGTTTGTATTTGGTTTCCGCAGCCAAACAGAACAATCGTTCTCGTGTTCAGGCAGGTCAGCCATCCAAGCAGAAACGATTCTAGAGAAATCGAAATCTAACTGATGAGGCTACAGAGTATAAGAACTACAAACGCTCTTTTCGCCCCATAGCTGATTTACTCCAGGTCCAACAGCACCGGTACTAGGAATCGATATTGGTGTCAATCGTGGAGGATGGAACTCTGGTAGGAAGTATCCCGGTGCAAATCCATTCTCTGCAAAATGCCAGCTTATCGCGCATCCACAATACCATGGCCACAGCATTAAGCTCCCCATGGTATTGAGGCATTTTCCGTGTCAACGTGCGGAAAGTGCCATGAAAAATACCATTGATGATGCAGATTATATTCTAGATTAGAGACATTGTAACTATTCAGTTAAAAACTGAAGAAAGTGCTTGACAAGGTTTTAGCGCAATATTTTCTGTTTCAGTGAGGGTGTGTCACTCATCATTATAGCCACCCCACTAAGCCACAAGAAGCTCGCTAATGGCTGTTTGCGAGCAACGTCATCGACGACGCGAGGTCATTTTACAAAACGCCTCAGATTAGCTGACAGACGCTAAAATTTCGTCCTGAAAACCCGTGCGATAATGATCTCACTCAAGATCATGTGAGATGCGGGCGGTTGAAGCTAGACGCTATTGACGTTGATTCATCGATCAACTCAGTCAAGGAACTTCTCGAGCAGGAGAAAGATCTTTCGCCTGCACTGCGCTCGGCGCTGGAAGTATTGCTTGTTCTGGTGACCCTGCTGCTCAACCGCACGACCCTCAACAGCAAGAACAGCAGCAAGCCACCCTCCGCGGATCCAAACCGGAAGAAATCGAGCCGGCGGGGACAAAGCAGCAGGAAGCCGGGAGGGCAGAAGGGGCGTAATGGGATCACCTTGCAGCCGGTGGCTGATCCGGACGAGGTGGAAGTTCTGACCATCGACCGTCGCACGCTCCCCAAGGGATCATCGTATCGGGAGGCAGGCCATGAAAGTCGCCAGGTCATTGATATCGACATCTCGCGGTTCGTGATCGAATACCAGGCACAGATTCTTGAGGACAACCAGGGAAATCGATTTGTGGCCGCTTTTCCGGAGGGGGTGAATCGGCCGGTGCAGTATGGCCTCAACCTGAAGGCAAATGCCGTCTATATGTCCCAGCACCAGCTGATTCCCTATGATCGGATACGCGATCACTTCCAGGATCAGATGCATATTCCGGTCAGTGCGGGCTCGGTCTTCAACTTCAACAAAGAAGCCTATGAAGGGCTGGCGTCCTTCGAGCAGTGGGCAAAGACCCAGCTTGCCCGCTCTGACCTCCTGCATGCCGATGAGACCGGCATCAACATCGGCGGGAAGCGCCAGTGGCTGCACTGTGCCTCCAACGCCTCACTGACCTGGTTCTATCCCCACGCCAGGCGGGGTCTTGATGCCATGGATGAGATGGGCATCCTGCCCTTCTTCAAGGGCGTGTTGTGCCATGATCACTGGAAGCCGTACTACCATTACGACTGCACCCATGCCCTGTGCAATGCCCATCACCTCCGAGAACTGGAGCGAGCCTGGGAACAGGATCAGCAGCAGTGGGCCAGGGAGATGCAGGCCTTGCTGATCGAACTCGCAACAGCGGTAACGGATGCCGGGGGTTGTTTACCAGTGGGTGAGGCCACACGGTGGCGCCGTCGATATCGACGGCTACTTAAAAAGGCGGAGACCGAATGTCCACCGCCCGATGAACGTCAACGGCAGGGAAAACGGGGCCGGCTCAAACGATCGAAGGCCAGAAACCTGCTGGAGCGATTGCGCGACTTCGAGCAAGAACGTCCTGCGCTTCATGGAGGTGGAGAGTGTCCCCTTCACCAACAATCAGGGTGAGAACGATCTGCGCATGACCAAGGTGCAGCAGAAGATCTCAGGTTGCTTCCGCTCCACGGAGGGAGCAAAGATCTTCTGTCGGGTTCGCAGTTACCTGTCAACGTGTCGCAAGCAGGGCATGACGGCTACTCACGCATTGACACTGCTTTTCCAGGGCAAGGATCCGGATTTTATGAGGATGGACGAGGTCCAAAATAGCTGATCGTGGCAGAATGGACTGAATAGTTACGAGACATTTAGTTATTATATTTCAATTTGTTGTCAATTCCTGTCACTCCCACTCGATCGTTGCAGGAGGCTTGCTGGAAATGTCGTAGGTCACGCGCGAGATACCCGGTATCTCATCGATAATCCGCCGTGACACGAGGTCGAGAAACTCGTACGGCAGGTGTGCCCAGCGCGCTGTCATGAAATCGATGGTTTCGACCGCACGCAGCGCGACCACATAGTCGTAGCGGCGGCCGTCGCCGGTCACACCCACCGACTTCACCGGCAGGAACACGGCGAACGCCTGGCTGGTCTTGTTGTAAAGATCATGCTTCCGAAGCTCCTTGATGAAGATATGGTCGGCCAGCCGCAGCAGGTCGGCGTGCTCGTTTTCCGACTTTGCCGAGTATGCGCACCCCCAGACCTGGCCCGGGGAACGGGTGCCGGTAGACCATGTCGTAAGGCAGACCGAGTTCCACGCCGAGCTTGCGCACCTCGTCCTTGAACAGTTCGCGCAAGGGCTCGAGCGGCTTGAGTTTCATGTATGCAGGCAGACCGCCGACGTTGTGGTGCGACTTGATGAGGTGCGCCTTGCCGGTCTTGGCGCCGGCGGACTCGATCACATCGGGGTAGATGGTGCCCTGCGCCAGCCAGTGGGCCGTACAAGTGGTACGGGCGAGGGCGAATAGTTGGATAGTGAGTGCGGAATAACGCAGGACTTCGCGGCGGTGGCAGGGCGCAGGTCCCTTCGTTACCCGTGGATGATCCGTTGAAGAGAGATGAAAAGGGCGTTTATTCCGCCTATACTCCGAGAGCGCCGAGCCGCCGCTCAGCGAGTTCTCGCCCGAGCAGTTCTTCGACCGATTTCCCGAGAGCGAATACGAGTTTGAGACGATCACGCTCGACGGATTCGAGCAGGACGGCGAGACGATGTTCACGCACGTCTATTCCGGCCGGCCCGGTGGTCACCTCGCCGTTGGAGGGCGAGGTGGTCGACCCGGCGAACGTGTTCATCACCTGGGATGCGGTGACCATGACGACGCGGCTCAATCCGCCGCAACAACCCGTCAAGATCATCGGCTACCAGGTCATCGTCACCCGTGCGGATCCCCTGCGCGTCTACAGCGTCGACGTGAGTCCCGAGACGACGGGTCTCAGCGTGGCGCCGGAGTTCATGGACCCGGGAACGGAGTACGAGCTGGAGATTCTCGCGATCGAGGAGAGCGGTAATCAGACGATCAGCCTGATCGTCTTCGAGACGACGTAGGGCGGAGGGCGCTCGCAGGATGTCGGAGCCGGGCGTGGACTGACACCGTCAGGGTGCGATTTCACCTCGGCTCCTGGGCTCCCTCAACACGAGCGGGCCGCGCTGGCATCATCGGCGGCTCATGCACCTGGACCCGATCATCACGCCGCTTTGTGGCATCGTCGTCATCGTCCTGCTCGTTGCATTCGCCCTGCGCAAACTCAACCAGCCGCACGTCGTCGCGTTCATCCTCGGCGGGGTTCTCGTCGGCCCGCACGGGCTCGCGCTCGTCGAAGACGTGGACACGATGTCGCACCTCGGCTCGGTCGGGGTGGTGCTGCTACTGTTCTTCGTGGGCATGGAGGTCGACGTACCGGCGCTCATTCGCGGCTGGCGTTTGCCGGTGTTGGGCACGGCCCTCCAGATTGGCGTGAGCGTCGCCGCCCTGTTTGCCGTGGGAATCCCCCTGGGCTGGCCACTGCCGCGCATCGTCCTGCTCGGCTTCGTCATCAGCCTCAGCAGCACCGCCGTGGTCCTCCAACTCCTGCGCGAGCGCCGTGAGCTCGACAGCGACCTGGGTCGCGACATCACGGGCATTCTGCTCGTGCAGGACCTGGCGCTGATCCCCATGCTCGTCATCCTCAGCTTCCTGGGCACCGACGCCCCAACCATCGGCAGCCTCGTCCTCCAGGCCCTCGGGATCTTGCTCATCGTGCTGCTGAGCTTGTGGGTGTTCAAGCGGCGCGAGCTGCCACGGGTTCTGCGCCAGATCGTGGAGCGCGACGAGGAGAGCCGTTTCCTCGTGGGCCTGCTGCTGTGCTTCGGGCTCGCATTCGTCACCGGCCTGACGGGTCTCTCAACTGCCCTTGGCGCGTTCGTCGCCGGCATCTTCGCGAATGCCACGCGGCAGACGCGTTGGATTCACCACAGCCTCGGCCCGTTCCGCATGCTCTTCGTGGGAGCGTTTTTCGTCTCGATCGGGATGATGATCGACATCGAGTTTCTTCGCGAGTACTGGTTCAGCGTGGGCTTGCTCGTGCTGCTTGTCTTCGGCACCAACACCATCATCAACACCGCGATCCTGCGCGGGCTCGGTGAGCCATGGACCGAGAGCATCTACGCCGCGGCAATGCTGGCGCAAATCGGTGAGTTGAGCTTCCTGCTGGCGGCAATCGGGGTGCAGGCGGGGATCATCGCCGACTTCGCGTACCAGTCGACGGTGGCGACGATCGCCATCACGCTCACCTTGAGCCCGGCCTGGATCGCCCTGGCGCACAGGCTGGGCGGGCCCGCGGGCATTGAAGGCCCTGCCGCAAATCTTCGATAACGCCGCCCGTCGCTTCCCGGATCGAACCGCAATCGAGGTGCCGCCTGCACCTGGTCGACCGGAACGTCTCTGCGTCAGCTACGGCCCGCTGTCGGCAAACGCCGCTCGCATCACCGCCCGATTGCAGAACCTTGCGGCGGCCTGCGGTCTCGGAAAAGCGGCTGTCGCTCACGCCGAATGGCAATGTCCGTTACCAAACTCAAGACACCGTACCCCGAAAGCTTGCCCCGCGAGCGTAGCGAATGCTTTGGGCATCGCAATCTATCTTGATTCAGGAAAGTTGCCTGTACGAATGCCTCCGCAGATAGCATATTGTTGCCCTAGCACGGTATCTGATTCTCGCCATGAAAAACCTCGATAAATGGAGAATGTCAGGTATTGCTGGTGCTGCATTGATTATTGCTTTAGCTGTCCTGGCAATTCGATTTGGCCACACTCGATTTCCCTACCAAGAGACAGATGGAAACCAACCAGCGCCTCAGCCGATGCCAAAAAAACGGCGTGGCTAAGCTTAAACGCTATCCGGCCGGATGTGTCGACGTGTTTTCAAGCCGGCAGGCCACCCTTGCCGCCGCCGACCCGGAGAACAAAATATATGCCGCCACAGTTGTCGGTCCATCGAAGTCGCCCAAAGGCCAGTTTATCTGTTACCTGGTGCGCTGGTTATAGACGCGGATGTCTGCGCAGCATATTAACAAATGTTTCAGAACTTATCTGTAGACTATGGTGAATCCCGGACCGCCCCGAGCCTATAATATTCTCTTCACAGAGAGGAGCATGAAATGCCTGATCGTTGGCTTCAAATCAAGGGTGACCCAGCGGTGCGCGGGCAGCTGTTTCAGCAACAACGGGCGGAGAGCCTGTTCGATACAAACATTTGACCGTGTGCATGAAATTGTCTGTTGCACTCCTGGCGCACAAGGGAGTGTTTCATACCAAAATCCACTATTCATCCAGCCAGTTGACCAGCTGGTTTGCGCGCGATCCCTTCTGCTACGAAAAATTCGTCCGTGAAGAAGTGCTCGCGGACGGTTTCCTCGACCGGTTCCCCGAGGGCGACTTCGCGGGCCGCACGTCGCTGATCGTACCGCAGGACATCGTACGTATTTTCGCGGAATTCCGGCGGCTGCGCCTGACGGACCAGACCATTTATCTTCGCAATGGCTCGGTCAACCTGATCAACGGCATGATCAATATGTCGTTCTCCTGCGACGGTACCCATTACATCGACCATAAAACCTTTTTCGCCAAGCTCGAGAAATTCGAAGACACCCCGGTTAGCCATTGTCGCAGGGATGCTCACTGCCAGGTTGGCCGCCTTTGGTTCCCAAGTCCCGGGCCATTAATAAATCGTTAAGTAAAGAACGGCCCCAATGGTGTGTGCTTTTTGTGATTGGAAAAGTCGGGTAATTGCCAGCAGGCAAAGTACAGTAGACGTGAACGTCCCGAATAAACGCCCTTTTTTTGCCCAGATCCAGCGGTCGTTTGTCGTCAGCGGTCCGCTTCGTCACCGCCCGAGGCCCCGATTTGACCCCGAACGCCCTGCCTGCGGCCGGAAATTTACACGCTCTTTCCCCACCTGTAGCCCCATCCTGAGCATCTGGCAAGCCGTGACCCTGCCACGGCGACGCGGCGCCGCTTCTTGCGTCAAACCACCACCGGATTTATCGTACGTGATATTCTTGCGCCATTGGCCCGCTGCACGCCTCCATTCTTCATGTACGGCAACTTTTCCTTGCCGTCGACCGATCCAGCCATCGCATTAAGGCGCGGTGATATCGTCGCTTCACCTTGATCAACGCCTCTTCGATTTTCTCATCGACAGGCTCGGTGGCCGAAGCATGGAAAGCGAATAACGGGTTGCCTGCGTGTGCAAATCAGTGCCAGCCGATGCCGGATGCAAACGCACATCCGTCTTGAATTACGAGGGTTCATGTGTGATCAAATGGTTTAAGGTACCAGCACATGCCGGACGCAGACCTACTCTCACTCGATGGTCGCCGGCGGCTTCCCGGAGATATCGTAGGTCGCGCGCGAAATACCCTTGATCTCGTTGATGATGCGCCGTGACACCTGGTCGAGAAAGTCGTAGGGCAGATGCGCCCGGCGCGCCGTCATGAAATCGATGGTTTCGACCGCACGCAGCGCCACCACGTAATCGTAGCGACGCCCGTCGCCGGTCACGCCGACCGATTTCACCGGCAGGAACACGGCGAACGCCTGGCTGGTCTTGTCGTACAGATCGTGCTTGCGCAGTTCCTCGATGAAGATGTGATCGGCCAGGCGCAACAGGTCGGCATACTCTTTTTTCACCTCGCCGAGAATGCGCACGCCGAGTCCCGGACCGGGAAACGGGTGCCGGTACACCATGTCATAGGGCAGCCCCAGCTCAACACCCAGCTTGCGCACCTCGTCCTTGAACAGTTCGCGCAGCGGCTCGACCAGCTTGAGCTTCATGTGCTCGGGCAGACCGCCCACGTTGTGATGCGACTTGATCAGGTGCGCCTTGCCGGTCCTGGCGCCGGCCGATTCGATGACGTCGGGATAGATGGTGCCCGTACATTCAGAATATGTCCGGAGCAGCACCAATTCGCTGCTCCGGACATGCTGATGGCTAATCCTGCTATTTCGGCACGCTCAGACATGCATAACCGCAACCTTCGGGTTGGAAATACGTTCCGTCCGGGCACTTCCACTGATCCTTCGTGGGCACCTGCGGCGCGACGCATCTGTAGGCAAGACCACTAAGTCTGACCAGCGTGAAATGCGCCAGACAGGCGGGCGCCGGCACAGGTCTTACCGGCCGAACCCCGGGTTTCGGCTGAAATTCATCAGCGCTCGAGATGCCTGCAGTCAACAACAGGGCTGCAAATATACTCAACCATACCAGGTTAAATTTGGTCATCTTGTCCTCCTTCCGCTGCGTGGGATTTTCGTATGATCCCGCCTCTGTGCGTCGACACAATTGCGGGAAGCCGTTGCCGCCGGACCCTGCACGCAGGGCTGGTGACGTCTGATCCTGTCGTCAATTCCCGGCAAGTAGTTCAATCTGTCAAAACATGTTGTTATTTGTTCTTGATGATGATGATTATAGACGAGCCGCGATCAAAACTTTGAGCCCGGGCGGAACTTGCGGGTAACCATGGCCCGTAACGGGGCACTTCACGGATTGCCCGGGAGGGGAATGGACTGGAGGCGGTCGTACACCCACAGCGCAACATGACGAAAACGGCGTGCCACGTATCGACCACGGCATCCACAGTCATCTCAGCGAGGTGCATAAAGCCCCCTCCGGCGCCAGCTCAGCCTCCCATCAGACGTCCGCTTTCCTCACCGTCAATACACGAAATCCATACAACGCCACCGTCTCTTCGAACAGACTTTCAACTATGGGACTTTCCCCGGATCTGCCTGGCGATCTCCTCCGCAACGTTTCCATGGATATCCTGCCCCTCTGCCAACGCCGTGGACCGCTTCCGCCAGGTTCTCCGCCCTGTCCTGCCGGCAAGCCGTTTGAACCGTTTTGCCGATTGTGACCACCTGTTGGTAAACGGGGTACATGCCAGATCGAATGGAGGTGGATCATGGATACTCAATCGTCATCAGGTTGCAAGATCAGATATGGGATGAACCACATTTCGCTGTATGGAGAGTCCCCTACATTAATGAGTCGCAGGACATCCACTTCGGGTTCAATTCCTTTTCATACCGGCGGCCAAGCGGCGACTGCCCGTCGTGTTGCACCACCACCGGTGCAACTCCCATCGGCCGCGGCGCGTGAAACCGGCGAACGCATGAGTTATGCCCGAGCGTCGGCGAGAATCTCCCGACGCTCAGATCACCTGCTGGATTCACGGCTTCGGCCACAAACCCGCTCAATGCGTGGTGCGCAGCCACATGCAGCGCTTGAAGTCGGCCACAACCCGGTACGGCAGGGCACTGGCGGCGAACCGGCTCAGGATGCGGCGAGCTTCATGATGAATGGCGACGGTGTCACCGTGCAGTACGATGTGGCTGTCGCCGTATCTGATTGTGTAACCCGGTAATGACTGCGTGTACATGATCCACCTCCACCCGTTCCTGCCTGTGTCTCTCTACCAATGAGTAGTCACGAACGGCGAAAGGGTTCAAACGGCTTGCCGGCACGACAGGGCGGAGAACCTGGCGGAAGCGGCGGGACTGCGTGCACACAGCGGGCCTGCACGGAGCGGTCGCAGTTGTGATCCGCCTGCCTGAATGACGGCAATGACCGGGGCGGCGAAACCGGGGGATTCAAATCGGCGCAACTGCGCCCGCCGATCCAGTGCCTGCCGGAATACGACGGAAGTCGTTTCAATCCGTCACTTGAACGGCGTTCTGTTTCCGGATCGTCATCGGGGCCGGCATCGAGGCAGCCGTCTCGATACTCAGGGCACGGCGCAGGTGGGCGGGTGTGTCAAAGGAAATCGCGCCGGAGCGATTCCCTTTGCATCACGGGAACGCCGCTGCGCTTCGCGATATAGTGCGTGAGTTCGAGGATCTTCTCGTCTGAAATTGGTCCGGGCAGCTCGTCGATGGCCCAGGCGCTGCCGTCTGCGTAGTGAATCACCGAGATGCGACGGGGCCGGCCGCCCAGGAGGGCCTTCAGATAAGGCGCCGTCTCGATGCCGACCACGTCGGCATGGGCGTGGTGCCGCTCTCGCACTACCAGGAAACCGTCGGAAACGACCTCGTCGGGCGTCACGACCAGGTACCAGTCGCCGATCGCCGCCACCATCAGGGTCCCGACCAGGCACAGGACCAGGAGGAGCGGCAACGTCGCCCCCTCGCTGATCCCGCCCACGCGCTCCTGGTAGCGGACGAACGCCCCGTAGCGTCGGCGGAACAGCAGCCGCAGCACGACGTCGACCCCGACGGCGCCCACCAGCATGCCGAAGAACGCGGCCGGCAGGGCCCACGTGACGCCGTCCGGCAGGCTGCGATAGAACCCGGTGGGAATACCGGCGGCGATGCGCGCACCGAGCTCGCAAAATGCCTGCCAGCAGAGCCAGCCGGCGACTGGCGTGAAGACGAACAGCCACAGGACGACGACCAAGCGCAGCCAGGGAAGGAACGCTTTATTCAGTTCCTCGATGCTTCGTTCGTCTTCTGCCGGAGGGCGCGCCGGAAACAGGAGCCGCAGGGTACCGAAGACGAGCGGCAATGCAATTGCTGTGGCGAGCGTTCCGATCCACGCGAACCTGTCCATGGCTTCAGGGTATATCCGTGTTTCGGAAACCGGTGGGTACCCCCGGTACCGCGTGACCGCTTTGTGCATCGGACGCGCTTGCCGACCCGGCTGACGC
Organism: uncultured Gammaproteobacteria bacterium; assembly: GCA_963719135.1. Taxonomy (GTDB): domain Bacteria; phylum Pseudomonadota; class Gammaproteobacteria; order DSM-19610; family DSM-19610; genus CAVRAZ01. Next base: position 65,358 of record CAVRAZ010000012.1, on the reverse strand, counting down.
GCCGCGCCCGCGGGCCGGTCGTCCGTGGATGGGTAAAGGTCCGTTCATTACCTTCGCGCTGCTCCGGGACATCAACGCTGCATTTGCGGCCTGATATTGGGACTGATGGGCGGCGTGTGAAATGGTTGAACCCAGGGGGCAGGCTCCGGCGGTCGGTGGCGGCAGCGTGGCCGACTCCGGTTGCTGAGGTTAAGGGGCGGGCCCGCCGGCGCAAGATCCTCTACCATGTCGGCGGAACGAACCAGGGTGCGCTGCGCCACCAAATCCCGTACTTGGGTGGGGGAACGGGTGTGGCGGGTGGCCTGACCAGGATGTCGATCCTCTGGTCCGTGACGGGGACCTCCGGCGGGAGAATCTCCACGAGGATTGCATTCGGCCTCCATTCGACGACCTTGGCCGGGAGACGCTCCGGAAACGGATTTGCCACGGACCCCAGCAGGCGGCCCAGCAACTCCACTTTGCCGGACTGGTCGCCGAAGCCACACCCGATCAGGGCAACCAGATCGTGGGTGTGCAGCGCGCTCACAACGGCGGTGGACTTGCCCACGACCCGCGCGACCCGTTTGATCCCGGGCTGGTGACAGGGCGCGAACTCCAGCAGCCCGGGGTCCGGGGCGGACGGCCGGATCGGTGTCCCGAGCAGGTGCTGGGTCGTGCCCTTTCGGGTTTCCGGGGTGAGCTGGGGCTCGTTGGGTCGACCAGGCGGCTTGGGTGGCGGTTGCGCCACGCCCGTCAGCGCCTCTTCGTTCAGCCGGGGTTCACCGGGCTGACTTGACACCCTGGGCAGTTGCTCGATCGTCACGTTCGCTGCAGGGGCGGTACCGACCGGGCAGGCGGCGCAGAGGACTGCGAGCGCGAGGGCTTTAAAAGGGCCGGCATCGGCCCGGAAGAATGCGCATCTGTTCATGGTTTCCCTCCTGCTATCAGCGCCGGTATCGAACTCCCTTGCTACGCCGCTGTGCGTTTCGATCAGGTTCATACCGGAGTGCCGGATAATGACCTCGCCGGGATCACGAAGACGGTGCATAAGGCGGGCGTTCGGTGGTTTCCGGTGACGGGTCCCGACGGCGCACCGGCCGGTATTTTGTCCCGGGACGACCTCCCTGTCGTCGGCCGGGAGCCGGTGCCGTTCGTTGGCCGGAACGTCGCCAACAGCAGCGTCCACTTCACGGGGCAAGCGGCGGCAGCAATGTGCCTTTCACGCTGGCGGACTTGTACTGGTAAGGGATGCCGGCGGGTCCCTCGATCTCCACGTTCATGGTATAGGCGAGGGTGTAGCAAGCCTCTCCCTCCTCCTCGTACGGGAGCGTGTAGTCGACCCGGATAGTGGCCTCAGCCTGGCCCGGCTGGAAGCCCGAGTATCCCGCGATGGCACCGTTACGCGGGCCGGCGAACCAATACGAGACACGCTTCGTCACCCAACCGTTCGCGAGCGGGCCGATCTTCACGGTGTCGAATGACTTCGTGACCGTGCCTTTCGGTACGCAGCCGTGAGTGGCCGAAAAGGTCGCCGCCGGGAGGTGCGGGCAATCCGAGGACTCAAGGCCGCAATGGATTTTTACCTCGTCGGAAGACAGTTCGTGGGTGGCCCGTTGCGCCCGCCACAAGATCCCGTACCTGGGCAGGGGGGTGAGTGATTCGGACGGGCTGACCAGGATGTCGATCGTCTGATCCGCCACCAGCACTTGAGGCAAGGGGATCTGCACGTAGATCGAATTCGGCGTCCATTCCAGCACCTTGGCTCCGAGACGTTTCGGAAACGGGTATGCCAGGCTGAGACCGGACCCCAACTGGCGACCCAGTAGCTCCACCTTGCCCGGCTGGGTGCCGAAACCGCAGCCGGTCAACAGAACATTGTCTGAAGACTTGCTCAACTCGTTCATGACAACACCGAACTTGCCCATGACTCGGGTGATCCCGGCGTTTGGACACGAGGAAAAACCGGGAATAGCGGGCATCGCGTTAGTCGGGGCGGACTGGTGGATCACGTACTGACCCTTTGCCTCGCCCAGGCAGCCTTCGCCCCACACCCGGACACCCATGATGCCGGCCTTCTGGTAGGTGTGCGGGAACTGCCAGGTACTCTTGTTGGTGTAGGTGCCGAGGCTGCCGTCGCCCCAGTCCACGAATAGTTTGGGACAGGTGCCACTGATCACCACGTGGATCTTCATCTGCACGCCCTTCACGTAAGGCGGACCGGGCCAGGCGGTCATGAGGCGCAGGATGCCGCCGTCGAAGAGCTTCTGCTGGCCGATGACGTCCTTCTGGACCTCCGGGCTGAGCTGAGGCGTGGTGGGCCGGACCGGTGCCCTGGGCAGCTGCTTTAATGTCACGTCCGCTACCGCAGCGGGGCCGGCCAGGAAGGCGGTGCAAAGGACTGCCAGAATGATGGCTGTAAAAGGTCTGGTACGGGACCGGGAGACAGGGTGTGTGGTCATGGTTTCCCTCCTGGCATCAGTGTTGGTGTCGGGTTCCTTCCTTGCGTCGTTGGTGTTTCCATTCGGGTTCAAATCTGAACGCCGGATGGCAGCGTAGGCAGCAGGCGGTTTCCCTGGCTGGCCACGATCCCCGATCCGTGTGAGTCACCTTTGCAACCCTTGCCTGGTCCGCCTTGCCGCCGGCGCCGTTGGTCTCGCCAAATACGGTGCACACGCCCGTGCCCTGGATAGTGACCTTGACCATGGTACCCTGGGAGACAGTGGATCAAGGTGAAACCAGGATACCGGTCATTACGTTCGCTGCCACGGCTTAGCCGGTTCAAACGCGGTAAAGCCGTTACTCAAAGCCTGGTCCAGCCGGCGGTCCATGCAGGCGGGCGACGCCGACCGGAAGTCTCGGGGGTCTGAACCCACGCGCCGGTGTAATTGACGTTCCTGGCGACCCTCCCTGAGAGGCGGTTACCCGATCGTTCTTCCCCTGAGTATACAGCCGTTATGCCCGGCTCAGACGCGCCGGGACGTTCCCGAGAATCCCGGGAAGGTCCTGGCGCACGCTGTTACAGGTCGCGCTTTCTCATTCTGCGACGTTGAAGGCAACTTCCTGCTTTGCCCCGCCGACGCTGACTTTGAGCCGATAGGCACCGGCCTTGGCGATCCAGGCGGTTGGAATTTTCCACCGGCTCTGCGTGTCACCGGCCCACTGCCGGCCACTGCACGCGCCCTGTACGCACTCGACGGACAGGTGCTCGCCGATACCGGCGGGCAGACCGAAGTCGAGCGACAACTTCACTCCCCTGACCGGCTTGCCGGCCACGCTGACGCGCAGCCGTTGAGCGGCCTGCACGACGCCGGACGTGAACCCTGTCGTCCGGCTGGCGTTGATCAGAGGGCCGCACCAGGTCGCTGACCGGCATCTGGCTGGAGCGGCGTACCCTGGGATGCCGGTGCCTTTGACGGGGACCGAGTGATGCCGCCGGGCTTGGCGTTCCGGTTAACGATTCCTTTCCCGGCAGGTCCGAACGCGGGTGCCTGCTGTTCAGGCTCATTCCGAACCGTTGGCGGCGCAGTGCGCGGCTGGAGCGGTCCGTCGCTGATTGCCTGCGGCGATGACCTGCGCTGGTTCAGGGCGCCGGGTGCCTGTCCCGGTCGCGTCCAAGCCATGTCGCCGGCGAAACCGTCTCGCGGTCGCATCTGTCCCGTCGGTACGCCTTCAGAGAACTGGCCTCCCTGGATGCCCGGCTGCAACGGCGCTGAGCGTCCCATGAATCCGGCAGGGTTTTGAATCTGAGTTTGCGAATCATGCACCCCTCGAACGACCTGGCTTGGCGACATGCTCCGGCCGGTCAGCGTCTGCACCTGTTCGCCCATCGGGTTGCGGAGTTTGTCGAGGCACTGCGGGCAGTCCAGTCTATCGCTGATGATCTTCGGCTTTCCGGTTTCGGGAACACCTTTGGCTTCGACCCCGTCGCAGGTCCCGGTGCCGCCGACACTGACCTGCCGGCCGCTGATATAGAGAAAACGGTGGTTCTGGTTATATGCGTCGGTCAGCGCGACGGCCAGCTTACCGTTCAAATCGAGCTCGACAACGCCGGCCTGCGGCAGCGTGTTGATCTCGGCCTCGCAGACGAGCCACCCATTGTTGGTGAAATGGCCGGTCGGTTGACCTGTCTTCAGGTCGAGACCGGCGGGCAGGGAATAGTGTTTCACCACACCTTTGAAGCTCACCGTACCGCCCGGTTTCCAGTTGGACATGGAAGTGGCCGGCGGTGTTTCTCCCAGAAAGGCACGCGGTGTCACACCGCCGCCGAACAGCGCCTGGCACGACTGGCCGACCGCGATGTCCTTGTTATGGGGCTCAAACATGTGCTTGTTGCCGGGCAGTTGCACACAGCGTTCTTCGGGAAGCACGAAATTGACGTTGACTTTGCCGCCGTTGGGCCGGCCGTTGTACCGCGCAGTGACAATGGTCTTGACATCCGTCCCGGATTTCACCGTGCGCACGTCCAGGTCCAGCCCCATCTGATTCTTCAGGGAATTGAGCGAACCGTTCAGGCCGGCGATCGGGGTGTTCATGAATTGATTCTTGACGTTGTTGATCTGCTGCACGTTGCCCAGCAAGGACTGCAATTCCGTCATGACTTTGGCCTGTCCGTCGGCCAGCGCACTGGCGACGTAAAGATCGATAAGCGATTCAAGTTCGCCCTGCAAAATCGCGCCTGCCTTGTCGCCGAACAGTGCCGCGGTGAATCCCCAGGCAAGCGGGCCGCCGCTGGCGATACCTCCCGGGGTGAATCCGATCACGCTGCCGGCGGTCGCGCCCATAAGCGCCAGTGTCGACGGTATGCCGTTGACGTCCGTATGCACATCCTGGAGGATCTGCACCGAAACGTTGTCGACCTTCACGTCCGGATACAGATAAACATCCGCCTGCGCGGCGATGGCGCCCGTCACTGCGATATCCACCGTGATCGACTTTGAAACATGTTCTGTTTTAGCGCCAGGTAAAAGGCCCAACGGCGTCGGATACATTGGCCACACATCGGCCTCGCCGGTGAACGCGACGTGCAGCGTCGTCTTGACGTTCGTGTTCAAACTGACACGGACCGCGTTTTGCGAGCTGCTCAACAGGGTCAATACCGGCTGCTGTTTGTCGAGAAAGACAATGTCCGCGGTCGGCGTCACCGACCAGCGCACTTCGTCGCACGGAAAGGGGCAGTCAATGGTCTTGGATTGCTGAATGGACTGGGTGATTTTGTCTTGCAGCGCCTGCTTGACGATTCCCCGAAGCCAGTCGTAGTCGACGAAATAACTTTTCTGGAACAGCGTCATGTCGGGCTGCACCGACTCCACGTCGTGGAGGTCCGCGCTTGCGCCCAGCGGCGACGCGTTGGCGTAGACGCCCACAGTGTATTGGGCCTGCAGAACAGGGGCGAAAAGCAGGCCGGCGAGAAAGGCGGCCAGGGCTCCGGAACGCATTGCACTGCGCCTGGACGAGAGATGCGTCTTCATGACTTGCCTCCTTCAATATCCGATCAGGTTGATGTCACTGTTTGTGTCGTTGTTGCGCACGATCGGGTTCAAATGCGGTCGCACCTTGTTTTCCCGCACAGGTGCACGGGTTGCACCGGCGCCGGTCGGGTCGATGCCGTTGCCGGGGACTGAAGCGCCGGCGTTGAATCACATCTGGGGGCGTTTGCGGAAGGTGTGGCGAGCCGGTTATGCGAACCGGTCCAACAGGTGGGCATTAATCCGAGGCGCCGCAGGCGACCGGCACCTGGATCAGGCCGGCGCCGAAGGTCGCAGCGCGGCCCGCTGCGGGGCCGTTGTTGCCGGCTGGTCGGCACGCGACAAGCGGCGAAACAGTGCCACCTTCTCGTCCGTGGAAAACCGCGAGGGTTCCGGCGTCGAAGGGGGTGGTACGTGCTCCGGCGGTGCGCGCCATTGAATGCCGTTCGCTTCCAACAGTGCGATCAAGCGGGCGTTTTCAGCCTTCAACTCCAACAACGGATCGCGCTCAGTCATGGACCCAGTATTCGGTAATCATTAGTCCCGCTGAAGCGACGTAAATCTCAATCAAGGGGGAGCCTCTTATGTTCTCGGACGTGCTTCACTTTCCAAAGTAACTGCGGATGGTGACGGATGCGCGCTGCCAGCTCGTCGTCACCAGTCAGAAGTTCAGGAATAATTTCACCCTGGTCATGGACCTGGTCCAAAAAGTCACGCTCATGTTTCTCGAATGGCAACACCAACGATAACCGATCCCGGCATTCAGAGACCAAGCGTTCCATCCAGTCGTTCATTTCGCCGGATACGGGAACGGCATCACCGCGCAGAACAGGTATCAGTTGCTGTTGAAGCTCCCTCTGATCGCAGCGTATATCGTCAAGTGACAGGGTTCTCCAATCCCTACGACTGCACGCGCCATACACGACAAAACCCAACCGCAGCTTTTTGCGTTCAAGCTCGCTGCGACTGAGTAGTGCATGCGCATCAAACAGATCGCGACTCGCCTGCCTGGAAAAGAGCGCACCCAGTTTTCCCGCCGCGAGTTCGTGAATATCGAGGATCGGTATATTGCGCGCCTGAAACGACCCTACCGGATGGGAGTCCCGTACCTGTACCGGCCATAATGGAACCCGCAAGGTGAAGACCACATCGATTTCAAGATTGGCATTGCGGCCAAGCACATTTGTATAACCCAGCCTCCATTTACCGCCGGCGTGTTCTTGCGGTACGCGCCGTAGCGTAAATCCTTCGCGCCCACAGATTGCCATGATCGCCTGCTCGACCTTCTCCCGTTCGGCAAGCATCACTTCCCGGTCCGCGGAGCCTATATAGTTCAGATCGATATCAACGGATAATCGCGGCAGGTCGAAGACAAACAAATTCAGCGCCGTGCCGCCCTTCAAAGCAACGCGATTCTTGAGGAACGGATGACTTCTAAAGGCATCCAGCAACCCGATCAGACGGATGATCTTGTCCAGCGTTTCCGGCAGAAACCCCGTCGCCGCAGCCTCGGCCTGGATATCCTGGAGCGAAAGATTCATGCACCCTCCTCCCAGCTACGCGCCAGAACGGCCGGCGGCACCACCAATCGCCAGGAGGAAACCAGTTTACCGGACTTCCTGCGGCTGCGGTCCAGGTAACAGGGCTGCTTGGGCACATGCATTCGCAACAGATCCAGACGTGCCTCATCCACCATCAGCGCTTCACGATGTTGCTCGATAAAAAATCCCACCTTCGCGGCCGCGGTCGCACTGTGAAGTCTCAGGGCATAGTCGATCACCTGGTCGAGATCGAAGTACTCGACCGATTCCAGGGAGCGCCACACCTCCTCCCATCCTCCGCCCAGGTCGGGACGCACGAGCACGTCGACCAACGTGCGTTCAAGATGGGTGACCCGCACCTGTCCGCCGGCATGTTTGTGGGTCTCGACCCCGAGCAGCTCGGCCTGACCGGTCTGCAATGCCTTCGGAAACGGCACGGCGACGAATTCCTGTCCCTGGAACACGAAAGGACGCCGGCTGTACCGGGAGAGATAGGAAAATCGGCGATGCACGGAATAGGCCTTGCCGTGAAACTGCAAGGCGCTGTGGTAGGCCAGCACGGCGTCATCCGTCATGTGTGCCCCCAGCAGGTACGGATCGACTTGATGACTTTCCGGGCTGAGCCCCTCCGGCACGACGGCATACAGACCGCGACGGACACGTAGCAGGTGACCCGCGTTGACGTGGTAGGCCAGCAGCGCTTCCCGGGTCTTTGTACTACGAGGTCCACCGGCCTCCAGGAAGGCCGCAAATGCCTCATGCCGAAACACCGGGTTGTTGCGGAAAAAATCCCGGATCTTCATGTTTGACGATTGTTGCGTGGACACCTAATTAACTTAGGTGTTGGCGCGACATTTGTCAATAACTCGCTTACTTGACGTTTCTTGCTGTTACACCTAATAAAGTCCAGGGTTCCAGCACGATTTGTCCAATGACAAAGTGCTTATCGGGAATGGGGTACCGCCCCTGGCCGTCAGCAGGAATCCTAGTGGTGGGCATAGATCGACGACCGGCCAGCTTCGATACCATCAAAAATACCATCGGAAATGAAAACTACCTGACCAAGCTCGGCCAAGTCATTGATATTCATGATTCGCCTACTCGTTGATCGTGTGATTTACATGCTCAGAGAGTGTTATGTTTTCGTTTAATAACAATAACTTATGTAACAGGCCTACTCCCACTCGATGGTCGCCGGCGGTTTGCCGGAGATATCGTAGGTCACGCGCGAAATGCCCTTGATCTCGTTGATGATGCGACGTGACACCTGGTCGAGGAAGTCGTAGGGCAGATGCGCCCAGCGCGCCGTCATGAAATCGATGGTTTCGACCGCCCGCAGCGCCACCACGTAATCGTAGCGACGCCCGTCGCCGGTCACGCCGACGGACTTCACCGGCAGGAACACGGCGAACGCCTGGCTGGTCTTGTCGTACAGATCGTTGCTGCGCAGTTCCTCGATGAAGATATGGTCGGCCAGCCGCAACAGGTCGGCGTATTCCTTCTTCACTTCGCCGAGGATGCGCACGCCGAGTCCCGGACCGGGAAACGGGTGCCGGTAGACCATGTCATAGGGCAGCCCCAGCTCGACACCCAGCTTGCGCACCTCGTCCTTGAACAGTTCGCGCAGCGGTTCGACCAGCTTGAGTTTCATGTGCTCGGGCAGGCCGCCCACGTTGTGGTGCGACTTGATCAGGTGCGCCTTGCCGGTTTTCGCGCCGGCCGATTCGATGACGTCCGGATAGATGGTGCCCTGCGCCAGCCATTGCGCGTTCTTCAGTTTCGCGGCCTCCTCCTCGAACACGTCGATGAAGAGATTGCCGATGATCTTGCGCTTGCGCTCGGGATCGGCCTCGCCCTTGAGCGCTTTCAGAAAGCGCCGCTCGGCGTCGACGCGGAGCACCTTGACACCCATGTGTTCGGCGAAGGTCGCCATCACCTGGTCGCCCTCCTGGTGGCGCAACAGTCCGGTGTCGACGAACACGCAGGTGAGTTGATCGCCGATCGCCTTGTGCAGCAGCGCCGCGACCACCGAGGAATCGACGCCGCCGGACAACCCCAGCAGCACTTCCTCGTCGCCGACCTGTTCGCGCATCGCCTGAATGCTTTCGTCGATGATATTGCCGGCCGTCCAGAATGCGTCGCAGCGGCAGATGTCGACGACGAAGCGGCGCAGGATGCGCCCGCCCTGGCGCGTGTGGGTGACCTCGGGATGAAATTGCAGCCCGTAGAAATCGCGGTCCTCATCCGCCATCGCGGCGATCGGCGCGGCGTCGGTGCCGGCCATCAGTTTGAAGCCGGGCGGCAGGTCGATCACCCGGTCGCCGTGGCTCATCCAGACGTCGAGCAGTCCGTATCCTTCATTGCTGGTGTGATCCTCGATATCCGCCAGCAGCCGCGTGTGGCCGTGCGCGCGCACCTGCGCATAGCCGTACTCGTGGTGCGCGGCGGTTTCGACGCGGCCGCCGAGCTGCGCGGCCATGGTCTGCATGCCGTAGCAGATGCCGAGCACCGGCACGCCGAGCGTGAACACCAGCGCCGGCGCCGTCGGTGCGTCGCCGGCGGTCACGGTTTCCGGCCCGCCCGACAGGATCACACCGTGCGGGTGAAACACGCGGATGTGCTCCTCGTCGACGTCCCAGGGATGGATCTCGCAGTACACGCCGATTTCGCGCACGCGCCGCGCGATCAACTGGGTGTACTGGGAACCGAAGTCCAGGATCAGGATTCGGTGGGCGTGAATGTCATGTGCGGACACGGAGGCGATCCTCTGGCAAAAAGATTTTACCGCAAAGGCGCGCGAAGGCACGCTAAGGTGTAAACCGTAAGAAACGTCAACTGAACGAACGTCGGGCTATGACCGCCTTCCGCACTTCGGCCCCACATCAGGCTCGCTCGATGTTCACGCGACAGCGGAGTTCGAACGAACGACGCGGCGTCGGCAAGCGCCCGGCAATTCCCCCTCGCCCGCGCGCTCCAAGCGCAGGTACACCCGGTTGTCGTGGGGACGAGTCCTTCACGCGCCTTGGCACGCGTTTGCGGTCAGATGTCTTGATCTTCGCGTCCTTAGCGTCCTTAGCGGTTAATCAACTCCACTAGACGCGATAGTTCGGCGCTTCCTTGGTGATCTGCACGTCATGCACGTGGCTTTCCGTCATGCCGGCGTTGGTCACCCGCACGAACTCGGGCTTGGTGCGCATTTCCTCGATGGTGCTGCACCCGGTGTAACCCATGCTGGAGCGCAGCCCGCCGAGCAACTGGTGCACCACCGGCTGCAGCGGCCCCTTGAACGGCACGCGGCCCTCGATACCCTCGGGCACCAGCTTGTCGGCGTCGTTGGCGTCCTGGAAATAGCGGTCGCTGGAACCCTGCTGCGAGGACATCGCGGCCAGCGAACCCATGCCGCGATAGGATTTATAGGAACGCCCCTGATACAGCTCCACCTCGCCCGGCGCTTCCTCGGTGCCGGCGAACATGCTGCCGACCATGATCGAGTGCGCACCGGCGGCGATGGCCTTGGCCACATCGCCCGAATAGCGGATGCCGCCGTCGGCGATCAGCGGAACGCCGGAATTGCGCAGCGCCGCGGCCACGTTGGCCACCGCGCTGATCTGCGGCACGCCGACGCCGGCGACGATGCGCGTGGTGCAGATCGAGCCCGGACCGATGCCGACCTTGACGCCGTCGGCGCCGGCGTCGACCAGCGCCAGCGCCGCGGCGGCGGTGGCGATGTTGCCGCCGATGACCTGGACCTGCGGAAAATGCTTCTTGACCCAGCGCACGCGGTCCAGCACGCCCTGCGAATGACCGTGCGCGGTATCGACCACGATGATGTCGACCTCCGCCTCGACCAGCGCCGCGACGCGTTCGTCGGTGCCCTGGCCGACGCCCACCGCCGCGCCGACCCGCAGCCGGCCGTAGTCGTCCTTGCACGCGTTGGGCTTGTCGCTGGCCTTCTGGATGTCCTTGACGGTGATCAGGCCGCGCAACTGATAGCGGTCGTCGACCACCAATACCTTTTCGATGCGGTGCTCGTGCAGCAGTCTCAGCACCTCGTGCTTCTCGGCGCCTTCCTTGACGGTGACCAGCTTGTCGCCGCCGGTCATGATGCGCGAAACGGGTTCGTCGAAGCGCGTCTCGAAGCGCGTGTCGCGGTTGGTGACGATGCCGACCAGCTTGCCGGACTCGACCACCGGCACGCCGGAGATATTGTGCGCGCGCGTCAGTTCAAGCACTTCGCGGATGGAGGTGTTGGGCGTGACCGTGATCGGGTCCTTGATGACGCCGCTCTCGAACTTCTTGGCGCGCCGCACTTCGGCCGCCTGGCCTTCGGCGGTCATGTTCTTGTGCACGATGCCGATGCCGCCTTCCTGCGCCAGCGCGATGGCCAGACGCCCCTCGGTCACGGTATCCATCGCCGCCGACAGGATGGGTATGTTCAGCGCGATGTCGCGGGTCACCCGGGTCTTGAGGCTGACGTTCTCGGCAGCACCAGCGAATGTGCGGGCAGCAACAAAACATCATCGAACGTCAGGGATTCCTCGGAGATTCTCAGCATGGGGCGACCGCCGGCGGTGGGCACTGTAAAGCCGGCCATTATAGGTTTTGCGCCGCTTCGGGTAAACCACGCGGCCGGGCGCAGGGAATCTGATTGGCGTATGATAGGCGCATGCCCATCGGTGACAACACCGCGCCGCGGCGTGATATCTACACGGTTTCGCGGCTCAACCGGGAAGCCCGCGAGCTGCTGGAAAAGGCGTTCCGCCTGATCTGGGTGGAAGGCGAGGTTTCCAATCTGGCGCGCCCCTCCTCGGGGCACCGCTACTTCTCGCTCAAGGACGCCGGCGCGCAGATAAGCTGCGCGCTGTTCAGGAACCGCGGCGACCGGCTCGGGATCAGGCTGGAGGAAGGCATGCAGGTGCTGGCGCGCGGCCGGGTGAGCCTGTACGAGCCGCGCGGCGGTTACCAGTTGATCATCGAACACCTGGAGGAAGCCGGCGACGGCGCGTTGCGGCAGGCCTTCGAACTGCTCAAACAGCGCCTGAACGCCGAAGGCCTGTTTGACCTGGCGCACAAACGCGCCCTGCCCGCCCTGCCGCGCCGGATCGGCGTCATCACCTCACCCAGCGGCGCGGCCATCCGCGACGTACTGACGGTTTTCAGGCGCCGGTTCCCGGCTGCGGAAATCATCCTCTATCCGACCCTGGTCCAGGGCGAAGGCGCCGCCGCCGGCATCGAGAAGGCCGTCCGTACGGCCGACCGGCGCGCCGAGTGTGACGTGCTGCTGCTGACCCGCGGCGGCGGCTCGCTGGAGGACCTCTGGCCGTTCAACGAGGAGCGCGTCGCGCGCGCCGTGTTCGACTGCACGCTGCCGATCGTCAGCGCCATCGGCCACGAAGTCGACGTGGTGATCACGGATTTCGTCGCCGACCGGCGCGCACCCACGCCCTCGGCGGCGGCCGAACTGCTCAGTCCGGACGCCGGCGACCTGCTCCAGGGCTTGACGCAGAGCCGCCGGCGGCTGGAACGCGCGCTGGGCAAACACCTGCAACGGTGCGGCGAACGCCTCGCCTGGGTCAGCCGGCGGCTCGACCAGCAGCACCCGCGCCGGCGGCTGACGCAACAGAATCAGCGCATCGACGAACTCGAACAGCGCCTGGGGCGCGCGGCCGTCCACCAGCTCGCCGGCACGCACGCACGCCTGTTCGCGCTGCGCGCGCGCCTGTTGCAGCAGACGCCGCGCCACCGGCTGGCGCGCTTGCGGCAGCAGACCGAACTGCTGCTGCAACGCCTGCGGCACGCCATCGGCCAGACGCTGGAACAGGCGCGCGGCCGGCTGGCGCTGGCGGCGCGCACGCTGGATACTGTCAGTCCGCTCGCGACGCTGGAGCGCGGCTATTCCATCACGCGCGAGCGCGCGACCGGGCGCGTGCTGCGCGACGCGTCCAGCGTTTCACCCGGTATGCAACTGGAAACCCGCCTGCAGAAAGGCGGCATCATCAGCATCGTCGAGGTCATCGAAGCCCTATGAACAGCGACACCCCACCAATCCGCCGGCGCCCCTCATTCAAACCATTGCTGGCGATCCTCGCGTTGTTCGGCGCATTCAGGGTGACGCCGGCCGGCGCGGTCGAACTGCCGCACGCGGAACCGGTGCCGGGCGGCATCGCGCTGGTGCCCCTGCCTGACTCGAAGACCGCGCCGGCGGTCTATTACCGGAAAGACCGCGTCATGGTGCTGCACCAGGCCGACGGCTGGTGGGCCGTGATCGGCATTCCGCTGGAGGCCGCACCCGGCGAACAGGATCTCCAGTACCGGCCGCCCGGCGGCAAGGAACAGCGCATCGGTTTTATGATCGGCGACAAGACCTACGAAACGCAGCGGCTGCAGCTCGAGAACAAGCGCATGGTCAATCCCGAGAAGCAGGACCTGGAGCGCATCGGGCGGGAGTCGAAACGGATCGAAAAGGCGTTCTCGACCTGGCGCGACGCGCAGCCGGATTCGATGCTGTTCGACCTGCCGGTCAAGGCGCCGATGAGCAGTCCGTTCGGGCTGCGCCGGTTCTTCAATGACCAGCCGCGCAAACCGCACAGCGGCCTGGACCTGGCCGCGGGCTACGGCACGCCGGTGCATGCGCCGGCCGACGCCAAAGTGCTGGACACCGGCAGCTACTTCTTCAATGGCAATACGGTCTTTCTCGACCACGGCCAGGGGCTGGTCACCATGTACTGCCATCTGTCGCGCATCGATGTCAAACCGGGCCAAAGGGTCAAACGCGGCGACACCCTCGGTGCCGTCGGCAAGACCGGACGCGCCACCGGCCCGCACCTGCACTGGAGCGTGAGCCTGAACGACGCGCGCATCGATCCGATGCTGCTGCTGAAGCAGCCGCCGCCGCCCGACGTTGCGGAAAAGTGACGCGGCGACAGGTCTGACACCAGGACACCCGCCGCGGCGACAAGCGCCGGATAATTCGCTGCACGCCATTCGGCTGACGCATATCTGCACCTAATTGCCGTCCATAACCGGTCGACGCTGCCCGGCTGCTCACTTGTAATAGGCGGCCATGGAGCTATCGGCAAGGAAACGCTTGGCACGCAGGATCCGGCTGCTACGGACCGACCGCGGGTGGTCGCAGGAAGTGCTGGCCGAACTCAGTGGACTCAACCGCAGCTACATCGGCGCCATCGAACGCGGCGAACACAACATCGGTCTGGACAACATCGAACGGCTCGCCGCGGCGCTCGAAACCAGCATCATCACTTTGCTCAACGACGCCGTGTCCGCGGCGCACACGCCCGAGCCGCGCACCGGCCTGCCCGGCAACGCACCCATCCTCTATCGTCCGGTGATCGTACACCGGCCCACCGTCCTGCAGTTGATGCGCCAGAACACCAGCCGCAACCGTGAACTGGTGCTGCTCTACCTGGAACGGTGCGGTGCGATCGTGCGGGATTGAGCGGAGGACACCGGGCGCATAGCGCGCCGCCGCCCGATTTCACTCGCTGTACAGCGCCGAGACGTCCATGAAAATCAGATATTCGAAAATGGCGCCCTGCCTCAGTTTCAGAACATCGGCAAAAGGCACCCTCAGCACTGATTTGTTCTTTCTCGTATAAGTGACCCACCCGTGGCAGACGACGCCGTCCCGGTTGCTCCATACGTCGATCAGCCGGTGGGACAGCGCGTCGATCGAATCGAAGAACCCGCCGATATGGCGCTCGATGGCGGTCTTGCCCTCGACGGCGGGCATGTTCCCGAACCTGAACACGCAGTCGTCGGTGAGAAACGCGCAAAACGCGGCCTTGTCCTTGGCATCGATGGCCTGGAAAAGACGCTGTATCTGTTCTTGCATGGCAGTGCCCGCATCGCTGAAATCCGGGGACAGTATACCCAATCATCGCATCAATGTAGGTATGGGCTGAGTGCAGCGAAGCCCAACGATCAGCGGTCCCGCGTTGGGCTTCGCGCTGCGCAGCGCCAACCTATGCAGGCGTGTTGAATTTCATGCGCGGTGAATTCCAGCCACAGGGCGCCATTTCCCGCCAGGTAACCCGTCAACGACCGGGTTCAGCCGAATCCCGGCGGGTTTTCTTACGCCACTGTCAGGTCCACTTGAAAGACGCGCCGATTTAGGCGGCCCGCGACCGTGCGGCCCTGTTTGTCAACGCAACCGGTATAGGGTCCCCAAGTTTCGTCAGTGACAGTTCTTCTGCTGTGCCAGTTGCATCAGGCGCTGTATGCGCGCATTCGACTGCATCGGCGCAGCCTCGGTCACGGCTTCGTTCGTCTGCCGGGCCGCCTGATCCATCAGCGGCTTGTCTTCGGCCAGGGACTTGTTCCACGCCTGCTTTTGCATCTCATTCTCTGCCTGGCCGACCGCCTTGCTCGACAGACCCGTCGGGTCGGCCGTCGATGCGGTCGCGGCTGCCGTCATGCCCTCGGCCGCCGGCGCGTATTCCTTGACGCGCGCCTGGCCGCGCGCCACCAGTTCCTGCTCGGTGCCAGCGAGTGCAGTGAACGCACCGCTCATCTGTTGCACATAGGGCGCCAGTTCCGCGCCGATCTGCTCGCAGGTCATGGCGTCGTCACCCGGTCTGGCACCCGCAACCTCACCGGCAAACGCCGGCACGATCCCCAAAACGGCCCCGCCGATCGCGACGGCCGAAATCATTATGGAAACGCTTTTCATGGGCAAGCCCCCCGAAAATAGGAAGCCGAAATCGACCTGCTCAGGCTAAAACATAGTCCCCGCAATTCCGGCCGTCAAGCGCGCACACCGTTTCACCCCTGAACGGAGAGCAGGGTCTGCTGCTTTCAATTTGCACGCATCGTGACGCCCTGCATAAGTCGCTGGTCCGACCCATTTCCAAGGTTTACCGGGTTGCGCGCCGGCGTCGGGCGGGAAAGTCAAATCGGGTCGGCGCCGCCGAATGCCTGGAACCTAGGCGTCGGATGATCGGAATCAAATCGCCGGGGTCCAAGGATTGCGCCGCGTAATGTCGGGAACGTCCATTCCCCTGATTGCCGCTCAGGGTTGTTGCCTGAACAACTTCATACCCTGACGAAATACGGCAATACGATCAGGACCGCACCCACGAGTACGAGCATGTAGACGTTCGGCACGAAGTACGGGAAAACCATCAAGGCGATACCGACCAGCAGCGGCGCCGCGGCTCTTTGCTTTCTACCATAGGTAAAGTACCCCAGGCCGATCGCCCCGAACAACATTCCCCAGAGAAGCAGCGATGTACTATCCATACCAGGACCCCCGCAGTGGATTGCGCGCGCTCAGTTGCGCGAACCTGGCAGGTTCTTGAAAAACATTCATGTGCGTGCGAGACAAGGCGAAAACTGGCGAAAACGCGCAGTGTACACGCAGTACATGAACATTTTGAGCCGGTTTTCAACGCCGGATCGCGCCGCATGAACGTTTTCCAACGGCCTGCTAGACGGGGTCGTTCCCGGTCCTGATGTACCGGAGATGCACCCCTTCGGACGATAGCGTTCGTGCCTCGGCGAGCTTGAGCCTGCGCCGGGGCAGGCCCTGCCTGCACACCGGTCTTCCGCTGCCAGGGATCACGGGCGCCGGCAGGATACGCTACCCGTCCAACAAACCCTGCTCAACCAACGTCGCACAGCGATCCGCGCTGCCGAAGACAAAGGAATTGCCGTCGCCCCGGCGCTTGAGTTCCCGCGCTTCGTCCACCGCGTTCCGCCGGACCAACGCCGTGTTCGGCCACGGCGGCACTTTGTCCGTGCGCGTAACGACGAGTCACGGATACTCTCCCCGCATCTGTTGAACGGGCATGTCTGCGCCCGGATTGACGGCCTAGTCAGGCGATACCTGCATCACCTGATGCGATAACCCGAATGACAGGCGACACAGGCGGAGGTGACCTCCGAAAGCGCATTGTAAGCGGGCAATACCTCGCCTTCTTGCGCTTTCAGTGCGAAACGACTTGCCGCCCTGTGCATACTGGTGCCAGCCTCACGCATTCCTTCCGGCATGAACTTGGCCATATGGCTCGCCCCATGCGCCTCAAGCGAACTCATCCCGAGGCGGGATTCGGCGATGTCCGCGGCTTTGTCGAGCTGACCCTTTGCCATGTTTGTCAATATTTCGTTCAGCGCCAGCAGATGATCGCGCATATTTGACAGCATGTGCTGTCGCATCATTTCCGGCAACTCGACCAATTGCCGTGGGTCTTCACCTGCTCTTGAAATGTTGGCGGAGCACGTCAGAAGAATTGATAGGATGCTACTTAGACATTTCTTCACAATATCTCTCTCTTGAGCGCGTGACACGGTCGAGGTGAGACGCCCGCCAGTCAAACCGTGCTGTGCATAATGTGGGCGGCGACCAATGAGAATCAATTTCCACCGCCCGTCTTGTTGCCTCGTGCGGCCCGGAGCGCCGCTTCTGGATGTAATGTCGAGCAAATGTCAGGAGGCCCATCGAGCGAACCGGACGCATCACGTGCGCTTGCGCAGAAAGACGTGAGTCGCACGTTCACCCGCCACGCAGTTCGTGCATTCGTAGCCCAAGGCATGCATGTCGATGCCACTCAAGAGATGCTCGCCAGACCCGAGCAAGACCGGTCTGATAGCGAGATGCAGCTCGTCGATCAGGGCGGCGCGCAGATACTGCCGAATCGTAGCTACGCCGCCTCCGAGGCGGACATCGCGGCCGTCCGCTGCGGCAATCGCCCGCTCCAAAGCGGTGTGAATGCCTTCAGTGACAAAGTGGAACTCCGTACCGCCCGCCATGCCGAGCGGCGCCCGCGGGTGATGTGTCAGTACGAAAACGGGTGTGTGATACGGCGGCTCGTCGCCCCACCAGCCTTTCCAGCTATCGTCCGGCCATGGACCTCGGACCGGACCAAACATGTTGCGCCCAAGAATCCAGGCACCGATTCCGGCAAAACCTTGCTCCGCCGTTCCATTGTCGACCCCCGCCTCTCCATCGTCATGGCCGTGCATCCTGCGCCATAGACGTGTGTGGAAGAACCACTCCATCAGCTCAGGTCCCCTGATGCCGAGCGGATTCCGGAGGTCCTGGTTCGGTCCAGCACCGTAACCATCGATGGAGATCGCAAAGCTCTGGACTCGAAGTCGTGACATCGCATTCCTCGCCAATGGGTCAATGGGACGATCGCGCCGTGGGCCGCGTAAGGACCCAGCCACGCGGCGGCGAGGTCTGGGTCGGGCGCCTTGTTAGTTCCCGCCTGCAAGACCAAGTTCGGCCGCCACTGCCTACGGCAGGCTGAAACGTCACAAAGTGTAACCCATGTCCTTGGGCTCATTTGTTACCTATATTCCCCACCCGTCACCCTCTGGCACCATCATTTCCCCGGCTTCGTCGGCGTGGGTTTCGCATCGGTCATGCCCGCTTCAGCCAATTTATGTCCACCTTTCTATTTTTCGCCACACAGTCGCGAAGGTAGAGATTGATCAGGCTTTGATATGGAATCCCTGTTTCCTCCGCCATGGCTTTGAAATATTCAATGACATCCTCGCCCATGCGTATCGTCACTTGCTTCTTCAGTTTAGACGCATAGGGATTTTTCCGGCTTTTCATTTTCGAAAAATCGTATTCCGCTTTCATAACTTCACCTACCGTAGAACCTGCATTCAGAACTCGTCGCCTTCCGGGCAGAAATGATTCGAATGACCCTCCCTGACGCGCGCTCACAGTGACATACAACAAGGACCCTTGAGCGCAGACTCAGACCAAGCATGATAAAGCGATCTTCTTGCTCGGAATGGCCTCCATCGTAGAATTGAATCGCATTTTCATCGAAAAATACGGATTGGGCCTCGTCAAAGGAAACGCCGTGCTTCCTTTGATTGGCGCTATCCTTCCTTGGGTCCCATTCGAACTCAATCATACATACAAGATATGTACACCGTATGCCTATGTCAATGGGGGCATGCCGCCCGGCTCAACCTGTCGGCTTTAGTGCGCCAGCACAATAACCCGTCAGATTAAGCTGCTGTCAGCCATTTACTCCTCGAAGTAATCCGAATCGATCTTCTTCACTTCATAGGCCCCGGCGAGGGAAACACCCAGGCCAAAATCGATCATGTACTCGGCCAACTGTGCGCTGTCCACGAGTGCAACTTTAGGATCAATGGTCTCGACGTAGGCCTTCGCCTCCGCCGAAAAAGCACCCGTGGTAATGAACACGCCCTTCCTGGCCCTTCGGCCGTGCAGTGCACCGACGAACTTCTGGATTTCAGGCCGTCCGACAGTTCCCTCCCACCGCTTCGCTTGCAGGTAAACCAACTCAAGGCCAAGCCGGTCCTCTGAAATAATTCCATCTATGCTTTCAGCACTGACTTGGCCCACGCACTCTCCAGTACCTCCGCCGGCACGGCCGTAGCCCATATTCAACAAAAGATCGACGACCCGATGCTCAAAGAACCGGGGACTACAGGACTTTACCCGGTCCAGAATTTCCGCGGCCGGATTCTTGCGTATGGTGACGTAGGCAGACTCCAAGACTTCTTCCGGACTATCGGATTCGGCTGCGTCCTCTGATTCGGAGACCTCCTGCTTTGACGGGCGGCTTCGAAACTCCTGAAACTCGGGGTACCGGCTCAGAAAATTAATGGAGATTTCGTCTGGAGGGTTTGAAAGCACTTCTCTTCCCCGATCAGTGATCTGGAAATGCGCCCGTTCCGGAGATGCCACCAGCCCGCCGCGCTGGAGATAGACCTTTGCCCAGGCCACTCGATTGGCAAAGCGCGCTTGTCTGCCGCTGGGCAGCAGCTCCTCCTGTTCCTCCAGCGCAAGCCGAAAATATCCGGCAAGTTCTTCCCGCGCACCCGAAAGAGACCACACTTTCCCATCGGCTGCAAGCTTGAGCATGGGGAGCGTGATCTCTTGGAGCTTGGGAATTGCCATTGATGTTTTTCCTTCGTTGGATGGCTAACGAGCCTGTCGAACAATCCATTTCATGCAACATAACGCGTGCTCTGAATATAGTCGACAGCGCTATTTTCATGTGCCTTGGTGATTTATTCGAACCATTTTGAGCAGATCGAGAAGCCGCTTTCATCTGCCTCTGTTCTCGCTGTTCCGGGCTTTGCATATCGGATCAGATGGAGGCCTCCGTAGGTGTTGGACGTCAGTAAAGCGACGACACGAACTCCTCGGCCGGCTCAGGTAGCAAGTCTTGTGGATGATCCCCACCCAAGGTGGCAAGACCGCTTTTTCCCTTAATGACGGCAGACGTGATGGTACTGCCTGACGGCACATCGACCAGCTCCACCTTGACTTCCACCTTGTCCGGGATTGACGACCACTCAGTGGCACGATCTTCCCAATGAAGAATGGAAGGATACATAAGATATTTTTGTTTGTTCGCACGAGCCGACTCCAGCGCCTCCTCAAAGCTCTGAAATGAACGTCCGACCTTCGCAGAGCGGCTGCGTCTTGCCAAGGCTGCATAAAGAATCTGCGCCGTCATTTGACCAGAGCCTCTATAGATGTCGCTCCCGTAGAAGCCGTCCGCTGGAACTGCCACGAAGACAGTGTCGGCAGCACCCAAGTGGACTACTCCCGACGAGCTATCGCGGATAAGCTGATGCGTGTCAGCACATCCGCCAAGTACGAGCGGAAATAGCGAAACCAACAAGCATAGTCTCATTCTTTTATTTGCTTAGCGCTTGCGGTAAAGCGCATCGGGAATCCACCATTCTTCGAGCACCTGTTTTGCAAAGTCCCTGTTCGCGGAGTCTTCACTGAAGGCCACGTCTTCCAGAAATGCAACAATCACAGCTTCCTGCTCTGCTGTGAGGGAAGCGAGTCGTGGAGGCTCCCTATCCGGCGGCCGCAGATTATGGAGCAGTCCTTCAACCGCCATCTTAGGATCATCCATGTGTCGGAACGTATAGTCGATCAGGTGGGGGAGGTAGTACCGCCACGACGCAGGGTCGAGATAAGCGAGACCCCAGAACGTGTATGTCTCAAGGTACGCATCTGTCAATTTGTCGAGAACCGGGTCAGGTGATGGCGCAACGTCATAGCTGTCCACTGCGTAGCCACCGCGCAGTGTCATTTGTGGGGTGTCCAGCACATCGGCATGGAACGCCTCACCGGCTTTGCGGCGGATATCAGAACGCACTCTTTCTTTTTTCATGACATGGATGACCACAATCAGCGGGCCTGCGCCCCGCTATCACCGCGCTGTTGCCCGGCTGACCACCAGGGCATTGACGGCTTCCCGCGGAGCTGCGCTGCCCTTCTCCAACGTACGGAAGCGTCGAAATGCAAACAGATCCAACGCCCCGACGCACCGCGAAGGTCCGGCAAAGGGTCCCGACGCCATTGCCGCGCGTTTGCTCAGTCCACCGGAACGACACCGACACCGCTCACTCCCCCCGCCCCGCCACCCGCACCCCGTCCTCGACACTGTCGCTCGGATGATCGATGACCTTCCCGCCCTCCGCCACGCCGTCGAGTATCTGCGCGTAGAGCGCGTTGCGCTGTCCGACGCTGACCTCACGCCGTTGTGCGCGGCCGTTTTCCACCACGAACACCGCCCAGCCGTCCTTGTGCCGGAACAGGCTGCTCGCCGGCACCTGCAGCACGTCGTCGCCGTACCAGAGTACGAAGTGCGCGTCGACGCGGTAGCCGTCGCCGAGACGCTGCCACAATTCGGGCGGCGACGTGAAATCGGCGATGATCCACACGCGCTGTTCCTCGACGCCCAGCGCCGAGACCTTGGTGAAACCCATCGGCTCGACCGTGCGCACCACGCCTTCGAGCGGCTCGGCGCCGCCCCAGCGCTCGAAGCGGACCGGCATGCCGGGGCTGATCTTCACGGCGTCGGCCGAGAGCACGTCCACGGCCACTTCAAGACGCTTCGGATCGCCGACTTCCAACAGCGTTTCGCCGGTCACCACCGGCCCCTCCCATTCATGGGCGACTTTGAGCACCCGCCCGTCGATCGGCGAGCGGACGGGCACGCGGTCGCCCGCTTCAGGCGTCGCGGCGCCGGCGGCGTAGCGCAGCGCGGTTTCGACCGCTTCCAGTTCGTAGCGTGCGACATCGACGGCGTGCTGCGCGGCACTCAGGGCGGCGTCGGCGGTGCGCTGCTGCATGTCGGCGCGGTCGAGCGCCTCGCGCGAGACGACGCCCTTCTCGCCCAGCGGACGCAGGCGCTTGACTTCGAGCTGCTGAAACTTTGCGGTCGCGGCGGCGGAATCGGCCTGCTGCCGTGCGGATGCCAGCGACGCCGTCGCTGCGGAGATGCGCGCTTCGGCCTCGGCCTGGCTGCGCGGATCGAGGATGCGCGACTCGGGCGGCGTCAGCGAAACCAGCGTCTGGCCCTTCTCGATCGGGTCGCCGGCTTTGAGCGTGATGCGGCCGGCCACGCCGGCGACCGGCGCGGTGATGACGAAACGGTCGATCACGCGGGTCATGCCCTCTTCCTCGATCGTCACCCTGAGCGGCGCGCGTTTTGCCGCCACCGCCTCCACCGGCACCGGCTGCGGCCACAAACCCCACACCAGCAGCGCGGCGGTGACGACGGCGGCGACCAGCATGCCGGGGTATTTTCCCAGTGGCGAACGCATGGACTGTTTCACTCCTTGGTCTTGAGGACCGCCACCATATCGAGATGCGCCAGGTTTCGCCAGATCATGACGCCCGAGAACACCGCCGAGAGGATCACGACCAGCGCCGCGAAGGCGTACACGTCGCTGGTCAGCACCAGCGGAATCCGGTACAGATCGGATTGGAAGCGAAACGCCAAATACGCGCACAGGCCGTACCCGATCGCCAAGCCGACCGGTATCGCCGCCAGCGTGAGCACGGCCAGTTCACCCAGCAGGATATAGGCGACCTCGCTGCGCTCGAAGCCCAGCACGCGCAGGCTGGCCAGTTCGCGGTTGCGTTCCGACAGTGCGATGCGCATGCTGTTGTAGACCACGCCGAAGGCGATCGTGCCGCCCAGCAGCGTCGAGATGAACGTGAAGAACAGCACGGTCTCGGCGAGCGTGGCGTAAAACGTCTGTATCGCCGACTCCTGTTCGACCACGCCGGCGACGCGCGGCATGCCCTTGAGGTGCGCATACACGTCGCGCCGGTAGCGCGGATCGACGCGCAACAACACGCTGGAGATCACGTCGCCCTCGTCGAGCATCCGGTTGAGCGCTGCGCGCCGCATATAGAGATTCACGCCCAGGTATTGCTTGGTGACGCCGGCGACCGGCACGCGCAGCGTCGGCCGGCGGCCTTCCAGCGCCTCGATGGTCAGCGTGTCGCCGGGCGAGACGTGCAGCAGTTGCGCCAGGTAATCGGTCAGAACGACCCCGTTGTCCGGCAGGTCGATGGGCTTGAGATCGGTGTCGAGCACGCGCAGCAGCGTGCCGCCGGGCTCGACGCCGTGCAGCGACGTGCGATAGAAGTGGTGCTCGAAACGCACCCGCGCCGGCACACTGCGCTCGCCTTCCGCCTGTTCCACGCCCTTGAGCCCGGTCAGCGAATACAGCGAATTGGCCGCAGTCGGTTCGGAATAGATCGCCATCAGATCCTCGCGCTGGCTCATGCCGTACTGCACCTGCACCATGTGATCGATGGCCCCTTGCTGGAAACCGCCGATCATCATGATGCTGCAGGCCAGCGCGATGCCCAGCAGGGTCAGCAGCGACTTGAACGGGCGCCGTTCGATGTGGCGCAGCACCATGCGCGTCGGTTGCGAAAACCAGCGTTGCAGGCCCAGCCGCTCCACCAGCGCGCTGCGGTAGATGCCCGGCGGCTCCGGCCGCATGGCCTGGGCCGGCGGCAGCCGCGCCGCGTGGCGCACCGCATGGACGTTGCCGAGCAACGCGACGCTCACGCTGATCAGCGCCGCCGCCGCAACCACGGCCGGGCGCAGCACGTAGATCATGTACGGCAGGCTGTACAGGTCCATGTACACAGCGGCCATGCCTTTGCCCATGGCCACGCCCGCCGCGATACCGCCGAGCACGCCGAAGCCGACCACGATCAGCACCAGCTTGGTGTAGTGCAGGCCGATGGCGAAGTTGCTGTACCCGAACGCTTTCAACACGGCGATCTCTTCGCGCTCCAGGCTGATCAGGCGGCTGATCACGACGTTGAGCAGAAACGCCGCGACGCTGAAAAAGATCACCGGGAACACGGTGGCGATGGTTTTCTGCTGCTGCAGCTCCTCGGTCAGGAAACGGTTCGAAAACTGGTCCTTGCGCGCATAGGCGCCGACGCCGCCGTAGGGTTTCAGCAGATCGTCGAGGCGGTCGATGATGTCTTCCGCGTTGGCACCGTGACGCAGCGTCATCGTGACGTTGTTGAACGCGCCGTCCATGTCGTAGGCCGTCGCCAGCGGCTTGCGCGCCATCCAGAAAACGCCGTAATGCGGGTAGTCGGGAAACATCGCGCCGGGCGCGATCGGATAGATGTATTCCGGCGACAGCGCGGTGCCGACGACGGTGAGCACCTTGCGCCGGCCGTTGATGGTGGCGCGCAGCTTGTCGCCGGGGCGCAGTCGGTGCGCATCGGCAAATTCCACGTTGGCGATTATTTCGTCGTCGCGGCCGGGTTCGAACAGGCGGCCTTCGCGCAGATAGATTTGGTTGAGCACGCCGCGGCTGTTATCCGGCAGCGAGAGCAGATGACCGCTGACCGGATCGGCGAAGCCCTCGATGTCGATGCTCACGTAGGCGACCACGCGCGTTTCCACTTTCTCGACACCCGGAATCGCCGCGATGCGGTCGGCCAGCGCCAGCGGCGCGCGCTTGAGACCGGAGAACATGTCGGCGAAGTGGTTCTGCCGGTAGTAGGTGTCGCGGGTCCGCTCCAGGGAATCGAGCGTGCTGAGCGACATGATGAAGACGCCGACGCCGCCGACGATCACCAGGACGATGGCCAGTGCCTGCATGCGCATGGCCCACAGGTCGCGCCAGAGTTTCCGGTCGATGGCGCGCATGCCGATCTACCAGCTCAGCTCGCGCGGCGGACGCCTGTGCGCGTTCACCGTCACCTCGCCGATGCGCCCGTCGGTCAGCCGGATCACGCGGTCGGCCATCCGCGCGATGCCGGCGTTGTGGGTGATGACGGCGGTGGTGGTGCCCAGATCCTGATTGACGCGCTGCAGCGCTTCCAGCACCAGGATGCCGGTGTTGAAATCGAGCGCGCCGGTCGGTTCGTCGCACAGCAGCACGTCGGGTTTCTTGGCGATGGCGCGGGCGATGGCGACGCGCTGCTGCTCGCCGCCGGACAATTGCGCCGGGAAGTGGCCCATGCGTTCGCCCAGACCCACCAGCCGCAGCGCATCGGCCGGCTGCATCGGTGCGCGCGCGATCTCGGTGACGACGGCGACGTTCTCCAGCGCGGTGAGGCTCGGAATCAGGTTGTAGAACTGGAACACGAAGCCGACGTGGTACCGCCGGTACGCGGTGAGTTCGCGCTCGCCGGCGTGCGTCAGGTCGCGGTCGCCGTAGAGCACGCTGCCTTCGGTGGGCGTGTCGAGCCCGCCGAGGATATTCAGCAGGGTCGACTTGCCGCTGCCCGAGGGACCGAGCAGCACCACGAATTCGCCGCGGTACAGATCCAGGTCCACGCCGCGCAGCGCCTGCACCTGCACTTCGCCCATGCGGTAGACCTTGGTGACGCCGCGCACCTGGAAGACGACGTCGCGCGATGACCGGTCGGAAAGCGATGACGGCTCCTGCGTCGACATCCGGCCGATTCCGCGCCGTCCGCCCTAACCCACCTTCGGCAGATGCGCCAGCGACGCCTTGATCGCCTCCGCCGGATACGCGAAATCCTCCAGCTCGCCGCTCAGGTAACTGTCGAAAGCAGTCATGTCGAAATGACCGTGGCCGGACAGATTGAACAACAGCGTCTTGGCTTCGCCGGTCATTGCGCACTGCTGCGCCTCGCGCACCACCGCGGCGATGGCGTGGCAGGATTCGGGCGCCGGCAGAATGCCCTCGGTGCGCGCGAACTGCACGCCGGCCGCGAAGGTCTCGAGCTGCGGCACGGCGACGGCCTCGATCAGGCTCTGGTCGTACAGCTTGCTGACCAGCGCCGAATCGCCGTGGTAGCGCAGACCGCCGGCGTGAATGCCGGGCGGCATGAAATCGTGGCCGAGCGTGTACATGTGCATCAGCGGCGTCAGACCCACCGCGTCGCCCCAGTCGTAGGCGTAGACGCCCCGCGTCAGCGTCGGGCAGGAGCTGGGTTCGACCGCGACCAGCCGCACCGGTTTGCCGGCGGCCTTGTCGGCGAAAAACGGAAAGGCGATGCCGCCGAAATTGGAGCCGCCGCCGCAGGGCGCGAACACCATGTCCGGGTAGTCGTCCACCAGTTCGAGCTGTTTCTTCGCTTCCTGGCCGATGACGGTCTGGTGCAGCAGCACGTGATTGAGCACCGAGCCGAGCGCGTAGTTGGTGTCCTTGCGCCCCGCCGCCTCCTCGACCGCCTCGGAAATCGCGATGCCGAGCGAGCCCTGGGAATCCGGATGCTCCTGCAGAATGCGCCGCCCGGCGTCGGTCATGGCGGTGGGGCTGGCGAACACTTCCGCGCCCCAGGTCTGCATCAGCGAGCGCCGGTAGGGTTTCTGTTCGTAACTGACCTTGACCATGTACACGCGCACGTCCAGTCCGAACAGTTGCCCGGCCAGCGACAGCGCGCAGCCCCACTGGCCGGCGCCGGTCTCCGTGGTCAGCCGCCGGATGCCCGCCTGGCGGTTGTACCAGGCCTGCGCCACGGCCGTGTTGGGTTTGTGCGAACCGGCGGGACTCGCCGACTCGTTCTTGTAATAGATCCGCGCGGGCGTCTTCAGCGCGGCTTCGAGCCGGTGCGCGCGGTACAGCGGCGACGGACGCCACAGCCGCAGCACCGCGCGCACCGGCTCGGGAATCGCCACCCAGCGCTCGCCGCTGACCTCCTGCTCGATCAGGCTCATCGGGAAGATCGCCGTCATCGCCGCGGGCGGCACCGGGTTGCCGTCGGGCCCCAGATAGGGATCGGGCGGCGTCGGCATGTCCGCGATGACGTTGTACCAGTGGGTCGGTATTTCGGCTTCGGGCAGCAGGATCTTGGTCAGCATGGACTGTCCTCGCGTCGGTTGGCGGTGCGCTGTCAGGTGGCGGACCGCGCGTCCGCCGATGATCCCACAGGCGGCGGTAGTTCGACAGTCTCGCGCCGGCCGAAGCCGCGCGAGCGGCCTGCCGGTTCGGCTGCGGGAGCGGCGGCTGAAGTTTAGACTGAGTCTGCCCGCGGAGGCATTAAATCCCCTGCGCATTCCTGTTACTCTAGGATCCTTTACTGCAGGGAGTTGCGATCAGGTCGTCGTACCGGGAAGACCGGGCTGCGGCACATTGAAACCGCCGGATACCCGCCTGCGCCGGTTCGGGTTTCGGGTCGGGATCGCGACTATCCCGGGTTATGGAGCGGACTTTTTCTTGATTGCCGCGCAGAGCAACGAACCCTGCGCCGGAGGTGACAGAATGGGACTGATCAGCCTGCAAAACGATCAACGCGTCAACGTGCCGGAAATCGATGCCCAGCACGAGCGACTCGTCGATCTGATCAACCAGCTCCACACCGCCATGGCGCAAGGCAGCAAGGTGGATGTCCTCGGCGGGCTGATCGATGCGCTGATCGAACACACCCGGTTTCACTTCCAGTATGAAGAAGGACTGATGGCCGACGCCGGGTTTCCCGGCCTGGCCAAACACAAGGACGAACACGACCGGCTGCTTCGGCGCATCGTCGATCTCGCCCAACGCTTTCACGACGGCGACCTGTTGCTGTCGTTCGCCGTGATGGTCGATCTGAAAGGCTGGGCGCTGGTTCACATCGAGAAATTCGACATCGCCCTGGGCGCGTTTCTCAATCGCCGGTCGGCTGTCGGGTAACCCGGCGGACAGGCGCCCGCGACATGCGGCGCGACGGGCGGCCGAAGCGACTATTGAGGCCTGCATCAAGGGTTGACAATTTTCGCCGTCATCCCGGCGCAGTCCGGGACGACAACGCGTGGGTGGGCGGTTGCCACCGATTTACGTAAGTCTCAATAATCCACATGCGTGTCGATGCGCTGGATGCCGGCGGTCGCCGGATTGACCCCTTAACCCGATCATCGCATCAATGTGGGTTGGGCTGCGCACACCTGTTAAATTCAACCCGATGTGAATTCCACCCGGGGTGCGCTTACCCGCCCTGCAACCCGTCAACAACCGGTTCGGTCGAATCCCGGCGGGTTTTTTGTGCAACTGTCAGGTCGAATCAAGCGGTTTCTTGACCGGATCTTCCACCGTTCCATGTACCTTGCAGCGCCGCACCGGCTAAACTATCCATATCGATGCTGAAATCTTCAATCCTGTGCGCATCGTCATACGGGCCGCAGAACCGAATCGCCAGACAATTCCGCCAAATGGAGTATTGAGATGTACCGTCAATCCCTCGGGACGGAACCGCAGCTTCTGGATGCAATCGTTTCGGTGGACGAGGGCCGGCGCATCCGGTTCTTCAACGCGGCCGCCGAGCGGCTGTTCGGCCTGAGCGCGGCCGACGCCGTCGGCCAACCGCTGGGCCGCCTGATCCCCGAACGGCTGCGCGGCGCGTTCGAGGAGCATGTCCGCGATTTTGCGCAGTCCACCGACGTGGCGCGCCGAATAGGCGCGCCCTTCGGGGAGATCGGCGCCCTGCACGTCAATGGCCGGGAATTTCCCATCGAGGGTTCGATTTTCCGGGCCACGGCGACCGACGGCCCGATGTACACGCTCATGCTGCACGACATCACCGAGCGCAAGCGGGCGGAAGAAGCCTTGCGGCAAAGTCAGGCGCAATTGCGCCTGCTGGTAGAGCAGGCGCCGATCAGCATCGCGATGCTGGACCGCCGCCTGAACTATATTGCCACCAGCCATCGTTGGGTCGCCGAATACGGCAGAGGCTGCAGCGATCTGATCGGACGGAATCATTACGAGGTTCACCCCGACCTTTCCGACGCCTGGAAACAGGTTCACCGGGACGCGCTGGCGGGCGCGATTCTGAAGAACGACGAAGACGTCTGGATACAGGCCGACGGCAGCAGGCACTGGCTGCGCTGCGCGGTGCATCCCTGGACGGATGAAAGCGGGGCGATCGGCGGCATCATGATTTCCGCCGACGATATCACCGAACGCAAGAAAGCCGAGGAAAGGCTGGTTCGCAGCCAGGCCGACCTGAACCGCGCGCAGGCCGTGGGGCATATCGGAAGCTGGCGGCTGAACGTACAGCGCAACGAACTCGCCTGGTCCGCGGAAAACCACCGGATCTTCGGCATCCCCGAGGGCACACCGCTGACCTACGAGACCTTCTTGTCCAGGGTGCATCCGGACGACAGGGAATACGTCGACCGGATGTGGCAGGCCGGCCTGCGCGGGGACCCCTACGACATCGAGCACCGCCTGATCGTCGACGGCGAGGTGAAGTGGGTGCGCGAGCGGGCCGAACTCGAGTTCGACGAGGAAGGCGCGCTGCGCGGCGGCTTCGGCACCACGCAGGATATCACCCAGCGCAAGCACTCCGAACAGGCGCTGTTGACGGCAAAGGAAGAGGCGGAACGCGCCAACAACGCCAAGACCCGGTTTCTGTCCGCCGTGAGCCACGACCTGCGCCAGCCGTTGCAGACGCTCAGCCTGCTCAACAGCGTACTGGCTCGCAAGGTCGGCGCCACCGAACTGCTCGACGTCGTGGAACGACAGGGCGCGACCTTGTCATCCATGAAACACCTGTTGGACGTGTTCCTGGATCTGGACAGAATCGCGACCGGAGTGATCAAACCCAAGGTCGACGTCTTCCCGATGGAGAATCTGCTGAGCGAGGTGCGGCAGGAATTCGAATTGGAGGCGGCTGTGCGAAACCTCGGTCTGCGGGTGGCTCCCTGCTCTGCCATGGTGCGCAGCGACGCAGGCCTGCTGCGAAGAATCCTTCAGAACCTCGTTTCCAACGCGGTCAAGCATACGGAACAGGGGCGCGTGCTGGTCGGCTGCCGCCGGCGCGGCGAGCGGCTAGGGATCGAGGTCTGGGACACCGGACCGGGAATCCCGGAGGCGGCGCTCGCCGCCATTTTCAAGGACTTTGTCCAACTGAACGGCCCTGCGCGCCAGGGAACCAAGGGCGTCGGACTGGGCCTTTCCGTCGCCAAGAGCCTTGCGCAGCTCCTGGGACACCCGCTGGACGTCCGGTCGACGCCCGGCAAGGGTTCGGTGTTCACCATCGATGTTCCCTTGGGCGGCAAGACCGAGGCGCGGGCGACCGAACTCGCCAAGGGTACAATGATCGAATTCACCGGTCCGCCCGGCGCACGCGTTCTGGTGGTGGAAGACGATCCCACGGTCCTGTCGGCGACGTGCCTTCTCCTGCGGGATCTCGGCCTACGCGTGATGGCGGCCGCCAACGGCGCGGAGGGACTCGCCAGGCTTCGGGATAGCGGCGGTGAGTTGCACCTGATCATCGCCGACTACCGATTGCCCGAGGGTTCGGGCATCGATGTCATCAGGCGCGCGCGACGCATTCTGGGACGCTCGACGCCGGCGGTGTTGGTGGCGGGAGACACCTCGCCGGAGTCGATGCGCGACATGGAGGACTCCGGTTGCAGGGTGCTGCACAAACCGGTCCTCAGCAACGAACTGGTGGCGCAGATGAACCGTTTGCTGGGCGCCTGAGCAGCGTGCCAAAAAAAGGCATCGTCGAGGACGTTTCGGTGGTGACGACAGAATGTACATTGCAGCAATACGACCCTGCGGCCGGGACGGTATTCGTCGTCGACGATGACAGGCCGTTGCGCGAGGCGCTGCAACAGCTGCTGGAATCCGAAGGCTTCGACGTGGAAACCTTTGCCTCCGCCGGCGCCTTCGCCGAGGCCTGCCAGCCCGGCCGGCGCGGCTGTGTGATTCTCGACGTCGGTCTGCCGGACATGGACGGACTGGCACTGCAACAACTGCTTGCGGCGCGCGATGTACCTATCCCGATCATTATCCTCACGGGACAGGGCGATGTCCCCAAGGCGGTCAAGGCGCTGAAGGCCGGGGCGGTGGACTTTCTGGAGAAGCCGGCCGACACGAGGGAGTTGCTCAAGCGCGTACGCGCGGCGCTGGCCCAGGACGCGGTGCATCAGGCGCAATTCCGGAAAAGATTCGACCTGGCAAAGCGCCTGGAGCACCTGACACCGCGCGAGCGGGAGATCATGTCGCTGGTCGCATCCGGCCTGTCCAGCAAGGAAATCGCGCGCGAACTGGACATCAGTCACCGGACCGTCGAAGGCTACAGACAGCGCGTCCGGGACAAGATGGAGGCCGGTTCCCTGCCCGAACTGATGGACATGGCCAGGATCTGCGGTCTTATTCAATAAACGCAGTCCCGAGTCCGTCCGGTTTCACCGACACCCCGGCGATCATTCGATACACGTGGCCACACGTATCGACACAGCCTCGATGACCGGTCAGCATTCGCGCGTTCCACGTTCGGCTGCGGTGCCCGCCACCGCAGGCAAATTGCTTTTCGTCAATTTACCGAGAGGCCGGTTCGATTCAGCAGGCAGGCGCCATTGCGTCGGGCCCGCTGCGGCGGCTTTCCTTACCTCCAGCAGCACGCAGATGCGGCGCGAATCGGTATCGGCACGCGGAGTTCGGCGTGCCTGGGATCCCACTCAATATGAATGGTCAGAACAATTGCTTGCGCTGGATGCTGTGGATTATGGTTGTGGTGGTGGTGCTGAACGCCTGGGCGATAGAACGCGGATTCACGCTGTTCTTCTAGCCCGCATTGCTCACCGGGCTCCTGCTGCGACGGCGTCATGCCGCGCGCCGGCAGGTGAACCGCCGGCAATTCGGCGGTGCCGACCAAGGGTACGAATTCGCCGACGACTCCCGCGAAACCGGAAGCGGACGGCGAGCCTCACGTGTCCATCGAACCGGCGGATGTTTCCCACATGGGTATTCGCTCGTATCGACAGGCGCCTGGCGAACGGGTAGAAAATAGAGGGTCACGGAGTCCCGGTCGAACGGCGCACAGCCGGAGTCGTGGAAATAACTGGTTTCCCGTGCTCGCGAGGGAATGGCGAGCAGACCTGCGCATTGAAGGGCGGCCGGTGACTCCGTGATCTCAGTCATTTGCCAAGGGTATCAGCCGGAGCCGGGCATGCAGGCCGTCGATACCCGCGGCGACGCGACCGTTGCAACCCTGTGCCGGGAGGTCTCTGCCTATGGACAATCGCTCGAGCGTTCGCCTGCCTGTTCACACCGATGTCGACATACAGTTCCCCGGCCACGGGTTCCTGGCCGCCAGAACGCGGGACATCAGTCACAAAGGCATGTTCGTTGACACCGGCGGCATCTACCTGCCGCCGCACGCGCTGGTCAACGTCAGGGTCTGGACCGAATACAGGCACCAGGCAACCTATTTCCAGATGCTGGGTGTGGTCGCCCACCGGACGCGGCGGGGCGTCGGCCTGATGTACGTGCATGGCCTCGAAAAAGCGTACCGACAGCTTCAGGCGTTGATGAAGAACCACTTGGCGGTCGTCTGAACCCGGGGGGCGCCGCCGCAACCTGAAACACGCCCGCGCACGGCAGCGACGTCACCCGTCGACATGCCGTGCGCTGACGCCCATCGCGGCGGCCGCCTCCACCGGATCGCTCCGAATGACCAGGGTCCTGGCCACCGGCGTGATCTCGTCGGCCGGCATACCGACGCGTCTCGCGTGTTCGCGGATCGCGTCCGTGCTGGTCGCCTGATAGATGCACAGGGTTCCCAGCGTGCCGTCGTCCTCCTGCACCAGGTATGTCTTTCGTAACGCCGGCCTGGTGTGGAAGGTGCTGATGGGCGAGAATGCGCGTCCGGCGTTCGATGTGATCACGGTGTCGCGCGACGGGAAGCGGGTGAACTTCGAGGGCGGCGTCGCCTTGAAGCCCTACAGATCGGTGACCCAGGTCAGGAAGACCGATCGGATCCTGGTGCCCGCCGTCGGTCTGGACAGCGACCCTGTCCTGCACCGGAACCAGGCCTCAGTGCGCTGGCTGCGCCGCCAGGCGGACAAAGGCAGCGTGATCGGCGGCGCCGGCAGCGGCGTCGCCCTGCTCGCCGAAGCGGGTCTGCTGAACGGACGCGAGGCGACCACCCACTGGGTGCTGGCCGACGCGTTCCGGGTGCGCTTTCCGGACGTCGACCGGCATCCGGAAAAGTTGATCACCCACGCCGGGAACGTCTTCTGCAGCGGCGGCGCTTATGCCGCGCTCGACCTGAGTCTGCACCTGGTGGAACGTTCCGCCGGCTACGAAGTCTCGCGCGAGTGCGGTCGCGCCCTGCTCATCGACGCGCCGCGCGCCGTGCAGGCCGGTTACGCCAACCTGCTGATCAAACAGAAACACCACGACGAGAAAATCCGCCCGGCGCAGCAATACATGGCGGACAATTCCAGTGCACAGTTCAGCGTCGACGATCTGGCCCGATGCGAGAGCATGAGCGCGCGCAATTTCGCCCGGCGCTTCAAACAGGCCACGGGCGATTCGCCGCTCAGCTACCTGCACAAGCTGCGGATCGACCGCGCAAGACAGTTGCTCGAAAGCGATTTCAAGTTCATCCAGGAAATATGTTACGA
This sequence comes from uncultured Gammaproteobacteria bacterium, assembly GCA_963719135.1. Lineage (GTDB taxonomy): Bacteria > Pseudomonadota > Gammaproteobacteria > DSM-19610 > DSM-19610 > CAVRAZ01. The sequence goes on along the minus strand of CAVRAZ010000012.1, from coordinate 31,758 downwards.
AGTCGGTTACGAGGACGTGCCGTTCTTCAGAGCGATTTTCAAAGGCTGCACGGGGACTGCGCCGAAAGAGTATCGGCAGTGTTTCTCGGCCGCGCCGCGGCTGGAATAACCCTTGGAATCGGCGCGGTGCCGGCGCGTACTTCAGCGGCACGGGCGCGTGCCTGGCGCCCTGGCGTGCAGAGAAAGAAACGTTCCAGAGCGAACAACCCGCGCGCCTTCGTCAAGGATTGCGGGTCCGGCGAAAACTGCGCTAGCGCGGCGGGGCGATGACCTCGGCCGCGGCCAGTCCCTGCTCCGTGCAATGACTGAGCACCAGTTCGGGGGGATTCACGGAAAAGATAAAGGGCGCGGAACGGTTGAGGACGTTCAATCCGACGATCTGGCGGTTGGTGGCCGGAAATACGACGGCCTCGATGTTCTGCAGCCGGCAGGGACCTATGCTGAATTGCGAAATCCGGTAGACGGGAACCTTCACCTCGGTACCATCGGCCAGAACACCGGGAAGGTCGCGCTTGTACGACGCCAGACCCTGCTGCACCAGCGCGTCGACCGTTGACCGGTTGATCGTCAGAAAGCCGGATCCCGTGTCCACCAGGAAGTCTGTCGCTTCCAGGGCGCCGAAGCGCGCTTGGACATAGTAGGTCGCCGCGGAGCCGACGGACATGGGAATCCTGGCATCGAACTGTTCCGCACTGACCGGCGGGGCTGTCCCGCAAAGTAACGCGGCCAGGATCGCCGGATTCGACAGGTGCTTCATCATGGAAAGACCCTCTCTATCGGAAATGGATCAGCGAATCGTTCAAGGAAATCCCGCTGTATCGTCGTTGCAGGTAACGGCGTCGCCGGACGGTCCTTTGCATTGACGCGCCGGCGACCGTAGCGTTTTCCGCGTTTCGCCCGGGGCGGCTGCGGCGTATCCCGCACGCAATCCGCCTCGCGCGGCGCGTCGGCGGCTTGCCGCGGCGTCCGCAGGTCGCGTCTTCAGGATTTCCGCAATAACCGCAGGTCAGTTCGATCCGCGCGTGACCGACGCCGCGGGAAGACAGACGAACTTCAGTGCTTTCAAGCACCTGGCCGAATGCGCCCGGGAACGTCGCCGCGCCACGACCGGACCCCATGGCCGAACTATCCAGACGGCGCCAATTGTGCGATCTATCTCGTTGATAATTCGCGGTTTGACCAATGCTGGCATCCTATCTGCAGGCCAATGTCTCGTCAATGATCACCGATCGAGGAGACTACGATGAACATGAAATATGGTGCACTTGCAACGCTGCTGTTTATCCCCGCGGCGGGCAGCAGCTTCGCAGCCGGTACTGCCAGCTTCGACGACCTCGACAAGAACAAGGACGGGCAGCTCAGCACGGAGGAAGCTTCCAAGGACGCCGATCTGGGCAAGGTGTGGAACAGCGTGGATACCGACAAGGACGGAACCATCACGCGCGCCGAGTTCAGCGCCTTCGAGAGCAAGCCGGAGCAATCCGGCGGATCCGACGAATCCGGAAGCAGCAAAACGCCTGGCGACTCCGGGTACGGCGGCGGGATGTAAACCGGCCCGGCTATGTTTACGGACTGCGTACCTGTAGGCCCGTGAAAGCAGCCGCTGCCGGCCGGGGTGCCGGCAGCGGCTGGCAGTTGCATGCACGAATCCGAACGCGCGGGGTGAACTGAAAATGAGACGAGTGACGATGTTATTGGCGATGGTGCTGTTCGTCGTCGGTGCGGCAATTGCCACCAGGGACGCCGCGCGCCAGTTGGTGGTCGAGGTCTCGAACCAGGTCGTACAGGCGCTGCATGACCACCCGGATCTGGAGCAGCGCGACCCTGACTATGTCTACGATCTGCTGAACCGTACCGTGGCGCCGCACTTCGACTTCGACACCATGGCAAGGCTGGTGCTCGGCCGTTACTGGAACGAATCGAACCCACAGCAACAGCAGCGGTTCGTCACGGCCTTCCGTACCTACCTGGTGCGCATCTATGCCGTGTCGCTCGCACAATACAAGGATCAGAAAATCGACTACAAACCGCTGCACGCCCCCGCCGGTGCCGACAAGCTGGTCGTCCAGACCGAGGTGCGCCAGGCGAACGGGCCGGCGATACTCATCGACTACCGCATGCATCTGACGGCCGGCCAGTGGAAAGTCTACGATGTGACCATCGACGGCGTCAGTCTGGTGGCCAACAACCGGCGCACCTTTGCCGCCGAAATCCACGACGGCGGTATCGATGCGCTCGCTGCGCATCTCGCACAGCGCAATCGCCGCACCGGCAGTTAGCGGTTTGAACACGACGGCTGACCCCCAATCCCAATCCCTGCGACTGCGTGTGCGACCCACAGTGACGATGGAGTCATTCCGTTCGCCCCCCTGTTTCGTCGCCCGACCGAATCCCCTGACTTCCTCCGGCCACAGCGCGATGAGGGGTGCCCCTTGAGTTCCAGAGAAACTCTATGGATGGATTTTCCGAACTATTCTGGCGATCTGCTAGACTATTCGATAGTCGTTCCGCAAGCATGGAATGTGGTATTGCTGCCCCTTTCCCGGGAACCCTGTCCTATGCGCACTCGCCGTAGCAGTGTGTTGATCGTCGACGATAACCCCGATTTGCTGCGTCTGTTGTCCATCGGCTTGCAGGCCGCCGGCTACGACGTACACACCGCGTCCAGCGGTTCCGAAGCCCTGGTCAGGATAGGGATGTCGCGCCCTCAGACGGTCGTCACCGATCTGCGCATGGACGGCATGGACGGCATGGCGCTGTTCCGGCAAATCCACAGCCAGGACCCGACGCTGCCGGTGATCGTGCTGACCGCCCACGGTACCATCGCCGACGCGGTGCAGGCCACGCAGCAGGGTGTATTCAGCTATCTGACCAAGCCCTTCGATACCGGGGAACTGCTGGCGGTGGTCGAGAAGGCAGTTGCCCTGCGCCCCCGGCCGACAGTACCCGACGCGCACGGCGACGAAACCTGGCGTGCCGGCATTGTCTCGGTGAGCCCGGCGATGGAGGCCCTGCTGGCGGAAGCGCGGCTGGTCGCGCAGTCGGAGGCCAGCGTGCTGATTCAGGGCGAATCCGGTACCGGCAAGGAGGTTCTGGCACGCGCGATCCACAGCGCCAGCGCCCGCCACAAAGCCCCGTTCGTCGCCGTCAACTGCGCGGCCATACCCGAGCCACTGCTGGAATCGGAATTGTTCGGCCACGCCAAAGGAGCGTTCACCGGTGCCGTCACGGCCAGCAAGGGGCTGTTCCAGACCGCGGCCGGCGGCACCCTGTTTCTGGATGAAATCGGTGACATGCCGCTGTCGCTGCAAGCCAAGCTGCTGCGCGTGCTCGAGGCAAGGGAGGTGCGCCCGGTGGGGTCCAGCCAGGAGGTCGCGGTGGACGTGCGGATCCTTTCGGCAACACACCGGGACCTCACGCAGGCGATTGCCGCGGGTGAATTTCGTGAGGATCTGATTTATCGGCTCAACGTGGTCAGCTCCCGCATTCCGCCGCTGCGGGAACGCCGCGAGGACATACCGGTGCTCGCACACCATTTCCTGAAGCTACTGAGCGAGAAGCACGGGCGCGTTCTGAACGACTTCACGGCCGATGCCATGGAGCTGCTCACCGCCGGCGACTGGCCGGGCAACGTGCGCCAGCTCATGAACGTGGTGGAACAGTGCTGCGCCCTGAGCACGGGACCGATCGTGCCGGCGAGCCTGGTATTCCGTGCCTTGCGCGCAATGCCCATGGGCAACCTCTCCTACGCGGATGCCAAGCAGCGCTTCGAGCGCGATTACCTGATTCAGTTGTTGAAGATAACGCACGGCCGGGTGACCAATGCGGCACGGCTCGCGGGGCGCAACCGCACGGAATTTTACCGGTTGCTGCAACGCCACCATCTGTCGCCGGGGATGTTCAAGAGCACCCACTGAGCGGTCTTGGAAGCAGCGCCGCGCGGCGGTGGACGCTCTCCGTCATCCGTCGCGATGAACGATTCCCGAATCGCAGGATACCCGCTCCGACACCGCCATGGCGCGGCTGCGACCGGTCCCTTGCCGCGCCGCCAAGGCTGCGCGGCAAGCGCAGCCCCGGCGGCACGACTTGCGTCGCACTCACTGTGTGGGAGACGGCTCAGCCTGCGGAGCCTGTTCGGCACCGCCGGCAGGCGCTTCGCCGGTTCCCTTGGCAGGATTCGCTTCGAACGCCGCGAACTCGCCGATCGCCTTGTCCTCGGGTTTCAGAGCGACGTACTGGTCTTCCTTGTACTCCGCCTTGCTCGTCAGGTCATAGACCGTCATAGGAAGGTGCAGGGTCTTGCCCTCCAGCTGCAGCGCGTCCAGGGCAACGGGAATCTTTTTCGCGCCGATTCCCAGGATTCCACCGGAGGCGACCACCACGTAGAGACGGCCGTCGTCGCGCTTGCGGACCAGGCCTTCGACCGTGCCGATCTTGTCACCCGACGTGCCGACGACGTCCATGCCTTTCACCTGATCGGGGGTCATCGCCGACAGAGCGGCGTCCGCCGGACTACTGCCCTCCGACTCCGTTGCCGGCGCCACGCTGCCCGGCACCGACTGGCCGTACTCCGTCGGCGGTTCGGACGCAGCGCCGGATTGCGCGGCCTGCGCCTGCTGTGCGGCGAACCAACCGGGCGCAGCGGCCAACGTCGCGATCATGCCTGCGATTAAAGACTTGCGGTACCTGGTGTTCATAACTACCTCCTGCCCTTCGGGCATTGGCTCACTTCGAATCACCCCCGCGAGCTTGCGTCGCGGCCGGGACGGCTGGGCACTGTGCCGCTCACTATCAGGACAACCAGCGAACGACGACCGTCGAATCGCGGCGCAGCCGGCTGGTCTTGCGACGGCCTGCCGGTTCAACTCAGGGGGCAGACTGGCGCGCGGGCGGCCAACGGTCGCTGCTGCCATAGGGCCCGTTCTCGATGAACTGCACTTCACCGGCTCCGAAGTGAAGGACCTTCATGAACTGGTGCGGACCCTCATTGTAGATCCAGCGGTTCTGATCGACGAACGTGGGTGTCCCGCATTTCAGTGCGACTTCAAGCGGGGTGTCACCCTCGTCGACGAGTTCGGTTCCGCAACGCATAGCCCAGGCATGAACACCTAGACTTGCCAGTATTCCGGCAGCGACCAGATCATGCAGTGTCGTGTGCCGCCCTCTCGGCTTGGATGGACCGGCCATAGCGATTGACCTCCGAGGCTGTGCTGCCTCACACGATCGACATGATAAACCGAGCACACTGCGTGCCACATCGGGTTATCGGCGCGCAATCAGGCAGTTACGGCGTACCCTCAGTTGGCCTGCCAGCGCTGCTCGCCACTGCGTTTGTCGTGCCGCAGCGACCCTTGCACATCGCTTCCGCCATCTGCATGAAAATGCGCGACTTTTCAGGTCGTCCCACAGCTACAGAAAAACAGCCGGCGAAGTGCAGCAAGGCGGCGCGTGTCGGCGCGCTTTGTACCGCCGCGCCAGATAAAATCGTCTGAATTGAATTCGCCTTGCCTGCGGGTAACCTGACCGGGTACGGCGAAGCAAATGGCTGGCGGTTGTGCGCGAGGAGGTTTCACATGTGCTACGAATATTCGCTTGGAAAGAAGGCGGCGAAGGACCCGGTGGAAGACCGCAGGCATCGGGCGGCCTTCCGGACCAGGATCGACGCAGGGGTCACCGAGGCCAAAGCCGCGTTCCCGACAAGCGGCCGGTAGAACATTCACTTACGCAGCAGCGACGCCGGCGCGCCGATCGGTGACCGGCCGTCTGAACGCTTGTCTATACTTGTCGGTACGTGATCTGACTGACATCTATTGATGGATAATTTGCGTGGTTTTTTACGCTACCCGCGCCAGGGCCCCGTCAAGCAACCCGTCGAACAGCGAGTCAGGCATTGGCGCGAGTACGTTCAGAGTATGCCGGACGCCCAGGCGCTGCGGCAGGGTGCGCGCTGCATGGATTGCGGCATTCCCTACTGCCACGCCTATTGTCCGGTCAACAATCTCATACCCGACTGGAATGCGCTGGTCAGCGAGCGTCACTGGCGCGCGGCCTGGCGGGCACTCGATTCGACCAACAACTTTCCGGAGCTGACCGGGCGCCTCTGCCCCGCTCCCTGCGAACACGCCTGCACGCTCATGCTCTCGGGCGGCCCGGTCACCATCAAGGCGCTCGAAAGGGCGATCGCGGACCGGGCGTGGGAGCGCGGCTGGGTGCGGCCGCACTATCCAAAAGGGCGGCGATCGGAACGCGTGGCCGTGGTCGGATCGGGACCTGCGGGGCTGGCCTGCGCGCAGCAACTGGCGCGTGTGGGCTACCGGGTGACGCTGTATGAAAAAGCCGATCGTCCGGGCGGGCTGCTGCGTTACGGCATTCCGGATTTCCGCCTGGAAAAACGGCTGCTGGACCGCCGCCTGGCACAGTTGCGCGCGGAAGGCGTGGTGTTCCGCACCGGCGTTCACGTCGGCTGCGATCCGCGGACCGGCGCCATGCTGGACAGCGCGGACGCCGTCGTGCTCGCCTGCGGCTGCGAATATCCGCGCCGGGTCGCGCTGCCGTCGCCGCGCTGCAAAGGCATTCATTTCGCGCTGGACTATCTCGCGCAGCAGAACCACCGGGTCGCCGGCGATCCGATCGAGCCGGAAGCGGCGATCCTCGCCGGCGGCAAGGACGTCGTGGTCATCGGCGGCGGCGACACCGGTTGTGACTGCGTGGGCACGGCGATTCGCCAGGGCGCGCGCAGCGTCACCCAGATCCAGTATCACGAACGCCCGCCCGATGCCGCGGATATCCTGATGCACTGGCCGCTGTCGGCGCCGACGTACCGCGAAAGCGATACGGAGCAGGAAGGCTGCAAACGGCTGTGGAGCTGGAACACGGTCGGCTTGACCGAGGATTCCGGCCGCGTTTCCGGCCTGCTCATGCAGCGCGTCCAGTGGGGCCGGCACGCGCGGCGCCACGACTTTGGCGCCGTCGAGGGCGAGACCCGGCACCTCCCCGCGCAACTGGTGCTGATCGCCATCGGCTATGCGCATCCGGTGCACGAGGGCCTGCTGAAGGATCTGCAGGTGGACCTCGACGGTCGCGGCAACGTCGAGGCCAACGACCTGTGCTTCCTGACCAGCCGGCCCGGCGTCTTTGCGTGCGGCGATGTGCGGCGCGGACAATCGCTGCTGGTCTGGGCGATCCGCGAAGGCCGCCGGTGCGCGCGCGCCGTGGATCTCTGGCTGGCGGGCGGCAGCGAACTGCCGGTCGACTGACGGGTGAACGTCCGCCTCGCCGGGCGCGTCGCCCGCGGCGCACTTGAGAGCTATACTCAATACGCCTGGTGGATCCAGGCGTACCGAGCGCGTCCCCGCCGCACACTCCCCAGCGTCAACGGCGGGGGCCATTTTAGTGCTTTGAGCCGCGACGATGCGGCCGGCATCGGGATCGGAGTTCGAACGTCACCGGCGGCGCCCAGGGACAATGCCCCATGAATGCAATCTCCACGGATAGCGATAGGTGATCTATCACAAAGACTGGCGTAGAAGACAGGCCGTCGTCTGCGGTCAGGGTGGGTGTTTGCACGAAGACCGCCGAGCCTCGCCGATGCCGTTCCCGGCCTCCCGTCGCTACCACGGCATCGCACATGATCGGCGCGGTCAGGGCTGCTCCGGCCCGCCTTGCGACGGCATCGGCGCAGGTCCCTTCGGGTCGATGGATGCGCGCGAAGCGCCCGCCACATGATCGCCACCCCGCCATGACCGATACCGCCGCCACGCCCGCGCCACTGACGCTGAGCGCGCGCATCGACCAGATGTTTCCGACGCTGACGCCGGAACAGTTGGCGCGTATCGCGGCGCACGGCCGCCGGCGTCCGCTGCGGCGCGGCGACGTGTTGTTCGAAGCCGGTTCCGAGGTCGCGCCGTTTTTCGTGGTCACCGAAGGCCAGATCGAAATCGTCCAGCCGTCCGGTGCCGGCGAGACGCTGATCGCGGTGCACGGACCGGGCCAGTTCACCGGCGAGATGCAGATGCTGGCCGGGCGCCGCGCGCTGGTGCGCGCGCGCGCCACCGAACCGGGCGAAGTGATCGAACTGGATCGCGAGCACATGCTGGGCCTCGTGCAGACCGACAGCGAGCTGAGCGAAATCATCATGCGCGCCTTCATCCTGCGGCGGGTGGAGCTGATCGCGCACGGCTTCGGCGACGTCGTGCTCATCGGCTCCATTCACTGCGCGGGCACGCTGCGCGTCAAAGAGTTCCTGACGCGCAACGGCCACCCCTATGCGTATCTCGACCTCGATCGCGACACCGACGTGCAGGAGCTGCTCGACCGGTTCCAGGTCACCGTCGCGGACGTGCCGGTGTTGATCTGTCGCGGTGACCTGGTGTTGCGCGACCCCACCAATCAGCAGATCGCCGAGTGCCTCGGTTTCAACACCGCGATCGACCAGACGCGGATCCGCGACGTTGTCATCGTGGGCGCCGGTCCGGCCGGACTGGCCGCCGCGGTGTATGCGGCGTCGGAAGGACTGGACGTGCTGGTCGTCGAAACCAGCGCGCCGGGCGGGCAGGCCGGGTCCAGTTCGAAGATCGAAAACTACCTCGGCTTTCCCACGGGCATCTCCGGCCAGGCGCTGGCGGCGCGCGCCTACACTCAGGCGCAGAAGTTCGGGGCCCAGGTGATCATCGCGAAAAGCGCCACCGGGTTGCGCTGTACCGGCAGACCCTACAGCCTCGTGATCGGAGACGGCGCACCCGTACCCACGCGCACCCTCATCATCGCCAGCGGCGCCGAATACCGGAAACCGCCGCTCGACAACCTGTCGCACTTCGAAGGGGCCGGCGTGTATTACGGCGCGACCTTCATGGAGGCGCAACTGTGCGCCGGTGAAGCAGTGATCGTCGTCGGCGGCGGCAACTCCGCCGGACAGGCCGCCGTGTTTCTCGCGCAGACCTCGCGGCGCGTGCACATACTGGTACGCTCGAGCGGACTGGCGGAAAGCATGTCGCGTTATCTGATCCGACGCATCGAAGGCAACCCGGCCATCTCGCTGCGAACGCATACCGAGATCGCGGCCCTCGAAGGCGGCAACCATCTCGAGCAGGTGCAGTGGCGTGACAACCGGACCGGCGCCGCCGAACGGCACGCCATCCGCCACGTCTTCCTGATGACCGGCGCCGCGCCCAACACACAGTGGCTCGACGGGTGCGTTGCGCGCGACGCCAAGGGTTTCATCAAGACCGGACCCGATCTGTCGCGCGACGAACTGGCGGCGGCGGGTTGGCAGCCGGGCCGCGCGCCGCATCTGCTCGAAACCAGCCTGCCCGGCGTGTTCGCGGTGGGCGACGTGCGCGCGGGCAGCATCAAGCGTGTGGCGTCGGCGGTCGGCGAGGGATCGATCGCGATCGCCTTCGTGCACCAGGCACTCCACGAATAGAGGAAGCGCCATGACAGCCAAAGCATCCTGCGCCCATCTGGCCGCCGTCGGGACGGTCAAGACGGCGGAGCGTTACGAGTGCGAAGAATGCGTCAAACTCGGCGACGCATGGGTGCATCTGCGCACCTGCCAGACCTGCGGCGCCACGCTGTGCTGCGACAGTTCGCCCAATCGCCATGCGACGCGCCACGCGCAGCGCACCGGTCATCCGGTCGTCGCGTCGGCGGAACCCGGGGAGCGCTGGCTGTACTGCTACCCCGACGCCGCTTTCGCCGAATATTGAACGCGTCGGCTGCGGAGAGCGCATGCGAAGCTGGAGGTAGCCTGGCGTGGATGACAAAACGTCGAGCCCGGCGGACGCGTGGGCGACCACGCTGCCGGCGCCGGCCGCAGCGACCAACCGCCTCGACCGTCCGGTCGACGCTACGCGGGATCACGTGCTCGGACCAGCGAACGCGCCGATCACCCTGGTGGAATACGGCAGTTACGCGTGCCCGCACTGCCGCGCGGCCAACGAGCGCATCACCGAGGTCCGCAGTCAGCTCGGCGAGCGCCTGCGCTATGTGTTCCGCCACCGGCCGCTGATCGGAAGCGATCTGGCGCGGCCGGCCGCCGAACTGGTGGAATGCGCGCGCGACCACCAGCAATTCTGGGACGCGCACGTCACGCTGATGACGCGTTCGGCGGCGCTGACCGACGATGATCTGCGGGCGGTCGCCGATGCGCTGGGCCTGTCCGGGCTGGACGCCGACACTGCGCGCGCGACGAGCGCGCGCGCCAGGAAGCGCGTGGACAGGGACATCGACAGTGCGCAGGCCAGCGGCGTGCGCTTCACGCCGACCTTTTTCATCAACGGGCGCCGCTACGACGGTCCCTGGGACGAAAGCTCGTTCACCGACGCGATGCTCGGCTCGCTCGGACATCGTGTGCGCAGCGCGGCCTTGACCTTTGCGAGCTGGGCCCCTTCGGCCGGTGTTTTGCTGCTGCTGGCATCGGTGCTCGCGGTCGCCCTCACCAACTCGAGATTCGGTCCCGGTTTCGAGGCCTTCTGGCACATGGATCTCGGTCTGGCGGTGGGCGCGGCGGGCTTCAGTATGCCACTGCTGCACTGGGTCAACGATGCGCTCCTGACGGTCTTCTTTCTGGTGGTCGGACTCGAGATCAAACGCGAGTTCACCGTCGGTCATCTGGCCAGTCCGCGCGCGGCGGCGCTGCCGATTGCGGCGGCGGCCGGCGGCATGGCGGCGCCGGCGCTGCTTTACCTGCTGCTCGTTCCGCCGGGGTCCTGGTCGATCGGCTGGGGCGTGCCCACGGCCACCGACACCGCCTTCGCGGTGGCCGTGATCGCGATGCTGGGCGCGCGCGTGCCGGTGGAGTTGCGCATCTTTCTGACCGCAGCCGCCATCGCCGACGACATCGGCGCCATCATCGTCGTCGCGATCTTCTATTCCGGCGAGCTTCGGTTCGGGTATCTCGCTGCGGCGGCCGCCGTCACCGCGCTGCTGGTGCTGCTCAACCGCTCCGGCATCTATCGCGTGACGCCCTACCTCCTGGCCGGCATCGCATTGTGGGCCTGCGTACATGCCGCCGGGCTGCACGCCACGCTGGCCGGCGTCGTCCTGGCCGCACTGATTCCGACGCGGCCGCCGCCGGACTTCAAGACGCTCGCGATGCAGGCCGACGCGATTCTGACGGCCGAAGCGCAGCATCTCGGAGAACAATTCCGGCGCGGGCCTTCGGCGCCGGCGCTGGAGGCACTGGACGCAATCCACGACCGCCTGGAATCGCCGGCCGACCGCATGCTGCGCACCGTCGCGCCGCGTTCGAGCTATCTGGTGCTGCCGATCTTCGCGCTGGCGAATGCCGGTGTATCCCTTGGCACCGATGTGTTCAACGCACATGGAAGGCTCGCGCTCGCGATTGTCGCCGGGCTGAGCCTCGGCAAGCCGCTGGGATTCATCCTGGCGTCCCTGCTGGCGGTGCGCCTGGGTCTCGCGCAGAAACCCGCCGCCTATTCGTGGCGGCAACTCGCCGGCGCCGGTGCGCTGGCCGGCACCGGATTCACGATGTCGCTGTTCATCGCCGGACAGGCGTTTCCCGTCGCCGGAGATTTCGCCGTCGCCAAGATCGCGGTGTTTGCCGCATCGCTGCTGTCCTCGCTGATCGGCGTGGCCGTGCTTTGGAACGCGCCGTCGCGCGACACAGCCTGAGCGGGGCGGCGACAGGTGCCGGAGCGTTTCCCGAGCCTGCTGCCGAGCATTGACTTGGGGCCTTCCGATCAAAATGACGGAAATGGACTCGATCACCACTTCGCTGATCGGGCGGCACCTGCAGGCGCGGTCTCTGACCACGAATTTGCTGCGCCACAGTGATTCGCCGACAGGCCCACTCTCACGGGCCAATGACGCGACGACGCAAGACTCGTCAGTCGTGAATCCGCCCGGCCAGCGCGGCTGCGGACCCGGTGTCGCCGGCGGCGATCACAGCGCGTGCGGCATCGACCTGACCCCAGGTGTTCCACAGCAGCACGCCGCGCACGCGCCCGGCTTTCAGATAGTAAACGACGCCCTTGCGGTTGGGTTCCTTCCAGTCTTCGACGAACTCCATGCCGGCACCCAACTCGCCGACCGCTTCGTAGCCCAGATCGAAAAGGTCGGAATAAAAATACGGCAGATGCGTGTAGGCTTCGGCGGCGCCGGCCATGTTGCGTCCGGCCATCGCACCCATCGTATTGGCGTTGTCCTCGTGTTCGACGCGACACCGCGTGGCAAGCGCCGTGCTGTAGAAATTGGCGACGTTGCCGGCGGCGAAGATGTCGGGTGCGGCGGCGCGCAACTGCGCGTCGACCACGACGCCGTTGTCGATGTCGAGGCCGAGCGATCCTGCCAGGCTGACGTCGGGCTCGATGCCGATACCGGCAACCACGGCATCCGCGGACAACGCCTTGCCGCTCCCGGTCCTGACGCTGAAACGCCCGCCGCGGTGCTCGACGGCTTCGACGCGTTCTCCGGCCAGCACCTCGACGCCTTTCTCGCGGTAATAACTGTTGAGAAACCGGGAAAGCCCGGGCGGGTAAAGGCGCGCACCGATCCCGCTGTCGGGGAACACCAGGGTCACCCGGCAGCCGTTGGCGGCCAGTGCCGCGGCGATTTCCGAACCGATGAAGCCGGCGCCGATGACCACGAATTCGCCCTGACGGTCGGCGAGCGCGCGCAGGCGTTCGTAGTCGTCCAGTGTACGGAAATAGATGACGCCGTCGGCGGCCGACGGCAGACGCCGCGCGACACCGCCGGTCGCCAGCAGCAGCTTTTCGTAGCGGTAGGTTTCGCCGCGGTTGTCTTCGATGATTTTGGCCGCGGTGTCGCCCTTCACCCCGCGCGTGTCCAGGAACAGTTCAGCGCCGGTCTCGCCGGTGTTGCGCCAGATGCTGTCCAGCGGTTTGCCGGACCATAGTTTCTTCGACAACGGCGGCCGATTGTACGGCGGGTGATTTTCGCCGCACAACACCGCGATGCTTCCCTGCCGGTCGCGTTCGCGGATGCCGCGAACGGCCGCATCGCAGGTCATGCCGCCGCCGATAATCAGGTAGGTGTAGTTTTTCATCGGGTGCCTGCGCTGCGGACCCAGGGGTCAATGCGGATTGCGTCGAGCGATAGCAGCGGCGCTCAAGGCGGCAGCCGTGCCGGCGTCTCGTCGAAGGCCGCGGGTTCGTTACCGCCGACCGGTATACACAAGGATAGTCCACACCGGACTGCTGTCCAGACGCAGCCACGCCGGCCACCGGTCAGGCCAGGATCTTGACGCCGTGCCAGAAGGCGACGTAGCGCTGAATCTCACGCGCGGCATTCCTGGGTTCGGGGTGGTACCAGGCGGCCTTGCAGTTCACCTTGCCGGCGACCACGACATCGTAATAGCTGGCAACGCCTTTCCGCGGACAGGTCGTGTGCATTCTGGCCGGACGCAGATACTCGCTTCGCACCGATTCGGGCGGAAAATAACAGTGACCCTCGACGACGAGGCCGGCGCCACTCTCGGCCAGCACCACATCGTTCCAGATCGCCTGAGTCATGACCAACCCTCACGGAATGTAGCGTTATTGTGGGGTTTGAAACCTGTTGCGGCTGTGTTTCAATTGAGCTTCGTGTAGCAGGGGGGCCAGTATGCGCTTCACGATCAGCAAGCCACAAGATGAAGCAGCGGACGCGCCTGCCCGGCTCACGGCGCGCCAGGCGCTGGCCGCACGCTACGGCGCCGTGCGGCGCATGAGCGCGGCGCTGTGCGATCCGCTGGCGCCCGACGACTACGGATTGCAGGCCATGCCCGAGGCCAGCCCCGCGAAGTGGCACGTCGCGCACACCACGTGGTTCTTCGAGACCTTTCTGCTGAAGGCGTTCGTGCCGGGCTATCGCCCGTTTCATCCACACTACGAACATCTGTTCAACTCCTATTATGAACAGGTGGGCGCACCGTTTCCGCGTGCACGGCGCGGTCTGCTGTCGCGTCCCACGACCGCTGAAATCTTTCGTTATCGCGCCCGGGTGGACGCTGCGATGGCGGAGCTGTTCGCGTCCGTCGCAGAGACGCAGTGGCCGGACGTTGCGGCGCGCGCCACGCTGGGCTGCCATCACGAGGAACAGCACCAGGAGCTGATCCTGACCGACATCAAGTACAACCTCTCCGTCAATCCGCTGAGACCGGCTTACCGTGCCGACCTCCCCGTCGTCGGCGCCGGCACGGCCACGGCGATGACCTGGATCGAACAGCCCGGCGGCGTACTGGAGATCGGCCACGACGGCGCCGGCTTCGCATTCGACAATGAAGCCCCGCGCCATCGGGTATTCATGGAGCCCTATGCACTGGCTTCGCGGCCGGTCACCAACGGCGAGTATCTGGCATTCGTCGAAGCCGGCGGTTACCGGCGTCCGGAGTACTGGCTCGCCGACGGCTGGCGCGCGGTCTGTGAAATGCGGTGGCAGGCGCCGCTGTACTGGGAACAGTGCGACGGACGCTGGTCTGTGTTCACCCTCGCCGGAATGCGCGAATTGAACGCACACGAGCCGGCGTGTCATCTGAGTTTCTACGAGGCCGACGCCTACGCCCGCTGGACCGGCAGGCGGCTGCCGAGCGAAATGGAATGGGAGACCGCGGCGGCGCGCGCGCCGGTGTGCGGCAACCTGCGCGAGAGCGGCTGTCTGCACCCGGTCCCCGCGCCCGGCCACGCCGGTCCGGAACAACTCTTCGGCGACGTCTGGGAGTGGACCGGCAGCGCCTACGCGCCCTATCCCGGTTACCGGCCGGCTGCGGGCGCACTGGGCGAATACAACGGCAAGTTCATGGTCAACCAACTGGTCCTGCGCGGCGGCTCATGCGTCACACCGGCACAGCACATTCGCGCGAGCTACCGCAATTTCTTCTACCCCGCCGATCGCTGGCAGTTTTCCGGCATGCGCCTCGCGGACGACCGATGAAGCCGCGCATTGCAGGTTTTCACGACGAACACCCGGCGCCGGCAACCCAGTTGGACGAAGTGCTGCACGGGCTGACGGCGCGGCCGCGGCACATCGCACCCAAGTTCTTCTACGACGAGCGCGGTTCGCGCCTGTTCGACCGGATTTGCGCGCTGCCCGAGTATTATCTGGCGCGCAGCGAGATGGAAATACTGGAGTCCTGCGCCGCCGAGGTGGCGCGCCTGACCGGCCCGGCGTGCACGCTGATCGAACTGGGCAGCGGTGCGAGCCGGAAGATCCGCCTGCTGCTCGAAGCGCTGCGCCCGCGCCGTTACGTCGGCATCGACATCTCGCGCGATTTTCTGCGGCACAGTGTGGAACAGCTCGCGCACGACTATCCCTGGCTCGAAGTGCACGCGGCCTGCGCCGATTTCATGCAGGACTTCGAGTTGCCCGCAAGCGCGGGACAACCGAGGAAGCTGGCATTCTTTCCGGGATCGACCATCGGCAATTTCGAACCGCCCGAGGCGCTGGCGTTTCTGCGGCGCGTGCGCCGCCTGGTGCAGCCCGACGGCGCCCTGCTGATCGGCGTGGATCTCAAGAAAGACCCGCAGGTGCTGCACGCGGCCTACAACGACAGCGCCGGCGTCACCGCCCGCTTCAATCTCAACCTGCTGGAACGCCTGCGCGGAGAGTTCGGCGCGGAGCTGAATCCGCAAGGCTTCCGGCACCACGCCTTCTACGATGCCGCGCGCGGGCGCATCGAAATGCATCTCGTCAGCCGCTGCGCGCAGGATATCCGCCTGGACGGGCGGCGCTTCCGATTCGAGTCGGATGACGGCATCCACACCGAGAACTCGTACAAGTACTCGCCGGAGGAATTCGACGCGCTGGCGCTCGCCGCCGGTTTGCATCCGCGACAGCGCTGGTTCGACACCGCGCGCCTGTTCAGCGTGCATTACCTGAGCGCCGTTCCCGACCGGTTCCCCGCCGACTGCGCCGTCGCACGCCTTCGCACGCCTTAGCAGGCTGCTCGCCGGGAACGGCAGATCATCGAGCGGTCCCGCATCGGGCCTGGCTGCGGCGCGTTCGCCGGCAAGCGCGCCCCCGCCGGACTGGCACGCGATCACGCTAGGCCCGATAATCGGCGCTTTCCTGATGCAACAACCGCATGAGCCTGGTATGACCGAACAAGCGGATTACCGCCAAGAGCACGACAGCCTGGGTGAGGTCCGCGTACCCAAGGATGCACTTTACGGAGCCCAGACCCAGCGCGCCGTCGACAACTTCCCCATCAGCGGCCTGCGCATGCCGCGTACGTTCATCCGTGCGCTGGGTCTCATCAAGGCGTCCGCCGCGCGGACCAATGGCGCACTCGGACGACTCGATCCGGCGATGGCCGCGGCCATCGCCGCCGCGGCAGCCGAGGTTGCCGCCGGCGACCAGGATGCGCAGTTTCCGGTCGACGTGTTCCAGACCGGCTCGGGCACCAGCTCCAACATGAATGCCAACGAGGTGATCGCGCACCTTGCCGCACGGGCGCTGGGTGCGCCGGTGCACCCCAACGATCACGTCAACCAGTCGCAAAGCAGCAACGACGTGATCCCGACGGCGATTCACCTGAGCGCGTGTCTGCTGCTGCACGAGGAACTCCTGCCCGCACTGGATACGCTGGCCGCGACGCTTCAACAACGCGCGACCGAGCTTGGCGCCCTGATCAAGACCGGGCGCACCCACCTGATGGACGCCCTGCCGATCAGTCTCGGTCAGGAGCTGGGCGGCTGGCAGGCGCAGATACGACACGGCCGCGAGCGGCTGACCGGCGTGCTGCCCCGTCTCCAACAGATCGCGCAGGGCGGAACCGCGGTGGGCACCGGCGTGAATGGCCATCCGGCCTTTGCCGCCAGGTTCGCCGAGGACCTGGCGCGCCACACCGGGATCGCGTTCGGGCCGGCCGATGATTTCTTCGAGGCGCTGTCCTGCCAGGATACCGCCGTGGAACTCAGCGGCGTGCTGCGCGTGGTCGCCGTCAGTCTGATGAAAATCGCCAACGACCTGCGCTGGATGAACAGCGGCCCCCGGGCCGGCCTGGCCGAAATCAACCTGCCGGCGCTGCAGCCGGGCAGCAGTATCATGCCGGGCAAAGTAAACCCGGTGATCCCCGAGGCTGTCGCCATGGTCTGCGCCCAGGTGATGGGCAACGACGCCACCATTGCAGTGGCGGGCCAGTCGGGCAGTTTTCAGCTCAACACCATGCTGCCGGTCATCGCCTATAACCTCTTGCAGAGTCTCGGGCTGCTGGCGCGCGCGGCGCGTTGCCTGGCCGAAAAGGCCGTTGCCGGTTTTACCGTCAACGCGGCCGTCATGCTGGCGGCGGTTGCCGGAAATCCGATCCTGGTGACGGCGCTGACGGACAGGCTCGGTTACGAGCGATGCGCGGAGATCGCCGGGCGTGCCTATGCGCAGGGACGCCCCATCCGGGACGTGGCGGCGGAAATGACGGGGCTCGACCCTGCGGAACTTGACCGGCTCCTGGATCCGGAACGGCTGACGCGGCCCTGAGAATCCGCCTGCAGCGCACTCCGGCGACACATCCTGTGAACTTGACAACGTAGGAAACTCGGCTAATTACCATGCTGGGACACCGACGATTGCGGGCGGGCGTGATTGTCCGCCGATCCGACCCAGTCCCCGTTGCCCATCAGGAGAAGAACAATGAAAATCCCATTCCATCGGACGCTGCAGGTTTCCCTGACGCTCGCTGTCGCCGGCTGTTCATCCGGTCCGTCCGGCGAGTACGGCGGGGACGACTGCGGCCTGTTCGACAAACTGGCCTTTCACGACAATGGCAAGGTCTACATCAGCGCGAAACTGTTCGGTATGCCGATGGGCGAGACGGCCGGCGACTACACAGTGGATGGCAAGAAGGTCCTGGTGACCGCGAACAACCAGACCACGGTGTTCACACTCAACGACGACGGCGACCTGGAAGCCACCCTGCTTGGGGACAAGATCGTCTGCCGCAAGGGCGGCGGCAGCGGCAAGGACAAGTCCGCCGGCAAGGCGCCGAAATCGCTCACGGCCGCGTATGGCGGCGTCGCCTGCATGTTCGACAAGATGGACTTCAGCGACGACGGCAAGGTCACGTTCTTCATGGATAACGAACAGCACCCCGGCACCTACAGCATGAACGGGGATGAGGTGACTGTGCAGGCCCAGGGGGGTGCGGTCGTATTCACGCTCGACGGCGACAATCTGGAAGCGACCGTCGAAGGCCAGAAAGCGGTCTGCTCCAAACTCTGAGCGCCGCATCGGGCCGCCGTGATGAGCGACATAAAGATCATCGCCGTGCTGGGTGCGACCGGTGCGCAGGGCGGCGGCTTGGTGCGGGCCATCCTCGACGACCCCAGCGGCGGTTTCGCCGCGCGCGCGATCACGCGGGACACCGGTTCGGCCAAGGCGCGGGCGCTGGCCGCCGCCGGCGCCGAGGTGGTGGCGGCCGACGTCGACGACGAAGACAGCCTGCGCAACGCCCTGCGGGGCGCCTGGGGCGCCTACTGCGTGACCTTCTACTGGGCTCACTTTTCGCCGGAAAAGGAACTGGCCGAAGCCGGCAACCTGGCCCGGGCGGCGCGGGCAGCCGGGCTCGCGCACGTCATCTGGTCGACGCTGGAGGATACGCGGCAATGGGTGCCGCTGTCCGATAACCGCATGCCGACATTGATGGGCAAGTACAAGGTCCCGCACTTCGACGCCAAGGGCGAAGCGAACCACCTGTTCACCGACCTCGGCGTGCCGACGACCTTTCTGCTCACGTCTTTCTATTGGGACAACCTGATCCATTTCGGCATGGGACCGAAGCCGGGGCCGGACGGCCGGCTCGCCTTCACGCTGCCCATGGGCGACCGCAAGCTGCCGGGGATCGCGGCGCAGGACATCGGCCGCTGCGCCTTCGGTATCTTCAAGGCCGGCAACGCCTACCTCGGCAAGACCGTCGGTGTGGCCGGCGAGCACCTGACCGGCGCGCAGATGGCGGCCAAACTCGGTGCCGCACTCGGCCGCGAAGTCGTCTACAACGCCGTGACGCCGGAGCAGTATCGCGGCTTCAAGTTTCCCGGCGCCGACGATCTGGGCAACATGTTCCAGTTCAAGCACGACTTCGAGGAATACTTCTGCGGTGCCCGCAACCCGGATGTCGCCCGCCGCCTGAACCCCGCGTTGCAGACCTTCGACCAGTGGCTCGCGCAAAACGCGCAACGGATTCCATTGGCCTGAGGTAGCCGACGCGTCGACGCGTCAACGTCGGTAACCTTCAGTTGACGCCCCGCACAGCGCCACGGCGGCAACAGGAAACAAGCACTCTGTACCCCGTGCCCAACCACCGGCGCGGGGACACCGGCCGGCCGCGATCAACCCCTGCAAGCGTACGGGCTCAGCAGCCCGGGCGGCGATTATTGCAACGGAACCGCTGCACCCCATTGAGTCACGCCGGTGCGGCAACCCAGCGACGGTTCCTGTTTTGGTGCGGTCAGCGCGCCGGTCGTGCGTCCACCTGCATTGCCATTACATGTCCATTCAGCCAGATAAGTCTGTGCCAGCGATTGGCCCGCTATTTGCTGTATAGTGAACGAACTCGCTGAAACACCCTCGCAGCGACCAACGTTCCGTTCGTCGCAACGGTAGAGGCATCGTGATGGAACCTTATTGCAAGCACCTGTGGTTCGCAGGAAATACCCTGTCCGTCCTGTTGTGGGCGACGTTGATGCTGACGCTCTATCTGCCGCTAGGCTCACTGATTCTGGTATTGGTCACCGTCTGTGCGACGTATGCGCGATCGCTGGACGTTCTCGTTGGCAGTCAACATCGCCCGGCTTCCAATATGACGACCGAGAGCGAATACGCGGCCTAGCCTATCTCGAAATGGCGCTTACTTAACTCTGAATGCAGGGGTTTCGTCATTCCGGCGAAGGCCGGAATCCAGGAAAACTGCCACTATTGTAGATTCTGGATCCCGGCCTTCGCCGGGATGACGGCAGTTCCGGGCTTAAGTAAGTGCCATTTGTCCTAGCCTCCAGAACAATACCTCCAGGCCAGGCCCACACGGGCGCGATCCCTGCCATCGTCGGGCCGCCGGACCGACATGAAACACCCTTAACAGCTTGTGGCGTGATCTCATCATGCGACGTGCGTTTGAATGGGATTTTTCAACAAACTGCTACAACGCGCGCAGCGCACTGGTCACCGGCTGGCGCGCGGCGTGCACGGCCGGGAACAGGCCGCCCAGCAGACCGATGCCCAGCGCCCACAGCAGACCGTCCACAATCAGCCGCGGCGAAACGCGGAATGCAAACACGACCTGGCTGAAGTTCGCACCGAGGGTGGAGGTCGTGTAGTTGTCGAAGACAGCCCAGGCGATGCCGGCGCCGATCGTGCCACCGACCAGCGCCAGCAGCGCGGCCTCGAGCATGACCGAAATCACGACCGGCGTGGCGGAAAAACCGATGGCGCGCAGGGTGGCAATCTCGCGCGAACGCGTGGAGACCGCCGCGTACATGGTGTTGAGCGCCCCGAACACCGCGCCCACGCCCATGACCGCCGCGATTGCCACGCCCAGGATGCGGATCAGCCGGCTCAGGTCCTCGGACTGCGTGGCGTAGTAATCGCGCGTGCGCTGCACGTCCACGGTCAGGCGCGGGTCGCTGCTCAACGCGGCCTTGAGCGCGTCGAAAGCGCCGGCGTCGGTCAGCTTGACGGTGACCGACTGAAAGCCAGTGCGGTTGTAGGCGCCCTGCAATACTTCGGGGTCGGACCATAACTCCGACTCGTGCGCATCGCCCGAAGCGAACACGCCCACCACTTTCCAGTCCTGCAAACCCAGGCGAACCGTCCTGCCGACCGCCAGCCCGGCGAACTCGCTTTGCGCGCCCTTGCCGATCACCAGTTCGCGCTTGCCGGTCTCGAAGCGCCGGCCTGCGACGATGCGCACGTTGTCGCGCAATTCCCAGACGCGCGGTCCGACGCCGCGAATCTCGACGTTGGAGTCGGTGCCGGAGCTGCGCCTGGGCAGGTTGGCGACGACCACCACCTCGGCCGACGCGATCGGGCTGCCGCCGCTGTTCCTGAGGATGCCCGGCGCCTGCGCGATCAGCACGACGTTTTCACGGCTCAGCCCGCTGTTGAGTTCGGCGCTCGCACCCTTGCGCAGCACGATCGCGTCGTCCAGCCGTCCGGCCTTCGCCAGCACCGATTGAAACCCTTCGCCGATCGCCAGCAGCGCAACCAGCACGCCGACCACGCCGGCGATGCCGCCGACGATGACCAGCGCCGAACCCCGCCGCTGAGGAAGGGTCGCCAGGCTCATCCAGGTGATTTCCAATATCTGCTCGAACCAACGCATGGCCGCTCCTTCAACGCTCGTTCAGGGCATCGACGATGCGCAGCCGCATCGCCCGCCAGGCCGGCGGCAGGCCCACCGCCACGCCCAGCACCAGCATGATCAGGACGCCATTCAACCAGGAGTGCGCACCGACGGCGAAGGCACCGCCGCGAAAGGCCGCGCTCAACGCGCCGGCGCCGGCCATGGCCAGCAACATCCCGACGATGCCGCCGGCGACCGCCAGCAGCAAGGATTCGCCCAGCACCAGCCACAACACAGTCCGGTTGGAAAAGCCGATGGTCTTGAGCACCGCCAGCTCGGGGATGCGCTCGCGCACCGCCTGCGACATGGTGTTGCCGGTGAGCAGCAGGATGGTGAAGAACACGGCGCCCATGATGGCGCTGACGATCAGGCCGATGTCGCCGACCTGCTTGGCGAAATCGAGCGTAAACTGCTTCTCGGTCTGCGTCTTGGTCTCGTCGGCCGAATTCGCGAACAGGCGGTCGATGGCCAGCGCCACCTGCTGTGCGTGCCCGGGGTCGCTGACCTTGACCATATACCAGCCGACCGTACCCTGACCGAAGGTGCGGCCCTCGTCGAAATAGTCGTAGTGAAAGAGCATCTGGCTTTCCTGATTGCGATCGCGCGCCTCGCGGATGTGATAGATGCCGACCAGGTCGAAGGTCCAGGTGTTGTCGCCGTTCTTGTGCGGAAAGATGGTCGCCTGCAGCGGAATCTTGTCGCCGACCTTGAAATGATAGAGTTTGGCCAGGCTCTCGCCGACGACGGCGCCGGTGCGCGTGTCGAGAAACGCCTGGCGCTGTTCCTCGGGCAGCACGAACTCGGGATACAGGTCCAGATAGTTCGGGCTCACGGCGAAGTTGGCAAAGAAATTCTTGCGCTCCTGGTAGATGCCGCCGAACCAGTTGGCGAACGCCACCTGCTCGACGCCGGGGATACGCTGGATCTGCGCCAGGTCCGCATAGGGCAGCGGCTGGATGATCGACAGCTTGGAACTCACCACCAGTCGGCTTGCGCCCTCCAGCGTGTCGTGCACGGTAAAGGCGACGCGCACGGCGTCGAGCATGCCGAACAGCAGAAACGCGACGATGATCGACAGGAGGGTCAGGAGGGTGCGCGCCTTCCTGCGCAGCAGGGCGGCCCAGACCAGCGGCAGAAACTTCAGCGGCTGCACCGGCTCATGCTCCGTTTCCCGCCAGTGTGCCCTTGTCCAGATGCAGCCGGCGGTGCGCGAACTCGGCCGCTTTCGGATCGTGGGTTACGATCACGATGGTCTTGCCGTGCTCGCGGTTGAGCTGCTGCAGCAGGCCCATGATCTCGTCGGCCGTGTGGCGGTCGAGATCGCCGGTCGGTTCGTCGCACACCAGAATCTTCGGGTCCGACACGATGGCGCGGGCGATGGCAACACGCTGTTCCTGGCCGCCCGAGAGTTCGCCCGGCCGGTGCTGCGCGCGATCGCCGAGACCGACCAGCGCCAGTGCGATCGCGGCATTGCGCCTGCGCTCGCGCGCGGAGAGCCGCGTCAACAGCAGCGGCAGCTCGACGTTCTTCTGCGCGCTCAACATGGGCAGCAGGTTATAGAACTGGAACACGAAACCGATGTTGGCCGCCCGCCACCGCGCCAGTTCGCCGCTGTCCAGCCGGTCGATGCGCGTACCCGCGACTTCGATACTGCCTGCGCTGGTCTTGTCCAGTCCGCCGATCAGGTTGAGCAGCGTGGTCTTGCCGGAACCGGACGGCCCCATGAGGGCGACGAAATCGCCTTCGGCGATGTCCATGTCGATGCCGTGCAGCACCTCGATGCTCTGCTTGCCGCGCTGGTAGCGCTTGGTGACGCCGCGGAGTACGACCAGATTGTCCATGTTCGACCTCGTTGAAGCCCGCGTGCGCGAAGGCGCTCAGCCGGGTTGTTCCGTTTTCACCCGGTCGCCGTCGCGCAGATCGGCGGGCGGCGCAAGAATGACGCGCTCGCCGTCGCTGACGCCCTCGAGCACCTGGCGCAGATCGGAATAGGCCTGACCCAATTTCACGGTGCGCACCCGCGCACGGCCGTCGGCCAGCACGAAGACCTGCTGGCTGTCGCCCTGCGTGCGGATGGCGCCGGCCGGAATCAGCACGCCGGCCGGCGTTTCCGCTTGTGCGCCGGTTCCGGCAGCGCTCGCAGCGTCTTCAAGAAACGCGACGCGCGCGCCCATGTCGGGGACGATGCGCGGATCCTTCACGTCGATGCTGAGCCGAACTTTCACCGTCGCCTTGCTGCGGTCGGCGGCCGGAATGATGGCGATCACCTTGCCGGGAATCTTCCAGTCCGGATAGGCGTTGAGCGTGGTCTGCACCGGCTGGTCGGTCTGCACGCGGCCGATGTAGGCCTCGTTGACCTCCACCTCGATTTCCAGCGAATCCATGTCGACGATGGTGCCGATACCGGTGCGCGTGTAACCGCCGCCGGCGGAGAACGGCGACACGATCTCGCCCGGTTGCGCGGCCTTGACCGTGATCACCCCGGAAAACGGCGCCCTGATCACGGTGTCGTCGAGCGCGACCTGCGCGACCTCGACGCTGCGTTGGGCGACCTCGACCTGGCGCTGCTGGGTGACGATGGCGGCATCGCGGGTGTCGACCAGCGTGCGCGCGTCGTCCGCCGACTGCTGGCTGGTGAGCTTGCGCGCCAGCAGATCCCGCTGGCGCGCATCGTCGCGCTGCGCCTGGACCAGCAGCAGGCGCAGGCCCGCAAGCTGCGCGCGCGCCGCGTCGAGCTGTGCCCGGGCCAGTTCGAGCTGTGCCTTCGCATCGGAGTCGTCGAGTCGCGCCAGCACTTCGCCTGCGCGCACGCGCTGTCCTTCCTCGATCAGCACTTCGGTGACCTGGCCGGTGACCTTGGCCGAGACCGTGGCCTGACGCCGGGCGGTGACGTAGCCGCTGGCATCGAGCACCGAGGTGCTGGCCTGAACGCCGTTGAGCGCCTGCGCCGTCGCCGTACGCACGGTGATCGCCTTGTTCCCGACCAGCAGATACCCGGCGCCGGCCGCCGCGATCAACAGCAGCACCAAGCCGATGACCAGCGGACGCGCGGCCCGCGCTCCGCCGCCGCGCGCGCGCTCGTCGATGTGCAGTTGCTTCAGGAGTTCCGATTGTTCCACGCGGGCGTTACCAAACCAGATACGGGAAATCTGTCGTTGAACCGGGTGCGTCGCATTCACTGGCGAGGCCGTCAGGTTCCGACCCGGGTCGCGGCGGTGCGCATCTGCCGACGCGCCCTGTGACAACGCGCCACGGCCGGCGTTCCGGTCGGGACCGGGGCAGTCATCCCGCGCCTGCATTGCACGCGGGTCGTTTTCGCCTGTCGCGCCGCTCGGCACCGGACTGGCCCGGGACACCTGACCGAACGCAGCCTGCGGGAAGAATAAATGTCTCGTCACCCCAAGTCCACGGCGTATCAAAAAATATCGACCGGCCCGAACTGCTGGAGACGCTTCCAGGTGACTTCACGGCGCCCGAAAAGCGGATGCGCGCCGAGTCGATGCCGGGCGCGTTTTGCGGAATCCCCCGACTCTGCCTGGACGGCTGCCAGGCGGTTGCCGACCGAACCCGACCGGTGGCGGACAGCCTGAACTGGCGCGTCAACGGATCGGGACAACGACGCCGGTTCCCTGCGCACGCGTCATTCGGGCGATGGCCTGTCGTCGCACCCTGACAACAACGAAACGACAGCAACATCGGTATGTTGCGCCACACCCGCCGCCCGGCTGTCACCCTCTGATGACGATTCGTCGTGTCGAGCCTCGACAATGCATTGGCCCATTTTGCAGACCGTCCATCGATTCAATCGTTTGGCGAATCTGGTGCGGTAGCTGCTTAAGACCCGACGATGACTGCGCGAGTCATCGCTTGACGAAGTCGACGACTGCCGTCTGCTGTTCCTGCAGGTGATCGGGCAATCGCCAATGGGTCCACACGTGTACCCGACATCCAATCAACCGGAGGATACTGCCATGAAACCCAATCGATATCCCAGGACTGTCGCACCGACGGGCGCCATCGCCGCCGGCCTGATGTTTTCAGGATCGCTGTTGAGCGGCCCCGTGCAGGCGACGCCAGGTTACCTTTCCAACGTGAACACCGCCTGCAGCACCAACGATGGCTGCGACCTGTGCCATACGAGCCCGCCGTCGCTCAACAGCACCGGTCAGGCCTTTCTTGCGTCGGGGCTCAAGACGTCGACGATCTGTCCGCCTCCGACGCCGACACCGACGCCGACACCGACGCCGACGCCGACACCGACACCGACCTGTGTCGACAACGACGGCGATGGCTTCGGCGCGGGAGCCGGCTGTACCGGCCCGCTGGACTGCAACGACAACGACGCCGCCATTCACCCCGGCGCCACCGAGAACTGTACGGACGGCGTCGACAACAACTGCAACAACCTCGTCGATACCAGGGATCCGAATGCCGTCGGCTGCCCGGTTTCAACCCACTGCACGGACAGCGACGGCGACGGTTATGCCGTCGAGGGCGGCGCCTGCGGACCGGTCGATTGCGACGACACCCATCCGGCGCTGAACCCGGGTGAAATCGAAATCTGCGGCGACGGCATCGACAACAACTGCGATGGCAATATCGACGCAGCGGATGCGGCCTGCCGGGCCATGAACAATAGCGGGGATGAAGCGTTGAAGCGGCGTCACGATGAAGCGGAGCGGAAACGGCATCACCCTACGGCCGGTGACTCAGAGCAGCAGGATCGGCGCGAAAACCGCGGTGAAACACCGTCCACAGAGCGGGACTGAAGGCGCGGACGCGACTTGATGCGACACGCGGGTTGGGGTTCTCCCAACCCGCACCCTATGGATCTGGTCCGGGAATGCTCCGCCTTCTTTGCCATTTCACTCGAGCGAACCGGTCTTGTCGTCTGTCGCCGCAGCAGCAGACGACGGACCCGTACGCCGGCCATCTGGTCAGCGGCGCAAAGCGACTGCTGCGTCGTTACCCCGGAGGCCTCGCGCATTTGCGCATCCCGCTTCCCAGTCACGGCGTTCTCGCTTACAGTTGCACTAGGGTGACCGGAGAGTCGTGCAATATTTCCACGTGGCGCCTATATCTCGATTTGCAGCGTATTCAGGTAATGTAGGATGGACACTTTCGCGCCACTATACTCGCAATCCGGCGATCGTCTTGCCGACTTTCTTATTATCGGAGCGGCCAAAACAGGGACCACGTCGCTGTATCTTGAGTTCCTGAAGTCGAATCGCGCCGTCGTGCCAAACCTCGAGGAAACGCATTTTTTCGTTGCAGCAACGAACCCTGAAGAATTAGGAGAGGGTCAATATGGCGTCGGCCAAAACATCTGTCGCTATGCCGATTACGCAGCGGCCTATCGTGAGGCGCCGACAAACACCCCTTGCGGCGAAAAATCCGTCGCTTACATGGCTTTGCCAGGGATCGCGATTGACAATATCCAGCGAACCTATGCCGATCCCGGCCAGGTCAAGATTATTGCCGTCGTTCGCGATCCGGTAGAACGCGCCTACTCTCACTACCTGATGCATGTACGCGATGGCTTGGAACCCCTGCCATTTGAAAGAGCCATCAGCCCGGAACTCGTGCAGACACGCCGTCAGAACGGCTACTCTTTTTTTTGGGACTATTTCGGTCTCAGCCTGTATGCAGACTCGCTGCTTCTATATCTGGATAGCTTTGACCACGTCCTGGTTCTTCAAAACTCATTTCTGAGGCACAATTGGCCTGAAGCGCTACTGACCATAGAACGCTTCATCCGAGTGCCTGGCATCTTTGCAGAACGCGATCATGTACAGCGATTGCATAACATGACTGGTACTCCGAAAACCGCTGTCGGCAAAACCATGGTTTATCTGGCGTATCGAGACAACCCTGTTCGTCGAACGCTGAAATATTTCATGCCAAAATCGCTCAAATCCAATATCAAGCACTGGATCGGAAGCACCTTTCTCTCACGGCCAACGATATCAGCCGATACCGATGCCCAATTGCGAGAACGCTTTTCCAGTGATCAGGATGCTGTTGCGGCACTGCTCGGGCCCGGCGACTACGCGGAGTTTCATAAAGGCAAACGCGTCGACACCCATGAATAGCACTCGCCCGCCAATCCCTGCTGCAGACGTGACAGGTGTCGCCTTGACTCGCAAGACCGGGCTTTATCCGGCAACTGCTGACAATTGATCGATCAAGCGTCACAATGAGCGTGCGGTTAGGGCCGTGAATTGTTATCTGCATGGACGGATGCCGATCGGTGGAATCCATGAACACAGAAACCAATACGATCCCGAGAATAATCTGGATATTATGGTTCCAGGGTCCGTCAGAGGCACCGTTCATAGTCAAAAAGTGCATTGAGTCCTGGGTAAGGCACAATGCGAACTGGCAGGTCGTTATCCTCGATGATAACAACTTGAGCGAGTATGTTGTGCTGGACCTGCCCGAAGGCATTCTCGCAAACCTCGCTTTAAACCATAAGTCTGATTTACTTCGCCTGCAGCTGCTGTCTGAATATGGCGGCGTTTGGGCTGACGCCACAACGTTTTGCATGAAGCCACTGGATGATTGGATTCACGGCTGCACTACCTCAGGATTTTTTACATTCTATAAACCCGGACGCGACAGGATCATGTCCAGCTGGTTCATCGCTTCGCAAAAGGGCTGCCCAATTGTTCTGAAGTTAGGAGAGCGTCTGAAATCGTTCTGGCTTGAAAACGAGTTCAATGTCAATACAAAAGCCGGAACAACGCTTATAAAGCTGCTGAGTAAGACCCTGGGCTACAGCAGTAAGACGACCCGGTATTGGTTTTCGCCCCTGGTCGTCAAATATTTCAAAGTCTATCCCTACTTTGTTATTCACTATATGTTTGAAAGGCTGGTTTCCACCGACCCGGAATGCCAGCAGATCTGGAGCGAAACCGTCAAGATAAGCGCGGATGGACCGCACAGGATTCAAACATACGGACTCTTGTCCCCTATCGATGAGAATATAAAAAAGGAAATAGATGAAAAGCGCGACCCGCTATACAAGCTGACATGGAAATACGACGAAGGAAAGTATAGTGCGTCGGCGTTACTTTGTTATCTGATCGAACAGGGCACATAGGCTGTCGGCCAAGCTAATCAATACCAGCACTTGGGAAGCGCAAAATCGGCGTTCTTGGCTACGTTTTTTCTATCAAGCTTGTGCGGAAACGATAGGCTTTTGCTCCGTTGAGTGATTCTATCTTTTCTCAGAAAGGTAAATTCCATAACACGGGGAATAATAATCCCATAACATTCAGTTGGCTTAGAACAATTATTGGGGTGTATATGAACAACTTCAAAGTTCTTCAGTATCTTTGTGAATGACAACTCTATTAGCTCAAATCCCATTCTGTCGAATAGACGATCCAGCCCGTGAAACTCAATTACTAAGACTCTGAATTTTTTGAACGTATCAGAGCTTGTATCGCAAATAACCCCGTACTCTGCGCCTTCTATGTCCATCTGTAAAATAAAGTCGCTTTTGCTTGGGGCTTTTTTGCTTACCCAGCTTTCTAAAGTCATAAATATCTCATTTTCTTTTGAGCCAAGATATTTTTTTTCAAAATCAAAAAGATCATTTTTGATAGGCGGAGCTTCAACTGAATAGTCTGCCAGAAAGCACTTTATTCCTCTTTTTGTCAAATCATCCTCAAAGTCCGCAACTTCGGAAACTCCTGGCGAAAAGCAAGTGTCTATATTTTCAACATCATTTGGAATAAGATAGCCGCCATCAGTATCTCCGCCTATTCTTATCAAATCGTGATTTGTATTGATTGGCTTTACCAAATCAAGAAAATCTAATAGCTTCTGCTTGTCTGTAGTCTTACTTAGTCGAATATTCTTGCTGAGCAGAAATGTTTTTGCGATGTGTTTTAATTTAGCAATTATCATAATGAGCTCGGTTCTTGATCATTCGTTTCAGCGCACCTTTGGTTCTTTCCCTAAAAGTATAATACTTTGACGTTTTGAACGCTTTACCGCCTTTTGGCGACCACACCATGCTTCCATCATCCAAGCATCCTGTAACCAGATTCGAGAGGCCTGACAAGCTCTGCAAGAAATACTTACTGCCCGCCATAAAGCATATGTCTTCATCAATATTTTCAGTAGACTTGTAAGATACATCCAATCCTTTAAGCTCCAGCTCATTTGACAACAGTTCAAGTATCTCGAAGCTTCGTTCTTTTGCCCTATCAGTGTAAAAATACTTGTTATTTAGCGGATTCGCACCAAAATGCAAAGCAGTTACAATTGTCGCATGTCTCACATTTGGCAGGGATTCCAAGACTATATCTTTATATAGTTTCTTGGATTTTTCATAATGGCATCTAGCATTATGATCATCCATAACATCCCCCAATCTCAAATGTATGATCAAAGAGTCGGTCAAAGGCCTTTCATATTTCGATTGATGGACTCTTACCACGCGCTTGAATGTCTCTAAATCATCCTCATGTTTCTTTTGTGTTAAGTAACTATATAATATGGTGTCTCTATATTCCGGATCAGAAAGGATAATTTCCCGGTCCCGTTGCCATCTAATACCTCCACGAAACACAAGATCAGTTACCCTATACACTTGGTTCATTTTTAGAATCTTAATGCTTGCATCATTAACATTCATATGTGATTCGTTCTTAAGATAAACATTGGGATTAACCCGACTTCCAACTCGGCAATATTCATCTCTGCCCCTCCAATGGTACTTGGCGCCGACCGGACGGCGATCCGGACGAATAGACGCCATTTTCCTGAGCCCGCAAACAATTCCGTGTAGCTGCCCGGTTATCGGGCCTCCCGCCCACACTCCGGACACTCGATCATAAATCGATCCGGCGCACCGTCCAGGTCGCGCATCGGCATGGGCAGGGACAGGGCCTCCACGCCCCCCGTGTGCCTGGCGGGAACGCTTGCGCCGCCATCCTCAGTTTCTTGAACACGTTTCCGGCTCCGGCAGGCCGGCATCGCCACGGAACCCATCAAACATTGTAGAGATGAATGGCACTAAGTTAAGCCCGCAACTTCTTCGCACGCCCATATTTTTCAATCTCCATCCGTGCTTGCTGGCGAGGTCTATCCAATCGCGGATAAGGTTTTGGCCTGCGTTTGACTGCCCGCGGTTCGATCCTGCCGGGTCGATCGGCCACCCGTATTTGCGCAATGAGTACCAGCAGGGTTGCCGTATCTTCATCAGCTGCGGAGAGAAACTGACGTTGACTCCACGCCACCCAAATCTGCAGCGTATGCTTGAAGCTCAATTGACGTGGCAATACGTTGTCACTGACCGCCCGATTGGAGCCACCCATGATCGCCCTAATGGAGCCACTTTTTCAGGTGGTTTTACGCCTTCGAACGGGGTAGATTAAACCGCTGTTTTGGTCGGTTTTTCAACCGGTTTTTTTTCGCTGGTGGGATCCGGTCGCGGTGCGCGATAACTTTTTCCATCCAGTACCAGTTGATAAGCTCCGTGGCGTATCCGGTCGAGCGTCGAGGCGCCGAGTAGTTTGTTCGGAAAGGCTTCCCCCCATTCGCTGAAATCGAGGTTACTCGTTATGATCGTTGCGGCCCGTTCGTAGCGCTCACCGATCAGGTCATGGAAATCCTCGTCCTGCCCCGGTTTGAGTGGTTTAAGACCGAAGTCGTCAATGATCAACAGCGGCACGCGGGTGAGCGTTTGCATCTTGCGTTCGATAGTGCCGGTTGCTCGAGCGGCGTTGATTTGCGACAACAGGTTTGACTGCGTTGTGAA
Source organism: uncultured Gammaproteobacteria bacterium (assembly GCA_963719135.1). GTDB lineage: Bacteria > Pseudomonadota > Gammaproteobacteria > DSM-19610 > DSM-19610 > CAVRAZ01. Next base: position 700 of record CAVRAZ010000012.1, on the reverse strand, counting down.
CATCACATCGACGCCGGCGCGCACGGCGCAGTGACCGAGGGCCTGTGCCAGATGACTCTTGCCGGTACCGCAGGGGCCGGCAATCAACACGGTCACTTTTTCATCGACAAACCCACAACGGGCCAAGTCGTTGATGAGTTGTTGATTGAGTCCTGGGTTGAAGTCGAAGTCAAAGCCCTCGAGCGTCTTGTCGCCACGAAAGCCCGAACGGCGTAAACGCATAGCGTACTTCTTCTGGTCACGCCGTGCGGCTTCGTCCTGGATCATCAGGGCCAAGAACTCCGGGTAGGTCAGCTTGTTCGCTATGGCTTCTCGATTGCGCGTCTCAATGCTCTCTAGCAGACCCGAGAGACGTAACTGCTTCAGAATAGGCGTGAGTTCTGGTAGGGGTGTCATGTTGGTCATCATGAATGTCCTTTGGTTGAGTGGTTGACCTTGTCGGTCAGTGGGTTGTTGCTGCCGCACGGCCACGGGCAGCAACGGGTCGAGGCAACGCACGGCCGTTAATGCGGGTCGAACAGATCTTTGGTGTCGCGACCGAACTTGGCGGCGCCGGTGTAGGCATCGGACAGAGAATCGAACGCTCGCTCGGTATCGATGATTTGATCAAGCGCGTTCTCCAGAATGATGCGCACACTGCGGTACTGCACGTTGTCGAAGTGCAGCGCGCGCTGGCAGGCGGCGTCGGTTCGCTCAGGTG
>CAVRAZ010000011.1:0-285451 GCA_963719135.1 uncultured Gammaproteobacteria bacterium | reverse complement strand
GATTGTGCGGCGAAGTGACCGCCGTTCGGGGCCATCGGCTAGATGTTGTTGATGATCCCGTTGGTCCACTGAACCGCTTCCTTGAAGGCGTCGACGATGTGGCGGTGGTTCAGGGTGCCGAACTTCATGTTCTTCCACTCGGCGTTTTCGACCGCGAGCGCACACGCCAGCGCCTCGCCCGGCACTCCGCTCCGGTGCAGGATCGCCGCCGTCACCTCGTCATTCAGCGGCAGCTTCTTGAGGATGACCTCGATCGGATGCTCCATGATGATATCGAGCGCCGAAAACATCCCGACCGTGAAATACACCGTGGGCGACTGCCTAGCCTTGACCGCGAGCATTTCACAGAGTTTCGCGCGCAGCAATGCGACTTCCATCATGGCAACGGGCGCGTCGCTGGTACTGCTCAGGGCGATCAGCGATATCCAGTTGCGTATCTCCTTCATACCGAGCATCACGACGGCCCGCTGCACGGATTCGACTTTCTGCCAGACGCCGAAAAACGATGAATTGATGAGCTTCAGCAGTTTGAAACTCAAGGCCACGTCCTGCTGCACGAGCGTCTGTATGTGCTGGAACTCGACGTCGGGCCGATAGATTTCGGCGAGCAGGTTGAGCGCGGCCAGTTTGTTCGCCGGAAGATCCTTGCTGCTGTAGTCGCGCGGTCTGCTCAGGAAATAGCCTTGCAGATAGTCGAACCCTTTGTCGCGATAGAAGCGGAATTCCTCCAGCGTTTCGATCTTCAGCGCCTGCAGCAACAGGTCCCGGTACTTCCTCAGGGCGGCGACGAGCGTGTCCAGTCGCGGTTCGTCGATCTGGTGGACGTTGACGCGGAAGATGCTGATGAGCGGGAGCACGCGCGCCAGCTTGTGGAAGTCGTCGAGCCCGGTGATGGAGTGCCGGTAGCCCATGTTTCTCAGCGCTTTCAGCAGCGCGATCATTCTGTCGTCGAATATGAGGTTCTCGGGCAGATCGAGGATGATGTTTTCGGCCGGCAGCGTCAGTCCGCGCAGGGCCTCGAGAAACTCCGCCGTCACGTTGAGTACGATCATCCGGTTGCTGGATAGGTGCTCGAGACCGAAGTTGAGGATCGCATTGGACAACACATGCGCGGTGGCCATCGTTCCGTCGACTTCGCGCGCGCGCCGGGTGGGCGATCGAAACAACAGTTCGTAGCCGAACACGCCCATGCGCTTGTTGTAGATGGTCTGGCGCGCCATCATGACGTCCAGTCCGGGAGACTTCGTTTTCGGGGTTTCTTTACTGACGACCGCCATGGCACCGTCCGCGCATTGATCCATTTGCGCCTGTAGCGGCGCAGGCGTGCTTAGCTTAATTAAATCATTTCAGGGAGATACACCGCCTCGCCGCATTGACGGCAGGACCGCCGCTCGAAAACGGCAGCGCATGCCGCAGCCGGGGGCAGGGGCGGGGCGGCGACCCGTCGCGGGTGAGGGTGCAAACCGGTCAGTGCTGGAGCAGTTTCTGCATTTCCTGGATGCGCTTCTGGGTGACCGACGACGGGTCCTGGCTCTCCGCAGCGAGGGTCTTGACCCTATCCGCTTCTTTCTGCGCAAGCTGGATGAGCTTGTCCTCATACGCCGTCACCGGGAAATGGTTCTTCCTGAGGTCGACGACATACCGGTCGAGCTTGGCGTGGATGTACTTCCGCCGTACGTAGTTGCGCGTGGCGTTATCGTCGAAATCGGTATACTGGGCATCGCCTACGTCCTGCACGCTGATCAGGTGCCACAGGCCGCCCGCCTCCACCGGCCCGCCGACTTCGCCGGGCTTGAGGGTGAAGATCACGGCATCCAGTGCGGGCCGCATTCTGCCTTCGACGATCCAGCCGATCTCGCCCAGATTCTTCTTGGCATCGGGTGCCACCGACAGGTTGGCGGCGGCCTGATACAGGGTCAGTTCGCCGGCGTCGATGCGCTTCTTGAGCGCGCGTGCTTCGTCCTCGGTCTTCAGCATGACCATCTGCACCTTGCGGAACTCGGGGGTCGAGATCGCACTGCGGTTGGCGTCGAAGTAGGCGTGCAGCTGTTCTTCAGTGGGTTCCATCTCCTTGGCGAGCCTGCCGCGATTGAGGTTGATGAGGCTGGTCTTGGCGTACTGGCCGACGCTCGTCTTGAACGCCGGGTCCGAATCGAGTCCCTCGGCACGGGCTCGCCGGGCCACTAGCCGGAAATCAATTTCGTTCTGGAGCGCGGTCAGGCGTGCGTTCAGTTCCATGGCCAGCGGATCGCGTTTGACGGCGCCGACGCCGGCGGCAATCAGCTGCTCCTTGACTTCGCCCCAGGTCATCGTCTCATCGCCTACGTCAGCCACCGGCGCCGAGTCGGCGCGCGTGCCGTCTCCAGTCCTTTCTGGTGCGCATCGAGATACAGAAGATTGGCGCTGATGATCTTGTCGAGCAGCGCGATGCGTACCGTGTCGCGTTCCGGTGTGCCGAGCGCGGGTATCGACAAACCGACCACCGCTGAACTGTTCAGCTCCGGAACCCACGTGCTGACGGCAGGAGGAAACCATGAAGACGTCACCTCGATCACGCGAAACAGACGCGCGCTCGGCGCGGGCAAGCCTGATAATGCTCTGTGCCGCGCTGCTGGCGGCCACGGCCCGCCCGGCGTCGGCCTGGAACATGCACTTTTCAACGCTGTACACGGATCACTACACGGTGGTGAAATCACCGGTCGTGCTGGACGTGCAGTTCTGCGCGGACAAGGAGGTGATGGACTACGTCAATTCCAAGAACTGGCCGGGTCAGCCGATTCCCGTGTCCTTTACCTGGGCGCCGGTTTCGGCCAATGGGAGCACCGGGCTGGCGTACGGTGCCTGGGCAGGCCAGAAGCCGACGCTGCCGGCAACGGCCTCTCTGTGGGTGGCCTTGCCCGACGGCGGGCATGGCGCCGACGTGAAGGTGAAGGCCACCGATTTTCCGGCCGCCGGCAAGTGGCAGGTGACCGCCCGTCTTCCCAAGCAGTTCTCTCTGAGCTGCCCATTCGGCCTGATCGAGGTCGCATCCGTGGTGCAAAAAGGCGGCCTGCTGCCGCAGAAGGCGGTGACGCCGATACCGCCCGCCGCCGTCGCAGAACGCTGCGGGACGGTCCGCGAATCCGGCGGCGACCGGCAGAGGGTTGCCCGTCGTGCGGGTGCCGGCGCGGGAGACGCCCCCGTCGCGATGAGCCGGAGACGAAACGGCGAGGCGGCGGTTTATCCGCTATTGAACCGGAATGCGCCCGGCGACGACTGAATGTCTGAGCAAGGTCGCGAAGAGCTCGCGCAACCGAAACGAGAAGGAGACATTGTCATGAACCCGACCCGCCGCACGCTCTTGAAATACCTTGCCGGCAGCATCGCCGGTCTGCTGGCCAGCCAAAGTGCGCTCGCGCTGAATCCCCAGCCGGAAGTTCCGTCCAAGCCCAGGCCGGCGGAGCGGACGAACCCCAAGGCGCTGAATCCCCAGCCGGAGTTGCCCTCGAAACCAAAGAAGACCCAGCGCCATCGCCAGACCAACCGGCATGTGCCGCCCAAACAGCCCTGAGCTTGTTGCCGGCCGGACTCTGCAGCAGATGCCGTACCGAGTGCAGTTTCGAGCATGAAGAGACGCTGCCGTCGATCACAAGTCGATCCGGCATTTGACCGAGTGAACGTCTCGCTGCAGTTCCAGTTGCCCGACGCCAAGCTGAATCAGGTCAGGGCGGCTGAAGCCGTTCCGGCAAAGCTGAAATAGTTTACTCGCCGGAGAGCGCTGCTCACGCCCGAAACCGCTCCGGCACCCGGTCTGTCTACTGCCGGAGGCGCGCTTGCTCGAATCCCGATCCCGTGATTCGCATGCGGTTCGTGCTTAGGGTTCCTGCAATCGGGAGAGCGCCAGTTCGGCCAGTTTGCGTGCGTCTTCAAAGTGCTCGGCGCTGACCTCGATCGACATCCTTTCCTTCAACAGGATATGTATCTTGGTCTGCGACTCGGTCTTGTTGTGGTCGACATAGGCCTTGTCCCCCAGGTCTTTCAGCCATTCCGTCGTCGAGTACTGTCCCAGCGCCCGGTCGGACGCCAATTGCGCATCCGGATCGCCGAACAGCATCGGCGACATCACCCAGATATTGCAGTATTCATAGGTGTCATCGCCGGCCGGATCGATTTCATAGGAACAACCCTGGCTCGTGCCGTAGTCGCTGCGCTGGCCGGGCTTGAGAAGGCTTCCTCCGAGCGTCTGCGCGACCAGCTCCGCGGGCACCTCTTCGCACAGGTTCATTTTCGCCAGATCGATTTCCGATTGCGCGGTCTCCGGCGCCGGCGCTTGCACCGTCGCGGCCTGCTCCTGACCGGTGTCGTTGCTCGAGCAGGCGCAGAGGGCCAACATCGTTGTCAGCAGAAGTGGAAGTCTGGAATTCATGGCGTCCTCGTCTTGCGCTTTTGTGGGGCCAGTATACCCATTTCGCCCACCGCCCGCCGCGCGGAACGCGGTGGGTGTATTCAACGCGCGAAATATTGCAAACTGTCGGCGGCGCACGGCCGCCACCGGGTTGGCGGGCATTCGGCGCCCGAACCGTCGGCGGCGTCTGCGCGACTCGGTTGGCAAGCACCAGACCGCCGAAAGACGTTCGGGCCGGCGCGCGATCGCCTGCCGGCGTTACTGTCGGTTGCGGCAGCCAACGAAGCGGAATGACCGAGGAGCGATGAAGCGATGAATCCGTACCCAGCCACGGCCATGTTCCGGGCCGCCCGGATGTCGGGATTGAGAACAGGGCTGGCGCTGGCACTCGTGCTGGCTGCGGCGTGCGCGGCCGATTCGGCCGGCACCGATGCCGCCGTTGCGCCGGTGGCGGCCAACGCCCACATCATCCCGTTCACGCCGGACATGCGCGCGGGCGCGCTCGCGAACCGGCCGGATTCGGACCAGGTCGAGTTCAGCGACGGCATGCGTATGCGCGTGGGCACGCTGCGGCGTCTGTCGGCGTGGGGGCAGAAGGCACGCAGCACGCCGAACAAATCCTTTCCCGCCGCGTTGACCGCCACGCCGGCCGCGGCGGGCCGGCCGGTCCGGAACGCGTCGGATCTTGCCGAGGCGCTCAAGCTGCCGGACAGCGAGACGCTGACGTTTCCCTCGGGGCGGCGGGCCAGGGTCGGTCAGATCAAGCTGGTGCTGCCGGAGGTGGAGAAGCGCCTCGGTCATCCGTTGTCGGGTTCCATGCCACCGAAGCTGTCGGGACCGGCGCGTGCGGTCACGGCAGACACCCGCTGGAAAGCCGTGCTGCAGCAGCCGGACGACACCGTACTCGAAGCGCCCGACGGCCAGCGCATCGCGGTAGGCATGCTCAAACAGGCTCTGCGCGAATCGGGCGCACAACGCGGCACGCCGCCGACCGGCGTCGCGCCCGAATCCGGTTCGCCGGCACCGGTGCCTTCCTCGCCGACCGACACGCGCTGAGGGGCAACGGCCATGCACGCCATCCATCGTGAACTGCGCCGGTTCCTGCTTTCGGTGGCGACCCTGGCCGCCGGTCTGCTCGGCTGGCAACCGGCCGCGCACGCGAGTATCGACGATTTCATAGGCGTGTATCAAAAGATCGAGTCGGCGGCGCCGCCGGGGTCGCTGCCGGCCTCGAGCGCGGACATCATCGCCTACAAGGCGCTGTTCGTGTGCGTCGAGGGCGGCGAGGACATCGTCGTCTGCAGCAACGAATTCCACCAGACCAACGCCGGCCAGCAGTCCTCCGATCAGGCGGACATTCCCGAAGGCGTGTGGCAGGTGGTCGACGCTTACGTTGCCTGGAAGGCCGGCGACACCTGGGGCGTGGTCGAGCACCTGGGCGCCGCGGCGGCCTGCGCGGTCTTGCAGGTGCTCGCCGGCGGCAGCGACATCTGCGGCTTGATCAACGATCTGATCGACACCGCCAAGGACGTCGTCGATGCCGCCAAGGCGGTGGCGCAATTCATGGCAGCAGTGGGCAAAGGCGCCTGGAGTGCGGCGAAATCGGTCGGCTGTGCGCTGCACCTGGGCGGCTGCGACGACGAGCCGCCGCCTCCGCCGCCGGAGGTATCCGCCTACAACCAGTTCTTCGCGCCCAAGGTGAAGGACGCTTCGGCGCTCAAGGCGCGGGAGAGCGCCAGCCCGTTTGCGTTCGGCAGCCTGCGTCTGTCGCTGGAGTCGGCGGCGCACGACAAGTATGGATTCGACGCCGTGCAGAAAGCCTCGGCGGCCTTTGTCAAGGCGGTGTACGCGCAGTGGTCGGCCGACATCGGCAAGAACGTGCTGCCGGCGCTGGCGGCGAAGCGGGACGCCTACGACGACACACAGAAGAATCAGAACGTCGAGGCCGCCGCGGCCGCCGCAATCGCCGCCTACGCAGCGCGCAAGGCCGATCCCAAGGCCAGGGCCATCCAGCACTGCGTCGACGCTTTCGCCGACCTGCGGCACTTCGACGGGTGGGCGGCCGATCCGCAGTTCCACACGCTGTGGCAGCAGCTCGGCAGCGCGCCGACCACCGCGCAGTGGTGCGAGGGTACGTTCTGGTACAAGAACATCAGTCTGTTCGCCGCCCGCTTCCACACCTATGCCGGTAGCACGTATTGCCCGGCGTACGGCGGTTCGCTGGTCTGCCAGAACCTCGCGAACTACCAAGCCTGCGCCGGTCTGATGGGCAGCGTCAACCAGCAGGCGCAGTGCGCGATGAACGTGCAGCACGTCGGCAAGGACGTGGCCCAGGAGATCGTCGCGTACTTCAAGTCGAAGGGTTCGAGTTATGACTGCGAAATTCTCGCCGGGCTGAGTTCCCCTGGTTCGCAGGCGCCGGCGGTAGTCCGGTGCCACCGTCCGACGCAGCAGTACCATTGCGACAAGTACTATCAGTCGCACTACGGGACGGGGCCCAAGAAACTTCCTGAGAAAGTTCTGCAATGCGAACTGGGATCGAAACTGCCCGGCGATTATCAGTCCATGGAAGACAAGGTCTGGACCGGCCTGCTGCCAGAGCTGGAAACGAAACATCCGGAGCTCACGCCCTATGTCGCGCAGAAGGGACCCGATCCGCTGATGATCCTGCTGCCGTCCAACGTTTACGACGTGCTCGAAGCCGATGCCAAGGCGCTGGGCTTCAATACCGCCAGCGTGCTGAGCAGCGAGCCCGGCATCGACGGCGTCGAGGTTCCCACACTGGCGCGAAACCTCGAGGGCATGCTCAAAGACGTGCAGAACACCGTGCCGGCGGACGCGCTCGCGGTCAAGCCGGGCGGCGTCAATCCACCGGACCCGACCGGCAAACTTTCGCCGAAATTCCAGGGCGGTGTCACGCTGATGGAACCCGCACAGCCGGCGGCGGGGGTTGCGCCGCGCGGTCTGGGACAGACCAACGTGTTGAGCGGTACGGCGCCGGAGGGCGCGCCGGGCGCAGCCCCCGGTCGCGGCGGCGGCTTTGCGCCGAATGGCGGCGCGAAGCCGGTTCCCGCAACACCGGGCGACGGCGCACCGGCCATTGCGGCGGTCGCGCCGCCGCCCGGTGTCGTCATGGCGCCGCCGCAGCCGCCGCAGATCGCGCTCCGCAGCGGAGGACTCGCGGACATCACCGGCACCGCCGGACTGGGCGTGGGCGGCACCGCAACGCGCTGGGGCGCGATCGTCACTGTCGACGCCGGGAAAGCGTCCTCCGTGCACGACGGCGTCTGCGAGATGGCGGTCGAGTATGCGGCACGCAACGCGGGCGCGGCGCCGGCAGGACCCTTCGACAGTCAATGGACGGTCGGTGCGGCGCCGGGTTCGGTTCACGCCTGGGACGCGCTGGCGGCGAACGGTCAGGCGACCGCGCGCGATCTCGTTTCACTGCGCCCGGGCGTGAATGACCTGCTGCTCACGTTCGATCCGTCGAACAAGGTCGCCGAAGCCAGCGAAACCAACAACCAGTTCCGCCTGCGCGTTGTCGTAGCGGGCGCCTGTGGCGCCGCCCGCGGTGCGGCATCGCCCGCGGTCGCACCCGCTTTGCCGGGCGTCGTTCCCCCGGTGCCCGGTGGCACGCCGGAGCAGCAGGTTCCCGAAACATCGCGTCAGCGTCCGTCCATGCCCGCCGTTCGTTGAGCGCCTGCATCGGGCTATGAGGTGCGGTCCCTGTCACGTGCAGGACGCATCTCGAAACGCAGCCAGGTTTATGGATGAGGCAGGGCCCGTCGCGCGGACGATGCCGGTTCCATTCCGGTCACTGCCGGGCCGGGCGCCGCTGCGTTCAGCGACCCGGCCCGGCACGGCCGGCGTTACTGCCGGGACGGCAACACCATGCGTGGCGGTGCCAGCGACGGTCTCGGCGTCGGCACCGGCACGGCGGTTGCCGGCGGCGCGTGCTTGAGGCGGGCGGTCTGGCAATAACCGGACGGAAAATCCACGGACAACGCATAGGTGTTGTTCGTCGTATTGGATTCGCCCAGGTTTCCCGACGGATCGAGTACCACGCTGAGGTCGTGGTGGCCGACCAGATCGGACAGCGCGTGTGAAGACTTGAGGTACACCTCCGTCTTCCGCGAGCCGCCCGCGGCAACGGCGCCGAGCCCGGTCCCGCCGTTCAAGTCGGTGGTCCCGCCGATCTCCTTGACGGTTACGAACCCGGCACTGCGGCTGGCCGGGGTTGCCAGGCCGCCGACGTTCTTTACCGTCACGTCGACTTTGAGCACCGGCTGGTTGGGCTGGCACTGGGCGAGGATCAGACCCGTGGCGTAATCGACCGTCAGGTCGGGCTTGGCGAGTACCGGACCGGTTGCCTTCAACGGAGCGGCGTTGCTCGAGGCGCCGGCCCTGAGGGTCGCGGTCGCCGAACCGGGCTTGGGCGCCGGCGGTGGTGGTGGCGGCGATGTGCCTGCGGCATGTTGCTTGGAAAGCGCAGTGGCCAGCGCCGGTTTCGCTTTGTTGTGCGTGACCGGGCGGTGTTGCTGGGTGAGGTAGTTGGTGAAGTAATCGAACTTGGTACCGTTGCTCATTTGCACCAGCGAGCAGGGGGCGTTGCTGATGAAGGGATCGTTCTCGCAGGTGAACACGGCCGAAATGCTGCCGCCGTCAAAGCCGGTGATCTTGATCGCTTCCTGCGCCTGGTGGGTCGTGCCGTCCCATGTGGCCGAGACCTTGGCCGGGACGATCAGCGAATCGTTCTTGGGCCGGCAGGTGCCGTTGAACGCATAGGTGTGCTTGGGGTCGTCCGGCACACCGGCGGCGTCCTGCAGGCTGAGGTTGGCGCAGTCCGGGTATTGGGCGGCGGCGGTGAATTCATCGCCGCAGTCACCGATAGCGAGAACACAGAGCGCCTGGGCCGACAGCGGCAGGGCGGAAAACAGCGTCAGGGTGAGCGCCTTGAGCGAGGGTTTCATAGCGATGTCCTCCTTATGAAGACCCGATCCGCGGTGTGCCGCAAGGCCGGTCTCTCGTCGCAATTACGGGTGAACGACAGTGCCTGGGTCGCAGGCCGGCACTTTGCGGTTCAATGCGCGACCGGGTTTCCCCCGACTTCCCGATCCGCGGTCCTGTGATGCGTTCAGGTTTAAACATCGATGCCTGATTTGTCCCGCCATGAGCAGGTATGGATGCTGCTACGGAATTGCGCCTGAGCCCCGAGCGCCCGTGATTGGGTGTGGACGCATTTCAAAGCGACTGAACCGATACGCGACGCTCCACGACTCACCGGATGTGTAGAACGCGCTCGATGGATCGCACAGTTGCACGTCAGGTCGCGCCATGCCGGACGACCTCGGCCGATGCCGACGGGGCAATTGTCCCAACGCGGAAACGCTGCCTATACTTCCGGTGGCGCATTCGTGGCCTGTGCGGCGGGCGACAAATCAGCGTCCGCGCCACGCACCGGAACCACCTTGACGAGGAGGCCAGGGATCCATGAAAAGAATAGGGTGTATCGCGCAAGCGGTGCCGGTCATGTTCTGGGGGATCGCCGCGCAGGCACAGTGGAACGTGGAACTGGAGCCGCCGAAGCGGGGTTACTACCGGCCCGGCGATCCCCTGTCATTCCAGGTGCCGGCGGAGATGCCGGGTGAAAGCCTGCAGGCGCTCAGCATGGAGCTGGACGGCATCGACGTGACGTCGTTCATCAGCCGCGAAGGCAACAAGGCCGTTTACCAATCACCCGAGCCCCTGGCCTACGGCCCGCACCAGATACGCCTGGTCGAGTATCAGGCCGACGGCAACATCGTGAGCTCGCGCTCTACACCATCGAAGTCCGCAAGAATTCGGCTTTCCGCGAGGCCGACGTCGGCGCCAATCTGGATCTGTCGTCGACCTGGCGCGTCGACGGCCGGCACCTGGACAGCAGCGTGGAACGGAACCAGAGTCAGGGCGGCCTGGGCGTGGACGCGCGTATCGCCGACGGACAATGGCAGGCGCACGCGAACCTGGGACTCATCTACAACAGCCAGCGCGACCAGACCGCCGACCGCCGCCGCGTCGACATGACCAGCGGCCTGGTCGAAGCCTCGCGCGGGCCGGTCGCCGTGCGCGTCGGCGATCACAGCATCCCGGGGTCGAGTCTCGTGATGGACAGTTTCGCGCGCCGCGGTGTTTCCGGCAGCGTGCGTGTGGACGGATTGCGCAGCAACGTCACCGGTTTTTCCATGCGCACCGAAGCCGTCAACGGTTTCAGGAACTGGCCCGGTGCGTCCGACGGCCGGCACCGCACCGACGGCGTCACGCTGACGACCGCGCCGCTGGCGAGCAACCCCGAACGGATGCAGGTCTCCGCGACCTATCTGAACGGCGAAGGCAGTCCGGTCGGCAGTTCGCAGTCCGGCGCGGACGAGCCGGTCACAACCCGGGCGGCTTCGCTGGCGGCCGACAGCCTGACCTGGGACGGACGCGTGCGCCTGCGCGGCGAATATGCGTACAGCCGGGCCGATCTCGATGCGTCGGCGGGCCCGCTGAACGCGCAGTCCGACGACGCCTGGGACCTGCTCGCGGTCTATCAGCATCCGCAGCAGGAAGTGCGCAGCGCCGCGTTCGACTGGAACATCGGCGCCGAGCACAAGCGGGTCGGGCCCTGGTTCCTGAGCCTGGGCAACCCCGCGCTGCCGGCCGACCGGCTGCTGAACCAGGCGTTCGGCGGGTTCAACTGGGGCGGCTGGTCGCTGAATGTGCAGGCCGCGCGCGAGACCGACAACGTCGACGACATTCCGGCCCTGACGCGCATGCGCACGGACCACGTCACCGTCGGCACCAGCTACACGCCGGCCGGCGCGGAAGAGAAGACGGGCGTCATGCGCCTGTTCGCGCAGCCCACCCTGACGGCGTATGCGCAACACGCGGCGCAAAAGTTTGAACATACGCCCGCCGGATTCGGCGGCGACCGGGTCAACGACGACACGGATTCCGCGTACGTCGGCCTGCATTTCACGCCGGGTGACTGGAGCTGGGACATTGCGCACACGCGCACCTGGTTCAACGATGCGGCCAACGTGCAGGTCGACTACGTCGACGACCTGTCGGAACTGGGTTTCGACGTGCCGCTGTCCCAGGGGATCAGTCTGAGTCCAACCCTGCAGTATGAGCGCAACAATGACCATGACAACGCTGTGCTGACCGAGTCACTGGCGGCGCAGGCCGGTTTCAGCGTCCTGGCGCTGGACGACCGCCTGAACGCCGGTCTGGGCTATACGATGAATCGGAGCTGGGCCGACAACGACCCATCACGCAAGACCACGTACACGTTTAACGCAATGGCATCCTGGGCGCTGGTGCAGCCCAGGGAAAACCGGCCCGGTGTTTCGCTCTTTACCACGGGCAGCTATTCGGACGATGACAATCTGTATCAAATTTTCGCCGGTGTACGCATCGGCTGGCAGGCAGCGTACTAGCAGGCTGTTGAAATACGTTCAGGCGGCACCTCCGGCGTTGAACACCGGCTCAACAGGCTCATGTACTGCGTGTACACTGCGCTTTTTCGCCGCTTTTCGCCTTGTCTCGCACGCGCCTGAACGTATTTCAACAGCCTGCCAGACCGGCAAAGGAGACTCGCATGAAGCGCCTTATCGGATTTTTGTTGTTGATCGGGATAGGCCTTTCCCAAGGCACGGCGTGGGCGGTATTGATCGGCGCGGGTGCCAGTCCGTCCCGCGCCAACGTGGCGTTCAACCGGCCGGCGAGCGTCAGCGTGACCTGGACGGTCAATGCCGATCCCGGCAACCCCGGCCCGGTCACCGCGACCTCCGGCTTCGTGCAGGTCGCCGATCCGTCGCTGGATACCCTGTTCGGCACGATTCCCCGCGCCCTGTCGCGCACGATCGCGCCGGGCGGTACCGCAACCATCACCGAGACGGTGGTCATTCCGCGCAGCGTGCTGCAGGCCATGGAGCGGGCGCGCAACGTCAACGGCAACCCCTTCGCGTCCTTCGTGCTGGTGCGCAGTTTCACCGATGACAATGCCCAGTTCGTCACCGCCAGCGTGAATCTGTATCTGACCGGCGGATCAAGCACCGTACTGCAGCTCGATCGGCTGTCCCTGTATTTCGACGATCTTTCCACCGTGCGCCTCGCCGCCAGGGACGAGGCGCTGACGGCGCAGCTCGACATCGCGTTTTCCGGCGCCGGGCAGTTGCGCGGCGTGTGGGAACTCGCCACACCGGCATCCACGGTGGGCGAACCCATTTTCGGTACGCTGCGTCTGGTGCGTCAGTCACTGGTCGGCAATCAGACGACGCGCCTGACGAGCCCGGCGCTGCCGACCGGCCAGGAGGGCGTTTACCTGCTGCGCTTCCGGGTCACCGAACCGGACACCGGCTTCGAACCGGTCTACGTCCGCTATGTGGTGACGCAGGCGGGAACGCCGCAACGGCCGGCGCTGAACGTGCGCGTGCTGGCGCCGGGGGAGGGCGAGTTGCTCGCAGAGGACACGCAGTTTGCCTGGCGCGCCGACGCGGACGCCGCGGCCTGGCAACTGGAGATCTACAAGAAGCCGGCGGAAAGCGCCGCTGAGCGGCTGCCCGACCTGGGCACGACACAACCCGATGCGAACGCGGCGCCGCGTGTCGAGGGGCCGCCGGTCACCGGTATGCTGGTGACCGGCGAAGCGCGCGCGACCGGACTGTCGAAACTGGTGCGGCAACATCTGGAGCCGGGCCAGGGGTACTGGTGGCGCGTGCGCGCCATCGGCGACGACGGCAGCGTGATCGGTGAAAGCCCGCTGGTCGGGTTTCGTTCACCCTGAGCGGGAGGCGGATGCGGATGGGGGAAACGGCGAACGCAATCAGCGACGGCGAGCTGCTGACGCGCATAGGGAAGGGCAGTCAGACGGCGCTCGCCGACTTCTACCGGCGCTACCAGGGCCGCGTCTACAACTTCGCGTTGCAGCGTGTCGACAATGAGGCGGACGCGGCGGAGGTGCTCAATGAAGTCATGCTGGAGGTGTGGCGCGGCGCGGGCACGTTCGAGGGGCGGGCGCGGGCCACCACCTGGCTGCTGGGTATCACCCACCATAAGAGCATCGACCTGCTGCGCAAGCGCGGGCGGCGCGCGGCCGACCGCCTTGATTTCGAGATCGGCGACGACCGGCCCGACCCCGGCCCCGCCGCCGTCGCCGGCGCCCAGGACGCGCGGTACGTCAAACAGTGCATGGACGACCTGCCCGACGCGCAGCGCCAGGTCGTGTACCTCACGTTCTACGAGGATCTATCCTATCCCGAGATCGCGCGCGTGCTGGAGATTCCCGAAGGGACGGTGAAAACCCGCATGTTCCACGCGCGCAAGGCGCTGGCGCGCTGTCTGGAACTCCTGGGGGTACTGTTGTGAACCGTTCGGCGGCCGCGGGCGACTCAGTGTTTGACTCCGGCGTGTCCCGGTGGATACGCGCAGACCCGGCCCCGTATTGAGCGAGCGATTCTATGTCGATCCACAATCAGGAACACCCGATCGAACTGCTGCCGTGGCTGGTCAACGGCACGCTGGACGAGGTCGAGCAGGCGCAGGTGCAGCGCCATGTCAACGCCTGTCCGGCCTGCCGGCGGCAGGTCGAATTTCTGAGCGAGCTCCGCGCAGGCGTGAAGGACCGCGCGCCGGCGGACGCGGGCGATCTCGGCCTGCAGCGTCTCATGCGCAGCGTGCGCGCCCAACGCGGCCGCCGCGCACCGCGCTGGATGGTGCCGGCCGCGGCCGCCGCGGGCCTGTTGCTGGTGGTGCAGAGTCTGATGTTGATGCACCTGCAGACCGAAAGGCAGGGCGGTTATGAACCGCTGTCCGGTGCCGCGGGGCCGGACGGCGCCTGGCTGGTCGAGTTCGCGCCGCAGGCGACCGAGGCGTCGATCCGGGCGCTGTTGCGGCAGGCCGGCGCACGCATCGTCGACGGGCCGAGCGCCGCCGGGCTGTACCGGATCGAACTCGAGGACACCGCGCCGGGACGCGCGGATCCGGCGAAAGTCATGGAAAGCCTGCGCGCGCAGACGCAGGTGATCCTGCACATCCAATCGGAGTGATCCGGTGCGGGCGGCGCTGCTGTGGCTGTGGTTCACGAGTGCGGCGTTCGCCGCGCCGCCGCCGCAGGTGCCGGTCGCGCCCAGCGTGCCGGCAAAGCCGGTGCCGCAACAGCGAAGCGCGGTACCACCGCCGGCGCCACCGAAAATCACCGGCTACAACCTGATCGGATGCGTCGCCAGGGGCGGTGTGCTCAACGTCATCGGCAGCGGCTTCGGCATGCAGCAGGGCGCACGCGGCGTGGCGCTGGGCGGGTATGGCCTTCACGTGGACCTGACCATCGATGCCTGGAGCGACACGCGCGTGCGCGTGCGCATTCCCGCGGATCCGAGGATCGAGGCGGACCAGTGGTATTACGTCGGCGTGGAAGGGTCCGACCACAGTCAGTGGCTGAGCAACATCGACCGCAATTTCCAGATCTGCGCCGGCGGTGCGGTGTTGTCCAAGGCGCTGACGCCGTCGCTGCCGCAACCGGCGGGCGGCGGACTCCCGGCACCGGGCGCGAAGGCGGGTGATGCGGGCCAGGGCGACGGATCGGAACAGGCGGGTTCGGAGTGGAGTGGCGGCGGTGCCGACAGTTCCACCTCCACGGGAAGCGGCACGCTGATCGGCAGTCTGCCGCCGCCCGCCGCGACCGCCCGCCCCCCCCCGCCGCAGGACGACAGCATCGAACCGGGCGAACTGCTGGTGGTTTCCGCCGATCTCGCGCAGGCCCAACAGGTGCAGGCGATCGCTGCGCAACTGGGTTACGCGGTCAAGCGCCGCAGCGTACTGACGGGACTCGGCCTGGTCATGACGACCTTTCGATTGACACCGGACACCCCACCGGCGCAGGCGCTGGCGCTGTTGCGCGAACAGGCGCCCGATCTCTGGGCCGATTTCAACCAGCGCCTGGGGCTGCAGGGCGGCGACTCCGCGCGCACCTATGCGGCGCGGCTGGTCGCCTGGCCGCAACGGCGCGAAGGGTGCGGCAGCGGTCTGCGCATCGGCATCGTCGACACGCCGCTGCCGGACGACCATCCGGCGTTGCGCGGCGCGGCGATCACAAGGCGCAATTTCGTGACGCACGGCGTGGAACCGGCGCCGCCCGGGCACGCCCTGGCCGTGGCGGCGCTGCTGGACGGCAGCGACGGCACCGGCCTGACGCCCGCGGCGGCGCTGTTCGTCGCCGAAGTCATGCGCCAGCGCGACGGCAGGCACATCGATACCACGGTCGAGTGGCTGGTGCAGGGCCTGGACTGGCTGGTGCGGCAGCACGTGGACCTGGTGAATCTCAGCCTGGGCGGTGCGCGCAACCTGATCATGGAAGCGGCCATCGCGCGCGTGCTCGCCCAGGGGATCCCCGTGGTTGCGGCGGCCGGCAACAACGGACCCGGCGCGGACCCCGTGTATCCGGCGGCGCAGGACGGCGTGATCGCGGTGACGGCGGTGGATGCCGATCGGCGCATCTATCGCAAGGCCAACCGGGGCGACTATATCCGCTTCGCCGCACCCGGCGTCGATGTCTGGGTGCCGCGCGTGAAGGACAGCGGGTTCGTGTCCGGCACGTCGTTCGCCGCACCGTTCGTCGCGGCCGCGCTCGCGGCCGAGCGCCAGGCGCAGCCGAAAACCGACTGGAAGACGTTGATCGGGCAATTGGAGCAGCGCGCAACCGACCTGGGCGATCCCGGACGCGACACGACCTTCGGTGTCGGATTGATCCGGGCGCCGGCCGCCTGTGGCGCCTCGCAGTAAGGCTGCTTCAGGCGCCGCCCGATCAGGTCGTGCTCAATGGTTCACCCCTTCAAGGGCAGCCGGCAGCGCCGCCGGGGCCGTTGCGGTCGGGGACGGTGCCGTCCGGCGCCATCAGCCGGTGTCAATTTCGGGGTGCGGGCGTCGCTAACAGGCGGTGTCCGCGCGGAACCGGCGGCTCAACGGGAAATCGATCAGAAGGACGGGGTATGTCGACAACGGACGCAATGACGCGGATTCACGTGCCGGCAGCGGGCACGGACGCGGAATCCATCAAGCAGGCACTGGTCAATCGACTGGTGTACAACGTTGGCAAGGACCACCATACGGCGACCACGCGGGACTGGCTGCACAGCCTGGCCTACGTGGTGCGCGACCGGCTCACCGAGCGCTGGATGGAGACGATGCGCAGCTACTACCGCGCCGACGCCAAGCGCGTCTACTACCTGTCGCTGGAATTTCTGATCGGCCGTTCCCTGACCAATGCGCTGCTCAATCTCGGTATCTACGAGCCCTGCCGGCAGGCGTTGCAGGAACTGGGCATCGACATGGAGCATGTGTGCGAAATGGAATACGATGCCGCGCTCGGCAACGGCGGCCTGGGGCGGCTGGCCGCCTGCTTCCTGGACTCCATGGCGACGTTGCAACTGCCGGGCTACGGCTACGGTATCCGCTATGACTACGGCATGTTCCGCCAGGAAATTCACAACGGGGAACAGATCGAGCACCCGGATACCTGGCTGTGCTACGGCAATCCCTGGGAATTCGGGCGGCCCGAGGTGCTGTATCCGGTCAAGCTCTACGGCCGGATCGTCGAATACGCGGACGAACACGGCGAAGCGCGCTATCAATGGGTGGACACCGAGGAGGTCATGGCGATGGCCTACGATACACCGGTCCCCGGCTGTGACAACTCAACGGTCAACAACATGCGGCTCTGGGCCGCCAAGGCCAGCCGCGACTTCAACCTCCAGTACTTCAACGAAGGCGACTACCTCAAGGCGGTGCAGAACAAGACCGTCTCCGAGAACCTGTCCAAAGTGCTGTATCCCGACGATTCAACGCAGAACGGCCGGGAATTGCGCCTGCAGCAGCAGTACTTCTTCATCAGCGCGTCGCTGCAGGACATACTCTACCGGTTCAGCAAGTTTCACCACGGCTTCGACGACCTGCCCGACAAGGTGGCGATTCAACTGAACGATACGCATCCGGCCATCGCCGTCGCCGAGTTGATGCGCATCCTGGTCGACAAGCACCAGTACGACTGGCAGCGCGCCTGGGCGATCACCGAACGCACGTTTTCGTACACCAACCATACGCTGCTGCCGGAAGCGCTCGAGACCTGGCCGGTCTGGTTGATGCAGAAGGTGCTGCCCAGACACCTGCAGATCATCTTCGACATCAATCACCACTTCCTGCGCCAGGTCACGCACTGGCGGCCCGGCGACCACGAGCTGCTGCGGCGGATGTCCATTATCGACGAGTCCGGTTCGCGTGCCGTGCGCATGGCGCACCTCGCCATCGTCGGCAGTCACAAGGTCAACGGCGTCGCGGCACTGCACTCCCGGCTGATGCAGGAAACCATCTTCCGGGACTTTCATGCGTTCTACCCGGGCAAGTTCGTCAATGTGACCAACGGCATCACGCCGCGCCGCTGGCTCAATCAGGCGAACGCGCCGCTTTCCGAACTGATCAGCGCGCGCATCGGTCTCGGGTGGAAAAAGGATTTGTCGAGGCTGGCCGAACTGGCGCCGCTGTCGAACGACCCGGATTTCCAGGCCGCGGTTGCCGCGGTCAAGCTGGAAAACAAGCTACGCCTTGCCAATGTCGTTAGAAGCCGCACCGGCACCGAACTCGATCCGCACGCGCTGTTCGACGTGCACGTCAAACGCATTCACGAATACAAGCGGCAGTTGCTGAACCTCCTGCACGTGATCACGCGCTATAACCATATCCGCCAACACCCGGACGAGAATCTGGTGCCGCGCGCCGTGATCTTTGCCGGCAAGGCCGCTCCGGGCTACCGCATGGCGAAGCTGATCATCCGTCTGATCCACGACGTCGCCGACATCGTCAACAACGACCCCTGCGTCGGCGATAAGCTGAAGGTCGTGTTCATGCCGAACTACGACGTATCGACGGCGCAGTTGATCGTTCCGGCGGCGGAACTGTCACAGCAGATATCGACCGCCGGGACCGAAGCCTCGGGGACGGGCAACATGAAGCTGACGCTGAACGGCGCGCTGACCATCGGCACCCTGGACGGCGCCAACGTCGAAATACGCGCGGAAGTCGGCGAGGACAATTTTTTCGTATTCGGCCTCGACGCCGAACAGGTCATGGCGCTGCGCCAGCAGGGCTACAACCCGTGGGACCATTATCACGGCGACGCGGAGTTGCGCAGTGTGCTGGACATGATCCGCGACGGCTATTTCTGCCCGCACGACTGCGGCCGCTATCGCGCCGTATTCGACGCGCTGACCGGCAACGGCGATCAGTATCTGCTGCTGGCCGACTACCGTTCCTATATCGAATGCCAGCGGCACATCGACGAACTGTACAAGGATCCGCGGGCGTGGATGCACAAGTCGATTCTCAACATTGCGCACATGGGGAAATTCTCAAGCGACCGCACCGTAGGGGAATACGCCGGGCAGATCTGGAAGGTCGCCCCCGTGCCGCGGTAGTGTGACGGCGGCGACGACCCGCACCGCTTCGCGACCGGCGTGGCGGTCAGGTTTCCGCCGGCCAAGGCGGAACTTCCAGCGGCGTGGCCGGGGGCACCTCCACGGGCACGGGCGGCACCTCGTCCGGCGGTCCGCCGGGTGGAACGCCCGGCGGCACCTGCGCGGGCGGCACTTCCGGAGGGTTCTCGGGCGGCACTTCGTGTTCGCCGCGTGGTGCGGCCGCGTGCCTGTCGTTGCAACTGCTCATGCCGCGATCTCCGGGTCGGTAGAATTCCAACGCTTCATTCTTACCCGATCGGTAGGGAAATCCAATGAATTCCACCGAATTCATCCGGCCATACCCTGACTTGCCGTTTTGGCGTATGCTTCGCCCGAAAGTCCCGGGGGCCCGGCACGGGGCGGTACTCTCCGCCCGGATTCTGATGATCGCTATCCTGCTCAAGTCGGTTTTTCGCCGCGCGTGAATACGCACACCTCCGCCCCCCGCCGGTTGCCGCCGTTGGTCGTGGCGACTATCGGCGTGGTGTTCGGCGATATCGGCACCAGTCCCATCTATGCCGTCGATCAAGTATTCACGGGCACACATCCGCTGCCCGTGACGCCGGCCAACGTGCTCGGCGTGCTGTCGCTCGTTCTGTGGTCGCTGGTCATCGTCGTCTCGATGAAATACGTCATATTCGTGATGCGTGCGGACAACGAAGGCGAAGGCGGCATCATGGCGATGATTGCGCTGTTGCGGCGCACGCTGGCGGAGACCGATCGCAGGCGCCGCCTGCTGTTTGCGCTGGGCATCCTGGGCGCCGCGCTGTTCTATGGCGACGGCGTCATCACGCCGGCAATTTCCGTGCTGTCCGCCGTCGAAGGTCTGGAAATCGTCGCGCCGGCGCTTGCGTCGGTCGTGCCGTTGGTCGCGCTGGTGATTCTGATCGCCCTTTTCGCGATGCAGCGTTTCGGCACCTCGCGGGTCGGGTTCCTGTTCGGTCCGGTCATGGTGCTGTGGTTCGGTGTCCTGGCCGCGACCGGTATCGTACAGGTCATCGACCATCCCGGCGTGCTGTGGGCGATCAGCCCGCTGCACGCGGTCGACTTCTTCCTGCGCAACCGGTGGCTGGGCTTTCTGGCGCTCGGCGCCGTGGTGCTGGTCGTCACCGGCGCCGAGGCGCTGTACGCCGACATGGGCCATTTCGGAAAGAAGCCGATCCGGGTCGCCTGGTTTGGTCTGGTGCTGCCTGCGCTGCTGCTGAACTATTTCGGTCAGGGCGCGCTGATTCTCAATCATCCGGAAGCGGTGGACAGCCCGTTTTACCATCTGGTGCCGTACTCCGGCATCTTCCTGCTGCTGCCGCTGGCCACCGTCGCCACGGTCATTGCGTCGCAGGCAGTGATTACCGGCGCGTTCTCGGTGACGCGCCAAGCCGTTCAACTCGGCTACCTGCCGCGTATGCAGATCAATCACACGTCGCGCCATGCCGAGGGCGAAATCTACGTGCCCTTCATCAACTTGGCGCTGCTGGTCGGCATCGTCCTGCTCGTGGTCGTGTTCAGGGATTCGACGCACCTGGCCGCGGCCTATGGAATCGCCGTGACCGGAGCCATGGCCGTGGATTCGGTGCTGGGCTTCTTCGTGGCCGTGCTGCTGTGGCGCAGCAATCGCGTCATCGCCATTGCGGGCCTGTGCGTGTTCCTGGCTGTCGATCTGGCTTTCTTCTCGGCCAATGCGCTGAAAATTCCGCACGGCGGCTGGTTCCCGCTGGTCGTCGCGCTGGCGGTGTTTACGTTGCTGTCCACGTGGAAGCGCGGGCGCGAACTGCTGACCGAACGGCTCGACAGGGATGCGATCCAGCTCGAACCGCTGCTGGCCAGCCTCGCGGCGAACATGCCGGAGCGCGTGCCGGGAACGGCGGTGTTTCTCAATGCCAATCCCAGCATCGTGCCCAGGGCGTTGCTGCACAATCTTGCCCACAACAAGATCCTGCACCAGCGGCTGATCTTTGCCACCGTGGTCGACGCCGACCGGCCCCATGTGCGGTTCGACCATCGCACACGCGTGACGCGGCTCGGACAGGATATCTATCGCGTCGTCATTCAGTACGGATTCATGGAAGAGCCGGACATTCCGCGCGCGTTGCGCGAATGCCAGGTCTGCGGGGGCGAGATGAATCTCCTCGAGACCTCGTTCTTTCTCAGCCGGGAGACGGTCATTCCGGGCCGGCGACCCGGCATGGCGCTGTGGCGCGAGCACCTGTTCATCTGGATGATGCGCAACGCGGAAAGCGCGATGACCTTTTTCCGGATACCCGTCAACCGCGTGATCGAACTTGGCATGCAGGTGGAAATCTAACGGGCGCGAACTTCGGCGGCGGCTGCGCCGGCCGGGAGCGGAATACTTCCAGATGATCGGGCAAACGCTATTGTGTGGGGTCGCGGCGGCGCTGCTGTCGGTCGGCGTTGCGGCCGCCGCGGCGGATTCGGCCGCTGTGGCGCTTGACGCCGGCGAGTGGGGCCATTACGAACTGTGGATGCCGGCGCAGCCGCCGCGCGAACTTGCGCTCTGGCTCGCCGGCGGCGATCCCACGGGCGCCGACATGCAGCGCGCCGTGCGCGTGCTGAACCAACAGGGCTACGCGGTCGCGGTCATCGATTCCCGGGAATTTCTCGCGCGCGTCGACGGTCCGGTGACGCCGGGCGAGCATCCGCAATGTCTCGATCTTGCAGCGCCGCTTCAGTGGACCGCGCAGATGCTGCAGCGCCGGCGTCTGGGTTTCGATGCATACCGGGCGACCCTGCTGATCGGCGACGGGACGGGCGCGGGACTGGCGTATGCCGCCCTCGCGCAGGTGCCGGCGGGCACCTTCGCCGGCGCAATCGGCATTGATATCACACCGCAAATGCCGTTGCGCCGTTCGCTTTGCGAACGCAACTACGTCGCCGGAAGCGCCGCCGGCCGTCAACTGCTGGCCAGCGACTATCCGCTCGGCGGCTGGTGGATGCTGGCAACCCGCTCCGAGCCTTCACCCGCACAGCTCGAACTGCGCGCCGGCGTCATGGCGCACAGCCCCGGGTCGCGGCTTCCGGTGGTTACCGCCGCGACGTTCGACCAGGTCATCGACCGCGTACTGCGGCAGATGCCCAGCGCCGGCGTCAATGCCGGCGCGACGGCCGAGCGCGCGTCGATTGCCGACATTCCCGTCGTCGAAGTCAACGCGCACAGCGGCCGGGGAATCATGGCGCTGATCTATTCGGGCGACGGCGGCTGGCGCGATATCGACAAGCGTATCGGTGACTACCTGGCGGGGCGAGACATCGCCGTGCTGGGCGTCGATGCGCTGCGCTATTTCTGGCAGCGCCGCGATCCCGCGACGGTCGCACGCGACCTCGGCCGGCTGCTCGACTATTACCGCGCGGCGTGGGGCATCGACAGGGTCGTACTGATCGGGTATTCGTTCGGCGCGGACATTCTGCCGTTCGCGTACAACGGTCTTGCCGACACCCAGCGGCGCGCCGTGCGGCTGGTCGGTCTGCTCGCGCCCGGCCTTGCGACCGACTTCGAGGTGCACGTCGGCGGCTGGTTGGGCGTGAATCCCGGCGGCGGTGCGCTGAAGATCCTGCCGGAAGCGCGGCGGATCGGCGGTGACCGCCTGCAATGCATCTACGGCGCGGACGAGCAGCGCGATTCGCTATGCCCGAAACTGACGCCCGCCGAGGCGCAAGTGACCGCGGTTCCTGGTGGCCACCATTTCGATAACGACTACATGAAGATCGGACAGATACTATTCACTGCGATCACGCAGCGCGCGGGACAGTGAAACGGAAAGGGACGGAGGGCGAATTGCCCTCCATCCCCGTTGCTTGCTCTTCCGGCGTCAGAAGTTGACTTGCTGGATGCTGCCTGACTCCATCACGCGATAGATGTGTCCGGCGGCGACATTGTTGAAGTTGGTGACCGCGCCGCTCGGCCATTCGACCCGGAGGTTGGTCGTGGTGTTGTTGGCCAGTCCGAAGTGGATGCGACGGAAGTTCTGCGACCAGCGGTGATACCCCTCGTTCTGGTCGCGGAACTGGGTGACGCCCCCCGCGGTTGCGTAGACACGCGCGCCGATGGCATCGCGGGACGATGCCGTGCCCACCAGATCGAGTTCGACCCAGTTCCGTTGCGGGCTGGTGTTCTTGAACAACGGGTCCGGTCCGTTGTTGCGGTGCTGCGGACGCATGTTCATGCCGTTGGTCACCATCAGATCCAGGCGCCCGTCCAGCTCATAGTCGGCGAGCACCACCGATTCGCTGGCACCCACCTGGTCGGCAACCGCCACGCCGATCGCGCCCGCCGCGCCGCCGGCGTTGGAGACCAGCGTGAAGACACCGTTGCCGTCGCTTTCATACAGTTCGTTGGTGATGTTCTGTACACCGCCGCGGCACGCCAGGAACAGGTCCATGTCCATGTCGTTGTCGAAATCGCCGGCCACGCCGCTCACGCACAAGCGTTTCGCGCTCAGCTTGCTCAGGGTGGTGCGGTCGATCATGCCCGAAGGCAGATTCATCAGCAGGTTCGACGGCACGGGTTTGTCCATGCCCTTGATGCCCTGCACCGCGAAATTGGAAATGCCCGAACTGCTCTGAACCTCCAGATAGGCATAGAACCACTTGCCGGCCGAAAAGAGATCGAACGTCCAGGTCTGGGTGGCCTGGTCATAGCCCAGATAAAGTTCGGGCGTCGGCGAATCGGGGTTGCGCGGTTCCAGCCCTCTTACCGCGGGATCGGTAGGATCCACCGTGAAGGATTCCGCCGGCGGATGCGCGCCGTTCTGCCCGATGTTGATGTTTGAGAATTTGGTGAAAGTCTTGTTCCAGTCCAGCGTGACCTGCAGCACGCCGGTCGACTTGAACGTGAACCCGCGGTCGTTGTTGACGAACTGCGCTTCGATCTTGTTGCCGTCGAAAGTGACGCCTTGCGGGGGGCGAAGAGCGCCGCGCAGCAACAGCATGTCGTTACGCTGGTTGTTGTCGAAATCGCCGACCACGATGTCGTTGACGTTGGTGATCGGCGGCAGCGACGAAGTCACGTCCGTGAAGGGCTTCTTGGAGATATCCCAGGCCTGCGCAAACGGGCCGCCGGTCTTCACGCAGATCAGTTCGTCCGAACCGTCGTCGTCGAGGTCGACCAGCACGGCATACTGATTGTCGTTGCACGAGAAGTTGGTGCCGCCCTTGCCGTTGACGAAGACACCGCCGGACTGTTTGTACAAAGGCGCCGGGTAAAACGTCAGCAATGCGACTTCCAGCAGACCGTCCCGGTCCATGTCGAACCAGATCGGCATCCGGCCGCCCTGATCCGCATCGCCGGTAAAGCCCAACTGGGTGGTGCGGTTATAGAGCTTGCCACCTATGTGTTCATGAACTGGATGTTGCAGCAGATGCCCGTAGAAACGACCAGGTCCTGATCGCCGTCGTTATCCTAATCGACCCAGGTCGCGCCGTGGGTGTCTTCCGACGCGCCGGTACCGGTCCAGTAACTTTCAGGATCCAGTTGCTTGAGCTGATTGGTAAATGTTCCATTCTTGTTGTTCACGTATGTCAATAGGGCGGAAGGCCAGGCGCAAAGAAAGATATACTGTCGTCGCGTAAACACCCGCTCTGCATCGAATGAAAAGCCATCAAATCCCCGCGGACAGCACTGGCGCGTTTTATGGGTGGCGCCGGAAAAGCGGCTGCAACGGGCGAATCCTGCACCCGGCCGGTGCGGGCCAATGGCGATCAGACCTTTTGCGGGTGCGTAATGGAACCTGCCCACGCGGATTGACATTCGGCAAAGCGGGCGTTGTCGCGGCCCGGCACCCGCTTCCGGTCGGGCCGTCGCCGGCCGCATTCGGACGCCGCGGCCGGAAGGTCAGAATTGTTCTTCTTCCGTCGAGCCCTTCAGCGCCGTGACCGACGAGCGGCCGCCCTGGATGACGGTGGTCACGTCGTCGAAGTAGCCGGCGCCGACTTCCTGCTGGTGCGCGACGAAGGTGTAGCCGCGCTGCGCGGCGGCGAACTCCGGCTGCTGGACTTTTTCGACGTAATGCTTCATGCCTTCGCCGCGCGCATAGTCGTAGGCCAGGTCATACATGTTGAACCACATGCTGTGAATGCCGGCCAGCGTGATGAACTGGTACCGGTAGCCGTACTCGCACAACGTTTCCTGGAAGTGCGCAATGGTGCGGTCGTCAAGATTCTTCTTCCAGTTGAACGACGGCGAACAGTTGTATGCGAGCAGGCGCCCCGGACACGCGGCGCGCACGGCATCGGCGAATTCGCGTGCGAAGCCCAGGTCCGGTCTGCCGGTTTCGCACCAGACGAGGTCGGCGTAGGGCGCGTAGGCGGCGCCGCGCGAGATCGCCTGTTCCAGCCCCGGCCGCGTACGGAAAAATCCTTCGGCGGTGCGTTCGCCCGTGAGGAACGGCGCGTCGCGTTCATCCGCGTCGGAGGTCAGCAGGTTGGCCGCCTCGGCGTCGGTGCGCGCCAGCAGCAGTGTCGGTACGCCCATGACATCCGCCGCCAGCCGGGCGGCGGTCAGTTTCTGGACGGCTTCACGGGTCGGCACCAGCACCTTGCCGCCCATGTGGCCGCATTTCTTCACGGCGGCCAGTTGGTCCTCGTAATGAACGCCGGCCGCACCGCTGGCGATCATGTTCTTCATGAGTTCGAACGCATTGAGCACGCCGCCGAAGCCGGCCTCGGCGTCGGCCACGATCGGCAGGAAATAGTCGACGAACTGCGGATCGCCCGGGCCGATGCCGCGCGCCCACTGGATTTCGTCAGCGCGCTTGAAGCTGTTGTTGATGCGGCGCACCATGATCGGCACCGAGTCGTACGCATACAGCGACTGATCGGGATACATGGTCTCGGACGTGTTGCCGTCGGCGGCCACCTGCCAGCCGGAGAGGTAAATCGCTTCGACGCCGGCCTTGGCCTGTTGCAGCGCCTGACCGCCGGTCAATGCACCGAGGCAGTTGACGTACCCTTTGTTCGCGCCGCCGTTCAACAGCGACCAGAGTCGTTCGGCGCCGCGGTTCGCCAGCGTGCATTCGAGCTGCAGCGAACCGCGCAGTCGCACGAACGTCTTCCGCGCGGTAGTCGCGCCTGACGCCGGCCCAGCGCGGATTGTCCGCCCAGTCTTTTTCCAGTGCCGCAATTTGCTCGCTTCTGTTCATGCGCGTGCTCCGTTCAGTGGCTGGCCGCGTTTGCGACTCGACTGCCGGCGGCATGCCGGGCCGTTGTCGCCAGTGAGCGGCCAAGTGGCCGGAAACTGGATGATTTCTGATTCAGGGCGCCGGTCATGTACGTTGCCCGTCGGTGTCGCCGCGATGCCGGCGCGAGAGCCAGACATCCAGCCCCTGGGCGTTGAGTCCGACGTCGAGCGCCAGAAGCGCCGCGCATTCCGCGCGTGACCGGGTGTTGCCCATGGCCGCCAGCCGGTCGAGCAGATGCGTCATGAGGCGCCGCTCGAGTCGCGCGACACGCCCGGCTTCCGGGGCAGCCTCTTCGCGCGCGATGCGCGTGAACGCGTCGATGTCGTCTTTCAGTTGCCGGACGTGCGCCGGCGTCGGTTCGACCGGACCGAAGTGGGTGAGATAGATCGTCGCCGCACGCAACGAGGTCAGCCGGTCGATGCTGTCGCGCATCGCATCGGGCTCGAACTGCACCGGCGTGGTGGTCGGCAGCGCAAAGGGTCCGGCCGGCGTCGCCAGGGGTGGGTAGCTCAGCCCGAACGCGTCGCCGGCGAAGATGCCGTCGCTGCCCGGGTCCTGAACGCAGAAGTGATGGCGCGCGTGTCCCGGCGTGTCGATGAACCGCAGCGTGCGCCCCGCGAAGTCCAGCGTGAAACCGTCCGGCGCCTCGATGACGCGCGCGGGATCGACCGGCGGGATATCGCCGTAGAGTTCGCGAAACCGCTGTTCGCCGTAAACGGCGACCGCGCCCTGCACGAGGCGCGAAGGATCGATCAGATGCCGGGCGCCCGCCGGATGCACGATCAGCCGCGCATTGGGGCACCGGGCCAGCAGTTGTCCCGCGCCGCCGGCGTGGTCCAGATGTACGTGGGTGGGGATCACATAGTCGACGTCGTCAGGGGCGAGGCCGATGCTGTCCAGCGCGCGCAGAATGCGCGGCAGCGTGCGCGCGGTTCCGGTTTCGATCAGCGCGGCGCGGCCCGCGTGGCGGATCACATAGACCGCGGCAAGCCCGGGGCGCAGGTATCCCGTGTCGATCAGTGTGACGCCGCAGCCCAATGCTTGCATCGGCGCCGAGGTCTCGGCATTGCTTCGCACAGTTGCCATTGCGCGTTCCGTCGGTCGGTCCCGGTATTATACGCTGGGCGCGCCGGTTTCAGATACTGCGTTGCCGGAACGCGAGCGGCCCTTCATCAACCGCAAGAGACGCGAAGGTCACGAAGAAAGTCGTATCTGCCGCCAGCGCGGGGTGGTGTCTCACGCAGTTACAGTTGCCGGCGGCGCCTTGGGGATCGAGCAAGCCTGACGCGGCAGGAAGGAACCCGATTGCGTGTCGGCCAGTGTTGCGCACGTTCGCTGTACCCTGTTGCGGTGTTCACATTGCGGTCTGTTGCAACCTTGCGGCGGCACCTGCCGCGGCGGCGTCGATGCAATGTAGATGTTCTTTGTGTGCTCTCTGGTTAAGACAGGCGCCGGCGGCTGACGGTCACGCCGGGGCAGCACAGGTCAACCGGCTTCGACGTTGCCTGCATCGCGCTCGCGCTGCGACTCCTGCGCCTTGTCCAGACGCGGTATGCGCCAGGGCCCGTTGGCCGCCCAGGCCAGGAAGTCGTCCGCTGGCAGCGGTCGGGCGATGACGTGGCCCTGCGCCAGGTCGCAGCCCATGCGCGTCAGGTCGCGCAGCGTGTCGACATCCTCGACGCCTTCGGCCACGGCCCTGATGCCCATGTTGTGCGCCAGCTCGACGGTCGAACGTACGATGGAGTGGCCGCTGTGGTCGTCGAGCATGTCGGTCACGAACAGTTTGTCGATCTTGACGCTCGCGACGGGGAAGCGCTTCAGGTAGGCGAGCGAGGAAAAGCCCGTGCCGAAGTCGTCGATCGCGATTTCGACGCCCATCGCGCTCAGGCGGTCGACGGTCAGAATGGTATGTTCGAGATCGGCCATCATCACGCTTTCGGTGATCTCGACCTGCAGCGCGCCGGCCGGCAACCCGCTGCGGCGGACGGCGTGTTCCACGAATTCCACGAAATCCGGGTCCTGTATGTCGCGTATCGAGATGTTGACCGCGATCGGCACCACGACACCGCGCGCGCACCAGGCGGCGGCCTGCTTGAGCGCGTGGTTGACGACCCAGCGTGTCAGCGGGCGGATCAGGCCGGAATCCTCGGCCAGCGGAATGATCTCCGACGGCGGCACGTCGCCGTAGGTCGGGTGCCGCCAGCGAATCAGGGCCTCGGCCCCGGCGATCAGGTTGTTGCCCAGGCTTACCTTGGGCTGGTAGTGCAGTTCGAGACCATCGCTGTAGATGGCGTTCCTCAGTTCGTTTTCGAGCGACAGCAGCCGCATGCTGTTGGGGTCGTTGGCGCGATCGTAGACGGCGAACGTCAGCGAGCGCTGTTTCGCCTGGTACATGGCCACCTCGGCGTGCTGCTGCAGCTCGCGCCCATTCTCGCCGTGGTCGGGGTACAACGCGGCGCCGATGCTCGCTTCGACCACCAGCGTGTGCCCGTCGATCTGCACCGGCTGCTTGAGCGAATGCGCGATGCGCGAGGCGACGGATTTGGCGTGTTTCTCCGAGGAGTTGGGCAGGAGCAATGCGAATTCGTCGCCACCCAGCCGTGCGATGTATTGATCGTTGCGGACCGCGGACGCCAGCCGGTCCGAAAGGTGCTTGATCAATTGGTCGCCGGCGCCGTGCCCCAGCGTGTCGTTGATGTATTTGAAGCGGTTGATGTCGAGCAGCAGCAGCGTGATCCGGTGGCCGTCGCGGCCGTTCGTCTGGAGTGTCTGCTCCAGGCGTTCCGCAAACAGGGTGCGGTTGGGCAGCCCGGTGAGCGCATCGTGAAACGCATGGCGAAAAATCGCCTGTTTCTGCTCGTAGACCGTCGTCACGTCGCTCAGCGAGCCGTACAGGCGGCGCGAACCGTCATCGTCGCCGCGGGCGAAACGGGTTTTCAGGCTCAGCCACCTGATGCGGTTGTCGTCGTGGAATACGCGAAACTCGATCGACAGTTCCTGCTGTTCTGGGAACTGCAGATAGTGGCGCAGCGAATGCGAGATGAGACACCGGTCGCCCGGATGCGCCTGCGTTTCCAGCAGGTCGACGAAATCGTCGCCCGCTTCGATGGCTTTCACGTTCAGCATCGCGGCGACGCGCGAAGAACAGTACAGCAGTCCGTTGGTCAGGTCCCAGTCGTACACGCCGTCGTCGATGCCGTCGATGGCGCGCAGCAGTGTGGCTTCATTCGATTGCCGCAGGCTCGAGCGCCGGTGCCGCGGCCGCCGGAACAACACCAGCAGCAGCGCTGCGGCGATGAGCCCGAGCGCCAGCCAGACCACGGGCAACGGGCCCGGGTTCGTGGCAGGCGCTGGTGCTTCGGCGGTGGGTATACTGCTTTGCGCGACGTTGTCGGTGATGGGGTAGTGCGGATGTTCGGGCGGGGTCGTCAGGCCGGCGCTGAAGACGGTAAAGCTCGGGTCCATGAGCGCAGCGCCGACGGGGATCTTCCTTGTCCTGGTACTCATCGCATGAGACCTGTTCCATTCAAAACTCGTTTGAGTAAAGCAACTTATCGGTACGCAAAGGCGTCTCTTTAGCGGCGGCGCGCATCCGGCGGCCGGCCTCGCGTACTCTGTCGCCGACGGGCGGACAGCCGTCCGGTGCGGCGGCCATCCGCCGCTGCGCAGCGCCCGCCGCGGAGTCTAAGTCGCGATAACCCTTAGGGAATCAGCGTTTCTGCGAATCGGTGCTCGCCGCCGGACGCCCGCGCATCGCAGCCGATCGTGCCTCCGGGTCGCCGTCTTCATACGCCGCCGGATCGGCCGCGTGCGACCGGCACAGACTGGCCTGCACCAGCCGGATCGATGCGTATTCGCGCAGGTCGAGCGACCCGCCGCCCGGCTGACGCGGCAGGGTGTGCAACGGCGGACCCGGCTGGAGCAGCGCGCTCCGAGAGAGGTCGCGGCGGCGCCGGCCGCGGCTCTGCGGCTCGACGCTACGCGGCACTGTGCCGCGCACGTTGGGTCGATCGCATCGAACGCGCGTCGCGCCGCGCGCGGTTGACGCCAGTCAAAGTGAATCACGCGGCAAGCGCCTAGTGTTGGCAAATCCATGCCCATACACAATGAAGACATTGCAGCCGTATTCGACGACATCGCCGATCTGCTGGAGATCGAGGCGGCGAATCCGTTTCGCGTCCGTGCGTACCGCAATGCGGCGTTGACGCTGCGGGAACTGGGCGAGGACGTTCGCAAACTGATCGAGCGGGGCGGGGACCTGACTGCATTGCCCGGCATCGGCGAGGGCCTGGCGGGGAAGATCCAGGAAATCGTGGCGACGGGCACCTGCGCCATGCGTGAGAGTCTGCGCAAGCAGTTTCCGGCCGATCTCACCGAACTGCTGCATCTGCCGGGACTGGGGCCGAAGCGCGTGCATACGCTCTATCACGACCTGGGCGTGCATTCCACGGCACAGCTCGAACGCGCCGCGCGCGACGGCCTGGTGCGCGAACTCCCCGGCTTCGGCGCGAAGACCGAAGCGCGGCTGTTGGACGCACTGGCGGTGCATGCGGACACCGCCCGGCGCTTCAAGCTGGCGACCGCCGCGCGGCACGCGGAAGCGCTGGTCGAGTATCTGCGCGGCCTGGCGGCGGCCGATCAGGTCGTGGTCGCCGGCAGCTATCGCCGCTGCAGGGAAACCGTCGGCGATCTCGACATTCTGGCGACGGTCAGGACGGCGGCCGGGAAGAAGGGCGGGCGGAGCGGCGCGGCGGCACGCGCGGTCATCGACGGCTTCGTGCGGTACGAGGACGTGACCGAGGTGCTTTCCCAGGGTACGACGCGCGCCACGGTCATACTGCGGTCGGCGCTGCAGGTCGATCTGCGCGTGGTCGAGGCGGTCAGCTTCGGCGCTGCGCTGCACTATTTCACCGGCAGTCGCGCGCACAATATCGCCGTGCGCAGGCTGGCGCAGAAGCGTGGTCTGAAAATCAACGAATACGGCGTGTTCCGCCGCGACCAGCCTGTCGCCGGCGACACCGAGGCGTCGGTGTTCGCGGCCGTCGGACTGCCTTACATCGAACCGGAACTGCGCGAGAACCGCGGCGAACTCGAAGCGGCGAACAAGGGGCTGCTGCCCGTGCTGGTGCAACCGGGCGACTTGCGCGGCGATCTGCACGCACACAGTTCGGCGACCGACGGCCACGAAACGATTCGCGTGATGGCCGGGGCTGCGCGCGCGCGGGGGTTCGAATACCTCGCGGTGACCGATCACTCCAAGCGGCTGACCCTGGCGCACGGACTGGATACGCGGCGCCTGCTGGCGCAGATCGACGAAATCGACGAACTGAATGCGAAGTTCAAGGGCTTCACGCTGTTGAAAGGCATCGAGGTCGACATTCTCGAAGACGGCAGCCTGGACCTGCCCGACGCGGTGCTGGCGAAGCTGGACCTGGTGATCGGCGCCGTGCACAGCCGGTTCGGCCTGTCGCGGGCGCGCCAGACCACACGTATCCTGCGGGCGATGGACAACCGCTGGTTTACGCTGCTCGCGCATCCGAGCGGCCGGTTGCTGGAGCGGCGCGAACCCTACGCGGCGGACATGCCGCGCGTTATCCGCCATGCGCGCGAACGGGGCTGCTACCTCGAGCTGAACGCGCATCCGGAGCGGCTGGATCTGCTCGACATCCATTGCCGGATGGCGAAGGACGAGGGCGTGCTGGTCAGCATCAATTCCGACGCGCACTCCGTCGGCGACTTCGACAACCTGCGTTACGGCGTCGGCCAGGCGCGCCGCGGGTGGCTGGAGAAGAGCGACGTGCTCAATACGCGGCCGCTCGCGGCCTTGCGCAAGCTGCTGGCGAAGCCGCGGTGAGGGCTGTGCCGGGGGCGATTGGTCAACCGCGAAGGACGCCAAGGACGCGAAGGAAGATCATTTATAACCGCAAAGGCGCGCTAGGGCGCGCAAAGTATCTTTCTTGGCTACCGATCCAGAATTCGCTTGAGGGCGGGTGCGATGCATGCCAACAAATCCACGTCGGCGTGCAGCCTCACAGGACGTCGCTCTCACCGGATGGATCCAACCGGGCAGCGTGCAGCCATGGTCGCGGTGCGGATACCGGAGCGGAGATTATTGAGGCTTGCATCAATGCGTGACAGACGATCCGCCTTTGCCGTCATCCCGGCGCAGGCCGGGATCCAGCCGCCGCCGCGCCAATGGATTCCGGCCTGCGCCGGAATGACGGTCAAACGTGTCAACCATTTATGCAAGCCTCAATAGTTGAATCGCTTTGTGCGCCTTTGCGGTGAAAGGGGTTTGCCCTTCCGGTCCTTTGCGCTGAAAGTGGCTTTCCCTTCGGGTCCAGTGCGGTCAAGAAATGTTCACGGGGACACGCCGTTATATGCGCTGGCACCGGAGGGCGTTTCTTGATATATATTACGGCGTCCCCGCAGGGCTTGTGCCTGGACTCCGGGGGTCAGTCAAGAGGCCGCCAGAACGTCCGTAGAAGACATCGGCGGATGCATGTGCCGGTGCCGAGGGTGGGTCGCCGGACAATTGACGCGGTCGCCCGGCCGCGTCGTTTGATTTCGATGAGGAGATGACGGCTATGGCCGAGCGATTGACCCTGAAACAGCTTTCGGACGAGTTGGAAGTCTTGCGCAAGCGGCTGCGCGAGATGGAGTTGCAGATGGAGAGCAGGATCGAAAAAGGCCTCGAGCAGGCCGCCGACAAGCTCAAGGCCCATATCGCCGAAATCCGTAAGGAAGAAAGGAGCGCGCTCATGGCGGGTGCTTCACCGGTCAATACCGCAGAACGTTGCCGCCTGATCGCGGAAGCGGCTTACCTGCGCGCCGAACGGCGCGGCTTCAGCGGCGGCGATCCGCAGCAGGACTGGCTGGAGGCCGAGGCCGAGGTGGATCGGATGCTGTTGCACCGGTGGCCGGAAAATGGCCCGCACGAAACGGTCAGCCGCAAGAACGTCCGCCAGGGCGGTTCGAAACGCACCACGGCGCGGGGGTGACCGGTTTGGGGGGTGTCCAACCGCGAATCACGCCAAGGTACCTGCTGTTCAACCGCGAAGGACGCCAAGGACGCGAAGGTAAATCGTTTCCTTAACCACAAAGGACATGAAGGACACGAAGAAATGTCGGTATTTTCTCTGTGTGATGCGTCTGCTTCGTGGTTGATGATCGACAAATTTTCTTGTGCCCTTCGCGGTCGATGCACGCCTCCCGACAAGCCGATACGCACCTTCGCTAAACGATTCTGCGTTGAAGACCCGCCCAGGGTGAGCACGTGCCGGGTGTACGCCGCGCGCGTTCGCCGCGTGCCGCTTTGTCGCGCGCTCACCTGAAGAATTCGCTTGGCAGCCCGTTATTTGGTTCTTTGCCTTCGCGTCCTTGGCGTCCTTCGCGGTTAACGACTGAAAAGACCGCGCCGATGGCAGGCGCCGGCGTCACGCCGCCTTCAGTCGTTCTTCGAGTGTCTTCAGCAGCAGATCGAACGGCTCGACGAATTTCTGCACGCCTTCGTCCTCCAGCAGCCGCGTGCAGTCGCCCAGATCGATGCCCAGTTCCGCCAGGCGGGTGAGCGTCAGGATCGCCTGATCGGCGTCCAGTTCGATACGGGCGGCCGGGTCGCCGTGGTCGCGGTAGGCCTTCAGAGTCTTCAGAGGAAGCGTGTTGACGGTCTGCGGTCCGATCAGCGACTCGACGTACTTGGTGTCGACGTAGGCCGGGTCCTTGGTGCTGGTGCTGGCCCACAGCAGCCGCTGCGGGCGCGCGCCGGCGGCGAGCGGCGGCTTCCACTCGTCGCTGCTGAACAGCCGTTTGAAATGCTGATAGGCGAGTTTGCCGCTGGCCACGGCCAGTTCGCCGCGCAGTGCGCGCGCCTGCGCCTGCTTACCGGTGTCCGTCTCGCTGACCTCGTTCAGCCGACCGTCGATCAGGCTGTCGATGCGGCTCATGAAGAAGCTCGCGACCGAGGCCACGCGCTGGACCGGTTTGCCCGCCTGCAGCCGGTCGTGCAGGCCGTCGACATAGGCGCGCGCCGCGTCCCGGTAGCGCGACAGGCCGAACAGCAGCGTGACGTTGACGTTGATGCCGTCGGCGATCAGCGCGCGCACTGCCGGGACGCCTTCGACCGTTCCCGGCACCTTGATCATGGTGTTCGGGCGGTCGAGCATGCCCCAGAGGCGGCGCGCGGCGTCGACGGTCTTTGCGGCGTCGTGCGCCAGGTGCGGCGAGACTTCCAGGCTGACGTAGCCATCGAGGCCGTCCGAGCGCTCGTAGACCGGGCGCAGGATGTCCGCGGCGCGGCGCAGATCCTCGATGACCAGCGTCTCGTACGCGCGCCGCGCGTCGGCGCCGTCGCGCGCCAGCGTGGCGATCTCCGCGTCGTAATCGCTGTGATCGAGAATCGCCGCCTTCAGTATGGCGGGATTGGAGGTGACGCCGGTCACGGCATAGTCATCGACGTAGGTCTTGAATTCTCCCGAATTCAGCATGCCCCGATGAATGTCGTCCAGCCACACGCTCTGTCCGAGCGCGGCCAGCTTTTGCAGCGGATTCAGCGGCGCGGCCATTCAGCCACCCGCCACGTCGTAGCCGGCGGCCTTGACCGCCTGAACCAGCGCGGCACGCTCGGCGTCACCGCTGACGTCGGCCGTGCCGGACGCGAGGTCGACGTCGGCGCCGGTGACGCCGGCGACGCTCACCAGAGCCTCGTGCACGTGCTTCACGCAGTGCTGGCAGGTCATGCCGGTCACCTGCAGCGATTGGGTTGTAGTCATCAACGTATCCTCATGTCAAACGAACGAACCGCAGGCGGTTGGCGTTGGTCACCACGGTCACCGACGACATCGCCATGGCGGCGCTGGCGAACACCGGGTTGAGCAGCCAGCCGGTCAGCGGATAGAACACTCCCGCGGCGAGCGGTATTCCGATCACATTATAGATGAACGCGCCGAACAGGTTCTGTTTGATGTTGCGCAGCGTGGCGCGCGACAGCGCTATCGCGGTGCGGATGCTGGTGAGCGAGTTGCTCGCCAGCGTGATGTCGGCGTTCTCGATCGCGATCGCCGTGCCGCTGCCGATGGCGAAGCCCACGTCGGCGCGGGCCAGCGCCGGCGCGTCGTTGATGCCGTCGCCGGCCATGGCGACACGATGCCCCTGGCGCTGGAGTTTCTCGACGACGTCGGCCTTGTGGGCGGGCAGCACTTCGCTGTAGACCTGCTCGATGCCGAGCCGCTGCGCCACCGCCAGCGCGGCCTCGGCGCGATCGCCCGTGCACATCACCACCTCGATGCCCGCTGCGCGCAGATCGCGCACCGCGCCGGCGCTGTCCTCGCGGATCGGGTCTTCGATCTGCAGCGTGCCCAACAGCGCAGTGTCGCGCGCGACATAGATCAGCGTAGCCCGATCCGCGCGATCGTCGCCGTCCTCCGTGCAGGCCACGCCGTTGTCGAGCATGAAGCGGCGGTTGCCGGCGAGACACAGGCGGTTGTCGATGCGGCCGCTGACGCCCAGGCCGCTGTGCGCCATGAAAGCGGTGACCGGCTTGAGTGTGACGCCGCGTTCGCGGGCGGCGGCGGCGATGGCGCCGGCCAGCGGGTGTTCGGAGTGCACTTCGAGGCTGGCCGCAACCTGCAGCAGCCTGGCCGCGTCGACGGCGTCGCCCTGGACCCGGGTGACGCGCGGCCTGCCTTCGGTCAATGTGCCGGTCTTGTCGACCACCAGGTGGGTGATGCCGTTGACGGTCTGCAAGGCGTCGCCGTTGCGGATCAGGATGCCCGCCTGCGCGGCACGGCCGATGCCGACCATGATCGCAATCGGCGTCGCCAGGCCGAGTGCGCAGGGACAGGCGATCACCAGCACCGCGATCCCGGCGGTCAGCGCGTAGGCGCCCTGCGGCGCCGGGCCGGTCGCCAGCCAGGCGGCGAACGTCAGCGCCGCGATCGCTAGCACCACCGGCACGAACACGCCGGCCACCTTGTCGACCAGGCGGCCGATCGGCGGTTTGCTGCTCTGCGCCTGTTTGACCATTTGAATGATGCGGGCCAGCGTCGTGTTTTCGGCCGCTTGCGTCACCCGGATCAACAGGGCGCCGTTGCCGTTGAGGGTGCCGCCGGTGACCGCGTCGCCCGGCTGTTTGCCGACCGGCAGCGACTCGCCGGTCAGCATGGATTCGTCGACGTGCGAACGGCCGTCGATCACGTCGCCGTCGATCGGCACGCGCTCGCCCGGGCGGATACGGACTTGATCGCCGACGCGCAGCAATCCGATCGGAATGTCCAGATCCTGCGCAGCGCGCACGCAGCGCGCGGTCGTCGGTGCCAGCGCGTACAGGCCGCCGATGGCGTCACGCGTCTTGCCCTTGGCGCGGACCTCCAGCGC
Organism: uncultured Gammaproteobacteria bacterium; assembly: GCA_963719135.1. Taxonomy (GTDB): domain Bacteria; phylum Pseudomonadota; class Gammaproteobacteria; order DSM-19610; family DSM-19610; genus CAVRAZ01. Next base: position 248,981 of record CAVRAZ010000011.1, on the reverse strand, counting down.
GTGGCCCAGTTGCAGAAAGGCCAGAATTATCACCGACGTGTCGAGATACAGGTGCTTCCTGCCGGGGATCAGGTCCGGCCAGATCAGCAGCAATACCGACGACAGCCAGGCGGCGCCGGTGCCGAGCGCGACCAGCGTATCCATGTTGCTGGTGCCGTGGCGCGCCTGTTTCCACGCGCCCTGGAAATACATGGAACCGCTGTAGGCCATGGTGACCAGGCACAGCAGCGCGAAACCGGCCCACAACAGCCGCGTCGCGGGGCCGGCGTCGAAGGCGGGCAGCGCGCCGGTCCACATGCCGGTCATCAGGCCGAAGCCGACGCCGCCCGCGAGCAGGGCGCGGCGCCAGGCGCGGCGGATTTCGCGTTGATCGCGCGCGGCGTTGTCGTCGGTGTCGTCGCTGCCGATCTCGCGCAGGCGCGCGCTGTAACCCTGCGCCTGCAAGTGCTCGAGTACGTCCACGGGATGGGCGCCGGTGGTCAACTCGACCGACCGCGGCGCGCGCGTCACGACAACGGGCGCGCCGTCGAGCGCTGCCAGCAGCGCCGTCCACTCGGATGGCGCCGGTACGGCGTCCGCAAACTCGACCAGAAATGCAACCGCACGCTGCGGCTTGCGGAACCAGGCCGGATACCCGCTGTGGGTGACCGCATTGACGACGGCCGCCGGATCGCCGCCGGCGACATCGGCGGTGCCTTCGACCAGGTTCACCGACGCCGACTGCACACCCTCCACGCCGAGTATCGCCCGTTCGACGCGCGCGACGCAGCTTGCGCACGTCATGTCGTCGATGCGGATGCGGAAGGCGGCCACGCGTTTGTCGTCAGGGGCGGTCACGGCGCGCGTCCGTCAGACTCCGTAACGCTCGTCGTACGGCATGAGCGCGCGGCGGGTCCAGTAATCGATGCTGCAGTAGCGGCCGGCGCCGAGGAAGAACAGCACCAGCAGCATGATGAAATAGGTGGCCGCGAATTCGACGCCGTTGTTGAGCACGACGAAGTTGCCGTTCTCGGTCAGCCACTGGTAGTTGCCGTGCTGCTGCAGTATCGCCTTGGCCTGGGCCAGGCGCTCAATGGCGCCGCGGGTGCGATCGGTGGCGAAAAAGCCGCTGCCTTCGGCGATCGCCAGCCAGCCGTTCTGCAGATGCACGGTCACCGCGGCGACCGCCGTGACGACCATCAGGGGAAGCGACACCCAGCGCACCGCCAGCCCGATCACCAGCAGGATCGCGCCGCCGATCTCGGTCATTGTCGCGGCCCACGCCAGGTATTCCGGGTAGGGCAGTCCGAGTCCCCAGTCGGTATTGCCGAACCACGCGATGGTGCCCGGTATATCGGCGAGTTTCTTGGTCCCGGACATCCAGAAGATCGGCGCCAGGTAGAGGCGGATCGCGAGTGGGGCGAGGAAATCCAGGGCACGGGTTGCATCGAGCAATCGCTGCAGTCCGGTGAACAATTCCATAGTCGGCACTCCTGTTACTTGCGTGTGTGGTTCGGGTGTGTCCGCTGAATTCTACCGGACGGCGGCGCGGACCGCTGTGCTGCGCGCCGGGCGGCAGGGTCCGGTGTCGGTCGGCGGCGGGGCGCTCTGGCCGGGTGCGCGCGGCACGGCATGCCCTCCGGCGGACTCGATCAGGCGTTTCCGCCCAGCACGATGCCCCTGGCGCGCCACGCGCGGAGTATACCCAGTCCGCCCGCGACGACGACAGCGGGGTCGGGGTGATTCAGCTCACTGGCGATGCGCTCCAGAATCGCGCGACCGCTGTGCTCGCCCGATTCCTGAAGCAGGCCGAACAGGCGCGCGCTGACGGCGTTCAATGCAATGAAGCCGACTGCGTCATCGGGGTCGCGGTAGACGAGCAGGTAGGTCGGCTCGACGGGTGGCGCCGCAGGCTTGAAATCCGGTCCGATCCTGTGCACCGGAAACCGGTACGCGAAGGGCCAGGCCGTGTTTGCCAGGACCGGCCGGCTCGCCAGCAAGTCCGCGTCCGGGTCGCAGGGCCGAGCGTCGGTTTCACAGACCGACAGCGCCAGCTCGACCCATTCGTAGTGCGCCAGCTCGCGCAGGAACGGCGGGTCCCGTTCATCGTCGGGGCGTTCCTGTTCGAGCCAGGTCAGGAATTCGCGGGGAATCTCCAGAAACAGCGGCGAGCGGCAGCGGTGATCGGCGAAGAAACCGCGCGCCATGCGCTGCCAGTCCGCGTCGCCCAGCACCTGTTTGAGCACCGGAAACGTGGCGCTGAGAAAACCTTCGACGTTGTTGAAAAACAGGTCGCGGTAGATCGCCATGCGCCGGTCTTCGACGTCGGCCGGAAGCGGGGCGCCGCCCGGATCGCGGATATGGGCGGCGAACGCGTACTGGGTGCGCATGAACCCGGGCAGGCCCCGTTTATCGGACGCTGCGCCGTTCATCGTTCCGCCTCCACGCCTGCTGCAGGCGATCGATGCGATCGATTTCGGTCAACAACGCCGGCAGCGGGGGAATGTTGAAGTCGCGCTCCAGCAGGGTCGGCACCACGCCGAATTGCGCGTAGGCCTTTTCCAGCAGATCCCAGACCGGGTCGACGATGTCCGCAGCGTGGGTGTCGACGATCAGGTCCTCGGCCTCCTTGTAGTGGCCGGCGATATGGAAATAGACAATGCGTTCGGCCGGCAGCGCGGTCAGAAACGCTGCCGCGTCATACCCGTGATTGACGCTGTTGACGTAGATGTTGTTGACGTCCAGCAGCAGGTCGCAGTCGGCTTCCTCCAGCACGGCGTTGATGAAATCGATCTCCTCCATGCGTTTGCCGGGCGCGGCGTAGTAGGAAACGTTTTCCAGCGCGATGCGCCGTTCGAGAATGTCCTGCACGCAGCGGATGCGCCGCGCGGCGTGGTGAACCGCTTCCTCGGTGAAGGGAATCGGCATGAGGTCGTAGAGATGTCCGTCGTCGGCGCAATAGCTGAGGTGCTCGGTGTACGCGCGGATTGCGTGCGCATCGAGGAAGCGCTTCACCCGCTGCAGGAAGGGTTCGTCCAGCGGCGACGGGCCGCCGACGGAGAGCGACAGTCCGTGGCAGACGAAGGGATGGCGTTCGGTGAAGGCACGCAAACGCCTGCCCCAGGCGCCGCCGACGCCGATCCAGTTCTCCGGTGCGAGTTCATAGAAGCCGATCCGTTCGGGGCGGCGGTCGGCAAGCGGACCCATCAGGGTCCGCCGCAGACCGAGGCCGGCGCCTTGCACCGGATACTGCAAGGCGTTGTTCACGGCCGCCGGCCTACAGCATGCCGCCGCACCTGCCTTCCTTCATGTTGTTGCGGCACTTGTCCTGCATCGCCTTCATTTCGTCGGCGTCGACGACGCCGTCGCCGTTCGCGTCCATCTTCGAAAACATCGCTTCGTGGCGGGCCATGAACTCTTCCTTGCTGACCTTGCCGTCATTGTTGGTATCCATCATCATCATGCCGCATTTGCCTTCCTGCATCTTCATGTTGCCGCCGCACTTGCCTTCCTGATCTCATGTTGCCGCCGCACTTGCCTTCCGCGGCATCGGCGACCCGGTAGCCGCCGGACAGCGCGCTCATGGCGAACGGGTTGTCGGCGGCGTTCGCCAGGGTCGCGCCGGCCATCGAGCCGACGAAGGCCGCGCCGAGCGCGACGACAAGGGGTTTCCTGAACGAATTGTTTGACATTATCGATGCCTCCTCGGGCAGGGTTGGGGTAAGCGTGGAACAATGGCTGGACACCGGGTCGCCTGCACCCGCTGCCATTACGACAGACGGTCGCGCGGAAAGTTTCTCGATCGCTCGCGTGCCTCGACCGATCCACCGGCGTCCGCTTCAGCCGGCCAGACGGCGCAGGCACTCGAGGTAGGCGCGCTCGTCGGGGGGCGCGGCGCCGCGTTGAGCGTCCCAGAGCGCGCGGCCCAGGCACTCCATCATCCGATGTTCCAGTGCGTGCACGTCGCCCGCTCGGGCCGCCAGCGACTCATAAAGCGCCTTGATGCCTTGCGGTCGGTCGGTGCCCACCTGTTCGTGCAGCGCAAGGTGCATGCTCATGTGCAGAAAGGGGTTGGTTTCGCCGCCGACCGCTTCGGCTTCCCAGGCACAGGCTGCGGTTTCGTCGTCCAGCAGACCCTGATATTCGGGATGGACGCGGATGACCGCGATCAGTTGCGATTCCAGCGGTTCGAGCGGCCGGCCGGCGCGAAAGCGGGCCCACGCGCGGCAGTAGTACCGGCGCATGCCGTCGCGGTCCTGGCCGAACGACAGGCTCATGCGGGGGCGTCCGGCCGAGCATCGGCCGGGCGGGACAGTGGCGGGCGATGCCTAGAGGCATACGTCCGGCTTGACATACTTGCTCTTGACCTCGGCGATCCGGCGATCGATTTCCTGCTGCTCGCTGGGGTGGCCCTGGCGCGCCTTGTAGGCCGCATCGAACTGGTCGCCGACGCTCGGGTATTCCGCCCGGCGCCGCGCCGCGTAACCGCCGCTGGCATCGTCGGCGTTGACCGACGTGAGGGACGCGGCAATCTCCTGGTCGGTGGGGCGCGGGAGTTGCGAGCGCCACTCGGCGAGGTAGGCGGATTGTTTGTCGTCCGTGGCAATGACGTAGTCGAGGGTCGGGTGGGCATTGGGACGCACCCGCTGAATCGCGCGGCACAGCAGGCGCGCGTCATCGCTCGTATTGAACAGCGAGTGCTGGCGGGCGAGTTCATGGATCTGCACCTGCATCCTTTGGCGGTCGCGGTTCAGCAGGTAGAGCCAGACGCCGGTCAGGACCAGCGCGAGCAGGATGATCATGCCGCTGAAACTGTCGAGGTTCATCGGTGGGTACCCCCCGTTGTTGTTGAAGGCGACGGACCGCCAGTGTAGCAGGCTGTCGAAAAGGCTTCACGCGGCCGGATGCGGCAATGTGCATCGCCGCGCGAGGTTCAGGTGCGGCCGGTGTCCGCCTTGCCTTGCACTCGCCGGACGGCTGTCAGCAGCCTGTCACGCTGGCGGGCGGCGACGACGTGTCACCCAAGGGCCGTCTCGTGCCCGGCCGCACCCCGGCATGAGGCCTGTCTGTGCGTGTCAAGCCGACGCAAACGCACCGTCCGCGCGTCAGGCGGCGTCAGCCGGCGCCGGCGTCTTGTGCCGGTATTCGCAGAGATCGGCGATGACGCAGTCGCCGCAGCGCGGCTTGCGCGCCGTGCAGACGTAGCGGCCGTGGAGAATCAGCCAGTGGTGGGCGTCGTGCTGGAACTCGTCGGGTATGAGGCGCGCGAGCCGGTCCTCGACCTGGCGCACGGTCTTGCCGGGTGCGATGCCGGTGCGGTTGGCGACGCGGAAGATATGCGTGTCGACCGCGATGGTCGGCTGACCGAAGGCGGTGTTCAGAATCACGTTGGCGGTCTTGCGGCCGACGCCGGGCAGCGCCTCGAGCGCGGCGCGGTCATCGGGTACTTTCCCGCCGTGCCGCTCCTCGAGCAGCGCGCAGGTCTTCATGATGTTCTTGGCCTTGCTGTTGTGAAGACCGATGGTTCTGATGTGCGCCTTGAGGCCGCGTTCGCCCAGCGCCAGCAGTGCGGCCGGTGTCCGCACGGTCCTGAACAGGCCGGCCGTGGCCTTGTTGACGCTGACGTCGGTCGCCTGCGCCGAAAGGATCACGGCGATCAGGAGCTGGAAGTGGTTGCCGTATTCGAGTTCCGTGGTCGGTTTCGGATTCGCAGTGCGCAGCCGCGAGAAGATTTCGACGCGTTTCCGCCGGTTCATGCGCTGGCGTCGGAACCGGGCTGCGCGCCGGTCAGGTGGCCGCCTCCGCCGTTCCGGGCGCACCGACCAGCGCGCTGCGCTCGGCCTGGCGCCGGTCGATCAGGTTCTTCAGCGCGATCAGCAGGCCGAGGCCCATGAAGGCGCCGGGCGGCAGCGCCGCGATGAGAAACCCGCCATAGTGATCCGACAGGGTGAACGTCAGCGAATGCCCCCACTCACCGAACATCAGGTTGGCCTGCGCGAACAGTGTGCCCTTGCCGACGATTTCGCGCATGGCGCCCAGCGCCACCAGCACCAGCAGAAATCCCGCGCCGATGCTGAGCCCGTCGACGAACGCCTTGCCCGGCGGCTGTTTCGACGCGAAGGCCTCGGCGCGGCCGATGATGCAGCAGTTGGTGACGATCAGCGGAATGAAGATGCCGAGGATCTTGTAGAGTTCGTGAAACCAGGCGTTCATGGCGAGTTCGATGGCGGTCACGACCGACGCGATGACCAGCACGAACACCGGAATACGCACTTCCGGCCGCACCCAGCCGCGGATCAGCGACACGATGCTGTTCGACGCCACCAGGGTCAGGGTGGTGGCCAGGCCCAGGCCGAGACCGTTGACGACGGTGTTGGTCACCGCCATCAGCGGACAGAGACCCAGAAGCTGCACCAGGCCGGTGTTGTTGTACCAGAGGCCGTCGGCGACGATCCTGCGGTAGGCGATGGGCGTGCTCATGGGGTTTTCTCCGGCGCCTGTTCGAACAGGGAATCCCTGTGCAGGCTGAAGTATAGCAAAACGTTGTGGACGGCCTTCACGACCGCGCGCGGCGTGATGGTGGCCCCGGTGAACTGGTCGAACACGCCGCCGTCGCGCTTCACTTTCCAGTGCTTCTCGTCGGGATCGTTCAGCGAGCGGCCGTCGAATTCGCGAATCCAGTTCGAGCGCTCGATCTCGATGCCGTCGCCGAGTCCGGGCGTTTCGTGGTGGGCCACGACGCGCACGCCGGCCAGCGTTCCGTCGGCGTTGACGCCCACCAGCAGCTTGATGCGGCCGTTGTAGCCGTCGGGTGCGATCGCGGCGAACACGGCGGCCACCGGCTTGCCGTCCTCGCGGGCGCGGTACACCGGCACCGGGTCGGGCGAACCGAGCATTGCCTCGTTCCGTTCGCCAACGACATCGTTGAAGATGTCGTTGTCGTAGCGCTCCGCGGGAACCAGCTCGTTGATGCTGCGCAGCAGCGACGCCTTCTCGTTGTAGGCGATGCGTTCCGCGGTGCGATCGTAGGTGAAGGCGACCACCGCCACGCCGACGACCGCGAACAGGAACAGGAACAGGGCCGACAGGGGCGCGCTGCGGTAGGTCAAGTCACCCGTCCTTGTGCCCGAACACGCGCGGCCGGGTGTAGTAGTCGATGGTCGGCGCGGCCATGTTCATGAGCAATACGGCGAACGCGAAGCCGTCCGGATAGCCGCCCCAGGTGCGGATGATGTAGACCAGCGTGCCGATGCCGGCGCCGTACCAGAGCCTGCCTTTGGGCGTGGTGGCCGCGGACACGGGATCGGTGGCGATGAAGAACGCACCGAGCATGGTCGCGCCGCTCAGCAAATGGAAAACCGGCGAGGCGTAGCCGTCGGAGTCCGCGGCGAAGAACGGGTTGGACAGCACGAACAGCGACCCGATGACGGCCGCCGGGATGTGCCACTGGATGACGCGCCGGCGGATCAGCCAGAGGCCGCCCGCAAGGTAGGCGAGGTTGATCCATTCCCAGCCCCTGCCGCCGATGAGGCCGAACAGCGGGCCGGCGGTGATCTCGCTCCAGGTGTCGAACACGCTGAAGCCGGTCTTGACGCTGTCCAGCGGCGTCGCCATGGTGATGGCGTCCAGCGTCAGGCCGGCCGGCGGCGCGCCGGTGAAGATCAGCGACAGGGTGTCGGCGAGCGACAGCGATGCGTGCTCCAAGCCGTGCGGCGCCGGCCAGAGCGTCATCTGAAACGGAAAGGACAGGATCAGCACGACGTAGCCGACCATTGCCGGATTGAACGGGTTGTAACCGAGTCCGCCGTAGAGCTGCTTGGCGACGACGATGGCGGTCAGGGCGCCGATCACCGGAATCCACCAGGACGCCAGCGGCGCCAGGCACAGTCCCAGCAGCAGGCCGGTGAGCAGGGCGCTGTGATCGGCCAGCGTCGCCGCGACCGGGCGGCCGCGCAGTTTCAGCATCGCCGCTTCGGCGGCGACCGCCGTGGACCCCGCCACCAGCAGGTTGACGATGACGCCCCAGCCGAAGAACCAGGCCATGCAGGCCGCGCCGGGCAGCAGCGCGAGGATGACGTCGCGCATGATCGTCGACACCTGCTGGTTCAGCGGCAGGTGCGGAGAACTGTAGGTTGGGAAATCCATCGTCTGCCGGCTTCCGCATCAGGGTTGTCGTTCGTTCTGCCGCGCCTGTTTGGCCCGGACGCGCTCCAGCGCGGCCTGTATCTCGGCTTTCTTGGCGTCGGGGTCGCCGGCTTTTTCAGGCGGCGACTTGTGCTGCGCGCGCTTTTCGGCCAGTTCGCGCTTTTCGCGTTCGAGGCGCAGCTCCCTGAACTCGTGGCGCTGGCGCGCGACTTCGGCCTTGCGGCGCTGGGCTTCCTGGTCGCGGATTTCGGTCTTGGCGAAGCGATAGTACTGTACCAGCGGGATGTGGCTTGGACAGACATGCGCGCAGCAGCCGCATTCGATGCAATCGAACAGTGAATAGTCCTGCACTTTCTCGAAGTTCCTGGCGTGCGCGTGCCAGTAGAGCTGTTGCGGCAGCAGGCCGGCCGGACAGACCTCCGCGCAAAGGCCGCAGCGAATGCACGGCAGCGCGGGCGGCGGCGCCGGCGTTTCGGCCGGCGTGGTCGCCAGCAGGCAGTTGGTGGTCTTGATCACCGGCAGACGGTCGCTGGTCAGCGCGAAACCCATCATGGGGCCGCCCATGAGCAGGCGGTCGACGCCGGGCGTGTAGCCGCCGCAGAATTCGATCAGGTGTTCGATCGGCGTTCCGACCAGCACTTCCAGGTTGCGCGGCGTATGGACGCCGCCGCCGGTGACGGTCACGAAACGCGATATGAGGGGTTCGTCGTGGCGGATCGCACGATACACCGCCACCGTCGTGCCGGCGTTCTGGCAGACCACGCCGATGTCGATCGGCAGCCCGTCGCTCGGCACTTCCTCACCGGTCAGCGCGTAGATCAACTGTTTCTCGCCGCCGGCCGGGTACAGCGTGGGCACCCGCACGACGCGCATGCGCTCCGGCGCCAGCGCGGCGACGGCCTGCTCCAGCGCCTCCGCCGCCTCCGGCATGTTGTCCTCGATGCCGATGACGCAGTTTTCGGCGTGCAGCGCGTGCTGAATGATGAGCGCGCCTTTGACGACGTGCTCGGGGCAGCACTGCATCATCGCCTCGTCGCAACTGATGTAGGGTTCGCATTCGACCGCGTTGATCACCAGCAGGTCGACCTTGTGGTCCGCGGACGGGCTCATCTTCACCGATGTCGGAAAACCCGCGCCGCCCAGGCCGACGATGCCAGCCTCGCGCACGCGCTGGCGGATTTCCACGGGGCTCAGGACAAACGGATCTTCGGTCGGTTTGCGTTCGCGCCAGCGCTCCTCGCCGTCGGTTCCGATGCGGACGCAGGGCGCCTTGAGCCCCGAGGGATGCGGCACCGGATAGTCGCCGATATCGAGAATGACGCCCGAACTCGGCGCGTGCACGGCGGCGCTGATGTAGCCGTGGGGGCAGGCCATGCACTGGCCCTTGTCGACCCGGTCGCCGACCTTGACGTGCAGCTCGGCGGGTTCGCCGATATGCTGGTGCAGCGGGACCACGAGTATTTCCGGCAGCGGCAGCGGCACCACCGGCAGCGTCAGCGACTGCGCCTTGTTGGGTTCCAGTATGAGTCCGCCAGGAATCCTGAACGGGTGTTCGCTTACTCGGGCCATGATGTCTCGGTTGCTCGGCGCCGCTCCGTTCAGGAGGCGGCCTGTTCCGGGTAGGGCCATTTCCAGTGTTCGATGCCGCGCAGCGCGGGCACCATCCGGATGCAGTCGACCGGACACGGCGACAGGCACAGTTCGCAGCCGGTGCATTCCGCGTCGATGACGGTGTGCATCTGTTTGGCCGCGCCCAGGATGGCGTCGACCGGGCAGGCCTGGATGCAGAGCGTGCAGCCGATACAGATCTGCTCGTCGATCACCGCGACCCTCTTTTCCGTATGCTCGCCGTGTTCGGCGTTCAACGGCTTGGGGTCGACGCCGAGCAGGTCCGCCAGCGCCTGAATGGTCGCTTCGCCGCCCGGCGGGCATTGATTGATGTCCGCCTCGCCGGCGGCGATCGCCTCGGCGTAGGGGCGGCAGCCGGCGAACGTGCACTGGCCGCACTGCGTCTGCGGCAGCAGCGCATCGATCTTGTCGGCCAGCGGATCACCCTGGACCTTGAAACGCACCGCCGCGTAACCGAGCAGCAGCCCGAAAGCCGCGGCCAGCAGACCCAGCGCGAGTATCGCCGTCAGCACCTCAGCCCCTGACCAGCCCCGAAAAGCCCATGAACGCGAGCGACATCAGTCCGGCGGTGATCAGGGCGATGGCCGAGCCGCGGAACGCGACCGGCACATCGGCCACGGCGACGCGCTCGCGCATCGCCGAAAACAGCACCAGCACCAGCGAAAAGCCGAGTGCGGCGCCGAATCCGTACAGCGCCGATTCGATGAAGCCGTGTTTCAACTGCGTGTTGAGCAGGGCGACGCCGAGCACGGCGCAGTTGGTGGTGATCAGCGGCAGGAAGATCCCCAGTACCTGGTACAGCAGCGGACTGGTCTTGTGCACCACCAGTTCGGTGAACTGCACGACCGCGGCGATCACCAGGATGAACGCGATGGTCTGCAGGTATTCCAGGCCCAGCGGCGCCAGCAGGTATTCGTTGACCAAATAGCTGCACACCGACGACAGCGTCAGCACGAACGTGGTCGCGAGCGACATGCCCATGGCCGTTTCCAGTTTGCGGGATACGCCCATGAACGGACACAGTCCGAGGAACTTCACCAGTACGAAGTTGTTGACGAGCACGGTGCTCACAAGAATGAGCGCATATTCACCCATAAATACCAAGGCTTCCGTATCGGCGTGGTCTTAGCATCATCGACTCTGCGCGCTCCGGCCGCAACCGCCGAATTCCCGGATTCGACTGTGTCATTTGACCCGCATGCCGGGCGCGGCGCCCTGATGCGGCTCGAGAATGAACAGGTCCCTGCCGCCGGGGCCGGCCGCCAGCACCATGCCCTCCGATACGCCGAAGCGCATCTTGCGCGGCGCCAGGTTGGCGACCATGACGGTGAGTCTGCCTTCCAGTTGTTCCGGCGTGTAGGCGCTCTTGATCCCGGCGAATACGTTGCGCGTCTCGCCGCCGATGTCCAGCGTCAGGCGCAGCAGCTTGTCGGCCTCGGGCACGGCTTCGGCCTTGACGATTTTCGCGATGCGCAGGTCGGTCCTGGCGAACTCCGCGTAATCGATGGTCGGACTGATCGGATCGCCGGCCAGCGGGCCGGCCGGCGTGGGTGTCAGGTGTTCCTGGGATGCGTCTGTCATGGCGGCGATCGCCTCCGGTTCGACCCGTTTGGCCAGGTGTTGATAGGGGTTGATGTGTTGGGGAAATGTCTCGAAGTCGGCCCAGCGGAAGTCGCGGTCCATGCCGAACAGTTCGCGCGCGACGCGGCCGGTAATGCCGGGGATGATGGGGCTCAGCCAGATCGACAGCAGGTAGAACCCGTGCATGATGCGCGAGCAGATGCGGTGCAGGTCGTGTTTGCGCGCCGGGTCTTTCGCCAGTTTCCAGGGTTCGTGGTGGTCGAAATACTGGTTGATCTCGTCGGCCGCCTGCATGATTTCGCGCACCGCCTGTCGGTATTCGCGGCGTTCGAAATTTTCGGCGACCAGAAATGACCCGCCGTGCACGCCATCGAGGTATTGCTGCTGATCGGCGGCATCGGCGCAGAATTCGCCCGCGGCGAGCAGCCGGCCGTCGAAGTGTTTGGTAATGAAATTCGCCGTGCGGCTGGCGATGTTGATGTACTTGCCGACCAGGTCGCTGTTGACGCGCAGCATGAAGTCGTCGAGGCTGAGGTCGATGTCGTCGACGCCGCTGCCGAGTTTGGCGGCGAAGTAATAGCGGAGGTATTCCGGGTTCAGGTGGTCCAGCCAGGTGCGCGCCTTGATGAAGGTGCCGCGCGACTTGGACATCTTCTGTCCGTTCACGGTCAGGAACCCGTGCGCGAACACGGCGGTGGGCCGGCGGTACCCGGCGCCTTCGAGCATGGCCGGCCAGAACAGCGCGTGGAAGCGCAGGATGTCCTTGCCGATGAAATGATAGAGTTCGGCCTTCGAATCGGTGCGCCACCAGGCGTCGAAATCCAGGCCGCGCCGGTCGCACAGATTCCTGAAACTGGCCATGTAGCCGATCGGCGCGTCCAGCCAGACGTAGAAATACTTGCCCGGCGCATCGGGAATCTCGAAGCCGAAATAGGGCGCGTCGCGCGAAATATCCCAGTCGTGCAGGCCGGTGGCGAGCCACTCGTTCATCTTGTTGGCGACTTCGGGCTGGGTCGACGTTGCCGACGTCAGTCGCGCAGCATCGACTGGAAATCCGCGCAGCTTGAAGAAGTAGTGCTCCGGAGTCCTTGAGTATCGGCGTCGCGCCGGTGAGCACCGAGCGCGGGTTCTTGAGTTCGCCGGCGTCGTAGGTCGCACCGCAGCTTTCGCAGTTGTCGCCGTACTGGTCGTCGGTGCCGCAGCGCGGGCAGGTGCCCTTGATGAACCGGTCCGGCAGGAACAGGGCCTTTTCGGGGTCGTAGAACTGGCTGATGCTGCGGCGTGCGATGTGACCCGCGTCGCGCAGCTTCAGATAGATGGCCTCGCAGAACGCGCGGTTTTCCGGCGAGTGGGTGCTGTAATAGTTGTCGAACCCGATCCCGAATCCCGCGAAGTCGGCCTGGTGTTCCGCGGCCATCCGCTCGATCAGCGCCTCGGGTGTTGTGTGCTCCTGGCGGGCGCGCAGCATGATCGGCGTGCCGTGGGCGTCGTCGGCGCAGACATACAGGCACTCGTGCCCCCTGGCCTTGTGGAACCGCACCCAGATGTCGGTCTGGACGTATTCGACCAGGTGACCGATGTGGATGGGGCCGTTGGCGTAGGGCAGGGCGCTGGTGACCAGCAGTGAACGTCGTGCGTCGGACATCAAAAACCTGTGTGCTTCGTGGGTTAACGAATCATTATGCCAGAACTGTCGGGCTCGGATCACGGTTGATTGCAGTGCGCCGGTTCCCGTCCGTCCTTGAACCGCTGGATTCCGGCCTTCGCCGGAATGACGGGTCGGTGCACGTCGCAACGAGACGGCTGCGACGCGCGGGCGGCAGGTCCGCGTCCGGGCGCGTCGACCCTTCGGTCCGGGAAGCGGCATCCGGGCGGGGCGCAAACCCGCACAAACACCGATGGAGACCGGCACCGGCAGATTGTGTACAATCGTTCGCTGCTAAATTGAAGGTTTTTTTCAGTCCGGCCAGCCGGTTACTGGATACAAGAGGATACCAAGGCAATGACCGACGTCACCCAGGCAACAGTCGAAACCAAACTGAAAGAGTACATCGATCCCTATCTGGGAAAGGACCTGGTCTCGACCAAGAGCGTGCGCAAGATCATGATCGAAGGCGACCAGGTGCTGGTCGACGTGGTGCTGGGCTTTCCCAGCGGCAGCTACCGCGACGAGTTGGCCGGCAAACTGAAGGCGATGGTCGAATCCATCCCCGGCGTCAGCGCGGCGCGGGTCAACGTGAACACGGCCATCCAGGCGCACTCGGTGCAGAAGGGCGTCAAGACCATCGAGAGCATCAAGAACATCATCGCCATCGCGTCCGGCAAGGGCGGTGTCGGCAAGTCCACCACCGCCACCAACCTGGCGCTGGCGCTGGCCGCCGACGGCGCGTCGGTCGGCATCCTCGACGCGGACATCTACGGACCCAGCCAGCCGCGCATGATGGGTATCCACGGCAAGCCGGAATCGAAGGACGGCAAGACGCTGGAACCCATGGTGAGCTACCACGTGCAGTGCATGTCGATCGGCTTCCTGGTCGACGAGGAAACGCCGATGATCTGGCGCGGGCCGATGGTCACCCAGGCGCTGCAGCAGTTGCTGCACGACACCCACTGGCAGGGGCTGGACTATCTGGTGATCGACCTGCCGCCGGGCACCGGCGACGTGCAGTTGACGCTGGCCCAGCAGGTGCCGGTCAGCGGCGCGGTGATCGTCACCACGCCGCAGGACATCGCCCTGCTGGATGCGCGCAAGGGCCTCAAGATGTTCGAAAAGGTCGAGGTGCCGGTGCTGGGCATCATCGAGAACATGAGCATTCACATCTGCAGCAACTGCGGCTACGAGGAGCACATCTTCGGCGAGGGCGGCGGCCAGCGGATGTCGGAACAGTACGACGTTGATTTCCTCGGCGCACTGCCGCTCGACAAAGCGATCCGCGAGGAAGTCGACAGCGGCCGCCCGTCGGTGGTGGCCAACCCCGACGGGCGCATCGCACAGATTTACCGCGACATCGCCCGCCGCATCGCCGCCAAGCTGTCGCTGCAGGCCAAGAACTACGCGGCGAAATTCCCGCAGATCGTCATCCAGAACAACTGATACAGCCGCCCGGGGACGGACTTAAGTGCGTCCCCTTCCTTGTGGTATCGTTGCGGTTTTCTCGGAGAGGGGACGGATGCGAAATCCGTCGCCGCAGGCCAGATGTCGATAAAATCGGATAAGTGGATCCGCCGGATGGCGCAACAGCACGGCATGATCGAACCCTTCGAGGCCGGCCAGGTGCGCGAGCATTCCGAACGCGGCAGGTTGATCTCTTACGGCACCTCGAGTTATGGCTACGACGTCCGCTGTGCCGACGAATTCAAGATCTTCACCAACATCAATTCCGCCATCGTCGATCCCAAGAACTTCGACGACGACAGCTTCGTCGACGTCAGGTCCGACGTTTGCATCATTCCGCCCAATTCGTTCGCGCTGGCGCGCACCGTCGAGTATTTCCGCATTCCGCGCGATGTGCTGACGATCTGCCTGGGCAAGTCGACCTATGCGCGCTGCGGCATCATCGTCAACGTGACGCCGCTGGAGCCGGAGTGGGAGGGGCACGTCACCCTGGAGTTTTCCAACACCACGACGCTGCCGGCCAAGATCTACGCCAACGAAGGCATTGCCCAGGTACTGTTCTTCGAATCGGACGAGGTCTGCGAGACTTCGTACAAGGACCGCCGCGGCAAGTACCAGGGCCAGACCGGTGTGACGCTGCCGAAGGCGTGAGTGTTGTGAAACATTGTTTAACCGCAAAGGACGCCAAGGTAACGCACCCTGTTAACCACAAAGCACACAAAGGACACGAAGGTACCGATTGATTCAGCCTTGTGTCGCGATACCTTCAGGGCTTGCCACTGAAGGTACGGTAGCGGCAGGCTCGCGGACAAGTCCGCTTTCCAAATATAGATAGCACGAATCCATAGAGTCAGCCGGGTACAAATTCCCGGCATCGCTGACGCTTGGCGCAGACTCGGTGTGGCAGTTCGTTGCCACGCGCGGTGGACGCCCCGGCAGTGACAATGTTCTTCTTCGTGTCCTTTGTGTGCTTTGTGGTAAAAGGTGCTTTCCCTTCGCGTCCTTGGCGTCCTTTGCGGTTAAACAGGGTTTCTTCACACCCTGGTAACCCAACCAACCTCAGGTCTCGGCATCGCGGCTGAAATCGCGCAGGCGCATTTCGTATTTGATGCCGGTCCTTTTCAGTTTCAAAAAGCGGATCGGTATGTAACCCAGGTCCGGCGCGACCCAGATGTAGGTCTTGTCGCGGTCGTCGTCGGTGCGCTGGAGTTTGATCGCCGGGTGCTTGCCGTCCGGCAGTTGCAGCGTTTCCTCGCCGACCACGGCGAAGCGGTAGCGCTTGAGGCGGCCGCCGTCGGCGACTGGATAGCTGAATTCGGTCTGTCCGGTGCGCAGGTCGAGCAGCATGGCCACCTGCACCAGCAGCTTGTCGAGCGTCCCGTCGGGGATGTCCATCGACCATGGCTGTCCCGCCACCCGGTTCTCGACCCGGTGGTGCTCCCAGTCGAAGACCAGTTCGACATCGCGGTCGTCGTCGTCATCGCCGCCTTCGCGCCGGTAGCGGTAGGTCAGCGGCCGGATGACGCCCTGCGCGGTCAACTCCCAGCGGCTGGTCTCTTTCACCGACTGGCCGCCGAACAGCGCGGCCACACCGGTCGACTTGCTCGACTGGCGATAGACGTAGCGGTTCCCGCCGGCCGGCGCCAGGCTGAATTCGGCATCGCCGACGGTGATGCCGTTGATGCGCACATCGTAGTGGGCGCTGAATACCGGTATTTGCGGATCGGCTTCCGCCGCCAGCGGTGCCAGCGCGAACCAGAGTCCGACCACCCAGCAGCGGAAAGCGGCGGGCAGCAGACGGTGCAAGGATGTCATTCGGTCACCTTTGTTTCGGACTCAATCGGGCTGCGCCGGCAGACGGACCGGTGCTTCGAGGGGCCGGCCGTCCAGCAGGACCCGGCCGTCGTCGCAGGTGAGTCGGCGTTCGGCAAACCAGCGGATCGCGATCGGATAAAGCCAATGTTCCTGTTTCAACACGCGCGCCGCAAGCGTCTCGGCCGTATCGTCCGGCCGCACCGGTACGGCCACCTGTACGACCACCGGTCCGCCGTCCAGTTCCTCGGTCACCAGGTGCACGCTCGCGCCGTGTTCCCTGGCGCCGGCGCTCAGCGCGCGGCGGTGTGTGTTCAGGCCTTTGAAGGCGGGGAGCAGCGACGGGTGGATGTTGATCAGGCGTCCGGCGTAGTGGGCGACGAAGTGCGGCGAAAGAACGCGCATGAAGCCGGCCAGCACGACCAGCCCCGGAGCCTGGCGATCGATACGGGCGATGAGCGCCGCGTCGAAATGTTTCCGAGCGGGAAATTCGGCGGGATCGATGGCCGCGGTCGCGATGCCGGCCGTGCGTGCGTGGCGCAGACCCGCGGCGCCGGGGCGATCGGTGATCACGGCACGGATGTCGACCGGCAGTCCGTCGTTGGCGATCGCGTCGATGATCGCCTTCAGGTTGGAACCGCGCCCCGAAATCAGCACGACGATGGGCAAGCGCCCGGTCTCTCCGCGTGCGGGCATCGTCATGTGCGGCGGTTCAGGCGATTCTGACGCTCGCCGGTCCGCCGGCCGCCTCGATGCGACCCAGCGTCCAGGCCGATTCGCCCGCGGCATTCAACAATTGCAGGCAGCGTCCCTGATCCCGTTCCGGGACACAGATAACCATGCCGACGCCGCAATTGAACGTGCGATACATTTCCCTGGTCTCGACGTTGCCCTGTTGCTGCAACCAGCGGAACACGGCGGGCCACTCCCAACTCGACGCGTCGATGAAGGCGCGGCAGCCGTTCGGCAATACCCTCGGCAGGTTTTCCAGCAGGCCGCCGCCGGTGATGTGGCACAGGCTGCGCACGTCGACCTGTTCGATCAGGTTCAGCAGCGGCTTGACGTAAATGCGCGTGGGTTCCAGCAGGTGCCTGATGAGCGGCTTGCCGTCGAGTTCCCGGGCATGGTCGGCGCGGCTGACGTCGAGGATCCTGCGGATCAGCGAATAGCCGTTCGAATGAGGACCCGAGGATGCGACGGCGATCAGCACGTCGCCGTGCTCTACGCGCGTGCCGTCGATCAGGCGATCCTTCTCCACGATGCCGACGCAGAAGCCGGCGAGATCGTAATCGTCCGACTGGTACATGCCGGGCATTTCCGCCGTCTCGCCGCCGATCAATGCCGCGCCCGCCTGTTCGCAGCCGAGCGCGATGCCGCGAATGACCTCGGCGGCGGTCCCGACATCGAGTCTGCCGGTGGCATAGTAGTCGAGAAAGAACAGCGGTTCGGCGCCCTGGACCACGATGTCGTTGGCGCACATCGCGACCAGGTCGATGCCGATGGTGTCGTGGCGGCCGGTTTCGATCGCCAGCTTGAGCTTGGTGCCCACGCCGTCGGTGCCCGAGACCAGCAGCGGCTGCCGGTAGCGGCCGACCGGCAGCTCGAACAACGCCCCGAAACCGCCGAGGCCGGTGACCACACCCGGCCTGCCGGTTCTGGCGACAAAGGGCTTGATGCGCTCGACCAGTGCATTGCCGGCGTCGATATCGACGCCGGCGTCACGGTAGCTGATCGAACCGGTGTGCTGGGATTGCGATGGGTTGTTGTCCGACACCTTGACTCCGACGGAATAAGGGGCAATCTGTAGACCGGCGGATTGCCGGAACAGGCTCATCGGGCCTTGTTGCGCTCCGCGTCCCGGCTGGCTTCGACCACGGGGCTTGCCGCGCCGCGTCGTGCGTTGCCGTTGTGCCATGCGCGAGCAAGGACCTGATCGACAACCGTCCGGCGCGAACCGGCCTCGCGAGACGCGTATGGTACTCGCAGTCGCCCGGCCGGGTAAACCCGGAGCCCGCGCGAAACGGATATACTATTGAGAACTGCACAATTGCTTGACACCCCCGTCGGAGCGGGTTCGTGCGCGAACAGCATGGCTGCCGCAGGTTCGCGGCCAAAGGCCGCTCCCGCAGGTGTCGCCAATTTGATGGATGCTCAGTAAAGTCATGAACCACAGCAAGGATCGCCAGGACCGACGAGACCGATGTTGCTGAGACCCCGGGACATACCCAATATTATTACCGCGCTGCGGATCCTGATGGTGCCGCCGATCGTCTGGTCGCTGCTGGCCCAACGCTTCGACCGCGCGCTGTTGCTGTTCTTCATCGCCGGCGTGTCGGACGGGCTGGACGGATTTCTCGCGAAGCAGTTCAACTGGGCCAGCCGGCTCGGCGCACTGCTCGACCCCCTGGCCGACAAGCTGATGCTTCTTTCCAGCTACCTGTCGCTGGTCTGGCTGGGATTGTTGCCGGTGTGGCTGGTGGTGCTGGTACTGGTGCGCGATCTGGTCATCGTCAGCGGCGCGGTGGCCTATCACTTTCGCGTCGAACATGTCGAAGCCGCGCCGACCATCGTCAGCAAACTCAACACCCTGTTGCAGATCCTGCTGGTGCTGCTGGTGATCGCGTCGCGCGCGTTCGAGTGGGAGGTCGACGCGCTGTTCACCCTGCTGGTCTATGCGGTCGGGGTGTCGACTGTGTGGAGCGGCGTGGACTACGTCATTACCTGGAGCCGCCTGGCCGGGCGCCGGCGGGGCGTTTCGAAGCCGTGAGCGGTCCGCAACTGGCGCTGAGCGTGCAACTGCGCGATTCCGCGCGCTTCGCAAATTTCCTGGCGGGCGGCAATCGGGAACTGGTCAGTCAGTTGCAGAGCATCGCCCACGGCACGGGTGACTCGCTGTGCTACTGCTGGTCCACGTCGGGGCAGGGCAAGACGCATCTGTTGCAGGCGGCCTGCCATGCCGCCCGGCAGGCGGGACGCGGTGCGATGTACGTGGCGCTGAGACAAGCGGCCGAGCTGTCACCCGCGCTGCTGGATGATCTGGCCGGCCTGGACCTGGTGTGCCTCGACGATATCGAGGCGATCATGGGTCAGCGGGCCTGGGAGGAAGCTCTGTTTTCCTGCTACAACGCGCTGCGTGAGGCGGGCACCGGCCTGATCGTCAGCGCCGACCGCGCGCCGGCCCGCTTGCCGCTGGTGCTGTCGGACCTGCGTTCGCGGCTGGAGTGGGGGCTGGTCTACCAGGTGCGGCCGCTCACCGACGGGGAACGGCTGGAGGCGCTGCAACTGCGCGCCCGGTCACGCGGCTTCGATATACCGGACGACACCGCGCGCTACCTGATGCACCGTGGACCGCGCGCGATGCCGGCGCTGTTCGATCTGCTCGACAGGCTGGACATGGCGTCGCTCGCGGCGCGGAAAAAACTCAGCGTCCCGTTCGTCAAGGAGGTGCTGGGGTATTAGCGCGGTGCTGAGTGGTGACATTTGTGTTGACCATAGATGACACGAAGAACATTTTTGAACCGCGAAGGACGCCAAGGTCAAACCCTCTTAACCACAAAGGACACAAAGGGCACGAAGGAAATCATTGTTAACCGCAGCGGCGAATGAAGCCGCACAAGGTCAGACCGCTGAATCCATGACGTGCGTCACGACGCGTGAACTAATCAATCAAACCGGCGTTTCGCAGCGCTGGCTGCCTGCGCGTGCTGGCATAACGAGCTGGTCGAGATTTTCTTGATGGCAACGCCGCGCGCAGGAGCGGCTCCTCGCGAGCGCATTTACCGCCGGACTTCGGCGACGTCCGGGGCGCCAGGTTCGTTCTTCCATGCCCTTGACAAGGCTACGTGGAAGCGGTTTTTTCTTCGTGCCCTTTGTGTCCTTTGTGGTTAAGAGGGTTTGACCTTCGCGTCCTCGGCGTCCCTAGCGGTTAATGACGTTTTCACGGTGAAACCCGGCCGCCCGCACCCTTCTCACGTACAGGATGCCCGCCACAATCCAGCAGGTCGCGGCGGCGATTTCGGCCAGCGCGTAAATCCGCGCCGCGGGTTCGCTCCAGGCCTCGACGATGCCGTGCGTGAAATAGAAGAGAGCCAGGAACAGGCTCCATTTGACCGTGTAGGTCCGGCCATGCAGCAGGCCGCGCAGGGCGGTGAACAGGGGCAGCGCCAGCAGCGTGATGACCCACGCCGGCGACAGGAGTTTCGGCCGCGCGGCCCAGCCGTACCAGACCGGCAGCAGCGCCATGACGGCGAAGTAGCCTGCCAGCAGCAGTCCGTAATACAGCGACCGCCGATTCATCAGCCCGGCGCGGCCAGGCGCGCGGTCACGGCGGCCAGGCGTTTGCCCAGCGCGAAACAGAGTTGCGTCTCGTCCTCGCTTAAGGGGCGCCGGCTGTCGGTCCCGGCCAGGTGGCTCGCGCCGTAGGGCGTGCCGCCGGTCTCGGTGTGCAGCAGACGGGTTTCGCTGTACGGAATTCCCACTGCGAGCATGCCGTGGTGCAGCAGCGGCAGCAGCATCGAAATCAGCGTGGTCTCCTGGCCGCCGTGCAGGCTGGCGGTGGAGGTGAACACCGCCGCCGGCCTGCCGACCAGCGCGCCGCTCAGCCACAGATCGCCGGTGGTGTCTATGAAGTGCTTCAAGGGTGCGGCCATGTTGCCGAAGCGGGTCGGGCTGCCAAGCGCCAGTCCGGCGCACGCGCGCAGATCGTCGACGGTGGCGTAGGGCGGGCCCTGTTCGGGGATGCTGTCCTCGACGGCTTCGCACACCGGAGACACGGGCGGGACGGTGCGGATGCGCGCTTCCATGCCGGGAACCGATTCGATGCCGCGGGCGATGTGCCGCGCCATGGCCGCGGTGGCGCCGTAACGGCTGTAGTAGAGCACGAGTATGTCGGTCACGAAAGAATCTCCAGTACGCGCTCGGGCGGCCGGCCGATGGCGGCCCGGCCGTTTGCCAGCACGATCGGACGCTGGATCAGCTTCGGGTGGCGCACCATGGCGTCGAGCAACTGTTCGCGCGTCAATGCCGGGTCGTCCAGACCGGCTGCCCGGTATTCATCCTCGCCGGTGCGGATCAGATCGCGCGGTTCGAATTGCAGCACATCGAGAATTTCACCCAGTTGTTCGGCGGTCGGCGGCGTCTTCAGATATTCGACCACTTCCGGCTCGATGCCGCGGGCGCGCAGCAGGTCCAGCGCCTGGCGCGATTTGCCGCAGCGCGGATTATGATAGATACGGGTCGGTTGATGTCCGTGCACGATGCATTCTCCGGTGATTGGCGCTGACGACGGCGTATTGTCACAGAAGCGGCGGCGCGGCGTCCACGTGCGGCAAGCCAGGGGATTTTTCCCGCGCGCGCACGTCTTTCCCGAAAGATACAGCGCCCGAAGCGGCTGTCCCGCGCACCCGCGATGCGGGTTGACACCCTTCGGCACCGGTGCTACGTTGAAAAAAATTTCTGCTGTCGGATCAACAGACTGCCTCAGCGCAGATCAACCACTACCGGAGCGGTGCTACATGAATAAGTTCTCAATGGTTCGGTCGGCTTCCATGCTGGTGCTCAGCGCCGGTCTCGTCGCGGGTTGTTCGTACTTCTCCGGTGACAAGAGCGCCAAGGCCGACGCTGCTGGCGTCAAGACTGCCGCGGTCGACCCGGCGGCCAGCGCGGCGATCGCCGCGGCCAAGACGTCCATCGACGCTGCCAATGGCAACAACTGGATCTGGCGCGACACCGAGGCCGAGTTGCAGCAGGCCGAGGACGCCGCGGCGGCGGGTGACAGCAAGAAAGCGATCGAACTGGCGAATACCGCCAAGAACGAAGCTGATCTCGCCGTCGAGCAGTACAAGATCGAAATGGCCAAATTCAAGTAAGCGCCCGGACCATCGATCCACCATTCTTCCACGAGACTTTCCCCACCCGGTTCCGTCCCGGAACGGATGGGGAACAGATGCGGCACTTTCCGTGATTTGCAAACGCGGCGCGCCGGGCGGGACCGCCGGCCGAACACAGGTGCCGCCGGCCCGATGTCGGAAGCCGCCGGCGTCCGTCGTGTGCAGTCTGCAGGTTCGGGTGGGGCGTTGCCGTGCCCGTCGCGGCGTTCAGTCGCCGCCCGGTTCGGAAATCGTGAAGACGAACTGCTCAAAATCCAGCGAAGCATCCACAAGGTGCTTCAGGCAGGCCGATTTCCGCTGACCGTTTTCGTACAGCTCCAGCGAGCCTTTTGCGCGATAGCTGCCTGACGCCGTGATCAACTGCCGAATCGGCGTGTCGTTGACCGTCTGTTCCACGACCAGGGCCGGCGCCACCGATTTATTGAGGCGGGCGTCCGCACGGGCGATTGCCACCGGTTTCGGGAAGCGCGCGATGAACTGGACGCCGATATCGGCGCTGGCACCGCGCTCGATCAACCACCGGCAGACGCCGATCACCCATTCGGCCCGGGTCGTGCCGCCGGCCCGCCGCAGCGCCACGAGCTGGCCCGGGTGCAGCAGCGTGCCGGCGCCGCGCAGCACCTGCAGTGCGAGTCCACCAGCACTGCGATTGATGCTGTTGCAGCGATGGATGGCTGGCCCCTTGGGCGGGTTATCGGGCCGTTTCTGCGGTGTCAGGCCTATTTCGTCGGCGCGCGCCGAGCTGAACAGGCCAGCGTCGAACGGCTTGCCGCCGTTGGCGACGCACCAGCACGCGCTGACGCCGACGGCGATCTCCAGTCGCTGATGCACGTCCGTGCGGTCCCAGCGGCGGTCGATCTGCGACGACCAGGTGGAATGCACGCGTTTGAGTGTGTGCATCACGACGGACGCGGCCATTTCGCGCGGAAAGCCGGCGACTGCCGCCCGCTGGCTCTGCTTCAACTGGTTGAGCGAGACCTCGATCTGTTCCATCAGCGCGGTCACATCGATCAGCAGCGGCTGGCCGCCGCCTCCGGGGCTGTCGATCACGAGCGGTCGCCGACGTTCGGGGTTGGCGGGGGCCGCCGGGTCGACCAGCCTGGACTGCTCCACGAAGTGCAAGAGGAAGTCGCGCAGGGGCCAGACCGTGCCGGGTTGCATCTGGTAGGGATCGGCCAGCCGCAACAGCGCCATGGCGCGGAATACCGCAGCGACGCTGACGTTACCGCCGTCGGTGTCGGGCAGCGTGACGTCCTCGAGTTTCTTCTCCTGCGAGTAGCGGAACAGCGCGACCGCCTCGTTCCACAGCGCGCGCGGCGTGCGCTGCGCGGCCGCGTAGTAATAGGTCATGTGCTCGCCGAGGCCTTCGAGCGCGCCGGCGAGCGCCTGGCCCAGCGCGCGTCGCTGCACCAACGACCAGCGCGCATTGGCCATGTCCTGCAGCGCGAGCTTGTAGCCGAACGTCATGTCCTGCGAAAGTTTCTTGCACAGCGTTTCCATCGGCGGCGGGGCGTCGGCCGGGCGTTCGGTGCCGGTATGTTTGAGGCGCCCGTAGGCCTGGCGGAAGGCGGCCAGAATGGCCATGCGTTGTCCGGTTGCCATGGGCTGGCGGTTGAAGAGACGCAACTGCTTGTGAATCGCCGGCGCCGTGCGCTGCAGGTCGAGGAAAGGCAGGTTGTCCAGCCAGGCTGCGACTTCGGCGGGCTTGACCGGCGTGGCGTTCTTGCGCTCGATGAGCGAGGGAACCGTCAGTTGCAATGTGGCTGCCATGTCACCAGCACGTGTTTCGCTTTATCGTAACCTGCTGTGCACCCGGTGAAGCGGGTTCGAATCAGGCGTCGGTCAAATGGGAAAAATCAGCCCTGACTAACGGCCGTGGCCGGCAAAACTGGACCCCGTGGGCACCTGGATTCCGGGGGTCCGGGCGTGTGAAAGACTGCGGGGCGGTCGCCTTCGCGCGACTCCCGCAATCAGCGGGCCTCGACCGGAATACCGGCGATCCGGCCGCGCCATTCGGCGGGGCCGCTCTGGTGAATCGACTGGCCGCGGCTGTCGACCGCCACGGTCACCGGCATCTCGTGCACGTCGAACTCATGGACGGCCTCCATGCCGAGTTCCGGGTAGGCGACCACCCGCGAGGCGCGGATGGCCTTGGATACCAGGTAGGCCGCGCCGCCGGTCGCGATAAGATAGACCGCGCCGTGGCGCCGGATGGACTCCACGGCCGCGGGGCCGCGCTCGGCCTTGCCGATCATGCCGATCAGACCGGTCTTGTCGAGCAGCGTCTCGGTGAACTTGTCCATGCGCGTGGCGGTGGTCGGGCCCGCCGGGCCGACGACTTCGGTACCGACGCGGCCGACCGGTCCGACGTAGTATATGAAGCGGTTGGTGAAATCCAGACCCGCGGGCAACGCCTGGCCTGTTGCGATCGCATCGACGATCCGCTTGTGCGCGGCATCCCGGCCGGTCAGCAGGCGGCCGGTCAGCAGCAGCGTCTCGCCCGGTTTCCAGTCGCGCACCTGTTCGCGGGTCAGTTGATCGAGATTGACGCGCCGGGACCGGGTGCCGGGGTTCCAGGCGATGTCCGGCCAGGTTTCCGGCGCCGGCGGTTCCGGATAAACAGGTCCGCTGCCGTCGAGTTCGAAATGAACGTGCCGGGTCGCGGCGCAGTTGGGAATGATGGCGACCGGCTTGGACGCGGCGTGTGTCGGGAAGTCGAGCAGCTTGACGTCCAGCACCGTGGTCAGCCCGCCGAGACCCTGGGCGCCGATGCCGAGTGCATTGACGCGCTCGTGGATTTCGAGGCGCAGTTGCTCCAGCCGGTTCTGTGCGCCGCGCTGGCGCAGGAGCTGGATATCGATGGGTTCCATCAGGGCGCGTTTGGCCAGCAACATCGCCTGTTCGGCCGTGCCGCCGATGCCGATGCCCAGGATACCCGGCGGACACCAGCCCGCGCCCATGGTCGGCACCTGTTCCACCACCCAGTTGGCGATATCGTCGCTGGGGTTGAGGTTGGCGAAGCGCGCCTTGTTTTCCGAGCCCCCGCCTTTTGCCGCCACCGTAACGCCGATCGTGCGCCCCGGCACCATCCGTACATGGATCACCGCCGGTGTATTGTCGCCGGTATTGTGGCGTTCTCCGGCCGGATCGGCGACGATCGAGGCGCGCAGTGGGTTGTCAAGGTTCAGGTAGGCGCGCTGCACCGCGTCGTTGACCATGGCCTCGATGCCTTGCGAGCTGTCCCAGCGTACGTTCATGCCGATATCGAGAAACACCACGACGATCCCGGTATCCTGGCAGATGGGCCGGTGGCCCTCGGCGCACAGTTTCGAGTTGACCAGGATCTGGGCGATGGCGTCGCGGGCGGCGGGCGACTGTTCCAGCAGGTAGGCCTGGTGCAGCGCGTGGACGAAGTCCGCCGGGTGGTAATACGAGATATACTGGAGCGCGCTTTCGATCGACTGCACCAGGTCGTGTCGGGTGATGGTGGTCATGGCTTCGTCTCCGGGTGACAGCCGGCGGTGCGCATCCGCTGGGGGATTTTCCGGTATTCGGCCCGCCGTTCCATGCCGCCATGGTAATGGTTGCCGGGAACAAATGCAGCGGCGGTACAGTCTTTAACGGGGTGAGTGGAACGCTTGCGCCGTGTTGGCGGCGCCACGTCAAGCGGGAGTCGATGTGCGTAACTTGATTGCGGTTTTACTGTTCGGCCTGATGGGCTTCACCGGCCTGGCAAGGGCCGAGTCGCTGGACTACAGTCTGCCTGACCTCGCGGGCAAGACGCGTTCCCTTTCCGACTATCGGGGAAAATGGGTGGTCGTGAACTACTGGGCGACCTGGTGTCCGCCCTGCCAGGAAGAGATTCCGGACCTGGTGCAGTTCTACGAGGACAACAAGAACAAGGGCGTGGTGGTCCTCGGCGTAAACACCGAGGAAATCGGTCGCGACCAGTTGGCCGCGTTCGCCGATTCCTATCTCATTTCCTACCCGATTCTGCGCTCCGAACCGATTGACGCCAGTCCGCTGGGACCGATTCCGGGGTTGCCGACGACCTACATCGTGGCGCCGGACGGCGAGCCGGTGGCCCGTCAGGTCGGACCGGTGACCAGCGAGCAACTGACCAACTATATTGCGCGCAAGCGCAAGGAACGGAAAGACTGATGTTCTGGCGCGCCCTGGTCTGCGTGTTGCCGCTGCTCGGTGCCGGCGGTGCGGCGGCCGATGACGCGTTGCGCGATGCCGAGTCGGGATTCTTCGACCAGACCCTGGGCGATCTGCACGACGAACTGAACACTGCGCGGGAAGAAGGCAAGCAAGGCGTTCTGGTGTTCTTCGGCATGGAGGAATGCCCGTTCTGCCAGCGCATGAAATCGCAGGTGCTGAACCGGACGCAGGTGCAGGATTACTATCACGAGCACTTCCGGATCATCAACGTCGATGTCGAGGGCGATATCGTCATCCAGGATTTTCAAGGGCACGACGTCAGGGAAAAGGATTTCGCGTTCCAGGTGAACCGGGTGCGGGCAACACCCGTGTTTCTGTTTTACGATCTGAGCGGCGAACCGGTGGCCCGTTACACGGGAGCGACCTCCGGTGTCGATGAATTTCTCTTGCTGGGCGAATACGTCGTCAAGGGGATCTACAAGGACATGCCGTTCACCCGTTACAAGCGGCAAAAACTCAATCAAGCGGCGCAATGATGCGGCGCTGGTGCCCGGCTCTGCTGCTGGCGTGGTCGGCGGCAGCCTTCGCGACCGACCCGCTGCCGCAGCCGCTGACGCTCGAACAGGCGCTGGCGTTCGCGCAGGCCGATCACCCCCAGACCCGGGCGCAGCTCGCCGCGCGTGAAGCCGCCCAGGCCGGCCGCGCGGCGGCCGTCGCCGACAACGGCGTCGACGTGCGTCTGCTGGCGGACGGCCGCTACGTCGAGCCTTCGGTCAACGAGCACGGGATTTCCAGCAACGATTCGCGCGTCGAGTTCGTCATTTCCAAACCGCTCTACGATTTCGGCCAGACGCGCGCCCGGGTTGCGGCCGCGGACGCGCTGGTCGACAGCGAGGCATTGACGCTGGAATCGGTCTATCGCCAGCGCCGCATCGCAATCATGCGTGCCTTTTTCGATGTGCTGCTCGCCGATCGCGAATACGCCGCCGCCAACGAATCCATGGCCATCGAGTACGTGCGGCTGGATCGCCTGCGCGACCGCAATGCGCTGGGACAGGCGTCCGACGTGGCGTTGGCCGAGCAGCAGGTCCGGTACGAGAAGGGGCGCACCGCCCGCTACCAGGCCGAATCGCGGCAGCGGCTGACGCGCGGCACACTGGCGGAGGTTCTCGACAGGCCCGGCGAACTGTCGCCCGACCTGGTGCCGCCGACGCTCACCGGTCTGGACCGCGACGTGCCGCAACTGGACCCACTGGTCCGGTTCGCGCTGGATAACAACCCGGCGCTCGCAGGACTGCGCGCGCATGCCGAGTCCGATCGAAATAAGATCGAGGCGGCGCGCGCGACCGGTCGGCCGGTGTTGAGCGGCGAGTTGGAGGCGGCGGACTATGCGCGTGAATTCGCCACCCGGGACAAATACCGCGCGAGCCTGGTGCTCGACGTGCCGCTCTATACGGGCGGGCGCGTCGACGCGCGCGCGGCCAAAGCGCTCGCCGGCCTGCACGCGACCGAGGCGCGCATCGCGCAGAAGGAGAGTGAGCTGCGCGAATTCCTGCGCGCTGCGGTCGAACGCCTGGTGTTGCTCAAGGTCGAGCGGGAAGGCGCCGCCGCCGAGCAGAACTTTCGCGATCTGGACCTCGACCGGGCGCGCGCCGAATATGAGCACGAATTCGCCGCCGACCTCGGCAATGCAATGGCGGACTACTCGGTGGCGACGCTGCGCCGGACACGCGCCGACTATCAGACGGCGCTGACCTGGGCGGAGATCGCCGCCGTGACCGGCCAGGCGCAGTGGGATCCTTTACCCGCTCACTGATCCTCGACCACGTCGGGCCGCAACGTGGTCGTCGCCTGAACCGAGAAGGTCTTGCCGTCGCGCAGAACCTGAATCGTCAGCCCGGCGTTGGGGCCCCGCTGGGCGATGTAGTTCATGGTATTCAGCGCATCGGTCACCGGCTGATCGTTGACCGACTGGATGATGTCACCGGGTTTGAGGCCGGCGTCGTCGGCGGGGCCGCCGCGCAGCACACCGGCGATCAACATGCCGCGCTGATCCTCCGCGCCGAAGCTGGCCGCCAGTTCCGGCGTCAGGTCCTGGGCTTCGATGCCCAGCCAGCCGCGATCGACGTGCCCCTGCTCGATGAGCTGCTTCATGACATCGCTGGCGAGGTAGGCGGGGATCGCGAAGCCGATGCCCTGCGAACCGCCGGAGCGGCTGTAGATGGCGGTGTTGATACCGATCAGCTCACCGCGCGCGTTGATCAGCGCGCCGCCGGAGTTGCCGGGGTTGATCGCCGCGTCGGTCTGGATGAAATCCTCGAAACGGTTGATGCCGAGCTGGTTGCGTCCGGTCGCACTGACGATGCCGAGCGTCACCGTCTGGCCGACGCCGTAGGGATTGCCGATCGCCAGCGCGACGTCGCCGACCCGCAGTTTGCGTGTTTCGCTGATCGGGATCGACGGCAGGTTGTCCAGGTCCACGTGCAGCACCGCGAGGTCGGTGTCCTTGTCCATGCCCACCACGCCGGCGTCGGCGCTGCGGCCGTCGTTCAGCAGGATGCGGATTTCATCGGCGCCTGCGATGACGTGATTGTTGGTCAGAATGTAGCCCTGCGGCGAGACGATGACGCCCGACCCCAGGCTGGTCTGCAACTGTTTCTCGGGCCTGGACAGAATTTCGCCGAAGAAGTGCTTGAACAGCGGATCGTCCAGCAGCGGATGGCGCTGGCGGGTGATGACCTTGGCCGTGTAGACGTTGACCACCGCGCGCGCCGCCGGCTCGACCGCATCGGCATACGACACGGGACCGGTCGCCGGCGTCGTTGCGGGCGGCGGGGCCGCTTCCTGGATTTCCACCACCTGAGTCCCGCCCGGCGCGGCACCCTCGTACTTGAACAACCAGAATACGCCAGCGGCGATCAGGCCGGCCGTCGCGGCTTTCAGGAAAAAATGCAGGCTATCGCGTATTATCATGTTTCGGGTCCGATTATTTCCGGTACCATTATCCCTGAACCCTCAAACGAGCGAAACGTTTACCCGTCCCGCGGCGGGGCGGCGGATGCGCGGGCGGTCGGGCCATGGCCACATTGAATGAACTCGCTGACTACTGCGGGCAACTGCTCGAGGTCGAACGCTTCCAGGACTATTGCCCCAACGGCATTCAAGTCGAAGGGCGTGCCTGCGTCGAAAGACTGATTTCCGGTGTTACCGCCTGCCAGCCGTTGATCGACGCCGCCGTGGACGGCGGCGCGGACCTGGTGCTGGTGCATCACGGCTGGTTCTGGAAGGGGGAGGTTCCCTGCATCACCGGCATGAAGCGGCACCGGCTGAAAACGTTGCTGATGCACAATATCGGTCTGCTCGCCTACCACCTGCCGCTGGACGCGCACCCCGGACTCGGAAACAACGCACGGCTGGGCGCACGACTGGGGTGGGCCGTGGAGCGGGTTTTCGCCGCCGGCCCGGGGCCGGCGCTGGGATGCGCGACCCGGCTCGTCCGACCGCTCGAGGCGGGTCAGATGAAACAGGCGATCGCCGCGGCGCTGGACCGCGAACCGCTGCACATCGACGCCGGCCCCGAGCGGATCGAGCGGGTCGGCTGGTGTACCGGCGCGGCGCAGGGCTACCTGGAGGCGGCCGCCACGCTCGGTCTCGACGCCTTTATCAGCGGCGAGATATCCGAGCAGACCGTGCATATCGCGCGCGAGTACGGCATTCACTATTTCGCCGCGGGGCACCATGCCACCGAGCGCTACGGCGTCCAGGCGCTGGGCGAACATCTGGCCGAGCGCTTCGGTCTCTCGCACCGGTTCGTCGACATCGGCAACCCGGTTTAGCGCTGCGTGCCCTGATACCTGCGATGTCGGCCGCAAAGCACGCGACGGACGCGCAGGGAATTCAAGGTTTCACTGACGGGATTATTCCTGCAACTCGGGCGGGGCGGCGCATCCCGGCACCGCGCCCGCGACGACCCCGGACCAGGCAGCCGAGCTGAGCGTGGACGGCGCATGAAGCCGGCCGAGCCGGGCCTCTGTTCGATGCGACGCCGAATGCCGTTGGACCCGGCACGCTGAGTCGAGGCTCTCCGCGGCGAAACGACGCTTGCGGGCGAGTCGAAGAGGCCTTTCGATGCGGCTTTTCAGGGGCGTGGGTTTCCTTTGCGTTCGCCGCGTCCTTTGCGGTCAGGCATTTCGCGCCCACCCGCCGGACGAATCCAATTTTTTGTTGTCGAATCGCAAACTTCCGGCGGATTTCGGCTATTCAGACTTGACCTCAAAGTGCACTTCCGACATGCTATGCGGCTGCTTTGTCAGGCGCGCGTACGTTTGAATCGTTCTGAATGTTCGTCTATCGGATGCCGGATGTCCCGGCACTGTCGGACGGGCGAATTCTCGAATCTGGAGAACAGCAAAAATGAGTGGCGAAGGTATAGATACCAACAGGCGCCGGTTTCTGACTTTGGCGACGACGGTGGTCGGCGGAGTCGGCGCGGTTTTCGTGGCGGTGCCTTTTTTGGCCTCGATGCTGCCCAGCGAGCGCGCCAAGGCCGCCGGTGCGCCGGTCGATGCCGATATCAGCAAGATCGAACCCGCCCAGATGATCCGCGTCGAATGGCGCGGCAAGCCGGTGTGGATCGTGCGCCGCACGCAGGAAATGCTCGACGCGCTGCCGACCCTCGACCGCCGGCTGCGTGATCCAAACTCCGAAAATCCGCAGCAGCCGCCCTACGCGCAGAACCCCTGGCGTTCGATCAAGCCCGAGAATCTGGTGCTGGTGGGTATCTGCACCCACCTCGGCTGTTCGCCGAGCTATGTGCCGGAGGCGCTGCCGCAGCCGTATGACGCCGACTGGAAGGGCGGGTTCTTCTGTCCGTGTCACGGCTCCAGGTTCGACCTGGCCGGACGCGTCTTCATCGGCGTGCCGGCGCCGCTGAACCTGGTGGTGCCTCCGCACAAGTACATCAGCGAATCCCTGATCCAGATCGGCGAAGACAAAGGAGCGGCATGATGGGCATGCTTTCCAACCTTTACACCTGGTTCGACGCGCGCTTCCCGATGACCAAGATGTGGGAAGAGCACCTGTCCAAATACTACGCGCCCAAGAACTTCAACTTCTGGTACTACTTCGGCTCCCTCGCGCTGCTGGTGCTGGTCATCCAGATCGTCAGCGGCATCTTCCTGACCATGAACTACAAGCCGGCGGCGGCGGACGCCTTCGCGTCGGTCGAGTACATCATGCGCGACGTGGACTGGGGCTGGCTGATCCGCTATATCCATTCCACCGGTGCGTCGGCGTTCTTCATCGTCGTCTATCTGCACATGTTCCGCGGCCTGCTGTACGGTTCCTATAGGAACCCGCGCGAACTGATCTGGCTGTTCGGCTGCCTGATCTACCTGTGCCTGATGGCCGAGGCATTTTTCGGTTACCTGCTTCCATGGGGCCAGATGTCCTATTGGGGCGCGCAGGTTATCGTTTCGCTGTTCGGCGCCATTCCGGTGATCGGCGACGATCTGGCACTGTGGATCCGCGGCGACTACGTCATTTCCGACGCGACCCTGAACCGCTTCTTCGCCTTCCACGTGATCGCGGTGCCGCTGGTGCTGCTGGTGCTGGTGGTGGTGCACATCCTGGCGCTGCACGAAGTCGGTTCCAACAACCCCGACGGCGTCGAGATCAAGAAGAAAAAGGACGAGAACGGCATCCCGCTCGACGGCATTCCGTTCCATCCGTATTACACCGTCAAGGACATCGTCGGCGTGGTCGTGTTCCTGATCTTCTTCTCCATCGTGGTCTTCTTCGTACCGGGCGGCGGCGGGTACTTCCTCGAGAAACCCAATTTCGAGCCGGCCGATCCGCTGAAAACGCCGCCGCACATCGCGCCGGTCTGGTACTTCACGCCGTTCTACGCCATCCTGCGCGCGGTGACCATCGACATCGGGCCGCTGAGTTCCAAGTTGATCGGCGTCATTCTGATGGCCGCGGCCGTCGTGGTCCTGTTCTTCCTGCCCTGGCTGGACCGCAGTCCGGCCAAGTCGATCCGCTATCGCGGGCCGATCTACAAGATCATGCTGGCCCTGTTCGTCGTGGCTTTCTTCACGCTCGGCTATCTGGGAACTCAGCCTCCGACCGAGGGCAAGACGCACCTGGCGCAATTATGCACCGCGGTGTATTTCGCGTTCTTCCTGCTGATGCCGATCTACTCCAAGCTGGATTCGACGAAACCGGTACCGGAAAGGGTGACGTTCAAATGAAAAAGAAACTGTTTGCCATTCTGCTGTTGATCGCGCCCGTGGCGGCTGTGCTCGCCAGTGAAGACAACGTGCATCTGGATCAGGCGAACATCGATCCGACCAACAAGAGTTCACTGCAGCGCGGTGTGCGTACGTTCGCGAATTACTGCCTGGGCTGCCACTCGGCCGCCTACGAGCGCTACAACCGGCTGGCGCGGGACCTGGGCATCAGCGAGGACGACGTCATCGACAACCTGATGTTCACCGGCGAAAAGATCGGCGACCACATGACGATTACCGCGGCCAGGGAGGATCAGAAGAACTGGTTCGGCGCGGCGCCGCCCGACCTCACGCTGGTGGCGCGCGTGCGCGGCGTGGACTGGCTCTATACCTACCTGCGCAGTTTCTATCTCGATGACAAGCGGCCGTTCGGCGTCAACAACGCCGTGTTCCCCAATGTCGGCATGCCGGACGTTCTTGTGGGAACTGCAGGGCTGGCAGAAACCCGTGTACGAAACCGAGACCGACGAGAACGGTCGCCAACGCCAGGTGCTCAAGTCCGTGGAGCTGGCCAGCCAGGGCAGCCAGAGTCCCGCGGAGTTCGACCGCACGGTCCGCGACCTGGTGAATTTCCTCGCGTACATGAGCGAGCCGATCAAGCAGACCCGCCAGGCGCTGGGCGTCAAGGTCATCCTCTACCTGCTGCTGTTCTTTGTCGTCGCGTATCTCCTCAAGAAAGAATACTGGAAGGACGTGCATTGAGACCGCGGCGGGTGCCGGAGGGGCGCGTGACAGCGCCCGCCGCCCGTCCGGCAGAGTCGATCGAGTCTGGAGAATGTTCATGGCAGTGATTGCCAACCGCCGTTCCGTCATGACCCTGTTTTCGGATGCGAGTTGCGCCCAGAGTCATCGGGTGCGGATGGTGCTGGCCGAGAAGGGCATCATGGTGGATATCGTCAATTCCGAGCCGGACGACCGACCCGAAGACCTGATCGACCTCAACCCCTATCGGTCGGTGCCGACGCTGGTCGACCGCGAACTGGTCCTGTACGACGCCAGGGTCATCATGGAGTATCTCGACGAACGCTTTCCGCATCCGCCGCTGATGCCGGTCGACCCGGTGTCGCGGGCGCGCAGCCGGCTGGCGCTGTTTCGC
This sequence comes from uncultured Gammaproteobacteria bacterium, assembly GCA_963719135.1. GTDB lineage: Bacteria > Pseudomonadota > Gammaproteobacteria > DSM-19610 > DSM-19610 > CAVRAZ01. The sequence goes on along the minus strand of CAVRAZ010000011.1, from coordinate 215,282 downwards.
ATCGAGGTGGACTGGTACGGCCTGCTGCCCGATCTCGAATCCAGGAACGAAAAAGCGGTGGTCAGAGCGCGCAAGATCCTGCGGGACAGTCTGGCCGCCAGCGCCGATGTGTTCGGCGCCAGACCGTACTTTTTGAGCGACGAGTTTACCCTGGTCGATGCCAGCGTCGCCCCCATCCTCTGGCGGCTCAAGCGCTATCGCATCGACCTGCCGCCACAGGCCAAACCGGTGGTCAACTACGCCAACCGCCTGTTCGAACGCCCGTCGTTCGTCGCGAGCCTGACCGACGCCGAGCACGAAATGTGCGCGTGACCGGCGGCCGGCGTCCTCGCCGCCCGAACGCGTATCCAGGATTCATCGCCGATCGTTCATGACATCCAACCGGCCCTATCTGATCCGCGCGATTCACGAATGGATTCTCGACAACGGCGGCACACCTTATCTGCTGGTCAACGCCGAGATGGAAGGCGTGGACGTGCCGCGCCAGCACGTCAAGGACGGCAGGATCGTACTCAATATCAGCCCGGGCGCCATCGAGGGGCTGCGCCTGGGGAATGAGGAAGTCGCCTTTCTGGCGCGATTTTCCGGCGTGTCGCGGCTCGTGAAGCTGCCGGTGCGGGCGGTGCTCGCGATCTACGGCAAGGAGAACGGTCGGGGCATGATGTTCAACGAACCCGACCCGGACGAACCGCCGCCGCCACCGGGAACGCCGCCGAAGCCGTCGCTCAAGGTCGTCAAATAGCGGCCTGCCGCTGCGCGAAGCGGGCGATTCCACCCAGCGCGGCCGTTTCGTCCAGAATCACCCGAACCGGCATGGACATCATCAGCGCGCGCATGCGGCCCTTGGCGTTGAAGGCTTCAATAAAGGCCGGTCGCCGCAGCGCGGACAGTATTTTCGGCGCGACGCCGCCGCCGATGTACACGCCGCCGGTGGCCTTGGATTTAAGCGCGAGATTGCCCGCCTCGCGACCATAGTAGACGACGAACAGTCGCATTGCCTCGACCGCCAGCGGGTCCCCGCCGGCCAGCGCCCGGCGCGACACGGCCGCCGGCTGATCGACTGCGGCCAGGGTGCCGAACCAGTCCGGCTCCGCGGCCTTGGCCCGATGCAACAGGAACCGGTACAGCGTGGCCAGCCCCGGGCCCGATACGATGCGCTCCCAGCTCACGTGTTCGAGGCGCTCCGCAAGGTACTGGTAGAGTTCGTAGTCGAGCGCATCCGCCGGCGCGAAGTCGCAATGGCCGCCTTCGCTCGCCGACGGTCGGTGGTCCTCGCCGGTGTACCATAGAATCGCCTCCCCCAGGCCCGTACCGGCGGCGATCAGCGCACGGTTGCCCTGCAAGCCGGGCTCGCCGTTCTGCAGCGTGGCGACCGATCCGGCCGGAAGCTGGGCGATCGACCAGGCCAGTCCCTCGAGGTCGTTGAGCAACGCCACCGAGCGCACCGACAATGCCTGCGCGAGTTCGTCGGACGACACCGTCCAGGGGAGATTGGTCAGTGCGGCCGTTCCTTTGACCACCGGCCCGGCGACCGCGAGACCGACGGTCTCGACGCGGACACCCTGCTTGTCCAGATAGTGCCGGATCAGGCTGTCCAGTGTGCCGAAGGAGGTGCTGGGATAGGTTTCCATGGCCCGCAAATCCAAGCCCGCCGCGCCCGGCGTCGCCAGCGCGAGCCGGACCTTGGTGCCGCCAATATCGACTGCGAGGATCGTCATCGGGTATCTCCGTGGGGGATGATCGGACGGATGCCATCCGTTATCATAGGGCGCATCATAACCGGCTGATCGGTCTAACGAAAGTCTGGATCGGTCCGGGCTTTTCGTTGCAACGCCGGCGCGGTTGGTATACCCTGCGCCGCTTGCGTTCCTCAGCGAGTTCGCAGTAATCCGGAGAGATGTCCGAGCGGTTGAAGGAGCACGCCTGGAAAGTGTGTATACGCTAACCCGTATCGAGGGTTCGAATCCCTCTCTCTCCGCCAAATAAAAGACGCCCCCGAGGGGGGCGTTTTTTATTTGGCATCAAGTCGGCGGATTCGAACGCTCGAGGTCAAACGGCCGGTTCGACTCGAGCGCCGTAGGCGCGAGAGAACGGCCGTGAGGCCGGCCCGCAGGGCGAGCGCGCAGCGCGAGTAATCCCTCTCTCTCCGCCAAATAAAAGACGCCCCCGAGGGGGGCGTTTTTTATTTGGCATCAAGTCGGCGGATTCGAACGCTCGAGGTCAAACGGCCGGTTCGACTCGAGCGCCGCAGGCGCGAGAGAACGGCCGTGAGGCCGGCCCGCAGGGCGAGCGCGCAGCGCGAGTAATCCCTCTCTCTCCGCCAAATAAAAGACGCCCCCGAGGGGGGCGTTTTTTATTTGGCATCGAATAGGTGGATTCGGACCCTCGATTTCGAACGGCCGGTTCGAATGATTAGCCAACCACGAAGAATGCAAAGGACGCCAAGGGACAATGCGTTTACCGCCAAGGCGCGCGAAGCATATTCTTGCGGTCACTGCTCCAGGTGTTTGCCCAGGGCTGCACGACGCATGCGGCCGTGTCGGCAGCGGCGTTCGATCTGGTTGGAACTCGCGCTTACTCAACGCAACGAAATGACGCGTCCGGCGGACCGCTTCATGGCCTGGATGCCAGAGAGTGAATGACACGAAATACTTCGCGCGCCTTCGCGGTAAACGTATTGTCCGTTCGGGTACTTGGCGGTTGATGATCGGGGGCTCCCCGGAATGGATCACGGAACTTGATCCAGATCATGCCAACTCACTGACTTGTGTGACGAAGTCACATGCGTCGGGGATCTGCGACGCCAGCCTCCCGGGGTGGAATTATTGCCCCTCCGCCTGTCTAAGGGTGACAGGCCCTGCGAATACAGGGATAATTTGCCCCCATCCGTCGTGACGGTCTAACGTACGGCCGGAAGGTCCGGCCGTAGTCAATCAAGTAACAATCGGAGTTGAGTCAGATGAAAAAAATTCTTTTTGCCGGAGTAGTTGGGCTTGCACTGTCGATCGCTGGCGCCGCCAATGCGGATGACAAGGGCAAGGACATCTTCGATTCCAAGTGCTCCCTTTGCCATGCTCAGGGCGTGGCCGGCGCCCCGAAATTCGGTGACAAGGAAGCCTGGGCTCCCCGCATTGCCACGGGCGAAGAGGCTTTGATGAAGAGCGTCATGAACGGCAAGAATGCCATGCCGCCGAAAGGCGCCTGCATGGATTGCTCCGAAGCCGACCTGAAGGCGGCGATGGAGTACATGATCTCCAATTCCAAGTAACAACGCGCCGGCACGGCCGGCGGATAGTTGTTTCTGGCTCGAAAGCTTCCGGGTTTGCACCCGGAAGTTTTTTTTGCTCGTGTCAACCGCGAAGGACGCCGAGGGCGCGAAGGGAAAACCTTTTCACCCCATTCACCGCAAAGGCGCGCCAAGGCGCGCGAAGTATGTTTTCGCGGCAAGCGACCCGGATATCGGCCTGAGCCTGCGTGTGAGGCATGTGACCAATCCGGCAGCGTTGTCCGGCTTGGTCAGACTCCACTCTCACTCAAAGCAATGAACGTCACACCGGGCGGACAGATTCATGGCCTGGATGCCAGCGGCGAAATGACATGAAATACTTCGCGCGCCTTGGCGCGACTTTGCGGTGAAAAGGCCTCGCCTTCGCGATTGACTGAAAGCCACTCCCGGATGTAACCGTCACATCCACCGCCGGCGGCGGAACAGGTACAGCAGCACCACGACCAGCAGCGCCATGAACGCCAGCACGCCGAAATAGCCGAAGCGCGAATGCAGTTCCGGCATGTGCTCGAAATTCATGCCGTAGATTCCCGCGATCAGCCCCAGCGGAACGAAGATCACGGTCACGATGGTGAGCACTTTCATGATCTGGTTCAGTTTGTGCGACGCCAGCGATATGTAGCCGTCGACCAGATCGCTCGCCAGTTCGTAGTACAGCATACTCAGGCTGCCGGCTCTTTCCTGTTGTTCGTAAACGTCGCGGGCTTCATGACCGAGCTGCGGCGGAATGCCCGGCGTCGGTTCATGGGCGATCGACTTGAGCAGTTGCTCGTGATAGGCGAATACCCGGCGCAGTTTCTTCAACTCGCTCTTGTAGGCGATCAAGCGCGCCAGCAACGCATCGTCGGGGTGGTCGAACATCTGCTGCTCCAGCGCGTCCAGTCGCGCCTCCATGCCCAGAACCAGATCGACATAGCGGCGCACCACCAGATTCGACAGTTGCAGCGCGAGGTGACCGGAACCGCGCGCCATCAGCGCGGCGTCGCGTTCCGCGGCGGCCATGAGTTGGTCCACCAGCGCCGAGGCGCGCGCGTGCCGCGTGACGAGGCAACGATCGCTGACGAACAACGCAAGCTGATCGGTGCGGCATTCGACCTCGTCCGTGTCGTCGCGCAGGGACTTGAACAGGATGAAAGTATAGGCCTCGAAGCGCTCTATCTTCGGCGGGTGGCGCTCGCGCTGCGCATCCTGTATCGCCAGCGGATGGATGCCGAAACGCGCGGCCATCAGGCGCCCTTCCTGCACGGGTTCGACGTCCTCCAGATCCAGCCACAGCAGGCTGTTCGGGTTTTCGGCCCAGCGATCGACCAGGCTTTCGTCGCCGGTCTGCAGCGACTGCGACAGGGGATCGTAGAGACGTGCGCGAATCATCGGGCTGGGCGGCGTCGGCGTTCCGCGCGGCGCACGTTCAGCGGCTCGCGGCGCAAAACGGGGCGGGGATCCTGAACACGCAGTTGTCGTTCTTCACCGGTGTGTGACAGGCGATGCACTCCCGGGCCAGGTTTTCATCCTTGCCGAGGATCACGCGCAGGGTGCGATTGTCCAGGCGCTGCGCCATCGATAGGACGCGCCAGTCCCGATAGCCGGCCGGAAATTCGATGCCGTTGGGAGACCGCGGCACGGGGTCGGCGGCGAACGCGGGGACGCCGGTGAAGAGAGTGTGCAGGAATGTCAGCAACAGTCGCATAGGGTGTTCCCACTGGATTCCTGGCGGCGGCGTGACGGGGCGGACGTGCGCGCCCCTGCGTCGGTTTGTCACGTTACCAGTTCGGGCCGCGCAATGCCAAGTTCGATCTGCCTGCGTCGTGCCGACCGCACAGGGCGCGTCCTTTCGGACCGATGCCCGCTGGCCAAGGATGCGGAAAACGGTTCGGGCCTGGCGTTCTTTGGCGACGGCGGACGGTCGGGCACCCGGCAACGGGCGGCCAGTCGCCGTCGGCGCGGCCTCCGATGTGACAAAGGATGGTGCTCTTGATGCACGTCAACGCCGCGAAAACGAAGCAAAAATAGGCTTGGAAAACCCGGCTTCCAGACACCCGCGACGGTTGGACTGTTGATGTGGGACAACAGCGGGTGACCAGGGGTGTTGTACATGCGCCTGTGTCGCAGGATAATTCCCGGCGATTCGTCCGGTCTGCAAATCCGTCCGGCGAACCCTCTGCAGACTACCTGGCACGGGCGCAGCACGAAGGATCGGCGAGTGGAGATTGCTCGGCGTGTCTTCGTGAGTTGGCGACGGCGTTCGCAGCGCCGGGCCCGGGCGGGGAACGGGCCGGACTTTCGGCGGGGGTGAGGCGCCGGCCCGGGCATGCCGGTAACAATACGAGGATTCAAATTGTGAACACGCAAGGGTATGAAGTCCGAAACACGCTCAAGGCCATGCAGCAGCGCACGCTCGACCTTTCGCGGGAACTCGAACGCGAGCTGCTGTCGGTGCGCACGGCCTACCGGAAACTCGGACAGCGGGCGAGCGTGCTGGCCAGCGAGCGGGATTCCACCCAGGCCGAACTGTCGCAGGCGCGCAACGATATCGAGGCTGTCCGCGGCGAGCTGAGCAAGGTACGCGAGGAAGAGCAGACGGCGGCGCGCGAGCTGGATAGCCAGCTCCAGTCCGAGCAGAAGCTGCGCGCCGAACTGGAACAGCAGCTCGATGCCTTGACCGCGCAATACAACGAAAAGCTCGAGCAGGCCAGCGCGCTCGAGCGCGAGATACAGATCCTCCAGGAGGACATCACCCGCCGCCAGGGTATCGAAGAAACGCTCAACGAACGCAACAACCAGTTCAGTACGCTGGAACAGACCGTGCAGAAGCTGATGGATGATCTGCAGACGCAGCAGGGGCGCGAGCAGAATCTGCACAGCGAACGCGATGCGCTGACGCAGCAGATCGCCACCGTCGAGCAGGCGCACGCGCAGACGCGCGCCGACCACGAGGCGCTCAAGGCCGAACTCGAAGGCGCGCGCCAGGAATTCGACCGGTCTCGGGCCGCGCAGGCGGAGCAGCTCGCCGGCCTCGAGCAACGCATCGGCGAAATCACCGCGGAGCGGGACGCGCTGGCGCAGCAGCTCGACGAACTGGAATCCAGCCTTCTGCAGGCGACGACGCGCCAGATCGAGGAACTCGAGCAGACGCTCAAACACGCGAAGGATGCCGTCGGCGAAGTCGAAACGCTGACCGGCAGCGAGCTGGAAAACGAAGTCCTGCGCGCCAGAGACAGCGAGATCGACGTGCTCAAGACGCAGTTGGAACAACTGAGGAGCGAACGCGACGCAGCCGTTGGGTCGCTGGCCCAGGCGCGCGAGGAGACCAGCAAGCTGCGCGCGACGACCGAGAACCTGCTGCACGACGACTCGATGAATCAGCATGGTTTCCTGGGCGCGATCATCGGTGCGCTGATGCTGGGTCTGTTGATCGGCAGCGGCATTTCCTGGGTGATGTAACGCACCTCGTGACGCGGTTGCGACAGGCAGTGTGGGCACGGCCGCGGCGGGCGTGAAACCGCTCGTCGTCGATTCGGCGCGGCTCGCGGACGTGCCGGCACTGTGCGGACTGCTGGCGATCCTGTTCGACCGGGAGCCGGATTTCAGCCCCGATGCCGCGGCGCAGCGCGCCGGCCTGACATTGATTCTGCAACGGCCGGAAACGGGCCGTATCTTCGTCGCGCGCGAAGGCGACGACATTCGCGGCATGGTTAGTCTGTTGAATACCGTTTCGACGGCGCTGGGAGGGCCGGCGGCGTGGCTCGAAGACCTGATCGTCGCGCCCGGGCATCGCGGTCGCGGCATCGGCACGCGGCTCGTCGGCCATGCGTTGCAGTATGCGCGCGAGCGGGGGCTGTTGCGCGTCACGCTGTTGACCGGTGCGGACAATACGGCGGCGCAGCAGTTCTACCGGCGGCACGGGTTCGGGGATTCGGCGATGCTTCCGCTGCGATGCCTGCTGGTGGAATGAACTCCCGGCGGCGGCCGCTGCACCGGCGCAGGGTACCCTGGGCGCTCGCGTGCGGTCTGCTGCTCATCACCGATGCCTGGGCGGAGGAGGCTCCCGCAACGCCGCCGGCCGCGGAGACCATTACGTCGCGCGTGGAAATGTCGCAGGCGATGGTCAGCGAGAGTCTGGATGCGTTCGCGCGCAAGATGGATGCGTACTTCTACGATGAACGCTTTGTCGCGGAAGACGCCGCTACGCGGCTGCGGCTGGGCGAGTATGTTTTCAACGAAGAAGGCCGGGCGGCCCGCTGGCACACGCGTTTCAATCTTTCCTTCAAACTGCCCAGCCTGGACCGCAAAGTAAAACTTTTTTTCGGTTCGGATGAAACCGACAACGTGACGGTCGACGCGCCGACGCTGTCGCAATCCATCACAAGCCAGTCGAACGATTCACTGGCCGGTTTGCGCTTCTACGCCAAAGCCAGCGAAAAACTGAATCTGAGCCTTGCCCTGGGCGTCAAGGTGGACGGTGCCGACCTGTTCGCCGGTCCCCGTCTGCGCTACACGCGGCCGCTTGGCGACTGGCTGGGGCGCTTTACGCAACGCGTGATCTGGATAACCCAGCGCGGCTGGGAATCGTCGACCCGCTTCGATCTCGAACGCGGGTTTTCCTCGCGCATGTTGCTGCGCTACACGTTCGACGGTCGCTGGCGGCAGGAGGACCCCGGCTATCGCTTCGAGATCGGCGCGACGCTGTTTCACCAGCTTCCCGAATCGATCGTGATGGCCTACGGGTGGGTGCACCGATTCCGAACCCGCCCGAAGTATCAATACAACGAGTCGGTCATCTCGGTGCAGTTTCGCCGGCATATCTGGCGAAATTGGCTGTACCTCGGCATCACGCCGCAGCTCGCCTTCTATGACGACAAGGATTTCAATCCCACCGCCGGCATCAGCTTCGGGCTCGACGTGATCTTCGGCAGCAAGTAGGCCGTCGGCCGGGGCCCTCGGCCCGCAACCGTTCCGTTGATCGAGCACTGCGTGCGGCACGAAAACTGCCCGGTGCTCTGTGGGCTCCGACGCAGTCATCAGCCCGTTCGGCAGGCCGGCGCCGTACCCGTTGTTGCCGGAGACTCCGGCCGGTACGCGGCAGTTTGCGGGTCCTATCGATTTGCAATGCACAAACAGGGGGTTAAGCAGTATGCCGTACAGCACGCGTCACACGTACGCGATTCATATCGTCTGCCTGCTGGCCATGGCCGCGGCGGCCGACCGCGCTTGTGCCGCGGTCATCGACGAGGCGGAAACGGCCGGCACGACTTACAAGGGTGCGCGGGCGACTGAAATTGGTGCGTTCGAGGGGACGACCGATCGCGGCGCGCCGTTCAACCAGGGCACGTTGACCGGCGGCGCCGAACCGGATTGCACGCACCCCGGCGGCACGGTCGACACCGCCGATGGTTCGCTGTATGGTCTCGCTGCACAGGCGCTCACGACCGAGGGTGCCGCGGCGTCCGCGGCCGCGTCTGACGGACACCGGCTATGGGCACTGACGGATTCGATCGACCCTTATGGGCAGCCGCCGGCGTCCGCCGGTTGCGGCGATCGTATCCCGGCCCGCGGCTTGCGACTGCGGGCGCCGTCGTTATATCTGTTTGCAGCCGCGCTGCTGGGACTTGCCGTGGTCGCGAGAAGCCGCACCGTCGCCTGAGACGGGCCGCGCCCGGGGGCCGTACGTGAGTCCGGTCCGCCGGTGTGCCTGGTGCGGCGACGATCCGCTCTACACGGCGTATCACGACAGTGAGTGGGGCGTTCCGCTTCACGACGATCGGACACTGTTCGAATTTCTGGTGCTCGAGGGCGCCCAGGCGGGGCTGAGCTGGATCACGATCCTGCGCAAGCGCGATCGTTACCGCAAGGCGTTCGCCGGCTTCGACGCAGCCAAAGTCGCGCGCTTCAATGCAGCACGTGTCGAGAAACTGCTGGCCGACCCGGGCATCGTGCGCAACCGGGCCAAGATAGAGGCCGCGATCGGCAACGCCCGCGCGGTGTTGGGCGTGCGCGATGCGTTCGGGAGTCTCAACGAGTATCTCTGGCGCTTCGTCGACGGCAGGCCCATCGTAAACCGGTTCCGCAGTTCCGGGCAGATACCGGCGTCGACGCCGGTCTCCGCGGCGTTCAGCAGGGACCTGAAACAGCGCGGCTTCCGGTTCGTCGGTCCGACCATCGTCTACGCGCACATGCAGGCGACGGGCATGGTCAACGATCATCTGGTAAGCTGTTTCCGTCACGCGGAATGTGCCGCGTTGGCCTGAATGACGTCAGATTGAGGCAGCTCGAGCCATGTCATTAATCGCAAGACCCGCGCGCGCGGCCGGCCGATCCGGATGGCGGAGTCTGGTCGTGTTGCTGGCGGCCTGCGCCGCGGGCTGCTCCGCGGAGGCCTGGAAGCGCACCACCTATGAGACGCTGCAGAACGTGAATCAACAGCAGTGCGAGGAAACGCCGGGCGCGGACTGCGAGCGGCAAGCGTACCAAGACTACCAGCGGATGCGCGAGAAGGCCTGGGAAACGCGCTGACGCGCCGGCCCGCCCTGGGCGCGGCCTTATTGCTTCAGCGCCTTGAGCGCCGTGACGAGTTCGTCGGAATCCCACTCGACGCCGCCGAAAAGCGTGTACCGAATCCGGCCGTCCGGCCCGAGTATGAAATTCGACGGTGCTGCAAAGACCTGCCAGGCGCCAATGGATTCGCCGTCGGGGTCCAGCAGGATCGGGAATTCCGGTTTCACTTCACTGACGAACTGATCGATGGCGTCGCGCGGTTCGCCCATGTTCACCGCGAGTATGACGAAGTCGTCGCCCATCTTTTTCAGCAGCCGGTTCATCGACGGCATTTCCTTGCGGCACGGCGTGCAGTAGGTGGCCCAGAACTGTACCAGTACGATCTTGCCTTTGTAGGCATCGAGGCTGTGCGTCTTGCCTTCGAGGTCGGTCAGATCGAGCGGCGGCGTGGCGACATCCTCGACCGGTTTCAGATTCAGGGCGTCGGCGGCGCCGGTGAACGCAAGGGCGGCGATCAGCAGCATGGCTCGCAGCATCAGTGCGCGCTCCGCAAATAGAACAGGCTGGCCTTGATCAGGCCGGACAACTGCGAGGTGGCGACATTCTCCGGCATGTTGGCGTCGTCACGCTTGAAGAAGTAGCCGCGCACGTCGGGAATCAGCTTTGCATAGACGGGGCTGCCGCCGCGTTCCAGCGCCTTGGTCAGATGTCCGATGCCCCAGCGGTTCGGTGTGCGCTCGCCTTCGAGCACCAGCATCGGGAGCTTGGTCGTGCCGACGGCGGCGACGTACTCCGGCGGCTTGCCCGGCTCCGGTTCCGTCGCGTTGAGGCGCGGGAACAAGAGAATCGCCCCTTTGAGTGCGCCGCCCTGCGGATGCGCCGCTTCCCACGCCGCCGCCGCGCGCAACACCAGTTCGGTGTCCGGCCCGCTGGCGATCAGATAGACGTCCTTGCCGGTTTTGGCGGCATCGTCAACCAGCGCAACCAGCGCCTCGGTGGGAATCTGCTGGAGACTGCTGCGCACGTTGGGCAGCATGTAGGCCGACAGCATGTCCGGCATCCAGACTTCGATGCCGTCTTTGGACAGCGAACTGGCGGTGGCCTCTTCGGACAGGCTCTTGCCTTCGTCGCACGGGAAGCCCAGCAGCAACTGCGAGCCGCCTTGGGTCGGATACACGCGGATGTCGACCTGATCGCTTGCGTCGACGCTCAGCGTGTGCACCTCACGGGCCGGCGCCGGCATCGCGGCCAGGAGTGCTAGAATGGACAGCGTCGCCAGGATTCTTTGCATTGCGCGTCACTCGCAGCGTGGCAAGGAGCTTGATGCCCGCAGATGCCCATAATATTAGTGATGTCTTATAGATATGTCCAGCCGCATTCTGCTCGCAATTCTGTTGGGGATCGGTGTCGCAGTGCCGTGCGGCGCCGGCGAGGGTCCCGTCGATGAACTCCACAAGGCGCTCGCGCTGATCCCAAATGTCGACGACGGCAGAAAGATCTACCCGCTGTGCGCGACCTGTCACCTGGACAACGGCTGGGGCAAGCCCGACGGAAGTTTTCCGGTGATCGCGGGTCAACACCGCCAGGTGCTGATCAAGCAGCTTGCCGATATCCGCTCCCGGCATCGCGAAAACCCCACCATGTACCCGTTTACTGATCCCGATACCATCGGAGGCGCCCAGGCGATTGCGGACGTGGCCGCGTATATCGCGACGCTGAGCCCCGATCCGAATCCGGGTAAAGGACCGGGCGATCGGCTGGACCAGGGCCGCGCGCGGTACGAAAAGCAGTGCGCCGATTGTCATGGCGCCGCAGGCGAGGGCGACGCCGACGCATTCTTCCCCCGACTGCGGGGCCAGCACTTCGCGTATCTGGTGAGGCAACTGCGCTGGCTGCGCGACGGTTTCCGCAAGAACGGCAATCCCGTCATGGTGGAACGCGTGAAGACCTGCACCGACGAAGACATCGGCGCGGTGGCCGATTACATTTCGCGGATGCCGGGAAGCACCGATCGTTCAGCGACTGAGGGCAAGACCGTTTCAACCGCCAAGGACGCCAAGACCCTTTCAACCGCAAAGGACGCGAAGGACGCGAAGGGAAAATAATCGAAACCCACTTAACCACAAAGGACACAAAGGACACGAAGGTTTCCTGCGTATGTCCCCCCAGTGTAATGACTTGTACCGCGAAAGCAGGTTCTTGTGTCCTTCGCAGTCGCGGCCGACGGCCGCTCCTGCAGGCGTCAGCCACATAGGTCAGGCTCAAGTCCGAGAACTGCGTCAATCGCAGGACATACAGCGAAGGTACCGGTCGGCCACCCAAATAGTTTGCTTGGCCGGACCGGCCCTGGAAGTCTTTGTGTCCTTTGTGTCCTTTGTGCCCTTTGTGGTTAAGAGGGTTTCTATATATTTTCCCTTCGCGTCCTTTGCGTCCTTAGCGGTTGAAAGGGTTCTTGCTTTTCCACGGCAGTTCACACCGACATCACTCCACCGGCGTATCGCTGCGGTTGCCCCATTCCGACCAGGCGCCGGGGTAGCCGCGGACGCGTTCATAGCCCAGCATCTTGAGCATGATGTAGGCGTGCGAAGAGCGGTGGTGCGATTGGCAGTAGCAGACGATTTCCTTGTCCGGCGTCAGGCCGCGCGCTTCGAGCATGTCGCGCAACTGGTCCGCGGGCTTGAAGCGCAGGTTGCGCGCAGCGTCCATGGTGTCCAGCCAGTTGAGGTTGACCGCGCCGGGGATGTGTCCTCCGCGCTCGGCCAGGCGTTTCGCGCCCGTGAATTCCTCGGGCGTGCGGCTGTCGAGCAGGCCGAGGTCGGGCGCGTGAAGTCGCGAGAGAAGATAGTCGATCTGCAGCGTGGCGCGCGTGAAGCCGTCGACGGGGTATTCGGCGCCGCGTTGCGGCGTGGCCGCCGTCTGTTCGTAGGGATGCCCTTCGTTAAGCCAGGCGACCAGACCGCCGTTCAGCAGCGAGCAGTGCCGGTGTCCGACCGCGTCCAGTGTCCAGAGAAAACGGCCGGCCCAGCCGCCGCCCTCATCGTCGCAGGCCACCACGTGGGTATCCGCCGTCATGCCCAGCGACGCGAACAGTTCACCCAGCGTCCGCGCGTCCGGCAGCAGACCCATGACCGGCTTTTCGATGCGCACAAACTGCATTCCCTGCAGCAGGATCGCGCCCGGTATATGGAACGCGTAGCGCTCCGGTCTCGTGATGTGCAGGATCAGCAGGCGCTCGTGACCCAGCGCTGCGGCCAGTTGTTCGGGTTCCACGACCAGTGGAAGAAGCGGTGTGTTCACTGGATTTCCACCTTTGGCTCTTGTAAATGGCGGTTATTCTAATCCCGGTGTCGGGCCGCCCCAAGCCACCATTCGGTACGGAATTTCCCGCTCTATTCCCGCAGGCGGTCCAGCAGTTCCAGCCAGTGCACGACCGGCACGGCGGTGCCTTCATCGAGATGCAGCATGCAGCCGATGTTCGCCGTCGCGATCAGCGTCGGCGAACCCTGTTGCAGCGCACTGCACTTGGCGTCGCGCAGACGGCGCGAAATAGCCGGTTGCAGCAGCGAATAAGTGCCGGCCGCGCCGCAGCACAGGTGCGGATCGGCGACCGGCGTCAATTCGAAACCCAGTCCGCCGAGCAGCCGTTCCACCACGCCGGCAAGCCGCTGGCCGTGCTGCAAGGTGCAGGGCGCATGGAAGGCGATGCGTTGCCCGCCGGCATTCTTCAGCGGCGCCGGATCGAGCGTGGCGACGAACTCGCCGGCATCGCGGGCGAGCGCACTGACTTGCGCCGCCTTGTCCGCGTAAACCGGATCGTCGCGCAGCAGGTGACCGTAGTCCTTGACCATCGGCGCGCAGCCCGACGCGTTGATAACGATCGCCTCCGCGCCGGCCTGCATAAGCGGCCACCAGGCGTCGACGTTGGTTCGCGCCATGGCCAGTGCACGCGCGTTGTCGGTGAGGTGCCAGGGCAGCGCGCCGCAGCAGCCGGCTTCTGCGCCGGTCACGACGCCGACGCCGAGCCGGTCGAGCACGCGGACGGTCGCTGCGTTGATCTGAGGCGCCAGCGCGGGTTGTACGCAGCCCTCGAGCAGGATGACGCGGCGCGCACGCAGCGCCGCCGGCCGTGCACCCGTCGCTCGTGCGAGCGGCACGTGCGCTTTCACGGCGGCCGGCAGCAGCGGGCGCACCAGCCGTCCCAAGCGCAGCAGCGGCGCGAAACGACGCCGATAGGGCAGTACGCGGAGCAGTGCATAGCGCAGTACCCGTTCGTGCCAGGGACGTTCGAGTTGCTGCTCGACCAGCGTGCGGCCGATGTCGAGCAGGCGGTGGTAGTCGACGCCCGACGGGCAGGTGGTTTCGCAGTTGCGGCAGGTGAGGCAGCGATCGAGGTGGGTGCGGATGGACGCTGCTGCCGGCGTGCCTTCCAGTATCTGCTTGATCTGGTAAATGCGGCCGCGCGGCCCATCCAGTTCGTCGCCGAGCAACTGGTAGGTCGGGCAGGTCGCGTTGCAGAATCCGCAGTGCACGCAACTGCGCAGCACGCGGTCGGCCTCGATTCCAAGCGCGGTCTGCCGGTACCGTTCATCGATCGACGTCTGCATCTCACAGGTCCCGGTAGAGTCTGCCCGGATTGAGAATGCCCGCCGGATCGAGCGCCTGCTTGAGCCGCCGATGCAGGCGCAGCACCGCCCCGTCCAGCGGTTGAAACACCCGATCGCGATCGCCGTGCCGGAACAGCGTGGCGGAACCGCCGGCAGCCTGCACGGTCCGCCGTAGCGCCTCGACATCGCCCTCGCCCTGCCACCAGCGCAGCGCGCCGCCCCATTCGTACAGGCACGCACCCGGCAGCGCCGCGGCCGGCGTGTCGGACGGAAGGCTGATCCGCCACAGCGGAGCGGACATCGCGAAGAACGGATGCGTCTGTTCGCGCAGCGCGGTCCAGAACGCGTCACCGCCGGCGACGGTTTCGCCGCCGATCCGTTGTGCGGCCTGGCGGACGGAAGGTTCCGCGCCGGACAGGCGCAGTGTCAGTTGACCGGCGTGAAACGCGCTGGCTGAAACCGGCACCGGCGCAGCCGCCCAGGCGCGGCACTGCGCCAGTGCGCGTTCCAGCGGCAGCGTCAGGCGCAGCGTGACTTCAGTTTCGGGTCGCGGCAGGACCTTCAGCGAGACCTCCATGAGCACGCCAAGCGTGCCGAGTGCGCCGGCCATCAGGCGCGACAGATCGTAACCGGCCACGTTCTTCATCACACGGCCGCCGAAGCGACAGCGGTTCGCCCCTGCCATTGATGATGCGCGTGCCGAGCACGAAATCGCGGACCGCGCCGGCGTGTGGGCGGCGCGGCCCCGACAGTCCGCAGGCGACGGTGCCGCCCAGTGTCGCGGCGGCGCCGAAATGCGGCGGCTCGAACGCCAGCATCTGGCCGTGCCCGGCGAGCAGCGTTTCGACGTCGCGCAACGGCGTGCCGGCGCGCGCGGTCAGCACCAGCTCCGACGGCTCGTAGTCGATCACGCCGCAATGGCCGGCCAGCGACAGCGTTTCGCCGGAACACGCGCGTCCGTAAAAGCCCTTGGTGCCGCCGCCGGTCAGGCGCACCGGCGTGCGTGCGGCGAATGCCTGCGCAATGCGGTCGCGCAGGGCATCGAGTGCATCGCCGCCGTCGCTCAAAAGCGCTCCAGTTCGGGAAACGGCACCTGGCCGCCGTGGACGTGCATGCGCCCGTATTCCGCGCAGCGTGCCAGCGTCGGGATCGCCTTGCCGGGATTGAGCAGCCCGTCCGGGTCGAACGCCTGTTTGATGGCGTGAAACTGCGTCGAGTTCGGCGCTGTCGAACTGCGCGCACATCTGGTTGATCTTCTCGACGCCGACGCCGTGCTCGCCGGTGATGGTGCCGCCGACGCTGACGCACAGTTCGAGAATCCTGCGCCGAATTCCTCGGTGCGTTCGCAGTTCGCCCGGCTTGTTGGCGTCGTACAGGATCAGCGGGTGCAGGTTGCCGTCGCCGGCATGAAACACATTGGCCACCGGCAGGCCGTAGTCTTCGGACCATTGCATTGATGGCGCCGAGCACCTTGCCCAGGTGTTTGCGCGGAATCGTGCCGTCCATGCAATAATAATCCGGCGCAAGGCGGCCGACGGCGGGAAACGCGGCCTTGCGCCCGGCCCAGAATTTCAGCGCTCCGCTTCGTCGCGTCGCGACCCGTGTTTCATGGGCGCCGGCGTCGTGCAGCAGGCGTTCGACGCGCGCGAGCTGCGCGTCGACCTTCGGCGCGCGTGCCGTCCAGTTCGCACAGCAGAATCGCCGCGGCGCCGGTCGGATAACCGGCATGCACGAAATCCTCCGCCGCGTGCATGCGCCAGATTGTCCATCATTTCCAGGCCGGCCGGAATGACGCCGGCGGAAATGATTGCGGCCACCGCGGCGCCCGCCGCCTCGACGCTGTCGAACGACGCCATGATCACCTGGGCGTATTCCGGCACGGGCAGCAGGCGCACCGTGACTTCGACGATCACGCCGAGCATCCCCTCCGAACCGGTCAGCAACGCAAGCAGATCGTAGCCCGGCGCGTCGTACGCGCGGCTGCCGATGGTCATCAGTTCACCGTCGATCGTGACGATCTTGAGCTGCACGACGTTGTGCACGGTCAGGCCGTATTTCAGGCAATGCACGCCGCCGGCGTTCTCCGCGACGTTGCCGCCGACCGAACAGGCGATCTGCGACGAAGGATCGGGTGCGTAGTAGAGCCCGTGCGGCGCGGCGGCCTGCGAGACCGCCAGATTGCGCACGCCGGGCTGCACCGTCGCCAGCCGGTTGGCGACGTCGATATCCAGGATACGATTGAATTTCGCCAGACCGAGCAGGACTCCGTCGGCCAGCGGCAGGGCGCCGCCCGACAGGCCGGTGCCGGACCCGCGCGCGACCACCGGCACCTGCCATTGCCGGCAACAGCGCAGCACGTGCTGAACCTGTTCGACGGTTTCCGGGAGCACGACCAGACCGGGAACGCTGCGATAGGCCGACAGGCCGTCGCACTCGTAAGGCTTGAGTTCCGCGTCCTCGCGCAACACGCAGTGCGCCGGCAGCCCGGCTTCAAGCCGGCTGAGGAACGCGTCGCTTCTGACCGTGCCGGCGGGCATCCTGGCCCCCGCGTCAGGTGATCACGGTCGGCGCATCGCGGCGGGTGTGCTGCCGGATGCCGGCGACTTCGTCGGCGATGCGGATCAGGTCGGCGAGCGCCTGTTGCGTGTCCAGCCCCTGTTTTTCCGGGTTGGGTTCGAAGCGTTCGACATAGACCCGCAGGGTGGCGCCCTCGGTACCGGTGCCGGACAGGCGATAGACGATGCGCGAACCGTCGGTGAAGCCGACGCGGATGCCCTGGTGTTCGCTGAGCGAGCCGTCGACCGGGTCGGTGTAAGCGAAGTCGTCGTTGAACGCCACTGCGTAATCGCCGAAGCGTCTGCCGCGCAACTGGCCGGCCTGTTTGCGCAGCGCGTCGATCAGCGCGTTGGCGCCGTCACTGTCGACGCTTTCGTAATCGTGACGGGAGTAATAATTGCGGCCGAAGCGGCGCCAGTGACTGTGCACGATGTCGGCGACCGATTCCTTGCGGACCGCCAGCAGATTCAGCCAGAACAGGACCGCCCAGAGCCCGTCCTTTTCGCGCACGTGATCGGAGCCCGTGCCGAAACTTTCCTCGCCGCACAGAGTGACCATGCGCGCGTCGAGCAGATTGCCGAAAAATTTCCAGCCCGTGGGTGTCTCGTAGCAGTCGATGCCGAGCCGCTCGGCGACGCGGTCGGCCGCCTGGCTGGTGGGCATGGAACGCGCGATGCCGGCGATGCCGAGGCGGTAGCCGGGTGTCAGGTGCGCGTTGGCGGCCAGCACCGCGAGGCTGTCGCTCGGCGTAACGAAGAACTTGCGGCCGAGAATCATGTTGCGGTCGCCGTCGCCGTCCGATGCCGCGCCGAAATCCGGTGCGCGGCTGCCGAACAGGCAGTCGACCAGGTCTTTCGCGTACACGAGGTTGGGGTCCGGGTGCCCGCCGCCGAAATCCTCCTTGGGTTCCGCGTTGACGATCTGGTCGTCGGACAAGCCGAGCCGGTGTTCTAGAATCTCGATGGCATAAGGACCGGTCACGGCGTGCATGGCGTCGAAGCGCATGTGGAACAGACCTGAATTGAACATCGTGCCGATACGGTCGAAATCGAACAGATGCTGCATCAGGTCGCTGTAGTCGGCGACCGGGTCGATGATTTCGACATGGGTCGCGCCGAGTTGCGTTTCGCCGCACTGGCCAAGATCGATATCGGCGCTGTCGAGCGTGCGATAGGATCTGATCGCGGTGGTGTGCCGATAGATCGCGTCGGTCACCGACTCCGGCGCGGGCCCGCCGTTGCCGACGTTGTACTTGATGCCGAAATCGCCGTCGACGCCGGCCGGATTGTGGCTGGCCGAGAGCACGATGCCGCCGAACGCGCGATACTTGCGTATGATGCAGGAAACGGCCGGCGTCGACAGTATGCCGTTGCGCCCGACCAGAATACGGCCGAAGCCGTTGGCGGCCGCCATGCGGACGATCGTCTGGATCGCCGTTGAATTATAGTAGCGCCCGTCGCCGCCGACCACCAGCGTCTGTTCCTGCAATCCCTCCAGCGCGTCGAAAATCGACTGGACGAAATTTTCCAGGTAGTTCGGCTGCTGGAATACGGCGACCTTCTTGCGCAATCCCGATGTGCCGGGACGTTGTCCTTCGAAAGGCCGGGTGTTGATTTCAAGTCTGTTCACGTTGTCGGTTCCCGATCACTATTGTTCGGTTTTGTCAAGTATGGGTTCCTGACGCCGATAGCTTTTCCGGCAATACGACAGGCGCGGAAGTAACGGCATCGCAACATTCTACTATGCTAAGATCACGTTATGTTGATTGGCAAACGGACAATGAATCACCCCGGCGTGCGCGCACGCGATCTTCCGGCGCTGATGGAGCTCTACGAGCTCAACTACATTCTGCTGCGCCGGATGATTCCGGAGCCGGGACTGCTTGACACGGCGTCGGTCTCGTCGCCGGAGGGTGGACCCGCCCTGCATGTCCAGATCGTCGATCGTGCACCCTATACGACGACGCTGCGCCTGACCTATCTGTTCAGCGATGCCCGGGGCGTGTTCCCGGCGCCCGACGTGCTGGTGCGAATGTATCACGACGCGCAGGTCGCCGAGGTACTCAGCCGGGGGCGGCGGCGCGGCCTGCGCGGCGCCGAGTACGACCGCAGCCGGGAACGTTACACACTGGCGACGCAATGGGGAGTCAACCGTTTTCTGCATAAGTGGTTGGGTTATTGCCTGCGCCAGGGGCACGGGTTTTCGCCAGGACGCGACCAGTTTTCAAAAGCGGCTCAGAGGGTTGCCGAAGGGCAACTGGTCGACGCCGAATCCTGACGCGCCGCGCGCGGGGTTTTCGCGGCTGCCGTTTGTCTTGCCGCTTTCGGGGCACTGCTGTTAGGCTGAGCGCAAACAGGGCGGGGCGATTCCAGGACGTTTATCATGCGATTGTCTACCAAGGGCCGTTACGCCGTAACCGCGATGATGGATCTGGCCATTCACGACCAGCGCGGTCCGGTCACGCTGGCGGACATTTCGGTGTGCCAGAGCATTTCGCTCTCCTATCTGGAACAGCTTTTCTCCAAGCTGCGACGCCAGCAACTCGTCAAGGGTGTCCGCGGCCCCGGCGGCGGTTACCGGCTGGCGCGTCCGGCCGGTGAAATCACCGTCGCGGCCATCATCGCCGCGGTCGACGAGAAGGTCGACGCAACCTGCGGCGGTGACGTTGATTGCGCTGAAGGCGATCACTGCCTGACCCATGATCTCTGGTGCAGTCTGAGTCAGCGCATCTACGACTACCTCGACAGCATCACGCTGCAGGATTTTCTCAACCGCCCCGCGGTGCGCGCGGTCATCGCCCGCCAGGACACCGATCACCCGCACGCCGGCATTGCGGTGCCGGTATCGCGCGCCGGCGCGGACTGAATCGTCGAGCGAAATTCGCGGACTGCCGGACGGCGGCGCATCCTTGTTCATGCACTGAGTGAAGCACTGCGATCCGGCCGCCGACGCTCGAGTGGCTGAATCTGTGAGCCGGTGCGGACCCGAACGCTTACCGGGTCACGGAAGCGGGCGACGCGACCTGTTAGGGTCTGTCGCATGCAGGCGCACACCTGCCGTTTCCTGAGAGGCAGCCCTGTTGTTACGTTATATCTTACTGATCTGCGCCGGTCGCGTCATTCTGGGCGGAGCGGTCCTGGACGCCGTGGCGCCGGCCGGTCCCGTGACGCAAATCATCCGGGCCCTTGCGGTCGTGGTTCTGCTCAAACCCTGGCTCGAAGTCCATCTGCAATGAGGTACCCCTGACAGGGACTGTCGTTTCGCATTGAATCCCCGCTGCGGCGGGGATTTTTTTGCGCGATGCGGGGTTGTTTCTTAACCGCAAAGGACGCGAAGGTTAGATCTGATCCGTATTTCTCAGCCACACCAGCATCCTGTTGTTCACCGGCATGGCGTAGTCGTGCTTGAGAAGCAGGCCCGCGTTTTCGGCCAGCGCATTGACCGCTTCGAAATCGCGCACGCCGCTCGCCGGGTCGCGGAATTTCAGCCACTGATCGAAGCGTGCATTGCTGTCACTCGTGAAGCGGCCCGCGTAATTGAACGGGCCGTACACGCAAAGCACACCGCCGTCCTCCAGCACTTCGCCGACGCCGGCAAAAAAACATTCGACCTGCGGCCAGGACAGGATGTGCAGCGTATTCGCGCTGAAGACCGCGTCGAACCGGCGCGGCGGCCAGGTGTCCCGGCAGACCTCGAGCGCCAGCGGCGGCAGGACGTTGGACAGCCCGGCTTCGTCGAGCCAGCAGCGGATCCCGGCGTGCGCCGCGGCAACGTCGCTGGTCTGCCAGATCAGGTCGGGAAACCGGGACGCGAAATACACGGCGTGCTGTCCGGTGCCGCTGCCGATTTCCAGCAGGCGCCGGCGGCCGGCCAGCTCGCGTTCGAGCACGGCCAGGATCGGCGTGCGATTCTGTTCGCAGGATTCGGCATAGGGTTTCATGACGTCAGGCTGGCGTGCGGCCGGGTCGCTCGCAGCGTTGGCGCAGGACCGAGGTGATTTCGGCGTCGGTCAGCACGACCGGGTTGGTTTTCATGCTGCTGCCGCGCGCGTTCGCCACGATGTGATCGAAATCGTCTTCGCCGACGCCGTAGGCGGAAAGCAACGGCAGGTCCAGGGTCTCGGTCCAGGCGTCGAGCAGCGCGAGCAGCGCCTGGAAGGCGTCATCGCGCGCGGCGAACGTTCGCTCGCACAACACCGCGGCGGCGCGTGCGTACTTGTGCAGCGCGACGCTTCCGGATTCGCGCGCGGCCAACGCCTTGAGATTGACGCGGGTGGCTGCGCCGACCAGGGTGCCGCACACGACGCCGTGCGGGATAGGGTAGAAGGCGCCCAGCGGCGACGCCAGGCCGTGCACGGAGCCCAGACCGGTCTGCGCCAGCGTGATGCCCGACAATAACGCGCCGTAGGCCATGGCGGCCCGCGCGGCGGCCTGGTCGCCGTCGCCGACGAACCAGCGCAGCAGACCGGCGCGCACCGCTTCCAGGCCGCTCAAGGCGAGCGCGTCGGTCAGCGCGTTGGCCCGGGTCGAGACATAGGATTCCAGAAGCTGGGTCAGTGCGTCCATCCCGTTGGCGGCGATCAGAGCGGGCGGACAACCGGCCAGCAGGTCGGGGTCGACCACCGCGTACGCGGGAACCAGTTGCTCGTCGCGAAAGGACTTCTTGAAGCCATCGGGGCCGGCCACGCTGAGCACGGCATTCCTGGTCGCTTCGCTGCCGGTGCCGGCGGTGGTCGGCACCGCGATGAAAGGCGTGGCCGGGCCGCGATAGGGTTTTTCCGGGCCCACGCCCTCCAGATAATCCATGACGCTGTCACCGATCCGCAGCAGGCCTGCAATGGCCTTGGCGGCGTCCAGGACGCTGCCGCCGCCGATGCCGATCACCAGGTCGAAGCGCCGGTCCGCATAGCGGGCGACCGCTGCGTCGACAAACCGCGGCGAAGGCTCGCCGTCGATCCTGATGCGTTCCTGGACCACGCCGCGATCGTCCAGTTGCCGCTGAAGCATCGCCCATTGCGGCGCCGCGTCCAGCGACCGCGCGCCGGTGACGATCAGCGCGTGCCGGCCGAACCCGGCGGCCAGTGCCGGCAGCCGCGCAATGGCGCCGCTGCCGAATTCGATGCGCGGCAGCCGCGCGATGGAAAAAGGCGCGATCATGACCCGTCGGTCGACGGAAACAGGCCGTTCATGGGTACACCCCGGCGCGGCGCGGCCATCCAGTCGGCGACGTGGTCGCGCCAGGTTTTGTAGTGGGGCGTTTCCTTGTGGGCCGCCGCATCGGCCGGCGTGCGGTAGGCTTCGTAGAATATGAACCGGGCGGCGTCCTCCGGCGACTGCAGGACGTCGAAACGCAGATTGCCCGGTTCGCGAACCGAAGCCTCGTGGTTGGCGCGCGTCGCTTCGATGAAGTCCTGAACGCAGTCCGGACGAACCTGAACGTGAACCAGTGTGACGTGCATGATGATCTCCCTCGGCTGAGTGCGTCAGCCGTTGTCTGAAGGACTGTCCAGCCAGGCCGACCAGGCGTCGAACAGTGTGGCATCGCAGGCGGCGACGGTCGAGCGCGGCACCAGTGCAGGGCTGAACACGGGATCGCCGTCCAGCGTTCGCGCCGTCCCGCCGCTCTCGGTCAGCACCAGCAGCCCGGCGGCATAGTCCCAGATCCGCTGGCGGCCGTGCAGGTACAGGTGGCAGCGACGACAGGCGAGCCAGCAGAAATCGAGCGCGACGGCTCCCAGGCTGCGCTGTGACTTGTAAGGCGGCCGGCGCGACAGCCGCTCGCGCAGGGGCACGGGCAGGCGTTTGAAGTCGATCAGCGCGAGCGCGTCGGCCAGGCGCCGGTGTTCAAACACGGCTTCAACGGGCACTCCGTTCAACCAGGCACCGCCACCGCGCCGCGCGGTGAAACACTCGTCGCGGCAGGGGTCGTAGACGACGCCGAACTCAATGGCGTCGTGTTTCAGAAAGGCCAGCGAAACGGCGTAATAGGGCAGACCCGCGACGAAATTGCTGGTGCCGTCGAGTGGGTCCAGGCACCAGATGCCCGCCGGCAGCGTGGCCAGCGCGTCGGCATTCCGGTCGGGCCGTTCCTCGCTGAGCACGGCGTGGCCGGGCCAGACAGCGGTCAGTTCGGCAGTCAGGCGCGTCTGCACGACGAGGTCCGCTTCGCTGATCAGGCTCCCGTCGATCTTCCGGTGCGACTGCACGTTCGCGAAGCGCGGCACGAGTTCCTGCCGGGCGATGGAGCGCACCAGCTCGGCGGCGGTTTCGAGAGAAGGCGGAACGTACATCGGCTCGCCACCCTGGGCTCATGGAGGGCGGGAGAGCCCTGATCAACGCGTTATTGCAGGGAGCGAAGCGCGGCAGCAGCGCGCACCGGCATCATTGCTTGACGCACACTCGGGCAACGCTCGATAGTTTCCAGCTTCGCTGGGCAAATGCAAGTTGTTATTCACCGGTATTTTGTGGCATAAAAGCCGGCCATGAACGCACTCAAACCGCACAAAGACAAGCGCCCCTCCAAAGCCGGACGTTCCAAGCCGCGCCGCGCCGCTACCGCCGACCGCCACCGGCTCTATGAAAAATCGGTGCAGGCGACGGATTTCGAATACGAATTCATCGACAGCGCCTTCAGGAAGCTGCGCGGCCGCAAAGCGCACCTGTTGCGCGAGGATTTCTGCGGCACGGCGCAGATGTGCTGCGAGTGGGTGGGGCGGGGCGCGAACAATCGCGCAATCGGCGTGGACCTGGACGGCGAGGTGCTGGCGTGGGCGAGCGACAAGAATCTCGCGGCCTTGACGCCGGCTCGCCGCAAGCGCGTGGAACTGCGCCAGGACAACGTGCTGACGGTGGCCGCCGCTCCGGTCGATGTCGTCATGGCGATGAATTTCAGTTGGCAGGTCTTCGAGACTCGCGACGAACTGCGCGGCTATTTCGAACGGGTGCGCGGCGCGCTGGTCGATGACGGCGTGTTCTTCCTGGATATCTTCGGCGGCTACGAAGCACAGAAGGAGATGAAGGAGAAGACCCGGCACAAGGGCTTCACCTACATCTGGGACCAGGCGCGCTACGACCCGATCAGCAGCCACCTCACCTGCTATATCCACTTTCATTTCGATGACGGTTCGAAGCTCAAGCGCGCCTTCGCCTACGAGTGGCGGCTCTGGTCGCTGGTCGAGGTGCGGGAGCTGCTGCGCGAAGCCGGATTCAGTGATGTGATCGTCTACTGGCAGGGCGAGGACGACGACGGTGAACCCAACGGTGTCTTCGAGCCCGCGGAGACCGGCGACGCCGATCCCGCTTGGGTGTGCATGATCGCTGCGGTCAAATAAGCCATACCCCCGCCGCGCGCCGCTGCCGCCGGGCGGGCCGGGTCTTTCTCCCCACCCGAGAATCGGCGGACCCGAATTCCGGTGGACCGTCATTCACCCGCCGATTCTCCCGTTGTCGATCTGGCCGCGAGTGGGCGTCGTTCCGGAATTTTTCGTGGAACTGCTTACCTCCAGGTATGGTTTAAGTAGCCTGTTTAACTGTTTGTAATATAATTTGAAATATCAATGTCCGCCAGCGCTGCAACGCGGTCGACAAAGCTGGCGCCGCAGCATGACGGACCAACTCCGGGTGCGTCGGTCGAGCTTACCCCCGCTACCGCCGGCCGAACGCCCTGGCGTATACTGCAATGCAGTTCAAATAACGAACCGACAGAATCGCCGTCCGAACGGCGGCTGATACTCACAACAAGAATAGAACCGGCGGCGACCGGCCATAAGAAACGGGGGAGGCGAGCCAGGATGTTGGAGCGTCGACGCATCTCGGCAACACTGTGTCCAGTCATTTTCGCAACATCGTTCGTTTGCGCGTCCGCATTCGCGCAGCCTGAAACTTCGGCTGCGCCGGACGCTGTACCCGGCGCGGCGCCCGGCGTGTCCGACCTGCTCGAGTCCGGTCACTGGCCCGAAGGCGTGTCTGCCGACGCGGCGGCTGCGCTTCGGGCCTTCTACGGCCGCCGCGAATTCACGACACTCTGGTGCGACGGAACGGGGCTGCTGCCGCGTGCGCAGCAACTGGGCGACGCACTGCGCGCTGCGCCGCGCGAGGGCGTGCAGCTCACGGCCGCGCAATACCGCGCGCTTGGCCGGATCGCGGCGCCGTTCGACGCCGGTTCCTGCGCGGCCACGGATCTGTTGCTGACTCAGGCTTTCTACGAACTGGCGATGCGTCTGGGCCGCGGTCAACTCGCGCCCGCGGACATCGATCCGCTCTGGCACTATCCGGCGCCGGACGTTCGATGTGACGGGATTGCTCGAAACGGTCGGTTCGGGTGCCAACGTCGGCGCAACGCTGCGCTCCGTCGCGCCGCAAAGTCCGGCCTATGCCGGGTTGGTGGAGTTGCTCGCCCGCTACCGGAGCATCGCGGCCGCAGGCGGCTGGCCGCGCCTCGAGGAGCAAGGCGGTTCCTTGCGCACCGGCGACGACGGTGCGGAAGTTGCGGTGCTGCGCCGGCGGTTGATCGTCACCGGCGATCTCGCACAGGATGCCGGAAACGGCACGAATTTCGATGCCGGCGTGCAAACCGCGGTCGAACGGTTTCAACGGCGCCACGGCCTGACCGACGACGGTGTCGTGGGCCGGACGACGCGCCTGGCGCTCAACATCCCCGTCGAGAAACGCATCGCGCAGATTCTGCTCAACCTGGAACGCTGGCGCTGGCTGCCGCGGCAGTTCGGCGAACGCTACGTGTGGGTCAACACCGCCGATTTCACCTTGAGTCTCCACCGGCGCGACCAGGCTTCCCGCTCGATGCGCGTCATCGTCGGCCGCGAGGAACGCGAAACGCCGGCGTTCACCCATCGCATGACACACCTGGTGTTCAACCCGTCCTGGAGCGTGCCCAACACGATCGCCGTCGAGGATCTGCTGCCCAAAGAGTTGCACGACCCCGGCTATGTGACGCGCAAGCGGATACGCGTTCTGTCGAGCTGGAGCGACGACGCCGTGGAACTCGACCCCTACAGCGTCGACTGGAGCAGGTACCGCAACGCAAAGCACCTGCCGTTCAAGTTCGAGCAGGTATCGGGTCCGGACAACAGCCTGGGGCGGATCAAGTTTCTGATGCCCAACCCGGACAGCATCTACCTGCACGATACACCGGCGCGCGGTCTGTTCAACCGCACGTCGCGCGCCTTCAGTTCGGGGTGCATCCGCGTCGAGAACCCGATCGCGCTGGCCGAATTCGTGCTCGGCGACGCCTGGGACGGCAAATCGGTGACGGCGTTGATCGACGCGGGCAGGACGCAGTACGTGCGCCTGCCCGAACCGGTGCCGGTATATCTCGTTTACCTGACCAGTTGGCGCGACGACGCGCAACAGGCGCAGTTCCGCGACGATATCTATCAACTGGACCGGCGGCTGGCGCCGGCACTGGAGTCCTTGGCGCCCGCCGACATCGGGAATGCAGAGGCCGGGGACGGCCCGATCACATCCCCTGTGAGTCTGCTGGAACAATGATCGGGCGCATCCGGGAAAATCGGGCCTGTTCGCAGCGCGCGGAAAACGCGGACGGGAGGCGGGGCCCGAACCGGCCCCCGCGTAACCTCAGCCGTAGCGCCCGGTAATGTAATCTTCGGTCGCCTTCTCGCGCGGCGTGGTAAAGATGATGTCGCTCGAACCGATCTCGATCAGCTTGCCGAGGTACAGGAACGCCGTGTAGTCGGAAACGCGCGCGGCCTGTTGCATGTTATGGGTGACGATGGCGATGGTGTAATCGGCCTTGAGTTCGTTGATGAGTTCCTCGATCATCAGCGTCGAGATCGGGTCCAACGCGGAAGCCGGCTCGTCGAGCAGCAGCACCTCGGGTTTGACCGCCACGGCGCGCGCGATGCACAGCCGCTGCTGCTGGCCGCCCGACAGACGTGTCCCATCCTGGCGCAGCTTGTCCTTGACCTCGCCCCAGAGTCCGGCTTTCTTCAGCGCCCACTCGACGCGCTCGTCCATCGCGCGGCGCGTCAGCCGCTCATACAGGTTTACTCCGAAGGCGATGTTGTCGTAGATCGACATGGGGAAGGGCGTCGGCTTCTGAAACACCATGCCGACCTTCGAACGCAGACGATTGAGGTTGTAGCCGCGATCCAGGATGTTGTCGCCGTCCAGCAGTACCTCGCCGGTCGCCGACTGCTCCGGATACAGCTCATAGATGCGGTTGATGGTCCGCAGCAGCGTGGACTTGCCGCAGCCCGACGGCCCGATGAAGCCGGTCACCCGGTTGCAGGGTATTTCCAGACTGATGGCGTCCAGCGCCTTGAAGCGGCCGTAGAAAAAGTTGAGATCGCGCACCACGATCTTGCTGGCCGTGTCCTGCGGCTGGGCATTCAGATCGCGCGCACCCGCGGTCGGGGCCGATATCTGCACTGGACGCTCCATTTCACCACTCATGTCTTGTTTGATACATCGTTCACAGCGACCAGGTCATGCCTGAGGCCGGCGCCGGCGCAGCAAGGTGCGCGCGACGATGTTAAGGATCAGGATGCTGAAGGTGATGATCAGCGCCCCGGCCCAGGCCAGATGCTGCCAGTCCTCATAGGGGCTCATGGCGAACTGGAAGATCACCACCGGCAGATTGGCAATGGGCTGGTCCAGCCGGGTGCTCCAGAACTGGTTGTTGAGCGCCGTGAACAGGAGCGGCGCGGTTTCCCCACTGATGCGCGCCACCGCCAGCAGCACGCCGGTGAGGATGCCCGGGCGCGCCGCGCGGTACACGATGTGGGTGATGACCTTCCAGCGCGGCGCACCGAGCGCGGCCGCGGCTTCGCGCATCGTGTCGGACACCAGTTGCAGCATGTCCTCGCTGGTGCGCACCACGATGGGGATGACGATCAGCGCCAGCGCCACCGCGCCGGCGTACGCCGAGAAGTGTCCCATACCGCGCACTAGAATTTCATACACGAAAACGCCGATGACGATGGACGGTGCGCTCAGCAGCACGTCGTTGACGAACCGCACCACCATCGCGAGCCGTGAATTGCGCCCGAACTCCGACAGATAGGTGCCGGCCAGAAGGCCGATAGGCGTACCGATGAGGACTCCGCCGGCAGTCAGGATCAGGCTGCCGACGATGGCATTGGCGAGCCCGCCCTGGCTGCCGGGCGGCGGCGTATTCTGCGTGAAGGTGGCCAGCGCGAGATGGGGGAGGCCGTGACGCAACAGTGTCCAGAGTATCCAGCACAGGAACGTCAGCGCGATGGCGGTGGCGACCACCGACAGGGAGAGGCTCAGCAGGTTGATCAGGCGCCGTCGCTGATAGAGCGTCATGGCGGCAGGTCTCAGATACGACCGGCGACGCGACCCAGCAGCAGGCGGGCGACGGCGAGCACAATGAAGGTGATCATGAACAGAATAAGCCCCAGCTCCAGCAGCGAGGCGGTATAGACGTCACCGACCGCCTCGGTGAACTCGTTGGCCAGCGCGGAGGAGATGGTAGTCCCCGGCATGAACAGCGAGCTGCTGATGCGTTGTGCATTGCCGATCACGAAGGTGACCGCCATGGTCTCGCCGAGCGCGCGGCCCAGCCCGAGCATGATGCCGCCGATGACGCCGACTTTGGTGTACGGCAGAATGACCTGCCACACCACTTCCCAGGTCGTTGCGCCCAGGCCATAGGCCGATTCGCGCAGCTCGGTCGGCACCAGCGCGAAGACGTCGCGCATGACCGCCGTGATGAAGGGGATGACCATGATCGCCAGGATGAGCCCGGCGGTGAACATCCCTATGCCTATCGGCGGCCCCTGGAACAGTGGACCAACGAGCGGCAGTGACCCCAGGTTCTCCTGAAGCCAGGGCTCGATCTCGGCAAACCAGGGGGCGAAGACGAACAGGCCCCACATGCCATAGATGATGCTGGGGATGGCAGCGAGCAATTCCACCGCGGTGCCGATGGGGCGTTTCAGCCACACCGGCGCCAGCTCGGTGATGAAGAGGGCGACGCCGAAACTGACCGGAATGCCGATCAGCATGGCGATGGTCGAGGTGACCAGCGTGCCGTAGATCGGCGCTGCGGCGCCGAACCGTTCCGTGACGGGGTTCCAGTCGGTGCTGGTGAGAAAGCCGGCGCCGAACGTCTGCACTGCCAAGCTTGCGCCCAGGGCAAGCACCACCACAAGCGCCAGCACCAAGCCGAAGACCGCGGCGGCCGAGACCATGCTGGCGCCCCGGAATACATTGTCACGCACCCTGTCGCGTTCCAGGTGCGACGCGGGGGCGGTCACGGCCTCACCCCTGCCGGGGCGAGCTGCGCCCGAGCCCTCGATGGCATCGACATCTCGTTTGCGCTCGCCCCGTTACCATGACTGCCGGTTATTATTACATACCAGGCTTGTAGATGGGTTTACCGTCCGGCCCCTTGATCTGTTTCGTCCAGGCCGCTTCAACCAGTTTCACGACGCTGTCGGGCATCGGGATGTAGTCTAAATCATCCGCCATCTTATCGCCATTGGCATAGGCCCACTCGAAAAAGCTCAGCACCGCCTTGCCGACTTCGGGCTTTTCCTGGGACGTATGTAGCAGGATGAAGGTCGCACCCGTGATCGGCCAGCTCTGGTCGCCCGGCTGATCGGTCAGGACCATATAGAAACCGGGTGCATTGGCCCAGTCGGCGTTGGCGGCCGCGGCCTGGAAGGTTTCGTTGTTCGGCGCCACGAATTTCCCGGCGGCGTTCTTCAGCTTGGCGTAGGCCATCTTGTTCTGCAAGGCATAGGCATATTCCACGTAACCGATCGAACCCTTGATCCGCGACACATAGGACGCCACGCCCTCATTGCCCTTGCCGCCGACACCCGCCGGCCAGGCCACCGACTTGTCGTTGCCCACCTGTTTCTGCCAACTGTCACTGACCTTTGCGAGATAGTTGGTGAAGATCCAGGTGGTGCCGGAACCGTCCGAACGGTGCACCACTGTAATGCTCATGTCGGGCAGCTTCACTTCGGGGTTCAACGCCTTGATGGCCGCGTCGTTCCACTTGGTGACCTTCCCGAGGTAGATGTCGGCGAACACGGCAGGGCTGAGTTTCAGATCGCCGGCCTTGATGCCCGGGACATTGATCACCGGTACCACGCCGCCCATGACGGTCGGGAACTGCATCAGGCCGTCCTGTTGCAGTTCCTCGGGTTTGAGGGGGGCATCGGAGGCGCCGAAATCGACCGTCTTGGCCACGATCTGTTTGATGCCTCCGCCCGAACCGATGGACTGATAGTTCATCTTGACCCCGGTCTTTGCCGCATAGGCCTCGGCCCACTTGGCGTAGACCGGATAGGGGAAGGTGGCGCCGGCGCCGGCGATCTCCTGGGTCGCGGCAAGCGCAGCGCCCTGCATCAGGACAGCCAGGGACGCGCTCAGTGCGAAACTGCGTACGTACCGACCACTTCTTGTGAGCATACTCATCGTTGATTCCTCTCCGTTAGATGTCTTGCAATTGTCATACTGGATTTCCGACTTAACACCCTGAAAAAAGCGCTTCACCGCGTTCACAGAGTGCACGTCCGCCGGGCCTCCGCTGGGGACACTCGAGCAAAAATAAGTTCCGGACATGGCGTATCCGGGACCTCGGGCAAAGCAGCCGCCGCTGAAAGCATCTGACTGCCATGCGTGGGGTGGCGGATCGTGCGTTCCGCCACCCCACAGTCTTCGTCAATCGTCTCACTAGAACTTCAGCTGGCTCCAGACACCGATTTCGCTGTAGGTGCCATCACCGGGGTTGACGGCCGCCTGGTCGCCAATCGTGCCGTTGCTGGTGCTGATCGATCCGTTCTCGACCTTCTCATACTTGTACACCAGCGCAATGTCGACGTTCTTGGTCGCCACGTATGAAACGCCTGCGTTGTAGTAATTGTCCTTGAGGCTGGAGTTGGTTTTCTTGTTCGGCTTGGCGTGGTCGTAGCGTGCGAACAGCGAGACCCTCTCCGTCGGATTCACCGAAGCCCAAACGGAATAGCCGTTGGCCTCGTCGCTGGGGTTGGCGGTGAGCACCGGATTGGTCGTGGCTTTATAGTTCTGGGCATTGAAGTACTCAGCGCCGACCCTGAACGTCGGATTCGCGTAGGCGACGACCGCGTCCCAGCGGCTGGCCGTGCGCGTACCGGGGCCGGTCTCAGTATCCTGGCCGAGTTTGCCGCGGTAATAGTCCGCACCGACATTCAGTCCTTTCACGGGTTCGACGCCCACGCGGGCGCTGAAGTCAACCGTGTTGGAGCGCGAAGGATTCTTGTAGCCGTTGCCGTTGACGGCGGACACGGCGTAATTGAGCAC
This sequence comes from uncultured Gammaproteobacteria bacterium, assembly GCA_963719135.1. Classification (GTDB taxonomy): domain Bacteria; phylum Pseudomonadota; class Gammaproteobacteria; order DSM-19610; family DSM-19610; genus CAVRAZ01. The sequence goes on along the minus strand of CAVRAZ010000011.1, from coordinate 184,050 downwards.
GCCATCAGCCAGCTTGCCGCCCGCGTGCAGGCCCCAGTCAGCCGAGGTGCCGAACTTGAGGCGGTCGATCAGCGTATTTTCCACGTACCGGAAGCCGTACATGTCTTCGACATAGGGCACCCAGGGCAGGTCGGCGGAGCCGGCACGCAGCACGGCGGCGTCCGACAGCTTGGCCTGCAGATAGGCTTTCTTGACGAAGAGCTGAGTCTCGCTGTCGCCGCTCACGTAGTTGAAGTCGGTCGTCAGGTTTCCGGACCAGACCTCGTCGAACGTGTGATCTATGGCGAGGTAAAAGCGCTTGACGTCCGCCCCGTAGCCGGTGGGATCGACCGCGTGCCCCTTGGTTTTCTGCTGGATGTGGGTAAAGTCGATATACGATTTACCACCCACCTTGGTATTGGCGGCCCAGGATGCCAAAGTGCCGGTATCGGCCGAAGCGTTCAAGCTGAGCAGGCCCAGCGTTGCCGCGACGGCGGCGGCAGGAGTAGTCATACGCATTGCAGTGTCCTCGTGTGTGAGAATTGAAAAAGAGCCGGGTCGTAGATCGCGAGAACCGGCGCTGGCAAGAAACGAGAAAAATGTCGATCCCCGACGACGGACCGCAATGCTGCAGCCACCGCCGTGGTTCACTGGCGCGACGAAAGGCCCGCAGGCTGCGTGCACGGATGGCGCAAGGCGAAGCGGGATCATCATCGTCCAGCGGCATCCGCTTTACCGGCATTCCACGCAACGAACACCGGCGACGGCGAGTGTCCCGTCGCGCATACGGACCCCGAATCCGTGACAACAGCGCGGCGAATGGGCCCACTGCTCCGGCGTATGGACTGCGCATTGTCGACCCGCGACCTGTCGCCAAGCTTCAACGCATGGGCGAGTCGCGACGTTCCGGCGACGCACAGTGCCGTAGCGCGTGTGAAGAGCTGCATGATTTTCGATTTGTCGGTTGCGGCGACGCTGTCATGCGTCGCCTTCGGTCCTGCGCATCCGCGCCTGATTTTCTGCACCAAAGGTTCCTCGATTCGGGCGCGTATGTTCTATCAACATTCGCTGATTCGCAAGCAGGATTATGCTGTTGACGTACAACTTACGAACCAATTACGACGTTCATAATCTCGTAACATTGAGGGTGTTAAATTCAACAGTTTTTTGCGGTCGGAAATGTAAGCGAATTTGCGCATGCCTGGGTGCGAGCGTGATTCAGGGTCGCAAAAAAAGGCTGTTGATGACGTTCGGCGGAAAACCTGTCACGAACCGAGACGTTCACAATTTCGTAACATAGCAATGTTAGCTTGAAAGGTTCGATGCGCTACGCTGCGCGCAACGCCATGCATTCGGTGCTTCGAGACCGAATCATGCGGGCGCACTCGCCGTCGGTTCGATGAGCGTTCGCCCGGCCACCGCGCGTGCAACTCGTAGCGGCAGCATCAAGCTCAACAGGTATGGAAGGTTCGTGCACGCAGCCGCCTGCGGTGCGCAGCGCCGCCGAAGCTGCGGCGCTGCGCATTGTGACTTGGGGACGGACCGCACGCCTGGTGTCGGGCCCGGCAGCAGCGGACCTTCACCGGCGTATTCACGCGCTCAGAATTCGAAGCTGAAGTACTTGCCCAGCGCCTGCTGCATGTCCGGAACGGAAATCCAGCGTCCGGGGTTGGGTTCGTCGAATACCTGACATTCCAGTGTCATCACATCCGGATACTGATCCGACTTGAGATAGAGGACCTTGTAGAAACGTCGCACGTAGGGTGGCGAAAACCATTCTTCACCGTCGCCGGCGCGGCGGACGACGAAGCGGCCCGGCTGGATCACCTGCGGCCCCAGATTTCGGAAACGGAATTCGCAGTTGACCTCGTAGTTGTTCACAGCGTCGACAACGGTGCCTTGCTGCAGGTTGACGTGCGCCTGGCGGGCGGGAAGGGTGATCGGCTCATTGAGCATCAGAATGGAGCCCGCATGGAAATTGAGTTTGCCGCCGCCGGGCCCGAGCGCCTGGCAACCGCCGAGCAGCAGCGCTGCCACACCGTTGAGTAGGTATGAACGAAACTGATCCATAGCGCGCCGCCGCAGAGAATTCACCCGGTACAGCCTAATCCATGTGCCACACGGACGACACCGGAAACATCGGTCCACACCCCGAACACAAGTCACTGTTCTCGTCAGCGACGCGCGTGCATTGAAGCGGGGCGCCGCCGGCCGGCGGAATCCCGGTGCCCGGCAGCGTGATTCGCGTCACCGATTCGAGAATAGTTGTCATCGATCAGCGACATCGATCTCAAGGAGGATGGAACAGGGTCGTCAAGTCCGTATAATGCGGGCCACGTCAATCTGATCAACCTTACCCGCGTCAGCGCCAATGACGAAACCAGCGAACGGCAGCCACTCTTCACGTCGAATATTCATCAAGCGCTGCGTCGGCACGGCCGCCGGCCTGATCGCGCGGCCCGGGTCTGCGCTGGCAAACACGCACCGGGCGACGGAGCGCAGCCTGACGTTCCTCAATCTGCATACGGGCGAGGAACTCCACACGGTCTATTGGGCCGACGGCGCCTACCAGGCCGGCGAGTTGCAGGCGATCTCGTACGTCCTGCGTGACCATCGCACCGATCAGCAGCACCTGATGGACAAGCGGCTTATGGACCTGCTCTACTTATTGCAGCAATCGGTCGGCACCCGGGGTCCGTTCGAGGTCATATCCGGCTACCGTTCACCGGCGACCAATGCGGAGCTGAGGGCCACCAGCAGCGGCGTGGCCAAACACAGCCTGCACATGCAAGGCAAGGCCATCGATATCGTTCTGCCAGGGTGCAAGCTCCGGCGGTTGCACGACGCGGCGGTGGCGCTCAAGGCCGGCGGCGTCGGCTACTATCCCAGGTCCAACTTCATTCACGTCGATACCGGCGCCGTCCGGTACTGGTAGTCGGTCCGGCTTTTCCAGCGCGCGCCGCAGTCCGACCGCGGTCTTCATCTTCCAGGATTCTGTATTCGCCCGGCGCCAGGCCGTCGATGCGCCATTCGCAGATGCGGTGGCGTATCAGGCGCAGGGTGGGGTGGCCGATGTGCGCCGTCATGCGCCGCACCTGCCGGTTGCGCCCCTCGCCGATGCCGATGTTGAGCCAAGCCGTCGGTATCGCCCGGCGTTCGCGGATCGGCGGATCGCGCGGCCCGACCTCCGGTTCGTCGATGCGATCCACGCGCGCCGGGCGCGTCATGCCGTGGTTGAGCGGCACGCCCCGGCGTAATCGGTCGAGGTCGGCTTCGGCCGGCAGGCCCTCGACCTGCACCCAGTATTCCTTCAGCTTGTCGTGGCGCGGATTCGCGATGCGCTGTTGCAGCCTGCCATCGTCGGTCAGGATCAGCAGCCCCTCACTGTCGAAGTCCAGGCGGCCGGCCGGATAAACGCGTGCGAGGCCGATGTAGTCGGCCAGCGTGCGTTTGCCCGGCGACGGCGAAAACTGGGAGAGCACCCGGAACGGCTTGTTGAACAGGACCAGCACGGCGGAACCGGGGTGCGCGGTGCGTCTCAGTCGCCGAACAGCAGGGTCGCGACGTTGCTGAAGCGGCTGACGAAGTGCAGGGTCAGGCCGGCGCGGATGTGTTCGGGAATCTCCTCGAAATCGCCGCGGTTGGATTCGGGCAGGATCAGTTCCTTGATGTTGTTGCGGCGCGCGGCGATGACCTTTTCCCGGATGCCGCCGACCGGCAGCACCTGGCCTGTCAGCGTCAGTTCGCCCGTCATGGCGAGCCGGCGCGCCGGTTTGTGTCCGAGTGCCAGCGACAACAGCGCGCTGGCCATCGTGATGCCCGCGCTGGGCCCGTCCTTGGGCGTGGCGCCGGCCGGCACGTGCAGGTGAATCTGGCTGTTGTCGAAGAAGCCTGCCTTGGCGCCCCAGCGTTCACCGTTGGCCAGGATATAGCTGTAGGCGATTTCGGCCGATTCGCGCATGACCTCACCGAGCTGGCCGGTGAGTTTGAAGCCGCGCGCCAGGCTGTGGATGCGCGTCGCCTCGATGGTCAGCGTGACACCGCCCATCGCGGTCCAGGCAAGTCCCGTGATCAGCCCCACGCCGCTGATCGGCTTCTCTTTGGTGAAGAGCGCCTTGCCGAGGTAGTCCTCGATGTCGGCGGCGCGTACATGCACCGGCGTCTTTTCGCCATTGAGTATCTTCACCACCGCCTTGCGGGCGATGCTGCCCAGGTACTTTTCGAGACGCCGTACGCCGGCTTCGCGCGCGTAGTTCTCGATGATCTTCTTCAGCGCCGTGTCGTCGATGCGAAGCTGGCCGCGCCGTTTCAGACCCGCGCGCTCCAGTTGGCGGGGCAGCAGATGGTGTTTCGCGATGGCCAGCTTTTCCGACGCCAGATAACCGGACAACTGAATCACTTCCATGCGGTCGAGCAGCGGGGCCGGGATGGTGTCGAGCTGGTTGGCGGTGCAGATGAACAGCACCTTGGACAGATCGAACGGCACGTCGAGATAGTGATCGAGAAAATCGACGTTCTGTTCCGGGTCCAGCACTTCGAGCAGCGCGGACGCGGGGTCGCCCTGGTAGGACGCGCCGATCTTGTCGATCTCGTCGAGCATGATGACCGGGTTCGACGACTGCGTGTCCTTGATCGCCTGAACGAACTTGCCCGGCATTGCGCCGACGTAGGTCCGGCGGTGGCCCTTGATTTCCGCCTCGTCGCGCATTCCGCCCAGCGAAAAGCGGAAGAATTTCCGATTCAGCGCGCGCGCGATGGAGCGTCCCAGCGACGTCTTGCCCACGCCGGGCGGGCCGACGAACAGAACGATCGAACCGGACACTTCGCCTTTCATGATGCCGACGCCGATGAACTCGAGGATGCGCTGCTTGACGTCGTCCAGGCCCTCGTGGTCTTCATCGAGCATGCGCCGGGCCAGTTTCAGGTCCAGTTGATCGGCGGTGTGAACGCCCCAGGGCAGCGAGGTGAGCCAGTCCAGGTAATTGCGCGTCGTGGCGTATTCGGGCGAGCCGGTTTCCAGCACCGAGAATTTCTGCAATTCCTCGTCGATGCGCTTGCGCGCGCTGTCGGGCAGCGTCAGGTCGTCGAGCCGCGTCCTGAATTTGTCGGCCTCCGCGGTGCGGTCGTCCTTGGAAATGCCCAGTTCCTTCTGGATGATCTTGAGCTGCTCGCGCAGGATGTGGTCGCGCTGGTGCGCCTGCATTTCCTGTTCGACCTGCTTGCGGATGTCGGCCTGGGCCTTGGCCAGTTCCAATTCCTTGTTGATCAGCACGTGCACCTTCTTCAGGCGCGTCAACAGGTCGACCGACTCGAGCACCTCCTGCTGTTCCTCGCGCGCCGACGTGGTCAGGCTGGCGGCGAAGTCGGCCAGGTGCGACGGGTCATTGGGGTGAAAGTGCTCCAGGAAGAGCTTGAATTCCTCGCCGTACAGCGGATTGAGCGGCACCAGTTCCTTGATGGTGTTGATGATCGCCACCGCATAGGCCTTGATCTCCGGGATCTCCTCGTCGTACCGCTCCTCGGGAAAATAGCGCACCTTGGCCGTAAACGGGGGCTCGGTGCTGATCCAGTCGGTAACCCGGAAGCGCTGCACGCCTTCCAGCAGAATCTGCATGCGACCGTCCATCGACCCCACGCGGTGGATGCGGCAGGCCGTGCCCATGGTGTGAAAATCGGCAACCGACGCCTGGTCGACGCGCCTGGCGCGGACCATGATCAGGCCGATGACGCTGTTCGTCGATTGCATCGCCGCCTCGATGGTCGGCCCCCATTTCTCCGGATCGACGAGCAGGGGGATCGCCTGACCGGGGAAAAAGGGACGCTCGTCTTGCGGCAGGATCGGGATGACGCCCGGCATGACGTCCCTGGCGCGGACGAGTTCCGCTGATCCGCCGGATTTGGATTCGCCTGACTGGTTCTGCTCGATTTCCATGGGGTCCTTGTTGATCGTTCTTTCCGACGTTCGGTGGCTGTTATTAATGGTCGTCCAGGGCTCTGAATTCAAGGTTTGCGCGCCGCCTCGTCGCCGGCAGGCGTCGGTCAATCCTGCCGGCGTCGCAATTTGCAGTCGGTTATCCACAAAAGCTGTGGATAACTTTGTGGATCAATTGGGAGCAACTGCGTGGAACACCTGTAAACACTGGAGGGGTGTTAAATCGGTGAAAAAAGCCGCATATGAATAATTATATATTTAATATGGAGTTATGCAACAGTTCTCGATTCAAACTGAGTCGAAATCGAGTTCGTACAGTAATTCATGAACATTCTGTGAAGGCTGTGAATAAGCGGTTTTGGGCGAGTTCAAAGCGTGCTGCAAATGTCAATACCCGCGCCGTTCGTTGTGTTCGGCCCCGGACCCGCCGCAAACGGACCCCGGCGCCATAATCGTGGACCGGTCAGGCAGGTCGAGGGTCCGGCCTGCGTTTCAGGCGTTTCCTTTTCCCAGTACCTGCCGCTGGTGCGCGCGGGCGAAGTCGAGCATGCGCTGCGTGGCGACGAGGGCTTTTCTGCGGATCGTTTCCTCGACGTGGATTTCGTTGTCGCCCGTTTCCAGTACGCGGACCAGGTTTTCGAGCGAGTTCATCGCCATCCAGGGGCAGTGGGCGCACGACTCGCAGGTGGCGCCGACGCCGGCGGTGGGTGCTTCGATGAAGGTTTTTTCCGGTGCCGCCTGCCGCATCTTGTAGAGAATGCCGTTGTCGGTGGCGACGATGAACGCGCGGTTGGGCATCTCCCTCGCCGCCTTGATGATCTGGGTGGTCGATCCGACGCGGTCGGCCAGCGCGATGACGGCTTCCGGTGACTCGGGGTGTACCAGCACGGCGGCGTCGGGGTGCTGTTGCATGAGGTTTTGCAGGGCGTCGGCCTTGAACGCCTCGTGCACGATGCAGGCCGCGCCCCAGATGAGCATGTCGGCGCCGGTTTGCTCCTGGATATAGCGTCCAAGGTGGCGGTCGGGCGCCCACAGGACCTTCCGGCCCTGGGCGTGAAGGTGCCGGATCAGATCGACCGCGATCGAGGATGTGACGACGTAATCGGCGCGCGCCTTGACCTCGGCGCTGGTGTTGGCGTAAACGACCACGCTCCGGTCCGGATTCGCGTCACAGAAGGGCACGAACAGTTCGGCGGGGCAACCCAGGTCCAGCGAACACTCGGCTTTCAGCGTGGGCATCAGCACGCGTTTTTCGGGATTGAGTATCTTGGCGGTTTCGCCCATGAAGCGCACGCCGGCGACGACCAGCGTGCCGGCCGGATGTTCGTTGCCGAAACGTGCCATGTCCAGCGAATCGGACACGTAGCCGCCGGTCTCGTCGGCGATCATCTGCAGGTCGGCATCGGTATAATAGTGCGCCACCAGCACCGCATCCTTTTCCTTCAGCAGGCGCCGGATGCGGTCGATCAGCGCCGCGCGCTCGGCGGGCGTGTAGTCGGGGCGGCCGATGCTGCCGGGCAGCGGCAGGTCCATGCCCGCTGTCGGCGGAACGATCGGGATATATTGAATACCTTGCATTCTCGGCGCTCCGGTTGAATGCCTGCGGGCGGCCCGCCAGACTTGTCAGAATGTAGGCGCGCGGGCGGAATTTCAACTTCCCAAAAGAGGGGGGCAGCCCGCGGGACCATTGAAAAGTTCCAGCGCGTGCCCATGTTGTTGACTGATGTCAGCGATTTTTCAAAGGGTGGAACCATGACTTCCGAATCTGAAGCGCGCCAGGCCGAGCGCGAGCGGCTGCTGGCGCAGCGCGATGCGCTGCTGGATCGTCTCGAGTCGATTAAGCGCGACTACCGGCGCGGGCTCGATGCCGACGCCGAGGAGCAGGCACTGGAACTGGAGAATGCCGAGGTGCTCGAAGGCATTGGGCGCGCCGCGCGGGACGAACTCGAGCGGATCGAGCGGCGCCTGGCCCAATTGTCGTGACGGGCGCGCCGCGATCCTTTCGCGCGTCGTTCGGCGCTGTCGTCCGTGGTGTGGCCATGAAACAATCCGTCTGTCCGGTGGTCATAGCGCCGGGTACGGGCTGAATGCGGAGACTGGATACCATGTTGTTCAAGCGAGTTGCGCTTTTCCTGGCGACCAACGTCGCCATTCTCGTGGTGCTTACCCTGGTCATGCGCCTGCTGGGTATCGAATCGATACTGGACCGGCAGGGCGTCAATCTGAATCTGAATGCGCTGCTGGTGTACGCGGCGGTGATCGGTTTCAGCGGCTCGCTGATTTCGCTGGCGTTGTCCAAGTGGATGGCGAAGAACATGACCGGCGCCCGAGTCATCGAAACGCCGCGCAACACCACCGAACAATGGCTGGTTGGCACGGTACGCCGCCTGGCCGAGTCCGCCGGCATCGGCATGCCAGACGTGGCGGTCTACGACGCTCCCGACGTCAATGCGTTCGCGACCGGCATGAACCGCAACAAGGCGCTGGTGGCGGTCAGCACCGGTCTGTTGGGCGCGATGAACAAGGACGAGGCGGAAGCCGTGCTCGGCCACGAAATCACGCACGTCGCCAACGGTGACATGGTGACGCTGGCGTTGATCCAGGGTGTCGTCAACACGTTTGTGGTGTTCTTCTCGCGCATCATCGGCCACGTCATCGACCGCGTGGTGTTCAAGACCGAACGCGGCCATGGTCCGGCGTTTCTGATCACCACGATCGTCGCGCAGATCGTGCTCGGCATACTCGCGAGCATGATCGTCATGTGGTTCAGCCGCCAGCGCGAATTCCGCGCCGACGCCGGCGGCGCCCGCCTGGCCGGGCGGGAGAAGATGATCCAGGCGCTGCAGCGTCTGCAGCAGAATGCGGGTCAGCCGCACCTGCCGGATCAGATGGCCGCCTTCGGTATATCCGGCAACATCGGGTCCGGACTCAAGCGCCTGTTCATGTCGCACCCGCCGCTGGAGGAACGCATCGCGCGGTTGCAGGCGGGGTAGGGTGCTTGAGTTCGTGCCCTGCCGCTTGGGTCTCGATTAACCGCTAAGGACGCGATGAGAAACCCCTTCTTAACCACGAAGGACACAAAGGCAAAAGGGTTTCTTGCCACAAAAGTTCGCCACTGAGTAGCCAGCTCGATCGGCATCAGGGCGCATTACACGAAGCCGAGACGGGCTTGAGGATCTTAATTCCCAGTTATGCCAGGCGACTCGTGGCAGATCCCGGAATTCCATACCTGGACATGTCTTTCTTTGTGTCCTTCGTGGTTAAGAAGGGGTTCCCTTAGCGGTTAAACATTACAACCATACCCACCACCTTATTGGTCCGCGAGATATTCAGTTCGATGTAGAAGGTGGCCAGGGTGTCGTCGCTGTCGCGGTCCTCGCCGTGGTTTGCGCGCAGGGCCGCTTCGACGCGCGCTCTGCGTATCGCATCCTGATCCAGGATCTCCGGATACAGGCGGTGGTTCATTTCCACCGCCGGCGCATGGCCGGCGGCCAGGCTTCGAGTCCGCGTCGCACATCGGGGGCAAGGTCCCGCAGCAGCAACAGCCAGGGCGCCTGCCACTCGAAGAAATCTTCCAGGAGCTTCGCTTCATCCGCGGCGCCGGCGTCCGGCCGGCGCACGAACCAGGGCGGAAACGCAGCCGCCGGCAGCAGTCTGTCCTCGCGCGCCCGCTCCAGATTGACGCCGGCCAGCGACCGGCCGGAGCCGTCGGTCCGGCGCTCGAACCATTGGGCTTGCGGCGACTGGCCGGCGCGCGCATTGATCTGGCGCGCAAGGCGGTTGCCGGCGGACTCCTGCCCGGCGTGCGCCTCCGGTCGGAAGTGCCGTTCACAGTCGCGACCCGGGCGCCAGGCGATCGGGCAGTCCAGTTCGATGTCGCACGCGTCGACGGCGCTGTGCAGCAGGCCCAGCGGCCTGCCGCCGGTGTCCAGCAGCCACAACTCGAACCGGTCGGCGAACGCCAAGGGCACGTCGCGGTGGTGTTCGAGCAGGTATTCATACAAGCGCGCGCCGCGGTCTTCCAGCAGGCGGAAGTCTTCCGACGGATGGATCGCGCCGCGCTTCAGACCCTGCTTCCTCGACCAGCTTCCGTAGCGGATTTCGCTGGTCTGCACGCGTCCGCTCGCGGGCAGGTCCTCGACCAGCACCAGATCGCGGACATAGATATCCCAGTGCACGCCGTCGCCGGTCACCGCTTCGGCGCCAGCGTGTTCGATGATGTTCATCGCGCCTCTGAACGGATTCAGCAGGCGCTGGGCGAAACAGTGGATCGTCATGGAGAAAGTCTGTCATGAACCGGCCGACGACGGCAAACACCGCGCGGGTGCGTTCGGGTCGGCCGCCGGCGGCGCAAAGCCGTGACGCCGCGTGCGGGCGGCGGGTTACAATGCGCACCATGCTGCAACTCGATCAAGTCACGCTCCGCCGCGGTGCGAACCTGCTGTTCGCGCAGGCCCGTGCGCAGATGCACGCCGGCTGGAAAGTCGGCGTCACGGGCGCCAACGGCTGCGGCAAATCCAGCCTGTTCGCGCTGATCCGCGGCGAGCTGCACGCCGACGCCGGCGATTGCCGCCTGCCCGCGGACTGGGTGATCGCGCACATCGGCCAGGAACTGCCCGCCGACGACCGGCCGGCCATCGAGCACGTGCTGGACGGCGATCAGGCGCTGCGCGACCTGGAGCGCGAATTGGGCGAAGCCGAGTCGGCCGGTGACGGCGCCCGGCTGGCCGAACTGCATGGGCGCTATGAATCGATCGGCGGCTACACGGCCCGCAGCCGTGCGGCGCGGCTGTTGCACGGCCTGGGCTTCCGCGCCGGCGAGGAGCAGAATTCCGTGGCGTCGCTGTCCGGCGGCTGGCGCATGCGCGTGAACCTGGCGCGCGCGCTCATGTGCCGTTCGGACCTGCTGCTGCTGGACGAACCGACCAACCACCTGGACCTGGATGCCGTGCTCTGGCTCGAGGACTGGCTGCGCGCCTACGGCGGAACGCTGTTGGTGATCTCGCATGACCGCGATTTTCTCGACAATATCGCGACCCACGTTCTGCACATCGAACGCCAGGGCGTGACGCTGTACGCGGGCAATTACTCGGCGTTCGAACGGGTGCGGGCGGAGCGCCTGGCCAATCAGCAGTCGGAGCACGAAAAACAGCAGCGCGCAATCGTCCACATGCGGCGCTTTGTCGAGCGGTTTCGCGCGAAGGCCACCAAGGCGCGCCAGGCGCAGAGCCGGCTCAAGGCCTTGCAGCGCATGGAGCCGATCGCCGCCGCGCACGTCGACTCGCCGTTTCATTTCGCCTTGCCGGCCTGCGACCGACTGCCGGACCCGCTGCTGCGGCTCGATCGGGTGTCGGCGCGATACGCGGAGCGATCGGTTCTGCAAGGCGTCAATCTGGAATTGTCGCCGGGCGACCGCGTCGGTCTGCTCGGGCCGAACGGGGCCGGCAAATCGACGCTGGTCAAGCTGCTGGCCGGCGTGCTCGCGCCGGCCGAAGGCCGCTGCCACCCGGCGCAGGACCTGCGCATCGGCTATTTCGCCCAGCACCAGGTCGAGCAGCTCGACCCGGCCGCGTCGCCGCTGCTGCACCTGCAACGGCTTGATCGACGGGCGCGCGAACAGGATCTCAGGGACTACCTCGGCGGCTTCGGGTTCGTCGGCGACCAGACGCTGGCCGCGGTCGCGCCGTTTTCCGGCGGGGAAAAATCGCGACTGGCGCTGGCGCTGCTCACCTTTCAGCGGCCCAATCTGCTGCTGCTGGACGAGCCGACCAATCACCTGGATCTCGACATGCGCCAGGCGCTGGCCGAGGCGCTGCAGGATTTCGCCGGCGCGGTCGTGCTGGTGACGCACGACCGGCACCTGCTGCGCGTGACCTGCGATCGGCTGCTGCTGGTCAACGACGGGCGCGTCGAAGACTATCCCGAAGAACTGGATGCCTATCCGAACTGGCTGGCCGGCTGGCGCAGGAGCCAGTTCCCCGCGAACGGCTGCGAGCCGCGGCCGCGCGCCGTGTCGCGCAAGGACCAGCGGCGCTCGGGAGCCGAGCAGCGCCAGGCGTTGCAGCCGCTCGTGCGGCGGCTCGCTGACGTGGAGAACAGCCTGGCCCGTTTGACGGCCGACCGGACACGCATCGGGGAGCAGTTGGCCGACCCCGCGCTCTATGGCGATGCCGGCAAGGACCGCTTACGCGCGTTGCTGCGCGAAAAGGGCGATGTGGATAAACGTATCGAACGCGACGAAGGCGAATGGCTGGAAACGAGTGAAGAACTCGAAACCTTGCGCGGGCAACGGCCGGCGCCCTGACCCTGTGGTGCGCCGCCTATGCGCGCCGCGCACCGGCCTGTCGATACTCGGCGTCGGTCCAGCAGCGGGGCAGTGCTTCGCCGGACGGAAACACAAGTTCGGTCTTGGCGAACGCCTGTACATCCTGCAATTCTTCCCCGGCGTGAAAGCGGCCGTCGACCGACGTCTTGAACGGATCGAACAGCGCGGCCAGATCCACGATTTCGACGAAGTTGCCATTTGCTTTGTCTGTCAGGAACATATCGACTCTCTCCTGGTTTTGAGTAAAGTATAGCGAAGTATAATCGGAACGCTTTGGTTGCCATACCATCGGACTTGGTCGTCATGCCGGCGAAGGCCGGCATCCAGCGCGTTGATAGGAATGGGTTCCGGCCTTCGCCGGAATGACGGTTCAGGACTCGATCGGACGCCGCTGCGGGATAACCCTTATGGACCGGCCGCAAATCCAATCCAGCTCAAACTGTCCGGCGCACGCGGCGCACGCGGCGTTGCAGGATTGAGGAATCGACATGTTGCGCATCACTTCAGGACTGGCGGTTCCCGACGACGAAATCGAGATCACCGCGGTGCGGGCCCAGGGTGCCGGAGGACAGAACGTCAACAAGGTCGCCAGCGCCGTCCATCTGAGATTCGACATTCCGGCCTCGTCGCTGCCGCAGGCGTGCAAGGAGCGCTTGCTGGCGCTGGGCGATCGCCGGCTGACGCGGGACGGTGTTTTGGTAATCAAGGCGCAGCAGTTTCGCAGTCAGGACAAGAACAGGCTGGAAGCGCTGCAGCGGCTCGCGGATTTCATCCGCCAGGGCACCCGGGTGCGCAAGCAGCGCACGCCGACCCGGCCGACGCGTTCGTCGCAGCGGGCGCGGGTGGACGGGAAGGTCCGTCACGGGCGGCAGAAGGCGTTGCGCAGAAAGCCGGCAGACGATCGCTGAACCGCACAAAAAAAGAACCCCGCATGCGCGGGGTTCCAGAAAACAAGTTGCCTGGTCAATTAGCGCTGGGGCGTAACCTTGGCGGCCTGCAGACCTTTCGGTCCCTGTTCGACTTCAAACTGCACGGCCTGTCCTTCGGACAGGGTCTTGAAGCCGTCGCCCTGGATAGCTGAGAAGTGTACGAATACATCGGCGCCGCCGTTGTCGGGAGCGATAAAGCCGAAACCTTTGGATTCGTTAAACCACTTCACGGTACCTGTTACCATGTTAATTACCTCTTCGAAAATTAATAAAAGTATTCAATTGCAGATCTTCGAAGGTAGTGCACAGGAGATACCGATAAGGGACTTCCGAGTAGACCTGATCGAACGTGCAATTAAATAGGGCCGGTCCAATCCGGCCGGTCCGGGCGCCATTCTACACCAACTCAAAAGAAAGCAAACGCCTATTTGCATATTTCCCGGACCGGTGGAGCGCGCCGCTTCCCGGTGCCGCTCCCGGTCGCGCATGCGGCTCCGATCCGGTATAAAATCGCACCGCTCCCAAGGGCGGTGAAGAAAGCGACAATTTCATGGTCAAGGCAAACGAACTGAAAAAGGGCATGGTGTTCGAGGCGGAGGGACGCAACATTCTCGTCCGCCAGGTGCAGGTCCAGTCTCCCTCATCGCGCAGCGGCAGCACGCTCTACAAGGTCAGTGGCCGGGACCTCGTGTCAGGCCAGAAATTCGAGCGCAATTTCAAGGGCGACGACGCGCTGGCCCCGGTCGAGGTCGTGCGCCGGCCGGTGCAGATGCTGTTCCGCTCGGCGGAGGGATGCACCTTTATGGACAGCGAGACCTTCGAACAATACAGCCTGGACGAGGCCGCGCTGGACGACGCGCTGGTATTTCTGACCGACGCTGCCGACGGCATCACGGCGTTGGTCTCGGACGGCGCCTTGTTGTCGATCGAACTGCCCGCCGCCATGGTGATGGAGATCGTCGAGTGCGCGCCCGCCATGAAGGCGGCGTCTTCGTCGGCGCGCACCAAACCGGCCACGCTGTCCACCGGGCTCGTGGTGCAGGTGCCCGAATACCTGACGCCGGGCGAGAAGATCAGGATCAATACGGAAACGCGCGAGTTCATGTCGCGTGCCTGAGCGGGACCGACGGTGCGGCTTCCGGAAGCGGCAGCGGTCGGGTCGCTGCCGGCTTCACGTCCGGAAACCGAACGCATGCCCGCGCCGGCCTTACGGCGGCCGGGCTGTGCCGGCGGCCCCGGAAATAGCCGGAAAGGCCGATCGGCGACTCGGATTCACGGCGGGCTGCTTTCCTTGAGCGACCGACAGCGGGGGTCTATACTTTTTTGCAGCAGATCCCGCTGGCCGGCTGGTAAGCCGGCACAGTTTGACTTCAAGGAAGCAGTATCCAGGAAGGCCTCTCATGAACGCCCAGACAGTCACCCCTTCCGACGGCAAGCATGTACTTCTGCTGACTGACGATCCGAAAGCGCTTGCGATTTCCGATAGACTTGCCGCAGCCGGTTATCATCCCCTCGTGGCGGTGGACGCGCGCAACTGTGTCCAGGTCATCGATACGCAGCGGGTGGATATGCTGGTCAGCGCGCTTCGGTTGGGAGGTGCCGATAGCGTCGGTCTGTTGCAGGAACTCGCGGCGCGCTTCCCTCAGGTACCACGGCTCCTGCTGATTCACGCGAGCCATCGCACCGAGAAGGGGTCGGCGATGACCCGCACCGACGCTTTCGCCGCGGTGACTGAACCTTGGGACGCCTTCGACGTTGTCAATCTGGTCGGAAGAGCGTTGCACGAGCGGACGCTGGAGTCCGAACTCCAAACGCTGCGGGATCGGCTGCACGACCGGGGAGGGGAAGACGAATCCCTCGGGTCGAAAGCCGCGGCAGCGCCGGCGTCCGCCAGGCGGGAACTCCTCCCGGATGTCGCGGGCATGCGCCGGACTGGGGACGCCGATTACGGGCGCCTGGTCACCGGGTTCGTCGAACTCTGTGCGGGCCTGGTGGCGCTGCGCGATCCGACGGCGTCGAGCTACTCGCACGCGGTGGCCGATCATTCGCGGATCTTGGCGCTGCGACTCGGCGTGGACGACAGTACGGCCTGGGATGTGATGTACGCCGGCCTGTTGCATCATATCGGCAAACTCGGGTTGCCGGATCACCTCTTTACCAAACCCTACGCTCAGTTGAGCGACGCCGAACGCGCCGAGATGGGGCGCTATCCTGAAGTCGGCGCGGCGGTGCTGGCCGGCGTCGAATCGCTGCAGACCGTGGCGAACATCGTTCGTCAGCAGAACGCGCGCTTCGACGGGCGCGGGCAACCAGGGACATGCTCCGGCGCGCAAATCCCGCTGGGCTCGCGGATTCTGACGGTCGTAAAGGGCTATTACACGGTGCAGCGAGGCGGCTTCGACGGCCGCTGCTACGGCATCTCCGAAGCGAAGCAGTTCCTCCGCAGTAACAGCGGCGGTCGCTATGATCCGGCAGTGGTGGGCGCGTATCTGGAGCTGCTGGATGAGCTGGAGACGCGCCTTGTGACGCAGTCCGTGGCGTGTGTTTCGAGCGGCGAACTGGTTGCGGGTATGGTGCTCGCGCGCGATCTGCTGAGCGAAAGCGGTATCGTGCTGCTCTCCAAGGATCGTGGGCTGGACGAGGCAATGATCAGGCGCATCCGCATCCTCGAGAAGAACTCCGGTGAAGAGCTGATAGCCTTCGTGCGCGCGCACGAACCCGAGGAGAATCCGGCGCCGCAAGCCTGCTGACAGGCTGCGCCGACGGCCGGCGAGACCTTGCGGGGCCGAGCCGGCGGAGTCCGCACACCGGGGCGCCGACGGCGAATGGACCCGCGTCGCCGTCGGACGGTCCCCCCGAGATTAGCAGGCCGTTGAAAAACGTTCGGGCGCGTGCGAGACAAGACGAAAACCGGCGAAAAAGCGCAGGGTACACGCGGTACATGAGCATTTTGAGCCGGTTTTCAACGCCGGATCGTGCCGCATGAACGTTTTTCAACAGTCCGTTAGGGGGTAATGGCCCGGCTCCCGACTGCTATACTGGTGCCCGAGATCAGTCACGGGTTCCACCCCCAAGCGTTCACCCATGCACGTCACGCCCGCAGCAAGGCCGCTGTTTTCATATCGTCCGTACTGGGCCCGCCGCTTCGGCACGGCGCCGCAGCTACCCCTGTCACGCGGGGAGATGGACGCACTCGGCTGGGACGCGTGCGACATCGTTCTGGTTACCGGCGATGCCTACGTCGATCACCCCAGCTTCGGCATGGCAGTGATCGGCCGCGTGCTGGAGGCACAGGGTTTCCGCGTCGGCATCATCGCCCAGCCCGACTGGACGTCGGAGGACGACTTCACGCGCCTGGGCAGACCCAATCTGTTTTTCGGCGTCACCGCCGGCAACATGGATTCGATGGTCAACCGCTACACGGCCGACCGAAAGATGCGCAGCGACGACGCCTACACGCCGGGCGGCAAGGGCGGGCGGCGCCCCGACCGGTCGGTGATCGTGTACGCGCAGCGCTGCCGCGAGGCATACGCCGGGGTCCCGGTCGTCATCGGCGGCATTGAGGCCAGTCTGCGGCGCATCGCCCACTACGATTACTGGTCGGACAAGGTGCGCCGTTCCATCCTGCTCGACGCTCGGGCCGATCTGCTGGTTTACGGCAACGGCGAGCGCCAGGTGGTCGAGATTGCACACCGTCTCGCCGCGGGCGAGGCGGTCGCCGATCTGGTCGACATCCGCGGTACCGCGTTCATCCGCAAGTCGCCGCCCGACGGGTGGACCGAAATCCAGTCGGAGACCGTCGACGCGCCGGGCCGCGTCGACGCTCCGGTCGATCCCTATGTGGATACGAGCGCCAGGCGGTCGTGTGCCGATCCGCCCGCGCGCGAAGTCCCGGTGCGGGTGCACCGCAAGCCGCGCATCGACCGGGCGCGCAGCGTCATCCGCATGCCGTCGTTCGAAGCGGTGAGTGGGGACCCGGTGCTCTACGCGCACGCGTCGCGCGTGCTGCATCTCGAAACCAATCCGGGCAACGCGCTCGCGCTGGTCCAGCGCCACGGCGGCCAGGACGTCTGGATCAATCCGCCGCCGATGCCGCTGCAAACCGCCGAACTGGACGCCGTGTTTGAACTGCCCTATACGCGCCGCCCGCACGACGCCTACCGGGGCGTGCGAATTCCGGCGTACGAGATGATCCGTTTTTCCGTCAACATCATGCGCGGGTGTTTCGGCGGTTGCACCTTCTGCTCCATCACCGAACACGAGGGACGCATCATACAAAGCCGCTCCGAGGACTCGGTGGTGCGCGAGATCGAGACCATTCGCGACACCGTTCCGGGGTTCACCGGCATCATTTCCGACGTGGGCGGGCCGACCGCCAACATGTACCGGCTGGCCTGCAAGAGCCGCGAAATCGAGGCGGCGTGCCGGCGGCCCTCCTGCGTGTATCCGGGGATCTGCGCCAACCTCGACACCGATCATTCGCACCTGATCCATCTGTACCGGCGCGTGCGCGAATTGCCCGGCATCAAGAAGGTGCTGGTCGCGTCAGGCCTGCGCTATGACCTCGCGGTGCGCTCCCCGGCGTACGTGCGCGAACTGGTGACGCATCACGTCGGCGGCTATCTGAAAATCGCGCCGGAACACACCGAGCCGGGTCCGCTGTCGAAAATGATGAAGCCGGGCATGGAAGCCTATGACCGGTTCAAGCAGATGTTCGACCGCTTTTCGCGCGAGGCGGGCAAGGAGCAGTATCTGATTCCGTATTTCATCGCGGCGCACCCCGGCACGACCGACGAGGACATGCTCAACCTGGCGCTCTGGCTCAAGCGCAACGGATTTCGCGCGGACCAGGTCCAGAACTTTCTGCCGTCGCCGATGGCGACCGCGACCGCCATGTATCACTCGGGCAGGAATCCGCTGCACAAGGTCCGCCGCGACGGCGAATCCGTATTCGTTCCTAAGGGTCTCAAGGTCAGGCGCCTGCACAAAGCCTTTCTGCGTTATCACGCTGCGGAAAACTGGCCGCTGCTGCGTGCCGCACTCAAGCGCATGGGGCGCTCCGACCTGATCGGCAATGGCAAGCGGCACCTGGTGCCGGCCTGGCAGCCGAAGGGAACGGGCGGCGAAGTCGAGGAGACCGGCAGCGGCCGGCGCGCCGCACGGCCCTTCCGCACGCAGCGCACGGGATTGCATGCCGGGGACAATGCGGTGAAAGGAACGCGCAGCAAAGCGGCTGGCAAACCCCGTACGCGCCGGCCGCGGACTTGAGGGTTTGGGTTGTTGGTGTGGAACGTTTTAACCGCAAAGGACGCCAAGGACGCGAAGGGAAAACCCTTTCTAGAATTTTAACCACAAAGTACACAAAGGACACGAAGGCAAACATTATCAAGCCACCTCCGGCCGAGCCGTCATGCCGGCGAAGGCCGGCATCCAGTCAGCGTCGCAGCGATCGAACGGGGGGAATTCCACCCGGTCAACGCCAGTGGATTGCGTCCGTTGTCCTGCAACGGCCTAGACGATATCAAACTGGCGATAATTGCCGGGGCTTCACGGCACGCACCAGGGTTCGGCGTCCCTGGATGCCGGCCTTCACCGGCATGACGAATCGAAGAAAGGTCCTTTGTTTATTCTTAGCTTCGTGTGCTTTGTGTGCTTTGTGGTTAAAATTCTAGAAGGGGTTTTCCCTTCGCGTCCTTGGCGGTTGACCATATCTTTAGCGAATCAAGGCTCTATTCGTACCGGATATCCAGAATCCAGTACGTCGTCCTGCCCTCGGGCGTGACGACTTCCACGGCGTCGTCGACTGACTTTTTCAGCAGCGCGCGCGCCAGCGGCGCGTCGACGCTGATCCAGCCGCGTCCGGGATCGAACTCGTCGGCGCCGACGATGCGGTAGGTGACTTCGCCGCGTCGTTCGTCTTCCAGCGTCACCCACGCGCCGAAGAACGCCTGTTGGCGGTCGCCCGGCGGTTCGGCCACCACCTTCAGCACCGGCAACCGTTTCTGCAGATACCGGATGCGCCGGTCGATTTCGCGCAGTTCCTTCTTGCGGTAGATGTATTCGGCGTTCTCGGAGCGGTCGCCCTCGGCGGCCGCGGCGGCTAGGGCTAGGGTGACATCCGCGCGGCGTTTCCAGATCGCCTTGAGTTCCGTTTGCAGGGACTCGTAGCCGGCGCGCGTGATGTAAGGCGACGATGGGGGTTGCGGCGGTCGGTAGCGGCTCATGTGCGGGAGGCGTCAGGGTTCGATCGGCCCGGGCGAAGTGCCCCCCCCGGCCTCCGGGCGGTGGTGGAAAAGCTTCCCGTTCGGCGCAGGCGCACGATTGCGCCGAACGGGGCTTCGCCGCCCCGGAGGTTGACAGACGCGAACCGAGCGGCAAAAATAACGTCGGATTCATGATACTACATTGCCTGGATCAAGGGTGAGCAGATCGGTGACCTGGCGGGTGGTCGGTTTTTGCAGCGGATGCCCGGCGAGCCAGCGGACTGGCCGGTTGTGCGCCCGGGTGCGCGCTTTCGCCGCGGGGGCATATCCGGGTTTCGCCCTGTGCGTTCTCGCGGTCACGAAAGGATGTCAGGAATGAATACCGCGCGCTGTTCGATGTCGCTCGTTCTGTTGGTCATGCCGGTCCTCGCACAGGCGGGTCCGCCACTTGCCTGCTTGGATTACCGCGGCGTCGAGGTGCAGAGAGTGCCCGACTACTTTCTGCACGATGCCGCAATGGCCGATGTGCTGCCGAACGGCGAGCCGGTCATTCTCTACCAGCCGCTGGTCAGCGGCTCGATCAGCCAGCAGATGAAGTGGTTCATCTATGCGCACGAATGTGCGCACCATGTGCTGGGGCACACGACGGAAGACGCGCGGGCCAGCAACGAACAGGAAGCCGATTGCTGGGCGATCGGCGCGCTCTACACCAGAGGCATCCTGAACGACCGCGACGTGAAAATCGTTCAGGCCGAACTCGCCGCCACCGGTCGTGCCGATGCCACGCATCTGTCGGGCGTCGAACGTGCCAGGAATCTGGACACCTGCCTGGCGTCGGTGCGTGCGCGGGAGCTGATTCGCACCGCCGCGCGCTAGAAGCCTGTCCTGCTACCGCGGCGGCGGGGCTCTGGCGCGCCCTTCGTGCGCGCCAGAGCGTTGCATTCGTTCCCCGGTCAGGGATTGATCGTCGGATTCCGCTCGATGACCGGCAGTGCCTCCGTCCAGATGTAGGAATCCGACGGCGTGCGCCGCGTCCTGCGGTGCCAGAAGATATAGTCTCAGATGAAGCTGGTCGCGCCCGAACTGATACAGCTCGTTCATGATCCAGTACTTGGTGGCGGCCTTGGGGTCGGCGTGCACGTGTCTGCAGCTGTCCAGTTGCGCGGAATTGAACGGCGTCATTTTCCCCTGAAACTGGTTGTAGAGCGGCTACGTGCGGTCTACCAGCGACGCGTCGTCGGGAAGGATGTCCGGCCCGCCCATGGCGACGCCGAGCGGAGCGACGGCATCGGCGATATCGGCGAGATAGCGCTGCTGTCCCGGCAGGAAGTTCATGTACCAGGACACCTGTGAGCGAGTGAACTGGGCCGCCGCCGTGTCGAGAATGTCGATGAGTGCGTCTCGGTACGCTTCCGGCGTGTAGCCGTTGACTTTCAGCGCGGCGTCGTCGAGGCCGACCGCGGTTTCGGCGATGGCCACGCCTTCGAAATTCGGATTGCCGTCGAAGCGGGCGGCCAGTTGGGTAAGCAGCGCCTTTATGCCGGCAACCACCGTCGGGTGCCAGCGGAGCAGCGTATAGCCGCCGGCGCGGTTCGGAAGCGTGTAAGCGGACAGATAGTCGGGCGTCGGCATCGGCTTGTTGAAGGTCTTGTCTTCGATAAACACGATGAACTGCAGTCCCTGGCCGGCAACGAAATTCAGGTCGGACGCGATCTCGGAGAAATCATAGTTCCCCTGCGTCGGTTCCAGGGTTCGCCAGTCGTAACGCTTCTCGATGCCGGTTACGCCGGGCTTGACCGCCTCCATCATCTCCGAATGCGTGTCCCAGGTGGTCACCGTGATGTAGTGGCCCGGGTGATAGCGGCGGGTGCCGCTGGCGACGGCTTTTTGCGTGGTCGTGTTGCCGCTCTACGTAGTCTGCGTCGAGGTGCCGCCGGCGCTCGGGACACTGTTGCCGCATGCGCCGGAATCGGTCAGGTCAACCGGCATGGAAACCGCCTTGGTGGATTCTCCCAGGAACACCAGGCTACCGGTACCGAGCGATCCGTCAAGGCAAAGACCGGCGCCGGCCGGCAGCGACAGCGTTACGGCGTCATACCCGATGTTCCACACCTGGAAATCCATCGACAGCGTGTTCGCGTCGGTCTTGTCGGCGCTGTCGTTCGAATTCAGCAGGTCACGGTTGACCCAGTCGATGGGCTTGGTGCTGGTCAGTACACCATCGAATTTCAGGTCGGTGCCACCGGCCGTCAACTGCATGTTCCAGGTGCCGTCGGCGTCGCGCCAGACGAACAGTCCGCGGTCTGCGCTGGGCGTCAGTTGGGGCGTCCCGTCCGCGGTCAGTGCGGGGCGGTCATTGAATTCAACGCGGCAAAGCCCGCGAGCAAGAGAGAGGAGTAAGGGTCTGAAATTTGCCATGTCGGTGCCGCTCGAGTCTTGGGTCAACTGACCCTGGGCAAATTTGATGCCAACCCGCGCACAGGTCTGTGCAGCGGTGCCTGCGGCATGCGTCAAACATTTGTCTTTAGATCAGATGGCCTGCCAAGGCCGCTTTGTCGCAACCTAAACTTTGCGCACGGCGGCGGTGCACGCTGCCCGCCTGTCTGGGCGCGACCCTTTGCGCGGTCTGTCCAGCCACGTCTCAAAGTGACCCCGATCGGAGACACCTGCCATGAAACCGAGGATGCCAGCGGTTTTTGTTGACGAAAGATGACGGTCCACCGACGAACGGATTCGCACAAGAAACTGAAGTGCCGGAGGTTTACGCTTTGATGCGGCAAGCGCACAAGCGCCGCAGATGGGTGACAGCTGTTGAGCCAAGCCTGTTGTCGTCCGGCGAAAGCAGGGAGGAACGGGTGCCCAGACGCGGTCCATGCACAAATATCGGCTAAATTCTTACACCATGACATCCAGTAAAGGATGCTGCCATAATACGCGGATTAAGCGACCAGGATGTTTCAAGGCACCCATGATCGAGCCCGTCACGCCGGACCAACAGCGACAGATCATCAGGACAGCGCGGCAGTACATCGGGCATGCCGCCGACCATTTCGGGGTCGACCTGGGCCCGATTCCCATGTACTTCGACATCCGCGGCAGGGCTGCCGGCATGTACTGCGTAAGAAGGCGCGAGCGCTTCATCCGCTTCAATCCCTATCTGTTCGCCAAGTATTTCGAACCCGGCCTGCACGACACCGTCCCGCACGAGGTCGCGCATTACGTCACGGACGTGCTCTACGGTCTGAAGAATATCCGCCCTCACGGCGACGAATGGCGGTCGGTGATGCGCGTGTTCGGCGCCGAGCCGAAGGCGGTCGGCGATTTCGATCTGGACGGCGTCCCGGTGCGCAGACAGCGGCGGTTTCCCTATGTCTGCGGTTGCCGCGGCCACGCGCTGAGCGCCTGCCGCCACTACCGGATTCAGCGCGGCCAGGCCCGCTACTTCTGCCGCGATTGCGGCGACCAGCTCCACAGACCGCTGGGCATCTGATACGTCGGGACGCGCGCCCGGCGGCGCTGCTCCTCCCGGCGTCCGACCTTCCCTGGAGCAGGTGACGTGGAAGAACAGACCGTCCTGACGATTGCCGGGCTTTCCGTGCTGGCGATCGGGTGCCAGTGGTTCGCCTGGTGGGTGCGCCTGCCGGCCATCCTCTTCCTGCTGCTGGCGGGAATCATGGTCGGTCCGGTCCTGCACTGGATCGCGCCCGACGCGCTGTTCGGCAACCTGCTGTTTCCCTTCGTTTCGCTGTCGGTCTCGGTCATTCTGTTCGAGGGCAGCCTGACGCTGAAGCTGTCCGAGATCCGGGGACTGGAACACATCGTCCGGCGCATGGTCACCTCCGGTCTGCTGGTCACCTGGGCGGTGGTTACGTTCGCGACCTGGTACCTCGTCCATTTCCCGCTGCAACTCGCCGTGCTGTTCGGCGCCATGACCGTCGTGACCGGCCCGACGGTGATCGTGCCGCTGCTGCGCACGGTGCGCCCGACGGCGGACATCGCCAACATCCTGCGCTGGGAAGGCATCGTGATCGATCCGATCGGCGCGCTGCTCGCCGTGCTCGTGTTCGAGTTCATCATTTCCGGACACATCGGCGAGGCGTTCGGCCACACGCTGGCCAGCTTCGCGAAGATCATCGCGGTGGGTCTGGCGTTCGGTGTTGCCGCCGGGCACGCGCTCGGCCTCGCGCTGCGTCACCACTGGCTGCCCGAGTATCTGCACAACGTGGCGACGCTGGCCATGGTATTCGGCGTGTTCGCGCTGTCCAACGCGGTCCAGGGGGAGGCCGGGCTGCTGACGGTCACGGTGATGGGCATCTGGCTGGCGAATATGCGCGACGTGCCGGTCGAGGACATTCTGGATTTCAAGGAAAGCCTGTCGGTCGCGCTGATTTCGGCCCTGTTCGTGCTGCTCGCCGCGCGCATCGACTTTTCGCAATTTGCGGCGCTCGGCTGGGGCGCCGTCGGCGTGCTGGCGGCGATGCAGTTTGTCGCGCGTCCGCTCAAGGTCATGGTTTCCACCTGGGGCACGACACTGCGCTGGCAAGAGCGCGCGCTGCTGGGCTGGATCGCGCCGCGCGGCATCGTCGCGGCGGCGGTCGCGGCGCTGTTTTCGCTGCGTCTGCAGGCAGCCGGTTACCCGCAGGCGGAACTGCTGGTGCCGCTGACGTTTCTGATCATCGTCGGCACCGTCGTGTTGCAGAGTTCGACATCGGGCCTGCTGGCGCGCCTGCTGGGCGTTGCCGACCCCGAACCCACGGGGTTCCTCGTCATCGGCGCCAACCCGGTCGCGCGCGTCATCGCCGGCGTGCTCAAGAAACGGGGTTTCCCCAGTCTGTTGTGCGACACCGCGTGGGGAAACATCCGCGCCGCGCGCATGGCGGGTCTGTCGACCTTTTACGGCAGCGCCGTGTCCAGCTACGCGGACCGCCGGCTGGATCTGGTCGGCATGGGCCGGGTGCTCGCGTTGTCGTCCCAGCCGGAGCTGAACGCGCTCGCGCTGCACCGCTACCGGCGCGAGTTCGACAACAACCGGCTGTTCTCGATTCCCGCAGGCGGGACGGGCGACTCCGACAAGGCGTCGGTTGTGTCGGGAGTCGGCCGCGTTGCGTTCGGCGAGGACGCCACCTACGCGCGACTGGCCGAGATGCTCGGCATCGGCGCGGAAGTACGCGAAACCAAACTGACCGAAAGTTTCGACTTCGATGCCTTCAACCGCAAGCACTACAAAAAGGCGGTGCCCCTGTTTGCGCTCGATGCAAAAGGGCGATTGCAGGTGTTCGCGGCGGGCCGGAACCTGCAGCCCGGTCCCGGGTGGACACTGATCAGCCTGATCGAGCCGGAGAAGGAGAAAGCGAAACCCGTGCTCGAAAAGGGCATCGAGCAGGACAAAGCATCGGAGCCGGCAGATCCCGCCGCAAAAGAACCCCCTCGGTAACCGCGAAGGACGTGTGCGCAATGGCGTAGGACACCGAGTGCTGTTCGGCAGTCGGCAGAGCGTTACGATACCCGCCGGCAAGGACTCGACAACCGTTCGCCGCGAACGACAGAACAGGAAGGGGTTGTTACTTTGCGCGCCTTCGCGCGCCTTTGCGGTCAAATACGTGCGCGGGACAAACCCGTCAGCCCGCGCGCGGGGTAATGGCGGAATTTCGACGCTGACCGGTCGACGGATTTTCGGGGCGTGGCCACGCGGCCGCGCAACGCAGCAAGGCGCGCACGATGCCAGCGAACCCGTCAGGCGTTATACTGTCACGGCAGTTACACATTCCACGGCAGGCGCGGGAAGCCAGCATGAACGGATTGCTCGAACTCATTCTCAACAGCCGGAACGGCGGCGCGGTGAAAGCGCTGGCACAGAATTTCGGCGTCAGAGGCGACGACGCCATGAAGGTCATTGCCTCCATGCTGCCGGGGCTGACCCGCGGCGTTGAGAACAGCGTGTCGCAGCAAAGCGGCCTCGACGGGCTCATCGGCGCGTTGCAGGGCGGCAACCACGATCAATATCTCGAGAACCCCGAAATGCTCGGCCGGCCGGAGACAGCCGACGACGGCAACGGGATTCTGGGGCACATCCTCGGCGGCAAGGACGCGAGCCGCCAGCTCGCCGCGGAAGCCGCCGCCAGCACCGGCCTGGATGCCGGCTTGTTGAAGAAGATGCTGGCGGTCATCGCCACCATGATGGTGGGCGGCGTGAGCAAGAAGACGGCCGGCGCCGGTCTGTCGACCAATATGTCCCTGGGCGGCTCGCTCGGTTCCCTGCTCGACGCCGACCATGACGGATCGGTGGTCGACGATATTCTCGGGATGGCGCGGCGCTTGCTGTAGAGCAGCGCCGGTCACGCGGGGCGTTGTCGTCGTTGCTGGCGAAGCGCGCCAAAGCCCCGGCGAAGCACAAAATGCCGGGCGCCGCCGCGTCGCCTGGTGCGTTCTTCGCAATGATGCATTGACCGGCGGTTTCCCGGGACGGTCGCATTCGGAAGCGCAGGCGCCGCCTTGACGCTGGCGCCCCGAAATACCGACCGGTGTCGCCAGCGGCGGCACCGGTCTGTTCCGGCGTACCACAAGGGCGGGTCGACCCGCCGGACAACGACAACAAGAGGAACTGGTTCATGAACGCTGCAAATCCCGCCCGCCTGTCGTGGGCGTCGTTGATTCTGGTTGTCGTGGCCGCGCTTTCCGGCTGCGGCGTCAACAATATCCCGACTTATGACGAAGCCGTGACTGCAGGCTGGAGCGAGGTGCAGAACCAGTACAAGCGGCGCGCCGACCTGGTGCCCAATCTGGTCAACGTCGTGAAAGGCTACGCGGCGCATGAGAAAGACGTCTTGACCGACGTGGTCGAGGCGCGGTCGAAAGTCGCGCAGATGCAACTGCCCGGCGACGTGCTGAGCAATCCCGAGGCTTTCAAGCAGTTTCAACAGAATCAGGACGCGCTGAGTTCGGCGCTGTCGCGATTGCTGGTGGTGGTCGAGCGCTATCCGGACCTGAAAGCCAGCCAGAATTTCCTGACACTGCAATCCCAGCTCGAAGGCGTCGAGAACCGCATCGCCGTTGCGCGGCGCGACTATATCCAGGCCGTGCAGCGTTACAACACCGAACTGCGCACCATTCCCGGACGCTGGTGGAAGGCGCTGATGTATCCGGACGCCAAGCCGAAAGAGAACTTCACCGCGCCGCCCGAAGTCGAGCAGGTGCCCGACGTGAAATTCTGATTCGTCGCGGTTCCACAGTGTCGATGATCGACGGGTTGTACCGCTGCGCGGCGCTGGTGCTGTTGTTCGTCGCCGGACCGGCGTTTGCGGCGCCGGAGTTTCCGGCGCTGACCGGCCGTGTGGTGGACCAGGCAGCGCTGTTGTCGAGCGATGCGCGCGCGCGGCTGGAACAGGCGCTCGATGCGCATGAGCGGGAGACCAGCAATCAACTGGTGGTGGTGACGCTGAAATCGCTGCAGGGTTATGCCATCGAGGATTTCGGCTACCAGCTCGGCCGCCACTGGGGCATCGGCCAGGCGGGGCGCAACAACGGCGTGCTGCTGATCGTCGCGCCGAACGAACGCAAGACGCGGATCGAGGTCGGCTACGGGCTCGAGGGCGTGCTGACCGATGCGCTGTCCAGCCAGATCATTCAAAACGAGATGCTGCCGCGGTTCCGCGAACAGGATTACGAGGGCGGCATCGTCGCCGGTGCCGACGCGATTATGGCGGCGATCAAAGGCGAATACAAACCGCTTGCGCAGCGGCAGGGTTCGGGCGACCTGGCGGGGAACCTGTTCATGCTGTTCGTCATACTGACCATGCTCGGCGAGATGTTCGGCGGCATGCTCCGCTCGCGCCTGGTGGCGTCCGGTGTGCTGGGCGGGACCGCCTTCCTGATCGGCTGGCTCCTGGTGGGATCGATCCTGATCGGTCTGCTGATGGCCGTGCTGGTGGGCCTGTTCCACTATTTCGTCGGCGGCGGCGGGCCCGGCATCGGCGGGCGCTATCATGGCGGCTTTTACGGCGGTGGGTACGGTGGCGGTTTCAGCGGCGGCGGGGGCGGCTTCAGCGGCGGTGGCGGCGGGTTCGGCGGCGGCGGGGCGTCGGGGAGCTGGTGACCATGGGTTTTATTGAGGACGGGGACAGGCAGCGCATCGAAGTGGCCATCAGCGCAGCCGAAGCGCGCACGCGCGGAGAATTCGTCACGGTAGTGGCGCGGATCGCCGACGATTATCTGTATGTCTCCATCCTCTGGGCGGCGCTGCTGGCGCTGTCGGTGCCGGGCGTCGCGCTGTTCATCCACTGGCCTTTTCTGGATGCGCACACCTACGCGGCGCAGATTCTGGTGTTCATGACCGCCGCCGTGCTGTTGCGCTGGCGACCGCTGATGATGCTGGTGATTCCACGGTCGCTCAAGCACCGGCGCGCGCGGCGCCTGGCACGCGAACAGTTCTTCTCGCACAACCTGCACCAGACGCGCGAACGCACCGGCGTCCTCCTGTTCGTATCGATCGCCGAACGCTATGTGGAGATCATCGCCGACCGGGGCATTCACGCGGCGGTAGACGAAGCGGCGTGGCGCGACATCGTGCGTGCATTCGTGGGCTGCGTCCGGGCCGGGCGCGTCGCCGACGGCTTTGTCGAGGCGGTCGGCCGCTGCGGCGACCTGCTGGCCGCGCATTTTCCGGCCGGCGATGCCGACGTCAACGAACTGAGCGACCACCTGATCGAGATTTAGCCGTCGCATCGCGCGTTGATACGTCGCCCCGGCGAAAGCCGGGGTCCAGCGCCCGCAGCGCGCCGGCATGACGATCCAAGCCCCGATTCCCCGGCGCACTATTCCCGGCACTGCCCCAATCCTGCATAATCCAACGCGTCCACTCTGGTGCCGGAGAAAATCGGTGAAGTTCGACGTTCGAGGCGTTTCGCGCCTGGGAAAACAAGAAAATAACCCTGCTCGGCATGTCGGGCGTGGGCAAGACGCACCTGTCCAGCCTGTTGCGCCGGCATGCCTGGTTTCATTATTCGGGCGATTACCGTATCGGTACGCGCTATCTCGACGAACCGATTCTCGACTTGATCAAGCAGCAGGCGATGCAGGCGCCGTTCCTGCGCGACCTGTTGCGCCGCGACTGGATCTATATCCGCAACAACATCAAGGTGCAGGACCTCGGTCCGGTGCTGAGTTTCGTCGGCAAGCTCGGCAACCCCGAGCAGGGCGGCGTGGAACTCGAGGACTTCATCCGCCGCCAGGCGCAGTACCGCGACGCGGAAATCGCCGCCATGCGCGACGTGCCGGAGTTCGTCCGCAAGGCGCGCGAGATTTACGGCTATCCGCATTTCGTCAACGACGTCGGCGGCAGTCTGTGCGAACTCGACGAACCGTCGGTGATCGATCTGCTCGCCGAGCACACCCTGATTCTCTATATCCAGGTCACGGACGAAAGCGAAGAGCGCAAGCTGATCGAGCGCGCCCAGAGCGATCCCAAGCCGCTCTATTACCGGCCCGCGTTCCTGCACGAGCAGCTCGCCGTCTATCTGGAGGATAAGAACCTGAAGTTCGCGGCGCAGATCGACCCCGACGATTTCACGCGCTGGGTGTTTCCGCGTCTGTTCCGTTCGCGCACCCCGCGCTACGAAGCGATCGCGCGGCCCTACGGCTACGGCGTTACCTCGCGCGAAGTGGCTAACGTGCGCGACGAAGCCGATTTTCTCGCGTTGCTCGAGACCGCCATCGCGCGGGCGAGCACCGGATAGCGCCGTGCCGCTGGTCGCCCACAACCGGTTGCCGGCGTTCGACCAGCTCGAAGCGGAAGGCATACGGGTGCTGAGCCCGGCGCGCGCGCGCGACCAGGATATCCGCGAACTGCACATCGGGCTGCTCAACATGATGCCCGACGCGGCGCTGGAGGCGACCGAACGGCAGTTCTTCCGGCTGATCGGCGAGAGCAATCCGATCGCGCAGTTCTACGTGCATCCCTTCACGCTGCCCGAACTGGAACGCGGCGAACAGGCCGGGGCGCACATCGAACGCTATTACGAAACGTTCGAGCAGATACGCGCCGACGGTCTCGACGCGCTGATCGTCACCGGCGCCAACGTCGCCGGCGCGGAACTGGCCGACCAGGAATTCTGGGAGCCGTTGATCCGGGTGATCGACTGGGCCCTGGAGAACGTCACCTCGACACTCTGTTCCTGCCTGGCCACGCACGCCGTGTTGCAGTTCCGGTATGGGAAGAAGCGCATTCCGCGCCCGGCAAAGATCTGGGGCGTGTTTCCGCATCAGGTGGTCGACAAGCGTCACCCGCTGGTCAACGACGTGAACACGCGCTTCGATGTGCCGCATTCGCGCTGGAATGCGGTCACCCGCCAGCAGTTCGCCGGCGCCGGACTGCGCATTCTGGTCGAAAGCGATGTCGGCGTGCATCTGGCCACCACCGCGGACGGGTTGCGCGCCGTCTTCTTTCAGGGACATCCCGAGTACGACACGGTTTCGCTGCTCAAGGAATACAAGCGCGAGATCATGCTGTATGCCGAGGGGCTGCGCGGCGATTATCCGCCGTTTCCGGAGAATTTCTTCCGCACGCAACAGAAGGCCGTAATGAACGAGTATCGCCAGCGTGTGATCGACGCTGTCGCGCGGCGCGCGGAAATCCCGGAGTTTCCGGAGCGCCTGATCGCGTCTAAACTGGATAATACCTGGCACGACACGGCGGAGGCGGTGGTGGGCAACTGGATGGGTATCGTCTACCAGGTCACGCACCGGGACCGCCGCATCCCTTTCATGGACGGTGTCGATCCGAACGATCCCCTGGCGCTGTACGCCGGGGCATGACGAGGAGACGGACTATGATTCAGAGAAACCGGATATTCGCGTTGGCACTGCTTGCGGCCGCTCAACCGGTCGGCGCTGCCGACAGACAACTGGCCGTATCGATCATGCGGCTGACCACCGCGACGGCGACTCGCATCGCGCAGGCCGCACTCGATGCGTGCCGGAAGAAGGGTGTTCAGGTCAGCGTGTCGGTCGTCGATCGCGGCGGGCACGAACAGGTGATGCTGCGCGACACGCTGGCGGTCGACCTTACGAGCCGCCTCGCGTACGAAAAGGCCTATACGGCGCTTTCGTTCAACGTGCCGACGTCGCAACTCGCGGAGCGCGCCGCGTCGCCGCTGGGCCGCGAGGATGGATTGCTGATGCTGGCCGGCGGCGT
The DNA here is from genome assembly GCA_963719135.1 of uncultured Gammaproteobacteria bacterium. Classification (GTDB taxonomy): domain Bacteria; phylum Pseudomonadota; class Gammaproteobacteria; order DSM-19610; family DSM-19610; genus CAVRAZ01. Next base: position 153,494 of record CAVRAZ010000011.1, on the reverse strand, counting down.
TCCGATCGAAGTCGGCGGCGTGATCTACGGCGCCGTCGGGGCGAGCGGCGCGCAGGACAGTGCCGACGACGAGGCGTGCGCACGCGCCGGACTGGCCGCGGTCAAGGATGAACTCGAAATGATGTGAGCGCGCCGCACCGCCGCCGACCGGCGCGGCGGCGGCACGCAGTAGCGGTAATCGCCCCAGCGGTTCGGTCTGTGGCTGCCTGTCATCCTGCATCTCACCGGGGCGCGGGGCGCCAGCCCTCAGGCCCCCCGGTTCGGCGACAGCGGCTGGACTGCGGTAGAATGCCGGCTCTGATGAACCCCCTGGACCTGGAAACCCTGGCGATACTCAAAGAGGACGTCTTTGGCACGGTCGCGCACTGCCGCCTGGACGGAGAGCCGGTGGTCTGCCGCGATTACGCGGCGGCGCGCGGCGGTGTCGCGCGCTGGATCGCCCGGCGCCTGGCCAGGCGGGAAGCCAGAGCGCTCGAATGCCTCGCTCACCTGGCGGGCAAGCGGGTGCCGCGTCTTGTCCATTTCGGAACCGGTCGGTGCATCCGCACCTACATCGACGGGCACTCACTCAAGGCGCTTCCGCAAACCGACCCGGCCTATTATGCCAAGGGGCTCAGCCTCCTCCGGGACGTTCACGCGGCCGGCGTCGTTCACAACGATCTGGAAAAGCCGGAGAACTGGCTGGTAACGCCCGACGGCGACCCGGCCATCGTCGACTTCCAGGTCGCCTTGAGCTTCAACGACCGGCGCACCTGGCTGTTCCGGCTCGGCGCCGGCGAGGACGTGCGGCACCTTTACAAGAACAAGCGGCGGTACTGCGCCGCGCCGCTGACGGACGAGGAGCGTTCCGTCGTCGAACGCAAGAGTCTGGCCGCGCGTCTGCATGCGCGCGTCGTCAAGCCGGTCTACCGGCTCATCACGCGGCGGCTGCTCGGCACGTCCGACCGTGCGCGTTCCCACTACAGCCGCTAGACATCAGCCCGCATGTCTCATCGGGTTCCCCTTCGCGGCGGGAAGCCGGTGCGACGCGCGGGCCGGCAGTCTCTCGCTGTAGCCGGCGTCGTTGCGGCGCCGAAGATCCGGACGGGCGCCCGGCTTCGCTTCGGAGATGGGGATTTCACGCGCTGACAAAATGCTTGATCCAGGTCACTGAATGGCAGGGTAATGCCGGTCGAGGAGCGCGAATGGTCGTCGCCGGGCGACGCCGGTGCTAGAATTCATACGCTGCCCGCCGGTAGTTCGGGGCGTGACGGGGGCGGGGTTTCGGAGACGGGATGATCCACGGGAATTTCACATGAACATTGTCAGTCTGATGGTTGCGGGCGTGCTGGGTCTGGCGGCGCTGGTCTTCGCGCTGCTGCTGTTCACCGCCATTATTTTCAACCTCAAGATCGGGATCAAATATCGCAAGTCGCTGGCGCAGGAATTCGAGCGGTTGCGGCTGAGCCGGATGCTGGCGGCCCTGGGCATCGACGTGACCGCCTATCTCTACGAAGAGCCGATCACCGATATCCATGCGCAGATGAAACGTTGCTCCACCTGCGAAAACACCGTGCAGTGCGACGAACGCCTGACCACCGGCGACGTGGACGCGGACACCATCGAGTTCTGCAACAACGAAGAGTCGCTGCAGTCGATGCTCAAGCGCGGCTGACGTTCAGCCGAGGCAGTCCCGCCCCCTGACAGCGGGGGCGGGCGCAAGAAAGAAGGTCGGCCGCGAGCCGGTCTTTTCTTATGCGCTGATCGGGTGCTTTGGCCGGGCGCAGTGCGTAATCCGGCGCCGGCGGCAAGCACCTGCAAGGGACCGCACAAGCGCAAGGAGCATCGCCTTGGGGTGCGCAGACAGGCGGCCTGGCGGTGGCGACGTCCGGGAGCCAATCCTCAACAACAGTGGCAGGAAATGTCACTAAGCTATTGAATAAACATAGTCTTATAAATTAGGAAATAATTATATACTTATTTGTAGCTCTGTGTGAGAATGGCTCTAGACATTTGAAAACGGAGGTACCCGCCATGAATGAAGACGCAATTAAACTCGATTGTGATTCGATCAAGGAAATGATGGACGAGAATCCGGAAGCGGCGAAGGCCATCATCGAAATGATGAAGGAAGTCGACGAGGTCGATAAGGACTGCGCCGAACTGGCGAGCTGAGTCGGTCACAGCAGTAGACCACCGAGAGAGGCGGCCCGCGAGCCGCCTTTTTTTGTGCCTTTTCCCACGGGTTTCTGGCCGTTCGGGTCTGGCCGCGTAGGTGGCGCTTGAACCGCGAAGTACACCAAGTGCACAAAGCAACGGCTTGTTGAAACACTGAGGAAGCGCCGGAATCCGGGTTTGGTCCCGCCTGCGAATCGCTGCGGTGCAACCCGTTCGCGGCCGGAATCTCGTACGGGTATTGCCCGATCAGGTATTGCCCAATGGATACAACAAGCCCTCGTTCGCTGCGTGCCTCGGTCCTCGCGAGCACGGACAACCGCGGCTGCACCAGTCCACCGGACCGGCGCCGGCGCCTGAAAAATAGTTTCCGCCCCTTAACCCGAATCGGGCTCCCCCTGCGTTTACAGCATCGAGGTGGAACCATACGCAGGAGACTTCCATGCAGCCCATTCATAGAATCAGCAGAATCAGCCAAACGTTGCTGGCCGCGGCCGTCCTGGTCGCCGTCGGCTGTACATCCCGGCAGGCATCCGTCGACGACACCCTGAATTCGACGACCGGTGCTCAGCCCCAGGCTGTTCCCGCAAGCCCTGTTGGCGAATACCGGCCGCCGGCCGTTGAACGACGCGCTCGCGCCGACGAGGCCGCGGCTGCACTGACCGCATCCGGAAAGGCGATGCGGTCGGACACCCTGGCGCAGTCCGCGGGAATCGCAGCCGGCAGGGTTGCGGCCGACATGACGCCGGACCTTTACGCTGCCGTTGAACCGGTTGACCGCGAGAATTACGCGCACTACGACGACAACCCCGTCAAGCGCGTCGCCGAGTCGCCCGTGTCGACCTTCAGCATCGATGTCGACACCGGGTCCTACAGCAATGCCCGCCGCATGCTCAACGCCGGCCGCCTGCCGGTGAAAGACGCGGTGCGTGTCGAAGAGTTCATCAACTATTTCAACTACGACTATCCGGGACCGGAGGACAGCCGTACGCCCTTTCGCGTAACGACCGAACTGGGACCGAATCCCTGGAACAAGGACACGCAGTTGCTGCAGATCGGCATCAAGGGCTACGAGGTCGCGAAGGGCCAGCGGCCGCCGAGCAATCTGGTGTTCCTCGTCGACGTGTCGGGTTCGATGCAGTCGAATGACAAGCTGCCCCTGCTGAAATCGGCGCTGACGCTGCTGACACGGCAGTTGCGCAAGCAAGACCGCATAGCGCTGGTGGTCTATGCCGGCGCGTCGGGCGTCGTACTGGAACCGACCGCCGGCGATCAGAAGGCGACCATTACCCGGGCGCTGGACGCGCTGACGGCCGGCGGGTCCACCAACGGTGCATCGGGTATCCGCCTGGCTTATCAGTTGGCCGCCCAGGGGTTCGTAAAGGACGGAATCAATCGGGTGATACTCGCCACGGACGGGGATTTCAACGTCGGCACGGTGGACTTCGAGGCGCTCAAGGATCTGATCGAGCAGCAGCGCGAGGGCGGCGTCTCGCTCACCACTCTCGGCTTCGGCACCGGCAATTACAACGACCGTCTGATGGAACAGCTCGCCGACGCGGGCAACGGCAATTACGCCTACATCGACACTCTGAATGAAGCGCAGAAAGTGCTGGTCGACGAACTGGGCTCGACGCTGCAGACCATCGCCAAGGACGTCAAGATCCAGATCGAGTTCAACCCGGCCGTGGTCGCCGAGTACCGGCTGATCGGCTACGAAAACCGCGCGTTGCGCCGCGAGGATTTCAACAACGACCGCATCGACGCAGGCGAGATCGGCGCCGGACACAGCGTCACGGCGATCTACGAACTGGCGTTCGCCGGAGGCAAGGGCACGCGCATCGATCCGCTGCGCTATGATCGTCCGGAAAAGACCGAGGGGTTGCACGACAACGAACTCGCGCTGCTGCGGCTGCGCTACAAGAAACCGGACGGCGACACCAGCCGCCTGATCGAGCACGCCGTCGCCCGATCGGATATGAAGACGGCGCTCGACCGGACCAGCCGTCGCTACCGCTTCGCGGCGGCGGTCGCGGGATTCGGACAGCGCTTGCGCGGCGGCGAATACCTGGAACGGTTCGGTTACGCCGATATTCTTGCACTGGCGCGGCAGGCGCGCGGCGAGGATCCCTTCGGCTACCGCGGCGAGTTCATCGGCCTGGTGAATCTGGCGCAGTCGCTCGACGATCCGGCATTGCGCGCCGGGCGCTAGCCAGCATGCCTCGCCGCTGTTCCGCTGCGACGGAACCCGGTGAGTAATGCGCACCGGCCTGCAACGGCCTCCGGCGGTGCGGGCGCGTCCAGGCGCCGGCCGCCGGTTCTTTCCTTGCCGCGAACCACGTATGCTTGCGCGTCGATGGACGCGCGCGAGACCGATGAAGCTCTGATGCTGCGTTACGCTGCCGGCGAGGCCGCAGCGTTCGAGCGGCTTTACGCCCGCCACAAGGGCCCGGTGTATCGCTACCTGCTGCGCCAATGCACGGAGCGTGCCGTCGCCGACGAACTCTTTCAGGAGGTATGGATCCGACTCATCCAGGCGCGGGGTCGCTATGAGGTCAAGGCACGCTTCACGACCTGGGTCTATACGATTGCGCATCACCGTATCGTCGATCACTACCGGCGCCAGGCCCGCGCCAACCTTGCAAACACGACCGCGGACGATCCGCTCGAACGGGTTCCGGCGCCGAGCCATGAACAACCCGATCGCGACGTGCAGCGCCAGCAGTTCGTCGAGCGTCTCCGGTCGCTGCTGGATGCCCTGCCGGCCGAACAGCGCGAGGTGTTTCTGTTGCGCGAGGAAGCCGGGCTGGATCTGGCCGCGATCGCCGAAGTGACCGGCGCCGGACTGGAAGCGACCAGGAGCCGGTTGCGCTACGCTGTGAGCAAGCTGCGCGCGGGGTTGAAGGACTGGGTATGAGCGACGAACGCGAACCGATCGACCAAGAGCCGGATACGTCCGTGTCCCGGCTTTACACTGAGCTGTCGCGCGAGGAGCCGCCGGCGCACCTGGACGCGGCGATTCTCGCGGCCGCGCGCAAGGCGGTACGCAGCACGCCGCGCGCTGCCGATCGCCCGCGCGTGCCGGTGCACTGGCAGGCGCTGGCGGCGGTCGCGGCGGTGCTGCTGGTGTCGCTGCTGCTGGTGCCGGCGATGCTGCAGGAAGAGCAACTGGCGACCCGGCCGCGCGCCGCTGACGAAACGGCCGGTGCCGCCGGTGGGGCGACCCCGGCAGCGCCCGCGGAAACTGCGCCCGCACCAGCACCCGCGGCGGCCGTAAGGAGCCGGAGCCTGGAGGAGAAGGCGTCGGGACTCATGAATCGCGAAAACAGACGCGCTGCCGGCGAACCCGGACGTGCAGCGGGTGCGCTGATGGCGCCGGCGCGCGAGGCGGCGAAACAGGACATGGCACCGGTCCCGGCGGCTGCACCGCCGGCCCTGGAAGACTGGCTGGCCGAAATCCGGCACCTGCTGGATCAGGGTCAAGGGGCGCGGGCGGCGCAAGCGTTGGCGGCGCTGCGCCGCACCTACCCGGACGCCCCCATCGATCCGGCGCTGTTGCGGCGCCTCGGACCGGGTACGGGCGATGCCGGTGTCCAGTCCGGGCCGCCGGCAGTAGAATAGGACCGCAGCATCCGCGGGAGGGGCTTCCATGCGCTGGCGAACCGGCCGTCGTAGCGATAACGTCGAAGATCGTCGGGGCGAATCCCCGGGCTCCGGCCCGCCCAATTTTCCGGGCGGCTTGCCAGGCCTGGGGCGCCCTTCGATCCGCGTCGGCAGCGGCGCCGGCATCGTCACCATTCTGATCGTTCTGGGTGTGATGTACTTTCTCGGTATCGACCCCAGCGTGTTGATGCAGGGCGGAGGTATCGGCGTACCCTCGCCCGGCGGCGGCGCGCCCGCGCCGCAGGAGCGCTCGCCCGAGGAAGACCAGATGGCCGATTTCACGTCGGTGGTGCTGGCGGACACCGAAGATACCTGGACCGACCTGTTCCAGGCGGCGGGCAAACAGTACCGCGACCCGAAGCTGGTCCTGTTTTCCGGCGCGGTGGACTCAGCCTGCGGGTTCGCGCAGGCGGCGATGGGTCCCTTCTATTGCCCGTCCGATCAGAAGGTCTATATCGACCTCAGCTTTTACAGCGATCTGAAAGAGCGCCACGGCGCGCCCGGCGATTTTGCCGAGGCGTACGTCATCGCGCACGAAGTCGGCCACCACGTGCAGAACCTGCTGGGGATCAGCGAAAAGGTGCAGTCGATGCGCCAGCGGTCGAACGAAGAAAAGGGCAATCAATTGTCGGTGCGCCTGGAACTGCAGGCGGACTGCTTCGCCGGCGTCTGGGGCAATCACGCGAACCGCACGCGGCAGATACTCGAGGACGGCGACGTTGAGGAAGCGCTGAGCGCTGCCAGCGCCATCGGCGACGACCGGCTGCAGCGTGAGTCGCGCGGCTACGTGACGCCGGAGTCCTTCACGCACGGCACCTCGCAGCAGCGCGTGCGCTGGTTCAAGCGGGGATTGGAAAGCGGCAAGATCGACGCGTGCGACACGTTCGCCGCGGACCAGCTTTGACAGGCTGTAAACCTGACAGTCGCATAAAGAAACCCGCCGGGATTCGAACGGGCCGGGTTGTTGACGGGTTACAGGGCCGGTAACGGCCCCGTGGGTGAAATTCACCTCCGGTGAAATTCAACCCGCACTGAGCGCAGCGAAGCCCAACGTCCAGCGGTCCGGCGTTGGGCTTCGTGCCTCAGCCCAACCCACATTCATGCAACGGTTGGGTTGAGGCGGGGCGGGTGCGGCCGAATGCCGCGAGACATCCGTGCCGCGCCGGGCGCGGTCAGTCATGATGATGCCCGTGTTGCCCGTGAACGTGACCGTGGTCCAGTTCCTCGGGCGAGGCGTCGCGCACATCGACCACTTCCACCTCGAAATGCAGTTGCACGCCCGCCAGCGGGTGATTGCCGTCGATCGTGACTGAATCGTCCTGTACCGAGACGACGCTGATGGTGATCATCTGACCCTGCGGACCCTGCGCGTGAAACTGCCTGCCAGGCTCCACCGGCGAATCGGACGGGAACATGTTGCGCGGTACGGTCTCCACGCGGTCGGCGTCGCGCGCGCCGTAAGCCTCTTCCGGTTCGACGGCCACCGAGACGGCATCGCCGGCCAACTTGCCGGTCAGCGCGTTTTCCAGCCCGGGGATGATATTGTTGGCACCGTGCAGGTAAGCAAAACTGCCGTCGCGCGATTCGTCGATCAATGCGCCGTCCGGGTCCTTCAATGTGTAGTTCAGGGTGACAACTTTCTGCGCTGTAATCAGCATGAGTCGAAATCCTCGATGTGCGGATGAAACAAAAGAAAGGGCGTCACCATACAGGAATACGCCTGACAGTGGAAATCTCGCCGGGCGGCTTGGGCTCCCTGCGCGCAACAAATCGCTGCTGGCAATTAAATTCAGCATAAACAAGTAGATAAATAATATATGTCACGAAGATTATGTGAAAAATCTTCGCTGCGCTGGGAATCCGGTAACCGGCCGAATCCGGACCAACCGCATTCCCGCCTGCACGCAAACGATGGGGTGGACCGGCGGGATTTCCAGCCGGCGATCGAGGTGCCAGTTGACCGATCTGAATAACAGGGCGCCGGAAAACGCCACGCCGGCAATGACCGCACCGGCGCAGCGCCGGGCGCTCGCGCTGTGCGGCGATGAAGCCTGGTGCCGCGAATCACTCGCGCGCCTGGCCGCTGCCTGGCATGACGTTGACATTGTCCAGGTGCCCGGTCCCGATAGGTTCGTGCTCGGCGGCGAAATTGACGTGCTGGTCGTCGACGGCTTCGCCGGCTTCGATCCGGACGCGTTCGGGCGCGCCGTTGGCGCGGTGCGCGGCGGGGGACTGGTCGTGTTCCTGACGCCGCCGTTCGCGGACTGGTGCGAGCGCGAGGACCCGCAGACAGGGCGCATGCAGGTCGCGTTGTTTCCGCCGCTGACCACCGGCGGCCGTTTCGTCGCGCGGCTGGCGCGTATTCTGAATGCCGGCGACGACCTGTGCATCGTCAGGCCGGGCGATCGCATGCCCGCGGTCGTGCCCGCGCCGCGCGGTCGGGTGGGGGCCGGCGGCAGCGCGGCGGCCACCCCCGAACAGGCGCGCGCAGTCGCGGCCGTGGTGCACGTGGTGACCGGGCACCGGCGCCGGCCGCTGGTGCTGACCGCCGACCGCGGGCGCGGCAAATCGGCCGCGTTCGGACTGGCCGCGGCAGAACTGCTGCGCACCCGCTGCACGCGCATTCTGGTGACCGCGCCGCAACCGGGTTCCGTAGACGCCCTGTTCGAGCACGCCGTGCGGGCGCTGCCGGATGCAGCGCGCGTGCGCGGTTCGCTGATCTGGAGGGATCGCGAGTTGCGCTTCGTGCCGCCCGACCAACTGCTGGCCGAAGCGCCGGACGCCGACCTGTTGCTGGTCGACGAGGCGGCGGCGATTCCGACGGCCATGCTCCACCGGCTGCTCCAGCGCTATTCGCGCATTGCCTTCGCGACCACCGTGCACGGCTACGAAGGCACCGGACGCGGTTTCGCCGTGCGGTTCAACCGGGTGCTGGATCGGGAGACGCCCGACTGGATCGGTCTGTCACTGCACACGCCGGTGCGCTGGCCGGAGAACGATCCGGTCGAGCGGCTGGCGTTCCGCCTGCTGCTGCTCGACGCCGCGCCGGCGGTCGACGAAGCGGTCTGTGAAGCCATGCCCGGCCAATGCCGGGTTGAGCGCGTGGACCGCGACGCGCTGGCCGCGGACGAACGCCTGCTGTCGGAAGTGTTCGGTCTGCTGGTACTGGCGCACTACCGGACGCGGCCGTTCGATCTGCGCTACCTGCTGGACGGTCCGAACATCGCCGTGTACGTCATGCGCTATCGGGATGACGTGGTTGCGACCGCCTGGGTGGCGCGCGAGGGCGGCTTTGGCGAAGATGTTCTGGAGTCCATCTTTCTCGGTGCAAGCCGGCCGCACGGCCACCTGCTGCCCGAGGCGCTGTCCACGCATCTGGGCCTGATCGAGGCGCCGGCGCTGCGTTGCGCGCGGGTGTTGCGGATCGCCGTCCATCCGGCGGTACAACGGCGCGGCCTGGGCGGGGCGCTGGCGCGCACATTGATCGCGCAGGCGCGCGGCGACGGCGTCGATTACGCGGGTACGAGTTTCGGCGCCACACCCGAATTGTTGCGGTTCTGGTCGGCGCTGGATTTCGTACCGGTGCGGCTCGGCCTCAGGCACGGCACGGCCAGCGGCGAACACTCGGTGCTCATGCTGCGCGGGCTGAGCAAGGCGGGCGGTGCACTGATCGCCGCCGCGCGCGAGCGCTTCGTGCGGCAATTTCCCGCACAGTTGACCGACGCGCTGGCGGACGTTGAACCGGCGCTGGTGCGGGCGCTGTGGCGGTTGACGGAGCCTGCCGCCACGCCACCGCTCGACGCCGCCGACTGGCGCGATCTCGATGCTTTCGCCCGCGGCGGGCGCCAGTATGAAACCTGCATCGCGCCCCTGCGCGCGCTGGCGCTGGCGGCGCTGGCGCGGGAAGACGTGGAACTGGATGAACAGGAGACTGCGGTGGTGATCGGTCGTGTGTTGCAGGCGCGAAGCTGGGCGCACGCGGCGCACGTCGCCGGCCTGACCGGGCGCGCGCAGGCGCTTGAAGTCATGCGCCGGGTTGCGCGCCGCTGGCTGCAGTGCTGGCACGCCGTTTGAGCAGTTTCTGCAGCGCGCGGGACACCGCGACAAACCCGAACGCGCCGGTGACGAAGCTCGCCGCGCCGTAACCCAGATTGCAGTCCAGGTTCACGCCGTGGATGCCGGGTTTCCGGTGGCTGACGCTGCCGTCGGGGCGCGGGTAGACCTGCTGCTGTCCGGAGAACACGCATTCGACGCCGAAGTAGCGCTGCGGGTTGCGCGGGAAGTTGTAGTCGTCGCGCAGCTTCGCGCGCACCTTGGCGGCCAGCGGATCGTTGTACGTGCGGCTCAGATCCTTGATGTGGATCTGGGTCGGATCGGTCTGCCCGCCCGCGCCGCCGGTCGCGATTACGGGAATCTTGTTGCGCCGGCACTGGTAGATGACCGCGGCCTTGTAGCTGATGCTGTCGATCGCGTCGATGACATACGCGTAGCCGCGCTCCGGCGACAGATAGTCGCGGACGTTGTCGGTGCGCACGTAGTCGTCGATGACATTGACCTTGCATTCGGGGTTGATCAGATGAATGCGGTCGGCCAGCACGGCGGTCTTCTTGGCGTCGATGACGGTCGAAAGCGCGTGAATCTGGCGGTTGGTGTTGGTCAGGCAGACGACATCCCAGTCGATCAGCGTCAACGCGCCGATGCCGCTGCGCGCCAGCGCCTCCACCGCCCAGGAACCGACGCCGCCCATGCCCACCACGCAGAGGTGCAGGCCGCAAAAGTAGTCGAGCGTGCCCTTGCCGTAGAGGCGGTCGATGCCGCCGAAGCGTTGCCGGTAAGCGTCGTTCACCGGCGGAGCATAGCGCAGGCGCGGTGGCGTGGCGATGGGGTGCCTGGGGGTTGACCCGAGCAACAGCCGCATTTTCAACTCAAGCCAGACCCAGCACCTCCACCGCGTTACGGGTGGTCAGTTCCGCGACACGCTCGGGCGATTCGTTGCGCACTTCGGCCAGTGCGTTCAGGCAGTCGGGCAGATACTCGGGGCTGTTGCGTTCGCCGCGGTGCGCCGAGACCACCATGTCCGGTGCGTCCGTTTCCAGCACCAGGGCTTCCAGCGGAAGCGACTGCGCCAGGCGCCGGATCTTGGTGGAGCGTTCATAGGTGAGCGTGCCGCCGAACCCGAGCTTGAAACCCAGGTCGATGAATTGTTCCGCCTGTTGTTCGCTGCCGTTGAACGCGTGTACGATGCCGCCGCGGACCGGTATGCGCCGGAGTGTGGCCAGCAGCCTGTCGTGCGACTTGCGGGCGTGCAGGATGACCGGCAGGCCGGCGTCGCGCGCGACGCGCAATTGCGCCTCGAACAGCGCCTGCTGGCGTTCCGGGTCCAGTTCCGTCATGAAGAAGTCGAGGCCGATTTCGCCGACGGCGACCGGCCGGTGGTCGGCAACCGCGCGTTCCAGTGCGGGGATGTCGCCGGCCTTGTGGCTGTCGACATAGATCGGATGCAGTCCGAGCGCCGGATAGAGGCCGGGTTCGCGTGCGCACAGCGCCAGCAGGGCGCTCCAGCCGGCCGCAGCCACCGCCGGAACGACGATGCGCCTGACGCCGAGACGCCGGCAGTGCGCCAGCACAGGCCCGCGGTCCGCGTCGAATTCCGCGACGTTGACGTGGCAGTGCGTGTCGATCAGATCCATGTGGAAATTGTAGCCGTTCAGTTACGCCGCCAACACCGCTTTCCTTCGCGATGCCCGCGCCGTACCGGTATCCTCAACGATCCGGCGCGAAAGGATAATCGATGGCGATTCTATGGCAGCATTGGGAAGGCGACCGGCACTACGAGGTGCGCGGCGCCGGACGCACGCGACGCCTGTATACCAACGGCGTGCTCCACAGTCAGTACAACCCCGCGCAACCGGTCACCGGCAATATCTGGGATCTGTTCCTGCTGGCGGGACTTTGTCTGCCGGCGGGCGGTGCCGGGCGGGTACTCATGCTGGGGGTCGGCGGGGGTGCGGGGATTCAGTTGCTCAGGCACCACTTGATACCCGAGCGCATCGTCGGTGTCGACCTGGACCCAGTGCACCTGACGGTCGCGCGCCGATTCTTCGGCGTGCGCGGCCGGGATGTCGAGCTGATCCGGGCTGACGCTGCCGCCTGGCTGGCGACGTATCGCGGGCCGCGCTTCGATCTGATCGTCGACGATCTGTTCGGCGAGGCAGACGGCCAGCCCCGGCGCGCCGTCGACGTGGATGAGCAGTGGTCGGCCTGCTTGCTTGGCCGGCTCGCCGACGAAGGGGTGCTGGCGGTCAATTTCACCTCGACGCGCGAATTGAAACGATCGGCGCTGATCAACGTGCGTGCGCTGCGACGCAGGTTCGGAGACGTCCTTGCCCTGAAGACGCCGCAGAATGAAAACAGCGTCGGTGTATTCCTGCGCGGCGTTGCGACGGCCGCCGCTCTGCGGGCGCGGATACGTTCCCTGCCGGCGCTGGCCGGGGCGGAATCCGCGGCCCGGTTGCGCTACACCCTGCGCCGGCTATGACTGCGCCGCGAAACACGCGGGTTAAGGCGGGTTCAACGCAGGCGCTGTCGTCAGCCCGCGGAGCCGCCGCGCTCGACCTGGGTGATGTCGCGGTGAGTTCCGCCAACGACGGCAAGCACCGCGTCGCCGCCTGGGTCGACTCCGGCCAGGTCTTGCGGCTCGCGCAGGGCGTCGCCGATGGCTGGCGAGATCGGGACCCCGGGCTGTGTGCAGTGGTAACCGCGCCTTGGGCGCTGGTACAGGAGGAGCGCCCTTCCCGAGAGCCAGGACTTATCCACAATTGCTGTGGATAACTCTGTGAGCAAACCGTTCGAGAAGCTGCCACCCGCGGGGAACAATCGGAGTGCCCGCTAATTTGACTAAAATTTGACAAAATTTAATATTGTTTATCTATCAATACGATAAAATATATTTCTGTCCTGAATTAGAAAGTCACATAGCGTTAATACAGTAATTTTCCGCACGGCGATCTTCCTGTGTATAAGCGATTTCTGATGAAATGTCGGCTATTGACTTTGTGTTAATTTCAATACGCGGTCGCTTTGCCGGTCCGGGTGGCGGCGTATAATCGGCCAATTACCAAAACCTGGGGGTGAATCCTGCATGCCGACCTATGATTATCGCTGTGACGACAACGGGCGGGTCGTCGAAGTCAAGCACCGCCTGAATGAAACGCTGGCCACCTGGGCCGATCTGAGCGAGCGCGCGGGCATCGATCCGGGGACCACGCCGGGCAGCGCGCCGGTGCGGCGCCTGGCGACCGGCGGCCAGATCGTCAGCAGCGGAAACCTCGGCGACTCGGCGCCGCCGTGCGCGACCGGCGCCTGCTGCGGCGGCGGGCGCTGCGGGTTCGAGTAAGTGGGCGTTTCGATCTACGGCCTGATGGCGGACCGGGCCGGCTCGGTCGTCAAGGAATGTTTTGCGGTGGTTTACGCGCCCAAAAAGAAGAAGCGTCTGTCCGCCAACTGCGTCGAGGTCAAAGACTCGGAAGCCGCTGCGCGCGCGGCGGCCGACCCGGCGCGGCATCGCCACGCGGCGGTGGTGGCCGGTCCCTCCACGTCGTCGGAAAGCCAGCAGCTTTACTACCTCGTCCGCTGGCTCGACTGAGCCCGCCCGCCCGCCGCGCGGCCGCCGCGTCTTGCGCCGCCGTGGCCGCTCGTCAACAATGCGCGATCAGGCGCAACGAAGGGAAGGGCCCTTGGCCACGTCAACCGATAACCAGGAACTGATCGATGCCGTCCGCGAGTTTCATCGGCACGGCTGGTGTCTGGCGACCGGTGGAAACTATTCGCGTCGGTTGACGGGCGACTGCATGACCATTACCGCGTCCGGCGGCGACAAGGGCCGGCTGACCGAACAGCGTCTCTTGCGTGCCGATCTGGCCGGCCGGGCGCTGGACAGCGATCTGACGGCGTCGGCGGAAACGCTGCTGCACGCGAAACTGTACGAACTCGACGCCGCCATCGGCGCCGTCCTGCACACGCATTCCGTGGCGGCGACCGTGCTGTCGCGCCTGGAAGCCTCCGAATGGCTGACGCTGAGCGGGTATGAAATGCAGAAGGCGCTGGCCGGGAACCGGACCCACGATGCGCCGATACGCGTGCGCATCTTCGACAACACCCAGGACATGGCGGCGCTGGCCGACCGCCTGGCGCGCGACTGGAAGCGCGACATCCATCAGCCGGGATTCCTGGTGCGCGGGCACGGTCTCTATGCCTGGGGCGCGGATGTCGCCCACGCCAAGCGCCATGTCGAAGGTTTCGAATTTCTGTTCGCCTGCGAGCTGGAAGCGCGCCGGGCCGGCGGTTATCCGGTGGTGTCATGAGCGTCTCCGCGATTGTCACCGATATCGAGGGCACCACGACGGACATCGAATTCGTGCACAAGGTGCTGTTTCCCTACGCGGCCCAACGGCTGCCCGACTTCGTGCGCAGGCATGCAACGGACGCGGCGGTGCGGGCTATTCTCGACGCTGTCCGCGCCGACATGAACGCGCCGGACACGCACGACGAGGCCGTGATCGCGTGCCTGCTGGACTGGACCGCCGCCGACCGCAAGATTACGCCGCTGAAGCAACTGCAAGGGCTGATCTGGGAAACCGGTTTCCGGCAGGGCGACTTCCGCGGCCACCTCTACGCCGATGCCTATGCGAACCTGAAGCGCTGGCATGAGCAGGGCGTGCCGCTCTATATTTTTTCGTCCGGTTCGGTGAAGGCGCAGAAGCTGTTGTTCGGTCATACCGGATACGGCGATCTGACGCCCTGGTTCAGCGGCTACTTCGACACCACGACCGGCGCCAAGCGTGAGGCCGACGCCTATCGTACGATCGCGCAGGCGATCGGCCGGCCGGCGGCCGAGATCCTGTTTCTGTCGGACATTAGCGAGGAGCTGGACGCGGCGCGCGAAGCCGGCATGCAGGTCCGCCAACTGGTGCGCGGCGCGCCGGTCGCTTCCCGGCATCCGCAGGCGAAGACTTTCGACGACATTTCCATCGACGCAGCGAGGGCGCAGCGATGAGCGAACTGACGATTTATGCCGCCGACGATCCGGAGACGGTGCTGGGGCATACGACCGACGGCGGCGAGATCGCGCGTCTGCTGAGCGGAGCCGACGTGCGGTTCGAACGCTGGCACGCGTCACTGGACGTCACGCCGGACATGCGGCCGGACGACGTACTGGCTGCGTATGCCGACGATATCCGCCGGCTCAAGCGCGAAGGCGGTTACGTCACCGCCGACGTGGTCAGCATGTTTCCGGATCACCCGGACAGGCAGGCGCTGCGGGACAAATTCCTCAGCGAGCATACGCACGCCGAAGACGAGGTGCGCTTTTTCGTCAGCGGCGAAGGCCTGTTTACGCTGCACATCGGCGACCGTGTCTATTGCCTGCGCTGCTGCAAGGACGATCTGATCGGCGTGCCGGCAAATACGCCGCACTGGTTCGACATGGGCGGCGCACCGCGCTTCACGGCGATCCGCCTGTTCTGCAACCCCGCGGGATGGGTGGCGCGTTTTACCGGCAGCCCCATCGCCGAGCGATTCCCGCGCTTCTGACCGGCGCAGCACGCCACGCCCCCGATACCGCCGGTGACAAGCAAGAGCCGAAATTCCACCAGACCGCGCGTCGGCATCGCCCTGGGCAGCGGCGCTTCGCGCGGCTGGGCTCACATCGGCGTGATTCAGGAACTGCTGGCCATGGGGATAGCGCCGGAGGTCGTGTGCGGCTGCTCGATCGGCGCCCTGGTCGGCGCGTCCTATGCGGCGGGGCGGCTGGACAGTCTGGATACCTGGGTGCGTTCACTCACCAAGCTCAACGTCGCGCGGTTCTTCGAACTCAACATCACGCTGAACGGTTTCGTCGACAAGGACCGCCTGCGTGGATTTCTGGTTGAGCACGTGTGCGACGAGACCGCGGAGATCGAACAACTGGACAAGCATTTCGCGACGGTCGCGACCGATCTGGAATCCGGCCGCGAAATCTGGTTTACGCGCGGGTCGGTGATGCAGGCGATCTGGGCGTCGATGGCATTGCCGGGACTGTTTCCGCCGATCGAGGACGAGGACCGCTGGCTGATCGACGGCGGTCTGGTCAATCCGGTGCCGGTGTCGCTGTGCAGGGTGCTGGGCGCCGATCTCGTGATTGCCGTGAATCTGAACGCCGATGTCGTCGGCAAGAAGTCCGCGCACCACGACAAGGGCGGGACCCGCGAGCCGTCCGCGGCGGACACGGGGTTCATGCAGAAGCTGCGCGAGTATTCGGCGTCGCTGTTTCCGGTCAAGGGTCCCCGCGGGGGTACGCCCAGCCTATACGAGGCGATCGCCGGTTCGATGAGCATCGTTCAGGATCGCATCACCCGCAGCCGAATGGCGGGCGATCCGCCGGACATCCTGCTTGCGCCGCGACTGGCCGGCATCGGCCTGCTCGAATTCCACCGTGCGGCGGACGCGATCAACGAAGGCGCCAACTGTGTGCGGCGTCTGCAGGACGAAATACGTCATGTCATGGTCTGACCGCGTGCCGCGGTATGCGCCCTTATTCCTGTGCCTGCTCCTGTCAGCCTGTGCCGGACAAGGCCATCCGGTGGAGCCAGGGAGCCGTTACGTTCATGTCGTGTTCATCTGGTTGAAGGCGCCGGACGACGGCGGGCAGATCGATCAACTCGTCACGGCAACGCGCGATCTGCAGCGCATACCCGGTGTCCGCGAGGTGCGCGTCGGTCGCGCCGTGCCCAGCGGCCGGCAGGCGGTCGATGACAGCTTCGATGTCGGACTGTACCTGGTGTTCGACAGCCGGGCCGATCTGGACGCCTACCAGCACCATCCTCTGCATCAGGCCGCGGTCAGGAATACGCTGGCGCCGCTCGCGGCGCGCTACCTGATTTATGATTTCGTGGATGTCTGCGCGGCGTGCGCGCGCTGATTGGCGTCCCGGCGACTGTCGTCAGGTTGAAACAGTTCAGGTGGCCGCGGACAACGTGCAGGCGGCGATCGTGCCGATTTCCGCTGTGCACAGCCGCCGCGGCTAGGATTTCGGGACGAAGCTTGCTATAAGTGATTCCCATTCACGCGCGTTTGTGGCGAAAGATATTCAAGGCATCCGACTTCGAGGGGTAACAGAATGAGCAGGCGATCGGTCTACAAACGATGGTTATGTCAGTTCGTCGCGGCGGTTTTTTTGTCGACCGGCTTTCAGCAGATGAGCTTCGCGGCGATGGTGACCAGTCAGGCGCTGGCGGAATCGATGCGCGGCGATCAGCAGCGCGACGAACTCAAGGCAATGCTCGCGCGCGATGATGTCAGAAGACAGATGTCGGCCATGGGTGTCGATCCGGCCGATGCGCTTGCGCGCGTCGACAGCCTGACCAACGCCGAAGTGGCGATGCTGCACGGCAGGCTGGAAGAGCTGCCGGCGGGCGCGGGCACGCTTGAGGCCGTCTTGATTGTCTTTCTGATCCTGCTGATTCTCGAGCTGGCCGGAGTGACCGACATATTCCCGCGTATCTAGCCGGCGGCGGAACCGGTCGCGCCGGTTCTCTCTGGACGCAACGCATGTTGAGGTGGGCGCTGGTCGCCCACCTTTCATTTCTGCTGATCGCCTGCGCGGACACACCTCAGAGCGACCGGTTGTTGCAGCGCGCGGAGACCGGGCCGCGCGCGCCGGTCGAGCTGAGCTGGGTTCCGTTCTTCCCCCAGGAACAATACCTGTGCGGGCCGGCGGCGCTTGCGACCCTGCTGCAAGCCAGCGGTGTCAATGTCTTGCCCGAAGCGCTGGTCGCGGATGTCTACGTGCCCGGGCGCCACGGGAGTTTCACGGTCGAGATGCAGGCGGCCGCGCGCCGCCACGGCCGCCTGGCCTATCGGTTGCCGCAAACCCTGGACGCGGTGCTGGAACAGATCGACGACGGCCGGCCCGTGCTGGTGTTCCAGAATCTGGGTTTGAACTGGTATCAGCAGTGGCACTATGCCGTGGCGGTCGGTTACGACCTGGGGCGCGGGCGCCTGCTGCTGCGTTCGGGGCGCATCGCGCGTTATGCGGTCAGGCTCAGAGTATTCGAACGCACCTGGGCGCGCGCCCGGCACTGGGCGCTGGTCGTGCTGACCCCCGGGGAACTGCCGGCAGGCGCCGACGAAGCGGCGTACTTTCAGGCGGTCACGGATTTCGAGCGAGGCGCTGCGCCGGACGCGGTGGAAACGGCCTACAGGGCCGGTCTTGAACGGTGGCCGGACAGCCGCTGGCTGGGCTTCGGACTGAGTAATCTGCGTTACCGGCAGGGTGATCGCCAGGGCGCGCGCGACCTGCTGCTGCAACTGACGCAGGCGCATCCCGATTTCGCTGCCGCCCACAACAATCTCGCGCAGGTGCTGGCCGAAACCGGCGAATACGAACGTGCACTGTGGCACGCGCGCCGCGCGGTGGCGCTCGGCGGGCCGGAACTTGACCGATTCCTGCAGACGCTGGCCGATATCGAGCGCGCCATGGAGCGGTGAGCGGCGGGAAATTTAACCGCAAAGGACGCGACGCTTCGTTAACCCTGAAGCGTCGCGTCCATTGCGGTTCGTAGTCAATGTTTGCCCGTGGCCCCGCGACGGAATTGGCGGCGCCAAGTGTACAGCACCAGTATGCCCGCAAGGTTCGGATACCAGATCCAGGGATTGCTCCAGGGAACGCCGTCGATATAGAAATCCGAGACCGGATAGAATATCCGGGTCGGGAAATAGGCCGCCGAGTGAAAGGGTGCGTCGAGCAGGATATGAAACGGCCAACCCAGCATCGCGAACGCCAGATCCCTGCGAAAGGCAGCCACTGACGCGATGGCGGCGCCCGCGATCAACGCGCTGTGTGTAATGTCATAGCTTGTGAACAGCCAGTCGGGGATGCTGGACAAAGGCGGCGGCCCGGGCGTCAGTTGGCCGGTGACCAGTCGCATGACCAGGAAAATGCCGAAGGAGAACAGGTCCGGAAAGGCACCGAAGAACAGCGCCAGCCAGAAGTGTCCACGGTATCCGTAGAGGCCAGCGCCCCACAGGGCATGACTGAGGGTATCCATGGCGCCAGACCTTAGCACAGTTGCCGTTTGCGGCGCCGCGGGTACGATGGTTCAAGACCGGTCCCGCGCCTGGGAGCCGGTCGGCCCACCTGGGCACCGGCGGCGCGTTCTGCGACAATTCGTAACGGCCGGCGGCGTAATGGTCGAACACGACACGCGGTTCGGGTTTGCTCAAGACCCGCGTGAGGCAGGGCACGTGCGGGAATTTGCCAAGGTAGCTCAGGGTATATGCGATGTGCAGCAGGCTCGTCGGGTGCATTCTGGTGGTGGTGGTCGTGATGGCCGATTCGGCCGGTGCGCAGGCGATCTCGCTCGATCCCTGTCCCGCAACGCCGAATTGCGTCTCCAGCCTGGCGACCGACCCCGGTCACCGGATCGAACCCCTGCGTTTCCACGACGCGCCCGCCGCGGCGTGGCTGCGTCTGCAGAAGGTGCTGGACAAACTGCCGCGCACCCGAATCATCGAACGTACGCCGCAGCGCCTGCGCGCTGAATTCACCAGTCGCGTGTTCCGGTTCGTTGACGACGTGGTGTGCGTGATGGATGAGGCGGCCGGTGTCATTCAGGTGCGGTCGGCGTCGCGTGTCGGCTACTCCGATTTCGGCGTCAACCGGCGACGCGTCGAAACCATCCGGGCGCTCTTCGACCGCGATTGAGCATGGCCCGCACGGGTGACGTCTGTAGAATCGGACGCTGCCCACGACGTGCCGCTGCCTGGCGTTCGCGGGCGAGCCCGCTCCCGCAGGGACGTCGAGGAATTGCGCAGGTCTCACCGGCAGGCGCCTCTCCGCGCGGGATTGGCGTATAATCCCGCTTCTTTTCATTTGCCGGCCGAGCGCCGGTCCAGCGGGAAATCATGTCCTCGGAGACGGTCACCAGCTTCGCGCAACTCGCGCTCGCCGCCCCCATACTGAAAGCGATCGACGAAGTCGGTTACGAAACGCCGTCGCCGATCCAGGCGCAGAGCATTCCACCTTTGCTGGAAGGCCGCGATCTGGTGGGGCAGGCGCAAACCGGCACCGGCAAGACGGCCGCCTTCGCATTGCCGCTGTTGAGCCGGCTGGACCCGCGGCTGCGCCAGCCGCAGGTGCTGGTGCTGGCGCCAACGCGCGAGCTGGCGATCCAGGTCGCCGAGGCCATGCAGACCTACGCGCGGTATCTGCAAGGGTTCTACGTATTGCCGATCTATGGCGGCCAGGGCATGGACATCCAGCTCAAGCACCTGCGCCGCGGCGTCCAGGTCGTGGTCGGAACGCCCGGACGCATTCTCGATCATCTGCGCCGCCGATCGTTGAATCTGGAAAATCTTTCCGCGCTGGTGCTGGACGAAGCGGATGAAATGCTGCGCATGGGGTTCATCGACGACGTGGAGGAGATTCTCAGTCACACACCCGAGCGGAAACAGGTCGCGTTGTTTTCGGCAACCATGCCGGCGGCGATCCGCGGCGTGGCGCAGCGCCATCTCAGGGACCCCGTCGAGATCGCGATCAAGTCGAAAACGACCACGGTCGCCACGGTGTCTCAGCGCTATTGGCAGGTTTCCGGCACGCACAAGCTGGACGCGTTGACCCGCATTCTCGAAACCGAGGAATTCGAGGCCATGCTCATCTTCGTGCGCACCAAGACGGCAACGGCGGAGCTGGCCGAAAAGCTCGAGGCGCGCGGCTACGCCTGCGCCGCCCTGAACGGTGACATGAATCAGGCCCTGCGCGAGAAGACCATTGAACGGCTGAAAGCGGGCAAGCTCGAAATCGTCGTGGCGACCGACGTCGCCGCGCGCGGTCTGGATGTCGAGCGCATCAGCCACGTGTTGAACTACGACATTCCCTACGATACCGAAGCCTACGTGCACCGCATCGGGCGCACCGGCCGCGCCGGCCGCAAGGGCGAGGCGATCCTGTTCGTCGCGCCGCGCGAGCGCCATCTGCTGCGCGCGATCGAGAAAGCGACGCGCCAGCCCATTACGCCCATGCAGCTTCCGAGCCTGGAGGCGGTGGCAAACCGTCGCATTCAGCAGTTCAGGCAGACGATAACGGATACATTGACGTCCGAGGACCTTGCGTTTTACGAAGCGTTGATCACCGAATACCAGAGCGAACACAACGTCGGACTGAGCGAGATCGCCGCGGCGCTGACCTATCTGCTGCAGCGCGAGCGGCCGCTGCGATCGAAGGCAGAGAAGCCCGCCGTCGCCGCGGCAGCCGAGGAAACCGGGCGCGGCACGCCGCGCGCGCCGGCGAAACACGGGAGGCCGGCCGGACGCGAGAGAAAAGGCGAGCAGCCGCAACCGGACAAACAACGCTACCGCGTCGAGATCGGCCGCGATGACGGTGTGCAAGCGAAAAACATCGTCGGTGCGATCGCCAACGAAGCCGGTCTTGAAAGCCGCTATATCGGACCGATCAAACTGTACGAAAGCTATAGCACGGTCGACCTGCCGGCCGGGATGCCAAAGGAAGTCTTCCAGCACCTCAAGAAGGTCTGGGTATGCGGCAAGCAGTTGCGGATCAGTGTGGCCGGCGGCGTCGAGGAGGGGTCGAGTGGGAAAGCGGCGCGCCCACCCGGTGACCGGCCGCGTAAATCCGGCGCAGCGAAAAAAACCGGAAAGGAAAAGGAAAAGAAAAAACGGAAGCCGGACTGAAGGGGCGGCGCATCGCGCGCTACTGTCTGAACCACCGGTCGCTGAGTGTGGCGAACACGCGCTGGGGATACCACACCTTGCCGGCGCTGCCATTGTAGCGGGCCAGCGCCTTGACGCGGTCGCCGCGTTCACTGTCCAGGTAATGCCGCAGGATCGTGCAGCCCAGGCGCACATTGGTGTGTATATCGAACAGGTCGTCGCCGGGGCGCCCGATTTCGTCGAGCCAGAACGGCATGATCTGCATCAGGCCGCGGGCGCCGGCCTGCGAGATCGCGAAGCGGTCGAAGTTGCTCTCGACATCGATTACCGCGAGCACCAGTTCCGGCGGCAGTTCGACACGGTTGGCTTCATAGTGCACGGTCTTGAGGATCAGCAGGCGCTCGTCGTGATCGGGCACCTTGCGCTGCAGACGGGCCGACATGTCGGTCAGCCAGACCTCGGCTTCGAAGCGGTCGGCGAAGCTGTCGCTGGAGCGGATGGCGTCGATCAGTGCCTGGCGCAGCTCAGGATCAGGGCGTTCGCTGGTCGCGCTCAGGGCGGGACCAGCGGGCAGCGACATCAGCAGAATGAACGACAGCAGCAGGTGCGCCGCCTGCGTCCGTCTGCCGCCTTTACAGCCGCGCCTGAATGAAGGCCAGCACGTCGTCCAGCGCCACCCGTTGGTCGTCGCTGTCGGTGCGTGCCTTGTATTCGACCTGCCCGTTGTCCAGATTCTTTTCACCTACCACCACGCGGTGCGGAATGCCGATCAATTCCATATCGGCAAACATGACGCCGGGCCTTACATCGCGATCGTCCAGAATCACATCGACGCCCGCCGCCCGGAACGCGTCGTAGAGCCGGTCACAGGCCTCGCGCACGCGGTGCGACTTCTTGCGGTTCATGCCGAGCAGGGTGACCTGGAACGGCGCCAGCGCGGGCGGCCAGATAATGCCATGTTCGTCATGGTTCTGCTCGATCGCGGCGGCCACTACGCGGGAAACGCCGATGCCGTAGCAACCCATGGTCATGGTGGCGTCCTTGCCCTGTTCGTCCTGAACCGATGCACTCATCGCCAGACTATACTTCTTGCCCAACTGGAAGATGTGACCGACTTCGATTCCGCGCGCAATCCGCGCCCTGCCTCTGCCGTCGGGGCTGGGGTCGCCCTCGACCAGGTTGCGCAGGTCCGCCGTGACGGGCTCCGGACAGTCCCGATTCCAGTTGACCCCGGTCAGGTGCTGATCGTCCCGGTTGGCGCCGCAGATGAAATCGGCAAGTTCGGCCGCTGCGACATCGACGATCACCGGCAGGGTCAGCCCGACGGGGCCGATCGAGCCGGCGGAACAACCGGCTGCCTGCCTGACGGCATCGTCACCGGCCAGGGTAAGCGGTGCGGCAACGATCTCGAGCCTCGCGGCCTTGACCTTGTTCAGTTCATGGTCGCCGCGCAGGCACAGGGCCACCACGCCGCCCTCGCGGCCCTCCACCAGCAGGGTCTTCACGCATCGATCCGGCGTCGTGTCCAGGCGGCGGCATACTTCCTCGATCGTACGGACACCGGGTGTTGCAACCGTCTGCATCGCTGCGGTCGGCGCCGGTCGGGGCTGATCCGACGGGCGCTGCTCGGCCAGATCCAGGTTGGCGGCATAATCGCTTTCGGTGGAGAACACGATGGCGTCCTCGCCCGAGTCGGCCAGGACATGGAATTCGTGCGAATGGCTGCCGCCGATGGCGCCGCTGTCCGCGCGCACCGCGCGGACCCTGAGGCCGAGGCGGGTGAAAATCCGCGAATAGGTGTCGTACATGACCTGATAGGTTTCATCCAGCGATTCATTCGTAAGGTGGAACGAATAGGCGTCCTTCATCAGGAATTCGCGCGCGCGCATGACGCCAAAACGCGGCCGCACTTCGTCGCGGAACTTTGTCTGGATCTGATAGTAGTTAACCGGCAGTTGCTTGTAACTGCGAATCTCCCGACGTGCGATGTCGGTAATGATCTCTTCGTGCGTCGGTCCGAAGCAGAACTCGCGGTCGTGACGATCGCGCAAGCGCAACAGCTCGGGCCCGTATTTTTCCCAGCGACCGGATTCCTGCCAGAGTTCGGCGGGCTGCACGGCGGGCATCAGCAGTTCCAGCGCGCCGGCGCGGTCCATCTCCTCGCGCACCACGGCCTCCACCTTGCGCAGTACGCGCAGTCCGAGCGGCAGCCAGGTGTAGATGCCGGCGGCGATCTTGCGGATCATACCGGCACGCAGCATCAGCTTGTGACTAACGATCTCGGCGTCGGCCGGAATCTCCTTGACAGTGGACAGGGGAAACTGTGATGTTTTCATGAACTCGTTCGGCAACCGGTTAAAGCGCCGGATTGTAGCAGTTTCCGGTTCGCCGGCGGTTCAAAACGTTGCGCCGTTCCATCCCCACAGGTCGTGTGCCGCGTCGGAGAATTCGATGTAGACGCGGTCGGCCGGCAGACCGGCCGCATTGCCCAGCAGCGTGGTCAGGCGGCGCGACAGGTCGGCGGTCTTGTTTCGGGGCAGGCCGATGCTTTTCAGCTCCAGATACGCCAGCGGCGCGCCGCTGCCCGCGAACAGCATGGCGGGGTTCTGTTCGAGGCTGACCATGACGTAGCGTTCCGGTTTCCCCAGCATATCGGCCACGGCCTGCGAGGCCTGCGTGATGAGGGCCTGTTGCGCGGCGGGATCGAAGGGATGGTTGGTCTGGATTCTGAGCAGCGGCATGGCAATCCTCCGTGGCGATGCAAACGTTCGGAAAACGTCCGGCGTGCCATGCGGCGGGGCGGGTGGTGCGTTCGGTGCCCGCCGGCGGTCGCCGGCTCCGTGACTTCGGGCCGATAGTGCCAATGGAATAACCCGGTACAGCGCGTGTCTGTACCGGGTTGCTCGAGTCAGGGGGTCTATTTAAGCAGGCGTGCGCGCGAAATCAAGTACAGTAGTCGCGTACCTGGTCTTCGGCTTCCTTGACGCGTGCCTTGGTCTGGGTCTCGTCCAGATACTGGATCGAGCCGTCGGGCATCTTGATGCGGTGGTGTCCGCCGGTTTTCAGCATGCCCAGGTTCCGCTTGGCTGTTTCGCAGTTCTGCTGGCGCTGCTGCTTGTACTTCTCCACGTCGGCGACTGTCTGTTCGTCGTCGGGCTGGGGAGCGGGAGTCGGCGCTCCCGATTGCGGGCCGTCGGCGGACCCGGTCTCCCGCTTGAACAACTGGGCGCTGGTTCCCAGGGGCGGGAATTCTCCGTAAACGGTCTTGCCGTTCTCCTGCCACTTATAGATGTCCGTGGCATAGCCGGATGTGGCGCCGAGCAGCAGCAATACCGGCAACAGACTGTGGATTCGCATATTCCGCTCCTAGGTGGGGAATCTTGAACCGTCGAAAGAGGCCCCGCGAAGGGGTGCTCTTGGGTCTGTCTCTCTGTTCGGTTCGATTGGCCGCTTCTTTAGCCCGGTTTAAGTGGATTCCGGCTGAAATCGGTGGCAATATTAGCCGTTTCTAACCCGGTGAGCTGGCCTATGTGTCGGGTAAAGCCGGGTTTTTTGACCAGTTATTAGAGACGCCGGTGGCATTTCGGGGCGCCGGCGTCATTTGTTCAGGGGTCCAGGAGCACGTCAGTGTGGAGTTGACCGGCGCAGAAATATTGGTTCGCTGTCTGGAGGAGGAGGGAGTCCAGTACCTGTTCGGTTATCCGGGCGGGGCGGTGCTGCCCATCTACGATACCCTGTACCAGCAGGACAAAGTGCAGCACATTCTGGTGCGGCACGAGCAGGCCGCGACGCACGCGGCCGACGGCTATGCGCGCGCCACCGGCAGGCCCGGCGTGGTGCTGGTGACTTCGGGTCCCGGGGCGACCAACGCGGTAACCGGCATCGCGACGGCGTACATGGATTCGATTCCGATGGTGGTGTTCACCGGCCAGGTGCCGACGCCGCTGATCGGCAACGACGCGTTCCAGGAAGTTGATAGCGTCGGGATCACGCGCCCCTGCGTGAAACACAATTTTCTGGTGAAGCGGGTCGAGGATCTGGCGGAGACGATCAAGAAGGCCTTTTATGTGGCCACGACCGGCCGGCCCGGTCCGGTGGTCGTCGACGTGCCGAAGGACGTCGCCACGCAGCGAACGACGTTCAACTATCCCAAGCGCATCCACATGCGGTCGTACAATCCGACCGTCAAAGGGCATCCGCGCCAGATCAAGAAGGCGCTGGATTTGATGCTCACCGCGAAGCGGCCGATGATCTACACCGGCGGCGGCGTGGTGCTCGACGGCGCCTCGCGTCACCTGATCGATTACGTTCGCGCGCTCGGCTACCCGATCACGAGCACCCTGATGGGCTTGGGCGCCTACCCGGCCACCGATCGCCAGTTTCTCGGCATGCTGGGCATGCACGGCACCTACGAAGCGAACATGGCAATGCACAACTGCGACGTGCTGGTTGCGATCGGCGCGCGTTTCGACGATCGGGTGACCGGCAACGTCGACAAGTTCTGTCCCGCAGCCAAGGTGATCCACATCGACATCGACCCGGCCAGCATTTCCAAGAACGTCAAGGTGGACGTGCCGATCGTCGGTTCCGTCGCGCAGGTCCTCAAGGAACTGATCAAGCTCCATCAGGAGAGCGGTGCGGTCCCCGATGCCGACGCCCTGAGCGCCTGGTGGAAGCAGATCGAGGAATGGCGCGCCATGGATTGCCTCAAGTACGACCGCAACAGCGACCAGATCAAGCCGCAGTATGTCCTGGAGACGTTCTACAGACTATCCAAAGGCAAGGCGTACGTCACCTCCGACGTCGGCCAGCACCAGATGTGGACGGCCCAGTTCTACAAGTTCGACAAACCCAATCACTGGATCAATTCCGGTGGGCTGGGGACGATGGGTTTCGGTTTCCCGGCGGCGATGGGTGTGCAGTTGGCGTTTCCCGACGAGCTGGTCGCCTGCGTGACCGGCGAGGGCAGCATTCAGATGTGCATCCAGGAACTGTCGACCTGCCGCCAGTACGCGCTGCCGATCAAGATCATCAACCTGAACAACCGTTACCTGGGCATGGTCCGGCAATGGCAGGAATTTTTTTATCAAGGCCGCTACGCGATGTCGTACATGGAGTCGCTGCCGGATTTCGTGAAACTGGCTGAAAGCTACGGCCACGTCGGCATGCAGATCACCAAGCCCGAAGACGTTGAAGCGGCGCTGAAAGAGGCGATCAGACTCAAGGATCGCCTGGTGTTCCTCGATTTCCTGACCGACCAGACCGAGAACGTCTACCCGATGATTCCGGCCGGCGCCGGTCAGAACGAAATGATTCTGGTCTGACGTCATGCGCCATATAATTTCCATACTGATGGAAAACGAGGCCGGCGCGCTATCGCGCGTCGCGGGGTTGTTCTCCGCACGCGGCTACAATATCGAATCTCTGACGGTTGCGCCCACCGAAGATCCGTCGCTGTCGCGCATGACGCTGGTCACCCGCGGCACCGACGAGATCATCGAGCAGATTGTCAAGCAACTGAATAAGTTGATCGACGTGGTCAAGCTCATGGACATGAACGACGGACCGCACATCGAGCGCGAGCTTATGCTGATCAAGGTGCGCGCGGAAAACGCCGCGCGGGAAGAGGTTACGCGCATGGCCGATATCTTCAGAGGGCGCATCCTCGATACGACGCCGGGTACGTACACCATCGAAGTGACCGGCACCAGCGACAAGCTTGACGCGTTCATCGCGGCGCTGAGCGAGTCGGACATCCTCGAAGTGGTGCGTTCCGGCGTGACCGGAATCGCGCGCGGCGAGCGGGCGCTGCGCGCCTGAGGCGGTATTCATGCGAATTGACGGAGTGGAATGATGACAATGAATATCTATTACGACAAAGACGCGGACCTTTCGATCATCAAGGGGATGAAGGTCAGCATCATCGGCTACGGGTCGCAGGGCCACGCGCATGCCAACAACCTCAGGGATTCCGGCGTCAACGTCACGGTAGGGTTGCGCGCCGGATCGATTTCGGAAGCCAAGGCGAAAAACGCCGGGCTGACCGTCAAATCGGTCGAGGAAGCGGTGAAGCAGGCCGATCTGGTCATGATCCTGGCGCCGGACGAGCACCAAGCGGCGCTGTACCGCGATAAGGTCGAGCCCAACATCAAGAAAGGCGGCGTGCTCGCGTTCGCGCACGGCTTCAATGTGCACTTCGGTCAGATCGAGCCGCGCGCCGATCTCGACGTGATCATGATCGCGCCGAAGGGGCCGGGTCACTTGGTGCGTAGCACCTTTACGCAGGGCGCCGGCGTGCCGTCGCTGATCGCGGTCTATCAGAACGCCGGCGGCAAGGCGAAAGACATCGCCCTGTCGTATGCCTCGGCCAACGGCGGCGGCCGGGCCGGCATCATCGAAACCAACTTCCGCGAGGAGACCGAAACGGATCTGTTCGGCGAGCAGGCCGTGTTGTGCGGTGGCGCGACGGCGCTGGTCCAGGCGGGTTTCGAGACGCTTACCGAAGCCGGGTATGCGCCCGAGATGGCCTATTTCGAGTGTCTGCACGAACTCAAGCTGATCGTCGACCTGATGTACGAGGGCGGCATTGCCAACATGCGTTATTCCATCTCCAACACTGCCGAGTACGGCGATCTGACGCGCGGCCCGCGCATCATCACCGAGGAGACCAAGCGCGAGATGAAGCGCATTCTGACCGAGATACAGAACGGCGAATTTGCAAGGGAGTTCATACTGGAAAACCAGGCGGGCGCCGCGACGCTCAAGTGCAAGCGCCGTCTTGGTCGAGAGCATCCCATCGAGACGGTGGGCGAGCGGCTGCGCGGCATGATGTCGTGGATCGGCAAGAACAAGATCGTCGATACCAGGGTAAACTAGCAGGACACGGAGGCCGCACAGCGGGCTCCGTGCATTTACGGCGCTGGACGCGAAAGACGGGTTTCAGGGATGACTGTTGGCACGCTTTAGGGTTCGTAATTCACGGCCGTTGATCTTCATCTATGGCAAGACGCAAATATCCCTATTTCTCTCAGCCCGGCTGGCTGCCGGTCGCCGTCCTTGGCGGAACGGCGGCGGCGGTCTGGCATTTTTCCGGCTTCGGTTGGTCGATTCCCCTGTGGCTGCTCTGTCTGGGGCTGGTGTTTCTGTTCCGCGATCCGAACCGCGATGTCTCGTCGATACCGCTGGCAATCGTCAGTCCGGCCGACGGCGTCATTTCCCAGGTCGATGTCATCGCCGACCCCTATCTGGACCGCACGGCTGCGCACATCGTCATCGACATGAATCACTGGGGCGTGTTCAGTACGCGCAGCCCGGTCGAGGGCAAGGTGATCGACATCAAGGACTGCCCGTACGACGGCGCGACGCGCAGACCGCACGGCGTCTGGATCAAGACCGACGAAAACGACGATCTGGTGGTGACCATGTATCGCGGTCCAATGAACAGTGTTCCGCGGTGCAGCGTCGGCATCGGCGACAAGGTCGGCCAGGGTCAGCGCTGCGGCTATATCCGGTTCGGGGGACGCGTCGAAATGTTTCTCCCCGAGAACAGCCGGCTCGCCGTCGAATCGGGTTCCCGACTGAAAGCAGGGTCCACCGTGGTGGCGACCCTGGTGCACAAGTAACATGGACACGCCGGAATCGCAGCAGCCGCCCGAAGCGAAACCGCGGCGCGGCGTTTATCTGCTGCCCAATCTTTTCACCACCGCGGGTCTGTTTGCAGGTTTTTACGCAATCGTCGCTTCCATGAGCCAGCGTTTCGAGGTGTCCGCGATCGCCGTGTTCATCGCGATGATCATGGACGGCATCGACGGACGCGTTGCGCGCCTGACCCACACCCAGAGCGATTTCGGCGTCGAGTACGACAGCCTGACGGATATGGTCTGCTTCGGTCTCGCACCGTCCCTGATCGTGTTCGAATGGTCTGTGGGCGGATCGATGGACAAGAGCTGGGTGTGGCAGAAGATGGTCTGGCTGTCGGCATTCATGTACACGGCGGGCGCGGCCCTGCGGCTGGCGCGGTTCAACACCCAGGTGGCGGTGAGCGACAAACGCTTTTTCATCGGCCTGCCCAGTCCGTCGGCGGCGGCCGTGCTGGTCGGCCTGGTCTGGTTCTGCTCCGATCACGGCATTCGGGGCGACGATATGTGGCTGGTCGGCGCGGTGCTTGCGGCGGCCATGGGTATTCTGATGGTGAGCAGTGCGCGGTATTACAGCTTCAAGGAAGTCGATTTCACGAACCGCGTGCCGTTCTTCGCCGTGCTGATCGTGGTGATGATCTTCGTGGTGATCTCAACCGACCCGCCGAGCGTGCTGTTCTTCGGTTTCCTGATCTACGTGATGTCGGGGCCGTTGTTCTCCCTATATCGCCGGCGGAAACGAAAGCGGTCTTCGTCTGTGGAAGACGAGTAACCTCCGCTCGGCATCTTTGAGAATCTGCCGTCGAGGTCAGCCGGCGGAGACCACGGCTCAGGCCTCGCTCCCGAACCATGAAAAAGGGGTCGAAAAAGGGGTCGCTCGAAAAAGGGGTCAGTACCCAATGGCACTTACTTAAGCCCAGAACTGCCGTCATCCCGGCGAAGGCCGGGATCCAGAATCTACAATAGTGGTAGTTTTCCTGGATTCCGGCCTTCGCCGGAATGACGAAACCCCTGAATTCAGAGTTAAGCAAGTGCCATTCGGGTCAGTACCCTTTTTCAGACCCCTTTTTCATTTTTCAAAGCCAAGTCTTGCGGTTTTCCACGATGTGGAACAGCGCCGCGAGCACCTGCCGGTCGTACAACACGTCGGCGTTCTTCATCAGTTCGTTCACCGCCTGCTGCGGCGACACGCCTTCGCGGTAGGCGCGCGAACTGGTCAGCGCGACGAAGGCGTTGGCGACCGAGAGAATCCGGCCGGTCAGCGTCATTTCACCGCCGTGCAGTCCGTGCGGATAGCCGCTGCCGTCGAGCAGTTCCTGTTTCTGCGCGATGGTTTCGAGCACCGGCCCCTCGAAATCGAGTTTCTCCAGCAATTCGATTCCGTGGTGTACGTGTGTCCGCACCAGTGCCTGTTCGGCGTCGGTCAGCGGCTCGGTCTTGATCAGCACCTGCTTCGGAATCATGATCTTGCCTAGATTGGCCAGCGTCGCGGCGAGGTCCAGCGTCTGGCGGTCGCTCCTGCCGAGACGCAGTTCGCGTCCGATGGCGTTGGCCACTTCGGCCATGCGTTCCGAATGATCGGCGGAGTAGGGGTCGTGCAGATCGACGACGTGCACCAGGGTCGACACGAGGTTGCGCAGCAGGCTGGCGTGACGCTGTTGCATCTGCTGCAGCGGCGTGATGTCGGTGAGCACGACCAGCAGCGGGTTCTCGTGCCGGCCGATGCGCGCTATCGGGATGAAGCCCGCGCGGTAGACGCGCGCCTGTTCGCCGAGCGGCAGGCTGACCACGCGCCAGATCGATTTGCCGGCGTTGCGCGCCGCTTCGATACCCTGCTCCAGCTCGCGCGCCACCGCCTGGCCGAGCGTGGCGGCCAGAGGGTTGCCGATGATTGCCGGCAGCGTGCTGCCCGCGGCCGCGGCCGCCGACTGATTGCCGAACAGGACGTGCTGGTCCTGGCTGAGCAGCAGCGTGACGGTGTCGATGTTGTCGGTGACCGCGTGCAGCAGCTCGGTCTGCTTTTGCAGTTTCAGCGCCTTTTCCCGCAGCTCGTGCGCCTGTTGTTGAGCCCTGACGCTGCTGCCATGGCGCCAGGCCGCGACGGCCAGAGCGGCGACCGCGAGCAACAGCAGGGACAGCGTGGTGATCAGGAACCGGCGGTGATCGTTGGATTCCTTCAGCGCCTCGTCGGCGTCGACCTGCTGCACCAGGATCCAGGGCGTCGATTCCAATCTGCGGCTGACCTGCAGTACCGGATTGCCGCGGTAGTTCTCGAATCGACCGAAGCCGCCCGGAGCGAGCACCGCGCGGGCGGCGCCCAGCGCCGGCCGGTCCAGCGGCAGCACGCGCCGGGTCGGTTTGGTCCCGTCCTCGCCGGGCGACAGATAGACGACGCTGTTGTCGCGTTGTTCGAGCAGCAGCGCCTCGCTGTGTTCCGCGAACGAGGCGCCCTGGTGCAGCAGCGGCAGCAGGTCCCGATCGGCGTTGCGGATGCCGAGCACGACGCCGACCGGGGTCGGCCGGCTGGGCTTGGCGCCGAGCACGGCGGTTACCGGCACCGCAAAGGCGATCACGGTGCGATCCTCATTGTCGAGAGCCAGGTCGCTGAGCTGTTGCCGGCCGGACTTGAGCGCCTGCTCGGCGGCCGCGCGCAGCACCTTGCCGGCTTCCGGCAGGCCGGGGGTGGCGGCCACCGTATGCAATTCGGTATCCAGCAACGCCAGGCCGGTCACCTGTGTCTGCGGCAGATCGGCGGGTAT
Organism: uncultured Gammaproteobacteria bacterium; assembly: GCA_963719135.1. Taxonomy (GTDB): domain Bacteria; phylum Pseudomonadota; class Gammaproteobacteria; order DSM-19610; family DSM-19610; genus CAVRAZ01. The sequence goes on along the minus strand of CAVRAZ010000011.1, from coordinate 121,576 downwards.
GCGCGGCGTGTCCTTCGATACATAGCCGGCGCGGTCCGCCGTTGCGAGCAGCAGATTGCGTAGATAGGTCAGTTGAGCGGGCTCGGCATCGGACGTCTCGTGCCCGGTTGATTGCTCGACCTGCCACAGATAGAGTTGCAGCGAGGCGTTGTTGGCCAGTTCGTTCAGATCGTCGAAGCGCTGCCCGATCCAGCGTTCGATGGCATCCATCCGCGTGTCCGCCACCAGGCTCAGCCTGGACTCCCACTGATGCAGGTCCCGCTCGCGCTCTTGGGTGATGTAGAGGTTGATCAGGAATGCGCCAAGACCGATCAGCAGCACCAGTACGACGATCCCGGCCGCGACCGACGGTGTCCGTGACGCGTGCGGGTGCGCAGAGGCGTTCATTTGGGCACGTGGATCCACCAGTGCGCTTCGTTGACAGAATACACCGGGCGGTAGTGCACGATATCGTGGTGCGAGACCACTTCACTGATCTGGTTGTCGAGGATCGCGATATCGTTTCCGCGGGCGACCGCGAGCACCGCGTGCGGAACGCGCAGATTGGTGTCCTGCAGCACCACAAGGCGCAGGTCATCGATCGGATAGTTCAACCAGCGCAGTGAAAACAGTTTGGTGATGGCATAGTCCTCGCAGTCCCCGCCCTTGAGCAGAAACTCGCGTGGAATCGCCCAGTAATCCTCGACCCCGTAGTTTTCGATGTCGAGAATGTAATGCATGTTGTTCGCATACCGGTTGACGCTTTCGAGCTGCTGGTCGCGCGGCAGGCTCTTGATGGACTTCAGAAAGGCCATCCATTGGGCGAGGTGGCAGCGGTTGAACTTTGGATCGCTGCAGTCGCCGTCCACGACGTCTTCCCGCAGGTGACGTTCAAGTACCTGTATCCACTGTGGAAAAACCCGAATGTCGGCCTGCTGGGTCTGGGTGGAACCGAACAGGTCGGTGGGAAATGCGAATGCCGTCAGCGGTGCAAGCCAGACCAGCATGAACCAGCCCGACAGGGTCCGGCGCGCGCAGCAGCCACCTAGGGAGAAAGCGGTCAATTGAGTAGTAACCGGATGTCCTTTAGAATCGAGCACCTGCGCATAAGCGGAGTAAAGGTAACCGGGTGAGAAGCATGATTCAAGAAAAAGTTGGCAAGAACAAACGCCGGCCTGGCTGGTCTCTTGCGTGGTTCGTTCTCGCGCCGGCGTGGTTGCCGGGGCTTCTGATGTTGGCGCCCGGCACGAGCGCCGGAACCGAGGTCGAACAGCAGCAGTTCGCCGCCGCTCTGCAGGCGATCGACGAAGACCGGTTGAAGACGGCGCGCACGCTGCTCGACGGCATATTGACCAGCAATCCCAGCATGCACCGGGCGCGCCTCGAACTTGCGCGTGCCCAGTATCTTTCGATGGATTACGACAGCGCACGCCGCGAAGCACAGCGTGTTCTCGACGATCCCAATACGCCCGCGTCGGTGCGCACCACGGTGCTGGCGTTTCTGGCACAGATCGACGAGGACGAAAAGGAATTCGGCGTCCGCCAGAAATGGACGCCGTCGCTGTATGTCGGCATGATGTATGACACCAACGTCAACGTCGGCCCCAATCAGGACGTCATCGAAATAGGCGGTACGCGCTTTTCCGTCGAGAAAAATCACCACGACTTCGCCGCGGTCATCAACCCCGGCGTGACTCACACCTACAATCCCGGCTATCGCTTCGACTGGGGCGAGCACAGCGGCTTGATCCTCTGGCAGAGTTCGCTGAACGGTTACTACCGCCGCTACCTCGACGAGACCGATTTCAACCTCGGTGTGTTGACGGCGCGCACCGGTCCGGTGTGGGTGGTGCCGCGTCACTGGCGTGCTTCGATCGGCTTGCAGGGCGATCAGATCTGGCTGGGGGATGGCCGCCTGGCCTTCTTCACGAGTCTGAATCCGGCGATCACCTGGCAGTTCGGCGACGCGACGGAGTTCGGCCTCGAGGGCGTATTGACGCGGCGCGCGTACAACAGGGATCGCGACAGCGTGCGCGAAGGCTGGTACAAGTGGATCGGCGCCACGCTCGGCCAGTACTTCCTCGGGCAGAAGCTTGCGGTCAAGGGCGGTGCTGGCTACTTCTGGTTCGATACGGACGACGATGCCGAACGCTTTGCCTGCGACGGGCCGGACCTGTTCCTGGGGGTGGTCGCTCAGGCCTGGACCAACGGGTCGGTGTTCGCCCGCATCGGGTATCGCAATTTCCAGTTCGAAGGCGGCGAGCCGGGCTTCCCGAACCCGCGTGACGAGGACGAGTACCGGTACATCGTCGGTTTCCAACACAACATCAAGTCAGGGCTGCTGAGCAAATGGGCGCTGTCGGGCAACTGGACGCACACGAAGAACGATTCCAACGTCCCGATTTACGACTATGACCGGGATCAGTTCAGTCTGGGACTGTCGCGCAGCTTTTAGCATCGTTCGCGCCAATAGCGAGGCCAATGTTCATAGGGCGCAGGGCAAATGTGTCGATCTTATTTACACATGGGCGGCCGGCCGGATGGCTTTATAAATATTTGAAAATCCTTCGGATAGTTTGAAGGTGCGCGAGTAACCCGGGTATTGCTGTCGGGGTTATTTACATAAGTCCATGTTAGTTGATTGTGATGCTCTGTATCCCGTTGAAATATAAAAACATATATTTCCTGGAACAGGCTTTGCTAGTATGATGAGAATAGCGACAACAATAAGTTGCCGGGGGAGCCGATCGATGAACCGATTTTTGACCATAGCCGCTTTACTGGTTTCGTTACTTGGGCTGAATGCCGCCTTCGCCGGCGGGCTGACGCTGAACAAGCACGATTGCGAGGATATCCTGCGCCGATGGGCCGCGGACCCGACGTTGGTGCCGCAGGCCCTGGTCGATGCGTGCAAGGAAGTGCTTGCCGCCGAATCTGTCGTTCCAAATCCACAGCCGGCCGCCGCGGCCACCGATCCCTGCGCCGCGCCGGGTGCGGCGGACTCGGTCCAGTGCTGGGGTCCCTGGGCGTCCCTGGCGCCGGCTGCCGGCCCTGCCGGCGGCCCGATCGTGCTCGCGGACGGACCCAATAATCTGAGGCCCGATCAATATTCGGGTAACGGACCTGGCGGCCCCGAGGAATCCCCGCTGCCCCTCGCGTCCTGCACGCCGGGCGCCGGATGCGGATTCGCGACCGTTGCCCCCGGTCTCGTGGCGCAGCCTGCTGACACCAGCGCGTCACAGGTGGTGCCCTACGCCATGGCGGCCGACGGCAGCCAGTTCACCGTCGATCCGGGCGGCAGCGGCGAGCTGATGTCGGTCGGCAACATGCAGCGCGTGGACACGCCCGGCCCGGCGCGTTACCGCGGCACGGCGGGCGACGTTGAGTCGCTGCTGATCGTGGTGAAGGGCGGTCCCGATGCGACCGGCAACATCGACCAGGCAGCCGGCCTCTGGCGGCACGGCAATACCACCAACCAGACGCCGGATAATACCAACTCCGGCGTATTCGCCTGGGGCACCTCGAGTTCCATGGCGACGCTCGATGCACTGAACGCCGGCAACGTCTCCGCGACCTTTACCGGCAACATGTCCGGCCATACCGACACCCAGGCCAGTATCACCGTGAATTTCGGCAGCCAGCCGGAGTGGTCGGGAAGCTGGCAGAACCCGGCCTACAATTTCGACGCGGGGGGTGTCGTGAAGGGTGTCGATCTGATCTCGACGTCCGACCGGTTCAGTGCCAATGTGCAATCGGGTTACGTCCAGGGTGCGCTGCTGGGCGAGGCCGGCAACCAGTCTGTAGCGCATGCGGTGGACGTGGTGCTGGATAACGGCGGCGGCGGGACCATCGATGTCAAAGATGTGGGCCTGCTGCAACAGGTTCCGTAAGCATACCTTAACTGGCGCCAGGTGCCAGCCTCGGCTACAGTATTAGAAGAATCCGGAGAGAGTGATATGGCCAAATCGAAACTGACAATACGGTTGCTCGCCTTGATACTGTTTGCCGTCTGCCCGCCGGTATTTGCCGCGTCGGTGTCGCTGATTTCCTCGGCGTTCTCGGTCGCGCCCAACGGCACCTTTATGGTCAATCTCGATCTTGACGCGACGACCGTCATGGACCCGAATTATTCGGGTAGTGTCATTATCGACTACGATCCCGCGCGTCTCACCTTCACGGGTTTTCAGGAAACTGTAAACGGCACGACGTCGGACCTCGTGTCCAACACTTTGGCGGGCACGGTATTTCTGAATTTCGGTGACATCAGTTCCGATACCGCGACGATCGGCAAGTACGGTTTCCAAGCCACTCTGCTTCAGGGCGTGGCCAGCATCGGCGTGGCCGATGGCGATTCGCTGGGAAGCTTCCTGGCCAATCAGAACGAGTTCTTCCCCACCTTCAACGGTACGTCGGTCACCGTCGAAGGCGCCCCCGTACCGCTGCCCGGCGCGCTGTGGCTCATGATGAGCGGGCTGGGCATGCTGGGACTCGCGCGGCGTAAAGCCGGATGATCGATGCGCGGGGGGATATTCCCCGGCTCCTCGTAACAATCGGCAGTCACCTATCCCCGCAGATGCGGGGATAGTCGTTTATGCTGCACCGGCGTTTCGCACCCTTTGCTGTATGCGTGGTGCTTCTGCGCGCCGGATGCGGCACGGCGGCGGCCTGGGAAGTGACGGACGCGCAGCGCGCGGAACTGGACGCCATGACCCAGGCCGATTGTCAGGGGCTGGAACCGGGCGACTATCACCTCGATCGATTGAATGCACTCGCGCGGACGCGCGGCGACCAGGCCGGGCAGCGGTTCTCCGCCGCGCTGGCGGCGTCCTTCGAGCGTTTCGCGCGAGACCTTTCGCAAGGCCGGCTGGCGCCGTCGTCGGACCCGCAATGGAACATCGAGTCCGGCTTCCGGGATGCGGGGTTGCCGTCGCCGCCAGCCCTCGCGTCGGCCGAGGAGGTTCGAGCGTATCTGGACCGGCTGGCGCCGCCCGATGCGCAGTACGGGCGCCTGCGCAAAGCGCTGAACCGGTACCTCGACATCGCCGAACAGGGCGGCTGGCCCGAGGTGCCCGCCGGCGACGACCTGCGCGCGGGTGCCCGGGACGAGCGCGTTGTGGCGTTGCGCAACCGCTTGCGAATCAGCGGTCACTACACCGCGGAAATGGAAGCCGACCCGCTGTATTTCGACCGCGGTCTGGACGATGCCCTGCGCCGGTTCCAGTCCGAGCAGGGGCTATGGACCGACGGCACGCTGGATTCACGCACCCGCGGCGTACTCGATGTCGACGTGCAACACCGCATCGAACAGTTGAAACTGACGCTGGAGCGCTGGCGCTGGCTGCCGCGCAACCTGGGCAAACGCTACGTCTGGATGAACATCGCCAGTCAGGATATGTCGGTCATGGAAAACGGTCAGGTGCTGCTGTCGATGCGCACGATGGTTGGCAGACCCTATCGCCAGACGCCGTCCCTGCGGGGACTTCTGAATCTGGTGACGTTCAATCCCACCTGGAGCGTACCCTACAAACTTGCGGTCGAGGACATTTTGCCGCAGCAGCGGCGGCACGCGCAATTTCTCGCCCAGAAGCAAATCCGGGTCTTTTCACTGCAGGACGGGCGCGAAGTGGACCCGGCGCAAATCGACTGGTCGAAACTCACACGGCGCAACTTCACCTACCAGCTCCGCCAGGACGCCGGCCCGCAGAACAGTCTCGGTCACTTCAAGTTCTCGTTCGACAATCCCGAAGACGTCTACCTGCACGATACGCCGACCAAGCTGTTGTTCCGGTTGCCCACGCGGACGTTCAGCGCCGGGTGCGTGCGGATCGAGGACCCGCTGACGTTCGCACAGTATCTGCTCGGCATCGACCGCCAGATGTCGCCGGCCGATATCGACCGTGCGATCGACGCGGGCGCCACGCGTACGGTGACCCTGAAGAGCGCCGTGCCGATCTATCTGGTCTATCTGAGCGCGTGGGTGGATGCCGATGCGGTGCTGCATTTTCGCGACGATGTTTACGGCCGCGACCGGATCCTGGCCAAGGCGTGGGCGGCGGAAACCGCGCGCCGCGCGGCCGAGCCGGGTCCCTGAAATCGCTGACGGCGCCAGCGGCGACCGGGGCTTGGCAACCGGCGCCCGGTGTTCTATAGTCGGAACTCGATCTACCGATAAGCGATCCATGCAACCCAAGCACAGCCCAATCAGTGCATTCTCCGCCGGCCTCCCTGCCGGGCACGGGCTGCTTTGCCTGCGACTCCTGCCGCTGCCTTCGGGCAGAGACTAGAGCACGCCCGGCGGGGCCCTACGCAACTACCCGAAATCCAGCTTAATTGATGCGCCGACGGCGGCTTGCTTGCTATGCTGTTGGGCAGTGTCCGGATGCTATATCCGGCAGGGAGTCAGGCATGAGCACTGATCGTTTGATCATATTCGATACGACCTTGCGCGACGGCGAGCAGAGCCCCGGCGCGTCCATGACCAAAGACGAAAAGGTCCGCATCGCCAGGGCGCTGGAGCGCATGCGCGTCGACGTCATCGAGGCGGGTTTTCCGATCGCCAGCCCCGGCGATTTCGACGCGGTGCAGGCGGTGGCGCGTGCGGTGAAGGAATCCACGGTATGCGGTCTCGCGCGGGCGCTGGACAAGGATATCGACCGTGCCGGCGAGGCGTTGCGCGAGGCCGAGTCCGCGCGCATCCACACCTTCATCGCCACGTCGCCGATCCACATGAAAATGAAACTGCGCATGACGCCGGAACAGGTGCTGGAACAGGCGGTGCGCGCGGTCGAGCGGGCCCGTCAGTACACGGACAACGTCGAGTTCTCGCCTGAGGACGCCGGGCGTTCCGAAACCGATTTTCTCTGCCGCGTGCTGGAAGCGGTGATCGCGGCCGGCGCAACCACGGTCAACATACCGGATACCGTCGGTTACAACCTGCCGCACCAGTTCGGCGCACTGATCGAGACGTTGATCGAACGCGTGCCGAATTCCGGCCAGGCGGTGTTTTCGGTGCATTGCCACAACGACCTCGGACTGGCGGTGTCCAATTCGCTGGCGGCCGTGTTGAACGGTGCCCGCCAAGTGGAGTGCACCATCAACGGCCTGGGCGAGCGCGCCGGCAACGCCTCGCTTGAGGAGGTGGTGATGGCGGTGCGCACCCGCCGCGACGTCTTCGCGTGCGACACCGGTCTCGACACGACCCAGATCGTGCCCTGTTCGCGCCTGGTGTCCGGCATCACCGGCTTTCCGGTGCAGCCGAACAAGGCCATCGTCGGCGCCAACGCCTTCGCGCACGAATCCGGCATTCACCAGGACGGCGTGCTGAAGAGCCGCGAGACCTACGAGATCATGCGCGCGCAGGACGTGGGCTGGACCGACAACCGCATCGTGCTCGGCAAACATTCCGGCCGCAACGCTTTCCGCACGCGGCTCGAGGAACTGAACATCACGTTCGAGTCCGAGGAAGGGTTGAACGAAGCCTTTGCGCGCTTCAAGGATCTGGCCGACAAGAAGCACGAAATCTACGACGAGGACTTGCAGGCGCTGGTCACCGAAGCGAACCTGGAAGCCGAAAACGAACGCTTTAAGCTGGTCGCGATGCGCGTGTGTTCGGAAACCGGCGAAACGCCGAACGCCAACGTCACGCTGAGCGTGGAAGGCGAGGAGCGTCAGGGCAGCGCGCCGGGCAGCGGGCCGGTGGACGCCACCTTCAAGGCGATCGAAACCCTGGTCGACAGCGGCACCCGTCTGTTGCTGTACTCGGTCAGCAACATCACCAGCGGCACCGATTCGCAAGGCGAGGTAACCGTGCGCCTGGAAAGGGCCGGCCGCATCGTCAACGGCCAGGGCGCGGACACGGACATCGTGATCGCTTCGGCGCGCGCCTATATCAACGCGCTGAACAAGATCATCCGCCGTGAGGCTCGCGCGCACCCGCAACTGGGCGATGTCTGAGTCATGCCATGACCGGTGACCCGGCTTCGTTGCGGCGCCAGTACCTGGAGGCGATGGGCATCCAGGGCTGGCGGTCGCGCGGCGTTGCCGGTACCACCACCGCGGATCCTGCGGAGCAAACGCCGGCCGAGCTTTGCGCGGAACCCCGGGCCGGGCATCCGGTTGAGGCAGGCGTTGAACGTGCGGTTGCACCCCCGGTGCCGGACGGTGCACCGGCGGGGGCAACCCTGCCCGTCGCCGCACCGCGCGCACCCGCCCGGGCCGCTGTCGCAACGCTCGACTGGCCCGAACTGGAAGCGGCCGTCTCCGGCTGCACGCTGTGCGACCTGCATGCGGGGCGCACCCAGACCGTTTTCGGTGTCGGCAACCGTTCGGCCGAATGGCTGGTGATCGGCGAGGCGCCGGGGCGGGACGAAGACCTGCAAGGCGAACCCTTCGTCGGCCGCGCCGGCCAGTTGCTCAATGCGATGCTGCTGGCCGTCGGCTTGCAGCGCGAGCAGGTCTACATCGCGAACATCCTCAAATGCCGGCCGCCCAACAACCGCGACCCGCGGCCCGAGGAAGTGCTCTGCTGCGAGCCGTATCTGATGCGCCAGATCGCGCTGATCCGCCCGCGCCTGATTCTGGCGGTCGGCCGCATCGCCGCGCAGAACCTGCTGAAAACAGAACAGACCATCGGCAAGCTGCGCGGCACCGTGCACCACCTGGGAGGCACCGGCATCCCCGTGATCGCCACTTACCATCCCGCCTATCTGCTGCGTTCGCCGCAGGAAAAGCGCAAGGCCTGGCAGGATCTCCAGCTCGCGCAGCGCGTCTTCGGGGAAATCGCGCGATGAGCGCCATCCTCAACCGTCCGGGTTCGCGGCTGCGGCCGCTGTCGATCCTCGACCTGGACGACGTCATTGCGATCGAGCAACGGGCCTACGAATTTCCCTGGACGCGCGGCATCTTCAGCGACTGTCTGCGCGTCGGCTATGCGGCCTGGTGCTATGAAAAAGGCGGCGAACTGCTCGGTTACGGCGTCATGAGCGTCGCCGCCGGCGAGGCGCACATGCTGAATCTGACCGTCCGTCCCGAATCGCAGCGCCAGGGCATCGGTGAACGGCTACTCCAGCATTTCATGCAGAACGCGCGCCGTCACGACGCGGACGTGCTGATGCTGGAAGTGCGGCCGTCCAACGAGCCGGCCATCGCGCTTTACCGCAAACTCGGGTTCAACGAAATCGGTGTGCGTCCCGGCTACTATCCGGCGGCGCGCGGGCGGGAGGATGCGCTGATCCTTGCCTTCGGACTTTGAATCTCCGTATCCAGGCGGTTATGCAGGGCTCAAAGGTTACGGCAACGAACGATTCCTTTGAGCCTTGGGCCATCAGGGAGGCGGAGACAGCCCCAGGAGTATGCGCGCCGGCTGGCTTACGTCGCCTGCGTCCAGCGCGCCGTTGTCGTTCAGATCGCCGAGGGTCGACTCCAGCGGCGTCGGCGACAGTTCGCCCGTAGCCAGGCGGATCAGCACCCGGTAGTCGCTGGCGTCCAGGCTGCCGTCGAATGGCGCGCGCGCCGGCACGGCGCGTGTGTATCGGGTTGCCGCCGTTGTCCGCCGGTTGGGCGCGGACGCAGAAAATGCGTTAAAATGAGCGGTTTATACCATTAACGACCGATTGTCATGAGTCTTGCTTCCGAACAGGCGGCGCGCCGCCGCACCTTTGCCATCATCTCGCACCCCGATGCCGGCAAGACCACGCTGACCGAAAAGCTGCTGCTGTTCGGCGGCGCCATTCAGCTCGCCGGCACCGTCAAGGGCCGCAAGGCGGCGCGCCACGCCACCTCGGACTGGATGGAGCTGGAAAAGCAGCGCGGCATCTCGGTGACCTCGTCGGTCATGCAGTTTCCCTACAAGGACGCCATCGTCAACCTGCTGGACACGCCCGGCCACGAGGACTTCTCGGAAGACACCTACCGCACGCTGACCGCGGTCGATTCGGCGCTGATGGTCATCGATGTCGCCAAGGGCGTCGAGCCGCGCACCATCAAGCTGATGGACGTGTGCCGGCTGCGCACCACGCCGATCTTCACGTTCATCAACAAGCTCGACCGCGAGGGCCGCGAACCGATCGAACTGCTCGACGAAGTGGAGAGCGTGCTCGGCATCGCCTGCGCGCCGGTCACCTGGCCGATCGGCATGGGCAAGCGCTTCAAGGGTGTTTATCACATCGAGGATGACAGCGTGCACCTCTACGCGCCGGGCGACAGCAGCCGGCGCCAGGAGGGGATCCGGATCAAGGGGCTGGACAATCCGCTGCTCGACGAGGTGCTGGGCGGGCAGGCCGGCGAACTGCGCGGCGAGATCGAGCTGGTGCGCGGCGCCAGTCACCGCTTCGACCGGGACGCCTATCTGCGCGGCGGGTTGACGCCGGTATTCTTCGGTTCGGCGATCAACAATTTCGGTGTCCGCGAGCTGCTCGACTATTTCGTCGAGTTCGCGCCGCCGCCGCTGGCGCGCGCCACGATCACCCGCACGGTCGATCCGCTGGAGGACAAGATGACCGGTTTCGTGTTCAAGATCCAGGCGAACATGGACCCGCAGCACCGCGACCGGATCGCCTTCTTCAGGGTGTGTTCGGGCCAGTACAGCAAGGGTATGAAAGTGCGCCACGTGCGCATCGGCCGCGACGTGCAGATCGCCACGGCCCTGACGTTCATGGCGTCCGAGCGCGGCCACGTCGAGGAAGCCTGGCCCGGCGACATCATCGGCCTGCACAACCACGGCACCATCCGCATCGGCGACACGTTCACGCAGGGCGAGGACCTCAAGTACACCGGCATTCCGAACTTCGCGCCCGAACTGTTCCGCCGCGCGGTGCTGCGCGACCCGATGCGCATGAAGGCGCTGCAGAAGGGACTGGAGCAACTGAGCGAGGAGGGTGCGACCCAGCTCTTCAGGCCGCTCAGGAACAACAATCTGATCCTGGGCGCCGTGGGCGTGCTCCAGTTCGACGTGGTCGCGCACCGGCTGCGCGACGAATACAAAGTGGAGTGCGGTTTCGAGAACATCTCGGTCGCGACGGCGCGCTGGATCGAGTGCGACGACGGGAACATGCTCGAGCAGTTCCGGGAAAAGGCCTACGAAAACCTGGCGCTCGACCAGGCCGGCGAACTGGTGTACATCGCGCCGACCCGGGTCAATCTGGACCTGGCGATGGAACGCTGGCCGCAGGTGCGGTTCCGCGCGACGCGGGAGATTTAGCGTCTGTGGCTCGCTGCGTTGACCATCGATAGACCGCGAAGGACGCGAAGGTCCAGGGCCGTTTGCCCACAAAGCGCTCAAAGGGCACGAAGCCCGACCGCTGATCGTCGGGCTTCGTGCCTCAGCCCAACCCGCATTCATGCAATGCTCGGATTGACTTGCCGTGATTGTCATGTTCTGTCTGTTCGACGCACGGCATCTCAGTTCGGGCCCGCCGACGCGGGCGGCATCAGTCTTTCCAGCCGGTACGCGTGCCCCGCGAGGCGCGGCAGTTTCAGCGTCTGCTGGTAGGCGGCCACGTAGAACACGCCGGGCCAGTTCCGATAGGGGCCGACCGGGCTGGACGCAACCCCAAGGCGATAGGCGCCGTCCGACAACTGGCGCGTGTGGAGGATCAGCTTGTCGCCCGCCGCTTCCAGGCGAAAACCGGTAAACGGCGCCGCCAGCGGTTCGCCGATGAACAGGCCCTCGCCGGGTTGCTGCACACTCTTCCAGTAGGCTTCGAGCAACGTCGCGCCGTGCGTGTAGACGTTGATCAGCAGGCCCGGGTTGGGGAATTTTTCCAGCAGGTTGCAAGGCTCGACGACCGTGCCGTAGCTGCCGGTGGCGCCGGCCTCGAGCCAGCGCAGGGCGCTCATCTGATGGGTGCCGTCGAGAACGCCGCCGGCCGAGGTCAGGTGGTCGGCCGCCGCGCCCGGCACAAAGTGAAGCGACTCCAGTCCGGCGACCCGCGCCAGGCCCGTGAAATAGAACAGCACGTCGGTGCGGTCGCGCAGCGCGTCGGTCTCGACGATGCGCGTCTTCAGCCAGCCGGCCAGTCGTTGTGCGATGTACGGATAGAACCTTGCGCGCACATTGCGCGCTCGGTCGCTGGTGCTGACCAGGTAGGCCGTGCCGTCCGGAAGCGTGCCGTCCGCTTGCACGCCACGGTCGATCAGCCGCTTCGCCTGCGCGAAATCGGTCGCGGCGATCGCCATGGTGGGCAGAATACCGAAATCGTCGAAGGGTGACGTGCTGCGGCTGGCGTACCAGGGACTGGGCCGGGTCGGCGCGCAGGTCGCGGCCGAGCACCAGGCGGGGTCGAAGCCGAAGGCGAACGCCGAGGTGATCGACATGCACTCGACCCGGCAGGGCAGCGCCCAGGTCAGCGCCAGCGCCTGAACGCCGGCCGGCCGCTGCGCGAGCACGGCTTTGCGGATCTCCGCGAACTGATCCGCGGGCATCGAGCGCCCGCCGCCGGCGTCGAACCGGATGTGGATCAGGTGCGCTTCCGGCAGGTCACGCGCTTCCCGGTAATAGTTGCCGATCCTGACGCTGAGCGGGTCGGCGTCGTTGACGACCACCGCGAGGTCGTCCCTGGTCAGCCCGTGCCTCGGCAATTGCAGGAAATAGTCCCCAGAGTCCGCCCGGGCGCCGGCGCAGACCAGCAAAAGCACCAGAATAACAATACGTTTCAAATTGAAGACCGAAGGGTTTGTCGGGGACAACGACGGCGGGCGCCGGTGGATTGGCGCCGCGGGGCATCGGGCCCCGAGCGGCGGCGACGCTGCCATTTTGCCATAGTGCACCCGCGCGCCGCCTGATTTGTCAGGGTGGAACGGCTGGGCTATAGTTCCCCCCTTGAGCCTGAACCGGGCACTTATATTTGAGGATGCCAAGGGAAAACCACCTATGAAGATAACTGCTACTCTGCTGTCCTGCACCATCGTATCGTCTTTCGCTTTGGTCGCCAGCTCAGGATTTGCCGAAGAAACAGGGGGGGATCTGGCCAGTGTCAATGCAAGCCAGGCGCTGCCGAACGCCAAACCCGGCGAGTGCTACGCGAAAGTGATGATTCCCGCCGAGTACAAGAACGAGACACAGGAGGTCGTGAAACGCGACGCCTACGAACAGATCGAAATCATTCCCGCGCGCTATGAAATGGTCGAGGAAAAGGTACTGGTGAAGCAGGGCGGCGAGAATATCGTGCCGATTCCGGCCGTCTACGAAACCCAGGAAGAACGCATCGAAACCGAACCGGCGCGTCTGGTCTGGCGCACCGGCACCGACGACAAGGCCAAGGCCGCGGACACCAGTCTGGTGGCCGGCGCCCGTGCGCTGGGCCTGCCAGAAACCGCGTCCGCCGGTCAGTGCTTCAATGAATTCTACGACGAGGCGCAGTACAAGGACGAAGAGCAGAAAGTGCTGATCAAGGAAGCGTCGAAGAAGTACGAAATCGTCCCGGCGAAATACGAGACGGTCGAAGAAAAGGTGCTGGTCAGCGAGGCGTCCTCGAAACTGGTCGAAGTGCCGGCGGAATATGAAACGGTTACCGAGAAGGTGGTCCAGCGCGCCGCGTACACCACCTGGAAATCGGGGCACGGCCCGGTCGAGCGTCTGGACAACGGCACCGGCGAGATCATGTGTCTGGTCCAAGTGCCGGCGCAGTACACGGAGGTCACCAAACGTGTGCTGAAAACGCCGGCGGCGACCAAGAAGGTGGAGATTCCCGCGCAGTACACCGTGCAGAAAGTGCGCAAGCTCGTTGCGCCGGCGACTCAGCAGGAAAGCGAGATCCCCGCCGAGTACGATACCGTCACCAAGCGCGTGAAAGTGTCCGACGCCAAGACGAGCTGGGTGCTCGACGGCGGAACCGGCGACGGCAAGCCCACGGCCCGCACACTGTGTCGTGTGGAAGTGCCTGCCAAGTTCAAAGTGCTCAAGAAGGACGTGATCAAGACCCCGGCCACGGTGAAGAAGATCGAGATTCCGGCCGTCTACCAGACGCAGAAAGTGCGCAAACTGGTGTCGCCGCCCCAGGAAAAACGCATCAAGGTGCCGGCCGAGAAAGAGACGCTCACCAAGCGTGCGAAAGTTTCCGACGCCAAGCTGGAATGGCGGCGCGTGCTCTGTGAAACCAACATGACCAAGGATCTGATTCTGCAGATCCAGGGCGCCCTGAGGAAAGCCGGCTATGATCCGGGTCCGGTGGACGGTGTGGTCGGCCGTCAGACCCTGGTTGCGGTCGATCAGTACCAGCAGAAAAACGATCTGCCGACCGGCGGCCTGACGATGGCGACGCTGGAAAAACTGGGCGTCGCCGCGCCCTAGGCGGTCGGCGCTGCCCCACCCGAAAAGCCCGCGAGCGATCGCGGGCTTTTTTTCCAATCCAATTCAGGTGATCGCATGCAGGACTCCAAACCGAAACCCCGTCAGTCGCTGTTCAGCGTGATTCGCAGCGTGGGCGCGTCGATGTTCGGCGTGCAGAGCAGCGGCAAGCACAAGGAGGATTTCGCCCAAGGCAGCGTCGTCACCTACATCGTCGTCGGTTTGATCGCGACGCTGGTGTTCATTCTGACGGTGTGGGGGCTGGTCAAGTTTGCGGTGAGTATGACGGCAACGTCGTGAGGTTGGCCTCACTTGTTGTTTAACCGCGCAGGACGCGAAGGTTAGAACTTCTTAACCACAAAGCACACGAAGTGCACTAAGAAACATCCTTGACCGCAAAGGCGCGCTAACTCGCGCAAACGTCTGTCAAACTCACGACGATCGGGCGCGTGATGCGGCAATCCGGAGACCGGGCGGGCGTCGGTTCCGGGCGGAACCAAACGTTGATCGGGGATGTGGTCGGATTCGGCGTGACTGCCACTAATCCGGTTACGTCATTCCGGCGAAGGCCGGAATCCATACCCTGACGATAAACCGTACGCAGACAACGTCGTCGAAGCTCATCGTTTGCTTCTCCCTCGACGTGGCGAGACTGGACAATGCCTACGTCAATGACGTAGTATCGCCCGATGTGGACCCTGGCCGAAACGGAATTGTTCAGCCGCTATTGCGCCGGCTATTGGACAGAGGCGGAGCTTGGGGAATTTGTCGCCTGGATCGCGATGAACCCTCAGGCGGGTGATGTCATCCCAGGATCCGGGGGGTTGCCGAAAGGTACGCTGGACGCGTCGCGGCACCGGGAAGCGGGGCGGCGTCAGAGTGATCTATTTTAATCAATTGGGCGAAGGAAAGATCTGGCTGCTGCTGATCTATGGCAAGAGCGCCAGGGACAACATCCCAGCGCATATCCTTCGCGCCATACGCGACGAACTCGACCATGGCTAGACTGACGAACAGGCGACTCGACAAGCGCGATGCGGCACGCGACATCGGCGAGGAACTTCTGCAGGCCGTTCGTGATATGAAGCGCGGGCGCCCAGCGCGGGCGCATCAGGTTGACATTCCCGCCGCGGCGGCGGCGCGGGCGAAGACGGGTCTGACGCAGGCGCAGTTCGCGGCGCTGCTGGGTGTGTCGGTGCGTACGCTTCAGGAGTGGGAGCAGGGGCGGCGGGAGCCCAGCGGGCCGGCCAAGGCGCTGTTGTTGATTGCGCTGCGGCATCCGGAGGTGCTGCGGGAGTTGGCGGCTTAGTCTGCATATGGGTGGCTCCAGTGTCGAAACAATTACATCCCGGTTTCGAGTCAGTCACAACCCAAGGTTCGGCGTCCAATTAGAATGGCCGAAGCTGCGACGTCCGATGTCGGATTGGTCGTGTTTCCACCTGCGCTCGCGGAAATCCGGGTATTGTGCTCTATTCATCCCCAGCTCCCGGAACAGGCATTGCAATGTCGCGGCCGCGGAAGATCTCAGTGCCATCAGCAGTCCCGACGCACACATAGTCTTCACGCCACTCTACCTTTGCGCATGCTGTCGCTGACGCATGTTCGACAACAGCGCTGATATTCCAAAGTCCGTAGTTGAGGCCAGAGGGGTTGTCGTTGCTGGACATCCATTGAACTGCACCAATACCTGGGAGTTCTAGCAGAACTGTCAGGTACGAATTCATCCTCGAATTGGCATCGAGTTACGTCATCATCACGATCATGTACCACGTCGCCACTATGGATAACAACTTGGTGAGCGATTTTCGCGGAATCGATAAATTCATCATAGATTATTGATTCACCTCCGAACTGTCCGAGCGTCAGGCCTTCGTGCACAGCACCGAATCGGGCAAGGAGTCCGCTATCATCTGCACGGATAGGTCCGTGGTCGAGCATTAGCCGTTTTTGTGACTCTGCCCACCGACGCACTGCGTCGATCGATGTATCGGGTACGGCGGATGTTGTGGCCAGATCGTCCTGCGGTTTCGCAAACACAATTCCGGTGAGTCCTGGAGCTGCCTGCGAGTAATCCGTAAGCGCTCACTCGCTCACCCAGCGTGAAGATGGAAAAGAAGCCAATGCCGAGTCTGCCGATCGCATCATAGGTGCTGGTAGTTAGATCACGCCATTCGCCTCGCAAATCCGGGCTTCGCAACCGCCAAGGGGTGGATATGACGTTTTCGATTAACCCCGATTAGCGCACGACCACGCGGTCTTTTGCGCCCCACTCGGCGTGCAGGCCGTCGTCGAAGCCTGGTGCTGTGAGTATAATGAGGGGCCACCGACGAAAGCCTTGGGCGGTCTGGCGTCCACCGCCTGTGCAAGACAACCGGCCGAGAAGTCGGCTACAGCAGCCAGCGGACTCTAAACACGGCTGCCAGTCGAAGAGGGGTGACGCCGGGGTGGCGATGAATAAGACAACTCTCAAACAGGAGGTGCCAGAATGGACAAGCCAGATAGCGTGCGAACATACTTGCACAAACTTGATTACTTCAGCTACGCGTTGGCCGCATTGATGCTCATGAACTCCAATGCGGCCGGCGCAATTCAGGTTGTCGTTCCAGGTACATCTGATATCTGGTTGGCGGGGATGCCGGACGGCTCGACTGCCAGCACCGGCGACGTTGCGCCCACACATTCTCCCGCGCTTGTAACAGGGATCGGAATATCGCCAGGGGATGCACTGGCGTTCAGGGCAACCGGCGGCGTACTCCACACCGGGGGTTGCCCACCAACATGTAATGATCCAGACGGCGGGGCGTTCTATTCGCATAGTCCCGGGGACTTGAATGGAATATCGGATGTCAGGGCTCCAATCAATTCTCTAATGGGGATCTTCCTGAGCGATGAACAGCCGGATCTTTCTGCTGCACCTGCCGCCCTCAATTTTGAGGTTATGGGAATTAATTTTTCCTCCTTAGCGCCTGAATTAAAGCAACCATTCTTCATCGGAGACGGCCTCAATGGATCCGGCGAGATGCAGCAATTCATTGTCCCGACCGGAGCAACCCGTCTTTACCTTGGTACGATGGATGGGTTTGGCTGGTATAACAATTCGGGGTCATTTACGGTGAACGTCCTGGCAAGCCCAAGATGTCTGATCCCCTCACGCTGTTAGGGATGTGGGTTGTTGTCGGTCTTTGGTGTTGCCATCGCTCCAGCGTCGTGGAAACGTCTCTGGATTCGAGCCACCCGCTGACTCGTGCGGCCTGACGTGTCGTATTCCTAGCCGCGGCCGTTAACCAAGAAATTTTTTTCCGTCGCGTCCTTCGTGGCTAAACAAGCCCTTTACAGCGCTGCAATCTTCGCGCGCTGCTCTCTCAGATTACCAAGTGCCCCGCGCACGTCCTCCGCCCGTGCGCGCTCCTTCGACACCACCGCCGCCGGCGCCTTGTCGACGAACCCGCTGTTCGCCAGTTTCGCTTCGATGCGCGCGACCTCCTGTTCGCGCTTGGCGATTTCCCTGTCCAGGCGCGCGAGTTCTGCGTCCTTGTCGATCAGGCCGGCCATCGGGATCAGCAGTTTCATGTTGCCGACCAAGGAGGTCGCGGATTCCGGCGGGGTTGCGCCGGGTTCCAGCGGGGTGATGGATTCGGTGCGGGCCAGGAACCGGATGTAGTGCGCGTTGGCGGCGAGCTTTTCGCGGTCTTCGGCCGAGGCGTTTTCGAGCAGCACGGGCAGGGGTTGCGAGGGTTTGATGTCGTAGCCGCTGCGAATCTTGCGTACGCCGAGGATGAACTGCATCACCCATTCCATGTCGCTGCTCGCTTCGGCGTCGACGCGCGAGGCGTCGGCTGCGGGGTAGGGTTGCAGCATGAGGGTCGGGCCTTCGACGCCGGCGAGCGGGGCGACGCGCTGCCAGATTTCCTCGGTGATGAAAGGCAGCAGCGGGTGGGCGAGGCGCAACAACGACTCGAGCACGCGCACCAGGGTTTGGCGCGTGCCGCGTTGGGCGACTTCCGGGCTGTCGGGGTTGGTCAGCATGGGCTTGGACAGTTCCAGATACCAGTCGCAGTATTCGTTCCAGGTGAATTCGTAGAGCGCCTGCGCGGCGTTGTCCAGGCGGTAGTTGGCGAAGCCGTCATGAATCTGCGCGATGGCGCTTTCCAGCCGCGATAGGATCCAGCGGTCGGCGATGGACAGTTCGACGTTGCCGCCGTGCTGGCCGCAGTCGCGGTCCTCGGTGTTCATCAGTACGTAGCGCGCGGCATTCCACAGCTTGTTGCAGAAATTGCGGTAGCCCTCGATGCGACCCAGGTCGAAGTTGATGTCACGCCCGGTCGAGGCCATCGCGGCGAAGGTGAACCGCAGCGCGTCCGTGCCGAACGAGGGAATGCCGTCGGGGAAATCCTTGCGCGTCTGCTTCTCGATCTTCTCTGCCAGGTGCGGCTGCATCATGCCGCTGGTGCGTTTTGCGACCAGCGCGTCCAGTTCGATGCCGTCGATCAGATCGATCGGGTCGAGCACGTTGCCCTTGGACTTGGACATCTTGTCGCCGTGGGCGTCGCGCACCAGGCCGTGGATGTAGACCTCGCGGAAGGGCACGTCGCCCATGAATTTCAGGCCCATCATGATCATCCGCGCGACCCAGAAGAAGATGATGTCGAAGCCGGTGACCAGCACGCTGGTCGGATAGAAGGTTTTCAGGCGCTCGGTCTGCTGCGGCCAGCCGAGCGTGGAGAAGGGCCAGAGCGCGGAGCTGAACCAGGTGTCGAGCACGTCCTCGTCCTGCGCCAGAATACATTCGGCGGGCAGCCCGTGGCGGTCGCGCACCTCCTGTTCCGAGCGGCCGACGTAGATGTTGCCCTGGTCGTCGTACCAGGCCGGGATGCGGTGGCCCCACCAGATCTGACGCGAGATGCACCAGTCCTGGATGTTGCGCATCCAGTCGTAATAGGTGTTCTTCCAGTTGTCCGGCACGAACCGGATAGCGCCTTTCTCGACGGCGGCGATGGCCGGGCCGGCGAGCGGGCCGACCTTGACGTACCACTGATCGGTGAGAAAGGGCTCGATCACCGTGCCCGAGCGATCGCCGCGCGGCACCGGTAGGCGGTGGTCCTGGATGCGTTCGAGCAGGTCCCGCGCCTCCAGATCCTCGACGATCTGCTTGCGCGCGCTGTAGCGGTCCAGGCCCTGGTAGGCCAGCGGGATCAGCGTATCCTCGTCGTGCGCGTTGGCGCGGATCGCGGCATCGGGCGTGAACACGTTGATCAGGCCGCCGTGCGGCTGGCCGCTGATGGCGACCTCGTCGCGGTGCCGAAGCCAGACGGCATAGTCGTTGAAATCGTGCGCCGGGGTGATCTTCACGCAGCCGGTGCCGAACGCCGGATCGACGTATTCGTCGGCAATGATGGGAATGCGCCGCCCGGTCAGCGGCAGTTCGACGAACTCACCCAGCAGGTGCGCGTAGCGTTCGTCGCCGGGGTGCACGGCCACCGCGCAGTCGCCCAGCAGCGTCTCGGGCCGGGTGGTGGCCACGACCAGGTGGCCGGTGCCGTTGGTCAAGGGATAGCGCAGGTGCCACAGGTGGCCGCTTTCCTCTTCGGACAGCACTTCCAGGTCCGACACTGCGGTGTGCAGCACCGGGTCCCAGTTGACCAGCCGCTTGCCGCGGTAGATCAGGCCCTCTTCGTACAGGCGCACGAACACTTCCTTGACCGCTTCGGACAGGCCGTCGTCCATCGTGAAGCGCTCCTGCGACCAGTCCAGCGACGCGCCCATGCGGCGCAACTGGCGGGTGATGGTGCCGCCGGAGTGCTGTTTCCATTCCCAGACCCGTTCGATGAAACGCTCGCGGCCCAGGTCGTGGCGGGTCTTGCCCTCGGCCTCGAGCCGGCGCTCGACCACCATCTGTGTGGCGATGCCGGCGTGATCGGTGCCGGCCTGCCACAGGGTGGTGTCGCCGCGCATACGGTGATAGCGCGTCAGGGCGTCCATCAGCGTGTCCTGGAACGCATGGCCCATGTGCAGGCTGCCGGTGACGTTGGGCGGCGGGATCATGATGCAGTAGGGCGCGTCATCGCCGCGCGGCGCGAAATAGCCATTCTTCTCCCAGGTCTCGTACCAGCGTTGTTCGATGGCGTGCGGGTTGTAGGTCTTTTCCATGGCGCTCGTGTCGGGTGCCCGGCGGGCGGTTGTACGGAGGAAAGAGCAAAGCGGCGATTATACTGGCATAATCGGAGTGGCGATAAGCGCGCGGGCGGGATCCCAATCGGGCTGGAAAAGACCTGGAAAAACCGGGGTCAGAACACAGTTTTCTCTAATATTCACCAAACATGAATGCGGCTCATCCTCCCTCCCGGCGTGTTCGCAGCGAATATTAGGGAAAAACTGTGTTCTGACCCGAATGGCACTTACTTAAGCCCAGAACTGCCGTCATCCCGGCGAAGGCCGGGATCCAGAATCTGCAATAGTGGTAGTTTTCCTGGATTCCGGCCTTCGCCGGAATGACGAAACCCCTGAATTCAGAGTTAAGTAAGTGCCATTCTGTTCTGACCCCGGTTTTTCTTAGCCGCCGCGGCGGCTGAAGGCTTCGGCCAGCAGGGCGGGCAGGGCCTGGCGCAGTTGGGCGCGGATGCTCTCGGCGAGCTGCGGGGCGGCGCGGTGCGCGGCCTCATGAATGACCTGCTGGATTTCCTGTTTGACGAATTCCTCGATCTTCCAGGTCACCAGGCCTTGCAGATCGGCCGTGATGTCGTCCAGCAATTGACTGATCGCCGGGTCGTCGCTCAGTTGGTCCAGAACGGCGTGGTCGAGGATGTCGAGTTCGGCCGTCACGGTCTGCCATTCCTCCGGCGCCTCGGGATCGACGATATCGTCGAGGATCGGAATGCCGTCGGCATCGGTCTGTAACGGCGTCTCGGCCATGCGTTCAGTTCTTGATATCGTGGGTGCTCAGGGGATAGCCGCGCTCTTTGTAAAAACTGTAGCGCGCCCGCGCCTGGTCGCGGACCTGCGGCTGCTCGTCGACCAGCTCGGCGACACGCTCGAAGCGGCTGAAGAACAGCGGCACGTCGGGTGCCAGATTGATGAGCACTTCGGCGGCAACCGGCGGGTCAGCGGCATGGCCGAGCATCACCGGTGCCGCCGGCTGGTCGCCATCGCAAGGTGCATGCGGCACGAAACTGTTCTGCTGGAAGGTCCACAACAGGTCGTCGAGCTGGCGCGTCTGCTCGGCCGACTCGGTATGAATGAATACGCGGTGGCCGAGCCGGTAGGCCTTGTCCGCCAGCCGGCACGCGAAGCGCGCGCGCGCCTGGGCGTCGCCGTCGGCGAGCAGGTAGAAGTCCACGCGCGTCACCGGCGGATCACGCCGCCGCGCCGCGCGCCGCACGGTTCAGCAGAAACTGCGTGAGCAGCGGCACGGGCCGGCCGGTCGCGCCTTTTTCCTTGCCCGAATTCCAGGCGGTGCCGGCGATGTCCAGATGCGCCCACCGGTAGTCCTGCGTGAACCGGCCGAGGAAACAGGCGGCCGTGATGGTGCCGGCGTCGCGGCCGCCGATGTTGGCCATGTCGGCGAAGTTGCTTTCGAGCTGCTTGTCGTACTCGTCCCACAGCGGCAACTGCCAGGCGCGGTCCACGGCAGTCCGTCCCGCATCCAGCAGCTCGTCGGCCAGCGTCTGGTCGTTGGCGAGCAGGCCGCTGGCATGGTGGCCCAGCGCAACGATGCAGGCGCCGGTCAGCGTCGCGATGTCGATCACGACCGCGGGTTTGAAACGCTCGGCATAGCTCAGCGTGTCGCACAGGATCAGCCGGCCCTCGGCGTCGGTATTGAGAATCTCGATGGTCTGCCCGGACAGGCTGGTGACGATGTCGCCGGGTTTGCTGGCGTCGCCGTCCGGCAGATTTTCCGTGGCCGGAATCAAGCCGACCACGTTCAGCGGCAGCTTCAACTCGAGACAGGCCGCCAGCGTGCCCAGCACGCTGGCGGCGCCGCACATGTCGAACTTCATTTCGTCCATGGCCGCGCCGGGTTTGATCGAGATGCCGCCCGAGTCGAAGGTCACGCCCTTGCCGACCAGCGCCACCGGTTTGTCCGTCTTCGTGCCGCCGTTGTAGTGCAGCACGATGAGCTTGGGCGGCTGCCGGCTGCCGCGCGCGACCGACAGCAGCGAACCCATGCCGAGTTTCTCCATGTCGCGCTTCTCCAGCACGTCGCACTTCATCTTGGTCGAGCGTTTGCTGATCTCGCGCGCCTGTTCGGCCAGATAGGTGGGCGTGCAGATGTTGCCCGGCAGGTTGCCGAGTCGGCGCGTCAGTTCGACGCCGTGGGCGATCGCGCGGCCTTGCACGATGCCCTCGCGCGCGGCGTCCTGGTCGGCCGCATCGGTCACGCCGACGTGCAGTTTGCGCAGCGGGTGTTTGGGCGGTTTGGCGCTGCTTTTCAGTTCGTCGAACCGGTAGACGGCGCTGTGTCCCGCCATCACCAGCCGGGCCGCTTTCCACGCCATGCCGTGACCTTCGACGTCGAGTTCCGTGAGATAACTGATGGCGTCGGTCACCGCGCTCGAATCCAGTGTGCGGGCGGCGGCCGCGGCGACCTGCACGAACGCGCGGCTGTCGAAATCCTTCCTGTCGCCGCAACCGACGACCAGGATGCGCTCCGCCTCCACGCGGCCGTGCGGCGCATGGATCAGGGTGGTGGTGCCGCGCTGGCTGCCGATGTCGCCGCGCTTGAGCAATTCCGTCAGTTGACCGTGGGTGGCCTTGTCGAGCGCCTGGCCGGTGGCCGACAACTGGCGCGCGGCGAACAACCCGACCACCAGGCAACCGGTGCGCTGCTTCGCGGGGTCGCCCGTCTTGACCGTGAAATCCATGTGTGACTCCTGGCTCAATTGCAGTGGTTCGGGAATCTGGCTATGGTACTCCCATGCGCTTAGACCCTGGGATTCCTGCCGCGAACCGTTGCGCGCTAGTGTACTGGAACACGGCTGGCGCGCCCAATGCTTTCGCCGCCGCATGTCGCGCATTATTGCCGGCGCGCTGAATCGCGACGTACTGCGCACCTGGGCGGCGCTGGTGCTGGTGCTGTGGCTGGTATTGCTCAGCGCGCGCTTTTCGCTGTATCTGGGCGAGGCGGTCGGCGGTCGGCTGTCCGGCGGACTGATCCTGAAACTGACCGCGCTGAAGTCGGTCGGCTTCGCCGTGTTCGTCATGCCGCTCGCACTGTACGCCGCGGTGCTCCTGACCCTTGAAAACCGCCGCCAGGACGTTCGAATCGGTGGCGCTCGCGGCGAGCGGGTTCGGTCCGCTGGACTACGTCAGGTCGCTGGCGACCAGCGTGCTGCTGATCGCGTTTCTGAACGGTCTGCTGGTCCTGTTCGTCGTGCCGGCGACGGTCGACGCCGGCTACCGGGTCAAGGCCGAGGCGCTTGCGGCGCACGACGCCAACCTGTGGGCGCCGGGGCGTTTCATCAGTCTGCGCGGCGGCGCACTGCTGCTGTTCGCGGAAACCGCCGGCGCGGACGGCGCGACGCTCGACGGCGTATTCGCGCGGCTCCAACAGCGCGGCCGGTCGGCCTGGCTGTCAGCGGCGCGCGCGACGCTGGAAACCGGCGCCGACGGTCAACAGTCGCTGCGCTTCGAGCAGGGTCACCGCTATCAGGGAAGCCCGGGGCAGATGGATTTCGAGGAGTTGGATTTCGCGCGTTACACCATCGACCTGCAGGCCGGCGCGGCGGACGCGCCGTTCCGGTGGGACGCGGTGGCGACCGCGCGGCTGCGCCGCTCGGCCGCGCCCGAAGCGCAGGCCGAATGGCAGAGCCGCCTCGCGCGTCCGCTGTCGGCGCTGGTGCTGGCGGTGTGCGCGGTCTGGCTGGTCCGCGATGCGCCGGGCGGCGGGCGACTGGGACTGCTGTCGCTGGGCCTGGTGATCTTCGCCGTCTATTTCATGCTGCTCGGCGTCGCCCATGACTTCATGGCCAGGGGGACGCTTGCGCCCTGGCCCGGGCTCTGGTGGGTGCACGCGGTACCCGTGCTGCTGAGCGCGGCGGTGACCGGAGTCCGGCGTATCGGGTGGCGCGCGTGACGCGCCTGTCGGTCTATGTGGTGCGGCAACTGATGCCGGGCATCGCCTGGGTCTGGGTGTTTCTGCTGGCCGTCGATCTGACGTTCGCCGTGTTCGGCAACCTTGCCGATGGCGACAGCCGTCTCTTCGCGCGACAAGTCGCGCTGGGTGTGCCGGCGCGTGCCTACAGACTGTTTCCGATGGCCTGTCTGATCGGCGGTCTGTGGCGCATGGGCGATCTTGCGGCGTACCGCGAGCTGGTCGCCGCGCGCAGCGCCGGGCTTGCGCCGGTGCGGTTCGCGCTGTGGGCGCTGGCCGCCGGCGTTGCGCTGAGCCTACCGGCGCTGTGGCTGGGCGAGGGCGTGGCGCCCGCTGCCGGCTATCGCGCGCAGTTATTGCGCGCCGGCAGCGAACGGCCGGATCTGGGTGTCGAACGCAGCCGCGAGCTGTGGGTGCGCGACGGGCCGCGCATGATCCACATCGGCGCGGTCGAAGCACCGCAGTTGCTCTCCGACGTCCAGGTGCTCGAATTCGACCCGGACCGGCGCCTCAAACAAATCAGCGCGGCGCGCGCGGCGCGCTACGACGGCGGGCGCTGGTATCTCGAGGATGTCGGGCAAACGGTCTTCGGCGACGGCCGGGTTATCGGGCGGCACAGCACGCGGACCGTCTGGGATCACCCGCCGGACCCGGCGCTGGTGCAGGCGCTGATGCGCGCGCCCGAACAGATGTCGCTGACCGACCTGCGCCGTTACCTCGGCTACCTGAAGGCCAACGATCTGGCGACGGGGCGCTACGCGTTGTCGTTCTGGACGCGCCTGGCATGGCCGGTGACGACCTGGGTCATGCTGCTGTTGGGACTTGCGCTGGTCCTGCTCCCCGCGCGCCCCTGGCGCACCGCGACGCGCCTGCTGTCCGGTGTGCTCATCGGGTTGGGTTTCAGGCTGTTGAGCGACACCCTGGCGCAGGCTGGACTGGTCTGCGGTCTGCCGCCGGCGGCGGCCGCCTGGCTGCCGACGTCGCTGGCAGTCATCCTCGTCGCGGTGCTGCTCAGGCGTGCGCGCTAGCGCTGGGGATTTCGCGCGAGACGGACGATGCAGGTTTCGGAGATGCGGTCGTGCCACGTCAGGCGGCGCCGGTCGATCAGCATCCACCAGAATCCCAGTCCGCCCAAGGCCCAGGAAGGAATCGCCGTCAGGAACCGCAGCAGCGCGTGCCACCAGGTCAGGGGTTTGCCGTCGAGGCGCCGTAGCTGCAGGCGCCAGGCGCGCATGCCCAGCGTCTGGCCGCCGTGCATCCAGAACCAGCCGAAAAAAAAGAAGCTGATGAACAACAGGTAGGTCGAATAGAAGGGGTTGTGCGGCTGCAGCGCTTCGCCCCGGGTGAACGGCAGCAGCAATGCCGTGGCGACGAACAGCAGGGCGAGCAGCAACAGCGCATCGTAGAGCAGCGCGGCAAGCCGGTCCAACAGGCCGGCCGGCGCGGGTGTATCGGAATCGGACATCGGATCCTGCCAGCCAGTCGCACCGCGACAGCGTACCGGCCGCCGGCCGCTGCGCGCAAGGGTGACAGGGGCGACAGGCTATGTTAAGAATGGCCGCGGGAGGAGATCGACAGGGGCAGGCTCCGCGCAGCGCGCACGGCCGGCGGTGCGACCGAAGGTTCTGTGCTTCCCTGTCTCATCCGTGCAAACAACAAACGCGTTTTCGTCGTCTACGGCGCAAGCCGCGCGCAGGGTCGCGGGCGCCGATTCAACGGGGCGCGGAAAGGGCGGCAGCATGAGTGTCTACGCGGATCTGGCCCTGATGCCCGGCGTGATCGCGGCCGGGGAATATGCCTATCGCGGCGATCGCTATCACTACAAGGGCCGGCTCACCGACGAGATGGCGCGCATGGCGTCGATCATGTGCCGCGCGACCACGCTGGGCGCGCACATGCAGACCGATATTCTCTGCGCCAATACCGACCACTATCCGTTCGATCCGCCGCATGGCTGGATCGTGCGCGGGCCTGCCTTTTCCGTATGCGTGATCGCCAATGTCTTCTGTTTCGTCGAGAATCAGCCGGGCGCGCTCAATCGCGTACTGAAACGCATGCAGGACCGGCTCGCCGGCGTCGAGGAATTGGTGTGACCGGCAAAGACCCGAAGATGCGCTGGACCTGGAGCTGCCATGAGTGAACTGGACAAGCTGATGGCGCTGGCCGGCGCGGACGCCGCGTTCGAATATTCGGATGCCGGCGAACTGATCGATCACCGGGTGGCGCCGGGGTCCAACCTGACCGCCGACACGCTCGACCTGCTGGCGCACGTGTTCGTCGCCAACATCGCGATCGCGACCATGCAGGCGCGCGGCTGGGAGAAGGTGACGGGACAGGGCGGGTTCTACCCGGTCGGCGGTTTCACGCTGGTCGGTCTGGAGTGGTCGGCGGTCGGCAGCGGCCGCCGCGGCGTCGTGCTGAAAAACGACCTTGGCGATATCGAGGCGGCGTATGCCGCGCTCGAAGCCTAGGTCGCGGCCATGATCCGCAGAGTGTTCGCGCTCGACGGCGTGGCGGTCGTCTGCCAGTTCCGCGACGACGGCACACTGGTCAAAGGCTACGGCATGCTCGACCGCGCGCTGATGGAACGCCTGGCGAAGTTCGCGCACGACTACCAGCGCATGGTGCAGGGCAACACCGATCAGTTTTCCATGTTCACCGGGCTGCCGGGTTGGACGCCGCCGCGCGGCTGGCTGGTGCGCGGCGCGCAGACCAGCGTCTGCTGCGTCGGCAACCTGGTGTGCTTCGCCGACAATCGGCAGGCGTCCCTCAACGAAGTCATGCGCGAACTCGCCGAGGCGGCACGCTACTGACCGCGCCCGTCCGGCTGCCTGTCCGCCGTCTGCAAATGGCGCTCCCTAGGGGAATCGAACCCCTGTTACCGACGTGAGAGGCCGGTGTCCTGACCGCTAGACGAAGGGAGCCTGGTTTGGAAAGGAAAGCCGCTGCGGGCTTTGCAGCGTGGTATTATACGCGCTGGACTTGAAGGAACAAACAGCGAAAAGTGACCCAACCCGGCGACTCCGAATCCGGTACGGCCCAGGCCGCCACCATCCCGCGCAACGATCACTCGATCTCACGCTCTCAAATCAGCGCCGGCGCGCTGAAGGTCCTCTATCAACTCAAGGAAGCCGGTTACCGCGGCTGCCTGGTCGGCGGCGGCGTGCGCGATCTGCTGCTGGGACGTGAACCGAAGGATTTCGACGTGGCCACCGATGCGCTGCCGGAGGAAGTCAACCGGCTGTTCCGCAGTTGCCGTCTGATCGGACGCCGGTTCCGCCTGGCGCACGTGCGCTTCGGGCGGGATGTGATCGAGGTGGCCACCTTTCGCGCCAATCACGACGCCGGCAACGGCGAGTCGGACGACGGCAGTCTGAGCGTCGCCGGGCGCATCCTGCGCGACAACGTCTACGGCAGCATCGAGGAGGACGCCTTCCGGCGCGATTTCACCGTCAATGCGCTGTACTACGACATCGCGGATTTTTCGGTGCGCGATTACGTCGGCGGCATGCAGGACCTGAAGGCCGGCCTGCTGCGGCTGATCGGCGATCCGCAACAGCGTTACCGCGAAGACCCGGTGCGCATGCTGCGCGCCGTGCGGTTCGCGGCCAAGCTGGGATTCCGCATTCACCCGGACACCGTGGCGCCGATGGCGCCGATGGGCGCGCTGCTTGCCGACGTGCCGGCCGCGCGCATGTTCGAGGAAGTGCTGAAGCTGTTCCTCGGCGGCAGTTCACTGGCGACGTTCGAACTGCTGCGCCACTACGACCTGTTCCGCTATCTCTTTCCGGCCACCGACGCGGCGCTGGCGCAGCAGGATCAGGATTTTCCGCTGGTGCTGTTGGGGAAAGCGCTGGCCAATACCGACGCGCGCCTAGCCGAGGACAAGCCGGTGACGCCGGCCTTCCTCTATGCCGCGCTGTTGTGGGAACCGGTGCGGCTGGCCGCGCAGGCGCTGGAAGCCGGCGGCGCCAGCCCGCTCGAAGCGCTGCAGATGGCCGGCAACCGCATCACGGCGGAACAGGCCGGCATCACGGCGCTGCCGAAGCGCTTCAGTTTTCCCATGCGCGAGATCTGGATGCTGCAGCCGCGGCTGGAACGCCGGCGCGGGCGCGCGCCCTATCGACTGCTGGAGCATCCGCGGTTTCGCGCAGCCTACGATTTTCTGCTGCTACGCGCCGAGAGCGGCGAGGCGCCGGAGGAACTGGCGCACTGGTGGACCGACTTTCAGCAACTCAATGCCGAACAGCAGGTGCAATTGAGCGACAGCGCGCCGCAGGGCAAGCGTGCGCCGCGCAAGCGCCGCCGGCGCCGGCCCAAGACGTCCGATGTCTGAACAGGTCATCGCCTACGTCGGTCTGGGCAGCAATCTGGATAACCCGCGGCAACAGCTCCACAGGGCATTCCAGGCGCTTGACGGCATCGAGGGCAGCCGCGTGCTTGCGCGTTCGGCGCTCTATCGCAGTCCGCCGCTGGGGCCGTCCGACCAGCCCGACTACCTCAACGCGGTGGCCGGTGTCGAGACCCGGCTGGCGCCGACGGCGTTTCTGGCCGCCTTGCAGCGCATCGAGACGGCGCAGGGCCGCGTCCGGAAGCAGCGCTGGGGACCGCGCACACTCGACCTGGACCTGTTGGTATACGGCGATCGGGTGGTCGATTCGCCCGCGCTGACGGTGCCGCATCCGGGCATCGCGGCGCGGGCGTTCGTGCTTTATCCGCTGGCCGAGATCGCGCCCGGTCTGGTCGTGCCTGGGCTGGGACCGCTGTCCGAACTGATCGGCCGCTGTGCGCCCGGGGGCCTGGAAAAGCTGCTGGAGCGGGAAGCGTCCGCGCAAGCGGTGGACGCCGGTGACCATGTCCATACCCGCTGAGCAAGCACCGGGTTTTATCGTGGTCGAAGGCCCGATCGGCGTCGGCAAGACCAGCCTGGCGCGCCGGCTGGGGGCCACCTTCGGCAGCGAGCTGCTGCTCGAGGGCGCGGCCGACAATCCGTTTCTGGAGCGGTTTTACCGCAGTCCGCGCCGTCACGCGCTGCAGACGCAACTGTTCTTTCTGCTGCAGCGGACGCAGCAGATCCAGGAGCTGCGCCAGGCGGATATGTTCGAGCCGGTGCGCGTCGCCGATTATCTGATGGAAAAAGACCGCCTGTTCGCGCGCCTGACGCTCGATCGGGAGGAACTCGTGCTGTACGAACAGGTGTATTCGCACCTGGCCGTCGATGCGCCGGCGCCGGACCTGGTGATCTACCTGCAGGCGCCGGTCGACGTGCTGCAGAAACGCATCGCCAGGCGCGGCATTGCCAGCGAGCGGCGCATCGAGCAGAGTTACCTGCGTTCCTTGTGTGACGCCTACACCGAGTTTTTCCATTACTATGACGCGGCGCCGCTGTTGATCGTCAACGCCGCGGAGATCAACCTGATCGATTCGGAGGCCGACTATCGGGCGCTGGTCGACACGCTGTCGAATGTCAGAAAGGGCCGGCACTATTTCAACCCCGTGCCGCAGGCGAAACAGGACCAGGTGCAGTCATGAGCGATTCATCCACACGCCGCGTAACGGTTCGTACCCTGCACGACATGAAAGCCGCGGGCGACAGGATCGTCACGCTCACCGTGTACGACGCCAGTTTCGCGCGGCTGCTCGAAGACGCGGGCGTCGACGTGCTGCTGGTCGGCGATTCGCTCGGCAATGTCGTGCAGGGGCGCGACTCGACGCTGGGCGTGACGCTGGACGACATGGTCTATCACGGCGCCTGCGTCGCGCGCGCCGGCCACCGCGCACTGCGCGTCATCGACATGCCGTTCATGAGCTACCGCTCGGTGGACCAGGCGCTGTACAGCGCGGGCCGCCTGATGGCCGAGGGCGGCGCGCACATTGTGAAACTCGAGGGCGGCGACATCCTGCTGGACGTGGTCCGCGCGTTCGACCGTTCGCGGCATTCCCGTGTGCGGGCACCTCGGTCTGCTGCCGCAGTCGGTCAATCAGATCGGCGGCTACCGGGTGCAGGCGAGGGACGAGGACGGCGCAAGACATCTGCTCGACGAGGCGTGCCGGCTGGAGCAGGCCGGGGCTTCGCTGCTGGTGCTCGAATGCATTCCGGCGGAACTGGCGGCACGGGTGACCAAGGCCCTGCGTATTCCGGTCATCGGCATCGGCGCCGGGGCCGACTGCGACGGTCAGGTGCTGGTGCTGTACGACATGCTCGGCATCACGCCGGGAAAACGGCCGAGTTTTTCCAGGATTTTCTCGCCGGGTCGGCGGGTGTGGCGGACGCCCTGTCCAGGTATGTGCAGGCCGTGCGCTCCGGCGCGTTCCCGGCGCCAGAACACAGCTTCAATTGAGGCTTGCATGCACGGTTGACAAACTTTGCCGTCATCCCGGCGCAGGCCGGGATCCAGATGCCGCCTGCCCGATGGATTCCGGCCTGCGCCGGAATGACAACGCGTGGGTGGGCGGCTGTCACCGACTTATGTAAGTCTCAATAGCAACCGCTCGAACACCATTGATGCGGCGCGATTGTGCGTTGAAGGCCGGTTCGAATTGCGCGTGCAATACGCGTACACTGCGAAGTTTCGCCGGGCTGCGCCTTGCCGCCGGCCCGCCTGAATTTCTTTCAACCGCGTGCAAGAGGATCGACCGCGTGGAAATGCTTGCCGACGTTCATGGCCTGAGAGGGCGCATCGTCCAGTGGCGGCGTGCGGACGAGCGGATCGCGTTTGTGCCGACCATGGGCAATCTGCACCCGGGTCATCTGCAACTGGTGCGGCGGGCGCGGGACCTCGCCGACCGGGTGGTAGTGAGCATCTTCGTCAACCCGACCCAGTTCGGACCGGACGAGGACTTCGATCGCTATCCGCGCACGCTCGACGAGGACCGCTTTGCGCTGCAGGCGCTGGACCCGGACCTGTTGTTCACCCCCGCCGTGGAAACGGTGTATCCGGAGGGCACCGCGCAGATGACGCGCGTCGAAGTGCCGAAGATGAGCGAAGAACTGTGCGGCGCTTTCCGGCCCGGTCATTTCACCGGCGTCGCGACCGTCGTTGCGCGTCTGTTCAACCTGGTGCAGCCGGACCTCGCCGTGTTCGGCAAAAAGGACTATCAGCAACTGGCGGTGATCCGCAAGTTGGTGCGCGATCTGTGTTTCCCGATCGAGATCGAGGGCGTCGAGACAGTGCGCGAGGCGGACGGCCTGGCGCTGAGTTCACGCAATCGCTATCTCACGCCCGAGGAGCGCGGCGTCGCCCCGATGCTGCGCCGGACATTGCAGGACATCGCGGAAGCCGCCCGTTCCGGCGAATGCACGCCGGCCGCACTGGAGGAGCAGGGGATGACCGCGCTGGCAAAAGCGGGTTTCCGTCCCGAATACGTGAGCATCCGCCATGCGTCGGATCTGAGTCCGGCGCGGCCCAGCGAGCCCGGCTGGATCGTGCTGGCCGCGGCCTGGCTGGGGGAGGCGCGACTGATCGACAATCTGGAAATCTGACGACTCGACTCGACTCGATCAGAAGGCTAACCGCGAAGGACGCCAAGGACGCGAAGGAAAAGAGCCTTCACTGCAAAGGTGCAACACGGCAATTACAGATTCCCGTCATTCCGGCGAAGGCCGGAATCCAGGTGTCTTGACTGGAATTCGCGATGGATTCCGGCCTTCGCCGGAATGACGGAATAGATTTCAACCTTCGCCTGCTTT
Source organism: uncultured Gammaproteobacteria bacterium (assembly GCA_963719135.1). Taxonomy (GTDB): domain Bacteria; phylum Pseudomonadota; class Gammaproteobacteria; order DSM-19610; family DSM-19610; genus CAVRAZ01. The sequence goes on along the minus strand of CAVRAZ010000011.1, from coordinate 89,536 downwards.
GCGGTTGGACGTTATTTTCCTTCGTCCTTCGTGCACATTGCGAGTAAGGGGAAGGGGTTCCCTTCGCGTCCTTCGTGTCCTTCGCGGTTAGACATTATTTTCTGCGCCCTTCGTGTGCTTTGTGGTTAGTGAACAGCAGAATCGGTCTGAACCGCGTCAGCCGTCGTTGTCCACGGTCGACGCCGTGCGGGTCCGTCCCAGTCCGCCGGTATCCGTGACCCAGATCAGGATGTCGTAGTAGTCGCGCACGTTTTCCACGTACTGCACCGGCTCGCGGCCGCGCGCGTAGCCGTTCTTCGTCTGCCGGTACCATTTCTTTTTGCTGAGCAGCGGCAGATATTCCTTGACGTTGACCCAGCGGTCGGGATTCGCGCCGTCACGTTCGGCGAGTATGCGTGCGTCTTCCAGGTGCCCGTAACCGACGTTGTAGGACGCCAGCGCCATCCAGGTGCGGTCCGGTTCCTGAATGCGCTCGGGAATCTTCTCGCGAATCTGTCTTACGTAGGCGGCGCCGCCGATGATGCTGGTCTGCGCGTCGAGGCGGCTGGAGTTCAGGCCGAGCTGTTTCATCGTGTCCTGCGTGATCATCATGATGCCGCGCACGCCGGTGGGCGAGACCGCCATCGGATTCCAGTGCGACTCCTGGTACCCGATGGCCGCCAGCAGACGCCAGTCGATGCCGGTATTCTCGGCGGCCTCGACGAACCAGCGGCGATATTGCGGCAGGCGTTCCTGGATGTGCTTGAGATAGCGCCGCGTTTCCACATAGTCGAAATCGCTGACGTGGCCGTAATAACGCTCGAGCAATTGCGCCAGCCGGCCGTTCTTCTTCAGCTTCGTGAAATAGCGCTGCGCGGCGTCGATGAGGCTGCGGTCTTCGCCGGGCGGAAACGCCCAGGCCAGCGGCAGCGGGTCGCCGAGGTCGAAGGCGACTCGCAGTTCGGGGTAGTAGCGGCGATCGATGGCGAGTTCGTTGGAGTTCACGACGGCGTAGTCGATGGCCTGTTCCCACACCTGGCTCAGCAACTGTTCACTGTCGAGTTCCGGGTCTTCCTCGATGGTCAGACCGGGATATTTCCGCCTCAGCGCCAGCAGCCGTTCGGCGTGACTGCTGCCCTCGAGGACGTGCAGCGGGCCCTGCACGTCATCCAGATCGGAGGGTGCAGGGTTGCCATAGCGATACACGACCTGCGGCGTGATGGTCTGGTAGGCCGGGCCGAATCTGACGTGCTGCGCGCGTGCCTCGGTGACGGCCAGGCCGGCGGCGGCCAGGTCGGCTTTGCCTTTTTCGAGCGCATTGAGCAGGTCGGCATAATTGTCGGCCACTTCGATTCTGAGCCTCACGCCCAGATACCGGGCGAAGCCGCGCGCTAGATCGTATTCCAGGCCGGTCGGGCCGGTCGGCCCCTCGTAGTAGGTCGTCGGGCCGTTGCGCGTCAGCACCCGCAGCTCGCCACTCGTCAGGACCCGTTTGAGCTGCGACTGATGCTTTCCAAGCGAAGCCGGCCCGCAAGCGGTCAGCATCAGCAGTGATAGCACCAGGAGCGAGCGCATGCGTGTGAGTGGGCGAATTGGGATCACCGATTTAGCGGGCCGGGCCACCACATTATTTAACATTTCCAGCGACGGATGCGCTACACTTACCGGCCGCAGGTGCGAGACCCCGAGGATCCCCCTGTTACTCCTTGATTTGCAACCTGTAAATTGAGTTCCGGAGAGGTACCGAAGCGGTCACAACGGCACCGACTCGAAATCGGTTGGGGGCATAACGCTCCACAAGGGTTCGAATCCCTTCCTCTCCGCCATCTTCCCAGCTTTGTCCGCGCTTTGCGTTTGTCCGCTCCGTTCCCGCGGGCGGCCTGACCCAGGTCGCAGGGTATCTCAAAGCGTGCCGATCGAGGTCGGTCATTCGCGATCCAGAACGCCCGATCCCGGCATGGGGGCTGAATGCTCATGTAGTGCGCGTACATTACGTTTTCCCGCCGGTCTTCGCCTTGCCCCGCACGCGCCGGAACGTCTTTCAGCAGCCTGCTAATCGTCGGGTTCGTACATGGCCTCGAACTTGGCGGCGGCGACACAGTAGGCGTCGCCGCCATCTTCGTTGTTGAATACGAGGTAATCGCCCGCTTCGTAGTGCGACCGGCCCTCTTTGGTCGGCACGCTGTCGGCCCCGGTGGCAACCTCGGCCCACACCGGCGTGGTCTTCACATATTTGCCCGGACCGACGTTGCGGTAGGTGCGCTGGAACACGTCGCCGTCGACCGTGTAAACGTCGCTGTCGTTGTCGACCAGCCAGTCGCCGCGCTTGCAGTGCTGGTCGGCGCCCCACTTCCGGTACGTGAACCCGGGGGTGTCCAGGTCCAGCACGACGGCGACCACGAACTGGTCGGCTTTCTTTCTAAAGCGGCGGCGGTCTCCCATAGGTCTTAGGATAGCAGAGGGCGGTCCCGCTCGGCTGGCGCCTTGCCCCACTGGTAGGTTGCGGTCGATCGCGCGCGTCCGGCTTTCAGTTGGGCAGCCCTTTGACCGGTGGACCCTTCCACGCGGGTGCCGGATAAGGCGCCGAACAGCCGGAGCCGGCGCGTCTTGGCCCGGCCGAATTCGTAGGGCACCCACACAGACCTTTTCGCTTCGCGGGTCTGCACGCTGGACCGATGCGAACAGTTCAGAAGGCTCACACAATCATTGAATCGATGCACGTTGGGCCGGGGCACGAAGCCCAACGCCCGTTGGGCTTCGCCATGCTCAGCGCCAATCTACGCACGCGTGATGAATTGCACCTGAAGTGAATTCCACTGACAGGACCGTTACCGGCTCGGTATCCGCTAAACAACAGGGTTCGGTCGACTCCCGGCGGGTTGTTGCGCCGTCGCCGACGGGACCAGGTCGGTTCGATAAAGCCCCGCAAGGCCAATCGGGATGGGCGGCGCCGTGCTCGAGCCGCAGGCCGCCGTCGCGCTCCCGCGCGTCAAGGTCTTTGCGGGGCTGCGTCCGCCGACCGCGCGCCGTGTCGATGCCGACCGACCGGAACGGCTGCGGTACAGGCGGCAAATGCCCAGTGGATTCGGGATGCCGTTCATTCTCACAATATGATGTCCGGTATCTCAATAAATCATTTCGTGTGGTCTGCGCGATCTTCTACCATTCCCATTCGCGCAAGACGAAGGTGAACCGATATGCTGCTTCTTTATTCGAACACCTCACCCTATTCGAGGAAAGTCCGGTTGGTGGTCGCCGAGAAGGGGCTGACCGCCCGAGTGGAACAGCGGGTCTGCAACCCGTTCGAAAACGTGCCCGTACTCAGCGAGGCCAATCCGCTGGGCAAGGTGCCCACGCTGATTACCGACGACGGCCAGGTAATCTACGACAGCCCCGTGATCTGCGAGTACCTGGACACCCTGTCGGACGACGCGCCGCTGCTCCCTCGATCCGGGACGGACCGCTGGACAATCCGCCGCTGGGAGGCGATGGCCGACGGCATTCTCGATGCCGCCTATGCCATCGTGATGGAGCGGCGGCGGCCGGCGGAACAGCAATCCGGCCACTGGGTCGGTCACTGGACAGCCGAAATCGACCGCGCCGTGCAACAGGCCGACGACGATCTGAAAAGCTTGCCGCCGTCGCTGTCGCTGGCCCACCTGGCCTTGGCGACCGCGCTCGGCTATCTGGATTTCAGGCTTTGCGGCGCGGGCTGGCGCGATGCGCGCAAGGCGCTCGCGAGCTGGTACGCGCAGTTCGAACAACGCCCGTCCATGCGCGACACGCGGCCCGCTTGAATCGCGCGGCCTGCGAGATATCGAGGAGCAGGAGGCCATGACCGACGCCGTTGCGGATGTGATATTCACCGACGCGATCCGTGCCGCTCAGGCCCGCCAGGGGTCGCGCGAGGCGATCGCGAAACTGGAGGCGCGGGGCCGGTGGAAGTCGGAACTGACGGACAACGTCGTCGCCTTTATCGCGGTGCGCGATTCCTTCTACCTGGGAACCGCGAGCGGCGGCGGGCGGCCGTATATACAGCACCGCGGCGGCCCGCCCGGATTTCTCCGGGCGGTCGACCGGAGAACTTTATTGACGAGCGCGAGACGCCACGTCTAGGCGCTTGCCACGGCAAGCTGTCCGTACCCGATATAGATACAGACCAGACCTGTTGCGAATACAAGAGGCAAGATCAGGTACACATTGAGGCGGTAGGAGAGCAGGTTCGGCCGCTGCAGCCTGTCGATCAGCTTCGAGGACGGCGCCTAGTAGCGTTCCAGCGAATATTGCCAGATCGACTTGTGGCGGAATTCGATCGACAGCGCCAACAGCGCGAGCAGCATTCCGGTAATGATAAGATACCAACCTGTCATAAGCGTCACCTCTGTACTTCAGTCAGCCGCAACACCCTGCTGCGGCAGGACGTTCGCCGCAGCAGGGCCACACCAGCGTCACAGCATGCCCAGCAGCGTCAACGCGAACACCATCTGAGCGCCGAATCCGATCAGGAGCGTTACGATCCGCAGCACGGGGACCTTGAACGAGAACACGAGAAAGTGCGCCGCTCTTGCGTAGAAATAGACCATCGAGGCCGTCGCCGTAGCGTCGGTGCTGACGTTCATGGCCCGGGCCACCAATACCGGCGTCGAAAACACCACCAGATTCTCGATGGCGTTTTCGTGGGCGCGCATCATGCGCTCGGCCCAGGCGCGTTTGGTCTCGGTACGTCCCTCGGGATCCCAAAGCGCGGTCAGTATCCTCTGCTCGAGCATGCGCTTGAGTGTGTACGGAATCCAGAACAGGGCGGTCATGGTCGTCGTCGCCACCAGTCAGAATAGTTCAGTCGTCAGCTTGATATCCATTGTCATTTCTCGAGCCGGCGAACGCCGATGCAGGTTTCTGTTGAAATCGGGGCGCCAGTGATCCGGCGGATCGGTTCAAGGTCGATTGTCACGAGTTTGTTTCCTTAAATTCACCTGTTCGTCACGTAACTGTCACCACAAGGGCGGAAGCGAGCGGTCGGCGCACCATTGCCGTCGACGCGCAGCCTGGCAGGTGCCAGTGCGTTTGAGTAGTACGCACAAATAGGTCATTCAGTGTCCTAATTGGTAACCTTTGACGGGTGTCACACACCATGAGCCGCGCGCTGCGAGTAGCGCGCCCGGCCGGCACGCCTGGCGGATGGAGGCGGCCCGTCCCGACTGCTTACCATTTCCGCGGAGGCGGCACAGCCGCCCCAGTGTCATTCGCGCAAATGTTCTCCCGCGAGCAGCCATCGCCGGCCGGACTTGCCTCTCGTAAGTGCGCCTTCACGGTCGGCGGGGTTTGAAAACCGGCCCAGAATGCGCACGTACCGCGCGTACGCTATACTTGTCTGCGTTTCCGCGTCGCCTGATCTTTTTCCGACAGCCTGCCGGGAATTACGTTGCCAGGACCTCAGGCCGGCTATGGCTGGCGAGGCTTTGTGAATGCCGCTTCTGACAAGGAAGCGCAGCGGGCAGGAACACCGAACACATCTACGCGCGGCCGCCTGCGTCGGATGCCCGCTTGCACCCGCGCCGGCGCCGCATCGCGCAGCACCGCTTGATCTGTGTCGGAGCATTTCCATGTCTGTACAGCATCCCGAACCGGCGATTCAGGCAGCGGCCGGCGGTCCGCGCATTCTGCAGTTCGACGTGCTGCGCGGTTTTGCCGTGCTCGGCATCTTCTGGATAGCCGTCGCCGCCTTCGGCCTGCCGTACGGCGCCAATGCACTGCCCACGCTCATCGGCACGGCGAGCACCGCCAATCTCACCCTGTGGGCGATCACCGGGGTTTTTCTCGAGGGCGCCATGCGCGGGCTGTTTTCGATGCTGTTCGGCGCGGGCGCAGCCATCCTGCTCGACCGGTTGGCCGGCGCGCCGGGCGGTCTCGCGCTGGTCGACCGTTATTTCCGCCGCCAGCTCTGGCTGATCGCCTTCGGGCTTGTGCACGGCTACCTGCTGTTGTGGCCGCATGACGTGTTGTACGACTACGGGGTGATCGGCCTGCTGCTCTTCCCGCTGCGGGGGTTGGCGCCGCGCACGCTGCTGGTGATCGGCGTCGGCGCGATCGCCTTTGCCAACGTCGAGCTGGACCTCGCCGGCATCGTGGCCGCGCTGCGGGGCGGCGGCGCGGAACAGGCCGCGGCTGCCGCAACGGTGGACCCCGCGTTCATCGAATGGCTGCGGCAGCAGGTCGCGGCGGACCTGGAACTCTACCGTTCCGGGTACCTGGACATTCTGGTTGCGCAGGCGCCCGAGGTCGCCGCCAACCAGTCCGCCGGGCTGTACCGCAATATGCTGTTCGACATCGGCGGCATGATGCTGCTCGGCATGGCGCTGTATCGCTGGGGCGTGCTCGACGGGCGGCGCTCCGCCGCCTTCTATGCGGTGCTGGCGCTGGCCGGCTACGGTCTCGGTGTCGTGATGCGCGGCGCCGATGTCTATCACGCGCTGGTGCAGGGTTTCGACGCGGCCGCGCTGCGCACGATGGAGGGCGTGAACTATGACATCGGCCGCCTGCCGATGACGCTGGGGCACGTCGGGCTGATCGGTCTCCTGTGCCGCTGGCGCGCGCTCGCGGGGCCGTTGCGCGCGCTGGCGGCGGTCGGACGGCTGTCGCTGACCCACTACCTCGGACAGACGGCGATCGCGATCACCCTGTTCTACGGCTTCGGATTCGGGCTGTACGGCCGGCTCGAACGCAGCGAGCTGCTGCTTGTCTGTCTGGCGGTGTGGTCGGTGCTGATTATCTTCAGCCTGTGGTGGATCCGGCGGTTCCGCTATGGCCCGATGGAATGGCTGTGGCGTTCGCTCGCCCAGGGCGCCTGGCAGCCGAACAGGATCCCCGCGGCGGAGCGGGGCTGACCGGCGCAAGGGCGGAATCCGTCTAAAGAGTCTCCCGGGCGATGCGGCGGGTTATCGGCGCGCTTCCGCCGTTTCGACCGCGCGTACCGACAGCGGTGGGCGGCCGCATACGAATTGCCGATCCCGGCGCCGGACGCCATGGCGTTACACCCCGGCCATCGTTAAAATCCGGGGCGGGACACAGCGAGGCGGACCAAGGTGAGTGAATCCGTATTGATAGTCGGCGGCGGGCCCGCGGGCGCGTCGAGCGCCCTGAACCTGCTGGAACAGGGTTTTCGGCCGGTGCTCGTCGAAGCGGAAAATTTTCCGCGTTTCCACATCGGCGAGTCGCTGACGACCGAATGCGTCGACGCGCTGAATCGTCTGGGCCTTGACCGGAAACTGCTCGAACTGGCCGCGCCGAGAAAACGCGGCGTACGGGTCTTCTCGCGCAGTCCGCACAACAGCTTCTACGTGGGCGCCGGCGACGCCTGGCAGGTGGAGCGCGCCCGCTTCGACGCGATGATGCTGGACACTGCCGTCGAGCGCGGCGCGGAACACGTGCACGGAAAGGCCACGGAGTTGCGCCGGAACGGGGATGGCTGGCAGCTTCGGGTGCGTCTGGCGGACGACGCGACATCGGTACTCGAATCGCGCTTCGTGATCGATGCGACCGGACAACGGCGCTTCAGTCACCGGCAGGGATTGTTCGGGCCGCTTCGCGCAGGGGACTATGCCCGGCAGATCGCCTTTTTCAGCCAGTACGAGGGGCTGGTCCGCAAGCCGGACGACGCGCTCGACACCTTGATCCACCACCGCGAAAAGTACGAATGGGTATGGATGATCCCGTTGTCGGAGCGCGTGACCAGCGTCGGTCTGGTGATACCGGTGGACGGCTACAAATCCAGCAAGCTTCCGGCCGACAGGTACATGGACCGGCGTCTGCCGTCGTTCTCCGCGTCGGTGACGGAGCGGATGTCTGCGGCCACGCGCGTCGGCGCGGTGCAGGTGCTATCCAACTATTCCTACCGCATCGACGATTATGCCGCCGACGGCCTTTTCTGCGTGGGTGACAGTCACGGCTTCATCGACCCGATATTTTCCTTCGGTGTCGAATTCGCCGTTGTCGAGGCGTCGTATGTCGCGCAGGCGATCAGCGCCTGCCGGCAGAGCGATCCGACGGAATGGCCCGGGCACGCGCGCGGGTACATGGAAACGACGACCGCGGCGCAAGCGATCGTCGAGGACATGCTGGCCTATTTCTGGGCGTATCCCTGGGGTTTCGCCAATATGGCGCATGTCCGTCACCGGGAGGAATTTCTCGAATTGTTCGCCGGACGTATCTACGAAATCGTGCCCAGGGAGGGGCTTCGGAAGATGCGGTCGGTGATGTCGGCCCAGGGCGGGCCGGCGACCGGCGGAACGGACCCGGTCCGGTCGCCGGCAAGTGTCCCGAACGCCTGACGGCCCCGAGCGGCCGCCGACCGCATGCGGCGCAACGGCCTGGCGCGCCTTTGCGCGGCGACCGGGCGGCGGCTATGCCGGCGGTGCCTCAAAGCGCTCGGCGCGGTGGCGCATGTCGCGGGCGAGCTGCTCCATGTGCTCGGCGGCCTGTTCCATTGCTTCGAGCACGGAGGTCGTGATCGCCGACTCGATCAGAAGCGCCAGCTCGCCGAAATGTCCCTCCCCGACGTGGGCGCGCCCCGAGGCGCTCAGCATTTCCTTGAAGCGTTCGACCGCCTGACTGGCGTGATTGGCGTACCGACGTGACATGGGTTGTTTCTCCAACAAATCGCATTCGTGCGTATTTTCAATGAGACGTTCGTCGAACTCGTGGATATCCGCGGATTCGCCCGCGCCCCTGCTCGTACAGGCCAGGGGGTTGACGGTCCCGGTCGGCAAGCGGGCGGTCTTCGCTTCCGTCCATCGCCTCCCGTCGGGTTATCCGGCCCGGCGCAATCTCCGCCCGCGCTCCTGATCGGCGGACCACCGCGCGCATTGCGCGCCTGACGTCACCTAACGCCGCGGCGCTCGCGCCGCCCGATTCATTGTTTCCGAGAACCGCCGATCGCGGCCCGAAACGTCGTCCCGGCGAAGGCGCGCACCGCAGCTCGACCCGACGGACCTAGGGTTCGATTGGAAATAGTCTGCACGCCGGGAGCGAAGCTCATTGACCGGCGTCAATCCACGCGCTGATAGCATCCGGCCGTGCCGCGGATCGGACCGAACGGTCTCCCCGATGCGATTCCCCCAGGGTTTCTGCGCCGTCTATAACTTGACTAAATTAGTCGGGTAATCTAGAGCTAACTATACAGTGAGCGTGCGGACACCCTGTTGCTCGACATCCGGGCAGCCACAGCGCGCGGCCCTGGCTGGAAAGCCAAGTGTGGAATGGCGCGGTTCGCCTGGATCGGGCGGGAGCGCCGGGGAGGTTGCCATGTATCGACGTCTTTATTTCCTGTTGCCTGACGCGGAACACGCACGCGCGGTCGCGCGTGAGCTGGAGTCGCGCGGCGTTGCGCGTGACGGCATTCGGATCATCGCCGGGGAAGGTGCGCGCGCCGACGGTGTGCCGGTCAGGTCCGAAATGCCGGCGGGCGATCCGGCCGAGCGCCTGGAAAACCGGTTGTGGGTCGGCAACCTGGGGTTGTTCTTCGCGGCACTCGTCGCGCTGGCCATCCTGCTCCTGACCGCGGGGCCGGGTTACTGGCTGCTGGTGCCGGTCGCCATCATGGCGCTCAGCTTTGCCGCCGGAATGGAGTTCGCGAAACGCGTGCCCGACGTGCACCTGTCCGAATTCACCGATGCGCTGCGCCACCGGGAACTTCTGTTGACGGTGGACGTGCCCGCCGGGCGTGTCGCCGAGGTGGAGCGCCTCGTGCATCGCGGCCATCCGGAAGCCGTGGACGGCGGTGTCGGCTGGAGTGCGCCGCTTCTGCACCTTTGAGCGCGTCGCGTCGGGCACGCACCACGCACTTCGAAAGCGGCAAGTTTGTGGGCGATGCCCTGCCCGCGCGCGCTTGCCCGCGAAGGGGGTGTCCGGTGCCGGCCGCGTCGCTTCGCGGCCGAGGCCGCTCTGACAAGTCTTGCCTAGTTCGAGTAATGCCGGGTAAATCGATCCGCGGCGCCCAGGGATGCGCTTCCCAGCCACGTGCGTGCAACGGTTCAGGCGATCCGGTCAGTCCGCCAGCAGCCGGGCCAGCAGTTTACCGTCGTTCGGATTCAGGAAATGGTCGGCTTCCGTATACAGGACCTCAACCCGGCCGTGCAGCGCGGGTACGTTGTTCATGTCCTGGCTGACGACGGGCACCAACCAGTCGCCCAGTGCAAAGGGCGTGCGCCGCACGATCGCGACGTATTTGATGTCGGGGTAGGGTTGCAGATTGGCCCAGGTCAGCACGTTACCGGCGCCGCTCGGCAGCAGATCGATCAGCACGCCGCGTGAATATTTCAGGTAGTCGTAGCTTTCGCCGCCGAATAGCGATTTCACGAAATCGATGCCCGGACCGGGACAGAAGAAAGGCTTGGCGTCCACGAGATCCAGGCCTTCGGCAGCGCGTTCGGTGCCCAGGTGCGGCGCCGCGATGGTGATCAGCTCATCGACATGGAAGGGATTGCCGCCCAGCAGCACCAGGCGCGCCACCACGCCACCGGCCGAATGTCCGACCAGAATCAGCTTTTCCGATGGATAGTATTGCCGCAGCAGTTGCAGACTGGCGCGCAGAACGTTGGCCTGCACCATCAGCGGCGCCTCGGCGGGCAGATTCACGGCGTAGCTCTTGCGCTTGGCCGAAATCGGTCCATTCCACGCCGCCGGCACCCAGCCTGCGGCAAACAGTTCGCGATTGACGCCGCTGACTTCCCAGGTGCTCGCATCGCTGGCGTAGCCGTGTACCAGCACCAGCACGTCCGCCGACGCCGGCAGCGACAGCCACCAAAAGACCAGCGCGGTCAGTACTGCGCTTCGTTTGAACATCGTAGCATTCCCCCAGCAAACCTGTGTCAGACAACGGCGTCACTTAAGAGCATTATAGCCGAGCCACCCTATCCATAGATTTGACGCCGGTCAGGCAGCGGACTTCGATCTGACCGCGCCGATGGCGTCTTATGAGATGGATTATCGAACAATCATCTATCATCTTGAAAAGAAGTCAGTATTTCGTTGTATCGCGCGAGGCGTTCGGCGCTCGCCCGGCCTTCCTGGACGGCGTTCGCCAACCTGCATCCCGGCTCGCCCCGGTGGTTGCAGTCGCGGAACTTGCAGTGTCCCAGCCAGGGGCGGAATTCGACGAACCCGCGCGCCAGCGTTTGTGCATCGACCGGCCAGAGCGCGAAGTCGCGTACGCCGGGCGAGTCGATCAGGTCGCCGCCGTCGGGCAGGTGATAAAGCATCGCGGTGGTCGTGGTATGCCGGCCCAGTCCGGTGACGTTCGACAGATCGCCGATGCGCACCGCACGCTCGGGCAGCAAGGCCTGAACCAGCGAGGATTTCCCGACGCCCGATTGACCGACCAGGACGCTGGTGTGATGCCTGAGCTGTGCGTGCAGGTCTTTCAGCCCGTCTGTGGTGCGCGTGCTGGTAAACAGCAAGGGATAGCCGAGTCCGCTATAGAGCGCGAGCTTCCGCTCCAGACGCGCGCGCGCCTCATCGTTGAGCAGATCGGCTTTGTTGAACACCACCGCGGGCCGGGCGCCGATGATTTCCGCGGCGACCAGATAGCGGTCCAGCATACCCTGTTCGAAACTGGGGCGGCTCGCGATCACGACGACGATCTGGTCGATATTCGCGGCGACCGGCTTAAGCTTGCCGCGCGGCTCGCGGCGCACCAGCGCGGTGCGCCGTTCCGCGATCGCGGTGATGACGCCGTCGCGGGGGCCCTGCAGCTCGAAGCTGACCCGGTCGCCGGCCAGGGTGCGCGGGAGACTGCGCCGCGAAATACAGCGGACCGGATCGCCGCTTTCGGTTTCGACCAGACTGGCCTGACCGTGGTGGGCCAGCACCAGGCCCGCGTGCACTTTTTGGGTCCGGACGGCGGGGGCGGGCGAGGGTGTTGTTGGCGGACGTTTCGTCAAGCGCGGCGTCGCGGCATCAGCCCTGGTCGGTCAGCCGGTCGGTGCGCGCCGCGCAGATGAAATCGTTTTCCGACAGGCCGCCGACGGAATGCGTGCTGAAAACGACGATGCACCGGTTGTAGCCCACCTCCAGATCCGGGTGGTGATCCTCGCGGTGTGCCACCCAGGCCAGCGCGTTCACGAAGCTGATCGTCTCGTAATAGTTCTTGAACCGGAACCGGCGCACGATCGACTGCCGGTCCCCGCTCAGCGACCAGTCCGGATGAAGCTGCTGCATCCACGCGGAGACCTGTTCCGCGCTGGCCGCCACGACGTCGCGCCGGCAGTGCCGGTTACTCGGATCGCCGCCGTTCACGCGCTATTCCTTGAAGTGGTAGTAATTCTGGTTGAGATATTCGACGACGTCGGCAACGTCCTCGTCGAACAGGTTCGCGCCGACACTCAGTTGGCACATCGTCACCCGTTTGTTCAATTGGGCGAGGTTCTGCACCATGCGCTCCTTCCGCGTGTAGACGGCCGGCCCGTGGCATTTCAGGCAATACTTGTCGTGGAGTGCCTTCCCTGCCGCGGCATCGGCGTCGGCGCGGACGCCGCCGGCCGCCGCCAGCAGCGTAAAAGCGACGGTGTAGATCGATAGGGTTTTCATAATCGGTCCTCAGAATCTTTCTGCCAGATGCGCCACCCGCACCGATGCCGGCGGATGGGTGTCGTGGAAGGCAGAATACAACGGATCGGGTGTCAATGTACTGGCATTTTCCTTATAGAGCTTGACCAGCGCGTGAACCAGGTCCTGTGCGCCGGCCTGGCGCGAGGCGTAGTCGTCCGCCTCGAATTCGTGTTTGCGCGACACCCAGGCGGCGGCCGGTTGCAGATAGAACGTGAACACCGGCACCACCAGCACGAACAGCAGGAGTGCAACCGCGGGGCTGCCGGCGGCTACGCCCAGGCTTTCGAAGAACCAGGGTTGACCGATCAGCCAGCCGAGCAGGGCGAGTCCGGCCAGGCTCATGGCCAGCGTGAAGGCGATGCGCTTCTGCACGTGCCTGCGCCTGAAGTGCCCCAGTTCGTGCGCCAGCACGGCTTCGATCTCGTTCGCTTCGAGCGACTGGAGCAGCGTATCGAAAAACACGATGCGCTTGTTGCCGCCCAGTCCCGTGAAATAGGCGTTGCCGTGTCCCGACCGGCGCGAGCCGTCCATCACGAAAATCCCGCGGCTGCTGAAACCGCATTTTTGCAGCAGCGCCTGGATGCGGGCTTTCAGCGTTGGGTCGTCGAGCGGCGTGAACCGGTTGAACAGCGGTGCAATCAGGGCCGGATAGGCCCATAGCATCAGCAGGCTGAACGCGACCCACAGCAGCCAGAGGTACAGCCACCAGAAGGCGCCCGCGGCCTGCATCAGCCAGAGCGCCGCCCAGCCCAGCGGCGCGCCGAATACCAGGGTCAGGATCGCCTGTTTGACGAGATCACCGATGAAGGTGCGCGCATCGGTGCGGTTGAAATCGAAGCGTTCCTCGATCACGAACGTCTGGTAGAGCGAAAACGGCAGGTCGAGCAGCGCCATGATGAAGAACGCCGAAATCAGAAAACCGAGACCGGTGGCCAGTGTGGTCCAGCCGAGCGGTTGCCAGAAACCGTACAGCCCTCGCAGCCCGCCGCCCAGCGTCCAGCCGACCAGCAGCAGGGCATCGTACACAATTGCGAAGCGTTCCAGCCGGGTCCTGGCCAGCGTGTAGTCCGCCGCCTTCTGGTGAGCGTCCAACGGAATGCGGTCGGCGAACGCCGCGGGCACCTGCGTGCGATGGCCGTCGACGTAGCGCAACTGGCGGCCGGCCAGCCACAGACGCACCAGCACCGACGCCGCAAGCGCGCCGAGGAAAATCCAGGTGAAAGGGTGCATCGTGCTCGACATACTGGCATTCGACCGTTCGCATCAGGGTAGCCTTTGCTACAATGCAACACAACCTTAACGGCAGTCGGGAAAGGCTCGAATTCATGGCGGACAACGGTACCCACCTTATCTGGATCGATCTGGAAATGACCGGTCTCAACACGTTCGAAGACCACATCATCGAAATCGCCACCATCGTCACCGACGCCAGGCTCGACGTGATCGAGGAAGGCCCGGCGCTGGCCATTCACCTGGCCGACGAGACGCTTGCCGGGATGGACGCATGGAACACCCGGCAGCACGGTCAGTCCGGGCTGACCGAGCGGGTCCGGCGGAGCCGTCTGTCGATGCGCGACGCCGAGCGTCAGACCCTGGCTTTTCTGGCGCGCCACGTTGCGCCCAAGGCCTCGCCGATGTGCGGCAACTCCATCTGTCAGGACCGCCGGTTCCTCGCGCGCGAGATGCCCGAACTCGAAGCGTTCTTTCACTACCGCAATCTGGACGTGAGCACGTTGAAGGAACTGGCGGGCCGGTGGGCGCCGGCGGTGGCGGCCGGGTTTACGAAACAGTCGGCCCACCTCGCGCTGGACGACGTCAGGGATTCGATCGGCGAACTGAGGTACTACCGCGAACACCTGTTCAAGCCGGTGCAGTAGCGCATTATTCGGCCGTATCTGACAGACCGTTAGACCTGCAGCGCCGCCTGGCGATGCACCGCCAGCACGCCGGCGCCCGCGATCAACAGCGTGCCGGCGACCGTCATGGCATCCGGCAGCTCGCGCCAGAACAGCCAGCCGTAGCCGGCTGCGAACACCACTGAGCTGTAGCTGAAGGGTGCCACCTGCGCCGCGGGCGCCTGGCCGTAGCCTTTGCTCAGCAGATATTGGCCCGCCGTCGCGAAGGCGCCGGCCGCGGCCAGTTGCACCAGTGCGCCCGACGGCGGCATGCGCCAGTGCGCCAGCGCCGGCACCGCCGACACCAGTGTTCCGATCAGTCCGAAGTACAGCACCACGCGACCGGCCGGCTCCGTCGCCGACAGTTTGCGCAGCATGACCATGGCCAGCGCCGCGAGGGCGCCGGATGCCAGCCCGATCAGCGCGGCACCCGAGTACAGAGTGACGGTCGGTTTCAGCACCAGCAGCACGCCGGCAAATCCGAGCGCGATGGCGGCCACCACCCGGCGGCCGGCGCGCTCTCCCAGCGCGACGTAGGCCGCGATGGGTACGAACAGCGGTGCGGTGAAATTCAACAGAACGGCTTCGGCCAGCGGAAGTCTTCCCAAGGCATAGAAAAAGCAGTACATCGCCGCCAGGCCGAGCAGGCTGCGGGCCAGGTGCCAATGAGGGTACGCGGTGCGCAGGCCGACGCTTGGGGCCCACCGGTACAGCAGCGGGAGCAGGAACAGCAGCCCGAAGAGATTGCGCAGGAATACGGTCTGCTGCGTGCCGACGCTGGAGGACGCGGCGCGCACCAGGCCGCCCATGGATGCGAACATCAGTGCCGCAAGGCCGACCAGCAGGGCACCGCGCAACGGTCGTTCAATAGACAAAATCGATTTCCGTGTGAAAGTCCCATCGCTGCCCGGCATGCGCGGAAAGAGCGCTCCGCTTTCCGCTACAACCGGCGCCGGCGGGGTAGTATCATGCTTCCGCGCCCGGACGTCCACGGGGAACGAACGGTCATCCAAGGAACGTCTGATCGAGCGGTCACCCCGGCGAAGGCCGGGATCCGGTCGTTTCAATGCACTGGATGCCGGCCTTCGCCGGGATGACGTTTCAGGACTCGGTCAGAGGTTCCCCAACAATTTCGGAGTCGAGCCATGTCGCACGAAGGATATCACGAGTCTAGCGAAGAACTGAGCGACGAAACGCGGGACATGCACCGCGCCATCGACTCGCTCATGGAGGAACTGGAAGCGGTCGACTGGTACAACCAGCGGGTCGATGCGTGCAAGGACAGCGAGCTGAAAGCCATACTCGCGCACAACCGCGACGAAGAGAAGGAGCACGCGGCGATGCTGCTGGAGTGGATTCGCCGCGGCGATCCGTCCTTCGACAAGGAACTGCGCGACTATCTCTTCACCGCGAAGTCGCTGACCCACGACTGAGTCCGGGACTGGCGCCCTGGTCCGGTGATGAAACAAAAGCACCCCGTCAAAGGACGCGGCACGCCGGACAATCCGGCCAACCGGTTTCACGCCACGCGTCGCGAGGACGCCGACGACGGCTGGCAGGGCGGCGAGGAGCCCTCCGCACCCGCGACGGAGCTGATCGAGGACGCCAGTCGTTCGGTCATCACGTACAATCGTTCGCCGGACGTGCCGTTCGATCGCTCGATCAACCCCTACCGCGGTTGCGAGCATGGCTGTGTGTATTGTTTCGCGCGGCCGTCGCACGCGTACCTGGACTGTTCACCCGGGCTCGATTTCGAAACCCGCATTTTTTACAAACCGAATGCCCCCGAACTGCTCGCGCGGGAACTGGCGAAGCCGGGGTATCGCTGCCAGCCGATTGCATTGGGCGTCAATACCGACGCTTATCAGCCGGCCGAGCGCAAGTTCGGCATCACGCGCGGTCTTCTGGAAGTGCTGCGCGATCACCGGCATCCGGTCGGCCTCGTGACCAAGTCGGCGCTGGT
Organism: uncultured Gammaproteobacteria bacterium; assembly: GCA_963719135.1. Lineage (GTDB taxonomy): Bacteria > Pseudomonadota > Gammaproteobacteria > DSM-19610 > DSM-19610 > CAVRAZ01. Next base: position 73,096 of record CAVRAZ010000011.1, on the reverse strand, counting down.
CGAGCGCGACACCGATATTCTCGCGGCCATGGCCGCGCAACGGCTCGCCCACGTCATGGTGTCGATCACGACGTTCGACGGCGCGCTGGCGCGACGCCTGGAGCCGCGTGCCGCCGCGCCGCACCGGCGTCTCGAAATCGTGCGCGGGCTGGCGGCGGCGGGCATTCCGGTCGGCGTGCTGGTTGCGCCGGTAATCCCGTTTCTGAACGACGCGGAAATCGAGACGATTCTCGAGCGGGCGCGGGACGCGGGGGCCTGCGACGCCGGGTACGTCATGCTGCGCCTGCCGCACGAAGTGAAAGACCTGTTCCAGGACTGGCTGGCGCGGCATGAACCGCTGAAAGCGCAGCGCATACTGCATCGCATCGAGGACCTGCGCGGCGGCCGACTGAACGATTCCCGCTTCGGCGCGCGCATGCGCGGCCAGGGCGTTTACGCGGAACTCATCGGGCAGCGATTTCGCAAAGCGGTCGCCGGGCTCGCGTTTCCGGGGCTGCCGTCGTTCGACTGCACGCGTTTCGAAGTGCCGGTGGAGGATTCGGGGCAGTTCGCGTTGTTCTGAGCGCGCGCGGTTTCGGTAACGCCGGTCAACCGCGAAGCACGCCAAGGACGCGAAGGCAAACATTGTGAAGCCACCTCGGGCCGAGCCGTGATGCTGGCGAAGGCCGGCATCCAGCCGACGTCGCAGAAGTTGAACGGGGGGAATCCCACAGCACACAACCGTTGCGGATCGCGTCCGGTGTCCTGCGGCGGCCTGGATAGCATTGGACTGGCTCTGGCTATTGTTGCCGGGGCTTGACTGCGCGGACCAGGGTTCAGCGTCTCTGGATGCCGGTCTTCGCCGGCATGACGATCCCGAGAAAGGTCTTTGCCGTTCTTAGCTTCGTGTCCTTTGTGTCCTTTGTGGTTAAGAGGGGTCAAGGAAGCTCCGCTTGATTCGTCATCGCAAGGAACAGAGATGTAGCCTGGGCTGAGCCAAGCGAAGCCCGGCGATCGGGTGACGCCGCAACACCCCCACGCAGCCAGGTCACCCCCGTTTGACCGAACGGCGCCTCAGGTTCCCCCCAACGCCTCTTTCAATTCCACCAGACTGTCATTCGCCACCTCCCGCACCGCGCGCTCACCGTCGCCCGTGAGTTCTTCCAGCACCGGCAGCGCGTCGGCGCTTCGCGTCAGCGCCAGGAAATGACAGGCATCGCTGCGCACGCGCGGGTCAGCGTGTTGCGACAGGGTAACGAGATCGGGCAGGCACGCCTTTAGGGCGGGGCTGCCTTGCAGATCTTCGAGCACCGCGCTGACGCCGATGCGCACGGTCAGTGGCGTGTCTGGATCGCCGGCCAGAGCGAGCAGCGCATCGAGATGCGCCGGTTGTTCGTGAATCAATCGGATCACCCGCGCGAGTTTGCCCTCCCGGAGCTGCTCGTCCAGCCAGGCCGCCATGCCGTCGGTGGTGCCGGCGCGCGCGGCCCACTCGCGATACTCGGACGCCGTGCGCAGTCCTTCCAGTTCGAACGGACCGAGTCTTACCCAGGGCACCGTGCGCACACCGAGCTGCGCTGCGCGTTCCGGCTGCACGGCGATGTTGACCGCTTCAAGGCGCCCGATCGCGCCGGTCTTGACCAGTTCGCCGAGCGCCTGCAACACCGCCGGGCAGTGCGGGCAGCCGGGCGCCAGCAATAGCAACGCTTCCGGTGTGGTTGGTGCGGTGTGGTTCATCGGTTAGTATCCTTGTCTGTCGACGTGCACTATAGACAAAGTCACGCAATCGCGTCAGCCGCGACGGAGGTGGAGCCATGTTTGGTCTGGGTGGAAAGAAATCCATGCCCTCGCCGGCGGAGGCCTTGCCCGGCCGCGCCGACGGCATGCCGGTGCCCGCGGCGCATTTCGTCAACGGCCATCCGCTGCGGCCGCCGTTCCCGGAAGGGTTGCAACAGTCGCTGTGGGGCATGGGCTGCTTCTGGGGCGCCGAAAAGAGCTTCTGGCAGTTGGACGGCGTATACACCACGGCGGTGGGTTACGCCGGCGGCTATACGCCCAATCCGACCTATCGCGAAGTCTGCTCGGGTATGACCGGGCACAACGAAGTGGTGCTGGTCGTCTACGACCCGGCGGTGATCGGCTACGATCAGTTACTGCAACAGTTCTGGGAAGGGCACGACCCGACCCAGGGCATGCGCCAGGGCAACGATGTCGGTACACAGTACCGCTCCGGCATCTATGTCTTCGATGCGGAACAACGCCGCCAGGCGGAGGCGTCGCTTGAGGCCTATCAGCAGCGGCTGCGCCAGGCCGGTTACCCGCGGATCAGCACCGAGGTCGTCGACGCGCCGACGTTCTTTTACGCGGAAGACTACCACCAGCAGTATCTCGCCAAGAATCCCGGTGGGTACTGCGGTCTGGGCGGCACCGGAGTGCCGGCGGCGTGAGCGCGGGCAATCGCATCAAGGTCCGCGCCGACGGGCCCCTGCTGTGCACCGGCGACGTAACGGTCCTCGACGCGGCGGGCAACCTGCTCGCGCGCGCCGACGATCTGGTTCTGTGCCGCTGCGGCCAATCGGCCAACAAGCCGTTCTGCGACGGCAGCCACCGCACCGCCGGCTTCAGGCACGATGGCGTTTTTGCCGACCCCAAAACCGAGCCGCTGGACGGCCCCGCGCCGCTGGAAATCAGCGTGCGCGAAAACGCGATGCTGATCGCCAGCGGGCCGGTGACCATCGTCAGCCACGACGGCAGCGCCTGTACCACGCGTAACAAGGCGGCGTTGTGCCGCTGCGGACACTCGGCCAACAAGCCGTTCTGCGATGCCAGCCACAAAGAGTGCGGTTTCACCGGCTGATCTCCACGCGGTGCAGGTGTTCGACGCGGCGCGCCGGATACTGATCGTCGCAGATACCCACGGCGCCGTCCACCCGCAGGTAGAGCGGCTGGCCGCCACCGTCGATCTGGTGTTGCACGCCGGCGATATCGGCGACTACGGGGTATTGTGTCTGCTGGCGCAGGGCGGCGCGCCGGTCGTCGCCGTGCTCGGCAACAACGACGTTGCCGCCAAGTGGCCCGCGGCGCAGAAAGGGCATCTGGCACAGTTGCCGCCGGTGGCCAGGGTGCTGCTGAAGGGCGGATTGGTGGTCGTCGAGCATGGCCACACGGCGGGGCGGGTGGCCGAACGCCATCGCCGGTTGCGCGGGCGATACCCGGACGCGCGCGCCGTGATCTACGGGCACAGCCACCGGCTCTGTCGCGACACGGAGGCCGTGCCCTGGGTGCTGAATCCCGGAGCCGCCGGGCGCGCCCGGACCGGCGGCGGCGCATCCTGCCTGACGCTGCGAGTCACTCCGTCGGGCCGGTGGCAACTGGAGTTACACCGTTTTCCACTGGCCTGAATGCGCGCATTCAGGTGCCGCCAATCCGCGCCGCACTGCGCAAGCTCCCAAACTATTTTCTAGAAGAGTAATATAAGGTTTTGTAACTATATCAGTTAAGCCGTAACGATCCACGGCCGTACGGCGCTCTATTCAAGTCCCGCACGGCGCAAGCGCCGCAGTGATGACGTGGGCCGGCGCCGCCCGGAACACCCGCGTCGCTCGTGCGTTTCCCGATGGTCTGCTTATTGCTTGACGGGCGACAGGCACCTGAAGGGGGAACTCCATGACTCGATCGGCTTCGTTTTCGGCGCGGGCGCGCGACGCCCTGCTGGTCCTGTTCATTCTGTGCGCGCAACCCTTGGCAGCGCACGCGGCTTCCGAAACCGACGCGGCGTCGTTTGAAGCCGCCTGGTCCGCGTACAACAACGGTGATTACGCGCGCGCTGCGAAAATCTGGACAGTGCTGGCCGAGCAGGGCCAGGTCAACGCGCAGATCAATCTCGGCTACCTGTACGACTACGGCACGGGGGTGGAGCGTGACACCGGGCGCGCCGCCTTCTGGTATCGCACGGCGGCCGAACAGAACAGTCCCATCGCGCAATACAACCTGGCGCTCCTGATCAAGGAAGGCAACGCGCGGCCCGACGACGGCCGCGACGCCGACTACTGGCTGAAGAAAGCGGCCGCGCAGGGGTACGAGGATGCGCGGAAGCAACTCGGCATCCCGTCGGATTTCACCCAGACCAAGGCCTACGCCGAGGACCCGCCGGTGTCGGTCGGCACCGCCTGGCCGATCGCCGCCGGCTACGCCGTCACCAACCACCACGTCATCAACGGCAAGCAGACCGTCAAGCTCGTGAGCCGCAACGGCGATGAACTGACTGCCAAAGTCGTCGCCAGCGATCCGGTGCACGATATCGCGTTCCTCAAGGTCACGGGCCCCGGTGCGCTGCCGCCGGCCCTGCCGCTGTCGCTGCACCAGGCGTCGCTCGGCGCTTCGGTGTTCACCATCGGTTACCCGCGCATCGACATCATGGGCACCAGCCCGAAACTGAGCCAGGGCATCATCGCCAGCGAAAACGGGCTGCACGACGATCCCGGCAGTTACCAGATTTCGGTGCCCATACAACCGGGCAACAGCGGCGGTCCGCTGCTCAACATGCACGGCGAAGTGGTGGGAATGATCACCTCCATGCTCGGCGAGATCGGCGACGAAGACGCCGAGGCGCAGCCGATTCCGAACATCAACTATGCGCTGAAGATCGACGTGATCCGCCGGTTTCTGGACAGTGTGGGAAGTGATCGTGCGCGCATCGAAGAGCTGGGCAATGCCGCGAGCGATCTCGAGTCGCTGGCGGCGCGCGTGAAGAATTCGGTCATGATCGTGACGGCCGAATAGGGCCGTATCTACCACACGCCGCCGCGCGGCCCCCTGCACAGTGTCCTTCCGACGACCTCTCGAACGTCACGCCGGCCTGGGCCGGGATGACGTGACCGGTTGCGGTATTGGCGTCGCGGCCGCACCGCTGCATCAATCGACTGACGTTGCCTGCGCGGTCACGCTGAAATAGATCAGCTTCCCGCCGCCCGAACCGGTGCGGCGGCCGAGGCTGATCACGCCGCTGCCGCGCAGCACGATCTGTTCGTGATGCAGAAACACTTCCTCATCGTTCTCGATGCGCACGAACGTGCCGTTGGTACTTTGGTCGGCGAGCATGAAATTCGTGTGACGGAAGTCCAGCCGCGCATGATGGCGCGACACCAGCGTCGACTCGATCTGTACGGTGGAATCGGTGCCGCGTCCGAAGGTCAGCGCAGGACTGCCCGGGTGGAGCGTTACGGCATGGCCGCGCCAGCGCAGGGACAGCGTATGATCGCCACGCGCGGGTTGCTGTCGCGAGAGCGGTATCGCGAACAGCGTGGTCGGTTCGTCGCCGAAGACCGTCGGCGCGGGCGCGTCCATTTGCGTCAGTTCCAGCGCGTCCTGTTCGAACAGGCTGAAGCGCGCGCGCAGCGCGTCGCTCAGGCAGGCGGCGACCGACTGCGTGGCGAAGATGCGATCGACGGGAAGGCGATGCATCATCCGGGCTTCGGCTTCGCCGATGCGGACACCGTCGCCGCCGGCGGTGACGGCATGCCGTCCGGCCAGCAGCAGGCGGACGGGCGCGGGCACGGTATGGTCAATGGGGTTCGCGCACACCGCCAGTATCCGCCTGGCCGCTGCGTAGGCGGAATCCGGGTCTGCGAACAATCCTTCGAGTTGATGGAACTCGACCCGGGCCTGCACGCAGCCGGCAGAGGCCGACAGCAGCCTGTACAGGGCCGCCACCGCCTTGTCGAACTGCAGTCGCCATTCCTCCGAGTCCGCAATCGCCGCTGCCGCGCCGGGTCCACCGATCTGAATGGCCAGCAGCGTGGGACCGGCGCCGCCGGTGTCGATCATGGTTACTTCCTCCGCGCAGACGCTGTACAGACTACGCCGCCGCGGGCGTCTCCCCCCGGCCAAAGCACGTGCGCAATACCCTTTCACCGTTCAGTTCCTGTCTCTAACTATAATCCAATTGACGCCGGCTGCCGTTCGTCGCAGGCATTCGCTCGCGTTCACACGCGTTCGGCCGGCTGCGATTGGCGGCGACACCGGGTTCTGGGCCATACTCGGCCCCGGCAGCCGATTCAGCCCGCGCCGGTGGATCTGCGAAGTCTCGGTGGAGTTTTCCGGAAAAAGAATCAATGAACGCCGAACAAAGACGTCTCGAGGAAATGCGTGAAGGAACCCGCCCCTGGCGCCGCTGGGGACCGTACCTGAGCGAACGTTCCTGGGGCACGGTCCGCGAGGATTACAGCGCGGACGGTGAAGCCTGGACGTTTCTCACCCACGACATGGCCCGCAGCAAGGCCTACCGCTGGGGCGAGGACGGACTGGCCGGCTTCTGCGACCAGTACCAACTTCTGTGTTTTGCCGTGGCGCTGTGGAACGGCCGCGATCCGATGCTCAAGGAACGCCTGTTCGGCGTGACGCCGCACCAAGGAAACCACGGCGAGGACGTTAAGGAGTATTACCATTACCTCGACGCCACGCCCACGCACAGTTATCTGCGCTATCTGTACCGCTATCCGCAGGCGGAATTTCCCTACCGGCGCCTGGTCGAGGAGAACCAGGCACGCAAGGGCAGCGGTCCCGAATTCGAGCTGCTGGATACCGGCATCTTCGACGACGACCGTTATTTCGACGTCGTGCTCGAATATGCCAAGGCCGACGCCGAGGACATCTGCATCCGCATCGAAGTCTTCAACCGCGGCCCGGCAGAGGCGGCCGTGCATCTGCTGCCGACACTCTGGTTTCGCAACATCTGGAGCTGGGGCGACACGCGCCGCCGCGAACCCCGGATCCACGCCGGGGAGAGCGGGGCGGATCACAGCCTGTTGATCGCCGACGACCGCGAAGCCGATGGCCTGGCCAATCTGCCGTTCACCTATCAGCTCGGTCCGCGGCGGCTGTACGCGTGCGCAGGCGGCGCGCCGCTGTTCACCGACAACGAAAGCAACTGCGAACGTCTGTACGGCGTTGCGCGCGAGGACGGTCGGCGGTTCTTCAAGGACGCCTTCGACCGGCACGTCGTCGGCGGCGAGGACTGCTGCAACCCGGCCGCCGCCGGCACGCGCGCCTGCCTCCATTACCGCCGCGAGATCCCGGCGCGTAGTTCCGCCGTGTGGCGGCTGCGGTTGACGCCGCAGCCGCTGTCCGCCGCACTGGCCGATGTCGACGCCGTCGTGCGCAAACGCCGTCGCGAGGCGGACGCTTTTTATGCGTCGGTGCATCCGCCCGGCGCCAGCGCCGATGAACGGCTGATCCAGCGCCAGGCGCTGGCCGGACTGATCTGGGGCAAGCAGAACTATATTTTCGACACGCAGCTCTGGCTGCAGGGCGACAGCGCGCGCCATCCGCCGCCGCCGGGGCGCAGCACGATCCGCAACCGTCACTGGCGGCATCTCAAGTCCATGCGCGTCCTCAGCATGCCCGACAAATGGGAGTATCCCTGGTTTGCGGCCTGGGACCTGGCGTTTCACTGCGTGCCGTTGACGCTGATCGATGCCGAGTTCGCCAAGGAACAGCTCTGGCTGCTGCTGTTCGAGCAGTTCCAGCATCCCAACGGCCAGATCCCGGCGTACGAATGGGAATTTTCGGAAATGAATCCGCCGGTGCACGCGTGGGCGGTCTGGCGCGTCTACCGCATGGACCGCGCGCGCTCCGGGCGCGCCGACCGCGCATTCCTGGAACGCTGTTTCCACAAGCTGCTGATCAACTTCGCCTGGTGGGTGAACAGGATCGACCGCGACGGCAACAACGTCTTCGAAGGCGGCTTTCTCGGACTCGACAATATCACCGTCTTCGACCGCTCGAAGCAGCTTCCCGGCGGCGCCGCACTGGAACAGTCCGACGGCACCGGCTGGATGGGCATGTTCTGTCTCAACATGATGCGCATCGCGCTGGAGCTGGCCCGCGACAACCCGGTGTACGAAGGGCTGGCAACCAAGTTCTTCCAGCATTTCGTCTACGTCGCCGCCGCCATGAAGCACATGGGCGGGCGCGACGACAGCCTGTGGGACGAGGAGGACGGGTTCTTCTACGACCTGCTGCGCTACCCCGACGGATCGGTGCAGCCGCTGCGGGTGAGGTCCCTGGTCGGGCTGATCCCGCTGTTTGCGGTCGAGCGCCTGCAGAACAGCGACGTTCGAGCCGTTCCCGGAATTCCGCCGCAGCTTTCTCTGGTTTCTGAAGCACCGCCAGGATGTGGTGCCGCACTGCTGCAACCGGCTCGACCGCAACGGCCAGGACACGCGCGTGCTCACCGTCGCCAACCCCGGGCAGCTCCGGCGGATTTTGCAGCGTGTCTGGGACCGCGATGAATTTCTATCGGACTACGGCCTGCGCAGCCTGTCCCGGGCGCACGCCGCCGCGCCCTTCACCTTCGACGGGCGCGGCGTCGGTTACGAACCGGCGGAGGCGGTCACCAAGATCAAGGGCGGCAATTCCAACTGGCGCGGGCCGGTCTGGTTTCCGATCGCGTTCCTGATGATCGAATCGCTGCGGGAACTGCACGAGGCCTACGGCCCCCTGCTGGATATCGAGGATTCCACCGGGGCGCGGGTGACCGCCGGCGACATGGCGCGCGGCCTGGCCGACCGCATGATTTCCATCTTCCGCGTCGACGAGCAGGGGCGCCGCCCCGTGTTCGGAAACCGGAGCCGGTTTCAGACCGACGCCAACTGGCGCGACCAGTTGTTGTTCTACGAATATTTTCATGGCGATAATGGCAGCGGACTGGGCGCCTCGCACCAGACCGGCTGGACCGCGCTGGTCGCGTCGCTGATCGATGAATGGCGGCGCTGAGCCGGCAGGCGCCGACGCAAACATCCGGAGGGGGAATCGCGGTAGTGACTGCGGAAAAGGCAGGCATCCTGTTTGCGGACGTTGGTGGCAGCACCGCACTGTATTCCAGCATCGGTGACGGGCAGGCCCGGCGTCTGGTCGGCGCCTGTCTCGAGCGGATGACCGATATTACCGCGCAGTTTCACGGCCGTCTCGTCAAGACCGTCGGCGACGCCGTGATGTGCGTATTTCCGTCCGCCGACACGCTGGTGAGCGCCGCCTGCGCGATGCAGAACGCGATCAACGCCGGTGAGGGCGAGCGCGGCCTCGCGATCCGCATCGGCCTGAATTTCGGGCCGGTGATCGAGGAGCCGGACGGCGATGTGTTCGGCAACACGGTCAATCTGGCTGCGCGCATGGCGGCGCTCGCGCGGGAGGGGCAGATACTGACCGGGGTCGAGGCCGCGCAGACGCTCGCCGGCCGCGACTATCCGGTCTCGCGTCTGATCGACGTCACCCGACTGAAGGGCTTTGCCGAGCCGCAGCCGGTCTATGAAATCGTCTGGCGGCCGAGCGAAGTGACGCGCCTGTTCGCGGTGACACCCGGCCAGGTGCAGGGGGCGGCCGAGGGGGCGGCGATGCTGTCGCTGGCCTGGTCGGACGCAAGCCTCGACCTGCGCCATTCCCACGTGCCGGTGCGCCTGGGGCGCAGCCCGGAAGCGGACATACAGATCGTCTCGGAGCGAATATCGCGCCTGCACTGCCTGATCGAACCGCGGCGCAACGGGTTCTTCCTCACCGATCAGAGCACCAACGGTACGTTCGTGCAGGCACAGGGCGGCAATGAAATCTTTCTGCGCGGTGAGGGCACTTTCCTCGTCGGAACCGGCACCATTGCGCTGGGGCTGCCGGTCGATCAGGCCGGCGTCGAGCGGGTGCGCTACCGGGTGCACTGACACCGGGACGAATCTGAATTTTGTCTTATCCGGGGTTTGGGCTAGAGTTGGAAGAGCGGAGGCTCCGCCGGTGTGAGCCGCGGGGTATTGTGCGGTACTACGCCGTATCGATCACCGGCGCGAAAGACGCTTTACGGGTGTTGTACATCGCGCTGTGGGGGCGGCGGCTGCCACTCTGCCGTGCGCTCGAACATGCTCAGACAGCTTGGCAGAATTCTTAATGAAGGGAGTTAAAGATGGATAGAAGGTCACTGATTCGATTCGGATTGTTCGCCGGTGCGACGGGTGTTCTGGCGCCGCGGTGGGCGGTCGGCATGCCGTCCGTTCCGGCACTTACGGGCCCGATGGCCGGCGGTGTGTTCTATACGAGCGAAGCGTCCGGGCGCTGGAGCAAGAAGGTCGCCAGTCATGCGCCCAACATCGAAACGCAGTCGGGTTCCGAGGGCAAGTTGACGGTCCGGGTCGAGACCCGGCACGAGAACGATGGCATCAAGCACTACATCATCAAGCACGTCCTGCTGGACGCGGATTTCCACTTTCTGGCGGAGCACATGTTCGACCCGATGGTGCCCGGTCGTCCCCGGTCCGAGTTCTCGCTCGACACTTACCAGGGCGTGTTGTATGCGCTGAGCGTCTGCAATGTGCACGACACCTGGATCGGCGCCATTGAAATCTAGCCCGGCCGGCGGGCGGCGCGCGGCGGTCCGCGCGCAACCGGTGCCGGCCCGCCGGAACCACTGAGCGCCACATGAGCGTCGACACTTTGCACTGGTCATCGGCATCGCGGACGCACGTCGGACTTGTGCGCCAGCTCAACGAGGACGCCTGTCTGGAACTCGGCGCGCGCGGCGTCTGGGCGGTGGCCGACGGCATGGGCGGGCACGCGGCCGGCGAAGTGGCCAGCCGAATGGTGGTCGACGCCCTGCGCGACATCCGCCATACCGACACGCTCGGCGGTCTGCTCGAGGAAGTGCGGCGCTCGCTGCAGGTGGTGAATCGCGAACTCGCCATCGAGGCCGGTCGCCGGGGCCAGCAGATCATCGGCAGCACCGTCGCCGTGCTGCTGGTGTTCGAGAACCACTGCATCGCGGTGTGGGCCGGCGACAGCCGCATCTACCGGCTGCGGCAGGGCCAGCTCAAGCAACTGACGCGCGACCACAGTCAGGTCGAGGAGCTGATTTCGCGCGGCGTCATCAGCCGCCAGGAGGCCAGGCGCATGCCGGGCTCCAACGTCATCACGCGCGCCGTCGGCGTGGCCGACACGGTCGAGGTGGACGCGGAAATCCACGACGCCTGCGACGGCGATGTCTTTCTGCTGTGCACCGACGGGCTGTACAACGAGGTCACCGCCCAGGACATTCAGCGCATCCTCGCCTCGGGCACCTGTCAGGAAGCGGCGGACCGGCTGGTCGAGAGCGCACTCGAACACGGCGCGCGGGACAATGTCTCCGTGGTCGTGGTGCGCGCCGACGACAGTCAGATCACCAAGACGCTGTTCAATCCCTTCGCGCCCCGTCCGGTCGCGCCTGACGAAGACGAAGACAAGACTAAAATTAATCAATAGGCCGTCGCTCGTCGCCGCCCGCCGCGCCCCGGGGCTTCACGCCCCGAGGTGTCATGCGGCAGCCCACACAATGGTCGGGTCAGTTGGCATGCCGCCAACAGTCCGGGCGCGCGGCGGCACCGGCCGGCAATGGAGCGTTGCATTTCAAGTGATGGATATAGTTATGGTTATCCAACATGGCCAAGCGCGCTATGGTGACTGGCACAAAGTCTGCCTGGGGTCGGGTTATCTGTCGACCATACCCGGAGCGATCATGTCCTTTTCGCCAAGTCTGCTGATTCGTCCGCTGCGCCGAAGCGCCGGGCGCCTGCTGGCCGTCGCGCTGTCCGCGCTGCTCAGCGCCGGCTGCGCGAGTCTGGCCGGACCGGAGTACCAGCGGCCCGACGCGCCGGTCAAGGCAAACTGGTCGCAGCCTTCGGCCGAATCCGGCCAGCGGGCGGCCGCGATCGAGCCCGAGTGGTGGAAGCGCTTCGGCGATCCTTATCTCGATGAGCTGATCGACAAGGCGCTGGCCGGCAGCTTCGATCTGAAGATCCTCGCCGCCCGGATCGAAGTCTCGCGCGCGGCCATCGGCCAGGCCGAGGCCGGCGCCATGCCGACCCTGGGCGCGCTGGCCGGTGTCGATCATTTCTCCCACACCGACGCACCGGATTCGACCCGCTACAGCCTGGCCGGCGAAGCGAACTGGGAGCTGGACATCTGGGGCAAGGTCAAGAAGGGTGTCGAGGCGCAGAAGGCCGACTTCCAGGCCAGCGAGGCCGACTGGCGTGCGGGCTACCTGACGCTGGTCTCGGACGTTGCCAACGCCTATTTCCGCATCCGCCAGTTCGACGAACTGATCGACCAGCAAAGCGACACACTGGACCGCAACCGGCGGATTCTGGCGCTCTACCAGGCCATGAACGGCGAGGGGCTGGTGCCGGAGACGCAGGTGCTGCAGCAACAGGCCGAGATCAACCGCCTGGAAAAGGAATCGCTCGAATTCACCCGCCTGCGCACGGTCGAGCAGAACGGCCTGGCGACGCTGTTGGGCATGCCGGCCGACACGCTGCAGGTGCCCAAGGCGCAGCTTCGCCAGACCGTGCAGCCGGTCACCGTTCCGGCCGGTCTGCCGTCGCAACTGCTGGCGCGCCGCCCGGACATTCTCGCCGCCGAATTCCGCGTGCTGCAATTGCATGACCTGGCCGGACAGGCGCGGCTCGCGCGGCTGCCGACGATCAGCCTGACCGGCCGCGAAGGCACCGCCGCGTTCACCCTGGGCGATCTGTTCAAGGCCGGCACCTTCGGCCTCACCTCGGCGCTGGATTTCCCCATCTTCGATCCCAACATCAGCGCGCGGATCCGGGTGTCCGACGCACAGACGAAAGTCGCGGAAGAGCAGTACCGCCGCACCGTCGTCACCGCGTTCGAGGAAGTGGAGAACGCCCTGACCAACCTGTCCAACCGCCGGTCGCAGCAGGTCGAACTGGAACAGCGCCGGCAGAAGCTGGCGGTGGTCGCCGCGCAGACCGATGCCCAGCTCGCCGAAGGCATGGTGTCGCAGCTTCAGGTGTTCGAAGTCGAGCGCACGCTGCTCGACGCCGAGCAGCAGATTCTGACCAACCACTGGCTGATTCTCGCCGACACCGTGGCGCTGTACAAAGCGCTCGGCGGCGGCTGGCCGGCGCACGACGTGATTGGACGTTCGGACGCAGACAAAGAATAATGCGGCCTGCGAAGGCGAACGACACTGACGCCTCCTGCGGGCGTTGCTCCTTCAGGTCATGTTCCACAGGCGAGCCGATAGATAATAGACAATGCAGGTCATACTGAAACCGGTATCCCACCCCGAACTCGGCGAGATCGTCATCCGCGACAGCCTGTTCCCGATCGGGCGGCACGAAACGCCGTTCGCCGGCTACGGTCCCGAGGCGGTCGCCAAGCTGTCGCGCCGTCACGCGCGCATTTTCGAGCAGGACGGCGCGGTCTATCTCGTCGATCTGGGCAGTCTCAACGGCACCACGTTGAACGGCGTGCCGCTGGACAAGCGTTCCGCGCAGGTACGCCAGAACGACGAAATCAGTTTCGGCGGGTACCTCACCTATCGCGCCGAACTCCTGGGCAAGGGCGAAACCGGCGCGGCGGTGCTCAAGGAACCGCCGGGCGTCGTGCTCACGCTGCTGCCGGAGCATCCCGAGTCGGGCGTGGAGCCGCTGGTCATTTCGCAGTTCCCGTTCCTGATCAGCAAGGCCGACGAAGCGTTCGCCCGCTACCGGGGACGGTTTCCCGAAGAGGTCCGGTTTCTGTCGCGGCGCCACGCACACATCTTCACGCGCGACCGCGCGCTGTTGATCGAAGACCTGGGCAGCACCAACGGCACGTTCCTGTCCGGCGTCCGCCTCGACGAACAGGCGCGCGTGCTCAAGGACGGCGACCTGCTGGCGTTCGGCGGCGAGCACTTCCAGTACCGCGTGCACATCAAACGCGTGAACGAACAGGCGGGCAAGCCGGCGGCCGACGACAGCGTCCTGACCGCCGCGCTCGAAAGCCCGGCGGACATCACGCGCACCACGTTCGTCACGTCGGCGAATTCGTTTATCGATATATTCTGCTCCGGCGATGAGGGCGACGAGCCGGACAAGGCGGCGGAGGCAGTCGACGAACCGGCCGCCGAGGATACCGGCGCGGGGCGACGCAAAGCCGGTTCCGGACGGGGTGCCGGCAAAGGCCGCGTCGCGGTGTTTTCGCGCGAGCTGCGGCGTGCGTTCTTCGACGAGAAGCGTCCCGCGTCGCGCCGCACCGCCCGCTGGGCGGCGGCCGCGCTGCTGCTGGTGGCCGGCGCCGGCGCGTTTGCGTATTTCCAGGGCGCGCCGCGGCGCGCGATCGGCCGGCTGCTGGACGCGGGTGCCTACACGCAGAGCGCGACCCGCGCCGACGCCTGGCTGGCGCATCACGCCGACGACAGCGAAATCGCCGATCTGGCGTCCACCGCGACCATGCGGTCGCTGATGCCCGACTGGACCGCTGCGCTCGACGCCGACCGCTTCGACGCGGCGCGTGCGGCCGTCACCGGCGCACGGCGCATGAACGCCCACAACCCGGCGGCGCTGCCGATGCTGGACCTGCTCAACTGGGTGGCGGACATGGAGCAGTACATCCAGGAGCGCGGCGGCGTCGACGCGCCCATCGTCATGTTCCAGCACGAGGAGCGCATCGAAAAACTGCTGGACTGGTGGGAACAGGATGCCAGCGAGCGGCAGCAGACGGCGGCGCGGATCAAGCGCTACGACGCGGGTTTCGAAGGCGTGCTGGCACGCGCGCTCAGCCACCTGCGCACGCTGCGCAGCGAGAAATCGCTGTACCTCGCCGCCATCGACGAGTTCAGGAAGACGCTGCAACAGCGGCTCGACAGCGATGACCTGTCCGGTCTGCCGGACGCGCTGGCGGAGTTCAGCGCCAAGTATCCGCGCATCGCCGGGGTCGACGTGCTGGCGCAGGATATCCGCAATTACATCGCGCTGGATGCGGCGCTGCGCGGCCACGACTGGATCACCGCCATCGAGGCCGTCGAGGGCAACCAGTTCTTCACGCCGCCGTTCCAGCAGAAGGTCGCGGAGATCCGCGACCGGCAACTGCCGCCCAAGTCGGTCGCCATGCAGTACCGCGACGCGCGCAAGCGCTGGCGCGAGGGCGACGGCGACGAGGCGATCAGCCTGCTGGAGTCGCTGGCCGGCGGCGAGTGGGGCAAGATCGCAGCGGCGGACCTGGAACACAAGCGCGCGGTGCTGGCCGGCTATCGGGCGCTGGCCGACCAGTCCGGCGACGAGGACCATGCGCGGCGGCTGATCGCTTTCCACGCCTCGCTGGACCCGGTCGAGGATGTATACTTTCTGCAGGCCTTGAACAAGGATTTCCAGAACTATCGCGATGCCCTGCTGAAGGAGGCCGGCCTGGCGTTCGGCAAGGCCGACAAGTCCTGGCAGACCTACGATAAGAACGGCCGGATACTGGGGCTCCTGCGCCTGGAGGCGAACGTCTCGCAGAATTTCCGGGATCAGGCGGCGCAGTTGGCGGAGGCCTATGACAGTGCGCACAGTGCCATACAGGCGTACGCATCGCTCGGCGTCGAACCCGGCGAAGACCAGCAGACGCTGTACCGGACGATCCTGAAGGAATGCCGGCTGCAGCGGCGATCGCTGCAGGAACTCGGGATGGTGCTGGACGCCGGCCTGCTACGGGCGAAGCTGGACCTGCTGCCGGACCCGCCGGCGGACGAGGCCGGAGAACCGGCGGCCACGGCCGATCCGGCCGGATAGAACGCAACAAGACGGGCGGACGACCGCCCCGGGCTTTGTCGGAGGGCCACAGATGGGCAGTGACGACAGCGAAATGAAACGCCTGTCGGACGCGCTTGCGGACCACAGCGCCGAGGGCGTCGAGATTCTCTACGCCGAACCGTCGCGCCTGTTCGGCGCGTTGATCCTGCTGATCGGCGCGCTGCTGGTCGCGGCGCTGATCTGGTCGTTCTTCGGCCGCGCCGACGTCATCGTGTCGGCCAGCGGCGTGCTGGCGCCGCGGGAGGAAGTGCGGCGCATCTACGCGCCGATCCAGGGCGAACTGGTCGATCTCTACATGACCGAGGGGCTGCCGGTCCGCAAGGGCGACATCCTGGCGCGCCTGAACGCGCGCGAAGCCATTCAGGCGGCCACCAACGCGCTCGACGCCGAACTCAAACTCACCGAAGCCGAGCAGGAATACCGCGAATTTCCCCAGCACAAGGCGCTGCTCGAACGCCAGGCCGACTCGCTGCAGAAGCAGATCGACACACAGGCCGGACTGCACGAAAAGCGCGTCGCAGAAGGTCTGTCCAAGCTCGCCGAATCGCAGAAGGCCAAGCTGGAGGAAGCGCGCGGCAACCTCGAAAAGACGCGCCTGGCCAGTGACGCGGCGCAGCGCGATGCGGAGAAGTACCAGCGGCTGTTCAAACTGCCGGGCGGCGGCGGCGTGTCGAAGAACGACGTGGACGACAAACGCAACGCCTTCCTGGCCGCGCAGACCAATTACCGGCTGGCCAAGGCGCGCCTCGGCGAGCTGGATTTTCAGTTGAGCGACGAATACGCCAAGGCCAAGGCCGATCTCGAAGGCAGCGACCAGCAGCTCACCGAACTGCGCATCCAGTACGAAACGCTGAAAAACCAGATCGAGCGCGAACAGAACGAGGTCGAACTCAAGGTGCGCGGCGCGCGCCTGTCGGCCGAAGCCGCCGAGCGCATCAAGTTCGAAAACATCGACGAAGACAATTTCCTGCGCGTGCTGGCGCCGGTATCCGGCGTCGTCACCGACGTGACCTATACGCAAATCGGCGACAAGGTGCAGGCCAACACGCCGCTGGGCAGCATCGCGCCCGAGGGTGCGACGCCGGTGCTGAAGGTGGACATTCTGGAGCGCGATCGCGGTTTTCTGCACGAAGGCCTGCCGGTGCGCATGAAGTTCAGCGCCTTTCCGTACCAGCGCTACGGCTTCATCGAGGGCACGCTCGATTACATCTCGCCCACCACGCAGGGCGGCGCCCAGGGTGAGGGACCGGTTTACAAGGGGCACGTCAGCCTGGCGACGACCCACTTCACCGTGGACCACAACGACTATCCGCTGCGCTTCGGCATGGCCGCGACGGCGGAGATCGTGGTACGCAAGCGGCGCCTCATCGACATGGCGATCGACCCGCTGCGCAATGTCGAGGGGTGAGGGCGGCATTCTTTGGAGGCTTCCGATGAGTTCCGATTTCGTCATTCCGGCGCAGGCCGGAATCCAGGGCACCGAGGTGGACCCCGGCCTTCGCCGGGGTGACCGGTTGCGCCCAGGTGGTCGATTGAGCCGGGGTGTGACGGGTCGATCCGGGGACGGGGCGATCGGCGAATGCCAGGCAGTTGAATTCGAAACACGCGTTGGAGGCATCCAGCAATGATGGATCTGGTAAAAATCGACGACGAGGTCATCACGTCCGACGAGTTCGTGAAGATTCTCAAACTGAGCGGACGCTTCGACGGGCTGATGGAGGATGTCGTCAAGGACAAGCTGGCCGTGCACGCGGCCAAGCGGCGGGGCATCAAGATCACCGACGGCGAACTGCAGGACCGGGCCGATCAACTGCGCCGGGTGTGGGGCCTGCACCGCGCGGCGGACGCCAACCGCTGGCTGGACGCCCGCGGACTCACGCTGGAGGACCTGGAACAGTTCGTCACCGAGATGCTGTATCACGAAAAGATCATGGACAAGGTGGCCGACGATTCGGCGATCGAGGAATACTTCAATCTGAATTCGCCGAAGTTCGACAGCATCGAGGTCAGCCACATCCTGGTCGACTCGGAAGGCAAGGCGCGCGAACTGATCGCGATCCTGGAGGACGATCCGGACGGCTTCGCCGACATGGCGCGCGAACATTCGCTCGCCGATACGCGCGAGGAGGGCGGCTACATCGGCAAGGTGCTGCGCGGTTCGCTGCAATCGGACGTTGAGGGCAAGGTGTTCAACGCCGCCGAAGGCGACCTGCTCGGCCCGTTCCCGTCGCCCGACGAGAACTACTACGAAATCTTCACCGTCAACGCCAAGAGCCCCGCGCGCCTCGACGAGGAAACCCGCGGCGAAGTGCGCCGCATCGTCCGCGACGAGTGGATCATGGCGCGGGCGCGCGAGCACGGCATCGAGTTGTTCTGAGCGACGCGACGGCGCACTGAGCGAGGAACCGGCCCTTGAGCGACCCATCCCTGATCGAATTTCTCTCCGGCGTGGAAATCTTCTCGGCCTTCACGCCGCAGGAGATGGCCGAGATCGCCGCCGGCGCCGAGTCGAGGACCTATGCGTTCGGCGACACGGTGTGCAACGCCGGCGACCCCAGCGAAGGTCTCTACGTCATCAAGGCCGGCGCTGTGCGCATCTTCACCGAGGAGCAAGGCAAGGAAATCAGCATGGGCGTGCGCAAGGAGCGCGAGGTGTTCGGCGAGATCGCCGTGCTCAGAAAATATCACCACGAGTCATCGGTGCGCGCCTCGGCCAAGACCGAGCTGCTGTATTTTCCGCACGACCTGTTTGCGCCGGCGCTGGCGCGCAACCAGGATGCGCACACCTACATCGCGAGCTACGTGGCCATCAACACGGCCGGCGGCTTCGTCACGCGCCTGTTCGACCTGCGGCGCAAGGTCAAGGGCAACGAACTCGAGGAGATCATCCGCAGCGTCGGCGTCAAGCGCGTGCGCGAGGGCCAGACCGTAGTCGAACAGGACGGCAAAGACGATCGCCGGCTCTACGTCGTGCGCCAGGGCCGCGTGCGCGTGGTGCGCAAGGAGGAGGGCGTCGAATACCCGCTGGCGACGCTGGGCCAGGGCGAGGTGTTCGGCGAGCTGGCCTGCCTGCACCGCCAGGAGCAGCCGGCCACCGTCACCGCCGAGACCGACCTGGTGCTGCTGGTGGTGCCGGAAGCCACCGTGCGGCTCATCGTCGAGCGCAACCCCAAGGTGCGCGAGATTCTCGACGAGCGCATCAAGTTCACACAGCGCGAACTGGACCGCCAGAAGAAGCTGGCCGAGCGCCGCAAGCGGCCTTTGCTGCTGGATTTCCAGTCGCGACCGGGCCACGGCGAACGCATCATCCGCCGCTTCCCGCTGGTCGAGCAGGCCGAGGAGATGGATTGCGGCGCGGCCTGTCTCGCCATGATCTGCAAGCACTACGGCATTCCCATGACGCTCGGCAAGCTGCGCGAACTGGCGAACGTGACCACGCAGGGCGCCACGCTGGAGAGTCTGGCGCGCGTCGGCGAGTCGCTGGGCTTCACCACGCGCGGCGTGCAGTGCACCTACCAGGCGCTGCTCGGTTTCGAGCTGCCGTTCATCGCCCACTGGGAGGGCTACCACTACATCATCGTCTACGGCATTTCCAAGAACCACGTGTGGGTCGCCGACCCGGGGCGCGGGTTCCGCAAGCTGACGGTCGAAGCGTTCGAACGCGGCTGGACCGGCACCTGCCTGCTGTTCAACCCCGGATCAGAGATGGTGCAGCTCGCGGCGACGCGGTCGCCCTGGGTGCGCTTCGTCGGCTACCTCAAGCCCTACAAGAAGATCCTGGCCAACCTGTTCATCGCCACCTTCATCATCCAGGTGCTGGGCGTCGCGCCGCCGATGATCATCCAGCACATTCTGGACCGCGTCATCGTCCACCAGAACGTCTCGCTGCTGAACGTGCTGATCGTCGGCCTGATCGTCACCAACCTCTTCGTCCAGACGACCAGCGTGCTGCGCGCGTTTCTGTCGAACTTCATGATCCGCAACATGGATTTTGCGATGATGTCGCATTTCCTGAAGCACGCCCTGTCGCTGCCATTGTCGTTCTTCGCCAAGCGCAAGACCGGCGACATCTTCGCGCGCTTTCAGGAAAACCAGAAAATCCGCGCGTTTCTGACCGAGTCGACCATCACCACCGTGCTCAACCTGCTGATGGTCTTCATCTACTTCACCATCCTGTTCCTTTACAACGTCAAGATGACGCTGCTGCTGATCGCGTTCGTCATTCCGCTGGTGGTGCTCACCGTCGTTGCCACGCCGCGGCTCAAGGGCTATGCGCGCGAGGTGTTCGCGGCCTCGACCGACGCCGAGTCGATTCTCATGGAAACCATCGGCGGCGCCGAGACGGTCAAGGGCATGGGCATCGAGCGGCCGATGCGGCTGAAGTGGGAAAAGAAGTATGCAAAGGCCCTGGGCGTCCAGTACCGGGCGCAGCGCTTCAACATCCTGATCGGCTTCATCAGCCAGTTGCTCAACGCGGGCACCACCATCGTGATTCTCTGGACCGGCGCCAACCTGGTGCTGGCCCAGGAACTGACCATCGGCCAGTTGATCGCCTTCAATGCCTTGATGGGCAGCGTCATGTCGCCGCTGCTGGGGCTGGTGCGGCTGTGGAACCAGGTCAACGACGCCGGCGTGGCGATGGAGCGGCTCGGCGACATCCTCGACATGGAGCCGGAGCAGAAAGCCGAGGACCTGCATTCGCGCGTCATCCTGCCGGACCTGCAGGGCGACATCCGCTTCGAGGGCGTCTATTTCCGCTACGGCGGCAACGAGACGGCCTACGTGCTGGAGAACATCAGCTTCAACATCGAACCCGGCCAGCTCGTCGCCGTGGTCGGCCAGAGCGGCTCCGGCAAAACCACGCTGGCGAAGATCATGGTCGGGTTCTACAAGCCGGGCGAAGGCAGGATCGTCGTCGACGGCTACGACATGGACGTTGTCGACAAGGAATACTACCGCGCCCAGATCGGCTACGTGATGCAGAGCAACCTGCTGTTCTCCGGCACCATCGCCGAGAACATCGCCAGCGGCGACGACAACCCCGACCGGCGCCGCACGGTGGAAGTGGCCAAGCTCGCGGATGCGCACGGGTTCATCAGCAACATGCCGCTGGGCTACGAACAGATCGTCGGCGAACGCGGCATGGGCCTGTCGGGCGGCCAGATGCAGCGGCTGTGCATCGCCCGCGCGCTCTATCACGACCCGCGCCTGCTGATCTTCGACGAAGCGACCTCGGCGCTGGACACGCAGTCGGAGAGCAACATCTTGAACAGCATGCAGGACATCCTCAAGGGCCGCACCGCGATCGTCATCGCGCACCGCCTGAGCACCATCATGCGCGCCGACAAGATTCTGGTGTTGTACAAGGGGGCCATCGTGGAAGAAGGCCGTCACGAAGAACTGGTGGATCGCAAGGGAATGTACTTCCAACTGGTGCAGAAGCAGATCGCCAACGCCTGATGAAGATTCTGGACATGAAGGAACCGGCCGCCATTTCCTACGGCGGCCTGATCGAGAAGATCGAGATCATGCGCTCGACCCTGCGCTGGGCGACCGCCATGGACCGCCCGCAGATTCAGAAGCTGCTGAACCAGTGCAATGCGCTGCGCGACGAAGTGATGCAGCTCTCGCACAAGGAGCGCTTCGTAACCGCGTCGGCCGAGCGCGTTTCGGCGAAGAAGCGCTCGACCGCGCAGCGGCGCCAGGCGCTGCTCGACCGCAGCTTCGTGTTCGAGGGCGTGTTCGGCGAAAGTCAGAAACTGCTCGAAGCGCTGGAGATCGCCGAAAAGGCCGCGCCGACCGACCTGCCGGTGCTGGTCGACGGCGAGAGCGGCACCGGCAAGGAGCTGATGGCCAAGGTCATCCACGCCAACGGCAGCCGCGCCGACAAGGCGTTCATCTCGGTCAACTGCGGCGCGATACCCGACAACCTGATCGAGTCCGAGCTGTTCGGCCACAAGCGCGGCGCCTTCACCGGCGCCAGCAGCGACCGCGCCGGCAAGTTCGAAGCGGCAAACAACGGCACCATCTTCCTCGACGAGATCGGCGAATTGCCGTTGCAGGGACAGGTGAAACTGCTGCGCGTGCTGCAATCGAATGAAATCCAGCGGGTCGGTTCGGACGCCGTGATCGACGTTGACACGCGCGTGGTGGCGGCGACCAACAAGGACCTCCTGAAAATGAGTCGGGACGGGCGGTTCCGCGAGGATTTGTTCTATCGCCTGGGCGTGATCCACGTGACGCTGCCGCCGCTGCGCGAACGCCGCGATGAGATTCCGCTGCTGATCGAGTTCTTCAGTGGCGAGGCGGCCGAAAAGCTCAAGCGCCAGCCGATCCAGTTCAGCCGCCGCCTGCGCACCTTTCTGCGCGACTATGCCTATCCGGGCAACATCCGCGAACTGCGCAACCTGATCTTCCGCCTGTCCTGTCTCGCCGACCGCGTCGCCGATTACGAGCATCTGCCCGAGCCGCTGCGGCCGGCCGGTGCAAAGGAAGCGGGCGACGAGGAGACGGCCAAGAAGGACGACGGGTCGGTCGACCTCGACGCCGGCTCGCTCGCCGACCTCAAGCGCGCCGCCAGCGACGTGGCGGAGAAGGAATACCTGCAGCAGGGGCTGCAACAGGTCGCCGGCAAGGTCGCCGAACTCGCGCGGCGCATCAACATGAACCGCTCGCACCTGCAGACGCTTTTGAAAAAGCACGGCATCCAGTCCAAGGATTACCGGGCGACGCCGAAGCGGCCGTAATCTTTTGCTGGCAAACCCGCGTCGGCTGCACCGGTAGGTTGGGCTGAGGAACGAAGCCCAACACCCGCAGTGCTGTGCTTCACATTCGTTCGACACCCGTAGGTATGGGCTGAGGAACGAAGCCCAACAGTGCCTCTGCGTTGGGCTTCACAGTCGTTCAGCCCAACCTGCCAGGCCGTGACTGACCGGCGTCGATGGATCGAAACCTGCCGGCCCATTGCGACCTCAGGTTCAGTTCGAGCGAGCGATCCCCCGTCATTCCGGCGAAGACCGGAGTCCAGGTTCCAGTCCCCCTTATCCAGCCTGGATTCCGGCCCCCAACCGGAACGACGTCCCTGGCCGTCACTGGAATCCGACCTTCGCCGGAATGACGGGTAACCGCGGCGGCTAGTGCAGCGTCGCCTTCGCCGCCTGTTCGCGCGTGTAGAACCAGCCGTCGAGAACGAAGCCGGCGATCACGCTCGACTTCACCGACCGCACGCGGCCGGTGCGGTCGCGCGCTACGATCCACTCGGCCGGCAGCCCGTCGAGCAGGTGCACCGGCGCGAGCCGGCCGTCCGCGAACTTCGACAGCACACTGCGTCCCGTCTCGCTGTCGAAGAACGCGGGGAGGAAACCCCTGTGCCGGTTTTCCTGGCTGATGCCGCCGGTGCCGACGTAAGCCAGGTTTTCGAGCCTGAGCTGTTCAGGTGTCATGCGCTGTGTCATGTGTCTAGCCTCCGGGCGGCCGGTGCCACCGTTAGTGCCTCAGAACGCCGGGATCGCCGGGGCGGCCGGTGTGCTGTTGCTGCCCGCGTTCGACTGGTCCACCAGGACATTGATCGCCGAATTGAAGTTCTGCGCCACATCGATGTTGACGAACTCGTACTGGTTGAGCACGTTGAACACCGGGTTCACAAACAGGTAGTTGTTGACCTGTCCGATGATGGCGCCACGCAGCGAAGAGGCGGATTGCGGGCGGTACGTCGCAATCCAGTCGTTCACACCGCCGTAGATGGCGGTACGCGCTGCGCTGTCGAGCTGTTTGCTCTCTTGCAGGTCGTGGATCGTCAGGGTCGTCATGGTCGGTCTCCGAATCACGTTAAGCCTTGGGTCAAATCTCGCATTGCGAATCACTGGGTCTGCGTGCTTCATCTACTGCAGGCTTTGTGCCAGCCCTGGCCGCGGGTCGTCCGGCGTCTCATAACATCATGTTAATAAATAAAATAACTCCAGTTCCCCGGGTGGCCTGGGCGCGCCTGTGGCGGCGGTATCCCTGGCGATGTTCGGTGTGCGCAAACAACTTTGACGCCCGGTTCGCGGCGGACCAACACCGGCTGACGCCCCGTGGCGCCGGCGGGAGAGGGTGGAAAGGGGAGTGCATCGACTGAACTGGAGGGGATTCGGGTTGCTTGCGGCAACTGCAATTGCGCCGCAGGGCACAAATAAAAACGGGGGTCCGAAGACCCCCGCCGGTGGCACGCGCCGGGGCGCGTTCCCGAAGGGCTGTGTTAGCCGTTCGCGCCCCCGTTGCTCTGCGCCAGCTGCGGGATTACCACGCTGCCGAAGTTGCCGCTCGCACCGATGGCGCCGACGTTCGACTGGCTCAGCACGTCCACGCTGTAGTCGGGGGCGTAGTCGGTCGAGTTGTAGATGTTGAACCAGTTGAACGAGTTCTCGAAGTTACCCAGCGCGAACGGGCGGGTTCCGACGACTTCGCGGCCGCCACGCACGCCGGTCATCGCGGCAGCGTCCAGGTCCTTGCTCACGGAAAGATCTTTGATGGTCAGCATTTCAGTTCTCCTAACGGGTCAGTTTCAGTAGTGGATCGGGTTCAGGGTTTGGTTTATGAGCCCTTGGTTTGCTCATGGCTGGGGTAGAGCAGGAGGTGTGCCAGGGTGGGCAGCATGCTTCGGGGTTGGCTCTATCTGAATGATTCTGGGAGAATAATATTTTACTTAGGGCTCGGTCCGATCAGCGGAGCGGACCGCTTCATCGCCGGAACGTTCGGGGAGCACAAACAGTTGTGCCGCCAATGTTCGATGTGTCGCGACACCGTGCTTTCGGACGGCGGGGCCGTGCTTGGTGGGCGGGCGTGCGGAGTGTCGAAACGGCTCGGGTCGGCTTGAAATACGGGGCGGTCAAGGCCATCCTTGCAGGCAGATGGAACGAGATTACCAGGCAGGGCTGCATGCAATATCCATCTCACGTCTCCCGGCTTGCATCTGTTTTGTTGCCTTTCCCGATTGGGCTCCCCTGTTGGAGGTCATATGATTTATTTGGTTTGCGGCGATGGTGATAGGGAGCCGAATTGCGCCGTTTGCAACGGAGGTTTTGGGCTCCCTAAATGTAGTTAGCGCTCAGGGCGACTTCATGCGGGAGGCTCAATGCTTCGAGTGCAGTGCGGAAGCGACGACGGTCGAGCACGCACCTCCGAAATGCATATTCCCAGAGTTGAAAGACTGCGGCGCTGACTATCGCAAGAACCTGATCACAGTACCCTCATGCGAGAAACACAATACCTCCCGATCAAAGGACGATGAGTACTTGCTCCTTGTTCTTGCTGCATCGATCACCTCAAGCGACGTTGGGCTGAATCAATTTCTCTCAAAAGCGCGGCGCGCCCTCGAACGCAGCCCTCACTACCTATCACTGTTACCCGTTGGGGAAGAGGCCACCCTAAGATACGTGCCGCACCGTGGTCAGTTCGAATCGGCTTATCCTATACCTGCTGATGTTGCCCGCATCGACCGCGTCATCGGAAGCTGCGGCAAGGCACTGTACTTTCATGAGTGTGGGATGAAATGGCATGGGAGCGTCAGAGTAGTTACGCCGTTCATGGGCTACGGTGACTTTTAAGTTGATGCTCGCGTGCTTGAAGCGTACGTGGCTACGACCGAGGCAATGGCAGGCATCGAACCAAAGGGCGACAATCCAGCGGTCTTCTCGTACAAGATGTCGGTGGATCCGCGTGGTGCATTTCTGCTTCTGACGTTCTATGGGGCTGCCGACTTCATTGTGCATCTCGGGCCAACAGATGCCGCAAACCTCGCATAGCAAAACAAAGGGGTCGGTGACAATCGATTATGATACTGATTCGCATTTGTCACCGACCCCTTTTTTGGTCTGTCACCGACCCCTTTTTTGGTCCATCGCCATCGGCCCGCGTTGATCGATAAAGTTCCGCCACCGTCCCTCGGGCCAATGTTGCCGTCTCGCGGAAGTGTGTACAAACTCCCTGAATTACGCTAGCTTAGCCGCCATCTGACCAGGGCGTGCTGTTGCCCGGGTATTCAGCGGACCGGGTGAAGGAGGGGTTGGTGTTGTGATGGAGCTGTCCCTGCGTGAGATTGTGCCCATCCTTAATCTGGCGGTCGGTCCGGTCATCGTGATCTCCGGTGCCGGGCTGCTGTTGCTGTCGATCACCAACCGCTTCGCGCGAGTTATCGACCGCTCCAGGATGCTCGCCGAGTCGCTGCACACTCATTCGGACAGCGGGGCGTTGCGCATCCGGCGCCAACTGGTCATTCTGGCCCGTCGCGCGGGCCTGCTTCGCCTGTCGATCGCGCTCACCACGCTCAGTCTGCTGCTTGCCGCCTTCCTCGTCATCGTACTGTTCGTTCTGGCCCTGATGAAAGCCGAGACGGCATCGGCGGTGATCGTGCTGTTCATCTGTTGCATGGGTGCACTGATCGCGGGGCTGCTATTCTTTCTCGCGGATGTGAATATTTCACTGTCGGCCCTCGACCTGGAGACCGAGGATGACTATCCCCGGGAGTCCTAAGAAAAGGGGTCGGTGACAAATGCGAATCAGTATCATAATCGAATGTCACCGACCCCTTTTTTTACCGTCGGCTGAGGCCTGGCATTATGGGGCGTAATGGCGGTGCTGGAATACAAAGCAGTCATTGAATTCGCCAGGTTTTCCGATGCCCCTGAAATAGGCGAACTGTCGAAAAACGCGATAGAGCAGGGTCTGGGCTGGAAGTACACCCCTGACCGGATAGCAAAGCTCATCGGGAATAAATCAAAGAACGTTGTAGTGGCGCGGATGGAATCCCGGTTGGTGGGCTTTGGGATAATGACCTATAACGAAGACCAGGCCAACCTGGACCTGCTCGCCGTCAAGCGACAAGTCCGGCGGATGAAGATCGGCACACAAATCGTCGAGTGGCTGGAGGAGGTGGCGTTGACGGCAGGCGCCTTCAACATCTTTGTTCAGGTCAGAGTGCGAAATACCGGGGCCATCGAGTTCTATGAGAAGGTCGGGTTTGGGGTATTGGAGGAAATCAGGGCCTATTATGGGGGTGTCGAAACAGCCGTCGTAATGTCAAAAAGTCTTAGGCGCATGTTTGACAGCACATGACGGGTCACTCAACGTGCGTGCGAAAAAGGGGTCGGTGACAAATGACAATGGTTTGTCACCGATCCCCTTTTTCAGACTCGCACCCTGGAAGGGGGCGTTTATCTCAGCCCGTGACGAAGGCGTCGCGGCCGGGCGGGCGCGGCCGCAGCTGCGGAAACTCGGTCAAGCAGACAGCGAGGGCGTCCGGCGCCCCGCACAGGAACAGCGCGTCGCCGGCCAGGATGTGAAACTCGTCAGTGAACTCCACCACCACGGCGGATTCCCGCTCCAGCGCCACCACCAGAACGTCGGCGCGTCCGCGTAACCCGGTGCGAAGCGGGTGCTGACCGGCGAGTGACGAGCCGTCGACCTTGACGATCTTCACCGTCGGCTCGAGGCTGACGTACTCCTCGCCGAGCATCTGGTGGGCGAGCAGTTGACCGGCCACCTGGCCTATGGACAGCGCGAAGTCGGTGCCGACCTGATACAGTCGTTTCACGGTCTGCGCCTGGTTGACGCGCGCGATCAGCACCACCTCGGGGGCAAAGTCGCGCACCACGGTGGCCGCGAACAGTGCCTCGTTGTCGTTGCTGAGCGCAAGCACCACGGCACTCGCCTCGCGCACCCCGGCGCGTTCGAGCACGTCCTGATCGAGCGCGTTGCCGACCACGTCGACCCCGGGCAACGCCTCGACGTCGATCACCGTGGTCGGCTCCCCGGCATCGTGCAGCAGCTCGACGATCTTGCTCCCCACCTCGCCGTAACCGAAGACGACGATTTTGCCTCCCTGCTTGAGCGGGGTCGCGATCTCGCCCAGACGCGCCACGCCCTCGGGACTGCCGATCACGACGATGATGGTCCCCGGTTCGAGCCGGTCACGCCCCGAGATGCCGGCCCTGAACTGGCCTTCGACCCAGCGTCCTATGACCGTCACGCCGAAGCGCTCCGGCGCCCGCAGGTCGGCCAGGACGTGCCCTACCAGCGGGCTCTGCGGATGGATGCGCATCTCCGCCGCCGTGACGTGGACCCCGATCTGCTGCAGTCCGCTCACGCGCCGCTGGATGCGCCGGCTCGACTTCGCCGCGAGCGCAGCCGCCAGCACGTGGCGCGGCGTGTAGACGGCGGTCGCTCCGGAAGTCTGCAGCGGATAGCGGTGCAGCGGCTCATCGACCAGGGCGAAGATCGGGCCTTTGAAGCCCAACTCGCGGGCGATGAGCACCAGCGCCGCGTTGTCGTGGTCCTCGCCGTTGGCGACGATCGCCTCGGCGCCACGCAGCGGGCCGAGGTCGAGAAACTCGTCGCTGAGGCTGGCGTGCACCGTCTCGACGCCCCGTTCCTGGAGTCGCCGCGCGGCGTCGCGGTCCTCCTCGAGCACGACGACGCGCCGCCCGAAGCGCGCCATATCGTCGATCAGCATCGCGACGGCCGGCCCGTAGCGGTAGATCAGGACGCACTTCCCGCCGTCCATCGCCGGCAGCGCGCCCGGCAGCCGTGCCTCGAAGTGTTCCTCGAAAAAGGGCAGCAGGTAGATCGGGAACACCAGGAAGACAAGAAAAACCCCGAGAAACTGCCCGGCAATCACCAGCAGCACCATCGCCGGGTTGTTCCAGTGTGAGTCCGCGCCGTAGCCGGTGGTGGTGAGCGTCTCTGCCGCCCACTCGACGCTCCACCAGAAGCCGCGCGCGTTACCCTCGAGGTAGTGCATGCCTGCCATGTATAG
Organism: uncultured Gammaproteobacteria bacterium; assembly: GCA_963719135.1. Lineage (GTDB taxonomy): Bacteria > Pseudomonadota > Gammaproteobacteria > DSM-19610 > DSM-19610 > CAVRAZ01. Next base: position 44,737 of record CAVRAZ010000011.1, on the reverse strand, counting down.
CAGCGCGAGCACCAGCACCGCCACGGGCAGGCTCGCGAGCAGGAGCAGCAGACCGCGCGTCGAACGTTTCAGTTTGAAGGAAAACATCGAGACAGGAAGTGGACCATGGTGTTATTTCGATAAAGTCTGCGCAAAAAGCGATCTTGTTGAGGCAGATGTCGACCCCCACCGCGCGGTGAGTATTGGAAGTATAAACGCTCGCTTCAGACCGGGACAGCGGCCGGATGCACTGTTGACTGACCGGCGAAGCGGTGCCGGCTTGCAAGGCCTAGCTATACGATAATCTATCCGACCCCGTTTGTCGCTCCGATTGAAAGCCGCGGCTACACGTTGAACCTGTTTGTTATTATTGGGGCTGCCCGTTTGGGTGACGCCACTATGAAGAAGGGGGCGGTGACAAATGAGAATCGCTTGTCACGACACCGTTCTCTCTTGATTGGTATTATCGTTGCGGAGCAGAGAGGAGCCCTGTTTGGCAGGAAAGGACTTTGTCGTCGCCGAGGTGCTGACCCCGTTGCGTGATATCGACAAAATGGGTACGACGCAAGTGGCGCTGCTATCCGTACAAGCCCAACCGAGTGAGATTTTGAGATATGAGAGTTAAGGGAGTCCACCATGTCGAGCTTTCGGTGCTGGAATACGAGGAATCCATCAGGTTCTTCGACAAGATGTTCGGCTGGTTGGGATACAAAAGTTTCTGGACCCTGGATATTGATTATCGGTCAACCTATTATATGGCGCGATTTCCGTTTTTTCACAGCTACATTGGCATACAGCCAGCCAGGACAGAAAGCAAGTTAGTCCATGCCGACCATTCCAGGGCATACATCATGTCGCTCTGTGGGCGAGAAACAGGAACGAAGTTGACGACTTTTACACGTTCTTTCTGCAGAAGAACAACGTCAATGTGACCGACGCACCTGCCGAGTATCCGACCTATACGCCTGGCTACTACGCCGTGTTCTTTGATGACCCGATAACGGGGATTCACTTTGAGCTGAGCCATACGCCGATGGTGCCTTCGCTGTCCAGTTATTTGCGCTGGATCAGGACGCTGAAAGCTGTTTGGAAAAAGCATCCTGAGTGGAAAGCGCCGCCTTGGAAAGAAGCAATGCGGAAGTTGGTTTCAAGACGTGAACAGGTCTGACAACAGCGTGCCGCCGGGCGGCGTGCTTTCGCCGGGCTTCGGCGCGCGGTCGGCGGAATCTGAGCATTGTGAGGGTAATGGCGGTGCTGGAACATAGAGCACTCATTGAATTCGCCAGGATTTCCGATGCGCCTGAAATAGGCGTACTGTCGAAAAACGAGATAGAGCATGGGCTGGAAGTACACCCCTGACCGGATAGCGAAGCTGATCGGGAATAGATCAAAGAACGTTGTAGTGGCCCGGATGGAATCCCGGTTGGTGGGCTTTGGAATAATGACCTACTACGAAGACCAGGCCAATCTGGACCTGCTCGCCGTCAGGCGACAGGTCCGGCGGATGAAGATCGGCACGCAGATCGTCGAGTGGTTGGAGGAGGTGGCGTTAACGGCAGGTGCCTTCAACATATTCGTTCAGGTTAGAGCGGGAAATACCGGGGCCATCGCGTTTTACAAGAACGTCGGGTTTGTGGTATTGGAGGAAATCAAGGCCTATTACGGTGGTGTTGAAGCAGCCGTCATAATGTCAAAAAGCCTGAGGCGCATGTTCGACGCCACCTGACGAGTCCGCGGCGAAAAAGGGGTCGGTGACAATTGATTATGATACTGATTCGCATTTGTCACCGACCCCTTTTTGTGCAGGCCGTCGTCGGCCTCGTCGCGCGCAGCGGCGATGAGCGGGTGCATCGCGTCACCGAACAGCACGCCCGGTGCCGTCTTCACCTGATCGTACAGCAGCGTCATAACGATCTTCTCTACCTCGGTCATCTTGCACTTGCCATCCAGCATCTTGAGCATGACGGCCGTGGCGCAGTCGACGTGAATCGGTTCCAGCGGGTAGCGTTTCACCCACTCACTGACGTGGTCGGGTGTCATGGCGCGTCGTCGTTGGCAATAGCCTGGCGCGCATAGTCGAGCAGCGACGCCTCGATAGGCACATAGGCATACCGGGACACCGAATGCACGCCGATGGCCTGCAGCTTTTCGCTCGGGCCGTCGCCGATCTTCGCCACGAAGACGGCGTGACAGTCCCTGATCGTCTGCAGGATGCCGGTCGTGACCGACGCGCTGGAGGCGTTGCCCAGGCAGTAGTGATCAACGTCGCGCCGCTCCAGGAATTCGCAGCGTTCGGGCGTCACGGCGTAAATCCAGAACTGCCGCGCGTGACTGAAGTGCTCGCTGATCGCCAGTCCCTCCCTGGTGCCCACGGCCAGTTTCAAACGCAGGTCAGGCATGGTGCGGAGGCCGGGTGGCGGCTGCGGCATCGCGGCCGGTGTGTCTCATCCGGGTCGCTCGGCCCAGGTCGAAAGCGGTCTCGTGGCGCATCATCGTCACCTGCCGAAGCAAAGCCCGTACCACGGCATCAGGCCGTTGAACAGACGATGGCTTTCAATTTCGCTCGTGGCCTTTCCGCCGGCAAAGACGGCGCCGATTGTTGCAAACGCGACAACGCACGCCATGGGCACCGGCGGCCGTTCGAGCGGAAATCGCCTATGTTACAGCGACAAAGCGCTGCACGCCGCGCTCCTGGTTGGCTGGCTGGCCATTTGCATCGAGGTGCGGGATTTCATCGAACCGATGCGCGCATGAAGAACTATCTCGACGGGTCCGCCTATCGCGATGCCGGCCTGGGCGACGCCTATGCCGACATACCGCGCCGCGGCGGCAATTTTGCGAAGGCCGTGGCGGTCTGCATCAACAGCCGGGTCTGTGAGACAACGGGCCGACAGGTGATGTGTCCGAGTTTCCAGGTCAGCGGCAATCCCGATCTGTCCACCGGCGGCCGCGTGCGGCTGCTGAAGATGGCCTTGTCCGGCGATCTGGCTGCGCAGGCTCTGGCCGATCCCGTGCTGACCAGGCCATGGATCTGTGCGTGGCGTGCAAAGGCTGCAAGCGCGAGTGCGAAGCCAATGTCGACATGGCGCTGATCAAGGCCGAATACCTGGCGCATCGGACGGCACGGCAGGGACTCGGTCTGCGCGGACGCTTGTTCGCGCATCTGCCGCGCTGGCTGCGCCGCCACCGGTGGCTGGGATTCCTGATCCACTGGCGCAACCGCTCGCGGATGCTCGCGCATCTCGCGGAGCGTTGGTTGGGGCTGGCGGCCGGGCGTCCGCTGCCCGAACTGGCGCGCGCCGCATTCAAGGTACCGGACACATCGACCGTGCCACGCCGTCCCGGTCTGCCCGAAGTGGTGCTGCTGGTCGACACCTTTACGCGATATTTCGAGCCGCAAATTGCCGAGGCCGCCTGCGCGGTGCTGGCGGCCGGTGGCTATGCGGTCAGGATCGCCGCGCCGGGTCCGGACGCCGACGAGCCCGACCGGCCGTTGTGCTGCGGGCGTACATACCTGGCCCAGGGGCTGGTCGATCAGGCGCGCGCCGAAGCCGCGCGCATGGCGGCCGTTCTCAAACCGCACGTCGATGCCGGCCGCGCGATCGTCAGCCTGGAGGCATCGTGCGTGCTCGGCCTGCGCGACGACGCGCGGGCGCTGGGACTCGGCGAAGACATGGCGGCGGTGAGCGCTGCGGTGCTGATGTTCGAGGAGTTTCTGGCGAAGGATATCATGGCAAAACGGCTGGAACTTCCGCTGCGCAGCGCCGGCGGGCGTAGACTGGTCGTTCACGGACATTGTCACCAGAAGGCGGCGGGGGCCATGAAAGCGGTGCGGCGCGTGCTGAAGCGGATACCCGACCTGCAGTTTGAGATGATCGAGGCGGGCTGCTACGGCATGGCTGGCACCTTCGGCGTCGAGGCCGAGCACGCACAGTTCGCGCAGGCCACGGCGGAGCAGGCATTGCTGCCTGCGCTGCGGGCCGACACCGACGCGGGCGTGCTCGCCAACGGTTGCTCGTGCCGCCAGCAGATGAAGGCATTCGGCGATGAGCGGGCGCGCCGTCTCGCGCTGGTCCTGCGCGAACATCTGGAAGAGGGGAGAAGGGTATGAGACCGCTTCCGGCCGACGAGTCCGCGGCGGCCGCCGCACTGGACTATCACCACGCGACCAAACACCGTCTCGACGGCTACGCGCCGGGCCCCGGTTTCCTGGATTGGGATTCCCAGCCGGACCCGTTTCGGCGCTGGCCGGGTGCGCCTGCGTTTGAACTGCCGCTGATCGAGGGCACCGGGCGCGTCAGCTACGAGGATCTGTATCGACCGCAACCCGAAATCGCGCCACTGGACGAACGGAGTCTCAGCCTGTTTCTCGAACTTGCGCTGGGTCTCAGCGCCTGGAAGCGCCTGGGTCCCGACCGCTGGGCGCTGCGCAACAATCCATCGAGCGGCAACCTGCACCCGACGGAGGGCTATGTGCTGCTGTGGCGGCGCCTGTCGGAGGCGATCGCACCGGGTCTGTACCACTATGAGCCGTACGAACATGTGCTCGAACGCCGGGCGCGGTTGCCCGATGCACAGGCGCAGGCATTTGCCGCGGCGCACCCTGCGGCCTTCGGCGTCCTTGCGTTTTCCAGCATCGTCTGGCGCGAGGAATGGAAGTACGGTGCGCGCGCCTATCGCTATTGCCAACTGGATGCCGGACACGCGCTGGGTGCGGCGCGCTATGCCGCGGCGACGCTCGGCTGGGCTCTGCACATCGATCCGCGCCCGGGCGATCAACAGCTCGCACGTTGCATCGGTCTGGACCGGCGCGAGGATTTCGCCGGCGCGGAACCGGAACAGCCGGAACTGCTCGCGCTGTTCGGCGCGGGCGAGCCGACGGCGCCGGACTGGTCGGCGCTGGCCGGTGCCTTGACCGAGTGGCGGGGAAGCGCGAGCCGGCTCAGCAGCGAGCGCGTCGAGTGGCCGCAGATCGCACAGGTGCTGGCGGCGGTTGCAAAACCGGATCAGCCGCAGGCAGGCACCTGGTCGGCGCCGGCGTCGGGCGCGCCGTTATCGCCGGTGAAAAATTCGCCCGACGCTGCAACGCTGATTCGATCGCGCCGCAGCGCACAGCGCATGGATGCGAAGACGGGCATCGGCGGCGACGCGTTTCGCCGGATGATGGCGCGTACGCTGCCGGCAGCGGGGACGCTGCCGTTCGACGCCTTTCCCTATGCGCCGGCGATCGATCTCGCGATTTTCGTGCATGACGTGGAAGGTCTGGCGCCCGGCCTGTATGCGCTGCTGCGCGCTGCGGAGCGCGGGCAGTCGTTGCTGCGGTCGCTGCGCCATGCCGGGTTCGAAGGCGCGGCGATGGAGAGCACCGGATTGCCGCTGTACCGATTGCGGGCGCCGGAGGATCTGCGTCGGCTTGCATCCGGATTGAGCTGTCATCAGGGCATCGCGGGACGGGGCGCGTTCGCGCTTGCGATGCTGGCCGATATGGGCCGCGTGCTCGACGTCGAGGGCGCCTGGGCGTGGCGGCGGCTGCACTGGGAGGCCGGCCTGATCGGCCAGGTGCTGTACCTGGAGGCGGAAGCCGCCGGACTGCGCAGCACGGGCATCGGGTGTTTCTTCGACGATGAGGTGCTCGGCGTGCTGGGTCTGGAGACAGGCCGGCGCGCGTCCTGGCAGGTCGTCTATCACTTCACGGTCGGTCAGGCGGTCGAGGACGAGCGCCTGACCAGCGAGCCGGCCTATGCCCACCGCGCGCGCCGCCGGTTTGCGGGGGGTTTGTAATGAGCGCGCAGCAGCCGCAGGTCGAAGACTATGCGCATCTGTTCGCTGCGTACGGCGAAGACCTGGGCTCGATCTATCGCGAGCCGGACGACGAACGCTATGCCTTGCTGTTCGAACAGGTGATCCGGCTGCTGATCCGGCCGTCGCCGTATAACCTGTCGCTGCCCGAGCCGTTTCGCGTGACCGCCAAACGTTATCACGACGGCAGCCCCGCGACGGTCGCACATCTGAGCGATCCCGCCAACCGCCACTTCATGCTCTGCGATCTGCACGACCTGGTGATGCTCAAGGACGGGCTGCGCCTCAAGCGTAGGGAAAACAAAGTGTGAGCCGGAGTCGGCAAGCCATCTACGAAACTATCCTCGGACAGATACCGGAGGCCGTCGTTGTCGAACAGCTCTGTCTCGGACTGACCTGGACCTGGTGCCGGACGGCGCAGGGCATCGGCTTCGCGCAGAGTCCTGGAGTGGCCACGCGGACACTGGATTTTCCGGGTTCGGTCGCCGGCAGCCGCGCATCCGACATTGCGGCCTGGCTGCAATCCTGGAACCCGTTCGAGGCGACCGTCGGTGCCGCCGCCGCCAACGCCGTCATCAACCGGCCGGGCAACGAACTAATGGCGCTGGCCACACCCATCGAAGGCGCAACGCCGGCAAACCTGGCGGTGTTCGAGCACTTCCGTCCGTGCCTGGAGCGCAGGAAGGTGGTCGTGGTCGGTCGCTACCCGGGACTCGACAGCGTATTGGAGGGTCTCGACGTCAGCGTGCTGGAGCGACAGCCCGGCGAGCGGGATCTGCCCGATCCGGCCGCCGAGTATCTGCTCCCGCAGGCGGACTTGGTGTTCCTCACCGCCACCTCGCTGATCAACAAGACCTTCCCCAGACTTGCCGAACTGGCTTCCGGTGCAGTCACCGTGTTGATGGGACCGTCCACACCCTGGCTCGCGGAGATTGCCGACCACGGCATCGACTATCTGGCCGGCGTGGTGCCGGTCGACAGCGAGCGGGCAGCGGCCATCGCGGCCGCGGGCGGCGGCACCCGCTTGTTCGGCGACGGAGTGCGCTACGCGGTGGCCGACATCGGGGCAGGGACGCTGGCGGCGCTGAAGCAGGACATCGCCGAAACCGCAGAACGGCGGGCCGCGCTGAAACAGGCGATGGAAGCCTGGTACGACGCCGCCAATCGCAAGCGCTTTCCCGGCCACGGCGAATTGGAAGCGGTGACGCTCGCATTGGCCGAACTGGACCCGCGTTACAAGCGGCAATGGGATGCGCGCAATCTGCGGAGTCAGGCAGAGTGACGGCGAAAGCGCTTTCCGGGGATCGAATCGATTTTGATGACCAACCGGCGCTGGATACGCAAGCGGGCCACAGGACGGTGGGCGGTGGATTGGTTTCGATGCAAAAAAAGCGGGGGTCCGAAGACCCCCGAGGGTAGGGAACGAGGAGGAGTCGGTTCCGTAGGGTGCGGCCTCAGCCGTTCGCACCGCCGTTGGTCTGTGAGAACTGGGGCAGAACCACGCTGCCGAAGTTACCGCTGGCGCTGACGCCGCCAACATTCGACTGGTCCAGCATGTCGACGCTGTAATCCGGCGCGTAGTACAGCTCGTTGTACGTGTGGTACAGGTTGAACGAGTTCTGGAAGTCACCCAGGCTGAAGGAACGCACCGGGGACACCACTTCGCGCAAGCCGCCGCGGACGGCCGTCATCGCTGCGGAATCCAGCTCTTTGCTCATGGACAGATCTTTGATGGTTAACATTTCGGTTCTCCTAAAGGTTCAGTTTCAGTTGCTGGTCAGTTTAAGGGTTTTGGTTATGAGCCCTTGGGTTGCTCATGGCTGGTAGAGAGCAGGAGGTGTGCCAAGTCGCTTTGAGGGTGCTGAGATAGCCTGTATCTGATTGATTTAACACGGAGGAATATTGCTTTCGAGCGATATTGACGGCAGGCTGCAACCGAATTTGTCCCGGGAAAGTTTGGGTCCCGCGAACTGTCCGCGGGCGAATGTTCGGTGCCGTACAACAGGACGTGCGTCTACGTCCGGGCAGAAGGGTTTGGGCAGATGCACCCGAACTCGAACGTCAAAAAAGGGGTCGGTGACAAATGCGAATCAGAATCGTAATCGGTTGTCACCGACCCCTATTTGACGCGCCGGGCACAAAAAAGCGGGGGTCCGAAGACCCCCGCCCGTGGGGTGACGCGCCAGGCGGAGCGCGTCTGCAGGGAAGCGCGGAGCCTAGGTGTTCGCGCCGCCGTTGCTCTGTGCGAGCTGCGGGATGACCACGCTGCCGAAGTTGTTGTTGGCGTTGATGTCGCCGACGTTCAACTGGGCCAGGATGTCGGTGCTGTAGTCCGGATGGTAGTCGAGCGTGTTCCAGATGCCGTAGTAGTTGAACGAGTTCTGGAAGTCAGCCAGCGGGGACGCAACTTGCTTGCCGCCGTGGACGGTCGCCAGGGCTTCGGTGTCCAGTTCCTTGCTCACGGAAAGATCTTTGATGGTCAGCATTTCAGTTCTCCTAAGGTTTCAATGGTCGGTACGGTTCAGGGTTCGGTTGATGAGCCTTGAGTTGCTCATGACTGGCATAGTGCAGGCGGCGTGCCAAGTCTGGTCGGCGACGGGTCGAGCGGTGTTAACTCATTGACTGAGAAGTCGTATATCTTGCATCCCGGTGCTGTGGAGCGGATGCCGGGATTCGGCTGACCGGAAGAAAGTGTGAATGCGGCGAACGGTTGGTTTGCGAATGTTGGGTGGATCGCAACCAAGGGGTTTCAAATGCGGTGCGGACTGGACACGAACCCCGCATCTCCGGTGGCGGCTGTTGGTGGATTATTCGCTTCGCTCACCCCGTGCGCCGCCCTTTGGGGGTTCAGCTGCCGTGCACTTGCATCCGGCTTTCGCCGGAACAAGTGGTGACGACCAAGGTCCGATTACGTGATTCGGTCCGATGTCGGTGCGGATTTCAAATCAACAACCAAGCACCCCAGGCAAGAAACCCCAGGCCGCTGAGATTCCCCACGACAGGCCCGACCGGCAACAGCTTTTCCAGCAGCACCAGCACGGCAAGACCGACGATCCAGTACAGATTCATCACGCCGCCGTAGAACAGCAATCCCATCACCACCCAGCAGCACCCGACACAGTACGCACCGTGCGTGAGGCCCATGCGCAGCGCGCCGGTGTATCCCGGACGCCAGTGGTGCATGACGAAGTCGACCGGTCCGCGGCAATGGCGCATGCAGGCGCGTTTGAACGGCGTGAACTGGTAGACGCCGGCGGCGATCAGCAGCGCGCCGCCCAGGCGCGGGCTGGCGCTCGCCATGCCCGTGGTCAGCCAGCCCGACTGTTCCAGGCCCCAGTGCGCCAGGGTGGCGGCGAGGCTGAAGCCGCCCCAGGCCAGCAGATAGCCGGCGGCGAAGACGGCGGTCGGTACGTAGGGCGCGTCCTGTTCGCGGCTGCGGCGATTGACACGCGCGAACAGCAGGATCACGGGCGCGGCGGTCGGCACCATCATGGCGATCATCATGATCCACCACATCAGGAACATCAGGAACACGTACGCCGGCGTCCAGTCGACGGGCATGACCATGTTCGGGTCCATGCCCATCACGTCCATGTTCATGCCGGCGCCGCTCAGCAGATAGCTCCAGGCGAGCAGCGCGATCAGCACCAGCCCGGCGGCGATGACCATGCGGTCGTTGCGCACGACGGCTTCGATGAACGCGCTCGCCGGGTCCTCCGGTTGCATCGCCGGCGGCGCGCGCGTGCCGGCGTCGTCAGCCCACTGGTCCATGGGGTGTCATGTCCATCATGCAGATGTGGCCGTGACCGTCGGTCCAGTCGAGCGGTATCGGTCCCTGTCCGCGGGTGCGGCTGCTGACGAACTCGGCCTCGCGGTATTCGAAACCTTCCGGCAGCACCACTCTCGCCCGGTGGGATTCGCCGGATATGGGGTTGACGATGGGCGCGGCGTTGGCGTCGAGATAACCGGGCACGGAAAAATGGCCGGTCCAGTGGTCGTAATCCAGTTCGAACTCGATGGGTGCGGTCACCGGATCGTGCAATCGGGTGAGCGTCGAGGCGAAGATGCTGAACACCGTGGCGCCGGGCACCGACGTCGCGCCAGACAGAATGCCGAGCAGCGCGGCGCGCTGCGCTTCGTCGGCGTGTTCGTCGAGTATGATCAGCGCCTCGCCGTCGCCTTCGTGGATCGCGCCGGGCCAGGCGAACATGGCGGCCCAGTGCAGCCCGTCGAGCGAGGTGTCGCCGAAGTGGCCTTCGTCGATGCGCATGGCGACGCCCGCGCGGCAGTGGCCGTGGGTGGGGCGCGAGTTGAATTGGCAGGGGCAGCCCCAGTTGCAGTTGCAGGTGGAGATTTCGGGGCCGCGGATACGCCAGTCGAAGTCGGTCATGGGCGTGCCTCCAGTGGAAAGCGTTTGGGAAGTTCCAATCGAATCGTCAACCCGGTGTACCCGGCATCCAGTGGGCTGAAATCACCGGGCCATTCGCATCACCCTCAGTCGCTCGAACTTCACGCATTCAGCGTGAAATCCACTTTGGTCCGCATTTCGCCGGCACGACGTTTCAGCACTTGGTTGGAGACTCACTGGATATATAGACAAGAACCGGCCGTTGCGCCATGCGAGGCGACCGCGGCTGATGTGTGGTTGAGCAAAAAAAGGCGGGGGTCCAAAGACCCCCGCCAGGGGCGACGTGCGAGGAGCGCACGTGGAGAAGGCGGGTTAGCCGTTCGCGCCGCCGTTGCTCTGGGCCAGCTGCGGGATGACCACGCTGCCGAAGTTGTTGTTGGCGTTGATGTCGCCGACGTTCAACTGGGCCAGGATGTCGGTGCTGAAGTCCGGGTGGTAGTCGGTCATGTTGTAGATGTGGAACAGGTCGAACGAGTTCTGGAATTCAGCCAGGGGGGGCACGACGCCGGTGCCGCCGTGGACGGTCGCCAGGGCTTCGATGTCCAGTTCCTTGCTCACGGAAAGATCTTTGATGGTCAGCATGTCAATTCTCCTAAGATTTCAATGGTCGGTTCGGTTCAGGGTTCGGTTGATGAGCCTCGATTTGCTCATGACTGGCAGAGAGCAGGAGCCGTGCCAACTCCACCCGCTAGTGCCGTACTGCGTCGTATCTCGTTGATCGTCAGACGGAAAATATCTTCGTAGCGGGCTGCCGGCGAAACCGCGCGGTGCGGAGTCTGTTGCAACCGTTAGGACGCCGCCAACGCTTGCGGGACCAAAGTTGGGGCCCGGGCAACGCGTGCGACCTGGCGGCGATGAACGCGGGTGCGGGCGCCGCGCGAAGGTCAGTTCCCGCGTGCCGGTGCGTCGCGTTGCGGCATTTCATGCCCGCGTGCGCTGCTGGTGAACTGAACGCCGCCCCGGTGCCGGCGCGCGTCGGCAACGGCGTGCTGACGGCGGGGTAGGCGTTGACGGCCGGACACGCGGGAACGTTCCACCGATTCGCACGAGCATCGTTCGTTGCAAAAAAAACGGGGGTCCGAAGACCCCCGTTGTCTCGACAAGCGCTCCCGGGAGCGCTGTGCGCCGATGGCCGCTTAGCCGTTGAAGCCGTAGTTGGACTGGGCCAACTGCGGAAGCACGACGCTGCCGAAGTTGCCGTTGGCGCTGATTTCGCCGACGTTCGACTGGGTCAGCTTGTCGACGCTGTAGTCGGGAGCGTAGTCGAGCCTGTTCCAGATGTCATAGAAGTTGAACGAGTTCTCGAAGGCAGCCGGCGCACCGGTGCCGCCGTGGACCGAGGCCAGGGCTTCGGTGTCCAGTTCGTTGTTTACGGAAAGGTCTTTGATGGTCAGCATGTCAGTTCTCCTGATAATCGGTTGTCGATCGGGTTCGGGTTGAGGTTTATGAGCGTCGTGTTGCTCATGGCTGCTACAAGGCAGGACGCGTGCCAAGCTCGCGACTGCTTCGCGCAGGTATCTTCAAGCTGTTAATTTCGATAATGAAAGAGATAGCCGCGCGCCCGGCACAAATGCCGTCAGGCGGCCGGGTGGTGTATCAATTGTGGGGTTTGCCCAAACGCCCGGATGAATGGTGTTGGGCCGCCGGAGACCCTCGACTGCGCCCGCGTCCGTTCCCCGCCAGGCGCGGGCGGACGGGAACCTTGGACGCCGCGCCGTCGCCGGTCTCAGGATTCCGTGGGATGGTCGAAGCGGAATGTCAGCAGATCGCCCAGGGCTGTGCCGGGCTGCTGCAGGCGCGTGAGGTTCGAGGAATAGTTGGCGAGGTGTCGGGTGCCCCGGTAAGACCCGCCGACCACGGCGCGCATGGCCTGACGGTCCAGTTCTCTGCTTTCGTTAAGGTCTTTGATGACCAGTCTGCTCATAATGTTTCTCCGTCGGGAAGTGCTGATCAAAACCTGAAGCGTCATGCCGGCCCTCGCCGCCATAACGCCTTCAACTAAGGTTATACGTGTGATTATAGCGCCGTGCGGGTGCAATGTTTAACGCCAGCGCCGTTCGCAGCCAGGGTTCGAACCGTTTTGCGGTGTTCGCGTGGCGGCCGGTCGGTGTCGGGAATCGCAACGAAAAACAAACGATTGCACATGAACCGGGCGGCCCCGGCGATGCCTGCCGGCACCTGCAGGCGGGGCATTGCGACGGCGGGGGTGGAGGTTGCCGATTTTCAAATTTATACTTAAGCGAGAAAAGAACCTGAAAATTAACGGTCGGTTGCCCCTGGGTGTCCGGTCGGGGAGGAGCACAGGGGTGAGTTACCGGTGGTGGTCGAGTTGCCGTTCTGCCATAGGCAGGGTACGGGCAGTCAACGAAGACACCTTTCTTGATCTGTGTGAGATCGGGCTGTGGGTGGTCGCCGACGGCATGGGCGGGCACGCGCGCGGCGACGTCGCCAGTCAGATGGTGGTGGATGCCTTTCAGGGTATGCACCGGCCCGGCTCGATGGACGCCTTTGCCGCCGAAGCCCGCGATCGCCTGCGGGCCGCGAACCGGGCCATCCAGCAGGAAACCCGCCGTTACGGTGCGAACCAGTTGATGGGCAGCACGGTGGTCGCGCTCATGGTGTACAAGCGCCAGTGGCGCTGCCTGTGGGCGGGTGACAGCCGTGCCTACCTGATGCGTGAAGGCCGGCTGCAGCAGATCACCCGCGATCACAGCATCGCCCAGGACATGGTGGACATGGGCGAACTGTCGCTGGACGAGGCCCGGGACCATGTGTACTCCAACCGCATAACGCGCGCCGTCGGCGCCAGCGCCGAACTGCTGCTCGACGAGCGCGGTTCCGAGTTGCGCGACGGCGATACCATTCTCCTGTGCAGCGACGGACTGAACAAGGAACTTTCGGAAACGGAAATCGCCGACGTGCTCGAAAGCTATGACTGCGACGAGGCGAGCCAGGAACTCATCGAACTGAGTCTGGAGCGCGGCGGGCGCGATAACGTGACCGTTGCGGTGGTGCGGTTCGAGGCCAACACCGGATTCAGCGCGCGATCGTCCGACGATACCGCGGTCAACCACCGTCTCGTTCACCCGGGCGTGATCGCCAGGTCCGTTGCGCTGCGTCGTAAGCCGGGCCGGACGCGGCGTTTACGGACACCCCAGGGATAGGTTTCAACATGGCAAGTTTCGCGCAAACTCTCCGAACGTTCCAGAAAGGCGGCCTGTCGCGCGAGGGCCTGCTGGCCGAGATCGAGCAGATTCTCGCCAACGACCGCGCCGACGAGGGCTGGCTGCTGTCGATTCTGGAAAACGAGCAGGGCGACGAACCGCTCCCGGAGGATATTCACGATCTGCTGAAACAGCGGATCGTTGACGCGGCCGGCAAAAAATCGCCCGAGCCGGAATCTTTGCACGAGCGGGATGCTATCGATCCGTCCGTCTTTATCGACAAGGACGTCAGCCGCACGCAGCTTGCGACCAGTTTCATCAGCCGCGAACCGACCGGCCACGGCGGCGGCGAGCGCTTCGCCACGCAGGCGGAAAGTGCGGTAACCAGCAGGGACACCGGCGGCGTTGTCGAACAGATTCCGATCAAGGGCACCGGCGAAACGCTCAACGGCCGCTTCGTGCTCGAAGAACGCGTCGGCGCGGGCGGCATGAGCACCGTCTACCGCGCAATCGACCGGCGCAAGCTCGAGGCGCACGACCGCGACCCCTACGTGGCGGTCAAGGTGTTGAACGTCGAATTCAGGGCGCATCCGGATTCGCTGATCGCGCTCCAGCGCGAGGCGAAGAAGTGCCAGCGGCTCGCACACCCCAACATCGTCCGCGTCTATGATTTCGACCGCGACGGATCGACGGTCTATATGACGATGGAATACCTGCCCGGCAAGTCGCTCGCGCAGACCCTGCGCAATCCGGCCTTCAAGGGTATGCCGTGCGAGGATGCCGCGCCGATCGTGGCGGGCATGGGCGCGGCACTGTCGTTCGCGCACCAGAACGGCATCGTTCACGCCGACTTCAAACCGGCCAACGTGATTCTCGCTGACAGCGGCGAGGTCAAGGTCATCGACTTCGGCATCGCGCGCGCGTTCCACAAACCCGGCGATGCCGACATGGAGGCGACCCGATTCGATCCGGGGTCGCTCGGCGCGCTGACGCCCACCTACGCCAGCCCCGAGATGCTCGAACACTGCGAGCCTGATCCACGCGACGATGTCTATGCACTGGCCTGCATTAGCTACGAACTGCTCACCGGCCGCCATCCGTTCGGACGCCGCCAGGCGACCGAGGCGCGCGACGGCGGGCTGGCGTTGGAGCGCAGGACGCTGTCGCGGCGCCAGTGGCGCGCGCTGCGCGCGGCGCTGCGATTCAACCGCGAGCGGCGCACGCCGACGGTGCAGCAGTTTCTGGACGACATCAAGCCGCGCTGTGCGCCTCGGCTTATTTCCATGGCGACGCTGATCCCGACCGGTATGTTGGTCGCCGGTCTGGCCGGGCTCTTCGTGATGAACGAGTTGAGCGATTCCGCGTTGACCGAAAAAGCGACCCGGAGCCAACCCAAGACGGTTTCGGTCGAGCCTGCGCAGAGCGCCGCGAAGTCTGCGCAAGTCCCGACGGCTTTGGAAACCGCGGCGCCGCCTTCTGCCGCCCCGGCGGACGGCCGCGCGAACGACAGGGTCGCCACGGCGGACAGACCGACGCCGCCGTTGCCGATGTTGTCGCTTGCGGCGATAGCGCCGGTGCTGGATACGTTCAAGTGTTCGGCGCTGGATGCCACGGTCAAGGGCAACAGCGTCAGCGTCAGCGGCTACGCCAACTCGAGCGCGCTGGATTCGCTGAAGCGGAAGCTCATGTCCATGCCGGGTGTGACCGCCGTCGACACCGATGTGCGCGCGCTGACCGACGGCCTGTGCGACGCGGTCGATCTGTTCAGGCCCTACTGGCGCCTGAATCGGGAGAAGGGCTACGGTGCGTCGATCAAGACGATCAATACGTCGGGCGAGCTGGTCAGCGGAGAGCCGCTGGTGGTCCGCCTCACCACGCCGCCGTTCGAGTCGTATGTCAACGTCGATTATTACTCGCTGGATGGGCACGTGATTCACATGCTTCCCAGCCCGCGCGCCGCCGGCAACCAGGCGCCGGCCAACTATGCGGCGACGCTGGGCGATCTGAACCAATGGGTGATCGGCGCGCCGTTCGGCACCGAGATGGTGGCGGTATTCACGACGCCCGAGCCGATGTTCGCGAAACTGCGCAGTGAAACCGAGCCCGCGGGGGATTACCTCAAGGCGTTGAAGCAGCGGCTCGACGCCATGGATGCCGGCCAGCGCGCAAAGACCGCCGCCGATTTCGCGCTCATCAACACCCGCCGTAAATAGGCGGTCACTTCACCGATCGGGCCACCCTGAAGCCGTTCAGAATATAGCGGACGTACGCGTCGTAGTAGAAGCGGCTTGCCGAGTGAACGTAGGTCGTGTCGTCGCGCCACGAACCGCCGCGAATGACCCGCTCGCGGCAGTCGGTTTCATTCCAGATCGAGCCGTCCCTGGGCGCGCCGTCGTAGTTCTTGTGCCAGCAGTCGGCGACCCATTCCCACACGTTGCCGTTCATGTCGTACAGGCCGAAGGGGTTGGCGGCGCGCGAGCCGACGGCGGCGGGTTGGTCGCGGTTCCAGGCTCCGCCGCAGTCTTTGCAATAGGCCTTGCCCGGCATCATGGTTTCGCCCCACCAGTAGCGCGAGTGCGTGCCGGCGCGCGTCGCGTATTCCCATTCCGCCTCGGTGGGCAGCCGGTATTTCTCGCCGGTCAGGCCGCTCAACCAGCGCACGTATTCCTGCGCGTCGTCCCAGCTTATATCGCTGATGGGTGCGTTGCCGGACGCTGCGATCCTGTCCGAAATGTGGCTGCAGCCGGCGGCAGCGACGCAGGCTTTCCACTGGTTCACGGTGACCTCGTACTTGCCGATGGCGAAGGGTGCGTCAAGGGTGACAGTGTGCGCCGGCTGTTCGCTGCGATCGCCGCGTTCACTGCCCATGACGAAGGAACCCGGCGTCAGTTGGACCATCTCCGGACAGGCGGGGCAATCCCGGAACGTCTGGCCGCTCGCCGCGACCGGCGGTCTGGCGCTCGGCGGCGGTGTTGGAGCCGGTGATGCGGCCGGCGCCGGCACAGGAGCGGGCGATGGTGTCGGACGGGGCGGCGCCGGTCTTGGCTCCGGCGCGGCCTTGCTGAGCAGCGGTGCGTAAACGTAACCGTCGGCGCCGCTGTCGGTCCTGACCCGGTACCAGTCCCGTTCCTGTACCTTGCCGGTCACGCGCACGCGCTCGCCTTCCGCCAGCGTGTCGATTTTTTCGGCCTCGGCCGAAGGCTGGTCACGCACGTTGGTCGCACTGCTGGCCTCGTAGTCTTCGTCCATGACCGTAATGGTGAACGAGGATTTCACCGGTGCGGGCGCGGGCGCGCTGGCCGGTGCCGGTGCGGCGGTCTTGCGGTAGCGTTCGGCGCGCGCCTTGGCCAGCGGCGCGAAACGGCCGTTCGGGTAGGCTTGAAGATAGGCTTCGTAATCCGCCGCGTTGGTGCTGTCCTTGATGGAATTCCAGAACGCCAGCTCGTAACCGGCTTCGCCGTTCTGGGGGAGCAGCCCTGCAAGCTGCTCCCAACCGGCCGCCGGTGATCGCGTCACGGCCCAGGGATCCGGCGTCGCCGCGGCGCCTGGATCGGATGCGGACAGGGCAACCCCCGTGCCTGCAATCATGGCCCAAGCGACTGGAATGAGTTTCTTGATCATCGATCGGTTCCTGGATCAAACGGCAGCGTCGTGACGGGACTACGCTGCCTGCCGTTGCTGGTGGCGATACGCGCCCGGCTGCGTGCACCGGCCGATCCGGAATCGATGGCGGCGTCGAAGCAGTGCACGTAGCGAGGAATTACGGCAGCTTCTTTATTACCAAATTATGAAAAGCTGACGTTTTTTGTTATCGGTTAGGCTAGACCAGAGTCCGCGGCCGCGCAACCCTTGCGCGCGCTCGGCCGGTGTCGATGGTGTGCGCCGCCTGCCGAGGAGCGGCGCGAGCGGGTGCTTCTGCGGAACCTTTGATAAATGCCGGGCAGCGGCTATTCTATAAAGGCGCGATGCGAATCGTCAGGGTGTTCCGTTGAACGCGTGCCGGCGTTCCATGCACGCCCCACGGCAGCCGGGTGCGTGCCGTGGAAGGGTGCGGCGGGCCGCCGCGAGGCTGTCCGCGCAGCCGGGCATCGACCCGATCGATGTACGACCGGGTGCCGGCATCGAAACAATCTTCCCGGGTGATCGGGTACGTTCTCGTAAACGTTATCTTAAGGATGTCTGCATGGCGGAGGATTTCAGCAAATGAACAGATTCATTTTTCTGATTGCGGCGCTCGCGGTCTGCAACGTCACCGCCGCGCTGGCGGGGGAACGAACGCCGGCACCGAAAGATGCCCAGGTCTATATCATCTGGCCGCACGACGGCGACGTTATCAGGGGCGGTAAATTGTGGGTGCGCATGGGGTTGCGCGGCGCCGGTGTCGCGCCGAAGGGCGTCGATATGCCCAATGTCGGACATCACCACCTGATCGTCGATGCCGACCTGCCGCCGTTCGACGAGGAGATACCCTCTGATCGCAACCACCTGCATTTCGGTGGCGGCCAGACCGAGGCGCGTCTCGAGGGGCTGGCGCCCGGCAAGCATACGCTTCAGTTGCTGCTGGGCGATGCCAACCACATGCCGCACGATCCGCCGCTCTACTCGAAGAAGATCACCATCATCGTGCCTCCTTACTGATGCCGTTTCGGAACCCGAGTCCGCGCGGCGGGTGGACCGGTTCAGGCAACGAGGGATGAGGCGGGGCTGCAACCAGGGGAAGACAAGACCATGTACAAATTGACTGCGACGGTATTTTCGGCGTTACTCGTACTGCTGCCCCTGGGTGCCGGGGCGGTGGAGCGTACGCCCGCACCGAAGGATGCCTACTGCTATATCGGGTGGCCCAACGACGGTGAAGTGTTGCCTGCCGGGCGACCCTTTCGCGTCTGGTTCGGGTTGCGCAACATGGGTGTGGCGCCCAAAGGCGTCGATGTGCCGAACACCGGGCATCACCACCTGATTATCGACGCCGATCTGCCGCCGCTCGACGAGGAGATTCCGTCGGACCGGAATCATCTCCATTTCGGCGCCGGGCAGACCGAGACGACCATCGAACTGCCGCCGGGCAAGCACACGCTGCAACTGCTGATGGGCGACAAGAATCACATACCGCACGATCCGCCCGTCTATTCGAAAAAGATCACTATCTACGTCAGGTAGGCAACGTCCGGCGGCGGGCGTGTCACCGCACCCGCGGGCGAATCAGCGTGCGGTCGTCGTTTTCGGTGTGCGTCGTGGTATGGGGGCCGGACATCCGGCCGTCCGCCTCTTCGCCGGCGGGCGGTGGCGAAAGCGTGAACTCGAATTCGAATTTGGCGAACCGGATGCGGTCGCCGTTGCGCAGCAGGTGGCTGCCGCCGAGCCGCCGCTCGTTGACATAGGTGCCGTTGACGCTGCTCGTGTCGTTGATCCAGTAGCCGTTGTCCCTGAATTCAATGTCCGCATGACTGCGGCTGATCGCCTGGTCCGGAATCACGATGACGAAATTGCTGCGCGTGACTTCGCGCGGCTGGCGCCCGACGAAGGTTCGTTTGCCGGTGATGTCGTAGACGGTCTGGCCGGTGAAGCCGCTGACGTCGCGTAATTGCACGCGCGAACCCACCCGCTGTCGATCCGGGCGGGGTGCGGTTTCGCCGGCGCGTCCACGCGCGCCGCGGCCGCGTCGCAGCAATATGGCTGAGGTCAGGATCGTCGCCAGTATGACGGCGGCGCCCGCGAGAACCGCCGGCGCGATTTCGAGCCGCGGCGGGTTGGCCGCAGCGCGCGAAGGTGGGGCGCGGTCGGCCGCCCCCGGTTCCTGTGGCTGTACCGCATCGATCAGGCTGTCCAGCGCGTCCATGCGTTCAACCCGGTCGAACGCGCGGTAATAATCGCCGCCGGTGTCGTGCGTGACCGTCTGTACGAGCTGGTAGTCGGCGGACTCGCTGGTCGTCAACCAGAAGATCCGTATCCCCGCCTGTTTCGATTCTTTGGCCAGGTCGTCGCGCACCCAGGCGGACAGGCCGGCGTCGCGCGCCGGTTCGCCGGTATCGATGCCGCCGTTGCCGATGACGACGATTACCTTCCCGGCTTCAGCGCGTCCGTGGACGCGCAACTCGTAGATCGCGCGTTCCAGTGCACCGGCCGTGTTCACGTGCCTGCTGCCGGCTGGCTGAGCGCCGTGCAGCCGGCGGGTGGCCGATTCGTCCGCCGCCTGGCCGGCCGGTTCCAGGGCGCGCAACACCTGTGTCCTGTCGTCGAAGGTGATGATCGACAGGCGGGCATCGGCGGGGAGCCGCTCGCGCAACGCATCGATGAATTCGCCTGTGGCCTCCGACCGATCGCCGCCCGTGTCGGACAGTTCCACCAGGATGACGAAGTCCCGGGGCGCACCTGTGGCAGCCGCGGCCGACGTGAACAGGAGCAACCCGGTCAGGACAAGCAAGCGGTGGAGATGCTGGTTCGACAGGTGGCTACCCTCTCTGCGGGCGCACAACCGAAACCCGCTTTCGTCTGAATCGTGTCGCTTAATCCGGATCCCGGAAAATTCACGGGGCCGTTGCCGGTTCACGCTACAGCGCGCCCAATCGTAGGGCAAGGGGGAATTACGGGTGATGGCACCCGTCATTGGTGGGCAAGTGTCGTGCCCGCGTCGAATCATGAATGATAAAAGATATATATATTAAAATATTATAGCAATAAGCGAGAAATTTAGAGAAGTAATTCAGAACGCAAATTGTCGCCAGATGCCGACGCCGCTGCCCCGGATTCGGGAAACCACCGGACCCAGCGGGCGGCCCCACACGAAAATGGCGACAGTTCAAGCCGGCGCGGTCGTCAGAAGCGTCTTCCGAAGAAATGCAGGGGTACATCCTCGCGCCGGAACAGCGGAATCAGCGCCATGCCCCCCACGAAGCCGCCAATGTGCGCGCCGAAGGCCACGCCGCCTTCCTGATTGGCGGCGGCCAGCGAGCTGATCAGTTGCAGCACGAACCAGAAGATGAGGACGTAGGCCGCCGCTACGCGCAGCGTCTGTATGATCTGGCCCAGTGGAATCGCCACCAGTACCTGAGCGCTGGGATAGAGCAGCAGGTACGCGCCCAGCGCGCCCGAGATTGCACCGCTGGCGCCGATCATCGGGCTGACCGAATCCGGGCTGGGCAGTGCCTGCGCGAACACGGCCGCAACGCCGCACAGCAGACAGAAGACAAGGTAGCGGGCATGGCCCATCACGTCCTCGACGTTGTTCCCGAAGATCCACAGATAGAGCACGTTGCCGATCAGGTGTATCGAGCCGCCGTGTCACGATCAATGCGACCGTGACGAGCGGCGCCAGCTCGGTCGGGCTGTCGTCGTGCAGCGGAATCACGGGGCGTTATCGGACACTTCGCGGCGTGGGGCGGGCACCCGGTCGAGCGCGCGCCAGCCGTCCGCCGCGAAGGCGACCTGGCGCACGCGCACTTCGCCGATCGGCGCGTCGGAGGCCAGGCAGGCAGCGTACCCGGCCACGACGTTCGAGCGGCTTGAGGTACAGCGGCACTTCATCGAGTTGCGTCCGCACATCTTCGACGTTGACTGTCTGCAGATGGCCGATGCCGTGCTCGCCCGAAACCTTCACTGCGGCTTCCTTGCGCGTCCAGAGCGCGAAGAAACGCTGCACGGCTGGCGCCGATCCAGTCGAATTCGGCGGCGCTGAAGACGCGTGAGAAATGCCCGATGTTGATCTCCTGGACACGTTCCACGTCCAGCCCGACCCGACCGCTGCCGGCCAGGGCGCAGGCCACCAAGTCGCCGTCGTGGGAGATGCTGAAATCGCCGAGATCGTCCGCGTGCGGTTTGCCCAGCGCCGTGGTCCTGATCCCGTCCGGGCGGAAGCCGGCGGTGCCGTGCGCCGCCGCGAGTTGTTTCAACAACTGCAGGCCGACCAGCGACTGGACGAGGCGCTTGCGGATGCGCAGCCGGGACAGCCGCTGTTGAAAGTCGGGCGGCAATTCCGCCAGCCATTGCGCGGCCACTGCGTCATCGAGGTCCGGCAGGCCGTGGAGGAAGAGAATATCGATCAAACTCGCCGGTCCCGGTTGAGCGAAAACGCCGCATTATAGCAGCTCAGGGCGCGGATGCGGCTTCGCTTTCGGCCGGTTTGCGCGGATACTTCCAGCGTTTGTAGAGCCACAGCCAGTCCTGCGGGGCGGCGCGTATTGCCCGTTCGACGGCGGCGACGTAGCGATCCATCAGCTCGCCCGGGCGCGCATCGGCCGGCGCGTCCGCCAGCCGTTCGAAGCGGACGCGATAACGGCCGCGGCCGACGCGCCGCATCCGGGCGAAGAACAGCGGGCAATCCAGCAGCCGCGCGAGCTGTTCCGGCCCCTTGTAGAAAGCCGTATCGATGTCCAGAAAGCGGGCCCAGTGCTTGTCTTCGTGCGGCTGCGGACCCAGGTCGGCGACCATCCCGACGAGGTGTGCCCGGCCGCGCTCGCGCAGCAGACCGCGCAGTTCGTCCTGAGCGAACATCCGGGTGCCGAAGCGGCTGCGCAGATCGAGCATCAGCCGGTCGAACGCCGGGTGGTTGAGGTGCTTGTACAGGGCGGCACCGGGGCAGTCGAGTTGCGCGGCGACGGCGAGCTGGAACCACTCCCAGTTGCCCTGGTGCGCGGCCGCAGCGACCACCGGACGTCCCGCGCCAATCGTTGCCAGAACCGCTTCGGGGTTTTCGATGACGACGCGGCGCGCGAGAGCGGTCTTGTCGATGCGCAGCGCCTTGATCGTTTCGACCAGCGTCTGCAGCACGTTCCGATAGCTGGCGCGCGCCATGCGCCGGCGCGCTGTGTCGGTGTATTCGGGAAAGGCGCGGCGCAAGTTGTCGCGTGCCAACGCGCGCCGGTAGCCTGCAAGATCGTGCAGGATCCAGAGCAGCAGCTCGGCCAGCGCGTACAGCAGCGGCAGCGGCAGCCTGGACAACAGGTGAATCAGCCCGATAAGCCAGCGGTCGCGTCCGGGCGTGTGCTCCGCGTCGGACATCGGCGGTCAGCGCGTGGCCAGCAGGCGCCAGAGTGTGCCGCTCGGCCGGTCGTGGCCGGTGACCACGTAATAGAGCGCGCGCTTGTCGTAGACCAGATTGCGCATCTGTGCTATGGCGTCGGTGCGGCCGCAGAACAGCAGTTGATCGTCGGGCTGCAGCGTCTGCGCGCCGTCGGGCAACAGGAATTCCTGCCCGCCGCGCTTCAGCAGCAGCGGGATGCAGGGCAGGGCCTCGGTCCGGTCGCGCGGGTCGCAACAAAGGTGCGCAAGCGTCAGCTCATCGCCTTGAATCAGCCTGGCGAATGCCGCCGGCGCGCGTTTGTGGACCAGCTCCAGGTCCCAGGTCTGCAACAGCGCGTTACCGGCCACGCCGGCGACGCGGCTGACCAGCACGTTGGCCCAGCTCTCGTCCTCGTCGTGCGCGAGTCGCAGGAAATCGTTGAGCAGCGGCGCGACGATCAGTCCCAGCGCGTGCTGGGCGGTGATGGTCGAAGGTTGCATGATCACGTGCGGCCCGGCCGCTTCGAAGATCAGCGTCTTGCCGCGCTCGTTCTGGCGCGCCACGGTGAACAGCTTCGGGTTCAGGTGCTCGGCGGTCATGATGATCGACAGGTTGTTCGTGTCGTCGTCGGTCCCCGCGATGATGCCCGCAGCCGACCGGACGCCGGCCTCGATCAGCGTTTCGGATTCCGTGCCGCGACCCCGGATCGTGCCGGGCGGCGCCGCCGTTCTTTCGGGTGTTGCATCGACGATCTGTATATTGACGCCTTCGGCGACCAGGTGGTCGCTGACCGCCTTGCCGAAGCGGCCGAAGCCGCAGAGCAACCAGTTGCCCTTGGGCGGCGTGCGGAATTCCGGCAGCGGCGATTCGTAGACGGAGGTGATCCATTCGTGCACCAGGTACATGCCGGGCGAATGGAACATCATTGCGAACCGGCGCGCGAATATCTCGAACGGATCGATGATGTGGTCGGTGCCGAAGGACGCCATGTTGGCGGCCGCGTCGTGCGTGTCCGACTGGCAGATGACCGGCAGGTTCGGCGCCAGCAGCTTGCTGGTGATCGCAACGGTCAGGTTGCGGGTGTCGACGCCGGTCAGTGCGATGACCCCCTGGCATTGCGGGTGCTTCAGTCCGGCGGCGACCAGGATCTCGGAGTCGGTGGCGTCGCCGCACAGCCAGGGCACGTACGCCGGCAGGTTGGCCACTTCGAGTGCGGCGGCGGTATCTTCGAGCATTTCGACGACGACGCAGTCGTAGCCGCGTTCGAGCAGTTCTCGCACCAGCAGGCTGCCGGTGTCGCCGTAGCCGCAGACTAGGTGGAACGGGCGCTGCAGTCGCCCGACCTGGCGCGCAAACCCGCTGCGCGCGCGGACCCGGCGAAAGGCCGGGTCCTGGATCAGCGTCAGTATCGTGCCGATCGTGTACAGCCAGGAGATCACCGCGGCGTAGATGATGAACGTCGTCCACAACCGCTGCGCGTCAGTGAAAGGGTAGGGAATCTCGCCGAAGCCGATGGTCGTGCCGAGAAAACTCACGAAGTAGAAGGCGTGGAAGAAATCCATGTGCCAGGGTCTGCCCTGGTCGTCGACGCCGGGGATCAGCACCAGGCCGAGCACCGCGACGGCGTAGGTCAGAATGAGCACGACGAGCGGCAGGCGCATCCGCCGCAATAACAGGTAACCGGGATTCTGCATGGCCGCCTACCTGCGAAACGTCACGGTCTCCAGGGTCAGGAGAATGACCGACGTCAGATTGGCGAGTACGGCGCCGCCGGACAGCGAGACGATGCTGGACATGGCGGCCGGTGTCATTTCGGTGCCCGGGGTGCCGTACAGGGTGACTCCCCACACCACGGCGGCGGCGATGAGCTGCAGGTCGGCGACCAAGCTGGTGGCCAGCAGCAGCGCGCCGATGTGCGCGCGGTCGCCGAGCTTCATGATCGTCGCGATCAGGCTGACGACCAGCGCTGCGAACAGCTCATAGGCATGGTGCTGCACCGGGTCTTGCAGGTCGCCGATGAAGAAACTGAAGTTGAGCGTGAGCGCGAGCACCGAAAAGAAAGCGAAGAGGACTTTTTCGAGGTTCACCCGGATATCTCCTGGAAGCCTGGGTCGAAGCGGTTCAAACCCCGATGATTATCGGGTTTGACGAAGGTGCGGGCAAGCGTCGGACGGCGCGCACGGATTGTCAGTCGAGCGCCGCCAGGCGTTGTTCGATCAGCGCTTTCAGCGTCGGCAGATCGGTGCAGGCGGCGATCTCGCGCGCTGAGATGAGGACGGACCGCGCGCCGTCGCCGTGCAGGAAAACGGCGGGGAGATCGGTGTCGTTCATGCCATGCAGGCGCCTGAATTCGTCACGATGCAGAAAGTCGCAGCGTGCCGGCAATTCCGCGAGAAACGCCACCCATGTCTGTCTTGCCCGGAAATGACCGTGCGTCAATGCGCACAATTTGCAGCGGTAGGTGTTTGGTGAGAGTATCTTGTGCGCGATGTCGGTCAGCGTATTGAAAAGACCGCTGTCGGCGTTATACACAAAGAGCAGATGCTTTTGCATGGCAACCCTGTACTGGACACGATCATCGGGCCGCGCGGACTGCAACCCGTCCGCGCGTGGCGCAGCATACCATGCATGACACGTTGCCGCGCCTGCAGGCGATCGACTTTCCGCCGGTGCGGCGCGGCCGCCTGAGAACGCTGCAGGCCAATCTGGGCTATCGCTGTAACCAGTCCTGTCTTCATTGCCACGTCAACGCCGGACCCTCGCGGCGCGAGCAGATGAACGACGTGGTAATCGCCACGGTGCTGGATTTTCTGGACCGGAGCGGGGTCGAGACGCTCGATCTCACCGGCGGCGCGCCGGAGCTGCACCCGCGATTCCGCGAACTCGTGACCGGCGCCCGGACGCGCGGCGTCGTCGTTATCGACCGTTGCAATCTCACTGTGCTGCATGAGCCGGGGCAGGAAGGGCTTGCCGAATTCCTGGCCCGGCAGGGCGTCGAGATCGTTGCGTCGCTGCCCTGTTACCTCGAAGAGAACGTCGAGGCCCAGCGCGGCGCCGGCGTCTATGCGGCCAGTATCCGCGCGCTGCAGCGGCTCAATGCGCTGGGTTACGGCCAACCGGGCAGCGGCCTGGTGTTGAATCTGATGTACAACCCGGTCGGACCCGTGCTGCCGCCCGCACAGGCGGCGCTGGAGGCGGACTACCGGCGCGAACTCCGGGCGCGCGCCGGGGTGAGTTTCAACCGTCTCCACGTTCTTGCCAATATGCCGATACAGCGGTTCGGCAGCACACTGGTGTCGCGCGGCCAGTTCGACGCCTACGTCGGACTGCTGCGCGCGGCGCACCGGGAGGAAAATCTCGATGCAGTGATGTGCCGTTCGCTGCTCAGCGTCGACTGGCAGGGATACGTGTATGATTGCGATTTCAACCAGATGCTCGGGCTGTCCATCGACCGCGGAGCGCGGTGCCGGCTGGGGGATTTGATGGATCGGGACATGTCGGGTATGCCGGTGCGTGTGGCGGGCCATTGCTACGGATGCACGGCCGGACAGGGGAGCAGTTGCGGTGGTGCAATCGGGTAGGAAGATTTCAGTGGTCGTGCCCGCGCTGGATGAAGCGGCGGAGATCGAGCGGTGTCTGCAGGCATTGCAGCCGTTGCGAGAGGAGGGGCACGAAATCATTCTGGTCGACGGCGGCAGCCGCGACGAAACGCCCGAACTGGCCAGGCCGCTGGTCGATCGTGTGCTGTTTTCGCCGCCGGGGCGCTCACGCCAGATGAACGTGGGTGCCGCCTGCGCCCGGGGCGATGTCCTCTGGTTCGTGCATGCCGACACGCAGATTCCGGAGACGGCGGGTGAATCGCTATTGCAGGTGCTGAACAATGCGTCGCCCGGCTGGGGCTATTTCGCCGTGCGTCTGTCCGGCTCACGGCCGATGTTGCGCGTGGTCGAGGCGCTGATGAACCTGCGCTCGCGCTGGTCCGGCATCGCGACCGGCGACCAGGGACTGTTCGTCACGCGCGGCCTGTTCGAGCAGGTCGGCGGATTTCCCAAGATTCCCTTGATGGAGGACGTTGGGCTCAGCAAGCGGTTGAAGGCGGTGCGCCGGCCCCATTGTGTCCGCGCGCGGCTGGTGACGTTCCAGCCGGCGCTGGGAGCAGAAGGGCATCGTCCGCACGATCCTGCTGATGTGGCGCTTGCGCGCCGCGTATGCGCTGGGCGTTTCGCCGCACCGTCTCGCCATGCGGTATGACTGAAAGCGCGTACCGTCACCCGCGCGGACACATCGCGCTGATGACGCGCGCGCCCATCGAGGGAACCGTCAAGACCCGGCTGGCGGCGGCAACCGGGGCTGCGGAGGCGTTGCGGGTGCACATGGAATTGCTCACGCGCACGCTGGCGGAAGCCACCCGCGCGCGCCTTGCGCCGGCGTCCCTGTGGGTGGAGGGCGACCCGCGCAATCACCTGATCTCGAACCTCGCCCGCGATTACGGCCTGACGGTTCACGCGCAGCGCGGCGCCGATCTGGGCGAGCGCATGGCGACCGTCTTCGACCGCGTGCCGGCGCACGCGGAGTTCTGCGTTGTCATCGGTACCGACTGTCCGCCGCTGGACGCCGGCTATCTGCAACAGGCCTGTGCCGCGTTGGCGGCGGGGTCTGATCTGGTGCTGGGGCCGGCCGAGGACGGCGGGTATGTCTTGATCGGTCTGCGCGCCCCGCAGCCGGCGTTATTCGACGCGATACCCTGGGGTACCGACGCAGTGTCGGGCCGCACCCTGGCGATCGCCCGGATGCTCGAGCTGGATTGCCATGTGCTGCCGGTCCTGTGGGACCTGGACCGACCGGAGGACCTGCGGCGTTACCGTCGTGCGGCGTCGCCGGCGCCCGAACGCAGCTAGCAGGCTGTTGCAAAACGTTCGTGCGGTACGATCCGACGTTGAACGGCGGCTCAAAATGTTCATGTACTGCGCGTCTTTTTCGCGGTGTCTCGCGCTCGCCTGAACCTTTTTCAACAGTCTGCTGGACGGCGGTTTTCACGGGGTCTTCCCGCCGCTCGACGCGGTGTCGTGCAACGTTTCCCGGGCCCGTGCCAGCGCCTGCTCCAGTTGCGGTTTGCGCGTTTCCGCCGGGGAAAGCAGCGCATACAGGGGGTGTGCGATTGCCGGCGCGTCAGCAACCACGTGCAGGCGCTTGCGCCAGGGTTGAACGGCCAGAATCCGGCGCGGCAGATAGGCGGCGCCCGCCCCGTAGAGCAGCATGGTTGCGGCCAGCATCGCGGAATCGGTGATGCGGTGCGCCCGCGTGTCCGGTGGGTAATGCTGGTCGTGGCGCACGCGGAACCAGTCGCCCCAATCCACGTAGACGTAGTGCGAAGCGAGTGCATCGGCGCGCGACTGCGCTTTCGAGGTCGACACCAGGACCAGGTCGATATCGGCGATCTCGCGCACTTCCAGCTCCGGACTGTCGGGTGCTTCCGTCGTCAGCACCAGATCGAGCATCCGTTGATTGAGCATCTGCAGGAGCGCCACCGGGTGATCCATGAACCCGTGGAAGCCGGCCTCGCCACCGTTGCGCGTACCCAGGGCGGCGAACCATGCGGGCAGGAGCAGCGCCCCGATGTCGGGCGGCGTGCCGATCGAAAGCACATCGGCCGGCGCCTTCGTGTTCCGGGTTGTGTTGCGGATGCGCTGCCAGGCGCTGACGATGGTTTCCGCATGCAGCTTGAGCTGTTCACCGGCCGGTGTCAGTTGGATGTTGTTGCGATTACGTACGAACAGTGCCGTGCCGAGCGTCGTCTCAAGCAGCTTGACACGGGCGCTCACGGCCGCCTGGGTTACGCAGAGTTTCTCCGCGGCCCTGCCGAAATGGCGTGCCCGATCGACTTCCAGGAAGGTGTGGAGCAATTCGATATCCATCCGTCATTCATAATGGATTTTTATCGTTACGACAACAAATATTTGATTGCGCAATCCGACGAAAGGTCTTAAATAAGCGCGCCCACTTGGGGTGGGGAAATTCCGGTGAAACCGGCTTTTAGTGTCGTCTCGTTGAGACAGAATAACAGGAGTCAAATCAAATGTTAGTTAATAAGTTTCCTTTGATCGCGGGTCTGGTTGTGGTTGGTATGAGTGGCGTGGGCAGCGTCTGGGCCGATGAGGCGGCCAATGCCGATGTGCGTGCGCGCTGTGAATCTGAAGCGGCGGAATACGGTGTCGCCCCCGAGCAGCTTCAGGAATACATCGATGGCTGCGTGATGGCCGCGGGTGCGCCGGCGCCGGCCGCCGGTAGTGCGGACGAAGGTACTGCGGAAGAACCCGCTGCCGCCGATGCGCCAGCTTCCGAGGATACCGGGAGTGGCGCAGCGCAGTAAGTCTGTTTACCCCCGATCGACCGGCCCGAAAGTGGACCGGACGCGGCCTGCTGTCGCCGACGCGGCGCAGCAGGGGCGTGCCGGGTCCACGGCCGGTTGGTCGGATGAAGACAGCGGTCTCTGGGGCGACGAGGGGCCGGTGTTCGATTCGGCGCCGGATATTATCGACATGACGGCACGGCCGGGCGTTACGCCGGGTGCACGCCGCCGGTTGGAGCAATATTGGGAGGACCGTCGGCTTCAGGACGCGTTGAAAGACGCGTTTGACGAATAGACCGTTGAAATGGCCCGGGGTGATGCGTACTGCCCCGGGCGATTTCGCTTCGTGCTTCGTGCCCTGCCTTCCGGCCGCGGCGGCCAGCGTCAGACATGCCGGGAAGTGGCACCTGTCTCGACTCTGGCCGGTCGACGGGTAATCCCCGATCTCTGACTATCCCACCCGCAAGCGCTTGATCCTGTCCCATGCCGCCAGCGCACGTTGCCGTGTTTGCGCCAAATCCAGCATCGGGTAAGGGTAGGTCGTGCCCAGTTTCAAGCCTGCCGTGGACAGGCTGCTGTCGGGCGCCGTCCAGGGTTGATGAATCCATTTGGCCGGCAGGTTGCGCAGTTCCGGCACCCAGCGACGGACGTAGGCACCGTCCGGGTCGAAACGCTGTCCCTGTGCGACTGGATTGAAGATACGGAAATAGGGCGCGGCGTCGGCGCCACAGCCCGCGGCCCATTGCCAGCCCAGCGTATTGTTGGCCAGGTCGGCATCGACCAGCGTGTCCCAGAACCAGCGTGCGCCTTCCTGCCAGGAAATCAGCAGATTCTTCGTCAACAGGGACGCGACGATCATACGCACGCGATTATGCATCCAGCCGGTAGCCCACAGTTCGCGCATGCCCGCATCGACGATCGGGATCCCTGTATTGCCTTTGCGCCAGCGGTTGAGCGTGGCCCTGTCCGCGTGTTCCCACGGAAACTGTTCGAAACGACGATCGAGCGGTGCGTCGGTGGTGCGCGGGAAATGAAACAGCAGATGGTGTGCAAATTCGCGCCAGGCCAGTTCGCGCAGGTATGATTCAATGGCGCCGGTCGGGCGGCCGGGTTCCGGTGATTGCAGCCGCTCGTGCAGCCCGAACCAGACCTGGCGCGGACTGATTTCGCCGAAATGCAGGTGCGGCGATAGCCGCGACGTGCCCGGTAAATCGGGCCGGTCGCGCAATTCAGCGTAGTCGGCCAGCGCTTCGGCGGTGAAATCGTTCAGGCGTGCCCGGGCGCCGGTCTCTCCCGGAATCCAGTGCGCTTGAAACGCGTCGGCCCATGCGCGCCCGGGCAACAGTCCCAGCGCATCCACGGACAGCGACTTCAGTTTGTGCCCGCATGGTTCCGGTAATGTGTCGGGCGGCGGCAGCGGTGCGTCGGCTGGCGGGTTCTTCCGCAGCGCGTTCCAGAAGGGCGTGAACACCCGGTAGGGCGTGCGGTCGGCTTTCGTGACCTGCCAGGGTTCCCGCAACAGATTGCCCGGCAGGCTTTGCACGTCCAGTCCGTCCTGCAGCGCGTTCTTGAGCGCGCGATCGCGCTCGATCAGCGCGGGCTCGTAACGTCGCTGCCAGAACAGGTGGGTCGCACCGCAGGCCGCAGCGCATTCGCGCAGACATCGGACGGTGTCGCCCCGCATGACCACCAGATCGCTGCCGCGTTCGCGCAGGGCCTGCGTTAGCGCGGTGAGACTGTGGTGCAGCCACCAGCGGGCGGCGGCGCCGTCAGGCCATACCGGCGCCGGGTCGTGGATATAGAGCGGCACCGGCGTCAATCCCGCGTCGAGCGCCGCGTGCAGCGCGAGCTGGTCGGCCAGGCGCAGATCGTTCCGAAACCAGATCAATGCCGTTGTCATGAGCCTAGGCTACTGGTTGCCCGGACGTGGCGCCAGTTGGAATAGTCCGCGTCGTGGCGTCCGAGTCGAGCGGATGTGTCCGTGCGTATTTCCGGATTGGCCGTGCCGGCGCGGGCGCGCGGGGGAGCAACGGCAGCCGGTGCCGGGTTCGCGCCGCCGGCGTCGGCCGGGTGCCGCCGGAAGCGTCGGAGCCGTTCGAGGACGTCGTGGCGTTGCCGCCCCGCGATCTGTTCAAGCCGCTGATCGCCGACCCGTGCGAACCGCAGTTCGCCATCAAGTACCAGTGCTACGAGTCTTCGGTGCAGACCTTCGATGCCGGCAACGTTTCCTTCGGTGACTAATTCGGGTTTGCGGCCTGGGATCTGGCGCGGCGGTGGAAGGCGCAGGTCGGAATACCCGGTGCCGTGTTTGCGCTGTTCAATCTGGACGCGAGTTCGTCCGACCTGATCAATGCGGATTACTGGGCGGGCATCCCGCTGCACTTCCGCCATTACGATCCGTCGCTGCGCCTGAATCTTTTTCACCAGAGTTCGCACCTGGGCGACGAATTCCTGTTGGGCCATCAAGGGATCAATCGGATCAATCTGAGCTACGAGCGGCTGCGGTTCGTCGCGTCCTACGATATGCGCGCGTTCAGGCTCTGCGGCGGCGCGGGCTATATTGTGCGCAGCGAACTGCACCTGAAGGAATGGCACGGCCAGTGGGGCGTGGAATTCGTCCGGCATGCGTTCATAGACAAGCTGGATTTGATACTGGCTGCCGATTTCCAAACCGCCGAAGAGCTGGACTGGGCCTGGAACCGCTCCGTGCAGGCCGGCTTGGGCATCTACCGCAACGGCCGCAGGCTGCGGCTCATGCTGGAACACTATCAGGGCCACTCGCCGAACGGGCAGTTTTACCGGGACCGCTTGCGGTACACTGGACTCGGCCTGTAATTCGACCTTCGACGCATCGGGCCACTGTCTTCCAACCTGGAGCCGTGCATGGCTGAATTGACTTTTTGGGGCGCCGCGGACCAGGTCACCGGGTCCTGCTATCTGCTCGAGACCGCGCGCGCGCGGGTGCTGCTGGAGTGTGGATTGGTCCAGGGCCGCTTCAGGGATGAGGAACGCAACCGCGATCCGTTTCCGTTCGATATCCACACCCTCGATGCCGTGGTGCTGTCACACGCCCATCTCGACCATTCCGGGCGACTGCCGAAACTGGTCCGCGACGGGTATCGGGGACACATCTGGCTGACGCACGCCACCGGCGAGATCGTCGAAGTGATTCTCAAGGACGCGGCGCACCTCAATGCGCGCGACGCCGAATGGGAGAACCGGCACCGTCACCGTGCCGGCAGGGAGGAGATCGAGCCGTTGTACACCGTCGACGACGTTGAGGCGACACTGGAGTACTGCGAGGGTGTGCGATACGGCGAGCGGGTCAAAGTCGCGAACGACGTTGACGTGCGGTTTCACGACGCCGGCCACATCCTGGGATCGGCGATCGTCGAGGTGTTCATCCAGGAGGATGGCAAGGAGAAGCGACTGGTATTTTCCGGCGATCTAGGCAACAGCGACGCGGCCCTGTTGCGCGACCCGGTGGTACTGACCGAGGCCGATCTGCTGCTGCTGGAATCGACTTACGGCGACCGCGACCATCAGTCAATGGCGCGGACCTTGGAGGAGTTCGAAAACGCATTGGTCGAGGCGGATAAGAGCAAGGGCAACGTGCTGATCCCGGCGTTTGCCATCGGTCGTACCCAGGAGCTGATATTCCGCCTGGGCGCACTGTATCAGGCCGGCCGCCTGCCGCAGCAGGCCGTGTTCCTGGACAGCCCGATGGCGATCGCCGCGACCGAGATCTATCACCGGTTCCAGAACGTGTTCAACAGCGATGACGTTGGTCAGCTCAAGCGCGTCCATGCGCGCAGCCTGCACCGGTTTCTGCCGATTCTGCGCTACAGCCACACGCCGGAAGACTCGATGGCGCTCAACCGGGTGCAGGACGGCGCCATCATCATCGCCGGCAGCGGCATGTGCACCGGCGGCCGCATTCTGCACCACCTGAAACACAATCTGTGGCGGCGCGGCACCGACGTGATCATCGTCGGTTATCAGGCCATCGGCACGCTCGGCCGTGCTCTGGTCGACGGCGCGAAACAGGTGCGCATTTTCGGCGAGGACATCGCAGTGGCCGCGCGCATACACACGCTGGGCGGATTTTCGGCGCACGCCGGCCAGAGCCAGTTGCTGACCTGGGCCGGACAGTTCAGCAACCCCCGGCCGCGGTTATGCCTGGTGCACGGCGAGCCGGAAAAGATGCAGGCGCTGAAGCGGGCGTTTGTCGAACGGTTCGACTGGCAGGCGGAGACGCATGCGGTCGGAGACCGTATCCGGTTCTGATGTCGGTTACCCGATCCCGCCTCGCGCGGATGCCCGTCAATCGCGGTTTGCCGCACCGTCGGCTAGACGTGATTTCTCAACATCAGTTCGCCCGGATGCGGTTGCAGATAGACCTGGCGTTCGAGATAAGGGTTGGGGTGGTGGCGCAGGTGGTGCCGGAACAGCGTGATGGGCACCACCAGCGGCAGCAGTCCCCGGCGATACCGCCCGATCACGTCCTTCATCTCCGCGCGGTCGCCTGCCGAAAGCGCTTGGCTGATGTAGCCCAGCATGTGCTCCAGCACGTTGCTGTGCGACTTGCGCGTGGCCTTGCGGCCGAGCGCCTGCATCAGTTCCTCGCCATAAGCGGGAGCGAGCCGGCCGGCATTGCCCTTGCCGACCGTGGCGACCAGTTTGCCCATGCGCCGGTAGGCGGTCTGGTTATGGGCGAGCAGCAGGAATTTGTGGTCGCTGTGGAAGGCGATCAGGTCGGCGGCGGTCGGTTTCGTCGCCAATAGTTTCAGCCAGCGGTCATACACGTAGACGCGGGTGATGAAGTTTTCCCGCAACACAGGGTCGTTCAGGCGGCCTTCCTCTTCACAGGGCAGGAGCGGATGCCGCCGCATGAACATCGCGGCGAACAGGCCGGCGCCGGTCTGCGCGGGCATCCTGTTTTCGTTGCGGACCCTGACACGCTCCATGCCGCAGCTCGGCGAACCCCGCTTGAAGACATAACCGCGAAGGTCGGCAAGCCGCCCGGCCATGCTGTCCGCGTAGGCGTGCAGCCGATCGGTGACGTCCAGGTCCGGGTCGCGCACGCCGAGCGCGCGCAGGCCTTTTCGGGTTTGCACCAGATGAATCGGCGGGCGGGGCACACCCAGCCCGATGGCGACCTCGGGGCAGACCGGCACGAACTCGAAATACTCGCCCAGCGTTCCGTTGATGTAGCGGTCGAATTTGTGCCCGCCGTCATAGCGCACCTGCTGGCCGAGCAGGCAGCTACTGATTCCGATACGCGGTCTGGACAGGTGCGGCATTGACCTCGAGGATGCGATTCGGCCCGTAATGTCGCCATTATGCCGATGTTCGCCGTTGCCGTGGTGCAAGGCGCGGCCAGTTGCTAGAATAGTACTCTTTTCGGGCATCGCTCGAACGGTTTATGGTGACCTGTATCGGTCCCCCCGCGACAACAAGCTGTGAACCCGGTCAGGCCCGGAAGGGAGCAGCCGCAGCAGTAGACTTGGGCGCCGGGGTGTGGCTGGTACGGGTCGCCACCCACTAGGGTACGAGGCGACACTCAGGGTAATGAGCGGCCGGGCATCATGAGTTACCAGGTTCTGGCGCGTAAGTGGCGACCGCGCAATTTCGGCGAAATGGTCGGCCAGACGCACGTGCTGCAGGCGCTGATCAACGCACTGGACAACCAGCGCCTCCATCACGCCTATCTGTTCACCGGTACCCGCGGCGTGGGCAAGACCACGGTGGCGCGCATCTTCGCCAAGTCGCTCAATTGCGAACGGGGCATCGGTTCGCGGCCCTGCGGCGAATGCTCCGCCTGCACCGAGATCGATGCCGGACGCTTCGTCGATCTGATCGAAGTCGATGCCGCCTCTCGCACCAAGGTCGAGGACACGCGCGAGCTGCTGGACAACGTGCAGTACACGCCGACGCGCGGGCGGTACAAGGTCTATCTGATCGACGAAGTGCACATGTTGTCCGCACACAGCTTCAATGCACTGCTGAAGACGCTTGAAGAACCGCCGCCGCACGTCAAGTTTCTATTGGCGACGACGGATCCGCAGCGGCTGCCCGCGACGGTCCTGTCGCGCTGTCTTCAGTTCAGCCTGAAACGGCTTCAGACAGTGCAGATCACGGGGCATCTGGCGCACCTCGCCGCACAGGAGAATATCGAATCCGAACCGGGTGCGCTGCGACTGCTTGCCCGCGCCGCCGACGGCAGCATGCGGGACGCCCTAAGTCTGCTCGACCAGGCGATTGCATTCGGCGGCGGGGCGGTGCTGGAAGCCGACGTGCGGGTGATGCTCGGCACCATCGACCAGAGCCAGGTCTTTGGAATGCTGCGCGCGTTGGCCGCGCTGGATGGACGCCGGCTGCTGGAGGCGCTGGCGGATGCGGCCGAACGCGCGCCCGACTTTGAAGCGCTGCTGGCCGAACTTCTGACTCGTCTGCAGCAGGTGGCCGTGGCCCAGGCGCTGCCGGATGCACTCGGCGACGAGGTGGATGATCGGGATGCGATCATGGAACTGGCCGGCCAGTTGACGGCGGAGGACGTGCAGTTGTTCTACCAGATCGGACTGATCGGCCGCCGCGATCTGCCGCTGGCGCCGGACCCGCGCGGCGGACTGGAAATGATCCTGCTGCGCATGCTGGCCTTCAGGCCACTGGATGCCGGACGCGCGGGGCGCGCGGCGGCCGCCGCCGCTTCGCGGCCGTCGACGCCGGCACCAGGGAAGGCGCCGCCGCCGACAGGTGCGCGACCGGAGACATCGGCCGCCGCATCCACGCCGCAGCCGGGTGCGGCCGCGGGCCGCACCGACGACTGGAGCGCGCTGGTGGAGTGCCTGCCGCTGAAGGGTATGCTGCGCGAGCTGGCGATGAACTGCGCCTGTGAGCGCAAGACCAACGACGACTGGGTTCTGAGTTTGAGCGGGGCCCATCGCAACCTGCTCAGCGATGCCCGGCTCCACCAACTCAGTAGCGCCATTGGTGATGCCATGGGTCATGCGGTCCGGATTCGCATCGAGATCGCCGCGGAATCAACCGATTCGCCCGCGGCGCAGCGGCAACGCGAATCCGAAGCGCGCAGACTGCGGGCGGTGGCCGACATCGAAAGCGATCCCAACATCGAAGCGATTCAAAAAGCATTTGACGCGACGCTGCATACCGACAGCATACGTCCCCTCGATTGATTCGGTCGACAAGGTAGACAGAGATGAAAGGTGGCATTGGAAATCTGATGAAGCAGGCCCAGCAGATGCAGGCCAATATGCAAAAGGCGCAGGAGGAAATCGCCAAGATGGAAGTCGCCGGCGAGTCGGGTGGCGGACTGGTCAAGGTCGTGATCAACGGCCGGCATGAAGTCAAACGCGTGGCGATCGACGATAGCCTGCTGTCCGACGACAAGGATATGCTGGAGGACCTGGTGGCGGCAGCCATGAACGATGCGGTACACAAACTCGAAGCCGAAACCCAGCAACGCCTGGCCGGAATGACCGCCGGCCTGAATCTGCCGGTGGGTCTGAAGCTGCCGTTCTGACCGACTGGCTTCTGCGGCGGTGCCATGCCTTCTTTGATCGATGAACTGTTCGAGGCGTTGCGTTGCCTCCCCGGTGTCGGCAGGAAGAGCGCCCAGCGTATGGCCTATTACCTGCTTCAACGTGACCGCGAGGGCGGCAAACGTCTGTCCGCCGTGCTGTCGTCGGCGATGGAGAGAATCGGACACTGCGAAGCGTGCCGTACCCTCACCGAAGATGCATTGTGCGCGATTTGCGCCAGTTCGAACCGGGACCGGGCGACTTTATGCGTTGTCGAAACGCCGGCCGACGTATCGGCGATCGAGCATGCGACCGGCTTCCGCGGTCTGTATTACGTGTTGATGGGGCATCTGTCGCCACTTGACGGAATCGGTCCCGAGCAACTGGGACTGGATCGGCTGGCGAAACGCTTGGCGGGCGGCGAACTCACGGAGCTGATTCTTGCTACCAATCCGACCGTCGAGGGTGAGGCGACCGCGCATTATATCAGCGAGCTGGCTCGGAAACAGGGCGTGCGTGCAACCCGTATCGCGCACGGCGTACCGCTGGGCGGCGAGCTGGAATACATCGACGGCGGCACACTGCAACATGCATTTTCAGGTCGGCGAGAACTTTAAGAAAGCTCCGTAAGCTGCCGAAACTAATGGAATTAGGATTTTGTGGAGAAGGATTTTGTTGAATTTCATCGGATTTTCTCCGAAACTCGCCGTTCAAAGCATCGCCACATAAGGGTCGAATGACCCCGTAAAAAACAGGGCGCCTACTACAAACATGTATATCGCTCGATCACCAGTCTCACTACCGCAGCCCCAGACTGATGCGCTCATACGCGCGGTTGTTTCCCATCCGGTACGGTCCGAAGCGGCGACGCACAAGCCCGTGGCGCAGCGTCGGGCGGCGGAAGGGAATGACGGCGGCTTACAGGGGGAGGTGCTTTCACGCCGCGACGTACAATATCAATCAACCCAGTCATTTCTGTTGGAGCGTGCCATCGGCAGGGCGCGCTTCGCCGGGACCACGGAATCCGCGCCGACTCGGGCAGCCGCCGGACAATATTTCAGACACGCGCCGTCGGCGACCTGTTCCGAGTTCACTCAAGGACGACAGATAGACATTTTTATCTAATCGCGGGACTGAAACAGAGGATCCGGTCGAAGGGATTCCCGTATTCTGTCCGGCGGAAGTTGTCACCACCTGAAGTTTCCAACTTGCGTCGAGTCGGTTTTCTGACTAGGATATACGTCCTATTCCGGATGGGTATTCGAGGCATGCGTGGTCGGCGTGCGACGGCCGCTTCCGCCGTCTGGTTCCGACTGAATACCGAGGCCTCAACGGGCAGACTATGCATGATCGGCGGAACACCGCATTGAACTGGAGGAGACCGGCGCTTGTGAATGAATTGGCTGCATCGGCGGCGGATCGGGGCGGCGGTTTGATGCGGGGGCTTCCCCTGGGCGGCGGTTATTATCTGCTGGCGGCGCTTCGAACCCTTTGCGGCTACGGACAGCCTGGTGGCATCGATGTCCCGGGAGCGCTATCTGCCGTCCTCATGCTCGCCGCGACTTCCGCCACTTCGCTTGCGGCGCGAAACCCGTGATACCGGAGGTCAGCCGGGGAACGTCGAAGGCGATGAAAGAGTTCAAAATTCAAACCAAGGTATTTCTGGTCACGCTGCTCCCTCTGACCGTGACCGGTGCGTTGCTGTCTTCGTTCTTTATTTGGAGCAGGATTACCGACATCGGCGATGCGCTGGATGCCAAGGGCCGGCTGGTGGCGGAGAATCTTGCATCGTCCTGCGAGTACGGTGTCGTATCGGGTAATCGCGATGTGCTCAACCGATTGCTGTTCTCGTCCGTACGTGACCCGGATATCGAAGAGCTGCTGGTGATGGATGCCCAGGACCACCCCCTGGCCTACACCGATATTCATGCGGTTGAACTTCTCACCAATGAAATGCGGCGACAAGGCGAAAAGCAATCGGTGGTCTATCCGGCGACGATTTACAGAACCCAGCACGCGCCTGATGATTCGGAAACCGAGCGCGCCATGCTCGAGAGCGCGCCGGATATCGAGTTTTCGTTCACCCGTATCGGAACCGTGTATGTCATCATGACGCGCGAGCGCGTCTACGCCCGCCAGCTCGCCGTGTTGATCAACGGACTGATGATTGCGGCTGCCGCGATTCTGATTACTGCTTACTTCGCCGCTCTGATGGCACGCAGCGTGACCTCTCCGATCCGGGCTCTTACCGCGGTGGTCGAGGCAATCAAGACCGGCAACCTCAGCATGCGCATCGCGCCCGACGCGGGAGGTGAAATAGGCAGCCTGCAAGCGGGCATCAACTCAATGGCGGCGTCGCTCGAGGCGGCACGCGATTTGGACAAGCACCGCGCCGAAGACGAATTGTTCATGGAAAAGGTCAAGGCGCAGACAACGCTGCAGTCGATTGGAGAAGGCGTCATCACCACCGACGTGGACGGATTGATCACTTATCTTAACCCGGCCGCCGAATCGCTGACCGGCTGGACCTTCGAAGAGGCCGGACGGCGGCCGTTGGGCGATGTATTCCGGGTGCGTTCAACCGAACACGGCGACATGCTGCTCTATCCGGTGGACGTGTGCGCGCGTGGCGGCGAGTTGATCCGCCATGATCATCTGCTCACGCTGTTGCGCAGGGACGGGAGGGAGTTCATGGTGCAGGACGTTGCCACGCCCCTCTACGACAACAACGGCGACATTTTTGGGATGGTGCTGGTTTTCCATGACGTCTCCAAATTGCACCGTGTTTCCGAACAGCTCGCCTTTCTCGCGTCCCATGACGATCTGACGGGCTTGTTCAACCGGCGCGAATTCGAGTCGCAGTTGGCTCGCGCCATCGTCGGCGCCGGCAAGAACGGCCGGGAGCATGCGCTTTGCTATGTCGATCTGGACCAGTTCAAGGTGGTGAATGATATCTGCGGTCACCACGCGGGTGATGAATTGCTGAAGCAACTGGCGCCGCGCATCGCGGCGAAACTCGGGCGCGAGGACGTTTTCGCGCGTCTTGGTGGTGACGAATTCGGCATCATTCTCAAGGGCTATTCCCTGCCGGTCGCCGCGGCGGTGGCCAACGACATCAAGGACGCGGTCAGCTCGTTCCGGTTCCCGTGGCAACGTCATGTCTTCGAAATCGGTGCGAGCATCGGTTTGGTGCCGATTCAGAGTGACCAGGTTACTCCAGGCGAAATCATGATGACAGCCGATTCCGCGTGTTTTATTGCGAAAGACAAGGGCAGGAATCGGGTGCACGTATATCGCCCTAAAGACAAGGACGTCATCCGGCGGACCGGCGACATGCAGTGGTTGCAACGTCTGAACAAGAGTCTTGAGTCGGACGAACTCGTTCTTTACAGCCAGCTTATCGTTCCGGCCGAACGCAAAGGCCGGCCCTTGGGATTTCACGAGGTTCTTGTCAGAGCCCGGGACGAAGAGGGTGCGCTGGTGCTTCCCGGCAAGTTCATCCCGTCGGCAGAGCGGTACCAGTTGATGTTCCAGATCGACAAATGGGTGATCAGAAACGTGTTCACGATGTTGAGCAAGGCGCCTGCGTTTCGCGCCGGTATGCCTGTCGATGTGGCTCTTAGCATCAATATCTCGGCACAGTCGCTGACCGACGAAGGCTTTCTGAATTACGTGCTCGATCAATTCGAGGATACGGGCATTGATCCGCGGCTGATTATGTTCGAACTCACTGAGACCGCCGTTGTCAGCCATATGCAGGGTGCCTTGCATGTCATCAGAATGCTGAAGACGCTTGGGTGCAGATTCTCGCTCGACGACTTCGGCAGCGGCCTGAGTTCATTTGGAAATTTGAACAGCCTGCCGGTCGACTTCGTCAAGATCGATGGCCGGTTCGTGCGAGATATCGCAGACAATGCGGTTAACCGCTCGATCGTCATGGCGGTCGCCGATATTGCGCAGGCTATGGGCATCAAAACAATCGCCGAGTTTGTGGAGACCGCGGATATCCTCGAAGAAGCGCGCAGGTGCAGAATCGACTTCGTGCAGGGCTGGGGCGTCGCCGATCCAAGACCGTTACAGGACGTGTTCGCGACGCCGGAGCTCTATCTCATTTCGAGTTGACGTAGAAGCACCCGTCCGACTCCGAGGTTCATCCAAGGTTCGTTCGCCGGCGGTGGTCAGGCCGACGCGCCTGGTATGCACGATCCAGACATCTGCACTTTGATTACAGTGAGGCAGGCAAAGCAGCTCGGCCGGATTTCGGATGACATCAGTTGCACAGGTCTCTACACCGCGTTATGTCCTGATCGATGTGCTCAGGGCTGTGGCCCTGGTGCTAATGATAGGGTTTCACTTGTGTTTCGATCTTAGCTACTTCGGTCTGGCGGATTTCGACTTCTATCGGGACCCGTTCTGGCTCAACGCCCGCATCTTCATCCTCAGTGCGTTTCTGGGTCTGGTAGGCGTCAGTCTTTGGCTGGTTCACGGCACTGAGGTCTGCATCGGAAGAGCCGGCAAACGAATCGGCATCATTGCCTGCAACGCCGTACTGGTGAGCGTTGCCACCTACCTGATGTTCGGCGAGCGTTGGATATTTTTCGGCGTGCTTCACTTCATTGCCGTCGCCAGTCTGCTGGGTCTGCTGCTGGTGCGCTCGCCGCCGCTCGCACTTGGGGCCGGCGTGTTGTGCCTGTGGGTAGGCCAATACGCACACCCATTGTTCGATCAGCCCGGTCTGCGCTGGATCGGTTTCATGACGCATAAACCTGCGACGGAGGATTATGTGCCACTCATACCCTGGTTCGGCGTCGTTGCGCTAGGTATTGTTGCGGCGCCGGTGTTGAAGAAGGTCGGCGCAGCATGGCGGCCGCACGGACGCGGGTGGCGCGCGGTCTCAGCAGCTGGCCGGCACACATTATTGGTCTATATGTTGCATCAACCCCTGATGCTCGGCGCGATCAAACTGGTTGTAGCAGCTACCGCAGCATCCAGGTCGATGAACTGAGCAATACAATCAGATCCTTACGAGGGCGGGGAGCGGCCGTGGACGATTGGCGACCTGGGCGCGCCCGTGAGCTGCCGCTCGGGCGCTGCCACACTGGCCCGACTTCCGCTACTGGCGGGGTATTGAAGCCGTAACCCCTTGATCATGTTGGAGTGTGGGTTAAAAGGTCGCCACTACACGCGGCGCGTGTGGTATCAGGGTGCGTTCTGCTGAGATGCGCGGCGGCGGCTGCGCCGGTAACTGCAGTCGTAAGCGCTCGAGCAACAAGCGGCAGTCATTGTCGGGTTGGGTAACGCGGGATAACACCAGTGTGCGTCCAGCGGTGGTGGGTAGGTGCACGTCGATCATGCTCAGCGTGGCGAGCTTCTCCAACACGACGTGCGGGGTCAGTCCAGGGGCAAGGTCTGTCAGGCGCCGGCGCAGCGTGATGTGCAGACAATAGGCGAGGAAAGCGATGAAGATGTGCGCCTCGATGCGGTGATCTTTCTGGTGATACACCGGCCGCAACGACAAGTCGCCTTTGAGATTACGGAACGCCTCTTCGATCTGACAGAGCGTCATATAGTGCTGCCACAGGGTGGCCGGGTCGCAGCCGCACAAGTTGGTGCGCAACAGATAGCGTCCTTCGCGGCGACGGTGTTCGCGCAGTCGCGGTTTGTTCAATTCAAACTCGAAGCTGACGTGCGCGCGGCGTTGACCTTTACCCTGGGGCGGTTCGGGTAAGGTGATGTCGAGGAGCTTCCAGGCCTCGCCCGCCTGCGCCTTGGCCGCCCCGAGTTTCATCAACAAGGCGGCGTAGCTCAGCCGTTGGCCTTTGAGCTCATGCAAGCGCCGCCACAGCGTTTTCAACCGTCGCCGGCGCATGCCGCGCTCCTTGCTCACGCGCCGCGCGCTCTTCGCCAGCACGTACAACTCACCGTCCTCTTCGATGAGCTTGACCTCCACCCCGTCGCGCACATCCCGCCAATCCTGCGTGTCACTGACCGCCCGATTGGAGCCACCCATGATCGCCCTAATGGAGCCACTTTTTCAGGTGGTTTTACGCCTTCGAACGGGGTAGATTAAACCGCTGTTTTGGTCGGTTTTTCAACCGGTTTTTTTTCGCTGGTGGGATCCGGTCGCGGTGCGCGATAACTTTTTCCATCCAGTACCAGTTGATAAGCTCCGTGGCGTATCCGGTCGAGCGTCGAGGCGCCGAGTAGTTTGTTCGGAAAGGCTTCCCCCCATTCGCTGAAATCGAGGTTACTCGTTATGATCGTTGCGGCCCGTTCGTAGCGCTCACCGATCAGGTCATGGAAATCCTCGTCCTGCCCCGGTTTGAGTGGTTTAAGACCGAAGTCGTCAATGATCAACAGCGGCACGCGGGTGAGCGTTTGCATCTTGCGTTCGATAGTGCCGGTTGCTCGAGCGGCGTTGATTTGCGACAACAGGTTTGACTGCGTTGTGAACATCACATCGACGCCGGCGCGCACGGCGCAGTGACCGAGGGCCTGTGCCAGATGACTCTTGCCGGTACCGCAGGGGCCGGCAATCAACACGGTCACTTTTTCATCGACAAACCCACAACGGGCCAAGTCGTTGATGAGTTGTTGATTGAGTCCTGGGTTGAAGTCGAAGTCAAAGCCCTCGAGCGTCTTGTCGCCACGAAAGCCCGAACGGCGTAAACGCATAGCGTACTTCTTCTGGTCACGCCGTGCGGCTTCGTCCTGGATCATCAGGGCCAAGAACTCCGGGTAGGTCAGCTTGTTCGCTATGGCTTCTCGATTGCGCGTCTCAATGCTCTCTAGCAGACCCGAGAGACGTAACTGCTTCAGAATAGGCGTGAGTTCTGGTAGGGGTGTCATGTTGGTCATCATGAATGTCCTTTGGTTGAGTGGTTGACCTTGTCGGTCAGTGGGTTGTTGCTGCCGCACGGCCACGGGCAGCAACGGGTCGAGGCAACGCACGGCCGTTAATGCGGGTCGAACAGATCTTTGCTGTCGCGGCCGAACTTGGCGGCGCCGGTGTAGGCATCGGACAGAGAATCGAACGCTCGCTCGGTATCGATGATTTGATCAAGCGCGTTCTCCAGAATGATGCGCACACTGCGGTACTGCACGTTGTCGAAGTGCAGCGCGCGCTGGCAGGCGGCGTCGGTTCGCTCAGGTCCATAGCGTTTGATCAGATTAATCACACCCTGTGCGGCGCGCAGCTTATCCAGCACCCGGTGTTCAAACAGTCGCTCGACCAATCGATGGCAGTGAGGACCCGCCGCTGCGGCCTGCTTTAGACACCACTGAGGCGTGCGCATCTTGTAGGCAACGGCGTCCGGTGGCAGGTGCTCATCAATCGTATGGCGATAACCCGGCCCG
The DNA here is from genome assembly GCA_963719135.1 of uncultured Gammaproteobacteria bacterium. Taxonomy (GTDB): domain Bacteria; phylum Pseudomonadota; class Gammaproteobacteria; order DSM-19610; family DSM-19610; genus CAVRAZ01. The sequence continues at coordinate 1,143 of CAVRAZ010000011.1, read as the reverse complement.
CGTCCGCGTGGATGCACGGCCTTTAGCTCATGGTCTTGGTAGAGCCGCACGGTGGTCTCGCTCAGGCGTATATCCAGTACTTGACCGACCAGACGCCAGGGTGCCGAGTAGCGACAGTTCTCAACCTGTACGTGGCAATCCGGATGCAGTTTCCCGGTTGTCCACCGGGCGCACTGCGGCGGCAGTGAAGGCAGCGGGTTGAGCATCTCCCGCTCGGTGTCGGCGAAGCGGGTGAGCGGTGCGGTGCGGGTGGTGCCGTGAACACGGTTGCCCGCTTGACCCATGACCCACTGCATCAACTGTGCGTTGGCATCGACCAGGTCGCGGAACTCGCGCAGCGGCATGAAGTTGTTTTTGGCGTATTTGACGCCCGATTCAACGCGTCCCTTTTTCTGGGGATCGGCGACCGGACAGGGGGAAATCAGGAAGCCATAGCCCTCGGCGTAATCGGCGTAGCTGCGTTGCACTTGCGGGTCGTAGTAGCACGCCTTGGTAATCGCGCACTTGGGGTTATCGATAATGATGCGTAGAGGCACGCCACCGAAGTGTTCAAGGGCGCGCCGGTGACAGCCTAGCCAGGTCTCGACCGATTGATTACGGACCAGCTCTGCGTATTGATGGCGACTCCAGGCGAGTGTCATGATAAAAAACCAGGTCTTGAACTGCTCGCCGGTGTGCACATCGGTGATCTTGGGTCCTTGACCGAAATCCACCTGTGCCGCATCGCCGGGCGCAAACTCAAGCACCGTGGTCAGGCGCGGACTCCTCTCTGCCAGGCTCTGCAGAAAACGACGCACCGCAGAGTAGCTTCCGGTGAAGCCGTGGCGGCGTTTCAGCGCACTGTGAATGGTGGTGCCCTGCACCCCGTCCTCGAACCACAGGGTGATTTGATCACGGTGTGGCTCGAGGCTGGAGCTCTGCTGGGCTCGTTGTTTCTTGGGTAAGTCAAATACAGCGGCCAGCTCATCATCGGGTGGCAGCGCCCGATGGGCGTCTAACCAGCCGCGCGCTGCGGCCTCGCTTCTGACGGCACCGGCAACGCGCCGACCCATCAGTCCTGTTTTGGCGATCTGTCGATCAGAATCCCCCAAGCGCATGCGCACCAGGGCTTGTCGATAGTGATACATCTCGAACCTCCGTTTG
>CAVRAZ010000010.1:0-88644 GCA_963719135.1 uncultured Gammaproteobacteria bacterium | reverse complement strand
GGAGCCTCAATCCCAGCCCATTCCAGCGATTGGGTGCCGGCTTCGATAATAGCCCGCACTTCGGGATCTTCGCATTGCGCTCGCTTGGCCACGCCGCCCCTTCTCGCGCCTCCTCGTGTGAGGCACCGAAGATTAGCAAAGCGGAACGCCTGTGTCCAGCGCTTTTTGTGCCTCCTTCAACAGCGCAGAAGAACCCTCAAAGATGTGTGTAATAGACAGATATAAGTACCTATCTATTACCCACAAGTTTTGAGTCCTGGCCGCGCGTCCTGAGCATTGCAGAAAAAAACGCTGGACACAGTCGCCGCCATCTGCTAACCTGATCTCCATTGTCCTATGCGACGGAGGTGGCAGGGGCCGGTGTCGAGACAATCGCGAGATACAGACCCCGCTGTGCAGGCCATCATCGATGCGGGGTCTCAGCAGGTGCCCTGGGTGCGGGAGGAGTTCAGCGGCATCGATCTGTCCGACCCACGCCTTGATCGTCGTTTGATCAAGACCGCCGAGCAGCTGGCCAAATCGCCCGCCGCGCCGATCAACGAAGCCTGTGGCGACTGGGCGAGCACGAAGGCGGCGTATCGGCTGTTTGACAACAACAAGGTCAGCGCGGCGGCCATTCTCAAGCCGCACACCGAGGCCACGGTTCAGCGCATGGCCGCGTACGGTGGTCCGGTGTTGGTGATGCAGGATACGGTCTTCTTTTCCTATGGCACGCATCCGAAAACGCGTGGCCTGGGTCCGATCGGCAAGAGCAACAGCGCCGGCGAGCGCGGGCTCATCATGCACAATGCGCTGGCCTTTACCGCCGCGGGCGTGCCGCTGGGTGTGTTGAACCAACGGATCTGGGCGCGCCGGGCCGTTGTGCCGGAGGGGTATCAGGAGAAGATCGAGCGCCTGCAATGCACCGCGATTGAGGCGAAGGAGAGTTCCAAGTGGCTCCTCGCGCTGCGCGAGACGCTCGAGCGTACACCCCCCGGTGTGCAGGTCATCACGGTGGCCGATCGGGAGTCGGACTTCTTCGAGTTCATCACGCAGGCCCAGGCGCATGGGGCGCGCTTTCTCATCCGTGCGCGCACCGATCGACAGCTCGTGCCCGAACAGAGCGAGGGCGATACCCGTATCCTCGAAGCGCTGGCGAGCGCCCCGGTGCTCGGCGCCTTGACGGTGGAGATCCCCCGCAACGGCAAACGCCAGGCCCGCACGGCGAGCCTCGAGCTGCGCGTGGCGCAGGTGACGATCAAACCCCCGCAACGACGCGGCCACGCCAAAGCCTCGCCCTCGATGGAGCCGGTAAGCGTCAACGTCATCGCGGCGACGGAAAAGTCGAGCCCCGGGGGCGTCGAGGCCCTCGGCTGGGTGCTGCTGACGAACCTGCCCGTCAAAAACTTTGACGCGGCGGCCGAGAAGGTTCAATGGTACGCCCGGCGCTGGGGCATCGAGACCTGGCACAAGGTGCTCAAATCCGGTTGCAAGGTCGAGGCGTGTTTGCTGGAAACCGCCGAGCGCCTCACGCGCTATCTGACGCTCTTTAGCATCATCGGCGTGCGCCTGATGCACGTCACTTACCTCGCGCGCATCCAACCGCAGGCGCCGAGCACCGAGGTGTTCTCGGCCGAGGAGATCGAAGCGCTGCACCTTCGCCTCAAGAAAACCCTCCCGCCGCGCGAGCCCCCGCCCTTGCGGGAAACGGTGCGCATGATCGGGCGCCTCGGCGGACATCTCGGGCGCACGTGCGACGGGGAGCCGGGACTGACCGTGCTGTGGCGCGGATGGCTGCGTCTGTACGAAGACGTTGAAATCCTGCGCGCCTGCAAGCAGGCCCTGCGCCGGTTCGATTCGAGCTGAACCATGCGCTACTGCGGACGTCATTTCGACCCTGGCGAAATCGAGCTCATTCGCGCGCTACTCGCCGATCAGCCGCAGAGCAGCCGTTACCGGCTTTCCCTGCAAGTCTGTGAGCGGCTGAACTGGCGCAAGCCCAATGGGACACCGAAGGATATGAGCTGCCGCGTGGCCTTGCTCAGGATGCAGGCCGATGGCTTGATCACGCTCCCCCCACCCCGATGCACAAAACCCCTCACCTACCTCGAGCATCCGCACATCGAGCGCGCCGTGCTCCCCCCAGCGCATGCCCCGCAGGTGGAGCTTTCCTGGCTGAGTATCGATCCGATCACCACCAAACACGACTCCCTGCTGTGGAATGCCTACATCCAACGCCATCACTACCTCGGCCATCAGCCCATACCGGGCGCACAGCTGCGCTACTTCGTGCGCGCCCACGGTGAGATCCTCGCCTTGTTCGGCTTCGGCGCGAGCGCCTGGAAAATCAAACCGCGCGATGAATTCATCGGCTGGACCTGCGATGAGCGCCGGCGCAACCTCCACCTCATCGTCAACAACGCCCGCTTCCTCATCCTGCCCTGGGTCAATTGCCCCAACCTCGCCTCCCGCGCCCTCGCCCTGACCGCCAGGCGCCTCGCCGATGACTGGCACGCCCGCTACGCCTATCGCCCGGTCCTGCTGGAAACCTTTATCGAAGACCCGCGCTTCCGCGGAACCTGCTACCAGGCCGCCAATTGGCGTTGCCTCGGCAAGACCCAAGGGCGCGGCAAGCTCGACCGACTCCACAGTAACAGCGAACCGGTCAAAAGCATCTGGGTCTATCCACTCGTGCCTAACTTCCGCTCGCAGCTGCGCAACTGACATCTCATTCTTCTTCTCACATCCGAGAACCACCTGTGGACTCCTTCGCATGGGCGTTCACTGTGACTGTGGGGAAGTTGTGTACAATAGATAGATATAAGTACGCCTGGCATTGATGCCCTCGCTGCGGAGGGGGTTATGTTTAGCAGGGCTTATGCCCAAATGGCAACCTGTTCGCCGTCGAGAACCTCCTTGATGACTGGGCTGCGTCCGGATACCGCCACAATTACAGATCAGAAGACGCATTTTCGCAGTAGCGTTCCTACCGTGGTCACTCTCCCGCAATACTTCAAACAGAACGGTTATCGTACGCAGGGAATCTGTAAGGTCTACAATGATGGGCTTGATGATTCAGAGTCCTGGACCGAGCCGTATCAGGATGCTTTCGGACCAAGTCGCCCGTATGGTCCTGACGGGAAGCAACTGGCTTACGCGGCCGTCGACGCACCTTACGGCAAATTTTCTGATTACAAGTGTGCGAGTCTTGCGATCAATGCTATCTGGAACTCGCGCGACAAGCCATTTTTCATAGCCGTCGGTTTCAAGAAGCCCCATTTGCCATTTTTGGCACCACCCGAATTCTTCGCGATGTACGACAAATACTCGTTGCCTGAGGCGATTAATCCATTTAGGGCGCTGAACGCGCCAAGTTTTGCTTTCGATAATGGCGCGGAACTGCGAGCTTTCAGCGAGATGCCCGCAAACACAGCGGATTACAGCGAAGACCTGCGTAGGAACTTGAAGCGGGGGTACTATGCGGCAACTAGTTTTGTTGATTCACAAGTAACGCGCGTACTGGACGAGCTAAATGCAGCCGGGTTGAGTGACAATACCATTGTCGTGCTATTTGGCGATCACGGGTGGCATCTGGGCGAACAGAGGGAATGGGGAAAACACACCAATTTCGAGATTGGTACACGGGTTCCGTTGATCATTAGGGCCCCGGGGAGATCGGGAAATCGGTCGAGCAACGCCTTGGTCGAGCTGGTCGATTTGTATCCAACCTTGGTGGAACTGGCAGGTCTACCCATGCCTACTCCAAACCAGCACGGAGGTTATGCACTCGAGGGAGACAGTTTGGTCGGCTTTATCGACAATCCTTTGCGTTCAGGCACTCGAGGAGCATTCAGTCAATGGGTACGCGGTGGCTATTTGGGGCACTCAGTTCGGACGGATCGGTGGCGATTCACTCAGTGGGTGAACAGCAAGGGGATCAAGCAATACGAACTGTATGATCACGTACTTGATTCGGATGAGACGGTGAACGTCGCCGGTGATAGTCAGTACCAAGCGACTATTGAACTGCTAATGTCTGCGCTCTCTGCTGGTGGACAAGTTGATTTGCCACCGGAACTCCAATAACAAAACGGCATCCTCATCAGAGAGATGAGGGCAATTTAGCATTGGTGTTAAGGGTTCTGACCGCACGACCTAGATGGACATTTCGTGGCGCGTTAATACATGGCATCGCTCGCGAGCAGCAGGAATGTGTAACCGCGCGCGCGGCAACTGGCGTGGCGGCGGGCCGGGTCGGATCGGTCCTTGGCGGCGTGGGGCATGCGTTGAATCCTCGATAAACCGGTGTTGGCCGGATGGTCGCGCGACAGTCGAGCGGTGACGGCAAGGTAACACGCGCGATCCGGAATCCCAAACTCCGCGGTCCCCGGTGACCGGTTCAGTTTGACGCCGTACTGGACAGCGCCTGCAGCCGCTGCGAATAACGCTCGGCCGCGGCCTTGTCGCCCTTGTCGCGGTGGAAAGCCGCCAGCGCGGTTAGCAGGTCAGTATTGTCCGGGAAACTTGCGAGCGCCTGCTCCAATGTCTCGATGCCCTCCTCCACGCGACCGGACGAATGCAGCGCGACCCCGTACACGTACAGGTAGCGCACCTGTTTCGGATCAAGGGTCGCGGCCTGCTTGAGTTCTTCCAGCGCGGCGTCGACGCGGTGTTCGCGCACGAGCGTCAAGCCCAGCGCATGGTGCAGCGTGGCGGCATCGGGGCACCGACTCGATACCCCGGCGCAGCGCCTTTTCCGCTTCGGCGTCCCGACCCTGAGCGCGGTACAGGTCGGCGACATTCACGTAGGCCGGCACAAACCAGGGATTGATCGCCTCGGCCGTTGCGAAGGCTTTGATCGCGTCGTCGAATCGGCCCTGTGCCGCAGCGAGATTACCAAGGTTGACCTGTGCCTCCGGACGCTCGGCGTTGATCTGCTGAGAGGCGCGGTATTCCTGCGTGGCTGTGTCGAGCACTGTCCGCTGCGCGGTCGACAAGTCGCCCGCCGGCACAGCGGCCAGTACCCGTGCCGCCTCGATGCGCACGGCGCGCACCGGATCCTCGAGCATCGGAAACGCCAGCCGCACCCTCAATTCCAGCGGTGTTGATTCAAGTACGCCGACGCCGGTGGCGCGCACGAGCGGATTCGCGTCGCCCAGCGCCAGCGGCAGCACATCGAGGATCGAAGCATCAAAATACGGACCGAGTTCGGCCAGTGCCGTGGCGCGTGCGATGGCCGGCACCTGCTGATCGCGGATCAAGGTCGCCAGCGCCTGGCCGCCGTTCGGCGCACCCCTGCGCGCGGCATTCAGCGCGTCCGCGTAAGTCTGGAAACCGGTCGGCGCGGCACCATACCAGTCCTTAATCCGCGCCGCCGCCCAGGCGGCATCCTTGTCGGCGTGGCACTGGTTGCAGGCATTGGGCGTTCCCAGTCGCGCCGACAGATCCGGCCGCGGAATGCGCAGGCTGTGGTCGCGGCGGGGATCCACCAGCATGTAGGTGCGGGTCGGCATGTGACATTCGACGCAGGCGGCGCCCGCGGTGTCCGGCGCATGGTGATGATGCGCGGGCTGGTCGTAGGTTTCGCGTGCGTGGCACTGGGTACAGACACCGTTGCCCGGCACGCGCAAACGCATGCTGTGCGGGTCGTGGCAATCGCTGCAGGTCACGCCGGCGGCGTACATCCGGCTCTGCAGAGACGAGCCGTAGACATAGACCTCGTCCTCGATCTGACCGTCCTGAAAATACAGCCCCGCACGCAGCAGCTCCGGCAGATAATGATCGAGCAGCGGTCGCCCGGGTTCGTAACCGTCCGCGATCTGACTGCGTCGCGCGTGACAATGCGCGCACATGTCGATCTCGCGCTCGGTCGAACGCGGCCGGCTGCGCGCCGGTTCGCCCGACTGCGCATCCCGCGCCCAGCTGACGCCGCTGCGTTCGTCGAGGCTGATGACGAGACCCTGATCCTCGGTTTTCCGGCGGGCGTCCGGCGTCTGCTTGGCCCACGTTACGTGCCGCGATCCGGGACCGTGACAGGCTTCGCAGGCCACGTTGATTTTCGACCAGGTGGTCGCAAAGGTTTTGTTGACCGGATCGTAATGTTTGGCGAGATGGGTGGAGTGACAGTCAGCGCACTGGCTGTTCCAGTTTTGTGCGGGTCGGGTCCAGTGCAGCACATCGTCGTGCGTGACCCGTTCGTTCGGATAGAGATGAAACCAGCGCTGACCGCCCTGCGCGCGGGGCCTGCTGTCCCAGGCGATCGACAGGACCTGCAACCGACCGCCGGACAGCGGTACGAGGTATTGCTGCAGCGGGTAAACGCCGAAGGTATCGCTGATTTTGAAATCGGTGGGCACGCCGTCGGGTCCGTCGGTGTGCACGAAGAATCCGCCGTCGCGCCTGAAGAACCTTGATTCGACGCCGTCGGCGCTGAACGTCGCGTCGTTGAAATCGCCCAGCACGGTGGCGTCGGTGGCCGCCTGCGTCGCCTGCGCATGTTGCGATCCGCGCCACGCCCGCCAAGCATCGGCGTGACAATCCGCACATGGCTGGCTACCGACATATGCGGCGGGTTTGCCGGGACCGGCGGACGCCAGGCTGGATAGGGTCGGCGCCGGCGCGCGTGTCGATAAAAACCACGCGCCCGCCGCGGCGAACAGCGCCAGCAGCGCGAAAGCTATCCGCAGTCGGTGTGCCGAGGGCCGCTGCGGCTCGGTGACGGACGACGCTTCAGGCGTTGCGGATGGCTTTTCTGATTTGACCGGATGGCGCTTGCGGCGAGACATGGGTCATTATTTCATGCAGGGTTCGCCCGCTCAATTCGCCTGCGCGATGAGTGTGGATGACCACCGCTTCGGAAGCGGAAAGATTATGGCGCCGGCAGCAAATTCGTTGGAACCGAGGCGTCTTTTCCCTGCAAATGGGCGAGAATTTTCTCAATAACCACTGGATCTTCGATGCAGGCGATGACTTTCACCGTGCCGCCGCATTCCCGGCAGGTTTCGATGTCGATGCCGAATACGCGTTTCAGGCGCTGCGCCCAGGTCATGGCTGCCCGCCGTTCGGCGGGCGCCTGGTCTTGCCCTTCATCCGCTGTCCTGGCCTTGTTGCCCTTGCCCCGTTTGGCCGGCGTCACCGCCGCACGATGCTCGCTGTTCGGTGCGAACACACCATGAAAACGGGTTAGATTGACGCGGGGCTTCGGTACCAGAGCGGCCAGCCGGGCGATAAAATCCAGGGGTTCGAAGATGACATGCGTGGTGCCATCACGGTACGGGGTCTTGAGTTGGTAACGCACATTTCCATTCGGCGTCAGCGACAGCCGCTTTTCAGAAACCGCCGGCCTGGCAATATAGCGACACAGCCGCTCCAGCTTCTTGCGCTCGTCGGCCCTCGCCGCCACCCCGGCATGCAGCGAGAACCCGGCTACCTTACCCACCGAGTCATCGAACGGCTCATCGCAGGCCGGCAGGGTTTGCAGGGTCAACACTTTGCGGCCCGCTTGAGGTCCCACCGCGATGCGGTAGGTGATCGAATGACCCAATAACGGATCCATCGGCGCTGCGCCGACGGCTTCCCCGGACAGATAGCTGTTTTCGGCATCCCGTTCCAGCCATCCCTGCCGCTCCAGGAAACGGCCGACGCGCCGCGCGAGGGTATGGGTCAGGTGAGTGAGTTCAGCACTCGTCGGTGCTTTCACCCACCGAAAACGCAGCGAGCCGTCAGGTCGCTCGACATACACGCCGTCGAGAAACAGCATATGGTGACCGCACTTGACCAGTTGGCACGAGGACAATCGACAGCAGCCTTCGTCACACCGGGTGCGTTGATCGAGGCGGCGATTCAGCACGGCGTAGAAGGCATTGCGTTCACCTATTCCGAACCGGCAGTCTGGTTGGAATATGTGCTGGACGTGGCAAGACTCGCCCGCAAGAACGGCCTCTACACAGTCTATGTCTCCAACAGCTTTGTGACGGACGAGGCCTTGACGCTGCTGGCGACGGAACTCGATGTGCTGTGCTCCGATATCAAGAGTCTCAGTGACGAGTTCTACCATTCGATTGCCGTGTCGCGTCAGTCGATATGGTGCTGGGTTCGATCGAAAAGGCGCAGCAACTGGGTATGCACGTAGAGACGCGCACCAATATCATTCCTGGAAAGAACGACGATCCGACCGAGCTGGCCCATATTGCCCGCTGGATTTGCGATCACCTTGGCCAGGACAGCCCTTGGCACATCACCCGCTTCTTTCCAGCCTACCAGCTGGCTCACCTGCCACCAACGCCATCCGAAGTCATGTGGCTAGCACATGACAACGCCCGGAGCGCGGGATTGACCAATGTCTATGTCTATGACGACAAAGGCTGCGACTGCGCAAGCAGCAATCTTCCGGTCAGCGCCTATCTTTCGCAGGATCTTGCCCAACTGAATTCCGTCAAGAAATGCTCGGCGGGCTGCTGCGGCGACGATGGAATACTGCTGAAGAAATACGAGCCGGGCTCCGATCAAGGGCGTTGATCAGGGCGCATTACGTCGCTGGATGATCCATAAACCGCGGCCATCAACGCTGGAAGCGTCCCGCATCTGGTATGTCCCACGGCCCAATCGGATTTGCACCGGACTGTCGTCGTCAAGCGGCGTAGCGCATAACCAGAGCACGTAGCGATGCGCTACCCCGACGCGGACAGTTTTCCATCCCGATACGATCTGGCGCCGGCGACACGCTGCTTGCCCGATGTCCTGGATAGCCGGTTGCAATGCATTCGCATCACCGGTATCTGGTCCCGCCATTTGCGCAATCTTGACTCTTGATCGCCTGCCTTCGACTTTAGCGCCTGTCACCGAACGCAGATTTCGTCTTTACGTAACCACCGCGGATTCCGGGGAGGCCATCACAAATGGCGCTCGCCCCCGCCCTGTCGCCAAATCGCGCCACGGAATTTGTGAAGCACAGCATCAAGCACCCCAATGGTCTTGTCGAAGATAGCTTCTAAATGAATTACCTTTCCCGGAATCCTCATTATGCGTTTTCAAATTGCGAAAGTAAGTTCAGTTACGGCGGTGAAGCTTGTCGTAATGTTGCACGTCGTCTTTCTCGGTGCATGCATTGGGGAAAATTCCAGCAGCAGTAGCGCTGCCGGCGGTCCGATGTATACCGCCAGCAATGCAGCGACGTCCGGTGCTCCGGCACCAGCGTCCGCCGGAACCGATCCAGCGCCCGTGCCGAAATCAAAGCCATCCGTCACGCTCGACGCTCCCGGCGACAACGCAGATTATGTTGCGGGCACGAGCATTCGACTGAGTGCGAGCGCATCGGACAGCGACGGCACGGTGCGGCAGGTCAAGTTTTACGAGAACGGCAGCCTGCTGGGTGCCGATACGTCCAGTCCCTACGTCTTCAATTGGGCGAATGCCAGTGTCGGCAGCCATGATGTCTACGTCGTCGCCGTCGACAACGACGGCCTGACCGCGCAGTCCGCCACTCACCGCCTCTACGTCAGCGAAAACACCCCCGTCGCCGGCTCGGGCTCCCTGGTCGTCTACCCGGCCACCCAGGCCATTCAGGATCGCTTCAAATCCGACCACTTCGCCGTTCGGCTCTCACAAAACGGCGCCACCCAGAGTTCCTTTGTCTACCGCAGCGACAACAACGCCGATCCCGGCTGGGCCGGCGCCGTCGACTTCATGCAGGTCGCCAACCACTGGACCACCTTCTCCTTCAGCGGCTCCGTCGACGTCGAGGCCAGCCGCCTCGACGGCAAAACCATCCAGACCTGCGTGGTCCGTCCTCTGGCGCTGAACATCCAGACCAGCGTCCAGGGCAACACCTGCCGCTTCACCCTGGACAAGCCCGCCAGGCTCTCGGTGGAAATCGATGAAAACAAGATGGTCAGCGGCTCCTTCACCGGTATCGGGCCGATCACCAAGCACATCGTTCAACACCCCCTGTTCGTCTTTGCGGATCCGCTCGAAACCAACGTACCCAAAGCCGGCAATCCCGGCGTCCTCTACTTCGGGCCCGGCATTCACACCGTGGGCAAGCAGTACCCGCTCGCCAACAACACCCAGGTCTATATCGCCGGCGGCGCCTACGTGATCGGCACCTTCAAGTCCGCCCAGTCCAACCCGCAGAACATCTCGATCCGCGGCCGCGGCATCCTCTCCGGCATCGACCTGACCGAAACCTCCGCCGAGCACAACCAGTGGGGCAACCACACCGTCGACTTTTCCTATGGCAACAAGGGCAGCAACCTGCTGATCGAAGGCATCACCATCACCGACCCCCTGCGGGCCTGCATCATCAGCTACAACCCGATTCAGATTCGCGACGTCAAGCTGCTCGCCTGGAGCCACCGCAACGACGGCATCACCGCCGGCAACAACTCCCTGGTGGAGGACAACTTCATCAAGGTGGAAGACGACAACATCAAGCTCTATTACAGCAACCAGACCGTCCGCCGCAACGTCGTCTGGCAACAGACCGCCGGCGCCGTGCTCAAGTTTGCCTGGGCCCTGTCCGGCACTGCTCAGGGCAGCCAGGTCTCCGACATCGACGTGATCCACAGCGATGTCTTCACCGACTACTGCGCCAACGAGGATGACCGGTCCGACATGCACAGCACCAGCGCCGTCTTCAGCGCCATGGGCTTCAAGAAGAACGCCTCTTTCCAGAACACCTCGTTCAGCAACATCCGGATCGAGGAGGACAACCTACTGCGTCTGATGAGCCTGCGCATGGTCACCACCCACGTAGGCCCAACGGGAAAGAATACCTGGGGAGATCCAAATCCCGCATCGCAAAAGCTTATCGACGGTCTGACGTTTGAGAACGTGCAACTGGCGGGGGTCCCCTATAAGCAAAGCACCCTGTACGGCAACGCGGGCGGCACCATCCGCAACATCAGCTTCCTGAATCTGACCATCGACGGCCAGGTGATCACCAGCCGCAATGCACTCAGCAGCCGCAATGACGGCACAGGGCTGCTGACTGACGGCAACGTGTCTGGCCTCTCATTTTCGAGATAGCTCATTGCCTGTCAAAAGGCCGTCCCACCATGTCGGAGGGGCTGGAACCACCCCAGCGCCGCTTCCACGCGGCCGGACCTCGCCCGGCGCGCAGCCTCGACCAGCGTACTCAGATGCCCCGGCAGCCGCGGCGCGTGGGCTGTCGGCCGGCCAGGTAACGACTCGACGATCCTTGCGGGCCCGGGCCTGCGAATCAGGAGGATGCGCCCGACATCCGGAAATTCAGGTCATACCAACGACGTTCGGACGGGGCGCCGGGCCAACAGCCGCTGCCGGTTGCAAGTGCCCCGCGCCTCCGCCTAATATAGGATGGCAACTGATCCATTCCTCCTTCAACCCGCTGCGCACTTATTGCCCTCCGAAAGATGACGAAGCCAACATTCATTGGTATCGGCGCCCAGAAATGTGCGTCCACCTGGATATACGACATACTCGCGGATCATCCGGACGTAGGCCTTAGCACGCAGAAGGAAATCGATTTCTTTTCATACCACTATGATCACGGGCTTCAGTGGTACGAAAACAAGTTTTCTGACGTCGGCCGTCGGACAGCCGTCGGGGAGATATCTCCTTCCTATTTTCACGAACCGGCTGCACCGGAAAGGATCCATCGACACTATCCGTCTGTGAAACTGATAGTCTCGCTCAGGAACCCGATAAAGCGCGCCATGTCCAACCACGTCCACGAAATCAGAATCGGGCATTTGACGGGCGACGACCTTAGCTTCGAGAAAGGGCTGCAGAACAACCCCATGTACGTGGAACAGGGCCTCTACGCCAAACACCTGGAACGATGGTTCCAGTATTTTGAGAAAGACCAGATCCTGATTCTGCTGTTCGAGGACATTGTCGGCGATCAACTTGAATCAGCGAAGCGCATATACAGATTTCTCGGAATAGACCAGAATCATCTCCCCGCCGCCCTCAACAATCGCTCCAATCGGAGCTACGTCAACCGGTACGCCGGCCTCGAATCGCTTCGCAAGAATGCGCGAAGCATGATGCGTCGAGCGGGTTTGGATTTTATCTGGAAATTTGCCGGCAAACTGGGGTTGAGCGGGATCTACAGGAAAGTCAACCAGGTGTCCGGCGAATCGGTTGTTCCGGAAGTTCAGGACGAAACCATTCGCAGGTTAACCGCAGTATTCGACGACGATATATCGCGACTCGAATCCATCTTGTCGCGGAATCTGTCAATGTGGCGGTAGTCCGCCCGGCGTTTCCACGGCTGGCCGCTCGAGCTTCATCGATTTCGCCGTTCTTTCTCATTCAGTCTGGCGCATGAAAACTTCAGGGTTCATCCCTCGCCGGCGACGATCACCAGGTTGTCCGCCACCAGCGTTTCGCAGGCGACGCGGGCGGCCGGATCCAGGGTCAGAAAGTCGTCCAGCAGCGCGTCCGAGATCCGGTCGGCGATCTTGTCGGGATGGCCCTCGGACACGGACTCCGAGGTGAAAAGGTAAGTGTTGTCGGTCATGCCTGTCTCCACGGCCCCGCACGGAATGGACGCAGGCGATCCCCGGGGCTACAGGCGCCAACGCTTTAGCGGATATTTATGAATCGCCCCGCAAGTTGTTGCTTAAATCGGCGATGGTCGGGCACGAAAAAACCCGCTCAGCTTGCGCCAAAGCGGGTTTCCAGTCGTCGACTGGTGACCTCGGTTTAGCGGCATTTATTACGCGCCCGCAAGCTGAGACAAATCGGCGCCAGGGACATTTATAGAGCGCGGGACCCGGCGTGTCAAGCGGCTCACCGAACGCCGCTCACGCAGGCCGCCCTGATCATGGCTGACGGGCATCGGCCAGGGGCAATCGCGATGCGTTGACGCATTTCGCTGACATCCCGTATGGTGCCCCGATGGAAACAGCCTGTGATCCTAATTTGTTAAGTTCAGTAAGCCATGCTGTGGCCATGCGCGATCGCTGCGCCCCGTCTGACGGTCTAGGTACTGGACTTACCGCGGCCTCGGTCATATCCGCGGAATAGACCAAGGAATAGAAGCAATCTAGCCACCCAAGAACAGGAGAGTTGCCGTGAGTGAACTGGAAGAACTGAATCTGACTGTCCTGCAAGAGGCAATCGCCGGCGGTTGCCCCGCGATCCGGCGCGTTACGCGTCTACAACCCGCCGGCGGCAACGGTGATAAGGTCTTTCCACCGACGTACATGAAGGAAGGGCGCGCTGAAACCAAGTACGCCTTTGAGAAACGCCGGGTCGACGGCAAAAAGCTTAAGTGTGTTCTACTTGACTCCGTCGCCTCTCAAGCCAATCGCATGGAAGAGGCGCTCCTGGAAGGGTGGCACCGCAACGAACTACGTCACTTTCCTCTGGTTGAGGTTGACTTCACCAATGAGAATGATCTTAACGACCTGGGTAAGATCACCGCACTCCAGGCACCTCATCGCATCGCCGATGCCTTGCTGCGCGACAGCCTGCTGGATAACACACTGTTCCGACAGTCCGGCATCGGCAGGGCTTTTAGCGACGCCCGCACCGACCAGGCAACCGCAATGTATTAGTACTGTCCGACAGCACTAATCTTTGGCGTCTGGGACAGTACCGGACCGAAGGGTGGTTTGGGTGCCAAGTTTCAACGCAGCGTGGTCTCGGAGATCGTGGCTATCGGTGCAGTAGCGGGCGTCAAGACCTCAAGTCGGATCGATCCCGCTGGCATCGAACGCAAAGCGGGACCGATATACCCTAAGCACGGAGAAGATGACTGGACCACTGAGGAGACACAGGCGGAGAAGGACAAGAAAGGGGTGCCCGAGCTGTTTAGCAGGTCCGGTGCGGAAGGCAAAGGACAGCCGAGCACGATCAATCACGGAAACATCCCGCCTACGCTTGACTACAAGAGTGGCGGCGTCACCTTTGATTACGCCGTACAGACCACCGTCCTCTCGCTTCCCGCACTCCGTCGTCTGCGTTTCCAATATGATGTCGATGGCAATGAACTACTACCGCCGGACCACCGCTTCGCCGCTGAAAACGCAGCACGAACCGCCTTGGCAGCCCTCGCGCTGGCCGGGTTCGCCTATCAGGAAGCCCTGGGATACGACCTGCGCTCGCGTTCGTTGCTCGTACCGGAATCCGACGGCGCACTGGAGCTGCTGTCACGCGACGGGCAAGAGTCCAGGCGCTACAGGCTAAGCAAGCAGGGCGCTGCGAAGCTGTTGGCCGAGGCCGCGGCAATGGCTGCGCAACTGGGCATGGGCTGGGATACCAATCCGATAACGCTTACGCCCGCCCCTAAACTTAGCGATCTAATCCGCAAGAGTCGGATCCAGGTGCAAGCTGGTGACATTGGGGCCGTCGACTGATGTTTGCTCTGGAGTTACGCTTTCTTACCGGGCGTTATGTTGCATCGAGTTTCAACGACAGGCATTCCCCCGAGTGGCCGCCCCACCCGGCGCGCCTTTTCTCCGCGCTGGTCGCCACTCACTTTGATACTGATCAGCTGGATCAAGCCGAGCGCAGCGCCTTGGAGTGGCTGGAGTCGCTGGGACCACCCGAACTATCAGCCAGCGCGGCATTCCCCCGGGACGACTATGCCAGCTTTGTACCGGTGAACGACATCACCGTAATCGGCGACTTTAACAGGCAGGAGAGCCTGCTCGCTGACGCAGACGCCGCGCTCCTGGAGCAACGTCGGCAATGGGAAGCCTCAGCAGTCCACGACCCGAAACAGCGAGCCAAATTGGAAAAGTCGCTACAAAAGGCGCAAGCGAAAGCAGAGAGTGCTCGCGAAAAACTGCGTGCTGCCGTGGCAACAAGAATCGAGATCCCGTCGAAAATCGGCAAGGGCGATTACGCTCGCGCGGCAGCCCTGCTGCCGGACCGGCGGGTGCGGCAGCCACGCAGATTTCCGGGAGTGACGCCGGAGAGCGATGTGGTTCAGTTTGTCTGGCCGCATGTGGAGTCGGCCAAATATTCCGAAGCGCTTGATCGGCTGGCAGCGCGCCTCGTTCGCCTGGGGCATTCCTCCTCGCTCGTCAGCCTGCGAGTGATACGTGAAGCGCTTCCCACCAATTATCTGCCCGTCGACAACGGTCCCATGCGTTTGCGGGTAGTGCAGGCCGGGCAATTACGTCGGCTGGAAACGGCCTTCGCACTCCATCGGGAGACCGAACCACGCATTATGCCAAAGGCATTCCAGGACTACGCCCCTCACGCCGAACCCGCGCCTGCCGTGTCCGAAACGGTTTTTGGCGAAGACTGGCTGGTCCTGGAGCAGTGTTCCGGACCGCTACTGCCCGCCACCCGCGGACCGGATGTGGCGCGGGCGGTACGCGGCGCTCTCTTCGCCCATACAGTAGGTCCAATGTCGGAGATTTTGACCGGACACCAAGCGAACGGTGCCCCATCGCGGAGCCCGCACGTCGCGATCGTGCCCCTGCCCTTCGTTGGTCACCACTATGCGGACGGGCTGTTGCGAGGCGTGGCCGTTGTCCTTCCACGCCATCTGGGGCTGGAGGAGAAAAAAGTTGTGTACCGGGCCCTGCGCGGCTGGGAAGAGTCCATCCGCGCCAGCGGAGACGATAGCTACGCGCCAGCACTGCCATTGCGGTTGGGCGAGTTTGGCGTACTTTCGCTGCGACGCGTGGACCACATTTCCAGACTGCATGCATTGCGCCCCGACACCTGGTGCCACGCGTCCCGCGCGTGGGTATCAGTGAGCCCCGTCGCACTGGACCGAAATCCCGGCGACCTGCGCAGTCACAATCCTGACCAACTGGCCACTGCGATCCGCACGGCTGAACAGATTATCCGTGAGGCCTGCGGACGCATCGGCCTGCCCCAGCCTGTCAATGTTGAGATCCTTCCGTTCGCCCCGCTCGCCGGAGTTTACAAGGCAAAGCGCTACGCCCCCTTTCCTCGCGACGAGAGCAGAACGCAACGCGTACTCACGCACGTCTACATCAAATTTGATAAGCCGGTGCGTGGGCCAGTGATCCTCTGCGCCGGGCGATTCGTCGGACTTGGCCTCTGCAAACCGCTGGTGAGGAATGCTGAATGACCGCGTTGAGTCCTAATGACTTTGCCACCTTCTTCAACGAGGTTTACGGCTACCCGCCGTTTCCGTGGCAATCTCGGCTTACCCATCGAGTGTTCACCGAGGGCCGCTTTCCGGGCACTCTCGACCTGCCGACCGGCAGCGGCAAGACGGCCGCTATCGATGTGGCTGTATTCGCCTTGGCAGTCGATCTGGCCGCTGGCCGCAGGCGCTTGCCCTGCCGCATCGCCTTCGTGGTAGACCGGCGCACCGTGGTGGACCAGTCATTTACTCGGGCGCTAAAGCTGGCCGACCGGCTCTCGAACAGTGAGCCGGGTTCTGTCGTTCGCCGCGTCGCTGACCAGCTGACCGAGCTTGCAGGTACCGACGAGCCGCTGCGCGTGGCCCTGTTGCGCGGTGCAGTACCCCGCGACGACACCTGGACCAGCAACCCGGTGCAGCCCACCGTGTTGGTCTCTACCGTCGATCAGGTCGGTTCGCGCCTGTTCTTCCGCGGCTACAGTGTCAGCGATGGTATGCGCCCGATCCATGCCGGGCTGTTGGGCAACGACGTGCTGTTGCTGCTGGATGAGGTACACCTAGCCCGGCCGTTCTGTGACACACTGCGGATGCTCGAACGCTACCACACCAACCGTATCGGTCGCGACTTGCCACGACGTTTTCAGGTCGTCGAGCTGTCCGCTACCCACCGCAACGAAGATGATCCTGATCCCTTTCGGCTAGATGCCGCTGACCGGGAAAATAAATGCCTGCATCGTCGCCTCGCGGCGCGTAAGCCGACCACTCTGGAGCTGGTGAAGGTTAACGGTACCGAGCCGAGCCGGCTGGCCGCCCTTGCCAAGACGATGGCTGCCGCCGCTGCCGCCGCGCTTCTCCCCGGCAACGCCGTTGGTGTGGTGGTCAATCGGGTGCAGACCGCACGGCTCATCCACGCCGACCTCTCATCTCGCGGCTTGGACGCCGATGTCCGCTTGCTCACCGGCCGCATGCGGCCGCTGGATCGGCAAGCGCTCGAACAGCAGCTTCAACCCCGCCTCGCGACCGGTCATACCCGAAGCCCGACACAGTGTCCCATCATTCTGGTCACTACCCAGTGCATCGAAGCCGGCGCCGACTTTGATTTTGATGCCCTGATCACCGAGTGCGCCAGTCTCGATGCCCTGCACCAGCGTTTCGGTCGTCTCAACCGGGCGGGCGACCTTGATGCCGCCGCCGGCACCGTTTTCGCACGTAGTGATATCCCCAAAGAAGATCCGATCTATGGCGAGGCCGCCGCCGCAACCTGGGACTACTTGCGTTCACTGCCGGCCGTTGATTTCCGACACGATGCACTGCCCTTGCCTGAGAAGGACAAATTGGTGCGACTGTTGGCCCCGGCGAGTTCGTCGCCTATCCTTCTGCCGGCCCACTTGGAAGCCTGGAGCCAGACCGCGCCGGCTCCCTTCCCTGATCCGGACGTTGCCCTCTGGCTGCACGGTCCCCAGACGCCGTCTCCCGAAGTCTTGGTGGTCTGGCGCGCAGACATCAGCGAAGCTGAGCTAATGGCTGCAGAAGCTGAACAACACAACACGACCAGCCGTGAGGCGATGAAGCCGACAATGACTGCGATTCGAGAGCGCCTCGACGCCTGTACACCCTTGATCTCGGAGGGTCTCGCTGTCCCGGTCTGGGCCGCCAAGGCGTGGCTGGTCGGCGTGGGATCAGCTGCCGATGCCGTCTTATCTGATGTTGATCAGCAGGAACCCCGAACCACGGGAGCAGATAGTCTGGCGGCCCGCCCCGTAGTTGTTCGACGCGACGGCGAATACTTAGCGATCGAGCCGAAGTCAATCAGGGCATGGGATACTGTCATTGTCCCGACCGAATATGGTGGGATCCGGGCAGGCAATTGGGACCCTGATGCGGTGGAAGCGGTGGCCGACTTGGCCGAAGCCGCGCACCTGCGGCAGCGGGGCCGCGCGGTGGTTCGGCTGGACGAGCGGCTTTGGCCCGGCAGCCGACCGCCCATTCCGGAAGATGACAACGCGGAGCAAGGGATCGATGATCGGGAACAGATCAGGTATTTCCTGGCGGGCCAAGTGGATGCAGAGGACCCGCTGGATAGCCGCTCGGAAGATCGAATCAAGGCGATCCGGGTACTGCTCGAAGAGCTCGGCAAACGTACTGGACCGCGCCTGATCCGCGTGAAGGGCCACGATACCGGCGACCGCTGGGTCATCGTCTCGCGCTGCCTGGCTGCCCCTGCTGGTCACGCCCCTGGCCTTACCAGCCCGGACCTGGCCCTGGAGGACGACGAGCTTTCCCTGATCGGCAATGCCGCGACCCTGCGCACCCATCTTGCCGGTGTGGGAAGACTGAAGACTCGCCGAAGGTTTCGCGCGCCGTTGTGGTCTGACCGAACCACTGGTGCAGGACCTTAGGCGCGCGGGTGAGTTGCACGATCTCGGCAAGTCGGACCCGCGCTTCCAGTGCCTGCTGCACGGGGGAAGCGAGTACCGCGCCCTCACAGCGCCGGAGCCGCTGGCGAAATCACCCATAACCGCCCGCAACAGGCGGCTGCAGGATGAAGCGCGGCGTCGCGCCGGCTATCCGGCCGGCACCCGGCACGACCTCCTGTCCCTGGCATTGGTGCAGGAGGCGGCAGACCTGCGCACCAAAGCTCATGATTGGGATCTGGTGCTCTATCTTGTGGCGTCCCATCACGGGTACTGTAGGCCCTTCGCCCCAGTGGAACCAGCGCCCGATATCGAACCGATCGGTGTCGAATTTGAACTGAATGAAATAGCGCTCGCGGCGTCGACCAACCATGGACTCGCTGCTGCCGACTCGGGGGTGAGCGACCGGTTCTTCGGTCTCGTCGAGCGCTATGGTTGTCACGGCTTGGCCTGGCTAGAGGCTATCCTGCGCCTGGCCGACCACCGCCGCAGCGAGCAGGAACAGAAAGGGTGAACCGATGAACACGCTGGTCTTGACCGGACTCGATGGGACCAATCCGCTGGGATTCCTTGCCGCCCTAGGCACCCTGCGGGTGCTGAGCGAGCACCCCCGTGAAGGTCCGCCACCACAGCTCGCTTGGCGGGAGGACGGCACCTGGATACCGACGTTGCGCACCTCGCTCGACCGCAAAGCGCTCCTTGACCTCTTAGAGACGGACGCCCGGATCTGCTGGCGCGATGACCCCACACTCGACCTCAGGTACCCCAAAGACGAGGATAAACCGGACAAACTCGCTCGGGACCTTAAACCGCCGCCGCTCCGCTTCCGTGCCTATCTCCAAGATCTGCTCGTCGACCACTCGCCTGCTGGGCGACGAGCCGCCCGTTACGCGGCAGCGTTCGCGGCCGAGGGCGTAATCGACAACAACGGAGCGACAAAGCCATTCCCATTACACTTCACCGCCGGGCACCAGGAGTTTCTGAGCATGGTCAGTGGTCTCGTCGGTGACGAAGGCGTCAATCGCGGGGACCTCGCCGAGGCACTGTTCGGACCCTGGACCTATTCGCGAGAGTTGCCGGTCCTAGCCTGGGACTCGACCGCGACACGGGATTATGCGCTGCGAGGCAGCAATCCGGCAAACGACAAGAAGCTCGGTGTGCCTGGTGCTGACTGGCTCGCGTTTCGCGGCCTGGCCGTCTTGCGCAGCGCTGCAATCGGAACGCGCCTGGCAACCACCGGCTGTTACGGTGGATGGAAGAGTGGCGGGTTCCGCTGGCCGCTGTGGACCGCACCTATATGCCGAGGCCACCTGGACACAGGCACTACCCGACTGGATCGGTTCGCATGTGCGGGCGTTCGAGTACTTCGGTGGGGTGAGCGAGATCCTGGTCCCGGACAACCTGAAGAGCGGGGTGAGCCGGGCCTGTCGCTACGAGCCGGATCTTAACCCCACCTATGCGGAGCTGGCCAGTCACTACGGTGTGGCTGTGGTCCCGGCACGCGTACGGCGTCCACGCGACAAGGCCAAGGCCGAGAGTGGCGTGCAGGTGGTCGAGCGTCTGATCCTCGCGGCGCTGCGCCACCGCACCTTCTTCTCTTTGCCTGAGCTCAATGCCGCCATCGCTCAATTGCTCGAACGGCTCAACCACCGTTCCTTCAAGAAGCTGCCCGGCTGCCGGCGTACGGCCTTCGAGCAGATCGATCAACCGGCACTGCGCCCCTTACCGGCAGCACCCTACGTCTATGCCACCTGGAAGAAGGTGCGCGTGCACATCGACTACCACGTCGAACTCGACGGCTATTACTACTCGGTGCCCTACGCGCTGGTGAAGCAGCAACTGGAGGCACGGCTCACCGAGCGCACCGTTGAGGTCTTCCATAAGGGACAACGGGTCGCCAGCCATATCCGATCCAATCTCAAGGGCCGCCATACCACCACGCCGGAGCACATGCCCAAGGCGCACCGCGAATACGCCGAGTGGACCCCGCAGCGCCTGGTGCACTGGGCCGAAAAGAGCGGACCGGCCACCGCCGGGGTGATCGGCCACATCCTCGCCCATCGACCGCACCCCCAGCAGGGCTTCCGCTCCTGCCTGGGCATTCTGCGCTTGAGCGAGCGCTACGGCGCGGACCGCCTGGAAGCCGCCTGTGGACGCGCCCTGCGGCTCAATGCCTGTCGCTACCAGAGCATCGCCTCGATCCTCGAGCGCGGTCTCGACCGCCAGCCCTTGCCCGAGCAACAAGAGCTCACGCTGCCGCCCGTGCACGATCACATCCGCGGCCCTGGCTACTACCACTGACCACAACCCACACAGGAGAACAACCATGTTGCACCATCCCACCCTGGACAAGCTCACCACGCTGCGCCTCTGCGGCATGCACAAGGCACTGTGCGAACAGTTTGCCTTGCCCGACATTACCGACTTGAGCTTCGAGGAACGCCTCGGTCTGCTCGCTGACCGCGAGTTGACCGAGCGCGAGAACCGACGGCTACAAACCCGCCTACGACAGGCCCGACTCAAGCACAGTGCCTGTCTCGAGGACCTCGACACCCGCACCCCGCGCGGACTCGACAAGGCGCTGATCAGTCAGCTCGCTACCGGCCAATGGATCCGCGAGGGCCTGAACCTCCTGATCGTCGGCCCCACCGGCGTGGGCAAAACCTGGATCGCCTGCGCACTTGCCCAGCAGGCGTGCCGCCAGGGCTACACCACCCGCTACCTGCGCACTCCCCGGTTGTTCGAGGAACTGCAGATCGCCCACGCCGACGGACGCTTCCCCAAGCTGATGACAAGCTACGCCAAGACCGATCTGATCGTGCTCGATGACTGGGGTCTGACGAGTCTCGACGCCACCGCCCGGCGCGACCTGTTGGAACTGCTCGACGACCGTCATGGCCAGCACTCGACCTTGCTCACCAGCCAGCTGCCGGTCGAGTACTGGCACGAGATCATCGGCGATCCGACCCTGGCCGACGCCATCCTCGACCGCTTGGTGCACAGCGCCTACCGGATCACCCTAAAGGGTGAGTCGATGCGCAAGCGCCAGGCAAAGAGGTTGACCGCCACCCCTACCGCCGAGTAACAATGCTACACCTGCGTCGCTTCGCTCCGCCGGATGACCTTGGAACAGGTGGCCGAATCGCGTGGAATGCGCACAGGATGAACGCAACCGGCAGAGCAGCCGGCTCAAGGCGGTATTCGGAAAGATGCTGCTGAAAGACATCGAACCGCACCACGTCGCCGCCTACCTGGATCGCCGTGAAAGCAAGGTGGCCGCCAACCGGGAAATCACGTTCCTGTCGTCCATGTTCGCCTACGCCATGCGCTGGGGCTGGTGCCGGTCCAATCCATGTACAGGCGTGCGCAGAAACACCGAGCGACGCCGCACGCGGTATATCACCGACAATGAACTGGTCTTGTTGAAACGCACGGCCGACAAGCAGATGGCGTGCGTAATCGAACTGGCCTATCTGACTGCGGCGCGCAAGAGTGACCTGCTGAAAATTCGCCTGAGCGACCTGCACGAAGATGGATTGCACATGCTGCCCGGCAAGACCAAGGATAGTACCGGACAGGCCATGATCTTTACTTATACTTCGCGTCTTCGCGAAATTCTGGATCAGGCCAGAACATTGCGCCGGCGTGTATCCAGTATGTACCTGTTCGCCACCCGGAACGGCACGCCACACTCTGTCGGCGGTTTTGATTCAGCCTGGCGGCGCTTGAAAGAAAAGTGTGGACTCAATGATATTCACTTCCACGATATTCGAGCCAAGAGCCTGACGGATGCGAAGAGAAAACTGGGGTCTGACTACGCCCAATCATTGGGCAATCACGCCTCTGTAGAGACTACCGAGGGCTAGGTGAAGGCGCGTGAGATTAATATTGTGAGGCCACTGTTTTGAGCAGGATATTAGACAGAGCGATAATATTAGACACGAATTATTTTCAACTACTGTCTAAGTCTTTGAATATATGGTCGGGGCGAGAGGATTCGAACCTCCGACCACCTGCACCCCATGCAGGTGCGCTACCAGGCTGCGCTACGCCCCGAATTCAGGTCGCTCAATAATACAGCATCGGGAGGGAAAAGGGACGGTCCGCGAACCGCCCCCCGGTATTCTAGCGCTTGAGGATATGCAGCAGCTCTTCGAGTTCGATGCGCATCTGGCGCACGATCTGCTGGCGCTGCGTGACGTCTTCTTTCGCTTCTTCGCCCGACAGGCGCTGGCGCGCACCGCCGATGGTGAAACCCTGTTCGTACAGCAGGCTGCGGATCTGCCGGATCATGATGACGTCGTGCCGCTGGTAGTACCGGCGGTTACCGCGTCGCTTGACCGGCTTGAGCTGCGGAAATTCCTGTTCCCAGTAGCGCAGCACGTGCGGCTTGACGCCGCACAGTTCGCCGACTTCACCGATGGTGAAATAGCGCTTTCCGGGAATGACTGGCAGTTCGTTGTTGTTACTGGCTTCCAGCATAGGCTTCCACGCGCGCCTTCAGTTTTTGTCCAGGCCTGAATGTTACTACTCTGCGAGCGGAAATGGGAATCTCTTCGCCCGTTTTCGGATTGCGCCCCGGCCGCCGGTTCTTGTCGCGCAAATCGAAATTGCCGAAGCCGGACAACTTCACCTGTTTCCCGTTCTCAAGCGCACCGCGAATTTCTTCAAAGAACATTTCGACCAGTTCCTTGGCTTCGCGTTTGTTGAGCCCCAACTCTTCAAACAGTTTTTCAGCCATGTCGGCTTTCGTTAGCGCCATGGTGTTCACTCTCTCAGTGTCGCTCCAAATTGTTCTTCCAGTTGACGAATAACCGCAGAAGTTACCGAGTCAACGTCCGTTTCAGTAAGTGTGCGCGAAGAGTCCTGTAGAATCAACCCAAAAGCTACGCTTTTTCGCCCGCTTTCTACGCCTTTGCCTGAATATACATCAAACACAAGCAATTCTTTGAGCAATTCGCCGGCTGCGTCGTTCACCGCCCGACTGAGCAGTGCCGACGATATCCCCGCATCCACCACTACGGCTAAATCGCGGCGGATTGACGGAAATCTTGAGAGTTTTCTAAACGTTGGGACTTCTCCCTGACGTAGCTCATCCACTTCCAGCTCGAACAGATAGGTCGCCGCCGGCACCCCCAGATACCCGGCCAGTTTTGGATGTATTTTCCCAATGTAACCAACAGGATAAGCTGACTTCTTGACAATGGCGCTCTGGCCCGGGTGCAGCGCCGGATGGGACCCGGCTTCGAACCTGATACCGTCCGCCCGCGCCAACCCGCACAGTGCCTCCAGGTCGCCTTTGATATCGAAGAAATCGACCGAGCGCCCGGTGGCGGCCCAAACTTCGGGTTCCGCGCTGCCGGATACCAATCCTGCCAGTGTATATACTTGAGTAATATCAGTTTGTTGGGATATATACTTTAGACCGTACTCAAATAGACGGGCCCGCGTCTGCTGGCGCGCCGCATTGTATTGCAGCGTTTTCAGCAACCCCGGCCACAGGCTGGTCCGCATCACGCTCATTTCCACCGACAGTGGATTCGCCAGCGGTACGGCGCGCGACGCCGGGTCGACGCGCCCGCTGAGATCGGCATCGATGAAACTGTAGGTGATCGCCTCCTGATAACCGCGATCGACCAGCAGTGCCTTCATCCGATCCACCGCCGTGCGCGCCTCGGGTGCCGGCTGCATGGCGACGGCGCCCGCGATACGTCGTGTCGCAAGTCGTGCGTACCCGTAAACGCGTGCGATTTCTTCGACGAGATCGGCCTCGAGGGTGACGTCGAACCGGAACGGCGGCGGCGTTACACGCCATTCGCCATCGGCCGCATCCAGTTTCATGCCCAGCCGGGTCAGTATCGCGCTCACCTGATCGCGGGGGATCGCCATGCCCAGCAGCCGCTGGATCCGCGTTTCACGCAACCGGATGGCGTTCCTGACCGGCAACCCGGCGTCGTGCACGAATTCAGTGACGGGCCCGGGCGTCCCGCCCACGATCGCAAGCAGCAGGGCGGTCGCCCGCTCCATCGCGCGCCGCTGCAAAGCCGGACTGACGCCGCGTTCGAACCGGTACGCCGAATCCGTATTCAGGCCATAACGGCGCGCGCGCCCGGCGATTGCCTCCGGCGAGAAGTACGCCACTTCCAAGAAGAGATCCCGCGTCTCCGGCCCGATGCCAGAATCGATGCCGCCCATCACACCGGCCAGCGCCACCGCTTTGTCGGCGTCCGCGATCACCAGGGTCGACTCGTCGAGCGTCAGCTCGCCGCCGTCGAGCAGCACCAGCTTCTCGTCGGCGCTGGCATAACGCACCTCGACGCGCTCGCGCAGGCGCGCCAGGTCGAACGCATGCATCGGCTGGCCGAGTTCGAGCATGACGTAGTTGGTGACGTCGACCAGCGGCGCGATGCTGCGCATGCCGCCGCGGCGCAGCCGCTCGCGCATCCACAGCGGCGTCGCCGCGGACGGATTCACGCCGCGGATCACGCGCCCCAGATAGCGCGGGCACGCATCGCGTGCGGCAACGATCAACTCGAATTCATCGAGAATCGCGGCCTCGATAGCTACCGTTTCCAGCGGCCGGACATCGACGCCCGTCAGCGCGCCGATCTCGCGCGCCATTCCTTCGATGCCCAGACAATCGCCGCGATTGGGCGTGAAGTCGACTTCGATGATGCGGTCATCCAACGACAGATAGCTGCGGATGTCCTCGCCGACCGGCGCGTCGCCCGGCAACGCCAGCAGGCCTCCGGACTCCTCGCTCAGGCCCAGCTCGCGGGCCGAGCACAACATGCCCGACGACTCCACGCCGCGGAGTCTGGCATTCTTGATTTTCAGGTCACCCGGCAACAGGGCGCCGACCGTTGCCAGCGGCACGCGCAGTCCGGGCCGCGCATTGGGCGCACCACAGACGATCTGCAAGGGATCGCCCTTGCCGGTATTCACGCGGCAGACGCGCAGTTTTTCGGCATCGGGATGGGGCTCGGCGCTCAGCACTTCGGCCACGACGACACCGCTGAAAGGCGGCGCTGCGGGTTCGACCGCGTCCACTTCCAGGCCCGCCATGGTCAGCAATGCGGCCAACTGGTCCGTGTCCAGCGGCGGATCGACCCATTCGCGCAACCAACTTTCACTGAATTTCATGGCTCTACGATCACCTTGTAGTAATTAACCGCGAAGGACGCGAAGCAGACATTTCAATTGCGGCAAAGGTTATCTCATATCCGTCATTCCGGCGCAGGCCGGAATGACGGTCCAGCCAGCGGCGCCCTGCCCTCGGGTATTCTTCGCGGCGGGCACGCTCGACAATGTATTCAACGGAACTGCCGCAGGAACCGCAGATCGTTCTCGAAAAACAGGCGCAGATCGTCCACGCCGTATTTCAGCATCGCCAGCCGCTCCACGCCCATGCCGAACGCGAGCCCGGTATAACGTTCGTTGTCGATGCCGACCTGGGAAAACACGTTGGGGTGCACCATGCCGCAGCCGAGCACTTCGAGCCAGCCGGACTGCTTGCACACGCGGCAGCCGCCGCCGCCGCAGATCACGCAAGCGATGTCGACTTCCGCCGAGGGTTCGGTAAACGGAAAATACGACGGCCGGAACCGCACCGGCAGCGTCTGCTCGAAGAAGTGGCTGAGGAATTCCTCGAGCAATCCCTTGAGATCGGCGAAGCTCACGTCTTCGTCGACCAGCAGGCCCTCGACCTGGTGAAACATCGGCGTGTGCGTCAGGTCGGAATCGCAGCGATAGACGCGGCCGGGCGCGATGATGCGCAGCGGCGGCCGGCGGTTTTCCATGACGCGGATCTGCACCGGCGAGGTATGGGTGCGCAGCACCCGGTGCGCGTCGATGTAGAAGGTGTCGTGCATCGCACGGGCCGGGTGGTGCGCCGGAATGTTCAGCGCTTCGAAGTTGTGGTAGTCGTCCTCGATTTCCGGACCCCGCGCCGTTTCGAAGCCCAGGCCCGCAAAAAGCGTTTCGATGCGCTGCAAGGTGCGCGTGATCGGATGCAGACCGCCCTGCTGCTGGCCGCGGCCGGGCAGCGTGACGTCGACCGTTTCGCGCGCAAGCTGTTCCTCGATGGCCGCCGACTGCAAGGCGCTCCTGCGCGCTTCGATCGCGGCCTGCACCGCGTCCTTGGCGAGGTTGATGGACTGCCCCGCTTCCCGGCGCTCGTCCGCCGGCAGCCTGCCGAGCGATTTGAGCTGCTCGGTCAGAACGCCCTTCTTGCCCAGGTAATGCACCCGCACCTGATCGAGCGCCGCCAGGTCCCCGGCCGCTTCAATCGCCTGCCTGGCCTGGACTTCGAGTTGTGCCAGTGAATCCACTTAGCCGTGACTCCCCATCGCGTTATCTAAAGAGTTGCCGAATGACCCGGCATGCCCACCGGCGCGGGGCGCCACGCCGGTCCGCGTTGTCCGCCGGCTCGGACCGGTCCACCCGACACCCGATGCCTGCGACTTCCTGTCGCGAACAACCCGGCATCGCGGCGCCTGCCGGCACCCCGCGATCCAGGTTCGCGGCCTCGACGCCGCTCCCGGACAAAACAAAAAAGGGGAAAGGCTCAGGCCCTTCCCCTTTTCCCGGTCTTCTTCGCGCCCGTGACGGGCGGCAATCAACCGGCGAGGCTGGCCTTGGCTTGTTCCGCCAGCGCCGCAAACGCCGCTTTGTCGAAGACCGCCAGATCGGCCAGCACCTTGCGGTCGATCTCGACGCCCGCCGTGGCCAGACCGTTCATGAAGCGGCTGTACGACAGCCCGCACTCGCGCGCGCCCGCGTTGATGCGCGCGATCCACAGCGCGCGGAACTGGCGCTTGCGCTGGCGGCGGTCACGGTAGGCGTACTGGCCGGCCTTGATGACCGCCTGTTTGGCAATACGGTAGACCTTGCGGCGCGCGCCGTAATAGCCCTTCGCCTTATCAAGCACTTTTTTGTGACGGGCGCGTGCCTGAACACCCCGTTTGACTCTGGACATCGACCTGACCTCGACTCAATAGGAATTAAACGTAAGGCAACAGACGCCGGACCATCTTCTGGTCCGAACCGTCCACCCGCTCGATCGTCGCGAGTTGACGTTTGCGCTTGGCGCTCTTCTTGGTGAGGATATGGCGGTGGTGGGACTGGCCCCGTTTGAAACCGCCATTGGCCGTTGCGCGGAAACGCTTTGCAGCGCCGCGATTGCTTTTCATCTTTGGCATGACACTCTCCGCTTCAAGTTGCATTAGGTCGCCGCCTAGGCGCGGGAATGCCCGGGACGACATAGGTTTGGGACAACCCCCAATCGAGCACTGCAACGCCATTCCGGCGCAGGCCGGAATCCATTCACCCTGGATGCCGGCCTGCGCCGGAATGACGGCAGTATCGGAGATTCCCGGCTGCTACTTCTTCGGCGCCATCACCATCACCATCTGGCGCCCTTCCATCTTCGGGAACTGCTCCACCGTTGCATATTCCTGCAGATCGGCTTCCACCCGTTTCAACAGGTCGCGCCCCAGTTCCTGGTGCGCCATCTCGCGACCGCGATACCGCAGCGTGACCTTGACCTTGTCACCCTCGGTCAGGAACCGGATCAGGTTGCGCAGCTTGACATTGTAGTCGCCAATGTCGGTGCCGGGCCGGAACTTGATCTCCTTGACCTGGATCTGCTTCTGCTTCTTGCGCGCGGTCTGTCGCTTCTTCTGTTCCTCGAAGCGAAATTTGCCGTAATCCATGATCCGGCACACCGGCGGGTCGGCCTGCGCTGAGATTTCCACCAGATCCAGTTGGGCGGATTCCGCCGCCTGCAATGCATCGGTGATGGACACGACGCCGACTTGTTCGCCGTCGGCTCCGATGAGGCGCACCCTGGTCGACGTGATTTCATCGTTGATCCGGTGCTTGTCTTTGCTTACTGCGACGATAATCTACTTCTCCAAAACAGTACGGCCGCGGCTCGCGATTTCGGCGGTCAACCCCTCGATCAGCTCCGCCAACGGCAGACTTCCGAGGTCCTTACCGCCACGCGTGCGCACGGCCACGGCATTCGATTCCACTTCCCGGTCGCCGACCACCAGCAGGTAGGGGACGCGCTGAAGTGTGTGCTCGCGGATTTTAAAACCGATTTTCTCATTTCTCAAGTCCGATTTGACCCTCACTCCCTGATTTTTCAAGGTTTCTTCGACTTGCAGTGCATATTCGGCCTGGCGATCGGTAATATCGAGGACCACGGCCTGCACGGGAGCCAGCCAGGCCGGCAGCGCGCCGGCGTAATGTTCGATCAAAATCCCGATAAACCGCTCCAGCGAACCGAGGATGGCCCGGTGCAGCATGACCGGCACCTGGCGGCTGCCGTCCTCGGCGATATAGTGGGCGCCCAGCCGGTCCGGCATCGAGAAATCGAGCTGGATCGTACCCAACTGCCAGACCCGGCCCAGGCAGTCCTTCAGCGAAAACTCGATCTTGGGACCGTAGAAGGCGCCCTCGCCCGGCTGCAACCGCCAGTCCAGCCGTTTGTGGTCGAGCGCCTCGGCCAGCGCCTTTTCGGCCTTGTCCCAGAGACTGTCGTCGCCGACCCGCTTCTCCGGCCGGGTGGAGAGCTTGACGATGACCTCGTCGAAGCCGAAATCCCGGTACACCTCGAACAGCAGATCGATGAACGCCGACACCTCGCCCAGGATCTGCGCCTCGGTGCAGAAGATATGCGCGTCGTCCTGCACGAACGCGCGCACCCGCATCAGCCCGTGCAGCGTGCCCGAAGGCTCGTTGCGGTGGCAGGACCCGAACTCGGCCAGCCGCAGCGGCAGATCGCGATAGCTCTTCAGCCCCTGGTTGTAGATCTGGATGTGGGCCGGACAGTTCATCGGCTTGATCGCGAACGTGCGGTTCTCCGAATCGGTCGTGAACATGTCGTCGTGGAACTTTTCCCAGTGCCCCGACTTCTCCCACAGCGAGCGGTCGATCACCTGCGGCGTGTGCACTTCCTGATACCCGTGCCGGCGCAGTTTGTCGCGCACGTAGTCCTGGATCTGCAGGTAGATGCGCCAGCCGTTGTCGTGCCAGAACACCATGCCCGGCGCCTCTTCCTGGGTGTGGAACAGGTGCATGGTCTTGCCCAGCTTG
Source organism: uncultured Gammaproteobacteria bacterium (assembly GCA_963719135.1). GTDB lineage: Bacteria > Pseudomonadota > Gammaproteobacteria > DSM-19610 > DSM-19610 > CAVRAZ01. Next base: position 59,091 of record CAVRAZ010000010.1, on the reverse strand, counting down.
CGATGGTCGCGCTTCTCGGCCTCTTCCAGCCGGTGCAGGTAGGCGTCGAGTTCCTTCCTGTCGCGCCAGGCCGTGCCGTAGATGCGCTGCAGCATTTCGTTGTCGGAGTTGCCGCGCCAGTAGGCGCCGGCGAGTTTCATCAATTTGAATCCATTGCCGAGCCGGCCGGTGCTCGGCAGGTGCGGACCGCGGCAGACATCGAACCAGTCGCCCTGCCGGTAGACCGACACCTCCTCGCCTTCGGGGATGATGTCCTCGATGATCTGCACCTTGTACCCTTCGCCGATGTCGCCGAAGGTCCTGCGCGCTTGGTCGCGGTCCCACACCTCGCGCACGATCGGCAGATCGCGCTTGACGATCTCGTGCATGCGCGCCTCGATCTTCGCCAAGTCATCCGGCGTAAAGGGTTCCTCGCGCGCGAAATCGTAGTAGAACCCGTCCTCGATCGCCGGCCCGATGGTGACCTGGGTGCCGGGATACAGCTCCTGCACGGCCTGGGCCATGATGTGGGCGGCATCGTGGCGCAGCAGCTCCAGCGCGTCCTCGTCCTTCAGGGTCACGATGGCAAGCTCGGCGTCGCGTTCGAGCGTGAAACCGGCATCGACCAGCCGGCCGTCGACCTTGCCGGCCAGTGCCGCCTTGGCCAGTCCGGGGCCGATGGACCGGGCCACGTCGAGCACCGATACGGGGCCGTCGAAGCTGCGCTTACTGCCGTCGGGAAGGGTTACAACGGGCACGCTGTTCGTCTCCAGTGGTGACCCCTACCAAAGGCCACTTGATGTATTTGCCAGTCTCCACCGGGTAAAGCGGGAAATACCGGGAGGACGATTCCGTCCTCGCATAAATGACAAGGGGACAGAAACGCTCTGCCCCCGACAGCGCGGCAGGCGCAATGGAACACGAACCACCCAACGCCGCCACGTCAACACAATGTCGGCGCATTCTAAGGCATGACGGCAGACAACACAATCGAGGCGGTCTTGCGCGCGGCGCCGGACGCTGCCCGCGCGTCCGTCAGTCGCGGCGCCCGCCCAGCGCGAAATAGGCCAGAACCGCCGTCAGCACCAACAGGTTCATGACAATCAGAGCGAAGCCGTAGCCGTCTTCGGCCAGCGGTATTCCGCCCACGTTCATGCCGAACAGACCCGCGACCAGATTGATGGGCAACGCCAGCACGGTGACGACCGTCAGCACGTACAGCGTGCGCTTGGTCTGTTCGTTGACGAGTTGGGCCATTTCCTCCTGGATGAGCTTGACGCGTTCGGCCAGCGCGACCGAATCGCCGACCGCGGCGGAAAATTCCTCGGCGGCCTGCCCAAATCTCCGAGGTCTTCCTGCGCAATCCAGCCCGGCGGCCGGTTGAGCGGGCGAAACAGTGCGGCGGGTTCGGGCGCCAGCAGCCGCTGCAGCCGCACCAGCACCCGCCGCAAGGCACCGATTTCGGTGTGGCTGGCGGAAACGCGATTGGCCAGCAGTCGGTCTTCGATGTGAATCACCGCCACCAGCGACTCCGCGTCCTGCTCCAGACGCCTGGAACCCACCTCGGTATGCAGCGATTCGTAAAAGGCATAAGGCATCCGGCAATGTCAGGGTGCGGCGCGGCCAGAAACTCGGCCACCGACTCGGAGGTGACCGGCAGCGCCGGCCGGCTTGGCGCAAAACGATAACTCCACACCAGTCCGTGCCGGTCTGAACCGTAGGTGGAATCGATCTTCTGCGCCATGGCGGGGACAGTGTACTCAATTTCCTGCGCCGCACCACCGCGGAAGGTTAACTTGACCGTTGCATAAGAAAGCCCGCCGGGATTCGATCGAACCCCGTTGTTTACGGGTTACAGGGCGGGTGACGGGCCCGTGGGTGGACTTCACACCGGGCGAAATTCAACACGCATGCGTAGGTTGATGGGATGGTCTCCTCTTGTTTCATTTCAATGGTTGGTAACAGCTCCATCATGGCGCATCGCGACGCCGATTATTGAGGCCTGCATAAATGGTTGACACGTTTGACCGTCATTCCGGCGCAGGCCGGAATCCATTGGCGCGGCGGCGGCTGGATCCCGGCCTGCGCCGGGATGACGGCAAAGGCGGATCGTCTGTCACGCATTGATGCAAGCCTCAATAGGAAGGGGCAGGAGACCATCCCATCAACCTACATTACATGAAAAGGCCCACGCCGGGGTGGGCCATTTCACTCGAGTGTTTTGGTAGGCGGGATTGAACTCGAACCAACGACCCCCGCCATGTCAAGCTGACAGGGATGCGGGCACACCTGATGGATGGCCGGCTCTTCGGTACCGACCGGCCCTACCCCGTTATCGCCGGTGCCACTTCACCGCGGAGTCGATAACGGTTTGCAGATCGCTGTGGCGAGCGCGCCAACCCAGTACGCGGACCGCTTCGCCCGGGTCGGCCACCAGTTCCGGCGGATCGCCCTCCCGGCGGGCCGTCTCCTTCGCCGGTACTTGCAGACCGCTTTGCTTTTCGGCCATGTCGATGACCTCACTCACCGAGTGTCCCTGACCGGTACCAACGTTGAGCGCCAGGCTGCCTTTTCCGGCGATCAGATGCTGCAGCGCCAGCACGTGCACATCGGCCAGGTCCGTGACGTGGATATAGTCCCGGATGGCGGTGCCGTCCGGCGTCGGGTAGTCGGTCCCGAATATCGAGATCGATTCGCGCTGGCCGAGCGCCGCCTGGATAGCCAGGGGTATCAGATGCGTCTCCGGTTCATGGTCTTCGCCGATCTCGCCGTCCAGATCCGCGCCCGCGGCGTTGAAATAGCGCAAGACGGCAGAGCGTAGCCCATAGGCCTTTTCATAATCCTTCAGGATCTGCTCGATCATCAGTTTGCTGTGCCCGTACGGATTGATCGGCCGCTGCGGGTGATCTTCCAGGATGGGCACCTGGCGCGGCACACCGTAGGTGGCGCAGGTACTGGAAAAAACCAGGTTGCTGCAATGGTGCGCCAGTACCGCATCGAGCAGCGCGAGCGTCCCGGCGACGTTGTTGCGGTAGTATTTTTCGGGCGCGACAACGGACTCTCCGACGTAGGCATACGCGGCGAAGTGCAACACCGCCACCGGCTTGTAGGTGCCGAAGACGTTGTCCAGCAGCGGACGGTCGCTGATATCGCCCCGGATGAGAGGCCCCCACTTGACCGCCCATTCGTGGCCGTACACCAGGTTGTCGATCGTAACCGGCAGAAAGCCGCTGTGGGCCAGCGCCTTGCACGCATGACTGCCGACGTAGCCCGCGCCGCCGGTAACCAGGATCGGCGTCGGGCTCATGCAAGTCCCTCGGCGATCAGCGCTTCGAAGTACGGGACGGTTCTTGCAAGCCCCGCTTCGAGCTTGACGGTCGGCCGCCAGCCGAGCTGCTCCCTGGCCAGCGTGATGTCCGGCTGCCTCTGCCGGGGATCGTCCTGCGGCAACGGGTGATACTCGATCGCGGATTTCGAACCGGTCAGCTCGATCACCTTTTGCGCAAGCTCGAGGATGGTGAACTCCACCGGATTCCCGAGATTCACTGGACCGGTAACCGTGCGGTCAGTGTTCATCAGTCGAAACAGTCCGTCCACCAGATCATCCACATAGCAGAAAGAACGCGTCTGGGCCCCCTCGCCGAAGACCGAGATCGGCTTGCCCTGCAACGCCTGTACGATGAAATTGGATACCACGCGTCCGTCATTGGGATGCATGCGCGGACCGTAGGTATTGAAGATTCGCGCGACCTTTATGCTCAGGTTGTGCTGGCGCCGGTAGTCGAAAAACAGGGTTTCCGCGCAACGCTTGCCCTCGTCGTAACAGGCGCGCGGACCCACGGGATTGACGTGTCCCCAGTAGTCTTCGCGCTGGGGATGGACATCGGGATCGCCATAGACCTCCGACGTCGACGCCTGCAGGATCCGGGCCTTCAGCCGTTTCGCGAGGCCAAGCATGTTGATCGCCCCCTGGACCGAGGTCTTGGTCGTCTGAACCGGATCGAACTGGTAGTGAATCGGCGAGGCCGGGCAGGCCAGATTGTAAATCTCGTCGACTTCGACAAAGAGCGGAAAAGTGATGTCGTGCCGCAGAAACTCGAATCTGGGACTGTTCAGCAGATGGCTTATGTTGTTTTTCGTCCCGGTAAAGCAGTTGTCGACGCAAATGACTTCGTCGCTCTCGTTCAGCAATCGCTCACAAAGATGGCTTCCGAGAAATCCCGCACCGCCGGTTACCAGGACACGTTTTCTTATGCTGTATCTCATACTCTAACCTCATCACACGTCAATCCGATCATGAATCTGTCAGGGAGCGGCCGATAGAAACTCCCAGCGGAGCTGCTGGCGCGAGCCAAGCGGCGCATCGTCCTCGATGACGCGCAGCGGGTGCATATGCCAATGGTAATCATAAACGCAGGCCCAGTCCTGCTCGTAAACGCCCAGGTCCAGAAAGTAGTCGCCACCGGCAAGCTCGACGCGATCGATGTGCACACTGATGGTGGCGGTCCGCTCGATATCGGGCATGCCGAGCCCGGACGTGTTGGTGTCCAGCAGGACCCTGCCGTCCTCGTCGCTGATACTCAGCGAAAAAATGGGCGATCGGATTCTTTCGGCCGCCTCGCAGCGAATGGTCACGTTCAGTGCATGGACGCGCTCGATCGCCGTCACCGGGTTGCCCTCGGCATCCTGTATCTGCACGTCCGTGATTTCGACCTCGCCGCTCCCCTGCCGGTTCTGACCGGACGACGCACCCTCCTCGCCGCGCGCCCGAGCGGCCGCCCCGGAGGCCCGCCGTCGCTCCGTTTCCCGAAGCATCGCCTGCTCGTAGTGCTCCGCCACGCTGCGAGCGCTTCCGGATACGGCGATTGCGCCGTTGCGCAACCAGACGGCGCGGTCGCAGATGCTCTTGATCTGGCCGATGTCGTGCGACACGATCAAAATGGCGCACCCGCGGCGTCGAAAATGCTCGATGCGTTCGAGGCATTTACTCTGAAAAGCCAGGTCGCCGACGGCCAGGACCTCGTCGATCAGCAGGATATCCGGGTCCGTGTGGACACTGATGGAAAAAGCCAGCCGCAGCTGCATGCCGGAACTGTAGGTGCGCAGCGGACTGTCGATGAAATCCGCCAGCTCCGAGAACTCGACGATGGCGTCGAAGCGGGCCTCCACCTCGGCCCGGGTCAGCCCCGAGATGACACCGTTGATAAAGACGTTCTCACGGCCGGTCAGCTCCGGATGAAAACCCGCACCCAGTTCCAGCAGGGCGCCGATATTGCCATGTGTCGTTATGCGCCCGCTGTCCGGCACGCCGACGCCCCCGATGAGTCTCAGCAGGGTCGATTTGCCGGCCCCGTTGGGGCCGATCACGCCCACGATCTCGCCGTGCTGAACCTCGAGATCGATATGATCCAGCGCCAGGAACTCCTCGACTGAGCTTAACTGGCGCAGCCGTTTGACGAACGCCTCCTTCAGAGTCGAGGGACCGTTTCTGTGTCGGCGCCTGAAACGCTTGCAAAGTCCGGTAACGCTGATCGGTGCCGCCATAGCCTAGATTTCTTCGGCAAAGTGATGGCTATGGCGGATAAAGAGCCGTCGACCATAGACCAGCAGCGCCAGCGAAACGACGCCCGTGACACCCAGCGCGCCCCAGTGAATTCCGGGGATGCCGAGCAGAATGCTGCGATAGCCTTCAACGAAATGCACCATGGGGTTCAGGTTGTAAAGCGCCCGGTACGCTTCCGGGATCATTTTCGCGTCGTAGAAAATGGGCGTCATGAAGAACATCAGCTGCAACAACACCACGACCAGATGCCCGACATCCCTGAATACGACGTTGATGCCGGCCACGATATAGGCCAGGCACAGAATCAGTATGAACTGCAGTCCGAGCAGCACCGGCAGGTACAGGATCTGGACATGGACACCGGTACCGACAAACAGCTGGTAGCCGATCAGCACCACCAGCGCGACCAGCAGGTTGACCAGGTTGCTGGTCACGGTTACCAGCGGCAGTATATCGACGGGAAAACCGGGTGATCGAACCAGCTCCCGGTTGCCGACGATGGCCGTTCCGCTTTGCGCCAGCGATGCCTGAAACCAGTTCCAGACAATCATGCCGGTAAAGGCGAAGACACCGAAACGGTTGATGTTGATCTGCAGAGCGAGTTTGAACACGAAGTAGAACACGACGAGATACAGCAGCGGATTGGCCAGCGTCCAGGCAAAGCCCAGGATCGAGCGCTTGTAGTGGATCCGAATGTCGCGCACCACCAGCTCGCGCACCAGGTCGCGGTAATAGATCAGTCTGGAGGCTCGCGCTTTCAATGGCTGGTCTGCGTGGTCGAAACGTCACCGGGCTCGGGAAATGCGCTGCGGCCCTCGCGCTGCACCCGTTGACGCGACTTCCAGAGCGCCCAGGGGCCGGCCAGGTTGCCGCCTATCTCCAGCAATATCAGCGAGATCGGATAGTCGCTGCGGCCGCGCAAACGCCGATAGATGCGTCTCATATAGGTTCGCGGAAGCTCGAGGAACAGACGAAACAGCGCCCGGCGGTCGCCGTCGCGCAGCAGCGTGGTCAGATGATAGGCGACGTGGCCCTTGCTGTAATTGTAAATCTGTTTACGCAGCGACTTTCTGTCGCGCCTGTGGGTATGCCATACGTACGCGTCCGGCTGGTATACCAGGCTGTAACCCGCCTTGATGATCCGGTAGAAGAGATAGGTATCCTCGCCGACACCGCTCGGCATTCCCGGGCCCAGCGCCTCATCCATCAGACCGATCGCAGGATTGCGGAAGACGTTGGCGCGAAATGCCGCGTTTGCGGTCGCGCCGAGCTGCCAGGTCGGCGCCGCGCGCCGCCGCGAGGCCCTGAACCAGGACGGCCCGTACTCGGCCGGCCGAAAGCCGCGGCCGAGGCCGCCGTACGCCTCGAACAGATACTGGTATTGCGTTTCCAGTTCCCTGGGCAGGACATTGCCGGTCACGATACCGACGTTGGTGCGCTCGAACGGCGCGATCATTTTCTCCACCCAGTCCGCCGGCATGATCACGTCGTCATCGGTTGCGATGACGATATCGCCCGTGGCACGGACGAAACCCGCGTTTCTTGCATATGCCAGCCCCTGGCGCGCCTCGGAAACGAGCACCACGCCGGGGAACTCCGCGACGATCGGCGGCGTCTTGCCGGAAGCCGGGTGATTGTCGATGACAATGACTTCCAGGCGGCCAGGCGTTTCCTGCCGGGACAGTGCCTGCAGGCATTCGCGGAGCTGCTCGGGTCGATCGTAGGTCGCCAACGCAATCGACACACTGACGGACGCCGGCGAACCCGCTGCGTAAATTCCCACCTTCGCACCCAACCGCCGTTCCAGCAACGACAGTTCCGGCTCGCGGGCGTGATCTTCGAAAAGAAGAGCCGCGATCTGATGATGCAGTTGATCGGCTATCGCGTCCCGCACGCGGGCCGGCGACAACGGCAGGTTCGCGTTGACGATGTCCACCGGTCCCAACAGGCGATCGCTGTGGAACACGTACAGCCGGCAGCTCTGGTAGTTCGCGATGTCGTCGATGGCGGTGAGTTCGCGCGAAATATCGACGCTCCTGACCGCCATGGGTAAATTGTGCGGCATGGATTTCACGTAAATGCCTGCTCCCGTGCGCCCGACTGCGGCAACGAATCGGCACGCCCGCCCGGCTCGTCCGGATACTGCGCCCGTATTTCCTCGGCGCGTCGCCTGGCTTTGGGATAACGGGTCAGCCCGGTGAGCGCACCGCGAAGTTCGGCCACGATCAGATCGCGGGGTACGCGAGGTCTGCTGACGAAGCTTTTCAAGAGCCGCCTGACGTCCCAGTGCCAGAACCACCACAGACCGAAGCGGATAATGGCGGCACGACGCCGGGGGTAGTGGATGGCGCTGCGCATGAAGTAGGCGTAAAGCCCGATACCGTGGTTGGTCAGCTGGGTATGCAACTCCTGATAAGTCCGTCTGTGCTTGTGCCAGACGAGCGCGGCCGGTTCGTACACCAGAGTATGCCCCTCTTCCAGAACCCGGAAGAACATTTCGAGATCGCCGCCGCCGTTAGTGACCGTGCCGACGTCCAGTGCCGGATCGAAGTGACCGATCCGGTCGAACACCGACCGCCGGTAAGCCATATTGGCGCCGGTTCCGAACCGCCCCGCGCCTATGTGAAAGGAGGCATCCCGCTTGTTCTGGAAGTTCGAGCGATACCAGATCCGCCTGAAACCACGCCCGAATCCGCCATAGTGCTCGAACAGCGCCTGCGCCTCGGTTTCCATTTCGCAGGGAACCACCAGTCCGGTGACCGCCATGACGGCAGGATCGTCCCGAAATACCCCGGCCAGTCCGGTGACCCAGTGCGGATCGACCACCACATCGTCGTCGGTATAGGCCAGGATATCGCCGGATGCTTCGATGATCGCGCGGTTTCGCGCCCAGTCCAGGCCCGGCCGCGGCTCCAGCACATAGTGAAACTCCGGAAACTCCTTCCGCACCAGCTCGCGCGTGTCGGCGTTCGACGGCGCATTGTCCACGACAAGCACCTCGAGATTCCGATAGTCGAGCGCGCGCAGGGAATCGAGACAATCCTTCAACTGCTGCGCGCGGTCACGCGTGCAAACGGCCACGGTCACGCGCAGGTCGTCGCCTGCGCGCCCTCGCTCATCACCGGATTCCGGAGGTTCCCGGCCGCCATCGACACGAAGCCCCCTGTCCAGATCGCGTCTTACCAGGTGTCGCAGTAGATTGTTCCGGTGGACGTGGAACACGGCCGCGCGCAGTGCCGAGGCGCTGCACCTACCATCGTCCAGAGGCACATCGATGTAGCCGACAGGCGTGGTATTCCAGCGCAGGATGGCGCGCACGCTACGGTAGTCATCCAGCCCGTCCAGGTCCTGAATCGGCCGATCGAGGTCTATCGGCAACACTTTGGCAGGCTTTCTCACTGTACTCGTTCTCCATGCGCATGCCGATTCGCCGACACGTCGGTTTCGTCCGCTATGCGGTTCAGGTTACGCTCGAGGCGGTCCAGCCGTTTCCTGCGCCGGTTGATGACGCGTCCCCACAGGCGTCCGGAGCCGGCGCCCCTTCCGCCGGAATCCGCATCGCCGCGCACCGGAGCCGGCTGCACGGCGTCCGTTTCGGCGCGCGCCCCGTTGCCGCGCCGGCCGCCCAGCAGATTCTTGACGAACAGTCGTTGCAGACGCGGATTCAGCAGCATCTGAGGATCCAACGCGACCGCGGACGTCATCAGTCGCATCGACGACGCCAGGTCGCCGCCGCGCGACGCCAAGTTTGCAAGATACACGAAGTAATTGCTCCGCGACCACCGAAAGACGTAGCCCGGGATATCCGGATGGCGCGTCCTGGCGCCGTCCATGAGCAACCGGTACGAACGATGCATCACGTCCCAGTTGGTGGACATGCTCTCGGCGCTCTGCCAGTAACCGGTCAGGTGCTCCCTGACCAGCCCGAACTCGTAGTGTTCGGCGATCCTCAGGTACATGTCCCAGTCTTCGCAGCCCTGCGCCCGCTGCTTGCGGAACTCCAGACTGAAGACGCCGGCCTTGTCGAAGCAGGCACGTCGAATCAACGGCGTGCTGGCGTTCTGTAGAAAGTTTCCGTGCAGGAGGGCGAAGAAGACCTCTCCGTCCGCTTCGTTGCCGCCCGAATAAACGGGCGGCCTGCCGTCCTCGAATATGCGAACCGACTGGGTGTATACCAACCCGATGCGCGGCGAACCGCTCTGAAACACCCGCATCTGCCGGTCGATCTTCTCCGGCATCCAGATGTCGTCGGCATCGAGCAACGCGATGTACTCGCCGCGCGCGTTCTCTATACCTAAGTTGCGTGCCGCCGACACCCCCTGGTTCTCCTGCCGAAGCAAGCGTATGCGCCCGTCCCCTGCGGCGAGACGATGGACGATATCGGCGGTGTCGTCGCTGGATCCGTCGTCCACCACCAGAATTTCCAGCTCCGACCAGGATTGAGCGCAAACCGAGTTCAGCGTGCGCTCGATAAACGCCGCCGCGTTGTACGCAGGCACGACCACCGACACGAGCGGCTTGCGGGCGTCCACGGACTAGTCCCCCACCTGGGTATGGCCGGTGACGCCGCCATCCACCGGACTACGAATGCCCAGCAGACGTTGTATCACCGGCAGCTTGTAGCGGCGAGGCAGGCAGCGTACGCCGGCAAGCGCCACGCTCAGTCCACTGGCTTTGAGAAAGCTCTTGCCGCGCGCCCTGAAGGGCGACATGATCATTTCGCCGAACCCCGGAGGCGCCTGCGACTTGTCCATCAGGCTGATGGCGTACAGCGACAGATTGCTTTTCCAGGACGTTTTCCACTTGCGCCAGTATTCGAGCGGCACCTCGACACCGATGCGCGTCGCACGTTCGGCGACGAACTCGAAGTTGCAGTGCATCCGGGTCAGCCTCATGCACATCGACGCCAGCGTGAACTCGGTGCGGATGGGACCGTGGTTGAGGCCGTGTATGCGGTAGAACGCCACCGGTTCGTCGAGCGTTGCTATCGGACCGTAGAGGGCCGCCAGGGGATTCAGACAGCCGTCCGGAAACACGCGGTTGTCCACATGCTCCGGCAGCGGGAACACCTGCTCGAGAAATCCACGCGCCCAGGCATTGCCTGACGTCCAGGCCTGCTCGCAGGCCCAGGGGCCGCGTTTGACGACCACCTTGGCGTAGTTTCCCGATGGCGACAGACGGTATGGGATCTTTCTGTCTATCCGCCGTCCGCCTGCGTCCACGCAAAGCATATAACCCTGACTCTTGGTGATCGAAGGTTTGTCGAGAAAGGCGTCGACGTGACGCTGCACGGCGGCGTCGACAAGGAAGTCGTCGGCATCCAGAAAGATGACGATGTCGCCGCGACTCGCTGAGACGCCGGAGTTGATGGCGGCGCATTGGCCTCGATGGTCGTTGTACAGGGGTTTGATGCGATCGCCGAAGTCGGCAATGATGTTGCGCGAACTGTCGCTGGAGCCGTCGTCGACGACGATAACCTCGATGTTGCGGTAGGTCTGGCTGAGCGCGCTCTCTATGGCCTCCGCCAGGTAACGCTCGTAGTTGTAGCTGGTGATTACAACGCTGACCAGAGGTGTTCCTGCGTTCGACATAGGCGCATTCGTTATTATAATTCTCGGAAGCAGCACGCCATCATTCAGTGCGGACGTCACTGCTTCGGCTACGGACCAGCCGCTTTCCCCCGTGCACTCGCATATATTTTAGCTCAAAACGGGCCGGAAAGCGCGTTCGGCGGGATCGCCGCCGCGGCCCCCAACCAGACTTGCCGGCTCTGAACGCCCCCGAGGGCCACCTGTACAACCTCGCCCGTGGGCAACTTGAAAGCGATCGATTCGCCGATCCGGCGCGTGAGGATGCGCATGGCGGCCTCGTTGCCTCGGCAGCCCCAGGCGGGCTCAGCAAACGATCCAGGTCCGTTAGGCGTCGAAACAATACCCAGTTCCGGCCCCGCTCCGGGCCTATTCGGCGCAGGACCGATGGGCACCATCAGGATGCATGGTTATCGCCCAGCGCCAATTTTCACCTGAATTTTCACCTGAGGACATTTCTCACATGAAAAAGCCCACTCACTGGTGGGCTATCTCTTTGAATTTTATGGTAGGCGCGATTGGACTCGAACCAACGACCCCCACCATGTCAAGGTGGTGCTCTAACCAACTGAGCTACGCGCCTGAAGAACGCGTAAGATACCGAAAAACGGGGTCGCGAGTAAAGCGCCGTCGTCAGCCCACGTCCTCGACCAGGCCGAGATTGGATTCCTGGATGTGGCGGATCCGGTCGCGCACCCGGGCCGCCTCCTCGAATTCCAGGTTGCGCGCGTGCTCGTACATCTGCTTTTCCAGCTTCCTGACTTTCTGCGCCAGCATCTGCGGCGAGAGCCGGGCGTACTCGGTGACCTCCTCGGCCACCCGCGCGTACTGCCGGGGCGTGCCGGCGCCAGGATAGCCGCCTTCCAGGTAATCGGTGACCTTTTTCAGGATGGTCTGCGGCGTGATGCCGTGCGCCTGGTTGAATGCCGTCTGCTTTTCGCGCCGCCGTTCGGTTTCGTCGATGGCCCGGCGCATCGACCCGGTCACCGTGTCGGCGTAGAGGATCGCGTTGCCGTTGAGGTTGCGCGCCGCGCGCCCGATGGTCTGGATCAGCGAACGCTCCGAGCGCAGGAAGCCTTCCTTGTCGGCATCCAGAATCGCCACCAGCGAGACCTCGGGCATATCCAGGCCCTCGCGCAGCAGGTTGATGCCGACCAGCACGTCGAATTCGCCCAGCCGCAGGTCGCGGATGATCTCGACGCGTTCGACGGTCTCGATATCCGAGTGCAGGTAGCGCACGCGGACGCCGTGCTCGCGCAGGTATTCGGTCAGGTCCTCGGCCATGCGCTTGGTCAGCGTGGTGACCAGCACACGCTCGTCGACCGCCACGCGCGCGCGGATCTCGGACAGAAGGTCATCCACCTGGGTCGACGCCGGCCGCACCTCGACGCCGGGGTCGACCAGGCCGGTCGGGCGCACCACCTGCTCGACCACCTGGCCGGCGTGCGCGGCTTCGTAGGGGCCCGGCGTGGCCGACACGAAAATCATCTGCGGCGCGAGCCGCTCCCACTCCTCGAACCGCAGCGGCCGGTTGTCCAGCGCCGACGGCAGCCGGAACCCATACTCGACCAGCGTCTCCTTGCGCGAGCGGTCGCCCTTGTACATGCCGCCGAGCTGCGGAATGGTCACGTGCGACTCGTCGATGAGCAGCAGCGCGTCGCGCGGCAGATAGTCGAACAGCGTCGGCGGCGGCTCGCCCGCGCTGCGCCCCGACAGATAGCGCGAATAGTTCTCGATGCCGGCGCAGTAGCCCAGCTCCACCATCATTTCGATGTCGAACAGCGCGCGCTGCTCCAGCCGCTGCGCCTCGACCAGTTTCTGATTGTCGCGCAGTTGCGCGAGCCGTTCGCGCAGTTCCTCCTTGATCAGGTCGATCGATTCAAGCAGCGTCTGGCGCGAGGTGACGTAATGGCTTTTCGGATAGATGGTCAGGCGCGGCACGCGGCGCAGCACCTCGCCGGTCAACGGATCGAAGAACGACAGGCCCTCCACCTCGTCGTCGAACAGTTCCACGCGCACCGCCTCGCGCTCCGATTCGGCCGGATAGATGTCGATCACTTCACCGTGTACGCGATAGGTCGCGCGCGCCAGTTCGATTTCGTTGCGCGTGTACTGCAGTTCCGCCAGGCGCCGCAACAAGGTGCGCTGATCGATGCGGTCGCCGCGCACCAGGTGCAGCACCATGCTCAGATACATGCGCGGATCGCCCAGGCCGTAGATGGCCGACACGGTCGCCACCAGGATCGTGTCGTGGCGCTCCAGCAGCGCCTTGGTGGCCGACAGGCGCATCTGCTCGATATGCTCGTTGATCGAGGCGTCCTTTTCAATGAAGGTGTCCGACGCCGGGACGTAGGCTTCCGGCTGATAATAGTCGTAGTACGAGACGAAGTACTCGACCGCGTTGTGCGGGAAAAACGCCTTCATCTCGCCGTAGAGCTGTGCCGCCAGCGTCTTGTTCGGCGCCAGAACCAGGGTCGGCCGCTGCACCCGCTGGATGACGTTGGCCACCGTGAAGGTCTTGCCCGACCCGGTGACACCGAGCAGCGTCTGGTGCGCCAGTCCGCTCGCGAGGCCGTCGACCAGCGCCTCGATCGCCGCCGGCTGGTCGCCGGCCGGGGACAGGTCGCAGGTCAGTTGAAATTCTTTGTCCATAGGGATACTGAAATGCCATCCGTTTGAGTATGATCACGGGCTGCCCGTTGCGGCCCCGGCCCAGCATGCGCCGACGAACCGGACCAACCCAGAGACATCAACAGCGTGAACGAGATCAGCCTTTCAAACCGGGTCCAGCGGATCAAGCCGTCCCCGACCCTCGCCGTGACCGCGCGCGCCGCGGAACTGCGCGCGGCCGGCAAAGACATCATCGGCCTCGGCGCCGGCGAGCCCGACTTCGACACGCCCGACCACGTCAAGGAAGCGGCCATCGAAGCCATCCGCCACGGCGCCACACGCTATACGGCAGTCGACGGCACGGCCGAACTCAAGGCGGCCATTATAGCCAAGTTCCAACGCGACAACGGCCTTTCGTTCCAGCCCGACCAGATCCTGGTGTCGTGCGGCGGCAAGCAGAGTTTTTACAACCTGGCCCAGGCGCTGCTCAATGCCGGCGACGAAGTCATCATCCCGGCGCCCTACTGGGTGTCCTATCCGGACATGGTGCGCCTGGCCGACGGCGAGCCGGTGATCGTCAAGGCCGGCTTCGACCGGCGCTTCAAGATTTCGCCGGAACAGCTCGAGGCCGCGATCACGCCGAAGACGCGCCTGTTCGTGATCAACAGCCCGTCCAACCCCACCGGCGTCGCCTATTCGAAGGCGGAGCTGGCCGCGCTCGCCGAAGTGCTGATCAGGCACCCGCACGTGCTCATCGCGACCGACGACATGTATGAACACATCCTCTGGACCGACGAGCCGTTTGCCAACATCCTCGACGCCTGCCCGGAACTGCTGCCGCGGACCATCGTGCTGAACGGTGTGTCCAAGGCCTACGCGATGACCGGCTGGCGCATCGGCTACGCCGGCGGACCGGCCGGCCTGATCAAGGCCATGAAGAAGATCCAGTCGCAGAGCACCTCGAATCCGGCCTCGCCGTCGCAGGCCGCCGCGTGCGCCGCGCTGAACGGCGACCAGTCGTTCATCGAAAAGATGGTAACCGCGTTCAAGACCCGGCACGATTTCGTCATCGAAGCGCTCAACCGGCTGCCCGGCGTACGCTGTGAACCCGCCGACGGCACCTTCTATTGCTTTCCCGATTTCAGCGGCGTGATCGAGCGGATACCGGGCGTCGCCAACGACGTTGAACTGGCCGAGCATCTGCTGAAGACCGCCGGCATCGCCCTGGTGCCGGGTTCCGCATTCGGCGCCCAGGGCTACCTGCGGCTGTCGTTCGCCACCAGCGAAGCCAACCTGAAAAACGCCTTGGGCCGGCTCGCCAAAGCACTGGCCTGACACCGGTTTCTCGGTTGACCCCGCCGGGCGAGTTCCGTATGATTCCGGCTCTCCACCCTGCCCCCAATTCCCCGGTAGCTCAGTCGGTAGAGCGGGTGACTGTTAATCACTAGGTCGGCGGTTCGAGCCCGTCCCGGGGAGCCATACACAACAATAAGATAGCGCGGCTTTGTACCGTAACTTATGCCCAACAAATTCCCCGTGTCGCTCACGTGTAGCTGTATTTTCACCCCTCCCCAGGCTCCCGCAGCCCTCCTACAACGACCGCAGCGCTAAACGCATGCACTACCGTGCAGTGCGCAAAAATGTCGCGCATGCGCGTGTGTCAGTCCTTTCCAATCCAGAGATGAGCCTGAACGAGTGGGTGAGAGAGTCCGTTCAGGCTCATCTCTGGATTGGAAAGGACTACGGGACGGACACACGGAACAGATTTATTTGCACCCAATTGGGACAGATCTATTTTGAAGTGCTGATCGTCAATCGGTTCGGCTCGGGCCTGGCGGGCGCCGCTCGGCTCAACATGGCGCTGGTCGGGCCGGTAAGCTCCTGCGCGGCGGTGCAGTTCGCCTTCATCAAGCTGCACCTGTCGCGCCCCGACCTGGAGCGCACCTTCCGCAGCCCATTCGGCATTTCCGGCGCCTTCATCGGCGGGGTGCTGGCCATGCACGGCGCCCCGGTCTCGCGCCGCGGCACTGTCGTCATCATTTCTGCAACCAAATGGGACAGATCTATTTGAAGCGTATTTAAAGCGGTCGCGCCGCTCGCGTCGTAGCCCCGGGGGATCGTCGTTGGGTCACCCCGTTCAGTCGAAAACGCTGTGCTCGGGCGGCACCCGTCTCGACGCTTCCGGCTCGGCCGCTTTCGCCTTGAGGTGGGTAAGCATCTTCTCGATCACCTGGGCACCATCGATAGACCGGTTTGTTTGAGTCAGGCCGCCATGGCTGACTCTTCCAATTGGCGATAATAGGCCTGTTCCCGTTCCGCCGGCGGTATCTGACCAATCGGTTCCAGCAGCCGGCGATGGTTGAACCAGTCGACCCGTTCCAGGGTGACTGGACGCGTTTGCGCCTATGACGTTTGCGCCTATAATAATAGATGGATTTCGCGGATGGGCACCCGAGGGGTGGCGTAACCGCAAAAAAAGTCTTGCGTATCATGGCGATCGATCTATCCACGATGTGCAAGGAAGCGAGCGGCAACTTGTCCTGCTCAATATAAATATTCATTACCGGAGGATCTTATGATGAAAACCTCAATAATCGCCGCGGCGACCATTGCCTGCGCCCTGTCTGCGCCTCTCGTAACAGCGCAGGAGCCGACCGCGCCGGCGCAGACGAGCACGGACAAGCAACTCTCCGCAATGCAGGAGAAAATGAACGAACTGCAGCAGCAATACGAAAAACTCCGCCACCAATCCCAAGTGGACGCGATGCAGTCCCAAATGCAGGCGAACATGAACGCCATGCAGCAACAGGTGGAAAAACTCCTGGCGACGACCGACCCGGCGGAACAGCAGAAGCTCATGCAGGAGCACATGCAGACCATGCAGGAACACATGATGTTGTTGCACAGGATGAGCGGCCCCGAAGGTGGTCCTGGCATGATGGGCGGTCCCGGCATGATGGGCGGTCCCGGCATGATGGGCGGGCCCGAGGGTGGTCCCGGTGGAATGCGCGATCCGCGCATGATGGGCGGTTATCCGGCTGGTCCTGGCATGATGGGTGGCCCCGGTGGTGGTCCCGGTGGAATGGGCGGTCCCGGCATGATGGGCGGCCCCCGGGGCGGTCAGGACACGACGGGTGCTACCCAGGAGGGTGGAGCAGGATCCGAGTGATCGCAACGGCCCGCCGGTACACGCCAGCTTGCACGCTGCTTGCCTCCGTGTCGCGCCGTCCGGCGGTTCCAAACCTGCTCAACCGAGCGTCCGCCCCCTGTTCGCGATCGCTGCGAACGCCGCGGGCTCGAATTCGAGCCGCGCGCGGTCGTGGCTGAACGACTGCTGATAGTGCTTGACCGGTGCATTCTTCGGTTCGGTCAGAACGCGGATCAGGGTCGCCTCATCGAGCGCCTGCAGCGCCGTGATTACCGGGCAGCGGCCGATGAACTCGGGTAGGGGGCCGAAATGACGCAGGTCCTCGGGCCGTGTCTTCTCGAACGGGTCGGGGTTGGGGCGCCGCCGCTGCCGAGCGCCAGGTACGCTGTGAAAACCGATCGCCGGACCGGCCGGCCGCGGGCGCCGCCCGAGGATGGTCTCGAGACCGGCGAACGCGCCGCCGGCGATGAACAGGGTGTTGCGGGTATCGATGGCGCCGCAAGAAACGCGTGCTACCACCTGTAGTGCGCAACACGCCGCGAATGCGTATGCGTCTTTTCGCTAGGCGCGCGATGCGCGATACTCCCCCGCTACCACAGCAAACGGAGCTTGCAGCATGTTGATCCTTATGCGCCGCGTTGGCGATAGCATTGCGATTGAGTTGCCGGCGGGCGAACAATAAACGACAGACCGCGTTTTCTTAGGGTTTCCAGTTGTAAGGGCAGAAATCCTGGCCTGCACCCATTTCCCGCTTCTAGCGCCTTGAGCCCTCCAATGGAGCTCCAACCGAATCGTACGTAGACATGAATCTCACTCCGCCACTATTTTTCGGGCCTATGAGGTGGCGGATTCCCCCGGGGAGCACGCGGCACTCACCAGGGAACAGCACGTCGCGTACGATAGGGATGCCGACTGAACCTGGCCACGCACTGTACCCCGGTCTCGCGCCGCGGCACTGTCGTCATCATTTCGGAGATTGGTCATGCCTTCATCGAACGATAATTCCACACCCGCGGGCGGCGGGGCGGTGCCCGGCACCCTGACCCTGAAGGAACTTCAAGCCCTGGTGAAGAACGGCGCGGTGGACACCGTGCTGCTGGTGATGACCGACATGCAGGGGCGCATGCAGGGCAAGCGCCTGACCGCGCACCACTTCCTCGACGAAGTCGTTCACCACAAGGCCGAGGGCTGCAATTACCTGCTGGCGGTCGACGTGGAGATGCGCACCCTGGACGGCTACAGCATGTCCTCCTGGGAACGCGGCTACGGCGACTTCATCTTCAACCCGGACCTGTCCACCCTGCGCCGGGTCCCCTGGCATCCCGCCACCACTCTGGTGATGTGTGATCTGGAATGGGAGGATGGCGCCCCGGTGGTGGCCTCACCGCGCCAGATCCTGCGCGCCCAGTTGGAGCGCCTGGCCGCTCGGGGGCTGATCGCGCTGGCCGGCACCGAACTCGAATTCCTGGTGTTCAACGACACCTACGAGGAGGCCTGGGACAAGGGCTATCGCGGGCTCACCCCCGCCAATCGCTACAACGTCGATTACTCCATGCTGGGTACGGCGCGCATCGAACCGCTGCTGCGGCGCATCTGCAACTGCATGGACGGCGCCGGCATCCCCGTGGAGAGCGCCAAGGGCGAGTGCAACGCCGGCCAGCACGAGATCAACTTCCACTTCGACGAGGCACTGCGTACCGCCGACGGCCACAGCATCTACAAGAACGGCGCCAAGGAGATCGCCGCCCAGGAAGGCTATTCGATCACCTTCATGCCCAAGTTCAACGAGCGCGAGGGCAATTCCTGCCACATCCACCTGAGCCTGCGCGACAAGGATGACGAGCCGGTGTTCAGTGACAAGAAGAACAGGCTGTCGCAGCTGTTCCAGCACTTCCTCGCCGGCCAGCTCGCCTGCCTGCGCGAGTTCACCCTGTTCTACGCACCCAATATCAATTCGTACAAGCGCTATGCGCTCGGCTCCTTCGCCCCCACCAGGGTCGCCTGGGGCTTCGACAACCGTACCTGCGCCCTGCGCGTCATCGGTCAGGGTCCCTCGCTGCGCGTGGAGAACCGCGTGCCGGGCGGCGATGTGAACCCTTATCTCGCCCTGGCGGCAATGATCGCGGCCGGCCTGCACGGCATCGACAACAAGCTGTCGCTGGAGGAGGCCTGCACGGGCAACGCCTACCACGCCGACAAGCCGCACGTGCCCCGCACCCTGCGCGAGGCGCGCGAACGGCTGCTTGCCAGCCAGGCGGCGCGCGAGGCCTTCGGCGAGGAGGTCGTCGAGCACTACGCCAACATGGCGCGCATCGAGATCGAGGCCTTCGACGCCGCTGTCACCGACTGGGAGCGGTTCAGAAACTTCGAGCGCCTATAGGGGACCCATCCAGCGGCGGCATGCACGCCTCGGCGCCCGCGCCGTGGTGCGCGGTGCGGCTTCCACGTCAACCAGAGAATCATCCATGAGTGAGCCACTGCGTACGATCTCCCCCATCGACGGCGCCGTCGTCGTCGAACGCCCCTACGCCACTGCCGCAGAACTTGACACCCTGCTGGACCAGGCCCGCCAGGCGCAGGCGGCATGGCGTACTGTTCCCATCGCCGAACGCGCCGAACGGCTCGGCCGCGCGGTGGATGCCTTCGTTTCCGAACGCGATCGCATCGCGCACGAGATCACCCTGCAGATGGGACGCCCCATCGCGCACAGCCCCTCTGAGGTGCGCGGCTTCGAGGAGCGGGCGCGGTTCATGATCGGCATTGCCGCCGACGCGCTGGCGGACCTGCCGGCGCCCAACCCCCTGCCCGCCTTCACCCGCTTCGTCCGCCGCGAACCGCTGGGCACGGTGCTGGTCATCGCGCCCTGGAACTATCCCTACCTCACCGCGGTGAACTCCATCGTGCCCGCGCTGATGGCGGGCAACGCCGTGGTCCTCAAGCCGTCCTCACAGACCCCGCTCACCGCCGAGCGCATGGCGGACGCCTTCCACGCCGGCGGTCTGCCCGAGGGGTTGTTCCAGTACCTGTATCTCGATCACGCGGCCACCGACGGCGCGCTGCGCGACCCGCGGGTCGACTTCGTCGCCTTCACCGGCTCGGTCGCCGGCGGGCACAGGGTGCAGCAGGTCGCGGCCGAGCACTTCACCGGCGTGGGTCTGGAACTGGGCGGCAAGGACCCCGCCTACGTGCGCCGCGACGCCGACCTCGACTACAGCCTGGACAACCTGGTGGAGGGCGTCTACTTCAACGCCGGCCAGTCCTGCTGCGGCATCGAGCGCATCTATGTGCAGCGCGGCATTTACGACCGCTTCGTCGAGGGCTTTGTCGAGCGCGCCCGCCGCTACGTGCTCGGCAACCCGCTGGACCCCGCCACCACCCTGGGCCCGATGGTACGCACCCGCGCCGCGGACTGGGTGCGCAGGCAGATCGCCGACGCGCGGGCCTCAGGCGCCCGCGCGCTGATCGACGAGGCCGGATTCCCCGCGTCCAAACCGGGCACGCCCTACCTCGCGCCGCAGGTGCTGGTGGACGTGAATCACAGCATGAGCCTGATGCGCGAGGAGAGCTTCGGGCCGGTGGTCGGCATCATGCCGGTAGACACCGACGAGGAGGCCGTCGCGCTGATGAACGACAGCCCCTACGGATTGACCGCCTCGATCTGGACCGCCGACGCCGACGCCGCCCTGGCGCTCGGCGGACGCATCGCCACCGGCACCTGTTTCATGAACCGCTGCGACTACCTCGACCCCGCCCTGGCCTGGACCGGCGTGCGCGACAGCGGGCGCGGCTGCACGCTCTCGCCGCTGGGCTACGCACAGCTCACCCGGCCCAAATCCTTCCACCTGAAGACCCTCACCCACTGAGGACCGCCATGCAGCTTCCCGTCGGTAACTGGAACTACCCCACGCGCGTGCGCTTCGGCGCCGGTCGCATCCGTGAGCTGCCCGCGTCCTGCCGCGAACTCGGTGTTACGCGTCCGCTGCTCGTCACCGATCCCGGTCTGGCCGGGTTGCCCCTGTTCAGCGACACCTGCGGGATACTCGAAACCGCCGGCCTGCCGGTCAAGGTCTTCAGCGCGCTCAAGTCCAATCCGGTGGGGACCAATCTCGAAGCGGCCCTGGACGTCTATCGTGCCGGCGGCTGCGACGGGGTCATCGCCTTCGGCGGCGGCAGCGCGCTGGACGTCGGCAAGGCCGTGGGGCTGATGGCCGGCCAGACCCGGCCGCTGTGGGACTTCGAGGACGTGGGCGACAACTACCTGCGCGCCGACCCTGATGGCATCGCGCCCATCATCGCCGTCCCCACCACGGCCGGCACCGGCTCGGACCTGGGCCGCGCCGCGGTGCTGATCAACGAGTCCGAACAGCGCAAGGTCATCATCTTCCATCCGCGCATGCTGCCCGCCCAGGTCATCATGGATCCAGCGCTGACCGTCGGTCTGCCACCCAACCTCACGGCATGGACCGGCATGGACGCGCTGGCCCACTGCCTGGAGGCCTACTGCGCGCCCGGCTACCACCCGCTCGCCGACGGCATCGCCGTGGAGGGCATGCGTCTGGTGCACGCTTACCTGCCCGTCGCCTACGCCGACGGCGGCAAGCTGGAAGCGCGCGGCCACATGCTGGCCGCCGCCGGCATGGGCGCCACCGCCTTCCAGAAGGGCCTGGGCGCCATCCACTCCCTCAGCCATCCGGTAGGCGCGCATTACGACACCCATCACGGCCTGACCAACGCGGTGTTCATGCCGTACGTGCTGGCCTTCAACCGCCCGGCGATCGCGACCCGCATCGCCGCGGCGGCACGCTATCTGGGCCTGTCTGCGCCCGACTTCGACGGTTTCCTCGCCTGGATACTGTCGCTGCGCGAGGCGCTTGGCATCCCCCACACGCTGGCCGGGCTGGGCGTGGATGACCGCGACCTGGACCGCATTGCCGCGGAGGCCGAGCGCGACCCCTCCACGCCCGGCAACCCCGTACCGGTAACCGCGAAGGAACTCAGGCAGATCTTCCTCGACGCCCTGAACGGTCGCCTGCCGGCATGAGCGGGCCGGTCATCGGCATAACCACCTACGGGCGCGGCGAGAGCAACCGCTACAGCCTGCCGGCGGAATACACCGACGCCGTACGCCGGGCCGGCGGCGTGCCCGTGCTGCTGCCGCCGTGTGACTGCGAGCCCGGCGACTGGCTGGCCCTGATCGATGCGCTGATCCTTTCCGGCGGCGGTGACATCGATCCGGCGCGCTACGGCGGCGGCCCGCACGAGACGCTGTACAACATCGACCACGAACGCGACGCCAGCGAATTTGCGCTGCTGGCCGCGGCCCTGGAACGGCGCATGCCGGTGTTCGCCATCTGCCGCGGCATGCAGATCCTCAACGTGCTCCTGGGCGGCAGCCTGCACGAGCACCTGCCGGACGCCTACGGCGAGACCACCGTGCAACACCGCGCGCCGCCGCGCGAACCGATCCCGCATGCCCTGCGCATCCTGCCGGACAGCTTTCTGGGCGTCCTGCTGAAGCAGGAGAACATTGAGGCCGCCTCCTGGCACCACCAGGGCATCAAGACGCTGGGGCGTGGCCTGAAACCGGCCGGCTACGCCCCCGACAGGCTGGTGGAGGCCTGTGAACTGCCAGGCTATCCCTGGGTAGTGGCGGTGCAGTGGCACCCGGAACTCACCGCCGCCACCGACCCCATCCAGCAGAGTCTGTTCGACGCCCTGGTGAAGGCCGCCGCGGCGGTCTGAGCCGCGGGGAAGCCGCGGATTACGGCTGCCGGTAGTTGTGCGCCGTCAGACGCACGCGACCGTAACGCCATTCCAGCCGGGCGAGCCAAGGGCAGGGGGTGATGACCTGCCCTCTCAATTATGGCTCTGTGTTTAGGTGTTCCCATCTCAACATAACCCACGCGCGTTGAGATGGGCAGGTCAAAACATGATGTCTAGACCGCACGGCCCGAAGCAGCAGAGCAGCACGGCTGCCACCTCGACCGGCTGGAGCTGTCGATGACCTGAACCTTCTATTCCGCTACGCTTGCGCCTGAGCCACCCATTTCCTTTGGAACGTCCTGCAACTTCGGCAACCCGTCCTTGATTCGCAGTACCGTCTCCGCATAGTTGACATGGATGCCGGGGTTGTACGGAAATTCCGGAATAACCGCTGCGTACACGTCTATCAGCGCCCATTCGGGATGATCGGTAAATAGATGGCCGCCGCACGTCTTGCACCATTTGCGATAACTGCGCGCCGTCTTGTTGTAAGTGGCGATATTGTCCGTCCCCTGCGTGATCTGTACCGTTTCGGGCTTCCACAGTGTGAAAGCGTTAACCGGTCCCGCCGACCAGCGCCGACACGACTCACAATGACAATATCCCATCGCGGCCGGCTCACCACTGACCGTGAACTGTACCGCGCCGCAAAAGCAGCCGCCTTTGTACACTTTGCCATTACTCATGATGCACCTCCTGGGTGGTTTGCTCTCGTTCTGGCGATGTGATCTCACCTGCGGGTGGATCTGTTCCGTTGATATTCACTTGCGCACGATCACGACCTCAAGGTATTCGCTGGGCACCACCAACGATGAGGGTCCGGCGATGTTGCATTTGTCGAGCAACCTCATAATGTCCTGTGCAAGCGCGTCCCGGCCAGCGCTGTCCAGCGCCGAAAACGCTTTGTGCGTCGGCCCGTAGAAGTCGCGGAAGATCTGAACCCAATGCGCCGCGGAGCGATAGCGGAAATTGAAGTTCCTGCGCGCCGTGCGTATGTCCGCAGCGTCAGGGCCGAACAGTTCGACGATGTGCGGTTCGGTGCCCCACAAGGCAGGTGATTTCAGTCCGGGCGGCGCCGGAATGTAGGAACCGACGACCTTGAACAACTGCCCGATAAAGCCCTCGGGTGTCCAATTCGTCAATCCGATGCGGCCGCCGTCACGCACCACACGCAGCATCTCGCGTGCGGGACGCCTGTGATCCGGAGTGAACATGGCTCCAAACGTGGAAAGCACAACATCGAAAATGCCGTCGGGGAACGGCAGGTCTTCGGCGTCGGCGTTCTGGAATTCGACCTGCAATCCTTCGGCTTCAGCGCGCGCGCGGCCTTTTTCGAGCAGCGCCGGCACATAGTCGGTCGAAGTGACTTCGGCGAAGCGGCGTGCGGCAGCCAGCGTGGCGTTGCCGTTGCCGGCGGCGATATCGAGAACACGCTCGCCGGCACGGATATCGGCAGCCTCGGCCAACGCTTCACCCACGATCTGGAGGGTAACGCCAATGACGGCGAAATCGCCGCTGGACCAGGTCGCCTTCTGGCGCTCCTTGATGTTCGCCCACTGCGATGCAACCTGGGCGCGCTCTGTTTGCCTTGGGGGCGTGGAAAGGCCAAGAGTGGTCATGTCTGTTCTCCTATAGGGCGGTTGATAATTCCGGTAACGCTTGCGAACGGCTCCGATTATTCGCCGTGTGTGCGCTTGACACTTGCCCTGGCGTCGTTCTAATTTGTCCAGGCGTCCTGACTTACCGGCCGACTTGACCGAGCGTCCGCCGCACTTGGCCATTCGTCCTGGAATCCGAAGTATGACTGCCGACACGCTGTCTGATGTGCTGCGCTCAGTGCGCCTGCGCGGGGCGGTGTTCTACGATCTGGGTTTTGGGCTCGACTGGGCTGCTGAGGCGCCTCCCGCCAAAGAGATTGCGGGGGCGGTGATTCCCGGCGCCGAGCATGTGATGGAGTATCACGTGATCACCAAGGGCAGCGGTTGGGCGGCAATCGTCGGCGAGCCTCCGGTGCGTCTCGAAACGGGCGATATCGTGATGTTTCCGCAAGGTGACGCGCACGTAATCTCGAGCGCCCCGGGAATCCGCCCTGCTCGCTTCAGCGCGGAATGGGTGTACGCGACACGCAACGATCCAAAGCCGATTCCTGTCGTGTTCCATACGCCGACTGAATTCTCCTATGGAGTCCCTGCGGAGGCGGAGTCGCCCACTAATGTCGCGTGCGGATTTCTCGGTTGTGATCTGCGCCCTTTCAATCCATTGATTGCAGCGCTGCCTCGCCTGCTGCACCTGCCCGCAGGCAGCGATAGTACCTGGATCAGCCAGGTCATGCGGCAGGCGGTTAATGCCTCGCGCAACAAAACTCCCGGAGGCCAGGCTGTACTTGAGCGTATCAGCGAAATGATGTTCGTCGATGCAGTTCGGCGCTACGTGGAAAGGCTACCGGTGGAAAGCACCGGCTGGCTTGCGGGGTTGCGCGACCACACTGTGGGACGCGCACTTGCGCTGATTCACGAATATCCGTCCCGCGCATGGACGATAGAAATGCTGGCGGACGAAATTGCATTGTCTCGATCAGCCTTCCATGACCGATTCGTGCGGCTTATCGGGCAGCCGCCCATGCAATACCTTACCCAGTGGCGGATGCAGATAGCGTCGAATCTGCTGCGCCATAGCCGCGCGCCCGTGGTATCGATAGCACTCGATGTAGGCTATGAATCCGAAGCCGCATTTACGCGCGCATTCAAACGACTGGTCGGGACACCACCTGGGAAATGGCGGCGGGTGCACAGAATAGGGCGTGAAGAACCTGGTTGACGAGCAGAATATTGACGCTTGAAAAAAAGGGGTCGGTGACGAATGGCACTTACTTAACTCTGAATTCAGGGGTTTCGTCATTCCGGCGAAGGCCGGAATCCAGGAAAACTACCACTATTGTAGATTCTGGATCCCGGCCTTCGCCGGGATGACGGCAGTTCTGGGCTTAAGTAAGTGCCATTCGGGTCGGTGACAATTGATTCTCGTTTGTCACCGAGCCCTTTTTCTCCTGCGTTGGATACGCCTTGCGGTGCGCGAAGCAGTCGGGTCAGACGATGGCCCGCCACGCGCCACGGCTATTGCACTCGGGCCCGAGTTTATAGATCATTGCCACAGCCAAACCCGAGTCACACTCAAGGAGGAGGACAACAATGAAGTTGATCTGGATAACCCTTTCGATTCTTGGGCTTGTTCTGCTGTCCGGATGCGTCGCAACGCCCTCCACCGAATTTACCCGGCACGCCATCACCATCAACGGCGATGGCAATATTCTGGCGCCTGCCGTTGACGGCAGCGGTTTTCAGAAGATTGGCGACACCCAGCGCTCGCTGGAATATATCGATGCGCTTTTCGATGGTGCCGACCATACCGGCGGTGATCTCCTGATCTTTGTGCATGGAGGCCTCAACAGTCTCAAGAACTCAACGGACCGGGTGAACAAATTGATCGGGCTCTACAAGGCTCATCACCTGGATACGCGGTACCCGATACTGATCAATTGGGATTCCGGTTTCTTCGAAAGCTACGCTGATCACCTGTTCCGGATCCGCCAGGGTGAAATCAACAAGACCGTGGCGGTACCGACATCACCGTTCTATTTTCTGGCCGACCTCGGGCGGGGTGTCGTCCGCGCCCCGATCGATTTCGGCTACACCGCGGTGCGCGACATTCAGTCGATTCCCGGCATCGACATGAAGATCAATAAGTACCGCAAGAACTCGCATCTTCTCTATCAGACGCTGCGGCAGTCGTCCGAGGATTACGCCCAGAATGTCTATCTCGGTCCGGCTATGGAATGGGGCTGGCAATCGTTCTACAAGGTGCCGATCAACATCCTGACTTTTATCCCGCAGGCGGTTCTCTCGCCGCTGGTCGATGGCTTCGGCACGCCCGCCTGGGACAGCATGCAGCGCCGCACCAAGCTACTCTATAACAAGCCGGAGGAATTCGATATCAAAGGCAAGGCGTCACGCACGCAAGAAGCCTTGCGTGGCGAACCGATCGGCGTGATGACGATTTTTGCCGAGCGCCTGGCGCGTTACGCGAGGCAACACCCCCAGGCCAGGGTCACGATTATCGGCCACAGCATGGGCACGTTCATCATCAACGAACTGATTCGGCGCTATCCCGAGATCAACTATCAGAACATCGTGTACATGGCCGGAGCAGACTCTATCCGCAACACGTTCACGAGCGTCAATCCCTATTTGAAGGCGCATCGGGACGCGCACTTCTTTAATTTGACATTGCAGCCGCAAAATGAGGTGGAGGAGCCGAATTACTGGTTGCTGCCGCGTGGAAGCCTGCTGGTGTGGATCGACGACTTCTATTCGTTGCCGCATACGCAGCTCGATCGTACCGTGGGGCGCTGGGAGAACCTGATCCAGGCCTATGGCGATATCCCGAAGGACATCCGAAGACAGATTTACATCAAGGCGTTTGCGCAGGATTCGCCCATCAAGAAACGCGGCGATTTTAGCAATGCCCGCTTCTGGGAGGAAACGTTCTGGACGACGGGTTCGAAAGTGGCGGCCCCGCCGGAGCGCGTGGAAATGTATTTCAACATATGAGCCGGCTCTGGAGCAGTTGGGCGGGCGATTCAAACGACGGTGCGCACGGCGCAAGGTGAGTACAGGCTTGCTGGCGCCTGCACGCTTGAGGGGACAACCGGATCCAAAGCCGCGCGGTTCAGCAGCACAACGTGCACACGGAAACCCCGCGGCGCTTGAACTGCCGGCAGATATGCAGCTTGACATACGTTCCTGCCCGCACGAAAGCGACGCGAAGAAATTGCGCCCGGGCGATTCTGGCTTCATGCACCGCCCGGTGATAGGTTTCCCAGAAATCCGAATGCTGTGACATGACCGGCTCCTAGCTCGCGCGGAACTTCACCGCGTCGACACTCATGCAAAGACTGACGGCGTCGCTGACCATCGGCGACAGCGCCCCGAGACCGAATTCCGCGCGACTGATCAGCGTCGTCGCTTTGACCCGGATGCGCTGCTTAGCGTCCGGCCGGTCAGCCTTGCCCAGTCCCACAAGCTGGACATGCAAACCGACCTGGCGTGTGACGCCATGCAAAGTCAGGTCGCCGATCAGCACCGCTTCGGAGCGGTCGACCCAGCGGAATTCCCTGCTGACAAACACAATCTCCGGATAGTTCTTCACATCGAAGAACTCTTCGCTCGTGAGCAGTTCCTCGATCAGCAAGTTGTCGGCACGGATGCTGTCGGTGTGCACCAGAACCATGGCCTGCTGGTCATCCGCGGACGATACCGCCGAAACGAAGGTCAACCCACCCACGAAGTTGGTAAATCGGCCTTTGACATTGCCGAGCGAGCTGTCCACGCAGAAATCCATCTGCGACGTGGAAGCCTCGATCCGGTAGAGATGACCGTCGACCGCCGAAGCCAGCATTTTGGCGACGACCCTTTGGTCGACGCCGGCGTTCCTGAGGGGCGCACACAACTCCGTGCCGGCGATGCCAGCCCCGGCCGCCATCGACAGCGCGAGCCCAAGCAGCGATGTCCCTACGATGTTTGACCAGCGATCCACGGCAGGTCTCCTGACATAATATTAGCGTACGCTAATATTCTTCTGCCGCATTGTCAATAGCTCGACCGGCTCGGCGAGACCGCCGTCTCACCGTACCCCTGGACCCGGGCATGTTCTAAGGTGGGAAATCAGGCGTACCGGACCGCGTCCGTGGCGAACGCCGCCGGCGGTTTCCTGCCCAGCGACTAATGTGGCCACCGCCGGCCAGCCGACGAAATCCGTATCGGCGTTTCGCGAATTACGTTGGCGGGCGCTGCACCCGGGCCGCGCGATTGCGGCCTTCGGCCATAAACGGATCGGCAGATGCCGCATTGACGACCGGGCTCAGCAGCTTGCTGGAGCCAGGGATTACCCGGGAACCGGACCCGGCGGGTCTGCTGCAGTACTGGGTTCGGCCAGGCCCCGCTGGTTCCCGATTGCCAAGACCACCCGAAAACGCGCCTTGCCGCTCAGCATGCGGTCATACCCCTCGGCGACGCGCTCCAGCGGATAGGTTTCGTTCATCGGCCGAACGCCGGTCCGCACGCTGAACGCGAGCATGTCCTGCGAGTCGATCGACGTCCCTGAATACCAGCCCTTGACCGAGCGGCGCCCCCTGAGCAGCGTTAAGGGAGACACCTGCATCGACTCGGCCGCTCCGACGACCAGCAGCGTCCCGTTGACGGCCACGCCATCCTGGACAGCACTCATCGCCTCTCCGCTGGTCGCCGTCGCCAGGATGACCTTGGCGCCGCCGAGCGTGAGGAGTTCCGCCGCGGGGTCCTGGGCCTCGCTGTCGATGTAGACCGATGCGCCCAGCCGGCGAGCGAGCGGCTCCTTGTCCTTACCGCGAGCGATGCCGACGGTGTGAAAGCCCATTTTTGCGGCATACTGAACCCCGAGGTGGCCGAGCCCGCCCAACCCGAGCACGGCGACGAGATCGCCGGGCCGTGCCCCGCTGTTTCTCAGGGCATTGAAGGTGGTGACGCCGGCGCACATCAAAGAGGCGGCCTCGAGGGGCGGCAGGTCGGCGGGCATCAGCGCAACCGCGCTGGCGAGTGCGATCAGGTATTCGCCGTACCCGCCGTCACGCGTGACACCGGTGATCTGGCCGCGAACGCACGCGAAAAACTCGCCGCGGCGGCAGTGATCGCAGGACCCGCAATAGCCGCCGTTCCATCCGACGCCGACCCGCTGCCCCGGCATCCATTCGGGCACGCCGGTGCCGACCGCATCGATCACCCCGGCCACCTCATGACCGGGAACCCGGGGATACTGAATTCCGGGGAAAAGGCCCTCTTTGGTGACCGAATCGCTGTGGCAGATGCCGCAAGCTTCGACCTTGATCCGGACCTCTCCGGTGCCCGGCTTCGCCACCTGCCGTTCGACGATCTCGAACGGAGCGCCCGGTCGAGCGACCTGTGCAACGCGCATCGTAGCCATGGCTCCTCCTGTTGCCCTCCGTCAGTCCCGACTGCCTGGAAGCGCTGTTTCCCCATTCGTTGAACTACAAGTCAGCGGGCCTGAAGATCCGGTTTGTTTTATGAATTTTAGGCCATGTATGGATTTCGGCCTGTATTGAAATCGACAGGAAGGTGTCATGCTCCCTAACCTTGTGGATTTTGCGAACGTCGCTTGTGCCCTGCGCGAGCCCTAACGGTGGAACCCCAGGATTTGAGACGTCTGCAAGAAACAAATGCGCGACCTGCACCGGGCAAAGGCCCGGCCCGACGGGGCGCCGCGCGGTGGCTGACTCACCGCCGTTCAGTACCTCTTGTAGGGCAGGAACTTCCCGCTCATGACGATGTGCACCCGGTCGCCATTGGGGTTCGGCTCCCGGGTGATATCCATGGAAAAGTCGATGGCGCTCATGATGCCGTCGCCGAACTCCTCGTGGATCAGCTCCTTGATGGTGGTTCCGTACAGGTTCACCAATTCGTAGAAGCGATAGACGAGCGGATCGGTGGGCACCGCAGTGGGCAATGAGCCTTTGTAGGGTACGACCTGCAGCATTTCGACCGCCTCGGCGGGCAGGTCGAGCACCTCCCCGACCTTGCCGGCCTGCTCGGGTGTCAGGGTCATCTGTCCCAGGAGGGCGGCCGTGGTCCACTCCTTGCTTTGACCGGTGGCTTCGGCCAATTGCGCCCACTTGAGCTGCTTGCGGCGTTTGCAGGTGAGGATAAGCTGGGTGAGTTCATCGCGCGTCATGGCAGTCTCCTTGCAATGGAAATGTGGATGTACGACATCAATGCCTTGATCAAGTCGGTCATTGCGGTCACAGGGCTGCAGGGTGCTTGCACATCACCAGGATGAGCGCGACAGCCAGGAAAAAGGAAACCGTCTTCCAGAACACGACCGGGTCCCGCTCGATGAGAGGCGGCCGGGTCTTTTTCAGGAATTCGCCGGTTCGGGTGGTGCAGGTCGTACACGAATTCGGACAATTCCGCGTAACGTTGATGCGGGTCGGGATGCACGGCTTTGCGGATGGCCTCGTCGACCCAGGCAGGAATCGGCCGATCTTCATCGCGCGCCGACGCATAGTTGAGTTTCCGTTGCGCGGCCCTGGTGCGGCATTTGGCCACCTGGGTACCGTAGGGCAGCCTGCCCGTGAGCATCTGATAGGCCATCACGCCCAGGGAAAAGATGTCGGAACCGGAGGTCCCGCTTTCACCCAGGAAGTACTCCGGGGCCGAATATTGTTCCGTGCCCAGGATGGGCGCCGGACCGTTCGCTGCGTTCGTCTCCAGCAGGCCCGCCACCCGGGTGGAGCCGAAGTCGATGATCTTCACCGTGCCGGTGCCGTCGATCATGATGTTCTCCGGCCGCAGGTCCTGGTGCAGCATTTCCAGCCGGTGGAACGCCTGCAGGCCCTTGGCGGTCTGCGCGATAATGTCGCGAACGGTCGTCAGATCGGATTTCGGGTTGTCGCGCATCCATTGGGCCAGCGTCTGGCCTTCGATGAATTCCATGGTGAGGTACTGGTAGCCGCGCTTCGCGGGTCAGGGCGCAGGGTTTCAGCACGTGGGCGTTGTCGATGCGCCGGGCGATCCATTCCTCCATGAGGAAACGTTCCAGACAGGCCGGGTCTCCGCGCTGGTCGATGGCGGGCGTCTTGATGACGACCTTTTCGCCGGTTTCGCCATCCACGGCCAGATAAGCGTGGCTGCGGCTGCTGGCATGGATCTGCCGGACGACTCGGTAGCCGTCGAACTCCATGCGGGTATCCAGCGTCGGAGGAAACGGCAGTGCGGTCAACTGCTGGTAGATCTCGTTGGCATCCCGGCCGGGCAACGCCTCGATGCGGAGAATCTGGATTGTCAGATTGTCTTCGCTGCCTTGCGCGTCGGCCTCGTCGACGATGGTTTTCGCGGCGGCATCCAGGTCGTGCGCGTATTCGTTGACTGCATTGACGATAGTCGCGGACGCCGCGTGTTCATAAACGCCGTCGGTCGCCAGTACAAAGATATCGCCCTCCTCGACCGGCAGGGACTGATAATCGATTTCAAGCTGTGGATTGACCCCAAGCGCGCGGCCCAGGTAGCTCTTTTCGCGCGACACCCAGAAACGATGGTCTTCGGTCAGTTGCTCCAGGGCATTGCCGCGCAACCGGTAGATGCGGGTATCGCCCACATGAAACAGATGCGCCGTGGTCGACTTGATGACCATGCCGCTGAAGGTGCAGACGTAGCCTTTGTCCCTGTCGCAAGCGGTATTGGCTTTGCCGGGTCTGGGCATGCAGCCAGGAATTGGTCGCATACAGCACGCGTTGCGCGGACTGCTTGACCGACCAGGCCTCGGACGTGCAGAAATAATCAGCCAGGAAACCGTTCACGGCGGTCTGGCTGGCCAGGTGGCCGACCGCGCTGCTGCTGATACCGTCGGCCACTGCAATCGCGACGCCCTTGGAACTGAGCTGCGGTTCCTGCGGGATGCAGATGCCGTGGAAATCCTGATTGGTCGCCTTGCGGCCCTTGTCCGAATGCTGGCCTACGGCTATTTTCAATGCGCTGGACATTTGCATCAGACGAGCCCGGTTCCCGGTGGAATCGGGGCCCTGTCGTTTGCGCGGCCGATCAGGCGAGGTTGCGCTTCGGCGCGGTTCTGACGTGGGTGCTGTACAGCGTCAGCCCGGTGAAGGCAATACCGCCCACCAGGTTGCCCAGCACCGTGGGAATCTCGTTCCAGATGAAATAGTCCGGATGGAAAACTCGCCGCCCATGATCATCGCCGACGGGAACAGGAACATGTTGACCACCGAGTGCTCGAACGTCATGGCGAAGAACAGCATGATCGGCATCCACATGGCGATGACCTTGCCGCTCACCGTGGTGGAGATCATGGCGCCGACCACGCCCATGGACACCATCCAGTTGCAGAGCATGCCGCGCATGAAGATCGTGAACCAGCCGGCGATGCCGTATTTCGCATAGCCCAGCGTACGCGCCACGCCGATGCCGGCGATCTTGGTGCCGACGGGGCCCGGGTCGGTGGAGAAGCCGTAGGTGAACACGAACGCCATCATGAAGGCAACCGTCAGCGCACCCGCGAAGTTGCCCACGAACACCAGGCCCCAGTTCCTCAGAACGCCGCCAACGGTCACGCCGGGCCGCTTGTCCAGCCAGGCCAGCGGCGTCAGCATGAACACGCCGGTCAACAGGTCGAAGCCCATCAGATACAGCATGCAAAAGCCGACCGGGAACAGGATCGCGCCAATCAACGGAGAACCGGTCTGAACGGCTGATGGTGATGGCGAATACCGCCGCCAGCGCAAGGATGGCGCCGGCCATGTAGGCCCGGATCAACGTATCCCGGTTGGACATGTAGATTTTGGATTCACCCGCATCCACCATCTTTGTGACAAATTCAGAAGGCATCAAATAAGCCATGATCATTCCTCTGAGGCTCAAGAAAGAAACCAAAAAAAAAGCGCCCACCACCGCGCCCCGGAACATGAGGACGCGGAAATGGACGCCTTTATCCATTCAACGGGCGGCGAATGCTTCACCGCGCTTTCGTCAAGCCGCCGTTAGCCTGACACGCGGGAGCAAGCACGACGCATGCCACGCTGCGAATCCGCGTTGCAGCCCGGGATTCCGGACTTTCCCCGCGGACGCGAGGAAGTTTCCGCGCCGGGACAGTGCCTGCCGGGCGCGCTTTGGTCCGCGTTGGTGCAGATTCAAGAGAACGTAGCGAGCGCCAGGGCTGCCTCGGCGACCTCCACGAGGCGCCGATTCTGATCCATGGACACCGTCCGCAATTTCTTGTAAGCGGCGTCTTCGGTGAGATTAAAGCGCGCCATCAAAATCCCTTTCGCCCGTTCGATGGTCTTTCGCTCATGCAGTGCCCTGCGCGCCGAGGCGAGTTCGTTCTCCATGCTGGCCAGCCGCTGGGACTGCGCCTGAAGCACGTCGATGATCGACTGTCCGTGATGTATTCCCCGATCATCCGGAGGCATGAAACTCAGCGCCTGCTCGACGGGGACCTTGGGATCGAAGAAGCGGTCGATGAGTCCCGCGCTGGCCGGCGGCTTCGCGCGCAGCATGTTGAGCAATCCTTCGGAATCCGGCAGGTCGCGTTGCGCCTCGGCGATGAGCGTCGCGCAACGTGCCTCGAGCCTGTCGACCAGGGCGCATTGCAACGACCAGGCGCCGGCCAGGCGTTCACTGCAGCACTCGAACCAGGTGTCGCTCAGGTTGGGGTCCAGAGCCGCCCCAGGCTTGGTGCTGCAGAGCACGCGCCGCAGGCGCTCGAGCTGGGCGACGAAAGGTTTGTTCTGCATGGCAATCCATTGCGCCGTCACCGGCTCCTCGGCGAATTCGCAGAACACCTGAAAATTACGCTCCTGGGCATCGATCAGATGCAATATCCTTTGCTGATGCGCCCCGTCGCAAATCCCGGACGCAAAGGACAAAGCGCCGACCGCGCGTTCCTGGCCTGCCAGCTCCTTGCCCTGAACGAGATTGAACAGTGCCACCAGCAACACCGATATACCCGGATCGACCGCGGCGTCAGCCACCTCGAAGATCAACGAGACCAATCCCGCGATCAGGCGGCTGAAAGCGGCCACCGCCTCGCCGGCCGGGAGCTGGCGAGCGCCAACACGCTGCCTGAGCGCCGGCAAAGCACCCAACCCAAGCAGAACCCAGGCCATCAGGGAGACAAGTTTCGCGTTGGCGAAGGCGGCCTGTTCGAGTTGTGCCTCGAACATAGCGCACAGATCGCGCTCGACGGTCTCGGACTCCTCCGCCATTGTCAGGCGCGTCGCAGCAAATCGCCTTCCTGACGACGCCAGGAAAATGCTCGTGGCACCGCGCTCGCTCTGGAGCCGGTGAATGAGATGGCCGATGACGCCAACGAGTTGCGCATTCGAGGCCAGACGCTGCAAGGCCTCGATCTCATGCTGCTTGGCAAGCAGGACAATATCGGGTACCGATAACACCATAACAATTCAGACGTGAGAAGAAACCCTGGCTTATCCAAGCAGAAGCATTAGCAAGAATTGCACCAATTCGACCGCGCCCTGTTTTCGGCAATCACCCGTCGAAGGGTGGTGAATGTCCGGCAAGGGCCAGGCGTTGCCATCCGCAGCGGCGGGTTGGGCTGAGGTGCGAAGCCCAACACTGCGCATACGTGGGCTGCACAGGCGTTCAGCCGAACCTGCCTCGCCATGCCTGACGGGTGTCCTTGGGTCGATACGTGCGTTCTGCGGCGCAGCACGAAACGACCGCTTTCCATGCGAAACCGGACTTCCCATCTGCGCACCAGCTCGCTGCTCGGTCTCGGTTTGCGCCGCGATCGACGTTAGAACGACGCGGATACCCGGGCGCGGTACGACGCAGAAGGTTCTACCTGCGTCCACGAAGGGGAGCCGCTAACTGCTTGTTCTAAGAAAGTCTCCCAGACACAGGCGCGATCCGTGCCGCCAGCGGATGATCGGGAACCGCGGGAAAACCCGCCCCCATCCTCTTGTGTGTCAGCCCGCAGCATGCAAGCAGCCGCGAACCGCCGGCTCGGCCGTCCAGAGCAAGGCCCGTCAACCGGCGTGCAGTGCGGCTTCGTGAAAGATGGGGGCCAGCATACGCGCCGTGACTGCCGGAGGAACGGTAGCCATCTTGAAATAGGTAGAACGTCCCCGATTTACCGATCCTGGCGGTCCCGGGTGTTGCACACGAACACATCACCGCACTCGTGCGGCATCGGATAGACGGACGTGCCGGACGTGCCGCGCTGAAGTCCGTCTCGCCATATCATCAGGCAATTGCCCATTCTGGCCAAAACGTCCCTGTTGAGGCAACCCACTGCGTCATCGTCGTTCTGATAGAGGAAGACCTCAGTACTGACTTCTTGCGTACACCAGAAGGAGAACTTTGCGAGTTCGTTGATTTCCGCAAAGTTCAAGGCCAGTGCCATGCGGGAAAACACGACCTCGCGGATCGACGCTATAGCCGCCGCTCTACCGTATGGCGCCCCTACGGACTTGCATAGCTGTTCGGCGGTTGACGAACCTGCCGATCCTCTTTGCCACGCCGTTTCTGTATTGACGCATAAATACATGAGAAAGGCAGCCCACTCGCCGGGAATGCTCACTGTGGCGTTTATCCGGCCTATCGTGTCAGGATTCACTGACCCCTCCATTTGTCATGAAAAACGAATCCGGCAACATCCGGAGTTCACCGCCCGGCCCGGCGCAATTGCCGCGACTGGACGACACCCAATAAAGAATACCCAAGCACATTAACGGAGAAAGCACTACCGCGCAAAGCGGAACAAGGACACAGCATTGGTGACGAGGTCTCCCACCCCCATTTTCGGCATGCTCAGGGGGTCCAGGAATTGACGATCATCAATTCGCATTACAAGTATTGGAGATCCGCGACAGTAGTAGAGAACCCTGGATTCGACAGAGGCGCGGAATGGCGTCAGTCATCGACGAGGCGGATAACCTCAGTTCGCCATGCTGCGACCGGAATGATCAGCCGCAGCGGCCGCGATCAACAAAAAGGGGTCGGTGACAAATCGCAATCGTTCTCACTTGTCACCGACCCCTTTCCGCGCTGTCCCCGGTTTATTTCAGCGCCTCATCCATGGAACGGATTTCCTCCTCCGATTCCTCATTTGTCGTTCCTGGCGACCATTGCACTGCGCACCACCCAGCCCGAGTCGGTTGGTCCGACGCCGGATTGATCCGGCGGCGGCGCAGAAGGATTTCCTGATGGCTGGGGCCCGGTTGCCCTGATCTCGGGGTGGTGGCAGGGCGCCTGGCGCTTCATGACACCTGAAATATCCGTTGACCCTGGACGAAGACGGCGCTTATTCTTCCTGTATTCAGTGCACGCGTCGCCCGTGCAAGCAGAAGCATCGGGTTGCAGGGGGCACCTACGAGTTTTTATCAGGCGCCTGCGGGAGCCGCACCCTGCGCGCTTGCCTGCACCTGCCGAGGTTGGCTTGTCAGACCCCGAACCAGCCTCTGCCTGTCGGCGCCGCTCGAGCCGGAAGTCAGTCCTGCATGCACAGGTTTCGCTCCGCCATCACCGCTGTTCTCCTGCTGCTGGCCGCCGCGGCGCCCGCGGCCTCGGGTGCCGACGCCGCTCTGGAACCGCGCACCTCCCATCGCACACCGCCGCCGCTGGTGCTGCTCGATCTGGCTGGCAAGCGCCACTCGCTGGAGGACTATCGAGGACAGGTCGTACTGATCAACTTCTTCGGCACCTGGTGTCCGCCCTGCCTGCAGGAGATGCCGAGCCTGCTGGTGCTGGCTGCGGCGCTGAAGGACCGTCCGTTCGCGGTGCTCGCGGTCGACGTCGGCGACTCGCCGACGCGCTTGCGGCAGGTGTTCGGCGAACAGAAGGCGGGATTCACCCTCCTGCTCGATTCCACGCAAGCGGCAGCACGGAGCTGGCAGGCGCGGGCATTCCCGACCAGTTTTGTGCTGGACCCCGAGGGGCGCATCCGCTACAGCGCGGAAGGACCGGTGGAGTGGGACGATCTCAAGGTCGCGGCGCAGATCGTGGCACTGCTGCCGAAGGCACCTTCGCCGCCGGCGGACAGCGACGCGGGAAGCGGCAAAGAGTCCCAGCCCGCGACGCCGCGTTCGGACTGAAGTCTGCGCCTCCGGCGTGACGCCGGTCCCGTGCACACTGGCGTGCAGGTCCAGACGAACAACGCGCCGGCGGCGGTCAATGCTTGCCGCCCGTCGGCGGGCACCGCGCCCAAGCCCATACGTTGGGTTTCGCGTTCGTTCAGCCCGACCCACATAGCGGCCGGTGCGGCGCATCATCCCGCGCGTTTCGGGTGCCGGCCTGCCTTCGGCCAACACCGATTCGCCCCGGTGCTGCAAAACTGTCGCCACTACCGATGAACCCGCGGATTGGCGCGGTGCGCAGAGCAGCCGCAACTGCGGTCACGCACTGACGGGGCGGCCACACAGGCGCCTGCCAGAAATCATCAGCGCTGCTGGCAGTGCTCCGGTCCGAGCACGTCCTGCGCGGCCTGGTTCGTCATCAGCGCCAGTTCGTTCACATTGTTCGCCGCGAAAACCCTGCCACCGGTGGCGCGCGCGAGACAGTTGCCGGCGCCGGTGCCCATGATGTCCACCACGTTGATCTTCAGATTGGGTTTGGCGCTGGCCAGCCGCGCGGCCACCGCGCAGGGGTCCTGCCCGCAGCTTTTCCTCGCCATCGGACACCACCAGCATCACCGATTCCTTGTTGACGCCGTCCAGCATTTCTCCCGCGCGGGCGATGCCGTCGGCCAGCGGCGTGCCGCTCACCGGTTGGATCATCTGCAACTTCGACAGCAGCGTACCGCGCTCGGAGGGCGCAAAAATACCCACGCTGCGCGCACGATCGCAATCCTCGATGAGCACGAGCCCGATGTTTACATCCCCCGGGATCTGCCGCACCACGTCGCTGGCGGCGTGCTTGGCGGCAGTGATCCGCCTGGGCTCCTGCGTCAAACGGTCGGTCTCTATCATTCCCGCCACCGCCCCCGCAGCCTGTCCCCACGGCCCCAACTGACTGAGTTGCCGCACGGTGTTTTCCGCCCGCTGAATTTCCTCCCGGGTCGCCGTCAGGCTGTAGATCATCGAACCCGATGCATCGAACACGATGAGCAGTTCCGGCGCCAGTTCTCTGGGCCGCTCGCTCGGACACAGATTCTTGGCTTCCTCGATCAGTGTCTGCTTGCAGTCCGTGTCGAGCGTCCGGCTGATGTGCTGTTTCAGTTGCACGGCGCGGGGATTGCTTTCCTGCAGCAACGGTTCTGCCGCCAGCATCTGCTGTAACGAAAGGCAGTCGTTCTGCGCGGCATTCACTTTTGCGGCGAGGACATCCAGCGGATCTGTAGAAAAGGGGTCGGTGACAAAACGCAATCATTCTCACTTGTCACCGACCCCTTTTTTGACCCCTTTTTTCCGTCAATGCTTGAACATCACATGCCGCACGACGCAGTAATCCTCCAGACCGTACATGGACATGTCCTTGCCGTAGCCTGACTGTTTCATGCCGCCGTGCGGCATTTCGTTGGCGAGCATGAAGTGGGTGTTGATCCAGGTGGCGCCGTACTGCAGGCGTGCGGCCACTTTCATCGCCCGGCCGACGTCGCGGGTCCAGAGCGACGATGCGAGGCCGTAGTCCGAATCGTTGGCCCAGACGATGGCCTGATCGGCGTCGGTGAAACGGGTGACGGAAACCACCGGACCGAACACCTCGCGGCGGACGATCTCGTCGTCCTGCCGCGCTCCGGCAATGAGCGTCGGTTCGTAGAAGAAACCGGCGCTGTTGACGGACTTGCCGCCGGCGACTGCTTCCATGTGACCGGCGGCGAGTGCGCGCTCGACGAAGCCGGCGACGCGTTCGCGGTGGCGGGCCGTGATCAGGGGGCCCATCTCGGTGGCCTTGTCTTCCGGCTGGCCGTAGCGGATGCTGCCGACCGCCGCGCCCAGGTCCGCCACCAGCTTTTCGTAGACACCCTCGCCGGCATAGATACGGCAGGCGGCCGTGCAATCCTGGCCGCAGTTATAGAAGCCGAAACTGCGGATGCCCGCCACGACCAGATCGAGATCGGCGTCATCGAACACGATCACCGGCGCCTTGCCGCCGAGTTCGAGGTGGGTGCGCATGATTTTCCGGCTGGCCGCCTCCAGCACCTTCTGACCGGTGGCGATGGAACCGGTCACCGACACCATGGCCACGCGCGGATGGTTGATCAGGCTGGAACCCACGCTCGCGCCGTAACCCGTGACCACGTTGACCACGCCTGCGGGCAGAATCTCTGCGGCCAGTTCCGCCAGGCGCAGCGTCGTCAGCGGGGTCTGCTCGGACGGTTTGAGCACCACACAGTTGCCGGCGGCCAGCGCCGGGCCGATCTTCCACGCGGCCATCATCAGCGGATAGTTCCAGGGCGCGATCGAAGCGACGACGCCGATCGGGTCGCGGCGCGTCATGCTGGTATAGCCAGGCAGGTATTCGCCCGCGGCGCTGCCGCCCATCACGCGCGCGGCGCCGGCGAAGAACCGCAGCACGTCGGAAATAACCGGAATCTCGTCCTCGAGCACCCGCGCGTAGGGTTTGCCGCAGTTGTGCGATTCGATCCCGGCCAGCTCCGCGCCGTGCGCATCGATGGCGTCGGCGAGCTTCAGCAGCAGGCCCGCGCGCACGCCCGGCGTGGTGGCGGACCAGGCGCCGAAGGCTTTCTCGGCCGCGCGCACCGCCGCGTCGACCTGTGCAGCGTCCGCTTCGGGCACCGCGGCGATGCGTTCGCCGGTGGCGGGGTTGAGGATGTCGATCGCCGCGCCCTGGCCGGCGGCGAACTTGCCGTTGATGAACTGCTGCGTCTGCATGGTCTGTCTCCCCTCTCGATGCGGGCCGGCCCGTCTATTTTCCCGCTCCGGCGACCTGCTCGGTGCCGCGGGTCAGGTAATAGGCGAACAGAATCGGAAAAAACGTCACGGCGATCACGAACAACGCCACGACGTTGGTCACCGGCCGCTGGCGCGGACGCACGAGTTCTTCGAGCATCCAGATCGGCAGCGTGGTCTGCTGGCCGGCGGTGAACGTGGTCACGATCACTTCGTCGAACGACAGCGCAAAGGCCAGCATGCCGCCGGCCAGGAGCGCCGTGGCGATGTTGGGCAGCACCACATAGCGAAACGTCTGCACGCCGTCCGCGCCCAGATCCATGGACGCTTCGATCAGCGAGCCGGCGGTGCGCCGGAAGCGCGCCAGCACGTTGTTGTACACCACCACCACGCAGAAGGTCGCGTGACCGAGCACGATGGTCCAGAAGCTGAAGGGAATGTCCACAAGGTTGAAGGCCGAGCGCAGCGCGATGCCGGTGATGATGCCGGGCAAGGCGATGGGCAGGATGATCAGCAACGTCACCGTTTCGCGCCCGAAAAAGCGGATGCGGTACATGGCCGCCGCCGCCAGTGTCCCCAGCAGGATCGCCAGGCCCGTGGCGACGGCGGCCACCTGCACCGACAGGGTCAGCGCCTGCCAGATATCGTCGCGCTCCCAGGCGACCGCAAACCATTTGAGCGTATAACCCGGCGGAGGAAACTGATAGGACTTGTCCTCGGTGGTGAACGCGTACAGCACGATCAAAGCGATGGGCACGTGCAGAAACAGCATGCCGCCGAGCGCGGCAAGCTTCAGCGGCACGGATGCGCGCGGCTGCCCGCCGTTGGCGCGCCTAGAGCGCATGGAATGCCCCCAGGCGTTTGGCGATCAGCAGATACACCGCCATGATGACGATGGGCACGACCGAAAAGGCGGCGGCCAGCGGAATATTGCCGGCGGTGCCCTGGTGGGCGTACACCGCCTGACCGATGAAAAACCGCGAAGAGCCGATGATGCCCGGAATGATATAATCGCCCAGCGTCAGGGAGAACGTGAAAATGGAACCCGCCACCACGCCCGGAAACGCCAGCGGCAGTATCACCTTGCGGAACGTGAACCAGGGCCGCGCGCCGAGGTCGGCGGACGCTTCGATCAGCGATACCGGCACCCGTTCCAGCGCGGATTGGACGGGCAGGATCATGAACGGCAGCCAGATGTACAGGAACACCACGAAGGTGCCCAGATAAGACACCGACAACGAGGGTCCGCCGACCACCGGCAAGGCCAGCAGCGCGTCGAGCAGCCAGGTCAGGTGCAGTTGCCCGAATACCCAGGTCAGTATGCCCTCCTTCGCCAGAATCAGTTTCCAGGAGTAGACACGCACCAGGTAACTGGACCACAGCGGCAGCATCACGCCCAGATACAACAGCGCCTTGAGGCGCGGACCGGCAAAGCGCGCCATGTAGTAGGCCACCGGGAAAGCGATGAACGCCGCCGCCAGCGTCACCGCCGCCGCCATCAGCACGCTGCGCAGGATGATGTCGAGGTTGGCGGGCGTGAACAGTTGCGCGTAGGTGCTGAGCGTGAATTCGCGCACGACCACGCCGCTGAAGGCATCGACCGAAAAGAAGCTCTGCAACAGCAGGGCAAACAGCGAGCCCAGGTAGATCACGCCAAGCCACAGCAGCGGCGGCGCCAGCAGCAGGAACAGCAGCAGCCGCGGCCGCCGGTACAGCAGGTTGGCGAAACGCCGCCCGGGCGCCGCGGCCGGAGCAGTCGCGGCGTGCGCGCTCACACGATTATCCCCTGTTTTGCGGCACCGTCGCCGCCGCCCAGCCATTCCACATCGTCGCGATACCATCCAAGGCGCACCAGCGTATCGCAGGCGATGCAGTCGTAGGTGGTCACGCGGCGCACGTTCTGCTGCATCACGATGAGTTCGCCGCCATCCTCCAGCACGACGGTATAGCGCGTGCTGGCGCCCAGGTATTGGCTGGCCGTCACCCTGCCGGTGACGACGCAATGGTCCGCGCCCTGCGGTTCCGGCCCTTCCAGAATCCGTATTTTCTCCGGCCGGATGGCAAAAGCGCGGGCGCACCCGGTGATGCGCTCGGCGGTCTGACCGGACAGGACATTGGAGACGCCGACGAAGCGCGCCACGAATTCGGTGGCCGGGTGTTCGTAGATGTCCTGCGGGCGCCCGATCTGCTCCACACGACCGTCGCTGAACACCGCCACGCGATCGCTCATGCTGAGCGCTTCCACCTGGTCGTGCGTGACATAGACGAAGGTGATGCCGACCTTGCGCTGCAGCGCCTTGAGTTCGACCTGCATCTGGTCGCGCAGCTTGAGGTCCAGCGCGCCCAGCGGTTCGTCCAGCAGCAGCACGCGCGGATGACTGATCAATGCCCGCGCCAGCGCCACCCGCTGGCGCTGGCCGCCCGAAAGTTGCGCCGGCCGCCGCCGGCCGAAACCGCCGAGCTGCACCAGCTCCAGTGTCTCCTCGGCGCGGCGCAGGCGCTCGGCCTTCGCAACCTTGCGCACCATCAGACTATAGGCGACGTTGTCCCGCACGTTCATGTGCGGGAACAGCGCGTAGTCCTGGAACACGGTGTTCACGTCGCGTTCGTATGGCGGTACGCCTTCGGCGCGGGTGCCGTGAATCAGGACCTCGCCGGTGTCGGGCTGTTCGAAGCCGGCGATCAGCCGCAGGCAGGTCGTCTTGCCGGAGCCGGACGGACCCAGCATCGAGAAGAACTCGCCGTCCTCGATCCCGAAGCTCAGGTTGTCGACCGCGCGCACGGCGCCGAAGTGGCGCGAGACGCGCCTAAACTCGACCGCCGTTACCATCGGAGTCCCGGCCGCTCCCGGCAGCCAGCGCCGGTCACGCCGGCGGGCGGTCTCCCGCGGCCTGTCATTCCGCCCGCACCCACACCGGCGGTCAGCGCCCGCCGAGCACCGCGATGTAGTCCGACACCCAGCGATAGTACGGCACGCACTCCTTCGCGGTCTCGCATTTGGACACCGGCGTGCGCCAGAAATAGATATTGTCGAAGTTGTCAACGCCGTTGGTCTTGCAGCCGTCGGGGCCGAGCAGCGCGTTATCCTTGCAGGCGGCGGGGACGGCCGGCACCGAACCGAACCAGGCGGCCAGATCGCCCTGCACTTTCCTGTCCAGCGAATGCTCCATCCACAGGTAAGCGCAATTCGGATGCGGGGCCTCGGCGTGCATCATGGTAGTGTCCGCCCAGCCGGTAGCGCCTTCGGCTGGAATGGTGCTGGCGACCGGTTGCCCCTTGGATTTGAGCAGGTTCACCTGGAACGGCCAGGACGAGGAAGC
Organism: uncultured Gammaproteobacteria bacterium; assembly: GCA_963719135.1. Lineage (GTDB taxonomy): Bacteria > Pseudomonadota > Gammaproteobacteria > DSM-19610 > DSM-19610 > CAVRAZ01. The sequence goes on along the minus strand of CAVRAZ010000010.1, from coordinate 15,692 downwards.
CACCACGCCTTCGTTGGTGAAATCGTCGATCTGCACGAACGCGTCGTGCCAGTAGCGGCTGACGATCTTGCGCTGCGCGCGCAGCAGCGTCAGGGCCGCCTGATACTGATCCTCGTTGAGTTCGTAAGGGTCCTTGATGCCCAGCGCCGGTTTGGTCTTCATCAGATAGAGCGCCGCATCGGCGATGTAGATGGGGCCGTCGAAGGCCTGCACGCGCCCCTTGTTGGACTTGCCGTCCGGCAGCGTCATTTCCTCGAACACGACGTTCCAGCTCTTGGGCGGTTCCTTGAAGACATTGGTGTTGTACATGAGCACGTTGGGACCCCACTGATAGGGGACACCGTAGTGCTTGCCGTCGACGGTGTGCCAGGGCGCGTTTTGCAGGCGCTCATCGACCGTCTTCCAGCTCGGTATCAGCTTGGTGTTGACCTCCTGCACGCGCTTGCCGGCGACCAGGCGCAGGCTGGCGTCACCCGAAGCGGTGACCAGATCGAAGCCGCCCTCGTTCATCAGCGCGACCATTTCATCGGAAGTGTTGGCGGTTTTCACCCGCACCTGACAGCCGGTCGCCTTTTCGAAACCGGTGACCCAGTCATAGGCGGCGTCGGTTTCGCCGCGTTCGATATAGCCAGGCCAAGCCACGATATCGACAAAGCCCTCGCCTTTGCCCACCTTGGCCAGTGGACCGGCATAGACCGCAGTTGCGGCGATAACGGCGGCAGCTGCGAAGGCTCCCGCGGTCGGAACTGCCTTGCGTAAATAGGGTATGAACATGGCTGCCTCCTTCCGGGGCGCGGATTGGAAAATGCTCTTGTCCTGCATTGAATCCAGGCCCGGCCGCCGACGCTCGGTGGAGACTTGACTGATGTGGATCCCAGCCTTGCCACAAGCTGTGACAACGATGGCATGGACAGACTGTCGCGATATCGACGGTCGGTGACCTGCGTTCGCTTCGCGTACACCGGTGCGCCCACGAAACATAGACCAGTCCTCCGACCGCTGTTGTGTTTATGCTTGTCAGGTGGTCATTCGGACGACAGCGAACGCCGCCAACCTCTTGAATGAAGTATGGCCGTGCCGGGGTTTCTGTCAAGGAAGAAGGAGAGAAAGGGGCCGGTGGCAAAACACCACCCTGGTCGGCTGTCACCGACCCCTAATTCTTTATCCGGACCCTGTCACTGCGGCGGTGCCGGCAGGCGCCGGGTCGCCGTTGACGAAGTTGTCGAGCGTCGGATACCGGTTTCGGAGGGTTCGACCGGAGGGCTCGACTGCTGGAACGTTCCGGGACCGGCCTGCACTCGGGCAGCCCGCGAAGGCACCGTGAACTCGCACCACGGCGACCATGTGCCTGTCGTCGAATTGCCGAACAACGGCATCTTTTCGTTGTAGAGCCGCGCGCGCCAGCGCCAGCGCGCCGCCTCCTTGCTCAGCGTCTGAACCGGTATCGCCACGCCGAACTTGCTGCCGGGATTGGTCTTGTCGACGACGGCAAGAAGATTGGACGTGTGCCAGGTTCCCAGCACGGACCCCACTGCGGGATTGTACTGCAGCTCGGCGCGAAATATCTGAAAGGTGCCCGCGCCGGGTTTGGCGTCAAACAGCACCGTTCCAGCCGGAATAGTGCTCGAGCAGACCGGGGAAACCGGGACCGGTGCAGTCAGTGCCTGGGCGCCGCCCGAAGGTTCGACCACGAACTTGCACACCCGCGATCCCGGCGTTCCCGGCTTTCCGCCGCCGACATTGGTGGTCACGCGCCAATACCAGTTTTTCGGGACCAGCAGGAGCGTGCCCGCATTCACCGGGATCGCAGTGCCCTGCACATCGGAAAGTTTCATCGCCCCGTTGACCGGGTCGTTCCAGTTCAAGCCGTTCCTGGAAAACTGGATGGCGTAGCCGGTGATCCCCGAGCCGTTGGCGGGAATCAGGCTGAAATTGAAGTTGCCCGTGCTGTCGGGCGGATGGTCTCTCCGTTGCACGGCGAGTCCGCCTCGCCTGCCACGGTCACTGTCGCGGGCTGGGCGGGGTTTTCGCTGTGCGACGGTCCGGGGAGCCACAGGGTTGATCTTGTTCAGTTCTTTCGCGCCCTCTCCCAGGGTTCCGACCGGATCGAGCGGATCGAATGCCCACCCGGGCCGGGCGGCGGTGACAAGCAACGCCGTAACGAGAACGTAAAGCCAGTGGCGAAATGTTGATGCGTTCATGACGACCGCCTCACGCATCTGTCCGCATTCAGGGACCCAACACCCCTGTGTCGAACCTGACGCCGCAGTCGTTCCAACGTCCCGTCGAGTCCCGGTCCGCGTACTGTCCCCAAACTTATCGGTTCAGTCAACGATGACGGGTGCGGCGATGATTTCCGGCCGGTGGGTGGCGGCGCTGTCGCTGCAGTCGGCCGGAGCCTGTTCGATGGTCCGGTGCGTTCGGCCCTCCGCCAGGCAGCTGTCCGGCAATAACCGCGCAACGGCTTCACGCCGGTGGCGGATTTCTTTCAACGTCGACATCGGTTCAGGGTCCCCGGTCTTACAGCCACTGGTACCACAGCGGCAGCGTGAAGATGCTCAGCAGCGTGGTGAGGGTAACCGCCGACGCATAGAGGCCTACGTCCAGGTTGAAGCGATCGCAGAAGACGATGCCGATCACCATGCTCGGCATGGCGGCCTCCAGCACCACCGCCGCGCGCCACTCGCCCGACAACCCGATCGCCGCGCTGAACAGGGCGATCAGCGCTGGCACGACCAGCAGGCGCAACACCGCGACCGGAATCACCGTCGGCAGTCGCCGCCACTGCGCTTTGCCCCACTCCAGACTGAGCCCGAGCGAAATCAGCATCAACGGCACCACGCCGCGTTCGAGCTGGCCGAGCAGTCCCTCCAACATGGCAGGCATCGGCACGTGCGTGACGTTGAGAACGACCGCCGCTCCCGCCGCCCACAGCGCGGGAATGCGCAGCAGTTGTCCCGCCATGCCCTGGGCGCCTGCCGTGGCGCTGCCGTAATGCGCCGCGATAAGCACACCCAGCGTGAACAGCAACGGCGTGCAGGCAAACAGGTCCATCTGGATGGCGACGCTGCGCGCCCAGTGGCCGAAGGTGGCATCGAGCACGGGCAGACCCAGGTAGGTGACGTTGGGAAACGCTGCAGCCAGGATCAAGGCACCGGCGGCGGTCGGCCGGCTCCGGCACAAACGGCACGTAGCCAGGCTCAGCAGCCAACCGAGCACGACAGCGGTTGCGGCGGAGGCCGCGATGAGCAGCGTGACGCGACCGATTTCGGCTTTCCACAGCACCGACAGCACGAGCGCCGGCAGCAGCAGATAGTACACCAGCGTGGTGAGCACCTTGCGTGTCTGCACCGGGTCCAGTCCGCCGGGCCGCAACAGCCGCCAGCCGATGCCGCAGACAATCAGTCCCGCCATCTGCACCAGCACCTGCAGCATCAATTGGCCCCCCCGCTCATGCACGGATCATGCGCCGCCGCTGGGTGCATGAACAGCCGCGTTGCCGCGCAGCACAGACAGACGTTCGACGCGAAGAAATACGGCACGGCAATCGTCAGAAGCGCCCAAGAATACCTGTTCGCGACTGCGCGATCCATGACGCCGGATGCTCCTCGGTTCTCGCTCAATACTTCCGCATCTGTCCGACGAGTACGCCCTGAATGCGCACCTCGTCGGGCGCGTACGCCAGCGGCGCCAGTCCGGGATTCGCGGCGTGCAGAACGACCCTGCCCGGCCGCTGCTCGATGCGCTTCAGCGTCGCCGATTCGCCGCCGACCAGGGCCACCACGATCTCGCCGTTGCGCGCATGGTCGCGCTGTTCGATGACCACGTAGTCGCCGTCCAGGATGCCGGCATCGATCATGGAATCGCCGCGCACGCGCAGCACGTAGCAGGGTTTGCCGGTCAGCATGAAATCGGGGACGTTCAGGTATTCGGGCTGCGGCAGCGCCTCGATGGGCCGCCCGGCGGCGATGACGCCGAGATAAGGGACACCGGATTGGGCCGGTACCTGCGGCCGCAGGCGGATGCCGCGGTGTTTGCCTTCCAGCGGCTCCACCAGACCGGCGTCGACCAGCGCCTGAATGTGCTTGTGCAGCGATCCGCGCGAACTCAATCCCAGCGCGGTGCACAGGTCGTCCAGATTGGGTGCGCGCTCGAAGCTTTCGAGATGGTCCCGCAGGTAGTCGTAGACCGCCTGCTGGCGGCGAGTCAGTGTCATCGTCGGCGCTTGCTTTGTTCTCCCGATGTTCTCTATTCTACCCGAAAGGAGAACCAGGAGAGAACCGCTGATGAGCACGCCGGCCGAACCGCTCGCCCCTTCCCAACGGACGCCCGCCCCGGATGCCGCGCGCGATCCTGTCGAAGACCTGGCGACCCGGTTGCGCACAAAGTACGCACCGTGCATCACCGGCGAGTTGATCGTGCCGGCCCGATCCGGCCGTTATGCCCCCTTCCCCGCCGAACTCGAACCGGCGCTTGCCGGCGCGCTGCGCGCGCGCGGTGTCGCACAGCTCTACATCCATCAGGCCGAGAGCTGGGCGCAGGTCCAGTCGGGCCGGCACACGGTGGTGGTGACGCCGACCGCGTCCGGGAAGACGCTGTGCTACAACCTGCCGGTGTTGCAGGCAGCCGTGCAGCGCAAGGCCAAAGCCCTGTACCTGTTCCCCACCAAGGCGCTGGCCCAGGACCAGGTGGCCGAGCTGCAGGCGCTCAATACCGCCGGCGAACTGGGCGTACGCGCGTTCACCTTCGACGGCGACACGCCCGGCGATGCGCGCAAGGCGGTGCGTACACGCGGCGACATCGTCGTCACCAATCCGGACATGCTGCACCAGGGCATCCTGCCGCACCACACCAAGTGGGCGCAGTTTTTCGAGGCGCTCGAATACATCGTCATCGACGAGCTGCACACCTATCGCGGCGTGTTCGGCAGCCACGTCGCCAACCTGATCCGCCGGTTGCGGCGCATCTGCCGCTTCTACGGCGCCGATCCGCGGTTCATTCTCTGCTCGGCCACCATCGCCAACCCGGCCGAACTCGCGTGCGGACTGATCGGCAGCGACGTCACGGCCGTTACGGACAGCGGCGCGCCGCAGGGCGCAAAACACCTGCTGCTGTGGAACCCACCGGTGATCAATCCCGAACTCGGCATCCGCGCGTCGGCCCGTTCGCAGACCACGCGCATCGCGCGTTCGGCCATCGCACGCGGGCTCAAGACCATTCTGTTTGCCCAGTCGCGGCTGATGGTCGAGGTGCTGACCAAGTACCTCAAGGACGTGTACGACAATGATCCGCGCAAGCCGGCGCGCGTCGCCGCCTATCGCGGTGGATATTTGCCGACCGAACGCCGTTCGCTGGAAAAACAACTGCGCGCGGGTACCATCGACTGCGTGATCTCCACCTCGGCGCTGGAACTCGGCGTCGACATCGGCGCGCTCGACGTCTGCGTGTTGAACGGTTACCCCGGCACCATCGCCGGCACCTGGCAGCGGCTCGGCCGCGCCGGCCGCCGCCGGCGCACGGCGCTGGGCGTGCTGGTGGCCAGCAGTCTGCCGCTGGACCAGTACCTGGTGCGCAATCCCGGCTTCTTTCTCGGCGCCTCGCCCGAGCAGGCGCGCATCGACCCGGACCAGTTGCTGATCCTGCTCGATCACGTGCGCTGCGCGGCCTTCGAACTGCCGTTCGAACAGGGCGAACGCTTCGGCGGCGAGAATCTGGAGGAACTGCTGGCCTACCTGGAGGAGAACGGCATCCTGCACCGCGAGGGCGAACAGTGGCACTGGATGGCCGACAGCTATCCGGCCAACAGCGTCGGCCTGCGTTCGGTGGCCGAGGGCAACTTCGTCGTGATCGACGCCAGCGACGGCCGGCAGACCGTCATCGCCGAGGTCGATTACAGCTCGGCGCCGATGACCCTTTACGAAGGCGCGATCTACATGATCCAGTCCGCGCCCTACCAGGTCGAACGGCTGGACTGGGATGGACGCAAGGCCTTCGTCACCCGCACCCGCGCCGACTACTACACCGATGCCATCGACTACACCCGCCTTAAGATCCTCGAACGCTTCGACCAAAGCCTGGCGCGCTCGTCCGTGGTCGCGCACGGCGAAGTCCATCTGGTGCGGCGCATCGCCGGTTACAAGAAAATCCGCTATTACACGCACGAGAACGTAGGCTACGGCAACATCGATCTGCCCGACCAGGAGATGCACACCACGGCCGTCTGGTGGCAGATCGATCCGCGGGCGCTCGCTGCGTGCTTTCCCTCGCGGCAGCAGGCCATCGATGGTTTTCTGGGTGCGGGCTATGCCATGCATCACGTCGCGGCCATGCGCATGCTGTCCGAGCCGCAGGACATCGGCCGGGCGGTGGGCGACGGCAACGCGAAGTGGTTCGCCGCCGTCGGCGCCGGCGGGCGCGGCCAGTTGCGCGATGAACAGGGCGAGGCGCTCGACCCGTTCGCGCTGCAGCAGTTCACGCCGACGCTGTTTCTGTACGACAACTACCCGGGCGGCATCGGCATTTCGGCGCCCTTGTACGACATCCGGCAGTGCGTCGCGGCTGATGCACGTGATCTGGTCGGCGCCTGCCAGTGCGAACAGGGTTGCCCAAGCTGTATCGGTCCGATCCTGGCCGGCGACGAGGTGCGTGGCTGGTCGCCCAAGGCCGCGGCCCTGACCGTTCTCGCGCAACTGATGAGCACCGCGTAAATGGGCATGGACAACACCTGCACGAGCAGTCTTGGCGGCAAAGGGCTGTGCTCGGGCGCAGGAAATCCTTGCGCGCGCAAGCCCGCACCTGCGACAGAACTCGATGACAACGCTTAAGTCACGGCTTTCACGGCTGCAGGCACAGGCGGGCGCGGCACCCGCAACCGGCGCGGCGGCATCGGCGCCGACCGAATCCGGCCTGCGCGAGCGGTTGGCGCAGGTGCGGCCGGGGCGTATGCAGGCGCCGGCCCGCATCGCGGCCCGCCGGCTGCCGCCCGAGGCGCTGGCGGAAACCTTGAACGGCGCAATGATCGCGAGCGGCCTGATCCGGATCGAGGCGCGTGTTCCGTTGTGCGGGAATCTCGGCGCACTGCCGTTGGCCGCACTGCGCGACATTCCGCCGCTGCCCGGCGAAGCGGCGCCACAGCCATCGGTCTACCTCGACACCGAAACCACTGGACTGGCCGGCGGCAGCGGCACGCTGGCTTTTCTGGTCGGACTGGCGTTCGTCGAGCAGGGCGCAATCCGGCTCGTGCAGTTGCTCCTGACCCGGTTCGACGCCGAGCCCGCGCTGCTGCCCGAGTTGGTCGCGCAACTGCCACCGGGCCATCGGCTGGCGAGCTTCAACGGCAAGAGTTTCGACGTGCCGCTGTTGCGCACACGGTTTCGCATGCAGGGTATTGAGCCCCCTTTCGACGGGCTCGCCCATCTGGATCTGTTGCACCCGGCGCGCCGGCTGTTCGGCAGGCGCTGGGACGACTGCCGGCTGGTCACGCTGGAGCGCGAACTGCTGGGCTTCACGCGCACCGACGATCTGCCCGGCGCCGAGGCGCCGGAGGCCTGGTTCGGTTATATGCGCGCCGGCCAAGCCGCTCCGCTCGTCAAAGTCGTGGAACACAACCGCCAGGACATCCTCTCGCTGGCGGCGGTGCACCGCGCGATCGCCGATGCGGTGCGCGACCCTGAACCGGCGTGCGTGGACATGCACGGACTGGCGCGCTGGCTGGCCGAGGAAAGCGAGGCAGAAGCGCTGGCGGTGCTGGAAAGGTACGGCGACCATCTGTGCGACGCTGGCCTCCGTCTGCAGGCGCGTCTGCTCAGGCGCGCGGGTCGCTGGGACCGGGCTGTTCCGCTCTGGGAACGGCTGGCCGCACAGGGTTGCCCGGAATCCATCGAGCGGCTGGCCAAGTACTACGAACATGTCCGCGGCGATTTCGCCAAAGCGCGCCATTATTGCGCGCGGCTGCCCGACTCGGAGGCGGCGCTGCAGCGCCGCAAGCGGCTCGACCAGAAGCTGTGCGGACCCGTGGGCTTCCCGGTATCCACGGCGCTGCGCCCCGATTGAGGCTGCGATCCAGGCGCCGCTGGAACACCGTGCGAGCCTCTCGGTTGGAAACCTGAACGTCATTCCGGCATCGGCGCGGGGCCATAAGCTCAGTCGTGATGCTCGGCACCGGCCGCCACCGGTGCGACGTCTCGAAGCGAAGCGCCGGGCAACCGCAAGCGCAGCACTGCAAAATGACACCCTGGCGATCGGCCGTCGCCGGTGCGGCACCGCAAACTGATACACCTGTCGGTCCGCACCCGCCGTACGACTGAATCAGAAGTTCGCTTCCGTACTTTGCGCGACTTCATGGGCGTTTGCGATCGAAGGGTCCGACTGCGCGACCACATCGAGAAAGACTGCGCCGTAAGTGGACAGCTTGCGTTCGCCGACCCCGGAAATCGCAGCGAACTGATCGAGAGTGCGCGGACGGCGCGCGACCATTTCGGCCAGCGTGGCATCGTGAAAGACCACATAGGGCGGCACGCCTTCCCGCTCCGCCAGTTCGCGGCGCAGGCGGCGCAGCGCATCCCACAGTGCGACATCCGCGGGATCGGTGAATACGCTCGACGCGGCGCGCGCGGACTTCGATTTCTTTGCGCGCGCCGGACGGGATTCGCGGCGCAGCCGCAGTGCCGCTTCGCCACGCAATACCGGGCGGCAGGCGTCGGTCAGCCGCAGGCTGCCGTGGCCCTCCAGATCGACCGACAGCAAACCCCGCGCGATCAATTGGCGGAAGATGCCGCGCCACTCCGACAGATTCTGTTCGCCGCCGACGCCGAACACGGCCAACCGGTCGTGGCCGAAGCGGCGGATGCGTTCGTCGTTCTTGCCCAGCAGCACGTCGACCAGGTAGTTGACGCCAAAACGCTGGCCGGTGCGATAGACCGCGGACAGGGCCTTCCGCGCGGCGACGGTGGCGTCCCAGGTTTCGGGCGGTTCCACGCAATTGTCGCAGTTGCCGCAGGGATGCGCCAGCGTTTCGCCGAAATACGCCAGCAACGCCTGGCGCCGGCAGCCGGTGTCTTCGCCAAGCCCCAGCATGGCGTCGAGCTTGTGCCGTTCGACGCGTTTGTGCGCATCGTCGGCGTCGGAAGACGCGAGCATCTGCCGCAGCGTAATGACATCCTGCAGGCCGTAGTTCATCCAGGCATCGGCGGGCAACCCGTCGCGCCCGGCGCGGCCGGTCTCCTGGTAATAGGCTTCGACGCTCTTGGGCAGGTTCAGATGCGCGACGAAACGCACGTTCGGTTTGTCGATGCCCATGCCGAAGGCGATGGTGGCGACCACGATCACACCCTCTTCGTTGATGAACCGCGTCTGGTGCGCGGTGCGCGCGGCGGCGTCGAGCCCGGCGTGATAGGGCAATGCGTCCAGGCCCTGCGCCCGCAGCCAGGCAGCCAGTTCGTCGACCTTGTTGCGCGACAGGCAATAGACGATGCCGGCCTCGCCCGGATGCTTGTCCCGAATAAAGCGCAAGAGCCGTTCGCGCGCCTGGCCCGACGACTGGGAAATGCGATAGTGGATGTTCGGGCGGTCGAAACTGCTGATGAATGTTCGGGCGTCCTCGAGACCCAGGCGCCGGACGATCTCGCGCCGCGTGGGCACGTCAGCCGTCGCCGTCAGCGCGATGCGCGGCACCGCAGGGAAGCGTTCGTGGAGTGTCGAAAGCTGTATGTATTCGGGTCTGAAATCGTGCCCCCATTGGGACACACAGTGAGCCTCGTCGATGGCGAACAGCGCGATTCGGGTCCGCTCGAGCAGCGCAAGGGTGCGCGGCTGAAGCAGGCGCTCCGGCGCGACATAGAGCAGATCGAGTTCACCGCGAATCAAGCGCTGTTCGATCGCCTGCGCTTCACCGGCCGACAACAGGGAATTAAGGAAGCTGGCGGCCACGCCCGCCTGGGTCAGTGCCGCCACCTGGTCCTGCATCAGCGCGATCAAGGGCGACACCACGACACCAACCCCCGCGCGCGCGATGGCGGGAATCTGGTAACAGAGCGACTTGCCGCCGCCGGTGGGCATCAGCACCAACGCGTCCCGCCCGGCCATCAGCGTGGCGATCACCGCTTCCTGCGGCGGCCGGAAATGTTCGTACCCAAACAGGGTACGCAGAATCTGCTGCGGGTCGGCATCCATGCGTCGGCATTATACCGCCAGATACCGGTGCCGTGTTTGCAGGACCAAGGCGCGTCGTCGGCAGCCGGGGGAAGACGCAGCACGTCGGAGGTTGCGAATGCCACCGTGAATACGTCCATCGCTCCTCCCCGAAAGCGGGGAGCCATTGCCGATGCCAGCGCCGGGCTGAAAGACCTCGCCATTCCGGCGGACGGCGGAATCCGTCGACAGATTGGACGCTGAACACCAGCGGATCGGCTTCGCGCGTTGCGGACGGCCCTTCGGGCGGTCAACGCCGCGCAAGCGCGCGTCGCAGTGCCTGGCGACACGGCGCTGGTCATGACGGCACAATAGCCCCCCCCACGAAAAACCCCGCCGTGGCGGCGGGGTTTCCATCGGGACTACGACCGAACTTCAGTACCAGGGACTGCGGAAATTGGCATGGCAGCCGTGGCAAGTGTCCTCGAGCTTGAGGTAGGCGTCGTAGACTTCTTTCGTGACCGCCCCTCCGCGATTACCCCACCGGCTGTAGGGACCACCCTCCCAAGGCGCTGCACCATAGCGCTCCAAGCGCCAGTCGGGTACCACGGCCTTGCCCCCCGCGTACTCCTCGGCCGTCGGGCGCTTCTCGAGTTCGTCGGCCAGTTGACCGGCCGCGGCCTTCAGCGCCTCGGCGTGGCTCTTGAACCTGTCCATGTCGCCCCAGATGATCGACGACGAACGCGAGCCCATTCGCCAGTCGCCCGGTCGGAACATGCGCCACAGGTTTTCCCCGGCCGTCGCTTCGATTTCGCGCGCCAGGCGCGTCGCTTCGACGCGATCGAACGGCCGCCGGCCCGACAACATGTGGCCGACGTCCCGCATGGCCTGCTCGTGGTCGCGCATCTCTACCTGCCGTTGATGGATCAGGTCCCTGCCACCATAACCCCCGTACGGATAGTAAGGCCCGCCGCCCCAAGGACCGCCCCCGGGACCACCCCAGTCGCCATCCCAAGGACCACCCCAATACGCGACGGCCCCTGCGCCGAAAGTCATTGCGCCGCCGAACGCGACCGCGCTAATCAGAATTCTAAGATTACGTGATGTCATAACTACCCCCCTCTGGTTGGAATTGACCCTTCCCGCCGAAACGACAAAACCCCTATTATTTTTAGTCGATCATAGTAGAAGGCACCGAGGTTTTCATCCTGCCCATGTCAAGAAATCCTCAAACGGCGGTCAGGCTGACACCCGCCGCTTACAGTTTATTTGCCAGCTCTTTCAGGTAGGCCGCGAAATCCTTACCCAGCTCGGGATGGCGCAATGCATACTCGACGTTGGCCTGCAGATAGCCCAGCTTGTCGCCGCAGTCGTAGCGCTTGCCGGTGAACTCGTACGCCAGCACCCGTTCCCGTCTGAGCAGTTCGGCGATCGCGTCGGTGAGCTGAATTTCGCCACCCGCACCGCGCGGCGTGGAGGCGAGCATATCGAAGATGTGCGGCGTCAGTATGTACCGGCCGACGACTGCGATGTTCGAGGGTGCATCCTCCGGCCGCGGCTTTTCCACCATGCCGTGCACGGTCCACATACGTTCGCCGGCCGGTTCGGCGGCAACCACACCGTACTTGGAGACGTCTTCCTTGGCGACGCGCTGCGCGCCCAGGATGGAACAACCGTGGTAGGCGTAGGCGTCAACCATCTCCTGCATGCAGGTCTTGCCCTGCTCCATGATCAGGTCGTCCGCCAGTATGACCGCAAAGGGTTCGTCGCCGACCGCGCAGCGCGCACACGCGACGGCATGACCCAGACCCAGGGCTTCCGGTTGCCGGATGTAGATGCAGGAAACGCCCTCGGGCAGGATGCTGCGGATGATGTCCAGCAACTTCGTCTTGTTCTTGCGCTGCAGCTCCGCCTCAAGTTCGTAGGCTTTGTCGAAGTGATCAGGGATCGCGCGCTTGTTGCGGCCGGTGACGAAAATCAGTTCGGTGATGCCCGCCGAGACGGCCTCCTGGGCCGCGTACTGAATCAGCGGTTCGTCCACAACGGTCAACATTTCCTTCGGATTGGCCTTGGTGGCCGGCAGAAAGCGCGTGCCCAGGCCAGCCACGGGAAATACGGCCTTCTTAACTTTCCTTTTCTTCATTGCGTTGCTTGTCCTCTCGAATGCACCGAACCCGCAACCGACGCCGTCAGGCGATCAGTGCGATATCGGTACTCAGGGGTAAACTCTTGAACCAGGTCAACAGGTTATCTGCATAGCGTTCGTCCTACTGCTACTCGACCCGATTGTAAACATCCTCGAATCGTACGATGTCGTCCTCGCCGAGATAGCTGCCCGACTGAACCTCGATGATCTCCAGCGGAATATTGCCGGGATTCTCGAGCCGATGCCGCGTTCCCAGCGGGATATAAGTCGATTCATTCTCGGACAGGATGAAAACCTCGTCGCCACGCGTCACGCGCGCCGTGCCGGTTACAACAATCCAGTGTTCTGCACGATGGTGGTGCATCTGCAAGGATAACTGAGCACCCGGCTTCACCGTCAACCGTTTCACCTGATAACGTTGACCCTGGTCAATGCCTTCATAATTTCCCCAGGGCCTGAATACCCGGCGGTGAAACAGATGCTCCTCACGCGCATCTGCTTTGAGCTTGTCGACGATCTCCTTGACTTCCTGGCTACGCCGTTTGTCGGCCACCAGCACGGCGTCGGCGGTTTCGACCACGATCATGTTGTCCAACCCAACCGCCGCGATACACCGGCCCTCGGCGAATATCAGAGAATTGCTGACGTCATGGATCAGGACATCGCCCCGGGAAACGTTGCCGGCACTGTCGTGTTCCGACACTTCCCAGATCGACGACCAGGCACCGACATCCGACCAGCCCGCGTCGAGTCCGATCACGGCCGCGCGGTCGGTCTTTTCCATGACCGCATAGTCGATCGAATCGCTGGGGCTTTCGAGAAAGGCCTGCTTGCCCAGCCGAAAGAAATCGGCATCCGGCTTCGCACCCTGCACGGCGCGCTCGCAGGCCGCCAGAATATCCGGCCGCCTGGCGCCGATCTCCTCCAGCCACCGGTCGGCCCGCATCAGGAATATGCCGCTGTTCCAGTAATAGGCGCCGGAAGCCAGATAGGATTCCGCTGTCGCCTGATCGGGCTTTTCGACGAAAGCCGCCACGGCGTAGGCATCGGCCCCCAGGTCGATGCCGCGCCGAATATATCCATACCCGGTTTCAGGGCGGCCGGGCACGATCCCGAACGTGACCAGAAACCCGCCGTCGGCCAGGTGACTGCCCTCCACGACAGCCTTGAGGAATTTGGCTTGATCGGGGATCACATGGTCCGCCGGCATCACGACCATCAAGACGTCGGGTTTGTCGGCCGCAAGCTTCAGCGCCGCGACCGTCAGTGCCGGCGCGGTATTGCGTCCTTGGGGTTCGAGGATGATTGCCGCGGGTCGCTTTCCGAGCTGATGCAGTTGCTCCGCGACCAGAAAGCGATGCTCTTCGTTACAGACCAGCAACGGATCATCAACACCGTTCAATCCCTGCAAACGTTGTACCGTGTCCTGGAGCAGCGTGTATTTGCCGAACATCGGCAGCAGCGGTTTCGGATAGTGTTCTCTCGACAGAGGCCATAGGCGACTGCCTGCTCCACCCGAGAGAATGACAGGACAGTATCGATTCATGTTAAGAAGTTATTACAACTGTAGGATTATGTTTTATTTTGTTGCCAGCCTACACGATGTCTCAAAGGTCCGCAAGCGCCAGAGATCGATCACCCCTGCGGTGGCGCGCAGTCGCCGGGGCCGGCCTCGCGCCGGCCCCGGAACACAAGGCGCCGGCTCTACTTGGATTTCAGCTTGGCATTCGCCGGCACCACGACCAGGCGGGATCGGTTCTGCTCGACCAGCTTTTGCCCGATTCCCTTGACGTTTACAAGTTCTTCGACCTGTTTGAAGGGGCCATGCGCCTGGCGATATTGCACGATCGCCATCGCTTTTTGCGGTCCCACACCGACCATGCGGTCGACCAGCACCTCCGAGTCGGCAGTGTTGATATCGACCGATTCGGCGGCATAGACCGCGACCGGCGAACAGACCAAGAGAAACACGAACAGCCATTTGCGAAGAATCATCAATGCGACCTCCCTGTCTTTGATCGAGAAACGACGAAGCAAACCAGCTTCGCGGATGAACATCGTCCGCCGGCCCGACGGTGTGCAGATCAGCTCACCGAACCGGCCAACCGATGGCCGAGGCTATCCTAGTCAATGCGACCTGGCCGTGCCAGCGACGATCGCCCAATCGCGCGTAGGAATGAGAAGCGTCTGAAGGAACCAGGGGCGTGATCGATGTGCAGGGCGATCAGGTACGCTCACCCCATGACTCGCATTATCTGACTTCCGCATTGATGCGCTGCAGCATCCGGATTGGGTCGTCGGCCTGGGTGACCGGTCGGCCGATCACCAGATAATCCGCACCGGCACTGACGGCGTCGCGCGGCGTCATGACGCGCGCTTGATCGTCCCGTTCCGCACCGGCCGGACGGACGCCCGGCGTCACCAGCAGGAAGGACGCGCCCAGAGCGCTTCTCAGCAACCCGGCCTCGCGAGCGGAACAGACCACGCCGTCGAGTCCGGCCTCTTTCGCAAGCCGCGCCAGCCTCAACGCCTGCGCCTCCGGCCCCGCATCGATACCGACCTGACGCAGTCCGGCATCGTCCAGACTGGTCAGCACGGTTACGGCAATGAGCAGCGGTGCGCGGTCACCGAAGCGGTGCAGCGCTCCCCTGGCGGCCTTCATCATCGCCACACCGCCGCTCGCATGCAGATTCGTCATCCAGACACCGAGATCGGCTGCCGCTTCGCAGGCGTGCGCGACGGTATTGGGAATATCGTGGTACTTAAGATCGAGGAAGACATCGAAACCCCCGCGCACCAGACGGCGCACGAGTTCCGGGCCCTCACGCGTGAACAGTTCCTTGCCGACCTTGAGACGGCAATCCGAGGGCGAGACCCGCGCGACGAAATCCAGAGCCGGCGCAGCCGCCGGGTAGTCCAGGGCCACGATCACCCGCGGGCCTGTCACGGCAGGTTGACTCATGTCGGAACTTCCGTGACCGAGCCGTTCAGCGGGCGCCCAAGGCGCCGGTTTCGCGGGGCTCGTGCGGTTTATGTCGGTGAAAATCCGCCTCGAGGTGTCCGAGCCGTCGCTTCAACTGAACGGCGCGCGCCTTGTAGCGGACTATAACGGTCAGGCTCGCCAGCACGCCAAGCAATGCGCCCGCCGCCAGCGCACCGACCATGATGAGTGACAGAGGAATGTCCGCAAAGCCGAAATAGTAGTTGAGCTTCACCGGATCGGCGTTCAGCACCGCGAATGAGAGACCCAGAATTACCAGCAATATCAATAGCAGCAGTCCGAACACGCGTTTCATGGGGTTCCCCGACCTTGCGCGGATGTTAGACCCATTATCGCGTTATCGGACGCGCTTGGCAAAATCGTCCGCATCTCTAGAGCGGGGTCCGGCCGAAGAGTAAACCGAACGACACGGCAATC
>CAVRAZ010000009.1:0-16042 GCA_963719135.1 uncultured Gammaproteobacteria bacterium | reverse complement strand
CGTTCACGGATGGACAACTACCGGGATGGCAAATCGGACCAGAATCGGAGACTTCGGGACCTGATCTCCACGGAGCTTCGCGCAGGACGCATTCAATTTACGGTAGGCGCGAACCACAGCCCGAGTGGCTGGCCGCGGAGGAGGATCGGCTTCGAGCGGAATTAAGACCCGCTTGGAATCGAGTTTAGGCTTGCCTGCTATCAACGAATATTTGGTGGATTCCAAATAGAGAATAATAAGCGTAGCCGAGAAAATGTGGCTGTAGTCTGCTTTCACCGCTACCGACACCACCCGCCAGCGCCTCCTCGAAGCGATCCGCCACTGTGTTTTGAACCAAATGCAAGCAATGCGACGGAGGCAGCGGTGTGAATCCGGAGGTTGATTCGGAAGCAGGTCGCCGCTATCTCGACGATCTCTATGCAGCGTCAGACGGTTTGGAGCGATTGTTCCCGGAAGGAAATTCACACTGGACGGACATCTTGTTGGAAGCATCGGAGAAGTGGCTGCTGCGTACATCTTCGATTTCGACCTAAATCCGGCATCGACCCACGGACACGATGCCAAGACCCGTGACGGTCGCAACGTCGAGATCAAGCTAACGCAGGGAACGAGCATCGCCATCCGCCACGAGCCCGAGCACTTGATCGTCCTGCACCGCGCCAAGGGGCAGCGGATGCGCGTCATCTTCAATGGCCCCGGTTCCACAGCGTGGAAGGCAGCGGGCAAGATGCAGAAAAACGGGCAGCGCTCGATCAGTGTGTCAAAGCTTTCGATCTTGGCAAATTCGGTCCCTGCCACAGCGCAGCTGCCAGAATTGAGGGAGCCACCTGTATGACTAACGTCAATAAGCATGCACTTGGCCAGGCAAAACAAAGAATTTCTTCGCGCCGTTTGTTGGGGAAGAGACCACCCGCGGTATTCGCCAGAGGTGCAAGCCTGATATGCTTTGTCTTGGCAGA
Organism: uncultured Gammaproteobacteria bacterium; assembly: GCA_963719135.1. Classification (GTDB taxonomy): domain Bacteria; phylum Pseudomonadota; class Gammaproteobacteria; order DSM-19610; family DSM-19610; genus CAVRAZ01. The sequence continues at coordinate 15,083 of CAVRAZ010000009.1, read as the reverse complement.
CCAACCTCGCGAGGGCGAGGAGTGGCGTCGTAATTTTGTCTATAAATAACATTTATCCTAACATCATTCGGCTTGTTGGGCAGCAATGAAGGATTGATTAGCCATGGAGGAAATAGCCTAAATGAGATCCGGTGAGCTATCGCTGTCCGCCATGGAAGGGCGAAGCCCGAGGCGGATAGTTCTCGGTAGGCGCCAGGTGTTTTCGCAGCAGCCCGAAGGGGTGTGCGATAAACACGTCCCAGCGCCGTAGAGCCATTGTGGGAGCTGTGCGAGGCGCATTGTGCCGAGCGTAGCGGACGCAGGGCGGCCGGGGCACATCGGTTGCCGCGTTGGCGAGTCGATTCTGGGCAACTGGGATGTCCCAAAATCTTTCACGAGGTAGCGGCACGCTTGAGATTTTGCCCTGTGAAGTGGGCGAAAACGCATAGTCCCCGAATGGAACTACACGCGAGATGCAGTATCTAAAATTTAGATACATAAGGAACCAATCATGGCACGTCCTGTGCTTGTATTTTGTGCAGATTGATAGTTCAGGACGATTTCGGGGGAACACTACCCCTTGTTTTTGTACCCAACTTTGAGAGAGGCATTGTGCCGATACCTGAGACGACCAGAGTAATCTATAAGAAGCCGGCTCTGGACGAGGTAATTTGTCAGCTTCGATTTCCTACAATCCTCAAAATTGGGGCTGAGGAACCGGCAGAGTTCCAAACAGGATACGCAAACAATTCCCGATTTTTGAAGAAAATCTTCAAGAACTTCCACCGGACTTACCTCCTCACTTTGCAGAGGTTATTTCTCAGAAGCTGAGAGCTGGGTCGACTGGTAGGAGGTACAGTTTCCTTTCTGACAATGGGAAATGGTCGCTCTCGCTAACGCGCGACTTTCTTGCGCTCTCTACAAAAGAATACACACGATGGGAAGAATTCAGGGACACGTTATTAGGGCCAATTAGAGCGCTCCACGAAGTTTATGATCCGTCATTTTATATGCGGACCGGACTTCGTTATAGGGATGTCATTGTTCGTTCAAAACTCGAGTTAGGTAGTGTGCCATGGTCGCGGCTTCTCAAGCCTTTTGTCGCAGGAATCTTGGCGGAGGAGGTTGTAGCTGGCGCAGTCTTACAGGCGGACAAGGAAACCGTAATTCACTTAGGTAATAACATCGGCGCTGTTCACGTAAAGCACTTCCTAGCAACCGTCCTCGAAACAGAGGAGCAGTGCTATGTAATTGATGCAGATTTTTTCGCCGATTTGAAAACGGAGCAAAGCAATGTTATCGAGAAACTCAACGAGCTTAATAGTTTCGCAGGGCGCCTTTTCAGATGGTTTATCCAAGACAGCTTATATAATGCCATGGAGCCCCAGCCAGTTGAAACATAGTGGTGCCACGGAGGGCGCTCTGCGATATACCGCTGACTGGATTCGCCCGGGCAGCGGAATGCGTATGTCGCTTTCCGCAAGCTTTGAAAAACGCACCCCGGAGTATAGCGACATCTTGCGCATCGTCTGTCATCAGGCCATAGAAAATGTCCCAGATGCTGGACTCGCAGAACTCTGTGACACCCTCGGTGATATGCTGTCGTTTTACGAAAGCTAAGGCCGGCACCTTTCCGGCGGATCTTGCGATGCTTACGCGCACAGAGGTGCTGTTCTGGGCAACGAATATGTACGAGAGCCGTTTTACCTTGTTGAAGACTGAGTATCATTAGACATCCGGAATGTTCCGTCTACCAGAACTCACAAAGGGTCTTCGGCAATCCGAGATTCTTAGCAATGTGTTCGAGCGACGAACAAACCTTGACGCTTTAAAGTCTGGCGAGACAGTTATCGATCTGCGAATCCATCCGTACGTATTAGTGTTAACACAAGATTGCGATCTTGACTGGGATTATAGTGGTAGGGCGTCGATTGCGACTGAGCAATCGAAAAACTACACGCACAAGTTGATTCCTTCGGTCTTGCTTTTAGAAGTTAATGAAGCAGGAGAATTGAAAAGCAGGTCAGAATTAAACTCAGGCCTATGGAAGCAGGTGAGCAAGAATAACAACGAGCGTTACCATTTTATCTCGGCCATCCCGGTAGATCACGATTTACAAGGAGGAGGCTTCCGAACTTGCAATAGATTTCAAGCGCTATTTCACAATCCCCACGGATGAGCTCTACTGGCAGATTGAAACAAAGGACTGCCTCAGGCGAACCTGGCTTGATCATCCCTATCTTGAGCATTTGAGCCACCGATTTGCCAATTATCTCTCCCGAGTAGCACTACCTCACGATTACGAATCTGTTTAATGCCTCTGCGGCGTGGTCGCCATAACTGGCCATCGCTTCTCAGCACGCTGGTGAGAGTCCAGTGTGTCAGTACTGTGCCCAGCAGAAATATCGCCCGGCTTTACTGGCGGAAATCTTCGATGCCGGCGCGCTCCAAGGCTCGTTGCCAAGCCTTGGTGGTCGTCCGTGCCACCGGCTGGCGTTGGTAGGTGAACACAAAGACCGGATGCTTTTCGACACGATGCTGTAGTACGGCTAACGCATCCCGATTCAGTGGCACGGCAATCGCCCGCCGCGACTTCGACTGATCCGCGTGAATCCAGGCCATGCCGCGCTGAAAATCCACCTGCGACCACCATAGAAAGTTGACGTTGCGTTGCCTCAAGCCTGTGGGCAGACTGAAGGCCCCCATGTCAGCCAGGTGGGGTGGGAGTTCCGCAACCAGTCTGGCGGCTTCTTCACGCGTGATCCACCGCGCACGCTTTTTCGGTTACTGGTACAGACGGACGCGTGGCATCAAATCAAATCGATCCATTCCCACTCATCCCGCGCCATGCGTAACACGGCGCGCAGCAGCGCCAAATAGCGGTTGGCCGTCGAGGCGCTGGCTTCCTGCTTCTTCGCCGTGCCGATGTGATCAATCACATCCCGGTTGATTTCATCCAAATAGCGATCTCGGAGACTGATCGAACCACCGGAACTTGGCAATATCCTTGCCGTGGTCTGCCTTGTTGTCTGTATACTGCAACTAGCGCAACACCGCTTCCTGCCAGGTGCGCCTGGGTTTCTCACCCAGCCTGTGAATACGCTACAGGTAGACCTTCAATTGGTCGTGGTATTCCTGCGCGAGCTGCTTGTCTCCAGTCCCGGTAGAGCGGCGTATTCGCTCGCCATTGGGCGCTGTGAAGCGGACCCGCCAGGTATTGCAGCGTTTGTAGAGTGACGTAGCGCATTCCCCTCGTCACAGCCACTTAGCGGCGCTTGCCCAGGGCAAGGACATAAACTCTGGAGGTGGGCGACAAGATCGACTTCGAGGAAGGCCCAGCACTTGCCCGGCTTCGCGCCGAGGATGAGGCCCGCCTTGGCGTTTCCGCAGTGTAGCGGGGGGCAGGTGCAAGAAGGCCGCTGCCGTTTGAGGTCGAGGGTGCGCACCACTCATTCGTCCTCCGCCGCCAGAATCGGTCCGGTGTGCTCAGGCGGAACCGGTAGGTCCAGGCGGGCCGATGTGCCGCTACGGATCAGTTTATCTGCCACTTTTCCGGGCTGCCTTGATGCTTGAGCATGGTGCCGAAAAGTGCGCCGTCGCCAACCCGCGCATAGTGGATTGGAGTGTCGTAGGTGATCTCAGCGGTTTTCCGGAGTGTCTTGATCCGGCTCAGTTCCTTCGAGACCCAGGTGGTGCATGGGTAAGCGCCAGCGTCGCACTGCGTCTATAGTGAGGAAGTATGCCGGTATTTGACTGAGAGGTTGCTGTCCCGAAAAATGCCGATCTTCGGTGTAAATCGTGTGTAACTGAGCATGGAAACCTCTGGCGCCGTGTGGAGATTGCCGGAATCGTTGTGTGTGCGGGACAACATTGATTTACAACAATTAGAATAAGTTAGAACTTTCGGGAAGATAACAAGCCATGTGCCCTGAATACTGAAAATCCCCGTGTCGGCGGTTCAATTCCGTCCCTGGCCACCATCTAATCAGTGACTTGCCGTCGCCATCATGCCCGTCGAAAACCCGGTGCCTGAATCATGCGCGAGGCCGGTAAACGTGCGGCCCGCGCAAGACGACCAGACCCATCTCTCACCGCCCTGATGACCCGCGGCGTTTGCTGTTCCCGCCACGCCTGATCATCGTGAACCCCAACGACGCGCGGTGATCCCCTCCGCATCAGCGCCGCAACGAATCCTGTCGATTCTCACGGATCGGCCCGGCGGAACGCGACGAACGGACACCGTGCCGATCCGGTCAACACCCGCGCGGAACTTTCGCGCCGCCTATCCATCTTAGTGCCGTGTGCTGATGACAGAGACCTACAACCCACTCTAACCGACGTAACAGGGCGTATGAGAAACAAGGCCACATTCGGAAGATCAGCGGGCATCGAATTTCGTTCTTTCTGCCAATACTTCTTTGACCTCGGCTTCCCCTGAGACGTCCTTCGTCTCGACACCCCGGGGATTGTGATCTCCGGGCACTGTCATATCTGGCGGGGCGCACAGCCCTGACGGCATTTCGCGTTCCATGCCGAACCCAATTGCGGCATGGATTCTGACAGAGAAGGGGACAGACATGATCCAGGTCGAACACCTGACACGCCGCTATGGCGAACTCACGGCGGTGGATGATGTGTCGTTTCACATCGACCGGGGCGAGATCGTAGGGCTGCTCGGCCACAACGGCGCCGGCAAGACCACGATCATGAAGATGTTGACGGGTTTCCTCGAGCCCACGTCCGGCGCCATACGGGTCGACAATCTGGAGATAGGCAAGGATACCCGCGCCATTCAGGCGCGCATCGGCTATCTGCCGGAGAATTGTCCCGTCTATCCGGAGATGAGCGTCATCGACTACCTGGACTATCAGGCGGGCCTTCACGGCATTGCCGATGACCGGCGCCCCGGCGCCATTGCGGCGGTAATCCGCCGCACGGTGCTCGCCGACAAGGCAACCGAGCTCATTCAGACGTTGTCGCGCGGTTACCGCCAGCGCGTCGGCGTGGCCCAGGCCATCCTGCATCAACCGGATATCGTCATTCTGGACGAGCCGACCAACGGCCTGGATCCAACCCAGATTCTGCACATGCGCGAACTCATCCGCGAGCTTGCGAAAACCGCGACGGTCATCGTCTCAACGCACATCCTTCAGGAGGTCCGCGCCGTGTGCGGTCGGGTCTTGATCCTGCGCGCAGGCCAACTGGTCGTCGACTCACGCCTGGACGCCCTGCAGCAGCGCCGCCGGTTGCTGGTCAGCGTCGACGGCGATGCCGCCGAGTCGCTGGCGAAGGTCGAAGGCGTGGCCGGTGTGGAAGTGCGCGGCAAAGCCAACGGGCGCTGGAACTTCGCGCTGGATGCCGACGACGAAGCCGCACCGCAGGTCGCGGCTGTGTTGACGGCGGCAGGACGAAAGCTTTACGCGCTGCAAACCGAGCACCGCGACCTGGAAAGCGTCTTCGCCGAGGTGAACGCGATCGCTCCGGCAAGGGAGGTGGCCCATGCGTGAGACGCTGCGTATTGCGCGCAAGGAGTTCGGCGGCTTCTTCTCGTCCCCGGCGGCGTTCCTGTTTCTCGGCGCCTTCCTGGCGGTGACGCTGTTCGTGTTCTTCTGGGTGGAGACGTTTTTCGCGCGTAACATCGCCGATGTCCGCCCGCTGTTCCAGTGGATGCCGGTGCTGCTCATTTTCCTGGTGGCGGCGCTTACCATGCGCGCCTGGTCGGAGGAACGCCGGGCCGGTACCCTCGAAACGCTGCTGACCACGCCCGTGAGACCTTTGCAGTTGGTGCTCGGCAAGTTCCTGGCCGGCCTGGCGCTGGTGGGTCTGGCGCTGTTGCTGACCCTCCCGTTGCCGGTGACCGTCGCCATGCTCGGTCCGCTCGACTGGGGTCCGGTGATCGGCGGCTACGTGGCAGCCCTGTTCCTGGCCGCGGCCTACGTGGCGATCGGACTCTATATGAGTGCGCGCACGGACAATCCCATCGTGGCGCTGATTCTGACCGTGGTGGTCTGCGGCGTTTTCTATCTGATCGGCGCGCCGGTGCTGACATCCCTGTTCGGTCATAAGGTCGGCAATATACTGGCCCTGCTCGGCACCGGTTCGCGCTTCGACTCGATCACGCGCGGCGTACTGGATTTGCGCGACCTCTACTATTACCTGTCCATCGTCGGCGTGTTTCTGGCGCTGAACCTGTTTTCACTGGAGCGGCTGCGCTGGGCCGGCAATCCCGCTTCGAAGCGGCACCGCCAATGGGGCTGGCTGGTTGGGCTCGCGGCGGCCAATTTTATTGCCGGCAACCTGTGGCTCGAGCCGGTGGGGTGGGCGCGGGCCGACATTACGCAGGGCCATGTCTATTCGTTGTCGGATGCCACGCGCCGGTACCTGGCCCAGTTGCAGGAGCCGCTGTTGATCCGCGGCTATTTCTCCGCCAAGACCCACCCGCTGCTTGCGCCGCTGGTGCCGCAACTGCGGGACCTGCTCGAAGAATACGCGGTCGCCGGCAAGGGGCGCGTGCAGGTCGAGTTCGTCGATCCGCACGAGAACCAGGCGCTGGAGGAGGAGGCGGCGAGCAAGTACGGCATCCGCCCGGTGCCCTTCCAGATGGCGAGCAAGTATCAGGCCTCCGTGGTCAACTCCTATTTCGACATCCTGGTGGCTTACGGCGACCAGCACGAGGTGCTCAACTACCGCGACCTCATCGACGTGAAGGTGCGCGGCGAGCGGGACCTCGATGTCGTGCTGAAGAACCCCGAGTACGCGATCACACGCTCGATCCGCAAGGTGCTGACCGCCTACCAGGCGGGCGGCAACCCCTTCGAGACACTGACGCGCCCGGTCCAGTTTACCGGCTATATCTCGCCGGACGACAAGCTTCCGCAGCAGCTTGTCGCGCTGCGCAAGGATCTGACGTTGGTGCTGGATGAGTTCAGGAAGGAGGCCGGTGACAAGCTTACGATGCGGTTCCAGGACCCGGACGCCGGCGACGGCGCGCTGGCCAAGGAGCTGAACAGCAAGTACGGCTTTTCGCCGCAGATTGCGAGCCTGCTCGATCCAAAGTCCTTCTGGTTCTACATGGTGCTGGAAGGTAACGGCGAGGCGGTGCAGGTGGCGCTCCCCGATCCGCTCAACCGCGACGGGCTCAAGAGCGCCATCGAGACGGCCCTGCAGCGCTTCGCGCCGGGCTTTCTCAAGACGGTGGCGGTGGTCAAACCGCAGGCGGCGGGCGCCGATGCCAAGGGCTATTCCGAGTTGACCGATGCATTGTCCCAGAATGCGCGCATCAAGGATGTCGATCTCATGGACGGACGCGTACCCTCGGATGCGGATCTGCTGCTGGTGCTGTCTCCCAATGCGCTGGATCAGAAGCAGTTGTTTGCGATCGACCAGTTCCTGATGGAGGGCGGCAGCCTGGTGCTTGCAACGTCGCCGTTCGACGTGCAGGTAGGGCAGACTCTGACGGCCAGCAAGTATGTCTCCGGTCTGGAGGACTGGCTCAAACAGCAGGGGCTGACCATCGACGCCAGCATGGTACTGGACCCGCAGAACGCATCCCTGCCGGTGCCGGTACAGCGTTATCTGGGCGGTATCCCCATACGCGAAATACGCATGCTTCCCTACCCGCACTTCCCCGATATCCGCGGCGCGGGGCTGAACGCGGATAATCCGATCACCTCCGCGCTCGGCCAGGTGGACCTGAACTGGGCTTCGCCGATCCGGGTGGACAAGGACAAGAATCAGGGGCGCAGCGTCACCGCGCTGCTGCGGTCGTCCGCACATAGCTGGGTATCCGCGGACCTGAACGTCATGCCCGATTACCGTACCTGGCCGGACACCGGCTTCAAGCCGGGTGCCAACCGCGCTGCCCGCCTGCTGGCGGTCGCCGTCGAAGGACGGTTCGATTCGTACTTCAAGGGCAAGGACTCGCCGCTGGCCAAACCGCCGGCGGAGAAAGCGGGTGCCGGCGCGGACGCGGACGCGTCCAGGGCCGACGCCGCCCCGGGTGCCGACAAGGCGTCCGCGGCTGACGAGGCGCAGGCCCCCATCACCAGCGTGATCGAACGCTCGCCGGAGTCGGCGCGCATCATTCTGGTGGCGTCCAACACCTTCGCCGACGATGCCGTGTTGAACCTGGCCTCCGCGGGCATGGGCACGCTCTATACCAAGCCGGTGGAGTTCCTGCAGAACGCCATTGACTGGTCACTGGAAGACCGTGGTCTGCTTTCCATCCGCAGCCGCGCGCAATTCGCGCGCACGCTTGTGCCCATGCAGCGCGACAGTCAACTGTTCTGGGAATACCTCAATTACGGACTGGCGCTGCTCGGTCTTGCGGTTGTGTGGTTGTGGCGGCGGTGGGTGCGCCGTTCGGAACGGGTTCGTTATCAGTCGATTCTTGCGGAGGCTTAGGCGATGCAGAAGAAAATCGGAATGCTCGCTGTTCTGCTGGCCGTCCAACTGGTGCTGGCCGTGGCCATGAGTTTCACCGGCCCCAGTCTGGAGGCACACCGGCCCGATACGGCGCTTCTCGACCTGGACGGCCGGACACCGGACCGGCTCACGCTCGACGGCCCGGACAAACAGGAGGTCGTGCTTGCACGCAAGGGCGACGGCTGGGTGCTGCCCGGAACCGGCGATTTCCCGGCCGACAAGACCAAGGTGAATCGCCTGCTCGATGAGCTGAAGGGCTTGAAACGCGGTCTGGCCGTCGCCACGACCGAAGCCGCACAAAAGCGCTTCAAGGTCAGCGATGATGCCTTCGAGCGGCGCGTGAAGCTGGCCCTGAACGACGAGACGCTGGCAACGCTCTATTTCGGCACTTCGCCCGGCATGCGCCAGGTGAGCGCACGCACGGCGAAGGACAAAGCGGTCTACACCACCGAGTTTGGCATCTACGACGCACCGGTCAAACCCGAAGACTGGGAAGACAAGAGTGTGCTGAAGGTGCCGTCTGACGAAATCGGGTCGATCATTTTGCAGACGCTCACGTTGACCCGGGAAGCCAAGGGGCCGGCGAGCGAGGCCGCGAAGGATGGCCAGCTCAAGACGGCTGCCCAGGCAACCTGGGGCGCCGAGCATCTGCAGGACGGCGAGACGGTCAACCAGGCCAAGGCCGATGCTTTGGTCCAGGCGGTGTCGGCTCTGACCGTCGATTCTGTCCTCGGGCGTGAGGACAAACCGGAGTATGGTCTGGAGGCGCCGGCACTTGCGTTCAGCGTGCAGCGCAAGGGCGGCGGGACGATCGAATACCGACTCGGCAAGCGCGAGAAGGAAAAGGACTACGTGCTCAAGGTGTCGACCCGGCCGGAGTATTTCCGCCTGCCGGACTACACCGGCGAGGCGCTGGTGAAAGCGGCCGGGCGCGAGCAGTTGGTGACCACCCTGTCCGCCGGGGCGGGCGGCGCGGGCGGGACGGCGCAGCCGGCGGACGCCGCCGGCGCTTCGGACCAGGCGCCAGCGAAAGAAGGTTCATCATGACGCTGCGGCGCCGACCGACGACGCGCACTGGCGGCGGCGGTTCGGCGTTGGGTGCGGTTGCCGCCGGAGCGCGTTGGCTGTCGCCCGGCGGGCGCTTTTCGCTTGGCGCGTCGGGCGAGCTTCTGGATAAGTCCATTACGCTATTCTCGTTGCGGGCGAAGGAACCAATACCCTAGCCGGGTCGCCGCCTGCCATTCCGCCGCGCCGCGTCCGTTTCCCAGGTGAGGCGGAAGTTCCCGGCGATCGCGGTTTCGACGTCACCGGCCAACGGGGCGCCCCCTGTACCGTGCCGGCTTCGGCTGCAGGCAGGCCACGGCCGCCCCACCCACCGGGCCAATCACCGTAGGCTATATTTAAGGCCGAAGGTGCGATCGCGTGTGATCCCCGGGGACCGGCCGCCACGGGCGTTCGTTTGCCGGCCGCGGTTCAGTCGTCGCCAGGGTTGCGGGTGTCGATTTAACGCTGACGGCCACATACCTCGCGTGAGAGCAAACCTATACGACGGGCGTGCAGCAATAGACCCAGGGGAGGGCTGAATAATATGCTAAATCAGGTCATAGTGACTGGTGTGCGGCGGGAACTCCACTGAACGAATATTTGCGAAACCCAGTGCAACCGGACAAACCAAACATGAATCGAGATTACGATATCGGCGATCAGGTGATCGTCGCGCTGCGGCGGGTGATCCGCGCCGTGGACCTGCACTCGCGGACGCTGGTCGACACCTACGGCCTGACCGGCCCTCAGGCCCTTCTATTGAAGGCGCTGCAGCGCGGGAGTCTCGCCGCCGGCGAACTGGCGGCCCAGGTCAGCCTCAGTCAGGCCACGGTCACGGATATCCTCAACCGGCTCGAACACAGGGACCTGGTCAAGCGGCTGCGAGATACCGGGGACCGGCGGCGGGTCCTGGTGGAGGCGACCGCCGCGGGCCGGGCGTTGCTGAGCCAGTCGCCGCCCCTGTTGCAGGAGCGCTTCGCGCAGCGTTTCATGCAGTTGCAGGAATGGGAGCAGACACTGCTGTTGTCTTCGCTCCAGCGCATCGCGACGATGATGGATGCCGCGGACATCGACGCGGCGCCGGTGCTGTCCACCGGGTCGGTCCGGGCGACGGCCAGCGCCGTCGGGGCGGTGATAGAGCCCCGGGTCGAAGGTCAGACGTTGTCGGACGCCGTGGCGGCCACCGGGGCGTGATGTCAGGCGATCAGCCGCCGCAGCCGCCCAGCGTGTCCAGCCGGAACGGCGCGGTGAACGGCGTCTGGGCCGCGCCCACTCGTACCAGTGTACCGGCCGGTGCGTCGACCGCGAAACAGGCCGAGGCGTTGGCCGGCAAGGCGAAACTGAAGCCGTCCTGATAGAGGGTGCCCGTCTTCAACGCAAAGCTGATGACCGCGGGATCGGTGGCGAAATCCAGCACATCCGCCGCGCGCCATGGAGAGCGAAGCGAAGGCGCGTAGTCCGCGGTAGGCGTAGGCGCGGGCGTATGGCCGTAGTGGCGCGGGGCCGAAAGGTCCCAAGCCGGCGGAGGGCCTATGCAAGCGCATCCGACACGCCGTCAAGCCATTTGCGGGAGTGCTGCGTAGCCAGCGCCGAGCGTGCGATGGTGTGGCGAAGCGGCACGGACGCAGGGCGGCCGGGGCACAATAGGCTGTCGTGACAAGCGAGGGCGAAACGGTGACTTGGACGTCCCGTTTCGCATCCCGAGCGTCACGACACACTTGGTTGGCTTCGATGCTCCAGGGCTGCACGCTCGTGAAGGCGGTGCCGCCGCTGACGCTGCCGTAATAGGTGCGCGTGCTGCCGCCTCCGGCGGTCATGCGCGTCGTCCAGGTGCCCGTCGTGCAATCGCGCCACAGAAAGACGCCGGCGGTAACGCCCGGATCGTAGGTCGGCGCGCCGCAAGGCGACGGCTCGTCGTCCAGGATCGTGCCGGTGGCGACCGCGACGTTGAGGATGGCGTTGAACGGGTTGCTCAGAGACAGCGTGAAGGTTTCGTCACCCTCGGCCAGTGTGTCGTTCAGCACCGGTACCGACAGCGTCCGGCTGGTCTGGCCCGGCGAGAACACCAGCGTGGTCGGGCCGACGGCGGTGTAGTCCGCGCCGGCGGTCGCCGTGCCGTTCGCGGTCGCCGCGACGACGGTCACGGTGGTCGCACTGGCGGCGGACAGACTGACCGTGAACTTGGCGGTTGCCGCGGTTTCGGACACCGAAACCGGCGCCAGGCTCACGCGCGGCGGAAGGCCGGTGCAGGCGCCCAGCGTCTCCAGGTCAAACTGTTTCGCCACCGGCACCCGCAACGGGCCGTAGTAGACCTGTGCACCCGTGGGAGCGTCCAGGCTCAGGCAGGTGCTGGCGCCGGCCTGGGGCGTGAAGCTCGCGCCGTCCCAGTTGCCGCCGGCGACCTTGAACGCGAAGCTGAGCTGGTTGGGCACGCTGGTCGAATCCAGTACGTCGACCGACTCCAGGCCCTTGGGCACGATGGCACTGAGCGCGTCGCTGGAAAGGAACTTGCCCGACCAGGTCGTGTTGACACCGCCGGGCGACACGCGGAACTGCCAGGCGCCGGTGGCGCATTCCTTCCAGACGAACAGGCCCGCTTGGGTGCCGGCGTCGTAGGTCGGCGCGCCGCAGGGATAGGGCAACGCATTACCCGGCGTGAGCGTCGAGACAGCACCGCCTTCGGTGACGCGGTACAGATGGTTGGCGGCGACGTTCGGGTGATATTCGACGAGACCGCTCGGCCATTGCACCGTCAGGTCGACCTTGGTCGCGCCGGCCAGGCCGAAATGCATCGGTGTGCTTTCCTGCGACCAGCGGTGATAGCCGCCGTTGCGTTCGCGCACCCGGTCGATGCCGTTGGCCCGGGCGGTGACGCGCGCACCGGTCGCGTCGCGATCGAGCGCGGTGCCGACCAGTTGCAGCTCGACCCAGTGATTGCCGTTGCCCTGGTTGTGGAACAGCTTGTTCGGCCCGCCGTAGCCCTTGGGCCGCATGTTGAAGCCGTTGGTCACGAACAGGTCCAGGAATCCGTCCACATCGTAGTCCGCCGCCACCACGGAATCGCTGGTTCCGGCGCCGCTGCCGACGGCGGCGCCTACCGGGCCGGCGGCGCCACCCGCAGCGGGGACAGCGACAAAGGTGCCGTCACCCTGGTTTTGGTAGAGGATATTCGGCAGGTTGCTGGCGCCGTTCCGGCACACCAGGTACAGATCGATATCCATGTCGTTGTCGTAGTCGCCCGCGGTTGCGCTGGAGCACTGCACCGGCGCGGCCAGGCCCGCGGCGACGGTCTGGTCAACGAAGCCGCCGGCATAGTTCATCAGCAGCGTGGGCTGGGCGGCGTAGTCGCTGCCCCAAAGACCGGTCGACTTCAGGTCACTGACCGGTGCGGTGCTGGAGACCTGAAAATAGGAATCGCTCCACACCGTCTCGGTCAGATCCGTCACCGACCGCAGAATTACCGTCCAGCGCCGCGTGGCGGAATCGAAACCGATACGCAGAATCGGGGTTTCCCCCGTGTCGACCGGCATGCCGATCACGCTGGGATCCCCGTTGGGATCGAGCGTAAAGGGTGCCGCAGCCGGATGCCGGCCGCCGGCGCCGATATAGATCTTCGGCAGGCCGTAACCGCTGTCGAGCTTGTTCCAGTCGAGCTTGAAGGTGACTGCGCCGCCGGTGACGAAGTTGAAGCCTTTTTCGCCACCCATCAGCAGTGCTTCGACCTTGTTGCTGCCGTCCTGGACCACCGAGGAAGGCCGCTGCTGCACGCCGCTCAAATAAAACATGTCCAGGCGCCCGTCGTTGTTGAAGTCCGCGATGACGGTGTCGATGGTCTTCTCGACCGGCGGCAGGGCCGAGGTCAGCGTGGTCCAGGGCAGCGGCAGCGTGTTGTAGATGCGCTGCGGAAATACGGTTTCGTCGGGACAGATGAAATCCTGGCGGCCGTCGCCGTTCACGTCCAGCAACTGCGCGTACTGGAACGTCTTGCAGTTCATCTTGACCGCGGTGGTCTGATCCGAGAACATCCCGTTGTCCTGGCGCATGACCTTGGCGACACCCGCCATCTGTGTCATCACGAAATCGAGTTTCCCGTCGCCATTGTAGTCGAGCCAGACCGGCAGGCGGCCGCCCCAGTTGTCGAAGGTCAGCCCGAACTGCGTGGTGCGGTCGATCAGTGCGCCGCGCTCATTGACCAGGAACTCGTTGGGGTTGCCGCGGCCGGTGGTGACCAGCAGATCCTGATCGCCGTCGTTGTCGAAGTCGACCCAGGATGCGCCATGGGTATCGGCTTTCGGTTTGTTGATCCAGGCGAACGTCTGCGTCGCCGTGTCCAGGAAGGCGCCGTCACCCCGGTTGAGGTACATGCTCGGCTGCGTGCGGTGGTTGCTGACGAACAGATCCGGAAAGCCGTCGCCGTTGAGATCGCCCCAGGATGCGCCATAGGTTTCGCTGGAATGATCGACCCCGGCGGCGACGGTTGCATCGCTGAACTGGATCTGGGTCTGCGCGACCGGCAGAGTCGCCGCCGCGACCGCAGTGACGAAACTCACGTGAACAAGAGATTGTTTGAACATATACTGAAGAACCTTCGCGGAATACGAAAACTCAACAGCAAGTTTCTTTCAGGGGTGCAATCGGGGGAGGGGGTGTCGAAACGCTCATCGGCTTTCGCCGGGAACGTCCCTGCCGCAAAACACGTTGGTATTATTAACGCATTCCACGCAACTGGTCTTTAGAAAACCTGCGAACCTGCACAAACCACAAGTTGTGTCTGGCGCGCACTTCATCACGGGCTGTGAAGTCTGTCAAGCACCGTGTGTCGGCTGCTGACTTGGTGTCATGCAGCCACCCGTTTTCCTTCGATTTAGGGCCGATTATTGACAAACCGCAAAGGCGCCCGGGTCCGCTCGGGACCTCTCTGCGGCGCGCGTTCAGGAGACTTTCTCAGGCTTTGGAAAGCCGCGCCGGCGACCGGCGTTGCCATTCCACGATGGTCGCTACCTTTACCTCGGATTGCCGCCCGGGTTTATCGACTGCACCAGACCCAGGACCACGACCAGTATGACCAGAAGTGCGCACAGTCCGTACGGCATCAGCGAATCCGGCTTGGCGGCGGCGCTGACGGACAAGACTGCGCGCGTGCCGACGTTGGCGGCCAGCAGTACGCCCCCGATGGCTACCAGAGCACAGCCGTTGAGGATATCGGTGAGACTCCCGTAGACGACGTAGGGTAGCAAACCGCAGATGAGATAGCCTGCGGCGAGATGGAAGGCGCCGGTCGGCTGCGGTTCAAATGCCGTGGCGAGAGCCAGCAGGCATCCGAGCAGCACCACGCCGTTAGCCGGCCGTTTAGCGTATTTTGAAGAACAGTGCATTGTGCCGGTCCCTGCACTCCGCGCGGGTGCAGGGCGGCGCGCCCGCAAGGCGGCGATTGGCGGCAGTCATGGACCCTCCTTGTTCGTGAATTTCGCAAAGTGCAGAGCCCACTCCTCGGTTGCCGGCGCCAAAGCGCGGGTCGGGGAGAACCGGGGGGCGCGTCGCTGCACGTGTCGACATCGCGCGCAACCCGGCGGATCATTGATTCTGTTCCGAGGCCCTGCCAACTGATGACAGTTCAGGCGGGCGACGGTTCCGGA
>CAVRAZ010000008.1:0-110602 GCA_963719135.1 uncultured Gammaproteobacteria bacterium | reverse complement strand
GCGCAGCCTTGTCCAATATGAAATGAGTCTGAAGGGAGGGTGGTATTTTTAACATGAAATGAGTCTGAAGCCGAAAGGAGATCTGTTCATGATGGGGGGATGAAAACCATCATGAAACTCGAAGACTTAACGAGCATTGATCAACTTGTAGATTTCCTGTCAGGCACCCAGGCGGTGGCCTTTTCGGTCATCAGTGACAAGGACGCCTGCTACCGCTGGATTCAGGGGGAGTTGGTTAAATTCCGGTATCTGACGCTGTCACGTCAAGGAAAAGGGGTGGTGATTCGCTACCTGAAGAAGATCAGCGGTTACTCCCGTCAGCAGCTCACCCGGCTGGTTGCCCAGTACCGCAAGACCGGCCGACTCCAGCGCTGTCAGCGCACCGTGTCCGGCTTTCAGTCAAAGTACACCGAGAAAGACATCCATCTGCTAGCGGCGATGGATGAGCGCCATGACACACCCTGTTCACCCCCATGGGTTGAAAACTATTGGGAATCTGCGAGATTGCGGGTGTAGTTCAATGGTAGAACTGTAGCTTCCCAAGCTACTGACGTGGGTTCTGCTCAATTCCTAAGGCCTGGCCAGCACAACAGTACGATTCCCTTTAGAAAGAATTTGTCCAATTAGAAAAGCGGACGTTCGGCCTCAAGTAATTTACGGCAGGTATTGGCCGGAGGCGGAAGTAGGGTCAGCGCACCGCGAACTGGCGCACCCGACCCTTCTCGGTCACACGCCCGTGTCCGCTTCGCCGCGGGAGCGTCCGAGGCTAGCGATCGTTATCGCCGACGGCTGGCGCTCGTTGTCGGGGCAACTTGCTTACTTCAGCTTGAGTTGCGCAATGAAGGCACGCCCGGCCGGCCCCGGCGGCGCGTCCTTCCGAAAGACCACGTGCATCGGCATGGACACGGCGCGCGGAATACCTTCGACGCCTATTTTGACCAACGCTCCACTGTCAAGATCCGCCTTCACCATGTGCAAGGGCATGTGCCCCCATCCTAGGCCGGCCTTGAGGAATGCGTGCTTTGCTCCCAGGTCCGCAAGGCGCCAGGTTAGTCGCGACAGCACGCCGAAATCACGGCCATCACTGAGCGCGGTGCGGTCCGTGAGGACCAGTTGTATGTGCTTGCCAATCGCCGATGCCGAGGCCGCCCCGCGGCTCTTTGCCAGCGGATGCGAGGGACTGACGACCGTCACGAGCGGTATGTTCAGAAGAGGTTCGGATTGAAGTTCGTCCGGCACGAGGGGCAGCGAGCCGATAACGCCGATGCTGCATTGGCGATCGAGGACCGGTTTGATGACCCCGCCGAGGGCCTCGACGTAGAGCCGCAGCGGCGTGTGTGGATAAGTCGTGCGGCTGTGTACTGCTGCCCGGGTGAACGCCTCCATCGGGTACATCACGTCCATTGCAACGGAGAGCTCGGGCTCGAGGCCCTCGCGCGTGGCGCGGGCCCTAGCTTTAAATTCATCGACGTTGTCCGCCACCGTGCGGGCATCAGCAAGAAGACTCCGCCCTGCCTCGGTGAGCCGCGGGTAGCGGGCAGAGCGATCGAAGAGCTTTACACCAAGCTGCGCTTCCAGATTGGCGAGCGTCTGGCTGACCATGGATTGTGCGCGCCGCAATTTGCGCCCCGCAGCCGAGAAGCTTCCTTCGTCTACGGCAGCGATGAAGGTTCGGAACTGGTCCAACGTGACTGCGTCGAGCATATCCATCTCCGTAAGTGATAGTAAGTATAGACATATATAGGCTTCACAGATGTAACGCCAGTCCTTAATCTCTCTCTGTCACACACAGAAGGAGCTGCAAAATGAATCAAAAATTGATCGCCGTGATCGGCGCAACGGGGCAGCAGGGAGGCGGAGTAGTGCGAGCGCTGCAAGCCCAGGCACAATTCAAGGTGCGCGCTCTGACTCGCCACCCAGCCAATCACCGCGGACTGGCCGACGAGGTTGTCGAAGCGGATCTCGACCGTGCGGATACCCTCAAGGCCGCATTCGAAGGGGCCCATGGCGTTTTCATGGTCACCAATTTTGCGGAACAGGGTGCCGACGAGCTTAAGCAGGCAACCGCCGCGGTACAGGCGGCCAAAGCAGCCGGGGTCAAACACTTTGTCTGGTCGACGCTGCCCGATGTGGAAGCGATCAGCGGCGGCAAGCTCCACGTTCCCCACTTCAGCGGCAAGGCGAAAGTCGATCGGATCGTGAAGGACGCCGGGTTTGCGCATCATACCTTTGTCATCGCGCCTTTCTTCTACCAGAACCTTGTGGCCTGGGCTCCGCAAAAGCAGGAAGACGGAACCTTGGGCTGGGCGCTTCCTATCGATCCCACAGTGCGCGGCATTCACATGGGCGACATCCGCGAACTCGGTCCCATTGTTGCCGGCGCATTCGCACATCCGGACGAGGCGGGCAATGGCGAATACCTGCCCCTCGTCGGTGACTTCATGAGCTTCAAGGAAATCGTCGACACGCTGAATCGGCAGGGACATGAGTTTTCATTCAAACAAGTCCCAACGGAAGTATTCGCCACCGTTTTCCCTGGGGCCGCCGAGATGGCAGCGATGTTCGCCTGGTTCCAGGCTCATACCTATCTGGGTTCGGATATGCGCGACCGAATTGCACTCGCCAACAAAATAGGGGGCCGGCAACCGACCAAGTTCTCGACTTGGGCTCAAGTGAATTTCCCGGTCCACGCAAGCGCCTGATCTCGCCATTGAACCACCTCCACCCCCCCTCCCTGCGGTCGCGCTGCTGGCACTCAGCGGAACAATCGCCTATTTGAGAAAACTCTGATCACCAACTGATAAAGGAAAGACACATGACCACCATCATTTCTGTAATCGTCGGCAGTACGCGGCAAGGCAGATTTTCCGAGAAGCCGGCACAGTGGATTCTTCAGCACCTTAAGAAGCGCGACGACATCGAAGCTAGGCTGCTCGATTTGCGCGACTTCCCGATGCCGTTCTTTGATCAGCCCGTTCCGCCCGCGATGCCGGGTCGGCAGCCGTACGGTAATGAAGTAGTTAAGAAGTGGACGGCTGCAATCGCCGAATCGGACGGATTTATATTCGTCACGCCCGAATACAACTACGGTACCTCTGCGGTGCTCAAGAACGCCATCGACTGGGTTTATCCAGAGTGGAACCGCAAAGCCGCTGCCTTTGTGAGCTACGGCAGCGCTATGGGCGCGCGAAGCGTCCAGCAACTCCGGGAAACCATGATCGAGGTTCAGGTCGCGCCGGTTCGATCGTCCGTCCACATTCCCGCTGCGACTCTTTGGGCGCATTTTCAAGGCGGCGACGTGGACAAGGGGCTCGCCGAGCTTGCGACTCAGGCCCAGACCATGGTCGACGACTTGCTGTGGTGGACAGCAGCGCTGAAGACGGCCCGCCAGGCCTAGCAACACCAAGTCAAGGATGAGCCCCATATCCAACAGAGATATTCGCGAGGGGACTCGCTCCGATATCGACGAACGCAAACGCTGGCTTGCCCTCATCGTACTCTGCCTGGGCGTGCTGATGATCGTGCTGGACACGACTATCGTGAACGTCGCACCGCCGTCCATCCGGGCGGACTTGGGCTTTGCTGAAACCTCGCTCGTGTGGGTGGTCAACGCCTACATGCTGACCTTTGGTGGCTTCTTGCTGCTGAGCGGGCGACTGGGCGACCTGTTTGGCCATCGGCGGTTGTTCCTGCTGGGTATCACGTTATTTACGCTGGCTTCGGCGGCCTGCGGGCTGGCGAATTCGCAAGGGCTGCTGATCACGGCGCGCGCCGTTCAGGGGCTGGGCGGTGCAGTGGTGTCGGCTGTGTCGCTGTCACTCATCATGAACCTGTTCACCTCGCCGGCGGACCGCGCGAAGGCAATGGGCATCTACGGGTTCGTGGGAGCGGGCGGCGGCAGCATCGGCGTGCTGCTGGGCGGGCTACTGACCGGCGCATTGAGCTGGCACTGGATCTTCCTGGTCAACCTGCCGATCGGCGTGGTGGTTTATGCAGGGTGTGTGATGCTGCTGCCGGTGGGGAAGCCGCTGGCAGATTGCGCCAAGCTGGATGTGGCGGGCGCCATCACCGTTACCGCATCGCTGATGCTGGCGGTGTACGCCATCGTGCACGGCAACGAAGCCGGTTGGATGTCTGCGCAAACGTTTGCCCAACTGGGTATTGGCATCGCGCTCATGATCGCGTTCCTCGTCATCGAATCGCGTGTGTCGCACCCGCTCATGCCGCTGCACATGTTTGCGCTGCGCAACGTGGCCACGGCCAACGTGGTGGGCGTACTGTGGGCGGCTGCGCTGTTCGCGTGGTTCTTCATCTCGGCGCTTTACATGCAGCGCTTGCTGAGCTACAGCGCGATGCAGGTAGGGCTGGCGTTCCTGCCGGCCAACATCATCATGGCGGTGTTCTCGCTGGGGCTGTCGGCCAAGCTGGTGATGCGCTTCGGGATTCGCGCGCCGCTGTCGCTGGGTTTGCTGGTGGCAGCAGTCGGGCTGGCGCTGTTTGCGCGTGCGTCGGCCGGAGGCAGCTTCGTGCTGGACGTGCTACCGGGCATGGTGCTCATGGGCCTGGGGGCGGGGGTGACCTTCAACCCGGTGTTGCTGGCCGCGATGAGCGATGTAGCGCCGGATGAGGCGGGTCTGGCCTCGGGTGTGGTCAACACGTCGTTCATGATGGGCGGCGGCATGGGCTTGGCCATCCTGGCGAGCCTGGCGGCAGCGCGTACCGATGGCCTGACGGGTGGGGGTGCCGATGCCGTTACTGCGCTCAATAGCGGCTACCACCTGGCTTTCCTGCTGGGGGCCATGGCGGCGGTAATGGCCTCCGCGCTGGCCGGGATTTTTGTGCGCACGCGCACGCACAGGCGCTAGATGCCATAGGTGCTTTCCTTACCGAGAGGCAGCAGGCGCACGCGAGCCCGTAAAGCCCGTAATTAAGATCACGGCGAAGGTC
This sequence comes from uncultured Gammaproteobacteria bacterium, assembly GCA_963719135.1. Taxonomy (GTDB): domain Bacteria; phylum Pseudomonadota; class Gammaproteobacteria; order DSM-19610; family DSM-19610; genus CAVRAZ01. The sequence goes on along the minus strand of CAVRAZ010000008.1, from coordinate 105,655 downwards.
GCCGGAAACTGAATACTCATTGTTCGTTAGAGAACTTTTATTGGAGGTTGACATGAAAATCGGAGTGAGTGGCGCCAGCGGACATTTGGGCAGAGCCGTCGTTTCGGAGCTGCTACAGCGTGCCGGCGGGCACCAAGTAGTGGCCTATCACGCGCACGCCCGAAACTGTCTCTGGACCGGCTCAGGGACGCTTCGGAGACTACAACCTGCCCGCAAGCCTTGCGCCGGCTTATGCAGGTCTCGATCGTCTTCTTGTAATCACGACCATCGATCCAGAACCCGGAAAGCGCGGTGCGCAGAACGTCGCTGCCATCGACTCTGCCGTGAAGGCGGGCGTCAAGCATATTGTCTTCATGTCGGGCGTAGGCACGCGGCAGGAGGAGGAGCCGGCGCGTGGCGCCTCCTACTGGCGGGGTGAGCAGCATCTTATCGCTACGGCGCCAGCCTGGACCATCCTGCGCATGAACTTCTATGCTGAAGCTTTCGTACAGCTGGCGCAGGCGGCACTGCGCCAGGGCGCGCTGACCGGGCTGGCCGAGAACCGGGCCGCTTTCGTTGCGCGCGATGACGTGGTGGCCGCCGCAGCAGGAATCCTGATCGGCGACGGTCAGCTGGCGCGATCTACAACGCTACAGGCCCCGAGCGCCTTTCGGGTGCGGAACGCGCGAGCCTCATCGCTGATCTCACTGGCCGGCCGCTCGCATTTCGTGTTATCTCGGAAGAGCAATTGCGCGCTGGACTGACACAAGCAGGTCTGCCGGCGGGGGCCGTCAACATCGTCGTCAGCATCCAGGCGAGCTTCGCGGCGGGTGCGTTCGATATTGTGACCGGCGACGTTGAGCGTCCTGGCGGCCGGCCGCCCAAGCCTCTTCGCGACGTGCTTGCTGAGGTGCTGAAATCTCCTTCGACCTGAAGACTTGCACCCGAACGGATCTCTTGCCGGGCCGGGGTCGGCAGGCAGGCCTTTTCAAGCGGTTTGAATTTTTTGACCATACGGGTTGCTGAAGTGAACGACCAAGAACTGGCCGCGAGCGTGCGCAGCCCTCTCAGGTGCAGGCGCGATTCGCGAAGTGAAGATGTTTGGCGGGATCGGGTTCATGCTTAACGGCAATCAACCTGCGAAGCGCGGGCGGGCGAAGGACAAGAGGAAATAGCCCTTTGCTCCACGCATGAGCGTTTTCGACTGTCCATCGCTCGCGCCCGGGTTGGAATCGCATCATGACTATCTCAGGAAATGGAGGACGCTATGGCTGCAGCAACAAAAGCGCGCGCTGTCGGTTTCAATCACGTTGCTATCGAGGTCGGTGACATCGACGCAGCTCTGGCGTTCTACGGGCGCTTGTTTGAATTTCACCTTCGCAGCAAAAACGACTCGATGGCCTTCATCGATCTTGGAGACCAGTTTCTTGCGCTCCAGAAAGGCCGCACGCAGCCCGCGGACGATGGCCGCCACTTCGGCTTGGTCGTCGATGACGAGGAAGCCGCGCGTAAAGCGTTGGCTGATGCGGGCATCAAGACCCTGCCTGGCCCGTTTCTCGACTTTCTCGACCCTTGGGGCAACCACGTTGAGATTGTCGGCTATACCAATGTTCAATTCACGAAGGCGCCGAATGTGTTGCGCGGCATGGGCCTCACGCACCTGTCGAAGAACGCGACGGCGATCAAAGAACTCACGGACAAAGGCATGGCGCCGATATGAAGCGGGACTCTCTTAGCCATTACGGTAGCGCTGCGTGGTACAACCTATCCCCTGCGAGTATAGGAAAAATAAATGCCCTTTTCATCACTCGTCAACGGACCATCCAAGGGGAACGAAGGAACCTACGTCCTGCCATTACCCCCAAATCATGCCTCTTTCCGCACTCACTACTGCGCGTGTCCATGGACGAAAGTCTGAGCGACGTCAACATCGGCGCTTTGCTCGCGGACATGACCGGCAAGGATCGCGTGACCGGAACGCTGAATGCCGCGGCCAAGTTCACCGGCACCGGCGCGACGCCGGATGCGATCAAGAAAACGCTGAGCGGAAATCTGGCACTGGCTTTTACCGACGGCGCCGTGAAGGGCGTGAACCTGATCCGCGTCGTACGCGAGGCGCAGGCGGTCCTCAAGGGCAAGCCCTATACCGAAAAGACCCAGGTCGAGCAGACCGATTTTTCGACGATGAGCGCAACCGCCAATGTCAACAACGGCATCATCCGGAACGACGACCTGGACGCCAAGAGCCCGCTGCTGCGCGTTCAAGGCAAGGGCATGGTCGATCTGGGTCGGGAGTCCATCAACTATCTGTTGACCACCACGATCGTCGGCAGTCTGGAAGGCCAGGGCGGCAAGGAAATATCAGAACTCGCGGGTATTCCCATTCCCATCGAGGTCAACGGCACTTTCAGTTCGCCGCGCTACAAACCCCGGCTGGACGTGGCCCTGAAGCAGGTCGCCGGCGATAAGGTCAAACAGGCGGTCGAGGAAAAGAAGGGAGAGCTGAAAGAAAAGGCGCAGGAAAAACTGCAGAAGCAGCTCGACAAGAGACTTGACGGCAAGTTGAAGGGTCTTTTCAATTAGCAGCAGTGTCCTGCCCGGTTGCGCGCTGGCGATTGCGCTTGCTGTTGCCGGCGCCGGCGCCGGCGAAATCCGCCAGGTCTCGGTCGAGCGGCAGGGTGACGTTTACCGGATGGAGGTCGATGCACTGGTGCAGGCGCCCGCCGCGCGGGTGCGCGCGCGCCTGACCGACTATGCACACCTCGCTCGGCTGAACGGCGCCATCAAGTCAAGCCGGGTCCTCGCCAATACCGGCCCCGGCCAATACCAGGTGCGTATCGTCACCCGTGCCTGCGTCTGGTTCTTCTGCCGCACCGTCAAGCAGGTGCAATCGGTGCACGAAGCCGGCGACGGTTGGATCGATGTGCGCGTGATTCCCGAGCTGAGCGATTTCAAGCAGGGATGGGCGCACTTCCACATCCTGGCCGAAGGCGCCCCCACGCGTGTTCTGATCGTCTCCGAAGTCGAGCCGGATTTTTGGATTCCGCCGGTGATCGGACCCTGGCTGATCAAGCGCAAGCTGCGCTCCGAGATGCTCGAAACGGTGGCGAATCTGGAAACGCAAGCCCACGAGGCGCAGTAGCGCGATGCGTTCCCCTGCATGGCAGTGTTGAAGGCAGACAACGCACGCGTCGGCGTGATCGGCCTGGGCTACATCGGCCTGCCCCTGGCGGTGGCGTTCGGCGAATCGATGCCGACAATCGGCTTCGATATCGACGCCGTGCGCGTCGAGCAACTCAGGGCCGGCTTTGACAGTACGCGGGAAGTCGACGGCGCCGCACTCACGCGCGGAAAGCGGCCCACCTTCACCGACACGCTGGAAGACCTGCGCGATTGCACTGCATTCGTGGTCGCCGTGCCGACGCCGGTCGACGAACTCAAACGTCCTGACCTCCATTTCCTGGAAGCGGCCTGCCGCTCGGTAGGCGGCATCCTGAAATCCGGCGACGTTGTGATTTTCGAATCGACGGTTTATCCCGGGGCTACGGAAGAGGTCTGCGTCCCCATCCTGGCGTCGGCCTCGGGTCTGCAATTCAACCGGGAGTTCTTCGTCGGCTACAGCCCCGAACGCATCAATCCGGGCGACCGCGGCCACCGGCTGGCCGATATCGTCAAGGTGGTCGCCGGCTCCACCCGGCAGACCGCGGAGTTTCTCGAAGCACTGTACGGGCGCATCGTCAGGGCGGGCGTACACCGCACCAGCAGCATCCGCGTCGCCGAGGCCGCCAAGGTCATGGAGAACACACAGCGCGACGTGAACATCGCCCTGGTCAACGAGCTGGCACTGATCTGCAACCGCCTTGAGATCGACACCGCCGAGGTGCTGGAAGCGGCCGGCACCAAGTGGAACTTTCTGCCGTTCGTCCCCGGTCTCGTCGGCGGGCACTGCATCGGCGTGGACCCCTATTACCTGACCCACAAGGCGAAGGAGATTGGTTATCATCCGGAGGTCATTCTTGCGGGCCGCCGCATCAACGACAGTATGGGTGCCTACGTGGCGGCACAGGTGGTCCGCCTGATCCGCCGTGCGTGTCTGCCGATCGCCGGCGCGCGCGTGCTGCTTCTGGGACTGACGTTCAAGGAAAACTGCCCGGATGTGCGCAACACAGGGGTGATCGACGTGATTCGTGCGCTTGAAGGCGCCGGCCTCAGTGTCGACGTCCACGATCCCTGGGTGAACGCGCAGGGCGTCCCGGCGTCGTACCGGGTGAACCTGGTCGCCGAACCCCGCTGTCGCCACTACGATGCGGTCGTGCTGGCTGTGGCGCACGACCAGTTCCGGCGCCTGGGCGGCGATGGCGTGCGCGCATTTTGCAGGCCGGGCGGCGTGGTATACGACGTTCAATCCGTTCTGCCGGCGGGTCAGGCGGACGGTCGTCTCTAACCGGCAACAGGAAGGCAGTGACTATGAAAGTTCTGGTCACCGGCGCCGCGGGATTTATCGGCAACGCTCTGTGTCTGCGTTTGCTGGCGCGCGGCGACGCGGTCATCGGCATCGACAATCTGAACGATTACTACGATCCGAATCTGAAGCGGGCGCGCCTGGCGCGGATCGGCGAACACCCGCGCTATACCGATCTGCGCACCGATCTGGAGAACCGCGGCGGCATCGAGGATCTGTTCGAGCAACACCGTCCGCAGCGTGTCGTAAACCTGGCGGCGCAGGCCGGAGTGCGCTATTCGCTGCAGAATCCGCGCGCCTATGTCGACACGAATCTGGTCGGCTTCATCAATCTGCTGGAAGGGTGCCGCCATACCGGCGTCGAGCACCTGGTCTATGCGTCCAGCAGCTCGGTGTACGGGGCCAACACACGCATGCCGTTCTCGGTGCACGACAACGTCGATCATCCGCTCAGTATCTACGCTGCAACCAAGAAGGCCAATGAGCTGATGGCGCACACCTACAGTCACCTGTACCGTCTGCCGGTCACCGGTTTGAGATTCTTCACGGTCTACGGTCCCTGGGGGCGGCCGGACATGGCGCTGTTCCAGTTCACCCGCCGTATTCTCGCCGGCGAGCCCATCGACGTGTTCAACTACGGCAGGCACAGGCGCGACTTCACCTATATCGACGATATCGTGGAAGGCGTGATGCGCACACTCGATCGCGTGCCGCGGCCTGATCCCGACTGGTCGGGAGCCCTGCCCGATCCGGCGCGCAGCGATGCCCCGTACCGCATCTACAACATCGGCAACAATCAGCCGGTCGAGTTGCTGCATTACATCGAAGTGCTCGAAGACTGCCTCGGGCGCAAGGCGCAAAAGAACCTGCTGCCGCTGCAACCGGGCGACGTCCCCGATACCTATGCCGACGTCCGGGATCTGGTCGAGGATGTTGGTTACAAACCCGACACCTCCGTCGAGCGCGGCGTGGCCAATTTCGTCGCCTGGTACCGGGATTACTACCAGGTCTGAACCGGCTGGAACTGCACGGTGACTGTGCTGGAAGATCGCGATGGCTGAGTCGCCCGACGATTTCGCCGAACGCATACTGGCCTGGTTCGACGCGCATGGGCGCAAGGACCTGCCCTGGCAGCGGCAGCCCGGACCTTATGCGGTCTGGATCTCCGAAATCATGCTGCAGCAAACCCAGGTGGCGACGGTGATTCCCTATTACGGGCGCTTCATGGCGCGTTTCCCGGATCTGCGTTCACTGGCGGATGCACCGATCGATGCAGTGCTGCGCCACTGGTCCGGTCTCGGCTACTACGCCCGCGCGCGCAATCTGCTCAGGACCGCACAATTGCTGCGCGACCGGCATGCGGGCGAATTTCCGCGTGATGCTGCGTTGCTGGAGGCGCTGCCAGGCATCGGACGTTCGACCGCCGCGGCGATTCTTGCGCTGTCGTTCGGCGACCGTCACGCGATTCTCGACGGTAACGTCAAGCGGGTGCTGGCCCGCTATCACGTGTGCGACGGCTGGCCGGGCGACACCGCCGTGTCGAAGCGGCTCTGGGAATACGCCGCGCGCCACACGCCGGACCGGCGCGTCGCAGACTATACGCAGGCGATGATGGACCTGGGCGCGACGCTTTGCACCCGCACTCGGCCGCGCTGCGGCGACTGTCCGCTGGCCGACGACTGCCGCGCATGTGCCCGGGGCGACCCGGCGCGCTATCCGGCACCCAGGCCGCGCAAGACGCTGCCGGTCCGGGTCCGGCACATGCTGATGGTGATGACGCCGTCGCGCGAGCTGCTTCTGCAGAAGCGTCCGCCCGCAGGTATCTGGGGCGGATTGTGGAGCTTTCCCGAGTTCGACGATGCGGACGCTCTGCGTGACTGGTGCCTGATCCATCTTTCGCATCGGGCTGATGCGAAAATGCATCCGGGGATGCGCCACACGTTCAGCCATTTTCACATGGACATAGTTCCGCACCTCGTGACATTGGATAACCCGACAGACTTTGTGATGGAAGCAGGGCAATGGCTTTGGTATAACCCGAACCAGACAGGCGACGTTGGATTGTCGGCACCGGTGCTTCGGTTGCTCGGGCGGCTGACGGACCGCACTGACGGAGAGTGACGATGACGCGCACGGTTAACTGTGTCAAATTGAAGAAAGAGGCGGAAGGGCTGGAGCGCGTCCCCTATCCTGGCGCGCTGGGCAGGAGGATTTTCGAGAGCGTTTCCAAGGAAGCCTGGCAGGCTTGGCTGCGCCACCAGACCATGCTGATCAACGAGAACCGGCTGAGTCCGGTAGACCCCAAGGCGCGCGCCTTTCTGGAAGCGGAAATGGAAAAATATTTCTTCGGCGCCGGTTCGGCGGCGCCCCAAGGCTACGTGCCGCCATCAGGCTGAAGCGTTTTCGACACGGCCGGACTTTCAGGATTTCGCGCCGCCTTCGTATTTCTTCAACAGTATACCTTCATCCCCGCAGCAGCCGGCCGGACATTTCTTGACGGCGTGGATGCGGTGCGGATCCTGTGACAGGTATGCGTCCACCGGCAGGTTGCTCTGGGCGCAGTCGCAACCCTTTTCATCGTACACGTAAACGTTCTTCAGACCGATCTCCCGCGCCGCATCGTGCGCGCGCCACATGATTTCCGACGGTGTGGCCGGAAGATGGGCGAGCTTGTAGGCCGGGAAGAACCGGGTGATGTGCCAGGGGCTGTCCGCCCCGAGGTGATCCCTGATCCAGCGTGCTATACCCGCCAGTTCCGCCGGATCGTCGTTCCGGCCGGGGATGATGTTGGTACGGGTTTCGACGTGCATGCCCAGCCGCGCGGCCCTGGCGATGGCGCCGAGTACCTGGTCGACCGAGGCGACCTTGCAGATATCGCGATAGAAGTCGTCGCGCAGGCTCTTGACGTCGGAACAGAGCACGTCCAGCGCCGGCGCCAGCAATTCCAGGGCTTCGTCGGTGACGAAGCTGTTGGAAACGTACACTGTGTAGAGGCCGGCGGCGCGCGCCAGTTCCGCCACGTCCAGCACGTACTCGAGCCAGACCGCCGGTTCCGAGTAGGTAAAGGCGATGCCGTCGACGCCATGGCGTTGCGCGGCCTCGACCAGTTCGCGCGGCTTGGCATAGGCCGCGGTCGATTGTCCGCGGGCGAGTGCGTCCAGCGCCTCGACACCCCAGGAGATGTCCAGATTGTGGCAGCCGCCGCAACGGAAATTGCACCCGTAGCTGCCGACCGACATGACGTGGGTGCCGGGCCGGAAGTGGCGCACCGGCTTGGCTTCGATGGCGCCGATGTCAATGGCGGACAGAATGCCGTAGGAGAGGTTGTAGAGCGTACCTTGCCGGTTGACGTGCGCCTGGCAGAATCCGCGCTGGCCGTGCACGAGCTTGCATCGCCACAGGCACAGGTTGCAGCGCGTAGCACCGCTGGCCAGTTTCTCCTGCAAGCGGGTTTCGACAAGTCGATAGCCTGTCGTCGTGGCGGCCGGAACGGACATAAAATCTCCACAGATTTTGCCTGCACCCTAAACCAGATTGGATGCGGCGGCAAGCCCCCACAGGTACCGGGTCTTGACCAAATGGGATAGAATGCCCGCGACTCGGCGACCCAATTCGGCAAGGGCATTGGCATGAAAGGCATCATTCTGGCGGGCGGGTGCGGCACGCGCTTGTATCCGCTCACCCGCGTGGTCAGCAAGCAACTGATGCCGGTTTACGACAAGCCCATGATCTATTACCCGCTATCGGTGCTGATGCTCGCCGGCATCCGCGAGATACTGGTCATCTCCACGCCGCGGGACCTGGCGTTGTTTGAAAGGCTGCTGGGCGACGGCGCGCAATTCGGCCTGCGTTTTTCCTATGCGGTGCAACCCGACCCCGGCGGCCTTGCGCAGGCGTTTCTGATCGGGGAGCGGTTCGTCGGCGACTCACCCTGCTGCCTGGTGCTCGGCGACAATATTTTTTACGGGCACGGATTGGTCGACAGCCTGCGCCGGGCCGCCGGACGGGTTGCCGGCGCCACGATCTTTGCCTACGCGGTCAGCAATCCCGAGCGCTACGGCGTCGTCGGGTTCGACGCCGAGGGACGGGTCGACAGCCTTGAGGAGAAGCCGGCCGTTCCACGGTCCGGGTACGCCGTGACAGGACTGTATTTCTATGACGGACGGGTTGTGGATATCGCCCGTCATCTCAAACCCTCGGCGCGAGGCGAACTGGAGATTACCGACGTCAACCGGCAATATTTGGAATGGGGCGAATTGGATGTGACAGTGATAGGCCGCGGCCATGCCTGGCTGGATACGGGCACGCATGAATCGTTGCTGGAAGCGTCGCTGTTCATCGAGACCATCGAGAAAAGGCAGGGGCTGAAGATCGCCTGTCCGGAAGAAATCGCTTTCCGCCAGGGCTACATCGATGCCGAGCAGTTACGGCAGCCTGGCCGGACCGTTGAGCAAGAACGGCTATGGCCAGTATCTTCTGAATCTCCTGAATGAAAGGGTGTTCTGATGCGGGTCGTGACCACACGGCTGCCCGATGTCCTGGTGTTCGAACCCAGGGTGTTCGGCGATGCGCGGGGTTTCTTCTTTGAGAGCTACAACAAGCGGCGTATGAGCGAATTGGGCCTGGAAGCCGAATTCGTGCAGGACAATCATTCGCGCTCGGCGAAGAACGTGCTGCGCGGCCTGCACTACCAGATCGAACAGCCGCAGGGAAAACTGGTGCCGCGCTGCTGGCCGGTGAAGCATATGACGTGGCGGTCGATATCCGCGCGGGTTCGCCGACCTTCGGACGCTGGGTGGGCGAGCGGCTCAGTGCGGACAACCGCCGCATGCTCTACGTACCGCCCGGATTCGCGCACGGGTTTTGCGTGTTGAGCGCAGCCGCCAACGTCCTCTACAAATGCACGGACTTCCACGCGCCGGACGACGAATACGGCATCATCTGGAACGATCCCGAACTCGACATCGACTGGCCGGGCGATGCGTTCATCCTCTCCGACCGGGACCGGGCGCTGCGACCGCTGGCGGAAACGGGCGAGCATCTGCCGGTTTTCGATGCTCCATGAAAGTTCTTGTCACCGGCGCCGGCGGGCAACTGGAGCAGGAACTCGACGAGCATCTGGCCGGCCGCGGCGTGGATGTCCTTGCGCTGACCAGGGAAGCGCTGGACATTCAGCCCGGAGATGATCGACGAACAGCTCGCCCGCTACCGCCCGGACTGGGTGATCAATTGCGCGGCTTACACCCGCGTCGATCGCGCCGAGGCAGAGCCGGTGATCGCCTTTGCGGTCAACCGCGACGGGGCCGCCAACCTCGCCCGCGCTACGCGGGCAGGCGGCGTGCGATTGCTTCAGGTGTCGACCGACTACGTGTTCGATGGGCGCCGCCAGGCGCCCTATGACGAGGAAGCGCCATGCAATCCACTCAATGTTTATGGGCAGAGCAAACTGACGGGAGAACAAGCCGTTCGCGAGGCGAACCCTCGGCACTCATTCTGCGCACCTCCTGGGTATACGGCGTTCACGGCGCCAACTTCGTCAAATCCATACTGGCTCAGGCGCGGGAGCGCGATCGGCTGCGGGTGGTGTCGGACCAGGTGGGAACACCGACCTGGACGCGCGATATCGCCGGCGTCATACACCGGTTTCTGGGCACCGACGCGAACGGCATCTTTCATTACAGTGCTGACGGTGCTGCTTCCTGGTACGATTTCGCGTGCGCCATCGTCGAGGAGGCGCGCGCGCGGGGCTCGCGGTCCGGGCGACGACGATCGAGCCGGTGTCGACAGCATCATTCGGCGCCGTTGCACCACGTCCCCGATACAGCGTGCTCGACACACACAAGATCCGAGGATTTTTCAAAGAGTTGACGATCCCGGACTGGCGCGACAGCCTAGCCGTGGTGGTAAAGGAACTGGGTGCATGCTGAGATTACTTGTGACGGGCGGTGCCGGCTTCATCGGCAGCAACTTTGTGCGTTTCTGGCTGGCCCGGCATCCGGGCGACCGCGTGGTCAATCTTGATGCACTGACCTATGCAGGCAATCTGGAAAGCCTGTGCGATATCGAAACGTCGCCGCAGTACCGGTTCGTGCGGGGCGATATCTGTGACCGCGCGCTGGTCGAGACCGTGCTGCGCGACGAGTCGATCGACTGCATCGTTCACTTTGCGGCGGAATCCCACGTCGACCGGTCCATCGCCGGTCCGGCCGCCTTCATACGCACCAACGTCGAGGGTACGTTCAGCCTGCTCGAGGCGGCGCGCGGCGCGTGGGGCAGCGACGACCGGCGCCGATTTCTACACGTCTCGACCGATGAGGCCTATGGAAGCCTGGGCGAGGCAGAGCCCGCATTCGACGAAACACACCCGTACCGGCCCAATAACCCCTATTCGGCTTCGAAAGCGGCGTCCGATCACCTGGTGCGCGCCTACTTCAAGACCTACCATCTGCCGGTGCTGACTACGCATTGCTCGAACAACTACGGGCCTTACCAGTTTCCCGAAAAGCTCATTCCGCTGGTTATCCTGAATGCGCTGGAAGGCAAGCCGCTACCCGTCTATGGCGATGGACTGCAAATCCGCGACTGGCTCCACGTCGAGGATCACTGCCGCGGAATCGAAGCGGTACTTCTGCGCGGCGACGTGGGTCAGGTATTCAACATAGGCGCGGGAAACGAGCGCAGCAATATCGATACCGTGCGAGCCGTCTGTGCCTGTCTGGACGACCTGCATCCGGCCGGGGCGCCGCATGCGTCGCTGATCAGGTTCGTCGACGATCGCCCGGGACACGACCGCCGCTACGCGATCGATTCGGGCAAGATACGCAGCCGGCTCAACTGGGCCCCGGAACAGGCGTTCGAGAGCGGGCTCAATTCGACCGTTCAGTGGTATCTGTCCCACCCGGAGTGGTGCGCACACATTCGTAGCGGCGAATACCGGCATGATCAACCAGGCTCGCCGGCATGACCTACCGGTCCCGTCTCCATCGCAACGGACTGATGCGTTAGGGCGCCGTCAATCCGGCGCCAGGTATCTGGACTCTTTCCGGATGGACGGGCGGTTTAAGCGCGTCGCGGCTCGGTCGGGCGCCGACCACAGAGGGGGACAGAGGGTGCCGGACCGCGTCCGACTCGGTCAGAGCACGAGTCATTTTTGCATAAGTTATTGATTTATACTTTGGTCATTTTGTGCTGTCCGTCTCCGGTATGTGCCGCACACCTGGCAGAAACACGCCGAAATTCTGATTGACTCTGACCGGGGGCTGGCCTAAGCTTCAGCTGCAACTGTATCCGGCTTATGTATTGATTAAGAACAAAACATTTGGGATTCGTCGTCATACGGAAACAGAGTCACATCGGTGACTGAAAGTTGTGTGAGTTTGTGTGAAGAGGACCATTTCAAAATGAAGAAGATGGCTTTGTCTATGGGGGCAATACTGCTGGTGTCGGGGCTGGCGACGAGTGTTTCGGCGTACGCCGTCGATGTCGGTGGAGACCGGAATTCAGGACTCAATCAGCTGGACGCCGGTCGTGGCCGGTTTCAGTTGCCGGCGATTTCCAGAAATGCCGAGAGCTTCGACTTTGGTACGGTCACCGTTGCGTTGGCCGCAAAATCTGAAACCATCTCCAGCCTGTTGGATAAGTGGAAATCATCTGAATCGGAGAATGACGGGCGCGGTGGCACCGAGGTGGACGACTCCATCAAGTATGTGCTGGGCGAGCCTTCATTCGGCGAGCGGGCACGCGAAATCTTCGGCAAAGATCGCGAAGATGTCTCATCGCTGTATGAGCATGAGCGCAATAACGCGCGCAAGCAACACGTCGCGCCCGTTCCCGAGCCCGAGGTATATGCCATGATGCTGGGCGGCGTCGGTTTTGTCGGCGCAATGGCCCGCCGTCGCCAGCGCAAGTCGGCCTAGTTGATCAAACCAGGCGCCGGGGCACTCCGCACCCGGTATCTTCATCTGCGGAGTTTTTTCGGGGCCCGTAGTCGAGTTTGTTACGTTATCGCAATAGGCCTGACCGAATAACCTCATGTCTTCCCGATCTGTCGTGAGCACTGCCATGACCAACGTCCGTGCGGTATGCCTTTCCAGCGCCTTTCTGGCTTGCATCACCGGCGCGGCCAAGGCGGCGGAAAATGTCGGGCTGACGCCCAGGGTGTTTGCGAACTACAGCTACGACAATAATCTGTTTCGCGTGTCGGGAGAAGCGGAATCGCGAGCCGTCCTGGGAACCTCCGATCCCTCGGATCGGATCTTCGAGTTCGGGGCAGGAGCCGACTACCGGATTTCGGTCAGCCAACAGCTGTTCAGGCTGAGTGCCGACGTTGCGCGTCATCAGTACGACACCTTCGACTTTCTGAATTATACGGGTGGCTCCGCCACCGCCCTTTGGGATTGGAAGTACGGCACGCGTTTCGATGGGGATCTGAAATTCAATTACCGCCGGGATATATTGGGCTTCGAGGAGTTGAGTTCGCCCGTACAGGACAAGCGCACTTTCATCGACCTGTCCGGCAGCGGCAACTACATGCTCGCATCGCGCCTTCAGTTGCATCTTGAGGCGGCGCGCAGTGAACAGAGTCACAGCCGCGAAGCGCAATCCAGCCTTGATCGCACGGTCAACCGGGTTATCGGCGAGCTGAGGTACACGAGCGCCCGAAACTCGTACATCGGTTTTAGATCGGTAGCCCGAATGGCCAAGTATCCGAACAGAGAGGTGGTACAGACCACAACGGAACAACTAGACAATTCGTACAAGGAATACGAATACAGTCTGACCGTCAATTGGGTCGAGTCCGTTAACTCCAGCCTGACGGGGCGCGTGGGCTGGACCAAGCGTGCGTACGACGACGTCTCTGCCCGCGATTTTTCCGGTGTCACCGGGCGGTTCAGCTACGGTTGGACGCCCAGCACAAGGTTTGGCGCCAACGTGTCGATCTGGCGCGATCTCGACGCCTATTCCGACCAGGTTTCTTCATACGTCGATGAAATCGGCGCCAAAGTTGAGGGGCGGTGGGCATTCAGCCCGAAACTGACACTGAAAGTCGATGCCCTTAAGGAGAACCGGAAGTACGACGGCGATCCGGGCATTGCGCTCGCGCCGACGATAAACCCGCGCAGGGACCGGGTCGTCGGGTACGGTACCGGCCTTGCCTATGCGTTTCGTGAGCGTTTGAATTTCAGTCTGGGCTACGACAAGGAGTACAGAGAATCCAACCGTGCCGACCAGGAGTATGACGACTATATCGTCAGGGCCGGGGTCGAGGCTACGTTCTAGCGCCTTGTCCGATACCTGAATGGACGGTTAGGCCTTACGTTCGTCTCGGCGTCGGTCTCGAATCGAAGCTGATTCCACAGCGGCGCGTTGCGCCGTTCGTCCGGGTCCAACATCTTGACATTTCATGAAGTTAGCGGTGTTTTCCTATCTCACAAAGCTCAAATCCCGGCTTGCGTCGCCGCTAACGCACGGAGTACCGCGACAATGATGAACACATGCAAGCGTCTCTTCTGCTGGCCAATGCTGGCCGGTCTCTTGACCGCCTGCGGAAACGGGCCGGACAGCGACGCACCGGGTCAGGTCATCGCCAGGGTCAATAACGATGAAATTACGGTTCATCAGCTGGACCTGGAGCTCGAGCGCCTCAACGAGTCCCCGGATGTCGACAGTCGCGCGATCGTCGAGGAGGCGGTCCACCACCTGGTTGATCGGCAACTGTTGGTCCAGCAGGCCAAGAACGTCGAACTTGAGCGCATTCCTCAGGTCATGGTGGCCCTGGAACGTGCGCACGATCAGGTGCTGGCGGGGTCTTACACGGATCAGATAGAGACGGGCCTGCAAGAACCAACGCGGGAAGAGCTGGTCGACTACTACGATCAGCACCCCGCCCTTTACAGTGAACGGCGTATCTACAACTTCAGACAGCTGATCATCGAATTGCAGGGTGGTTCAGATTCCGCGATCGGGGCAGCCGACGTGGTTAAACATCTGAACACGGACACATCGATCGGTAGCTTGCTGGAATGGCTGGAGGAAGTCGGGCTTCCGTATCGCCTGACGCATCTTGATGAGGCCGCCGAAAACCTGCCAGGGCCGGTGCTTGACACGCTGGTCAGTATGGAGCCGGGTCAACGTTCGCGAATCGAGCTGGGTGAGGGGGTGGTTGTCGTATACCTTCTGAGCGAACGGCCGGCGCACTTGTTGCTGGAATTGGCGTTGCCAAAGATTAAGCGTATCCTTTCGGAGGATAACAGACGTCAACTTGTTGAGTCACATATTGAAAATTTGCGCAACAAGGCAGCGATCGTTTACTTTTCTGATGTTGCCGGGAAATTGTCTACAGGTGAGCACCAATGAGAAAGGCTAGAGCTGCTAATATTCTGATTATGCTGTTCTTTGTGTTGTCGGCGCCAGCCGGCCCACTGGCGCGGGCGGGTGACGCGACGCTGCTGGGCGCCGGTGACGTGGTCAAGATCAGCGTCTATGGCCAACCCGACCTGGCGACGACTACGCGGATCGCCGAGTCCAACAAGATTACCTTTCCGTTGATCGGAGATGTGGCGATTGGCGGATTGTCCACCGCCAACGCGGAGGAAAAGATCTCCTATCTGCTCACTTCGGGCGGCTTCGTCAAGAATGCGCAGGTCAACATCTTCGTCGAGCAGCGCCTGCAGACACTGGCCAATACGGTCACGATTCTCGGTCAGGTTGCGCGACCCGGAAAATACCCGTTGCAGACCGGAACCGTCGAAGGCGTGGAAAACCTGATCGATTTGCTTGCGGCCGCCGGCGGAACCAATGACTCTGCTGCCGACTACCTGGTCATGATCAAGAAGAACGGTAAGAAAGAAACAAAGACACGCGTCGATCTGATCGCGCTGTTGCAGGAAGGCAGTGTTGACAAGTTCAACTACACGCTCGAAGGCGGGGACGTCGTATTCGTTCCCGAAATGGACGTTTTCTATGTATACGGCCAGGTGCAAAGGCCAGGGCGCTACCGGTTGGAGCGCAATATGACCGTCATGCAGGCACTGTCGGTTGGGGGCGGCATCACCGATCGGGGCAGCGAGAAGGGTATCCAGATCAAACGGCGCGTGAAGGATTCGACCGCTACCATCGACGCAAAACCGACCGATCAACTCGTCAAGGACGACGTCATTTATGTCAAGGAAAGCCTGTTCTAGGATGTTATCGTTGAATACCAAACGCGGGAAGTTCTCGGAATCATGAACATCAAGTTTCTGTGGGTTGTTTTCAAGGCACGTTTCTGGCTGATCTTTTTTACGCTGCTGCTTACGGTCGTTTCCGCGGCGTTGATCACCGAGTTCCAGCCGCGCCAGTACACATCGTCCGCCTCGCTGGTGCTGAATTTCAATGAAGCCAGCCCATTTGAACAGGCTGGAGTCCCTGCTCAGCTGTCCAGCAGCTACATGGCGACGCAGCTCGATATCATACAAAGTCAGAATGTGGCGTTGAAAGTGGTGCGGTCGATGAGAATGGCCGAGAACCCCGCCATCCGCGAGGGGTTCATTTCTGCCACGGGAGGTGTCGGCTCCATCGAGGACTGGCTGGCGGACACGATAAGCAAGTACCTGATCGTGGAACCCGCGAGCACCAGTCGTGTTGTCAGTATCGGGTACCAGTCGACTGACCCGGAAGTGGCCGCGGCGACGGCTAACGCCTTCGCAAAGGCGTACATTGCGACGACACTCGAACTCAGCATGGAGCCGGCGGCGAGAAGCGCGGAATGGTTCGACGAGCAGCTCAAGGTGTTGCGCAAGCGCCTCGAAGATGCGCAGGCGCGCCTGACCAATGCACAACAGGAACAGGGTATCGTTGCAATCGACGAACGACTCGACACGGAAACCAGTCGCCTGAATGAACTCGCGAAAAACTATGTCGAGGCGCAGTCGGAGACTTATGATGTCAAATCCCGGCAGCTCGGGGAGAACCATCCCGAGTACGTTCGCGCAATCAAGCGAGAGGCCTCGCTCAAGTATTCCCTCGACGCCCAGAAGAAGCGTGTCCTCGAACTGAAAAAGCAGCGCGATGACCTTGGCGTGCTTGCCAGAGAGGTGGAGGCCGAACAGCAGGCGTATCAAAATATGCTGCAAAGTTACTATCAGACACGCATGGAAAGTCAGTTCAACCAGACCAACATTGCGATTCTGAATCCGGCGGTCCCATCCTCCTCCCCCACCAGCCCGAAGGTTCTGCTCAATATGGTGAGTGCGGTTTTCCTCGGGTCGCTGCTGGGATTTTCCCTTGCATTTCTCTTCGAGATGCTCGACCGCCGGGTGCGGTCGGAGGAGGACGTTGGTGAAATACTGGATACCCCGGTACTGGCCACAATCTAGCGACGACTATCGGTTGTCGAAATGTTGGAAAGCGCAAAATGTCATCTTTTGAAATCGACGGAATAGAAACGCAGGACCTGGACTCGGATCTGCTGGCCGATCACGATCGGGGCTCGAACAGCAAGCTGCTGGGCTTGTCGCTGGTCGACCAGGGCAAGATCAAGCCCAAGGAAATCGAAAGAATACTCGCTTATGCGACCAAGCAGGGTATTCGATTCGGCGAAGCTGCGGTGAAATTGCGGCTGATTTCGCGTGCCGATCTCGAAGAGGCGATAGCAGCCCAGTTCAACTACCCGTACCTGGGAAAGGAAGCGCGCGGCTACTCCAAGGAATTGGTCGCTGCGTTTCGTCCATTCTCGCCAAAGGGCGAGGCTCTGAGGATGCTGCGCGCTCAATTGGTGCTGCGGTGGTTCTCCGAGGGGCGCAAGTCGCTTGCCGTCGTAAGTCCGCATGGTCGTGCCGGTGCCAGCTACATCGCAGCGAATCTGGCGGTGGTCTGTTCTCAGCTCGGCGAAAAGACCCTGCTGGTCGACGCCGATCTGCAGTCGGGGCGCCAGCACACGCTGTTCGGTGTCAAGAACGAGATTGGGTTGTCGGGTGCCCTGATCGGGCGCGCGGCGCTGAGTGCCATCATCAAGCCGCTGCCCCTGTTCCGCGGCCTCTCGCTGCTTCCCGCCGGGCGCGCCGCCGCCGAACCCGGGTGAGCTGCTGGAACGGCAGGATCTGGCGGGGATTGTCGAGGAACTGAAGGAAGACTATAGCGTCATACTGTTTGACGCGCCGCCGATGAGCATAGGCAGCGGTGCCGAGTTCGTCGCGGTGCGATGCGGCGGTGCACTGGTTGTGCTCCGCAAGGACCGGACGCCGTTGTCAGCCGCCTCGCAGCTGATGGAGCGGATACGCTCGCTGGATGCAGAGATTGTCGGATCCGTAATGACGAAATTCTAGCGACCGGTGGCTCGACCGCTTTGCTCCGGGCATTGCCCGCAGTCCCGGAGCGATGAGTCGTCGCGGTTGGGTCCGGACACGGGGCAACAGAACTGGGTGCGTGACTATTTTCAATCGAAAAGATGACTTGCGGTTGCTCCCGCTGTATCTCGGGCTGCTCGTTCTCTATGTTCCCACCTACATAAGCCTTGCGACGCACACGTGGACCGAGAGCCGCAATGCACATGGCCCGATAGTTCTTCTTGTCGTCTTGTGGGCGGTCTGGCGCGAGCGCGAGGTCTTCGCCACGGACCTCGTGGCACCCCGGGCGGCCGCAGGATGGGTGCTTTTTGCAATAGGACTGCTTCTTTATGTCATCGGCCGCTCACAGGACATCATCATGTTCGAAGTGGGCTCGCAGATCCCGCTGCTTTCCGGCCTGGTGTTGCTGCTGCTTTCCGGCGAAGCGTTGCGAAAACTTGCGTTTCCGATGCTCTTCCTCCTGTTCCTCATTCCCTTACCGGGCTTTTTGATCGACACGCTGACAACGCCGCTGAAACTGCACGTGTCTGGGATCGTCGACCAACTTCTCTATTGGGCCGGCTATCCGGTCGCACGCAGCGGCGTGGTTCTTTCCATTGGCAGGTACGAAATGCTCATTGCCGATGCCTGTTCAGGACTGAATTCGATGTATTCGCTGACGGCACTGGGAATGTTCTACATCTACCTGACCAGACACCTCACCTGGGTACATAACCTGCTGCTTATGCTGGCGATACTTCCCATCGCGTTCGCCGCCAACATCGGTCGCGTCGCTGCCCTGGCGCTGATAACGTACTATTTGGGTGACGCAGCCGGCCGCGGATTTCTGCACGGGTTTGCCGGTGTCACCGAATTTGCGCTCGCGCTGGGTGCGTTTCTTCTATGCGACCGTCTCGTGATGCTGGCGCTGCCGGACATCGAGTCATGACGTGCGAAATATCCAAATACAGGGTTCTGTTGATGGGCGCCCTCATGGTGGGTACGGCCGTAATCACGTTTGCGGTAACGCCCAAGCCGCATGCAACCGACGCCCGCGAATCCATAAACTTGCAGGCGCTGTTTCCCCGGGTTTTCGGTCGCTGGCATGCAATCGACGACGCGCTCCCGCCGATCGTGGGGGATCCGGACAAGATCGCTGCCACGGCACGAATCTATTCCCAGGTATTGTACAGAACCTACGTGAACGATGATGGCGCTCAGATATTGCTGACTGTGGCCTACGGCGGACCGCAGACGGATTCTCTTGCCATGCATCGTCCGGAGGTCTGTTACGCTGCGCAGGGTTTCGAGGTGACCTCGGTCCATGACGGGCTGTTGAAAATCGGCGATGGCACGCTGCCGGTGAAATTACTGGCGGCCCAGCTGGGCACGCGGTACGAACCTATTACCTATTGGTTTGTGGTCGGTAACAGGGTGGTCACCAACCGGATGCAGCAGAAGTTCGAGCAGCTTAAATACGCGCTTATCGGAGAAATTCCCGATGGACTGCTGATTCGCGTGTCCAGCATCGAACCTGACGCTGCCGCTGCCTTTGCGCGACAGGAGGCGTTCGTCGGAGATCTCTACGCAGCGCTTGACCAGGATTCAAGGCGATGGCTGGTTGGAGGAAACATATCCGTACCCGTCAGATAGAGACGCCGGCGCCGCCTGCCTTCTTCTCCCGGTTCAGAACTTGTTCTGCTCGCCCTGACGGTAGGCCACGAATGGGCGTGTCAGAATCACCCGCCATGGCTTTTTATTTTTCCCTATCAGGCGATGAAGGATTTCGCGCAGGTACTGCGCGGTGAGGTCACGCAGCATCCAGATTCGTCGCCGCCACCTGGACGGGTCAACGTCGGCATCCGGGTAGCGAGCCTCATAGCCGAATTCGACCAGCGTTTGCCCGGCGATGCGTTCGAGTCGGTCGATCTGGCGTTCCGAAAAGTGCCGCTTCCACTTGCCCGAATTCGGACGAAGCCCGCCTGGTTTTCCGCTTATTTGCCCGTCCTTTGATTCCAGATACGGCTGCGAGGAGACCAGGACATCTGCCGCAAAGGGCACACCGACGAACTCGCAGATCGCTTTGAGCTGATACTCCGGGTCGGTCGTGAGATCCTCGTAGTGCACCTCCAAGTAACGCCCGGATGCCAGGGATTCTCCCTGCTTACGCCCTTCCTTGATGACATGCTTCCAGCGATAGAGCGTCAGCTCCGGGGTACGCATCCAGCGTCGTTGGAAGGAAGCCGCACTGTCCCGGCCGTCCCTGATGACGTGTATGAATTTGGCTTTCGGGAACAGGCTGGCCAGTTCGTCGATGTGTTGCACGTGCTGTGGCGTCTTTTCACACCAGCGATGCTTGCCCTGCTTGCGGGCGAAGTACAAATACACGCCGTCGAGCACACTGGCCAGGTCGCGATCGTAATTTTGCCAGTCAGCCGGAAGAGGCGGCGGCACGCCGTCATTGACATACGCGAAGACGGTCAGTCCGAGCACTTTGTTCCAAAGTGATCTGAAATTGTCGTCCACGGCTAGATTGCCCAGCTGAGGGCAGGTGGCGATCAGGTGAGGAATGAGACGGGTTTCCCTGGGAAATGCGTAAAGCGACGGGTGTCGACCCAGGCTGTCCAGCAGCATTGTGGTGCCGGAGCCGTTCATTCCTACGATGAAGACCGGTTCTGCCTGTCTGCCCTTTCCGTCCATGCCCATGAGTTGTATAGAGGTTTATCCAGTGACCAATTTAAAGGTGAACGTGGATACCGACGACGGAGGGAGCACGATCCGGGCTTTGCCGGCGGCATCGAATTGCGATGTGGTAGCCGGTTCATCGAGAACGATGGTCGGATCCACATTTGACTTATCGTCGGCCGGAACGTTTTCCTTGCCGGCCATGTAACGGTGAGTCACCGACACCTTTCGATTGCTGAACGGCGGATAGTCAATTTCAACCGTGGTGGTTGTGCTGGCACGATTAATAAGCCAGACGTTGAGCGAGTTCTTGTCCGCGGTCAGCGCCGTTGCCCTGACGTCATACCCACCGGGGTATCCGCTTTTCGACGGGCCACTGGTTGAGGTGTCCAGCACCTTGCCTTCGTGGCGGTCGCTGAGTAGTCGCAGCGACCAGTAAATGGGCAGAGGCTTCGGATTCCCGTGGTCGTCAATGTCGAATATCTGTCGGCCAACACCGTTCAGCGCCTGGATTGCGGTGCCGCGCACCTCGGGGATCTGCGCCATGGCGATCAGAAAGTCGGCCGAACTGAGGGCGCCTCCAAGTCCGCTGGTCAGATCCTTTGCGTATTCGGCATTCTTGTTGTTGACGAGTATGCGCCGCGAGTGTTCGGTGATCCATACGCCTAAGTCCTTGCCGGGCCGCTGGGTTCGCGCGACTTCCAACGTGTCATCAATATGTTTAACGACGCTTCCGATATCCAGGAAATTACCGCCCGGGCGCAGTTCGCCGTCATAATACATGTGCAGCGAATAGTCGTTGATCATGGGCAGCCCGCTCAGCACGTCCCGTATTAAATCTTGATATCGGCTGATCCCCTTGTTCCCGTTCTTGTAATGCCAGTTGAAATCACGTAGGAACGCCACGAACCGGGCGTCCGGATCGACCGCTTGGATCGCCTTGATCGACGCAAGCGACCTGGATACGTACTTGTCAGCCGGCCATTCGTATTTATTGCGATCCAGTTCATTACCCAGTTCGTAGTATCGTGGTTTCTGCGTCGGCAGCAGCGATCTTATCTTTTCCGCCAGATTCCGGTTGCTCTCCGCCATCTGCTCGGCCGGATACTCGACGATATTGGACGGATTGCCCTTGCCGACTAGGTTGAGCGTGTAGAACAACCTGCCATCGACCTTGTTCAGGAAGGCGGCGAATTCGTCTACGCCGAGTAGGGGAAGGTCGTCCTGGGGGCGTCTGGTGGCGTTGAGCTTGATCCTGTCGCCCAAGGGTTGCGCCGCATCCTCCCAGAGAAACTCGTTGGCGACCAATCCGCCCGGATAGCGGTACATAGCGTGTGCCAGGGGTTTCAGCGCATCGACAACGACCGGTTTCGTCGCGCGTGTCTGCTCATCCCAGAGGTCTTTCTCGAATTGACTCCAACGGACATTGAAGCCGAAAAACGTATCCGGCAGGGCGGTCCTGATCACATTGTCGGGATTGATATGGACAGTCACAGTGTCGGCACCGGGTCCAGTCGACGACAGTGGTTGCATCGTGGCGGCAGTCGCGGGCAAGGACGGGACGACGGCTGCACAGGCCAGCACGATCGCGCGAATCATCGTCGTCGCGGAATTCAACAGTCTCACTGAGAACATTTGCGTATCTCCTGGCAATGTTATCCACTCAACTCGGTATTCAGCTGAGGACTTCACGGTAAACCTTGGCGACAGCCTGCGCCATGGCTACATCGGAATACAATTCGCGCTGGCGCAGCCGCCCGCTGTCGCCCATCGCCGCCGCGTCCGCGTCACCGGTGGCAAATCGTTTGAGCGCCGCGGCCAGCGCCTGCGGCGATCCGGGGTCAACGAGCAGGCCGTCCTTCCCGTCACGGATAACTTCAGGAATGCCTTCGACACGCGTGCTTACCACCGGCAGACCGACGGCCATCGCCTCGAGTACGACCATCGGCATGCCTTCTCCGAACAGACTCGGCAGGACGAAAACGTGCATATTGGGGAATTCTGCGCCGACCTGCGCTGTGAATCCGGTCCAGTGTATATCGTTCGCGATCTGCAACTCGTCGGCGAGCCGGCGGACGGCGGTCTCGTATTCCGGGGTTTCGAACGGTCCGACAGCGTGAAGCCGCAGCCTGTGCCCCTCAATTCTGAGCAGCGCCAGCGCCTTGAGCAGCACTTCAATCCCCTTGCGCGGGCGAAAGAGCGCGACCATACCGACGGTCAGCACGGAACTTCCGTTTACCGGCTTGCGGGCTTTCTCCTGAATGGCAACCCCGTTACTGACAACGTCGATCCGGTCGCGCGAAAAGTCTTTCTTGACCAGATGTTGTTCAAGACTGCGCGAAACAGCGATCAATTTGCGCACGCGAAAAAGGCTCATCCGCTCGACCGCCGAATTGCGCAGGTTTCTCCACCCAGTTTCGGTGTCGGAGTCAGTGGGACTGTGTACATGATGGACCATCGGCAGTCCCGCAAGAAACGCCGTCAGCCGACCCAGCAGCGCCGCGCGCGGCGTGTGCGTGTGAATCAGCGCATAGCCATCGCGCTTCGCCAGCCCGGCCACACGCCGGGCAATACCTATATCCAGTTTGGAGCGCATCGGAAAACTATGCAGCGGAACGGACTGCGACACGCGCTTGTCGGCGAAGATGCCGTCTTTCAGGCAGACAAATCCAACTTCGTACCCATAATCAGGTAAGCGCAGGGCCAGGAGATCCTGCACGCGTTCGGCGCCGGCGTAAAACTCGCCGTTTACAATGTGCAGGATCTTGGTGTTGACCGTCATCGGGTCGAGCGCCTTCTACAATTCTTCCGGTCAGCGTCCGGTTTCGGGTATGGCTCTGGAAAAGAGTTGAAAAATATCGGCGGCCCAGCGGCCGGTCGCTCGCTCGACGAGTTTTGACTCGCGCACGGTGTACGGCCGAGTGAACAGGAGGGCGCCGCCGAAAAACGCCAGGGCCAATGCCGCGGCGATCACCGGCAACATCAGGGTTGAAAGCAGCCAACCTATCAGAATCGCCACGGCGCCTGGAGTGACCATGGCGACGAAACCGCGCCAGTCGAACCGGAATCTCGTTGTCGAGCGGCTCAGCACCAACATCGAGATGCTGTTGGAAAGCGCGGCGCCCGCGGCGATGATAAGAATGGCGAAATTCAATCCGTACCTGGAGAACACCCAGACCGCGGCGAGCGCCACCGGCGCGATGAAGGAGGTTGCCCGGAGGGTCTTGGTGTGACCGGTAATCTGCATCACCATTTCGATAATCAACCGTTGCGACGTGATCCCCATCACCAGATACATGAGCAGCAGGGTAAGGCCGGCATGTCTGAATTTTCCGCCGCTGACGAGGGACACCAGTTCGTCTCCGCCGACAGCGATGACCACGCAGCCGGCAATGACAATCAACAGATTGGTTTTCATCAGAAGACCGGTGCCAGCTTCCACGATTGATATGCCGCCCGGCTCAAAGGCGCGCGACAGCAGCATGGGTCGGACGATTCCGCGCAGCAGTGTGCCGGGGAGGTAGCGGCTGACCAGGCGCTCGAGGCTCTGCAGGAAGGCGAAAAGACCGCTGTCGACGACGCCCAGCGTATTAGCGAGTGCCATCCGGATCGCGCCTGGCTGTTTCAAGGAACCCAGAAAATCGACGGCCGCCATGTGCCAGGCGAATTCGATCATCTGCCGTACCGGTAGTTCACCGATATCGCTGCCGGTGGCCTGTTGTGCGACCAGGCTCGTGTACAGGAGTCTGTAACCGGCGGCGAGGCAAATCAGCGTGACGATAATGTCAATGGCCACCAGGATCGAGAGATTCAGCTTCATGCCGATTCCGATCAGGATCAGGATGCCAATCATACGACCGAGCGGCATCAGCGCGCGCGCCATCTGCGCACGGCCTTGTTCCAGCAGGGCCTCGAGCATTTCCGCCGAGAACCGGAACGCGGGCACCAGCAGGAAAAGTATCACCGCATATTGGGTCGCGTGAATCTGTTCGGGCGAGAACCCAAACAGCGGGGTTATTCGGGTCCAGCCGGAACTGATTCCCAGGGCCATCAGACACAGCACGGCCAGTTGTATGGCGATGATACTGCGGACGAAGCGGAACAACCCTTTAATGTCCAGCGTGGTGATCACTTGGGGAAGGAAGCGCTGAGCAACGGGCAGCACGCCGAACGAGGCCACCTGCAGCATCATCTCCGACAATCCTACGATCAGCATGTAGACGCCATAGTCTCGTACATTCAGTACGCGCACCAGCACCAGGATTAATCCTGCCCTCGCTACCGCTTGTGCGGCGCGCCCACCCACGAAGTGGACCAGCGCACGCTTCAATCGGGACTCGCCGTAGGTATCTTTTCCCATAGGAAACGCTCGTTCAGGTCAGGCGCGCGGCGTGCCGCTGGGTTGCCGCGGTATCCATTTCGCGCATTTTGATAGACAGGTAGCCGAAGATCAGCACCACCAAGGTCTGGTAGGGCAAGTGGTATGCAAAGAAGTCCTTGTGCGCCAGGCTGATGGCAAGCACGACGATACCGGCGCGCAAGCCGTCGAAAATACCGCTCTCGAGCGGATTGGACGCTTCATAGTGCCGCATCAGCAACGTTGCCTTGTTGAATGCGGAGCCGAACAGCGCGAGCACCAGGAGTAGGCGAAGAATTCCCGTGTCCCACAGCAGTGCGGAAACAGCGGTATAGCCAATCGGCAGGCCGCCGTAGCGTTTTTCCGCGAGCGTGTCTCCTGCCAGGTCAAGGCCACTGTCGCTGTCCTGGACGCGGGATGCGCCGGGACCGTGACCGATCAGGGATAGATCCGGTTGTTGTTGATGTGCTGATCGAACCAGGGAACGTGAGGGCTGCGCTCCACCGGCTGAGTTCGCTGTAACCCTCCCGCTCAGATATGCTGGCGGTCTGGCGTTCGAACGTGTATTCGATAGATCCGACGCAAGAATGGATGTTGTTGCTGGAATTTGCGAGTGTCAGGGCCGTCATGAGCGCCGCGAGTATCCCCGCTACGGCGAGGCCGGAAACGATGAAGCGAGGGGGGTGCCGAATCATGTCCTGGTAAAAAAGGATCAGAAACACGATGGGCAGGTAGACAACCGTGACCTTTGCCTCATTGACGAACATCGGTGCAAGCAGGACGATGGAATAGACGACCGCACGCGTACTTGTAACCGCACCGTGTTTCCAGGCACCCAGGATACAGGCCACGACGACGACCATGAACGCCGCCAGAACGGCGTTGGCACCGCCGCCCAGTAGGTTCGCGCCGAACGTTCCGGCAACCACGTCAACCGGCACGATGCCGCCACCCAGTCCAACGCGCTTCGGTACGAGAACCAGGTATTGGTGTAGCACGCAACGGTAACTGCAGGAAGGCGATCACCAGAATCGTCGTGGGGAGTGAATCGATCAGTTTGGGATTCCAGCGAACCAGGATGAGGGCGAAGAGAAATCCCCACATCTGAAAGTACCCTTTGAGGCCCATTATGGTCACTCCGACGCCACTCCAATTGATAGCCATTGACGCGATCGCGAGAACCACGAAACTGATGGCCCAGAACAGGATGCTGTTCTGGTTTGCGCGGTTGCCCGCCATCGGATTTTTCGCGCTGTCTAGAGCGCCGTGAACCAAAATTACCAGCGACGCCAGCAGAACCACGTAACGCAGATACTTGGAGCCCGGCAGGTACAGCTGGGCCACGCCGGCGACGACAAGGCCACCGACAAGGACGAACCAGAACAACGCGGTACGCGACAAGGATACGGCCAGTGCCAGAATGAGGCCCGCCGCAATCACAACCAGCACAGGCTGGCTGCTCCCGCTCACTACGCCGGCGACCACAGCCAGCAGGGCGACCAGTCCGTAAGTCCCCTCCCAGACGGACCCCGGTATGCAAATAGAGCTTCAAGCTTCGGTCTGTCGTATAGAAAAGTGCCATCAGATCCACGTGTCCAGAGGGCGCCCGATGAGCGCGGAGAGTTCGTTGATCTCGGGGGTCAGTTGCCGGCGCAGGTCAGCGAGGACGGCGGGGTCTGGCGCCGGAATGGCCGCTTCGCTGGGCATCGTGTTGATCCTGCGATACAAAGCCTTCAGGCCGACGGCGTCGCCAAGGCGCCATACCCAGCCCAGTCCGGCGGCTCGGGTACCTTTGTAGATGGAGTCTTTGATGTTTGCGAGCCGTCTGGAGCGGTTAGCGTAGCTTCGGTTGATGCGCTTCGACAGTACTTCCGGCACATAGTTGCCATCGATACCAAGAAATTTGTAGACCGAGCGGGCCACGGCGAGGGGGTCTTTATCGATGTCTTCCATCAAGACGACCAGTATTTGACCTTTCGGAAAGTACTCAAGCCAGCGTTTCAGATGGGTCGCATAGCGGCTTTGTTCGACGTACATGGGATTGTTGGCAAGTCCGGCTTCAAAGCTGAGATCGCTGCCGCAAAAATGGCCGACCCGGATTTCGTGTCGATGGTTGGACAGCGCCCGCTGCACCGGATCGCGCAGCGACAGAAGTATCCGGGCCGACGGCGCGTAGCCGGACAGGCGTTCGGGAACCGCCGGTTCGCAGAAATAGGACGGTGAAATCTCGCCCATGCAGGGCCGGTCGGCGCACGCGGCGAATTGCTGTTCGTACCACTGGTGGCCGTGGTCGAAGTGATAGGAGAAGAAGTCGATTTCCTTTTCCTCGCCCACACAAACCTGGGGATGTTCCTTCAGGATCCGGTACAACCAAGTAGAGGCGCATTTCTGCGCGCCGACGCCGATGAAAGTGGGTTTCACGCCTGATACCGAAAATTGGTCGCTAGGAAAGCCCTGCAAATCCATCTGCGCAAACTGGAATTAAGACGAAACGCGCGATCGAACTCATCGGAACACACGCAAAACAACGTTGGAAGGTCGGTTTCCGGCTTAACCGGTTTGCGGGAACCACGGCGTCATCGCTGGTAACGACCGTCGCCTGAGCAAATAAAGGCTCGCCAGTGAAAAAGGCGCCGATCAGCCAGTCGCTGTACATTGCCAGTCCACGGTGGCGGACCTTGCCGGAGAGCGACAGTCGCTTGAACATCTGAAACTTGCGGTCCCCGCTCGACCGAGCTCCCGGGATCACAGCGTCCATCTTGGCCAGAAATCGCTCGCGCCGCGTGCCCAGCGATGTAAAGGTCGTCTGCTTCACAAGCTACTTACTCAATTCAGCCGCTACCAGATCGCACATTATCAACGACTTACGCCGACCTGTGCAGGGGGCTCCCTGACCTGGACGTGGAACCGATGAGCGGGCAATCCAACAGAATGCATAGCGGGCCAGCATACCAAAATTTCGCAGCGACCGCACCGATCCACTGCCTGCGGCGCATGCGTGCTCGATGGCGGTCCCCAAAATCCGATTCCGGTACCGGGCCCCGGCGATCCGGGCGCCCGGTTCGCACGTGGTCCGCACACCACGGGCAATGGCTGTCGTTTCAACACTCGCAGGCGTTCGGTAGTTCCGGTCGGGGACGTCAGATCATCGACCCCGAGCGTTCCGGGTGCAGTCGAGCAAGCGACCGCCCGTCCGCGGAAGACAGGCGGTCTCTTGCTGCAACCGGAGGCACATCTACCGGTGAGCACGCAGCGCCGGAATCGACCCGGGCTATCTGAGTACTCGCATTATCCGACTGTTCTCGAAATTTCGATTTCACCGGAAGACCGTAAAGCGACGATCGGCATGAAAGGAAGGATTTCGGTACTCCTCGATCCGTGCTTATTCCGAGTCTTTACACGCCCTCTGCCGGATGGGGACCTCCCAGAATTTGCAGTCCGCGGCCCTGTTTGGCCGTTACAATCGAATCGACCAACTCGTTCCAATGGCATTACGCGACCGGGAGCCAGGACACCGGTGCGGCCGACACCCCCGGGTCTCCGCGCGAGTGGAACCGGCCAGGATCAGGTAGGATGCCGAGCGCGAGGTGAACCGGAAATTCGCCGTTGTGTGGCAACCGGCCGATCCCTTTGTTACCGTTGGACGGTCCCTAAAGAGCAACGCGCCACTAGAGTGCTAGTGGCTGACTATGGCGTGGACATTGCCTTTGGTACCATGGACAGTGTTGGTCACTACTGTGTGTGGCGGGAAAGCGTGGTGCGCAAATACTCTAAATACCGCGAGCAAGAACGATGACGAGTTTTTAGCGATGAATTCCGATCAGAAAATGCTGTTCATTACCGGTGCTTCCAGGTCTGGTACCACGCTGATGAGTTTTATTCTGAGAAATCAATCAGATATCCATGGTCTCCGAGAGCTGCAGTACTTTGGCGAGTTCTGGGACCCTCGATCGGTTTCGACGCTAGGCGTGCACCAGGCGAAGCTGGCGCTGGCCACCCTGTTCGCCCGCCAGAGGGAGGGTATTAACGTAGCCAGGCCGAATTTCGAGGATGCGAACAGGGCGGAAGCACTGTTGAATGCCATGAATGAGAAAAGCCGGGACCCCGGCGAGCTGTTTGCCACTGCGGTCCACCAGCTGGCGATCGAGTCGGGGAAGACCATTCCCTGCGAACAGACACCGCGAAACATTTTCTATGCAGAAGCGTTGCTCAAACTTTACCCTAATTCGTATGTGATCCACATGATGCGAGACCCACGGGCGGTTATGGCCTCGCAGAAACAACGGTGGAAACGGCGCAGGAATGCGACCAACAAGGACGCGGTTCCCAGAAGTCATACATTGCGTACCTGGATGAACTATCATCCCTACACCGTTGCGAAACTATGGCGTGGTGCCTCGGCTATTGCGCGGCAGTTGCAGAATCATCCCCGGTTCACGGTGCTCCGCTTTGAGGATTTGCTTGAAAGGCCCGAAGTCACCGTGCGCGACCTCTGTGAGCGCATCCACGTCGATTATGAACCAGCCATGCTGGATGTGAGCCAGATCAATTCCTCCCATCAGTCGTCGGTCGGAGGCGCGAGAAAGGGTTTGCACAGGGATGCCATTGATAAATGGAAGACCGAGCTGTTGCCAGCCGAAACATCCATTACGGAGAGATACTGCGGTTCGCTGATGGAAGGCTTTGGTTACACGGCTCAGAAAGCCGTAAGCGGAATCTGGTATACAGAACTGCGCTACCGCTTAAGTTATCCGCTGCATATCGCCGGAGTATTCATGGTGAATCCGCGCAGAGCGCTGATACAGGTACGGGCGCTTCTCAGCAAGTTGGGAAGCGGTGGCTCGCAGACAGCGGTATGAGCACACTAACTTCGATGCGCGCCGAAGCAGGGTTCGAGACGTTCTTGCATGTCGGACGCGACGCCCTGCGTGGAATCGCGTAATGATCTGAAAAGCGTCGCGCGACGCACTACCGCAGGAAATCAGGTCCGAAACTGACAGACAGGATCGAACGACCGGCTAGATGGTCATGCCCAGTCCAGTCGTTGCCTGCAGGCAGCGTGGTCCGGATGAATGGCGAGTTGCAATCGGTTGCTATGAACGTGGATGGATTTGACCAACAAATGCCTCGATCAGAGGATTTAAAGGTTTCGATTATCATCAAGGCGCTCAACGAGGAAGCGCATATCGAAATGGCGGTGCGGTCTGCGCTGGCCGCAGTGCAAAAGATGGGCGGCGAGGTGATTCTGGCCGATAGTCTATCGACAGACGCTACAGTGGACATTGCCCGGCGCTATCCCATTACCATTGTTCAGCTGAAGAATCCGGCGGAGCGGCGCTGTGGTGTCGGCCCACAACTGGGGTATCAGGTCGCCAGGGGGCGGTTCGTCTATATTCTGGACGGCGACATGGAGATGGACCCAGACTTTCTGCCGCTTGCGATCGCCGAAATGGAGCAGGATCCTGCTTTGGGGGGAGTTGGTGGTCTGATTGAGGAAAGGAGCACAGCCAGCTACCAATTTAGGGGGCGCAAGCGCAGAAAAGCCGAAGGTGTCGCCGGCAAGGTCAGGTGGCTGGATATGGGCGGCCTCTACCGGCGCTCCGCACTGGAACAGGCGGGCTATCTTTCCAACCGGAACCTGCACGCCTACGAGGAGCAGGATCTTGGCCTCAGGCTGAGCTACGATGGCTGGAGCCTGCGCAGAATTGATGTGCGCAGCGTTGTCCATTATGGTTATATGGAGAGCAGCCTCCGATTGCTCATGCGGCGCTGGCGCAGCCGCTATCTCGACGGGGGCGGCGAGGTGCTCAGGGCTGCGCTTGGGAAGCCCTATTTTCTTGATGTAGTCATGCACCAGAAACACATTGGAGTGGGCTTGGCCCTATGGTGCGGGCTCGCTGCCGGTTTGTTGCTGTTGCCCTACTCGCCCTGGTTACTCGTGGCGACGATCGCCGTGATCGTCATGCTGGTGCTGATCCGCGCAGTCCGGATACGAAGCCTGCGAGATTCGCTCTTTGCCCAGCTGGTCTGGCAGGTCACTGCGCTGGCCGCTGTGCGGGGCTTTATGATGCGACCGATAGATCCCGGCAAGGCTGTCGACTACATCCTTTGTCAGGAAGTCGGGAGTAATTCGGCAGGCGCCGAGCCGCATTAGGTAGCCGGGATTCTGTCCGGAACTCGCCATCTTCGTCAGACGGCGTCGAGACCGACAAGCGTTGCGTTCGGAAAGGCCGGCTCCATTACCTCCTGCGCAGGGTCCTCGCTCCACAGGAGGTTATCCGAATTACAGGTTGAACGCCGGGTTATTCTCTATAACCGGGTAGGCGTCGTACGTGTCGTAGGCCGTGGAAGAGTTGGGCACGCTGGTCCAGAATATGTAGTTCAGATGCAGCTTGTCGCGTGCGAAGTGGAACAGCTCCTGCATGGTCCAGTATTTGGTGGGGAATGACGTGTCCTTGTGCACGTGCGTGTAGCTGTCCGGCATGGCGGCGCAGAAGAGCGGCATGCTGCCCTGGAATTGGTCGTAGAACGGGTAGGCCAGTTGGGTGAGCGACGAATTGTCCGGCAGGATATCGGGACCGCCCATCGCTACGCCGAACGGTGCGACAGCACTCGCAACCTGGGCGATGTAGTCCTGGCGCATGGGGAAGAAGTTCATGAACCAGAATACACGGGAGGTGGGCACGACTTCAGCGGAACGCTGCAGCATATCGATTAGCGCATCCCGATAGATTTCGGGGGTATAGCCGTTGGCGGTTAACACGGCATTGTCAATGCCCAGTGCAGTTTCTCCGGTGGAAACGCCCTCGAAGTAAGGGTTACTGTCAAACTGTTTGCCCATGGCCTGTACCAGCTTGACCCAGCGATCGATGACATAGGGTTGCCAGCGTTCTACGGTGTAGCCACCTGGCCTGTTAGGCAGCATGTATTTGGCCAGGTAATCCGGCACCGGTGATTCGTGCTTGAAAGTCTTGTCAGCCGGCATAACGATCAGGTGCAGGCCCTGGCTGGACGCCAGGTCCAGGTCGTGCTGGATGCGGGAGAAATCGTACACGCCAGGCGCCGGTTCCAGGTCGCGCCAGTAGTAATGAACCTGGAACCCGGTGACACCGGCTCTCATCGCGTCGGTAAAGTAACTGTCGCTCCGCGTACTGAGTGTCTCGTATCTGAGCAGGTCAATGTAGTGGCCGGGGTTGTATTTCCGGGTCGTTGTCTGGACCTTTGCAACATCGTTGACAACGATGCTGAAAGGGCCCATGGACGCGCTGTCGGTTCCATCGGATGCGGTAATAACGATGTTACTATCGGTACCGATATCAGCTGTGGTCGGCGTGCCGGACGCGCTGCCGTCAGCGGCATTGAAGGCGAGCCATCCGGGGCAGTTCCGGATATTGAAAACCAAGGTATCGCCCTCGGCGTCAAACGCAGCGGGCTTGAAGCTGTATTGGTCACCAACTGTAATGGCTGCCCGGGGGGTGCCGGTCAGTCTAGGGGGGGTATTCCCGGCGGTTGATTGAACAGTGGAGTTCGTGGTCTGTGACTTCTGCCACTGACGATGGCTACTGGCGTTGACTGTTTGATCGCCCGCGGGGCAGCGGACTTGCTTAGTGTGGCGGCGCTTCCACTGCCCCCACCACAGGCTGTCAGCTGTCCGAGCAGACAAAGTGTCAACAGTGCTTTGAAGAGTCTCGCTGACCGGTTCATCGTTTACGTCTCATGCCATGTGGTACTTCTGAAGCACCGGGAGGTTTGCGACGCAGACTCGCCCGGTGGCCGGAGATATCATCGGCATCCGGGTTGAGAAATAATTGAACCGCGTCCGGTTTTGGTGGTGGGTCCGCTGGGAAATGTCAGCTTCTTTGAACCGCATCCCGTGGAAATCGAGAGGCGTGCCTGCACCAAACGAGGCGGTCGGCATGGCCGGGCTGAATAATCAAATGACGAAAAACTTTACACTAGATTAGGCAGGCTTAGGATCTGCTGAGTTCAGATAAACATTTGATATGTCAAGATACAAAGAATTTATTTGTGGGGCAAATTAAAAGACGCTTTACATTCTGTATTTCTCTAACCTAGACTTACGGTCCAGGAAATAATCACTACAGTTCGGCCAGATTTTTTTGATGAGAGCGGTTGTGACTTGCTCGGTATTATTAAGGGGGTGGCAACGGAAGCATTATCCGAAGGGTCCCGTTCCTTCGGGGCTGATATGGACCAGCCATTCAAGCAGTAATCATCAGCTCCAGCTCGTATTGGGGAATACAAATCAAATCAGTTTCGAACGTGAGTTCGGAGGTAGTCATGTATGTTGCGTCCCAGTGATCTTTGTGTATTTTTCGGTTTGAGTTTGGTTGCCCAGGGTGTGGCGGCCGCGATTACCTTTGATGATGTGAGCGTGCAGTCCGGCGTTGCCAGCAGTGCGACGGAGACCTGGGGTGCGGACTGGGGGGATCTCAACGGGGACTATTACCCCGACATCTTCGTAGCCGATCATCGCGAGCGCGCCGTGTTGTTCGAGTATCAGCCGAACGGCACGTTTAAGGATGTGTCCCACCAGGTTGACCTGTCCCACATCAAAGGCTGGACCGGCGGGCGTTCCAACGTCGACTACCATGGTACGACCTTTGGTGACCTCGACAACGACGGCGACAAGGATTCGTTCCTGGGCATCAGTTCCGAGCCGGACATCTATCTGCAGAACAACGGCGGTCTGCTCACCGATATGTCGTCGTCCCTGGGTACGGACCTCAAGGAGGGCGGGCTCCGCCAGCCCATTTTTCTTGACTACAACGGCGACGGTCGCCTCGACGTGGCGGTTGTTGCGCTGAGGTCTTCGGCGTTTTTCCCGCAGCAGAGCAACGGTACTTTCAATTCGTCCAACAAAGTGTCTATCAACTGCCAGAACGACGGTTCGTTCGCGAACCTGGCGGACGTCGATCCGACCCATCCGGGCCTGGAGTTCATCTGCGGCCCGCGCAATGCGTCGTGGCCGGGCAACGTGTACGCGTTTCAGAAGAACGGCGGCAAAACCACGGTGGTGGACGTGACCAGTGTGTTGCCCCACGTGGATCGGGTCGACGACGTGGCCACGGGCGACTTCAACGGCGATGGCAAGCCGGATCTCTTCCTGGTGATCGGTTCGGAACGCAGTTCCAGTGCGGTGCAGGCGAATTCCAAGAACGTGGAGATGACCATGATCTCCGCGGCGGGCAACGTCAAGTATGTGACCTTCAAGAGCAGCGGCGTGCTGAGTGTGCTGGCGGATATGCGCGCCGGCAACAACGATAACAAACAGGGTGACCCGACGATGATCGGTATCGGTGCCAGCGGCCGGCACCCGACCGGTCTGACGTTCACGCTGGACCCGGCGAATTCGGCCAACTGGGGGCTGCGCACCGATGCGCTGGGGTTGAACATCGGCTATGACCAGACCCAGCAGACCTGGACGGTCTACACGAAGGATCCCGATGGCGTGAGCGGCAGCAATTACAACTATAACTGGGTGGGGGTCAACTCGACGCAGGACATCACCAACGTGACGTTTGTCGGTCTGACCGACGCGGACAAGCCGGCGACGCCGATGCTGTTGCTGAGTTCGCCGTCGGGGTATGTCGACGCGACCACGGCCAGCGGGTTGGGCGGCAAGATTCTGTGTCGCAGCGCGGCGGTGGCGGACTTCGACAACGACATGGATCAGGACATTTTCCTGGCCTGTTCGGGCGGTGCGGAAAACATCGCCAACATCGTTTACCGGAACAACGGTGACGGGACCTTCACCAAGGTGGCGAACGCCGGTGGTGCGGCGGGTCTGCTCGGAGCGGCGGTGGGCAACAACGCCGGTACCAGCGACAGCGTGATCACGGCGGACTACGACATCGACGGTTACATGGATGCCTTCGTGTCCAACGGCCTGAACATGCGTCCGCTGTATGAGGGTGGCCCGAAGCAGCTGTTCCACAACACCGGCAGCGGCAACCACTGGCTGGAGTTCGACCTGAAGGGTGTGCAGGACAACCGGGATGCGATCGGCGCCAAGGTGTATGTGACGGCGGGCGGCAAGACGCAGTACCGGGAACAGAACGGCGGCTACCACCGCTGGTCGCAGAACGACATGCGCATCCACGTGGGCCTGGCGGGCAACACCACGGCGGATGTGCGGGTGGTGTGGCCGAACGGCACCCAGGACAACTACACCGGGGTGGACGCGGACGGGCTGTACCGGCTGACCCAGGGCGGTGCCATCACGCGGCTGGTGGATCATAACACCCAAGACACCGACGGCGACGGCCTGACCGACCATCAGGAAGCGGCGCTGGGTACCAATCCGAACAACCCGGATACGGACGGCGGTGGTGTCAATGACGGTACTGAGGTGGCCAATGGCACCAATCCGCTCGATCCCGCTGACGACGGCAATGTGGTGGTCAGTGTTTGCGGCCAACCCGCCTTCAGCAATTCGGCTGATCGCGCAACGTTCATCTGGAAAGATTGTAACGGCAGCAACCAATGGCACCTGCGCGTCACCGGGGGCGGTTCACCAACCAACCTGAAGTTTCAGGGAACCGTGGCTTCGCCCGGTGGTTTGGTGTCTCTGACACCGGTCAGCATCGAGGCAAGCGACGTGCTGGACGTTACCACCAACCCGGACGCGCTGAGCTATCAGATGAACGTCTATAACAACGGTATGGACGGGATCGATTTCGTTCCCACCGCCGGAGGCTGTTATACGCCGGTCGCGCCGGCGCTGCCTGTCTACGTGGGTGCGCAGCGTAAGACACTGGGGACGGCCAACCTGGACCTGGATCTGGATACTGCTTCGGCCTGTAATTAATTGTTTGGCGGGGCGGGGTTGTTTCAGCCGCCCCTTCATTCAATACGCCGACATCACCAGTAACAGCATGATCTGATTGAGGGTGTGGGTTTCCCGCACCCTCAATCCCTGCCTTTCCTCATCGTTTCGGCCTCTGTTCGGAAGTCATTGTTCACCCCAAATGGGTCTCTTGAACGGCCGAGGCATCCGCTGGATTTCAACAAATCTATTAATAGTTGTGTCAGCGATCGTTAGCTGCCACGTGCCAAGCTTGTTTGACGTGGGCTGGATATTCGACTTGACTCGGATCGATCAGCCGAACTTGGTGATCATGATAGTGGCGTCGAATGACGGCAACGCGGTAGCCAGGGATACAATTCCGCTCGATTACTTGGACGACCAGTAGGGCGACCAGGGTAAAAAGTCCGTGCTGATTAGAATCGTTAATGCAATGACCCCGCTGGGCCGGGCTCGCCCTTTGCGCAACCGCAATTTGAAGGGCTTGCGAGCCACACGTACTTGTCGTCTATGCCCTGAATCGGTGCGCGACTTTATGACAATATTTCTAGGAGATTTCAGTCAGTTGCTAAAAACACTGAGCGATCTGGTCACCGCTGCACACGGCGTGACCCATGCCTTCCCCGCGAGACAGGGATTGGATCTCCGGCCCGATACAAACGGATTGTTGAACATTTCGATGCCTAAGTGATATGGTTAGCAGACATCGTCTAGAGCAGTCTGAGTTCGATCGCCATTCAGCCTCTCTATAGCGCGAAATAACAAGCATAGAGACCATTGCGCGCTATCGGTGGCAGAAGAGTTTTCAAGCTGAAAACTCTTTCTGAACATGACGGGGATTCAGTTGTTTCAGCCCGTCTGCACGCGCTTCTCCGATCACGTGCACGGCGTTGTCTTTACTAACGGAAGCAACGGACCCCATCAAGCCTGCAAGGGGTCGTCTTGTGCCGGTTTTCCCTAATACGGGCTCCGGCTTGTGCTACGGGAATTAAAGCGGGAATGGGGAGGTAAGTGATGTTTCGTCTAGGGGGTCTTTGTGTATTTTTCGGTTTGAGTTTGGTTGCCCAGGGTGTGGCGGCCGCGATTACCTTTGATGATGTGAGCGTGCAGTCCGGCGTTGCCAGCAGTGCGACGGAGACTTGGGGTGCGGACTGGGGGGATCTCAACGGGGACTATTATCCTGACATGTTCTGTGCCGATCACCGCGAGCGCGCGGTGTTGTTCGAGTATCAGCCGGACGGCACGTTCAAGGATGTCTCCCACACGGTTGACGTATCCCACATCAAGGGCTGGACCGGCGGTCGTTCCAATGTCGATTACCACGGCACGACCTTTGGCGACTTCGACAACGACGGCGACCAGGATCTGTTCCTGGGCATCAGTACCGCGCCGGATGTCTATCTGCAGAACAACGGCGGTCTGCTCACCGATATGTCGTCGTCAGTGGGTACGGACCTCAAGGAGGGCGGGTTCCGCCAGCCGATCTTTCTGGACTACAACGGCGACGGCCGCCTCGACGTGGCGATAGTCGCGCTGTATCGTTCGGCCTTCTTCCCGCAGCAGAGCAACGGCACTTTCAATACGTCCAAGAAAGTGTCTATCAACTGCCAGAACGACGGTTCGTTCGCGAACCTGGCGGACGTTGATCCAACCCATCCGGGCCTGGAGTTCATCTGCGGCCCGCGCAACGCGTCGTGGCCGGGCAACGTGTACGCGTTTCAGAAGAACGGCACCACCACCACGGTGCTGGATGTGACCAGTGTCCTGCCCCAGGTGGATCGGGTCGACGACGTGGCGACGGGCGACTTCAACGGCGACGGCAAGCCGGATCTCTTCCTGGTGATCGGTTCGGAACGCAGTTCCAGTGCGGTGCAGGCGAATTCCAACAACGTGGAGATGACCATGATCTCCGCGGCGGGCAACGTCAAGTATGTGACCTTCAAGAGCAGCGGCGTGCTGAGTGTGCGGGCGGATATGCGCGCCGGCAACAACGATAACAAACAGGGTGACCCGACGATGATCGGTATCGGTGCCAGCGGCTGGCACCCGACCGGTCTGACGTTCACGCTGGACCCGGCGGATTCGGCCAACTGGGGATTGCGCACCGATGCGCTGGGGTTGAACATCGGCTATGACCAGACCCAGCAGACCTGGACGGTCTACACGAAGGATCCCGATGGTGTCAGCGGCAGCAATTACAACTATAACTGGGTGGGGGTCAACTCCACGCAGGACATCACCAACGTGCAGTTGGTCGGACAGACCGACGCGGACAAGCCGGAGAAGCCGATGCTGTTGCTGAGTTCGCCGTCGGGGTATGTCGACGCGACCACGGCCAGCGGGTTGGGCGGCAAGATTCTGTGTCGCAGCGCGGCGGTGGCGGACTTCGACAACGACATGGACGAAGATATCTTCCTGGCCTGTTCGGGGGGCGCGGAAAACATCGCCAACATCGTTTACCGGAACAACGGTGACGGGACCTTCACCCAGGTGCCGAATGCCGGTGTGGCGGGTCTGCTCGGGGCGGCGGTGGGCAACAATGCGGGTACCAGCGAAAGCGTGATCACGGCGGACTACGACATCGACGGTTACATGGATGCCTTCGTGTCCAACGGCCTGAACATGCGTCCGCTGTATGAGGGTGGCCCGAAGCAGCTGTTCCACAACACCGGCAGCGGCAATCACTGGCTGGAGTTCGACCTGCAGGGTGTGCAGGACAACCGGGACGCGATCGGCGCCAAGGTGTATGTGACGGCGGGCGGCAAGACGCAGTACCGGGAACAGAACGGCGGCTACCACCGCTGGTCGCAGAACTTCATGCGCATCCACGTGGGCCTGGCGGGCAACACCACGGCGGATGTGCGGGTGGTGTGGCCGAACGGCACCGAGGACAACTACACCGGGGTGAACGCGGACGGTCTGTACCGGCTGACCCAGGGCGGTGCCATCACGCGGTTGGTGGATCGCGGTCCCGGCAGCGTCGACACCGACGGTGACGGCCTGACCGACGCCCAGGAAGCGGCGCTGGGTACCGATCCGAACAACCCGGATA
Organism: uncultured Gammaproteobacteria bacterium; assembly: GCA_963719135.1. Classification (GTDB taxonomy): domain Bacteria; phylum Pseudomonadota; class Gammaproteobacteria; order DSM-19610; family DSM-19610; genus CAVRAZ01. The sequence continues at coordinate 66,988 of CAVRAZ010000008.1, read as the reverse complement.
CGGACGGCGGCGGTATCAACGACGGTACCGAGGTCGCCCGCGGCACGGATCCGCTCAATCCCGCTGACGACGCCAACACCCCGGCCGATGCTTGTGGCGCACCCACGTTCAGCGGTTCAACTGACAGGGCGACGTTCCTGTGGCTGGACTGCGACGGGAGTAATCGCTGGCACCTGCGGGTGAGCGGCGGCGGATCGAGCACCGGACTGGCCTATCAAGGCACGATCCAGTCGTCAGGCGGTGTTGCCAACCTCACCCCAGTCGGCCTCGAGGCAAGCGATGTGCTGGACACGACGACCGACCCCAACGCGCTCGCCTACACCCTGAACGTTTGGAACACCGGCGTCGACGGCGTCGATTTCACGCCAAGCACCGACGCCTGTTTCACGCCCACCTCGCCTGACCTGCCGGTCTACCTCGGCGTCAACCGCGTACCAGCGGTTTCTTCCACGCTGAACCTGACTAACTTGCACGCTTGCGCCGGCGCGGTGGACACCGATGGCGACGGCCTGACCGACGCCCAGGAAGCGGCGCTGGGTACCGATCCGAACAACCCGGATACGGACGGCGGCGGTGTCAATGACGGCGACGAAGTGAACAATGGCACAGACCCGCTGAATCCCGCGGACGACGGCACTGTGGTGATCAGTGTCTGCGGCCAACCGGCCTTCAGCAATTCGGTCGATCGCGCGACGTTCATCTGGAAGGACTGCAACGGCAGCAACCAGTGGCACCTCCGTGTTACCGGAGGCGGCACGCCGACCAGCCTGACATTCCAGGGCACTGTGGCCTCGCCCGGTGGCTTGGTCGCTCTGACACCGGTCAGCGTCGAATCAAGCGACGTGCTGGACGTCACCACCGACCCGAACCAACTGAGCTATCAGTTGAACATCTGGAATACCGGACTGGACGGGATTGACTTCGTTCCCGCAGCGGGTGGGTGTTACACACCGGTGGGGCCGGCGTTGCCTGTGTATGTCGGTGCGGGACGCGCGGCATTAGGGACGGCCAACCTGGATCTGGATCTGAATACTACTTCGGCCTGTAATTAAGTGTTTGGCAGGGCGGGTTTGTCTCACTTCGAACAAACCCGCCGCCTAATGCATCAGTGCTTCAGAACGGTGCGCACGCAAGTTTCCGTCAGCGGAATCAGGAAATCCAGACATTCCCGGCAGAGTGTTCCGATCACGCGTTCACAGAGGCTGTTCGCCCGTGGCGTTCGAGGCGGTGTCCTAAGCGCGTGCAGCCCGATGCGCGTAATGGGTTGATCGAGTCGGGACTGGAAGATGCCGTTGCGATCATGCATTGGCAAGTGGTACCCACGGACTAATGGGAGGAGCCCCGTCATTTGATGATCAGGCTTGGATGCGATCAAACGGACCCTGGCGTTCCGCCGATTTCGCATGCCTGCATGGCATTATTTTTGCGGTTAGTTGAGCATCAACGGACTCAATCCGACGGGTAACGGGCCCTCCTTGCATCCGGGGTTCACGGGTACTATACTTCAGCTAAACTGTCAAATGGGGTAGGTACGATACTCACTCCTGTTTGCACCTAAAAACGCTAAGAACAAATGCTTCAGAAAATGAATTCCGGGGACGTCATGATTCGATCAAGGGATTTTTTTCTTTTCTTCAGTTTGAGTCTGGTTGCCCAGGGTGTGTCGGCGGCAATTTCCTTCGATGATGTCAGCGTCCAGTCGGGTGTCGCGAGCAACTCGACGCAGACCTGGGGTGCGGTTTCGGGCGATTTCAACGGTGACTATCATCCTGATTTCTTTGTCGCCAATCACCAGTGGAACCGCGCAGTGTTGTTCGAGTATCAGCCGGACGGCACGTTCAAGGACGTGTCGCAACAGGTCGACGCGTCGCACGTCAAGGGTTGGACGGGATGGCCCGCCTCGGTTGATTTCCACGGCTGTACCAGTGGTGATATCGACAACGACGGCGACACGGATTTGATACTGACCATCAGTACCTTCCCCAATCTCTATCTGCAGAACAACGGCGGCCTGTTGTACGATATCACGGCGTCAGCGGGCACGAATTTCGGGGATCTTGGATCTCGCCAATCGGTTCTGCTCGATTACAACGGGGACGGCCGCCTCGACGTGGCAGCCGTTGCGCTGGGTCGTCAGGGCTTCTTCCCGCAACAGAGCAACGGCGCGTTTGATCCGTCGAAAAGAGTACCCATTGCGTGTGACAACGACGGCGAGTACGCGAACCTGGCGGACGTCGATCCAACCCATCCGGGGCTGGAGTTCATCTGCGCCCCCGTCAACGAGTCATGGCCGGGCAGCGTGTACGCCTTTCAGAAGAGCGGCGAACACCACGGTGGTGGACGTGACCAGTGTGTTGCCCCAGGTGGATCGCGTCAATGACGTGGCCACGGGCGACTTCAACGGCGACGGCAAGCCGGACTTCTTTCTGGTGTTGGCATCGGAGTACAGCTCCGGTGCTGCGCAGGCGAATGCCAGACAGGTGGAGACACACATCTTCACCGCAGGGAGCAATGTCAAGCGTGCGACCTTCCAGACCGGCGGTGTGTTGACCGTGGAGGTCAACATGGAGGCCGGCAGCGACTTCGACGGCGATCCCCACTATATCGGTATCGGTGCCAACGGCCGGCACCCGACCGGTCTGACGTTCACGCTGGACCCGGCGGATTCGGCCAACTGGGGATTGCGCACCGATGCGGTGGGGTTGAACATTGGCTATGACCAGACCCAGCAGACCTGGACGATCTATCAGAAGGCTCAGTCCAGCGGCCATTACAACTTAGCCTGGGTGGGGGCCACCTCCACGCAGAACATCACCAACCTGAAGTTTTTCGGCGCCACCGGCGCGGACAAGCCGGCGAAGCCGATGCTGCTGATGAGTTCGCCGTCGGGGTATGTCGACCGGACCACGGCCAGCCGACTGGACGGCTCGATTCTGTGTCGCAGCGCGGCGGTGGCGGACTTCGACAACGACATGGATCAGGATATCTTCCTGGCCTGTTCGGGGGGCGCGGAAAACATCGCCAACATCGTGTACCAGAACAACGGTGACGGGACCTTCACCCAGGTGCCGAATGCCGGTGGCGCGGCGGGCCGGATCGGGGCGGCTATATATGGCAACGCGGGTACCGGCGACAGCGTGATCACGGCGGACTACGACATCGACGGTTACATGGATGCCTTCGTGGCCAATGGGTCGAACTTGCGTCCGCATGCACGGGGTGGTCCGAAGGCGCTGTTCCACAACGCCGGCAGCGGCAACCACTGGCTGGAGTTCGACCTGGAGGGGGTGCAGGACAACCGGGACGCGATCGGCGCCAAGGTGTATGTGACGGCGGGCGGCAAGACGCAGTACCGGGAACAGAACGGCGGCTACCACCGCTGGTCGCAGAACTTCATGCGCACCCACGTGGGTCTGGCGGGCAACACTACGGCGGATGTGCGGGTGGTGTGGCCGAACGGCACCGAGGACAACTACACCGGGGTGAAGGCGGACGGTCTGTACCGGCTGACCCAGGGCGGTGCAATGACGCTGCTGGTGGATCGCAGTGGGGGTGGCCATAACAACCCAATCGATGCCTGTGGCCAACCCGCCATCAGCAATGCGGTCGATCGGGCGACGTTCATCTGGAAAGACTGCAACGGCAGCAACCAGTGGCACCTCCGTGTCACCGGGGGCGGCACGCCGACCGGTCTGAAGTTTCAGGGAACCGTGGCTTCGCCCGGTGGCTTGGTCTCGCTGACGCCGGTCAGCCTCGAGTCAAACGATGTGCTGGACGCGACGACCGACCCCAACACGCTTGCGTACACCCTGAACGTGTGGAACGTCGGCATCGACGGCTTCGATTTCACGCCGAGCGCCGATGCCTGCTTCACGCCCACCTCGCCCGACCTGCCGGTCTACCTGGGTGTCAACCGCGTGCCGGCGGTGTCTTCCACGCTGAACCTGACTAACTTGCACGCTTGCGCCGGCGCGGTGGTGATCAGTGTCTGCGGTCAACCGGCCTTCAGCAATTCGGTCGATCGCGCGACGTTCATCTGGAAGGACTGCAACGGCAGCAACCAGTGGCACCTCCGTGTTACCGGAGGCGGCACGCCGACCAGCCTGACATTCCAGGGCACTGTGGCCTCGCCCGGTGGCTTGGTCGCTCTGACACCGGTCAGCGTCGAATCAAGCGACGTGCTGGACGTCACCACCAACCCGAACCAACTGAGCTATCAGTTGAACATCTGGAATATCGGACTGGACGGGATTGACTTCGTTCCCGCCGCGGGTGGGTGTTATACACCGGTCGGGCCGGCGTTGCCTGTGTATGTCGGTGCGGGACGTGCGGCATTAGGGACGGCCAACCTGGATCTGGATCTGAATACTGCTTCGGCCTGTAATTAAGTGTTTGGCAGGGCGGGTTTGTCTCACTTCGAACAAACCCGCCGCTACATTTTGAATTAAGCCATGTTTTAGATATGCTCGCCCCGGGGGGGAATGAAGTGATGACTATGCCGAAATCAGCAACGGCGCTTAGGGCCACGGAGAATTTCTATGGAGTTGCCAGGTCGGATACGGCGTGGCGGCCCCGGACAATTTGGGTCATGTGCCTGCTTGTACTGCTGGCCTGGCTAGCGGTTCCGGTCGCCAAGGCGGACGTGATCCCGTGCGGCACGCCCAGCTACGACCCGGCCACCGACCGGGGAATTTTCCTGTGGCAGGATTGCACTACGGGCGCTTGGTCCTTCCGCGCGATGGGTGGCGGAACCCAATTTGCCGTGGATGGGGAACTGAACTCTACCTATCCCTTCACCGACTACACCCCCTACTCTGTGGAAGGAACGGACCGGTTGGACTCTCCGGTATCGACACGGATTGCGTACAGCTTCCGTACCTGGAATAGCGGTGTCGACGGCTTCGATTTCGTGCTCCCCACTGGCGCAAATGCCACTTTCTCCCTGGTGACGACCGGTATTCCGGTGCTGGTCGGGCCCAACCGGGTTGCGATGACGGCGCCTTTCAATTTACTGGATTTGTCTGGCGCCCCTCAGTTCGACGGGCAACCCACGTACAACCCCGCCACGGACCTGGGGGCATTTCTTTGGAGGACGAGTGACGGCGGCTGGCATCTGCGCGTGACCGGTGCAGGCACGTCGACGAGCTTCACGGGGTCCATCAAGTCCAATCGCGCTTTTACCGCCGTGACGCCGGTGGATCTGGAGAGTGGGGATACACTCGATACGACCAACAGCGCCCAGATCCGTTTCGATTTCATGGCGGTGAGTGGGCAGGACGGCGTCGATTTCAGTTTTCCGGTCGACAGCAGCGTCTGCTTCACGCTGGCGACACCGGACCAGCCGGTTCTGATCGGGCCTAATCGCGTGCCGATCATGGGTTCGTTCGATCTTGAGACGCTCAGCCCGTGCGGCGGGGGAACGCCGAGTCAGGATGGGCAACCGGCTTACGACCCCGCGACCCAGGCCGGCCTGTTTCTGTGGCGGGACGGCCCGGGCGGCGGCTGGCATCTGCGCGTGACCGCCGGCGGAGGATCGGCCGATTACCGCGGCGAGATCGTATCGAGCGCGCCCTTTACGAGCGTCAACGGGGTGTCGATCGAATCCCAGGATGTCCTGGACACGTCCACGTCCGGCCGCATCAGCTTCGATCTCAGGGTGTGGAACACCGGCCAGGACGGCGTCGACTTCGCGTTTCCCGCCACGGCCAGCGTATGCTTCGCGCTGCAGGGCGCTTCTCCGACCGTGCTGATGGGCGCCGGCATAACGTCGGTGCCGACGCCCGTGGATCTCGCGACGCTGGGTCCCTGCGTCAGCACTGGCGGCAATATGAATATGGTCGTCATCATGACCGACGATCAGCGATTCGACACGTTATCAAAAATGGCTAATGTCACGAACCTGCTGGTGTCGCGCGGAGTAACGTTCAACAACGCCTATGTGCCGACGCCGCTGTGTTGTCCAAGCCGCGCCACGATGTATTCCGGCGGATTCCTGGCGAAGAATACGGGCGTGCAGGATAACACGCTTCCCGACGGCAGCGCTTCTATCTTCAACGACACGACGAATCTCGGAACGGTGCTGCAACAGGCCGGTTACCAGACCTTCTTCGGTGGAAAATGGTTGAACGGATACCATGCGCTCGGCTTGTATGTACCACCCGGCTGGGACCAGTTCGTGGGTCGACAAACCGAAGATGCGTCGGGCACCGGTTGGTTTGATTTCACGTATACAGTGGGAAGCAGTACTGCTCAGCATTCCAGCACCGGTACGCGGGCGGCGGCTGGCGGCCAGTACAACGTCTATTTCGAGCGCGACCGACTGCTCAATTTTCTGAATCACCTCCAGCCCGGCAAACCCTTCTTTGCGTTTTGGGCCTCGACGCCTCCGCATCCCCCGGCAACGCCGCCAGCGGAAGATAGCGATTTGTTTGCCAACTTCGTGTACCGCGGTCGTGGCTATACCGAGACCGATCTGAGCGACAAGCCGCGCTGGGTGCAAAGAAACGGCCTGCCGGCCGACGACGATAATTTCGTGCGGAAGCAGTTGAGGACGTTGCAAAGCGTCGACCGCTCGGTTGCAGACATCGTCGCCAAAGTCACAGCGCTCGGTCAACTCGACAACACGGTCTTTGTCTTTACGTCCGACAACGGCTACCTGTGGGGCGAACACGGCTTGTGGGGCAAGAACAAGGTTTACGAGGAAGCGATCCGCGTACCCCTGGTGGTGGTTCTGCCCGGCGTGGCGTCGCGCACGGACAATCATCTGGTGTCGTCCAATCTCGACCTGGGGCCCACGCTGTATGAGCTTGCCGGTGCGCCACGGCAGACCGACGGCATCAGTCTGGTCCCGCTGCTGAACGATCCGAATGCGCCGTGGCGAACCGAACTCTTTTTCGAAAAGGAATCTGCGGGCAACTACGACAACGCCGTGTGGGGGGCGCTGCGCCGCGGCGACTGGAAATACGTCAAATACTGGGACGGCGAGGAGGAGTTCTACAATCTGAACACCGATCCGTACGAACTGGAAAGCCGGCATAAGGATGCGTCGGTGAGCAGCATCAAGGCATCGATGGCGGCGCGCACCCAGGAATTGCTGGGGCTCGCCATAGTTCCCGTCAGGCCCTTCCCGGCCGGCAAGGTGAATACGAGTTTCAACTACCAGTTCAAGCCGTGGGGCGGCGTTGCACCTTTCACTTGGAAGATCGCTTCGGGGCAACTGCCGAACGGACTTACGCTAGACACTGCGACGGGCGCTGTTCACGGCACGCCGACGAAGTCGGGAAGCTTTACTTTTTCGGTCAGGGTGACTGATTCGTCAATGGCGACCCAGGCTCAGCATTACAGGACATACGAAAGCCCGAGCTACACGATGGTTGTGAACCCCTAGGAGACAGGGGTCTGTGACAATCGATTATGCAATTGATTTGCATTTGTCACGGACCCCTCTTTTCTTTCTTCGGGTGACGCGCGCGGCGATGTGCGTCAGCAGGGAGGCCAAGCGGTTGGGAGTTCGCGCCGCCGCTGTTCTTGTGCGAGCTGCGGGACGGCCACGCTGCCATCGTTGCCGTTGGTGCTGATGTCACCGACGTTCAACTGGACCGGGATGTCGGTGCAGTAGTCGGGGACCGGTAGTCGGGGATGTATTACGGATGTCGTAGTCGTTAAGCGAGTTCTGGAAGTCGGCCAGTCCCGGGTGAGCCCGCCGGGATACGCGGCGGTGGCCTTTTCATTGTGACCATCTACCCGACGCGTTTCTCGACAAGCATCCGCTTCAATGCCACCGGTTGGTCTGCGACGCGCTCGACGATGCAATACGTGCGGAAATGCACCGGCTCAATGTCCAACACCCGCCTCCAGAAGAATCGAACTCGAAATCGTAATCGAACGTAATAAAGGAACCACTGAAATGAGACGCCTCAGGACTCTACTATTCCTTGCGATCGCCCTCCCTATGGCGAACACGACCGCGGCGCCGGCCGATACGAGCCCGGTCGTCGCGACCGTCAATGGCACGCCAATCACGCGCAGCCTGTTCGAGGCTTACCAGCGCGAGCGTGATCAGAAGCGGCCGGGCGATGCGAACGCACTTAACCCGAAGGTGGTGCTTGACGAGATCGTCAACCTCGAACTCTGGGCGCAGGACGGCGTGAAGCAGGGCCTCGACAAGAATCCCGAGGTCCAGGCACAGATTGAACAGCAGCGTCGCGCAGTCATCGCCAACGCAACCTTGCAGAAATACCTCGTCGACCACCCGGTGACCGAGGCGGAAATACGGGCATTCTACAAGGACAAAGCCGCCAACCTGGGTAGCGAATACAAGGCGCGCGACATTCTGGTCGCCGACGAGGACAAAGCGAAAGAGCTGATTGCCGAACTGGACACGGGCGCGAACTTCAGCGAACTCGCGAAAAAGAACTCAGCCGATGCGTCCGCACCCAACGGCGGCGAGCTGGGCTGGCGCTCGGCGCAGCAGATGGCCAAGCCGGTCGCCGACGCCGTGGCGAAGCTCGAGAAAGGCAAGTACACCACCAAACCGGTGCAAACCCGGTTCGGCTGGTACGTGATCATGCTCGACGACAAGCGTGACATCATGCCACCGCCGCTCAACCAGGTCGGGAAACAGATTCTTATGGACCTGCAGAACCAGCATATTCAGAACCATGTGCAGCAACTGCGCGATCAGGCCAAGATCGATAGCAACGAGGCCAATCTGCCGGTCACGCCCGAAGCGCAGGTGGAGGCAGACCGCGAGGCGCTCAAGGAGGCGATTCACGAGGATCGGCAACCCGAATAAAGGTTCGAACCGGAATCAAAACAATTGTGGCACTGGCCACTGTTTTTTGTTGGCACCGCGGGAGTTGCTTATCCGCGTTGACCAGCCTCAGTCAACGTACACGGCGGTTGCGGGGTACCACAGCCACACCGGGTTTGTTCGCCGCCCGTTCCAGCGCGGCATCGCACGTTCGGCTCCGTGGTCCACCAGGTGGCTTCGTCGGTTTGCGAAAACAATGGATTAGACGGGGACAGCCGCCGCTCTTGATGATCAGGTGTGGATGCGATCAAACGGACCCTGGCGTTCCGCCGATTTCGCATGCCTGCATGGCATTATTTTTGCGGTTAGTTGAGCATCAACGGACTCAATCCGACGGGTAACGGGCCCTCCTTGCATCCGTGGTTCACGGGTACTATACTTCAGCTAAACTGTCAAATGGGGTTGGTACGATACTCACTCCTGTTTGCACCTAAAAACGCTAAGAACAAATGCTTCAGAAAATGAATTCCGGGGGACGTCATGATTCGATCAAGGGATTTTTTTCTTTTCTTCAGTTTGAGTCTGGTTGCCCAGGGTGTGTCGGCGGCAATTTCCTTCGATGATGTCAGCGTCCAGTCGGGTGTCGCGAGCAACTCGACGCAGACCTGGGGTGCGGTTTCGGGCGATTTCAACGGTGACTATCATCCTGATTTCTTTGTCGCCAATCACCAGTGGAACCGCGCAGTGTTGTTCGAGTATCAGCCGGACGGCACGTTCAAGGACGTGTCGCAACAGGTCGACGCGTCGCACGTCAAGGGTTGGACGGGATGGCCCGCCTCGGTTGATTTCCACGGCTGTACCAGTGGTGATATCGACAACGACGGCGACACGGATTTGATACTGACCATCAGTACCTTCCCCAATCTCTATCTGCAGAACAACGGCGGCCTGTTGTACGATATCACGGCGTCAGCGGGCATGAATTTCGGGGATCTTGGATCTCGCCAGTCGGTTCTGCTCGATTACAACGGGGACGGCCGCCTCGACGTGGCGGCCGTTGCGCTGGGTCGTCAGGGCTTCTTCCCGCAACAGAGCAACGGCGCGTTTGATCCGTCGAAAAGAGTACCCATTGCGTGTGACAACGACGGTGAGTACGCGAACCTGGCGGACGTCGATCCAACCCATCCGGGGCTGGAGTTCATCTGCGCCCCCGTCAACGAGTCATGGCCGGGCAGCGTGTACGCCTTTCAGAAGAGCGGCAACACCACTAAGGTGGTGGACGTGACCAGTGTGTTGCCCCAGGTGGATCGCGTCAATGACGTGGCCACGGGCGACTTCAACGGCGACGGCAAGCCGGACTTCTTTCTGGTGTTGGCATCGGAGTACAGCTCCGGTGCTGCGCAGGCGAATGCCAGACAGGTGGAGGCACACATCTTCACCGCAGGGAGCAATGTCAAGCGTGCGACCTTCCAGACCGGTGGTGTGTTGACCGTGGAGGTCAACATGGAGGCCGGCAGCGACTTCGACGGCGATCCCCACTATATCGGTATCGGTGCCAACGGCCGGCACCCGACCGGTCTGACGTTCACGCTGGACCCGGCGGATTCGGCCAACTGGGGATTGCGCACCGATGCGGTGGGGTTGAACATTGGCTATGACCAGACCCAGCAGACCTGGACGATCTATCAGAAGGCTCAGTCCAGCGGCCATTACAACTTAGCCTGGGTGGGGGCCACCTCCACGCAGAACATCACCAACCTGAAGTTTTTCGGCGCCACCGGCGCGGACAAGCCGGCGAAGCCGATGCTGCTGATGAGTTCGCCGTCGGGGTATGTCGACCGGACCACGGCCAGCCGACTGGACGGCTCGATTCTGTGTCGCAGCGCGGCGGTGGCGGACTTCGACAACGACATGGATCAGGACATTTTCCTGGCCTGTTCGGGGGGCGCGGAAAACATCGCCAACATCGTGTACCAGAACAACGGTGACGGGACCTTCACCCAGGTGCCGAATGCCGGTGGCGCGGCGGGCCGGATCGGGGCGGCTATATATGGCAACGCGGGTACCGGCGACAGCGTGATCACGGCGGACTACGACATCGACGGTTACATGGATGCCTTCGTGGCCAATGGGTCGAACTTGCGTCCGCATGCACGGGGTGGTCCGAAGGCGCTGTTCCACAACGCCGGCAGCGGCAACCACTGGCTGGAGTTCGACCTGGAGGGGGTGCAGGACAACCGGGACGCGATTGGCGCCAAGGTGTATGTGACGGCGGGCGGCAAGACGCAGTACCGGGAACAGAACGGCGGCTACCACCGCTGGTCGCAGAACTTCATGCGCACCCACGTGGGTCTGGCGGGCAACACTACGGCGGATGTGCGGGTGGTGTGGCCGAACGGCACCGAGGACAACTACACCGGGGTGAAGGCGGACGGTCTGTACCGGCTGACCCAGGGCGGTGCAATGACGCTGCTGGTGGATCGCAGTGGGGGTGGCCATAACAACCCAATCGATGCCTGTGGCCAACCCGCCATCAGCAATGCGGTCGATCGGGCGACGTTCATCTGGAAAGACTGCAACGGCAGCAACCAGTGGCACCTCCGCGTCACCGGGGGCGGCACGCCGACCGGTCTGAAGTTTCAGGGAACCGTGGCTTCGCCCGGTGGCTTGGTGTCGCTGACGCCGGTCAGCCTCGAATCAAGCGACGTGCTGGACGTCACCACCAACCCGAACCAGCTGAGCTATCAGTTGAATATCTGGAATACCGGGCTGGACGGGATTGACTTCGTTCCCGCCGCGGGTGGGTGTTATACGCCGGTCGGGCCGGCGCTGCCGGTGTATGTGGGTGCGGGCCGAGCGGTCCTGGGGACGGCCAACCTGGATCTGGATCTGGATACTGCTTCGGCGTGTAATTGATCGTTTGGCGGGGGTCGTCCCACTGCGAACAAACCCGCCCCTTGGTTCAACAGGCCTGCGTCACCACCAGCAACATGATGCGATCGACGGTGCGAGTTTTCCGCGCCGTCGATTCCTGTCTCTCATCGTCGTTTCGGCTTCTGTTCGTAAGTCGCTGCATCATGTCTAATCTCCTTCCAGTTTGGGATTGGACTCTAAATCCTCGCGCTACTCAATCCGGGGGTGACGTTGACGCGGCGAACAAAATGGGCTAATAAGCGTAGAAAGAGAACCTGTAGGCCACAGCGGATGTCTTATCAGGCATACTACTCCGAGGAGGCCATGCAGCACTCGTCGAACATCAGAACACGATTTTGGAGAGACAAATGAGTCCTTGGGCGGCCTTGAGGGCAGACACGCATCGGCAGTACGGACATTTTACCGTTAGATCCCTGCTGAAGGGGTTTCTCACCAGAAGGACTTTTCGAGTGGTCGTAACAATGAGACTTTGTCAGGGGATTGCGGCTTCACATTCTACACTCAGGATAACGCTGCCCATTGTTCAACTCTTGCATCGCATTTCGACTCGTAGAGCTGGAATGGACTTCCCGTGGCGCGCGCAAATCGGGGGTGGCTTGGCGCTTACGCACGGTTGGGGCTTGGTAGTTACCCACGGCGCCAAGATCGGCAACAACGTCACATTATTCCACGGCGTGACACTGGGGCGGCGTGAGAAAATTTCGCGCGATGGCAGCCGGTCAACCGAGTATCCGGTGCTTGAAGATGAGGTTTGGGTCGGGCCGAATGCGATAATCGTTGGAGGCGTCTTAATAGGCAGGGGCAGCAGAATTGGTGGAGGAGCTTTTGTTACAGAGAGCGTTCCCCCCTATTCAATTGTGTCAGGTAACCCGTCAGCAATCGTGAAATCTGATTGCACGCCGGATGTCATGAACCCGGCCCCCTTATGAACGATTCGCTCAACGTGTATGGCCCTCCGGTAGGTCAACGACGATAACGACGCCAATAGGCTCGCCAACCCGACGGATGCCTACCCAACTATCGAAGCCTAGCGAACGCATCACGACCACATCCGGCCGCAGCGGTCACTGGCCAAGCAACCGCCTGCGGTGACGAACACCGTGGTCAATGTTCGTTCGGAGTTTCCACTTCAAAATGATCAATTTTCAACCGGTGTGAACACTGTGGCTCAGGGGACGCCGGCCAGCTTGCGCTTCACCCGGTAGATTGCGTGGCGCAGCCGTTCCTTCAACAGGAGCGTGCGCCAGCCGCTGGCGTTCCCTTGGTCTTCGACGGGGTAGCCCCAGTAACGGAGATTCGGGCCCTGCAAGTGGTTGATCAGCGCCAGCTCCTTCGGCGAAAAAGTGGATCGCCAAGCATCCACGGACTTGGCATCAAGGGGCCTGCTGGCTTTCGCCATCCAGGACTGCCGGTAGTAGTCGCCGAACCTCGATCCTTCATCGGCAGCGGGATTCAGCATTTCGGGCTGAAAGGTCTCGCCGAGGAATTCGCACACCTGCCCTACGACCCGATTGCCATCCGCGACCAACTCCTCGTACCGGACTACCAGGATGCGCCGTTCACCATGGCTCTCCAGTAGCTTGACCAGCTGCTCGCTGTCCCGCTTCCAGGACCGCGCGGCGAAAAACAGGTTGTCCTCCCAACCCGGCTTTTGCAGCATGCTGCGGATCACAGCACGCCCGTCTCGCACCATTGCGATCATGGATGCCCTGGGGAAAAGCTCGAGGATGGCCGGCGCGATCCATAGGTGGTGGGGGGTCTTTTCTCCCCAGTGAGTCTTTTGGCACTGGCCCCTAAGCACGTCCACGAGGCGCAGGAACAGGGTTCCGTAGTCGTCGGTGCCCTCGAGCAGCCTGCGCTTCAAGTCTGGCGTCCTGGTTAGGTCGAGCAGCGTGGCGGGGCGGCATTCCAAATAGCTGTCCAAGAAGCAAGACGCCTGGCCGGCCTCAAAAGGCTTGCCCAGCAGCCCCTGCCGCATAAGCTGATAGAAGAACTCCGTTTCGGGTGGGATGAACAGGCGCGGATGACGGTTCAGTATTCGTTCGAGCAGGGTAGTCCCGGATCGGGGGAGCCGATGATGAAGAAAGGTTCGTCGGATAGCTCTGGAACAGCCTGTGGTTGAGTATTGATCATGTTGCGAGTCCTGTCAGATCCACTTGCCCCACGCCGTGCATTCCGAGGGTCGTCCACGCGGAACCAGCCTTCGCCGAACGCGCCCTCGAGCCGCGCTTACCGCTTAGCGGCAGTATTACCCGATCGTCGATAAGTCAGACCATTTCAGTTCCCCGCAAGTCCGCCTCCGGACCGATTGTCCCGGCGCAATTCTCGTATTCCCGGTTGAAATATCCCGCTCCTGGCTCAACAGGGTTGAGCGCTTCTTCCGTGACATCACCACGGAGCGGCCGCGCCGTGGCGTGTTCACCAGCGTACCGGAACTGGTTGCCGCCATCGATGAATACATCGCCCATCACAATACCCAGCCCAAGCCTTTCATCTGGACCAAAAGTGCCCACGATATCCTGCAGAAGGTCATTGGCGCCAATTGGCGGTTAAGTTCCAAACGGAATGCAACACTACACTAGAGCCAGGAACCGCAACCCGCGTGCCGGCGGCCAGCCGATTGCACCCTGCGAGCACCAGCACCGTCGTCGGGCTGGTGGAGCTGAAGCAGGGGCCAGCGCGGCTCGCCAAGGTGAAGCCCGGCCCCGTCCGCTGGCGGCGCCGCCGACGATCAGGTCGAACCCAATCTGACCGTCTGGACAGGTACGCCACACGTCGTTGGCCTGCACGGACACTGGCGCGATCGCCAAGATCGTCGGATTCGACACTACGCTGCCTAGGTGATGTATGTATTTGAAGTGCCACAGCCCGTGATGCGCATATGCCAGCCGTTGGTCCAGCAGTCGTTCTCTACGAATCCCACCTGATCTCCGTGGCTGCGTCCCAGATCGACGCCCCGTCGTCGTCGTGGATCGTGGCGGTCGCCGTCCCCGGGTCGGCGCTGGTGCTAGGCAACCACAAGCGGGAACATGGCCAAGATTAAACGCCCTTTTTGTCGAGGTCCAGCGATAGCTTGCGGGCAACTGCCCGTCTATTGTTGTCCGATCGCCCTGAGTTTACCCGAAATTCCAATCCTCCCGCCTGGAATTTACCCGCCTTCTCTCCGCGTACGCGCCCGTTCTGACTAACCCGCAAGCCAGTCCCCTAACCGTATAGCCTTCACCCGCCGGAATCGCGCCGACGCGATCGTTTTTCTCGAATACCCTGACGTTCGTGGCCGGCGCGCGCAAGCTGCTGCGCGCACGCCAACCCGGCCGGACCGGAGTCGACGACAGCGACCCGCTTGCCGGTTTTGTGCGCCGCGGGCTGCGGATATGCATATTGTTGAGCGCGCCGCCAAAGCGCTGAATCAGGGCGTAATAGGCGAAGAAGCGGGTATGATAGCTCCTGTGCAGCTTGCATGCTGCACAGGAGGTCGTCCGGATTACAGGTTAAATGCCGGGTTGCTTTGTATTGGATTATGGAGGGGCTGTGCGAATTCGCATGTGATGAATCGCATTAGAACTACATGCTGTGGACTTACGCGGCGGTTCTCAAACCCCGGGATGACTACGAAACAGACGATGTGCCTTCCCCATCATGAATAGGCACCAGGTGAGCAACAGGGGGAGACTTCGGTTCGGTGCACTCGTGACGAATCCGCATCGTGCATGAGTAGCCCGGCCAATGCCGGTTGCGGGCTTTTGTGTCGCTTTCGATCAGGAGGCGATCCAGGTTTGGCGGGATTCGACACCTGAGTGAGCCGGCAGATAGGCATACGAGTAGCCGCCTCACCGGAATCGAACCCGAACTCGATGTGATGGCGTCCTTCATTGATGCCCACTGGGATGTCTATTGAATCGAGCCGGCCTGAACTCGGTTGCCGATCGTCTGGTCGGCGTACCACCAGCACAAGGCCCGTGAGGCGGACCGGATCGTTTACCGTCCCGACGCGGCGCCATAACGGCCTTTACAAGACCTAAGCGATCCCTTGCGGTGGGGCGGACCAGCGACGCGGTCAAAGAGGGCACCGGAATAGGTAGGCTGGTTTAACCGCCGCCGGTTGCTGGACCTCCTGGCAACATACCGTGGGCGGTTTGTGCGGCGCATAATCGCCAAGATGTTGTTGGCGTGGCGCTTGACTCGAGCAAACGACCAGCCGCGTCCGATTTGTCGTCTTCATATGCAGACAGCCCCAGGCGCTTTCCCCTCACCTTTTCCTGCTTTCCTGTTCTCGCCGAACTTGCTGAACACAGTACAAATACCTGTGGCCGTAAGCAGCCCGTAAGAACCCCGTTCGGTGGTTTGTGACCTGGATCCCTCTAAAGGCTGTCCTCGAATAGCAACATTTCGCGATCGCGGCCGACCCAACCGCGCTCGAAGCCGCCATCAAGACAGCACTATAAGCAATTGTCACACCAGTAAATTCTGAACAGTCATCGAGTTCTTGTATGGACTGGCATGGATGATGCTTGAACGCACGGGACCTTGGTGCTGGGTCGTTCGAATAGCCTGGCGAGGAATCAGTTCGGTCTAAATTGGGTGAAGCGACTATGTTAATTAAGCGTTTGATTTTTATGATTATGGTGGCGGCCTGTCTGCAGGCGTCTGTGTCCCAGGCTGCCAATGTCGATGGCGATCCGGGCGTCAATATGAATACCGACACCGGTTTGTATGTATGGCGCGATAGTTCAGGCAGCTGGCAGTTACGACTGGTGTCGGGCGGTACCCAGACGCAGGCGTTTTCCGGCACCTTTACCTCGACTCAGCCAATCACTCAGGTGACTAAAGTCGCGGTGGACAACACGACAGTGCTTCCCTAACCTCCAGCAACACGCTCACCCTAGCGTTCACTGCATATCAGGGTGGCTCAGACGGGATCGGATTCACCACTGCCCAGAACGCCGGCCTCTGTCTGACAGACTCGACCGGCGCTAGCCGAACCGTATATCTTGGTGCCAACGCCGTCGCGGCCACTACCCCGGTCGACCTGACTGGTGCCGGCGCATGCGGTAACTCCGCCACGACTTCGACTTCGCTTACACAAGGCCTGCACATTACCAAGCTCTCCGCTCAGGACTGGCAGGTGCGTCTGGTGTCGGTCAACGATCCGTTGACGTTTGCCGGCACATTTGCGTCATCCAGCGGCTTCAGTTCCGTGCAGCCTCTGTCACTGGAAAGTGGCGATTCCACGCAGGTGTCTTCCAACCGCATCAACGCCACCTTCAACGCCTGGCCGGGTGGTGACGACGGTGTGAACTTCTCCATTGCCAGTTCCGCCGACCTGTGTCTTCGGGATTCGGGCAGCAGTTCCAGTCTGCAGGTGTACGTCGGGAACAGCACCACGCCCAGCAGCCTGCCGCTGGATCTGAGCGGTACCGGCGCTTGCAGCGGCGGCACCGGCACGACCGGCACCGGCACGACCGGCACCGGCACGACCGGCACCGGCACGACCGGCACCGGCACGACCGGCACCGGCACGACCGGCGGTAAAACCACATTGGGCAGCCACCCTGGTCACTACCTGGGTCTGTTGGATTGCTGTGATAGCCAGAGCATCATGAGCGCGGCGATCAAGCCTGGCGTGAAAGGCTTTGTGAAGAGGTACCTCTGGTCTAAACTGGAACCCACGCAGGGCAACTATGACTTCTCGGAAATTCAGTCCGATCTGAACTTCGTCGCCGGCCAGGGTCTGCACCTGATCGTCATGGTCGAGAACAAGACCTTCAAGAACCTGAACCCGATGCCACCCTATCTGCAGGGCTCCCAGTACGTGCAGCGCAACAGAAAGGGCGGCTATACGGCTATATACTGGAATTCGTATGTGGCTACCCGCTTCAAGGCAGTGCTGACTGCACTGGGTAACCGTTTTGACGGCAACGTGGCTTTTGAAGGCGTCATTCCGGGCAGCGAATCGGCGCCCGGCCTGGATGATTCGATTCTGAACGCGACCGGCTACACGCCGGAGAAATACCGTGACGCGCTGATTGACGTGCTCACCACGACGGCGAAGGCCGTGCCTAAGTCACGCGTTTTCTGGTTCATGAACTACCTGCCGCGTAACCAGAACTATATCGCCAACGTCGCCCAGGCCGTCAGCAGCGTAGGCGTCGTCATGGGCGGTCCGGATGTAGAGCCTGACAACAGTTCTCTGGTAAATCAGGCGTACCCCTTTTACGGCCAGTTCCAGAACAAGATGGATTTGTTCTCACAGGTGGAGGATGAGTGCTATAGCTACCCGCACAAGGACACTTCGTACCCGACCAAGTACTGGACTCCGTCGGAAATGTTCCGCTATGCGCGCGACAGTTTGCACGTGAAGTACATGTTCTGGATCCGCATTGATTCAGGCTCCGGCGGCTACGGCTGGACCGATGCTCTCCCGGTCATAGCAAACAACCCGGTCTTCAACCAGTAAGTAACTCGAAGGCCCGATGTAACTCAAGGCTCTATGCGGTGCGGCATAGAGCCTTTTCCTTTTTCGCCTATCGCACCCAGCGCCGGAGCGTCACGTGCGTACGTCCGATCTTGGCGGATTTCAAAATTGAATCGCCGCCCACTACAACCGGTGATCCTGCTGCGCCTCCTGTACCAGACTTACGGCGGTTCCCGAACTTCCTGGGAATATCGCTTTGACCCATTCATGACTCCATCCTTATATCCTCCAAGATTGCAAGCGACAATGGACAAGGTACGATACTGGCATGCATCCTTCATATCCCGCCTGTTGATGAGGAACGTTGCGTTGTCCTCGGGCCCACAAGGTAAGCCGCGCACCGGGTTCTCGATCTCTCAAGCGGCGGTTCCGAAGCCGGAGGATGGAGCGGAATGCACCGGTGCCGGTCTGACCTGATCAACCTTGTTCGTCATACCTGCAAAACCATTGAGAGCCTCCTGGCACGCGATGTACTGTTAGCTAACTGCAGCGGCTGACCGGTAACACTCACCAGTGGTCAGCATTGCCCACAGAATGCGTACATTCTTGTTGGCCACCGCCACGACTGCCTTGTAATGGCCACGGCGTTCCACCAGGGCAGCAATCCAACGGCTGCGTGGGTCATCCTTGCTGAGGGCTGGACGTACCGCGGCGCGAGCACCGTGCACCAGCAAAGTACGCAAGTACGTATCGCCCGGTTTGCTGATGCCGCCCAGACGCTGGGTCTCACCACTGGAGTGTTCTTTTGGAGTCACACCAATCCAGGCGGCCGTATGACGACCACTGTCGAAACTGCGGGCTCACCCACCTGCGCCAGAACGGCACTCGCCGTGATCGGCCCGATACCCTCCACTTCGGCAATCTGTTGACAAGCCGCTGTTGTTTGAAAATGAGCGCTAATCACGCGCTCCGCCGCCGCAATTTGGTCATCCAACTCCTGCCATTCCCTCCATAATCCCGCCAGCTGGTCGCAGAAAAAGCTCGTTACCTCACCGGCGGCAGAACGCGCCAGTACGTTCTGAACCAGTTGTCGCAATGCCGCCGTGCCGCGGCCACATACCGAGCCGCGTTCTGCCAGAAAACCACGCACTTGGTTCATCAAAGCCACCCGCGCCTTTTTGCGCCGCTCACGCAATCGATGTGGCAGCAACTCGTCTTGCTGTACCACCGTCTTCACCGGTACCGCCCGCAAACTCTTACGCCTCGATGCCTGGTAACTCGCGTGCGCATCCTTACCGTCAGTCTTTGCGCATTCCGGCCATGGCGGACACTGGTTCCGGTGACGGCGGACACCCTCGGAGCTTGGTCTGTTAGGGATATACATCATTGATATCGCTAAAGTTATTATCGAGTATACTAATATCGAGACAACGCGTAATCGACCCGTTTATACTGTTGTGGGGTCCGCGGTGCGAGGAAATATCTTCGCAAAGCTTCCAGATTACCTGTCGAAGTATGGTTGTAGACAACGTCTTCCCCTATTCCGGACAATAACGGGTCACACACCGATTCGTGTGCAAAAGCAAACAACATAAACGTCTACGCACTAAGAGCGCCAAGCTGGTGAAATGAAGTACTTCGATCCATCGCCACGCAATACTCTCGATTAAATCGTTACGACCCACTAGATGGCTGACCACGGTGATCCACAACTTCCGGCATCCCTCGAAATGAAGCCCATGACAGAACTATGGGAGACGGCCTTTCCAACGTGATGGTCGATCGCAGTTCAGACAGTAATGTCCTTGTTATCTCCTTCGCGGTGTTTCCCGGTACCAGCAGGAAATCAGATTTCGAATTTGTCGGAGTTACAGCGAATCTCCCGGCAAAAAGGGTCTTTTTCCGGGACCCTAACATGCTTTGGTACCAGCTGGGTCTCGATGGGGTGGGGGAAACAGTTCCGGAAATCGCCGCCTATGTGAAAAAACTGCGTATGGCGGAACAATCGACACGGGTGGTAATGATTGGAAATTCCGGCGGGGGATTTGCCGCGATATTGTTCGGAACCCTCGCAGGGGCTGATGAGGTTCACGCGATCAATCCGCCTACACGACTTTTGGTCGAGGCCGATACCACCTACCCGCAACAACTTGCGATTCTGCACAGCAAAGCGGGGTTCGACAATTCATACATGGACCTCCGGAAGGTTCTCCTCAGAAATCCGAACGCGAATCCTCAGATCTATATTCATTATTCCCGGGGTGAAAAGATCGACAGGAAACGGGCGCTCTACCTGAAAGGGCTGCCCAACGTACATCTGTTGGAGTATCCATTTACCAGCCACCATTTGGCAAGGTATCTCGCAAAACGAGGGGCGCTCAGCGAAGTGATACGTGCAGCCATCGCCAACGACAAACCCGGGATGCTTTCGATTGTCAGGCGGCAAAGGCTCGCTGCGCTTCCGCTCTATCCGCCGCGCAAGGTTGCCTGGTTCGTGTCCAGAGTCTGGAAGCGCTTGACACTTTGGAGAATGAGCTGATCATGAATATCACCGGACCTGGTCTATTGGGGGTTTACGCTGCCGTTCAACAGAACCAGCACATCTGTACGGTGAAGGTATTCTCCTGAAGCCGGCCCCTGATGGGTGGTAAGTTTTAAGCGGCGTCAGATTCGCAGATGGCAGGCCGTTTACACAAGCCCTCCGTGAACGCTGTGTACGGTGTACTGCCTTCCATCATGCGCCACCGGTGCCGTCGCTCGTAGTTGTAGTGATGCAGGTGCTGTTCGAAGTCGCCCTGCATTTGATCGACGGTTTGGTACCAGGTGGTGCGGCCCTTCACGCGGAAGTGCTCGTCGAGCAGCGTGCGGTGCAGCCGCTCAATGAAGCCGTGGTTCTGCCGTCGGCGAACGCGGGTGGTGCGGCGGGCGATGCCTTCGAGTTGCAGGAACAGTTCGTAGGGATACTGGCCGGGTCGGCCGCAGAACTCGCGCCCGTTTCGGACAACACCGTGTTGATCGCGGCGTTGTGTTGCTCGAACAACGGCAGCACATCTTCGTTGAGGACATGCACGGCGGTCACAGGCAGCAGGTCAGTTCAACAGCCAATCCGTGATCAACGCACTGTCACTCGACAGTCGGGGCCGGTAGCGATAACAGATTTCCGAGACCGAAAACAATCGACAGGCCCGTTGAATGGCTATCGCCTTGTCCTCGACCGCCCACTGTGGCAGCGCATTACGCTGCGGTGGCTTCACCACTTTTTTGCCGTCGCCTGGCTGAGTATCTCGGCATCCATCCTGGACGCGGCATACATCTTCTCCAGACGCCGGTTCTCTTCCTCCAGCTCCTTCAGCCTGGCCATGTCCGAGGCCGCCATACCGCCGTACTTGGCCCGCCATGTATAAAACTTGGCACTGCTCATCCCATGAGCAAGGCACAGCTCCGGCACTGGCGCACCACCTTCGCCCTCTTTAAAGAATCTGAAGAACCTGGCTCTCTGTATAACGCGACTTCTTCGTCGTAGAATTTCCCCGTCAGTGGAAAAGTCTGCTCCTAAACCCGATTAATGTCCGGAGGTTATACCCGCGCGGCGTGAATCCGTGAGCCAGTGTCAGTTTACAGCGCACCGGCCGGATACGCGCAGCGATCCCATTCAGCGAACGGGCAGGGTGGTGTCCCAGCGTGCCCCTCCGACCAGTGCTGGATATCCATTCTGTAGACGTCCTTCGAGCGAACCGTCGGGTCAGATGTCGGGCAACGACACCCAGGTCGCAAACGACGCCCCCGAATGGAGCAAAAGCACCTCATGCTGTCCGCCGCCGCCGGGTCCTGCCTGATCGATACACGTCGCAACTCGAACCGACCACACAATCCGGTGCAGCGACATCGACAATCCTGTGGAACTTTTCCGCCGCAATTCCATCATACAGCGGTGTTCTGAACGCAGAAATCCAACCGACCCGAACCCATCGGAACCAGGCGCATGACTACCGAAACCAACTCCGGAAGATCATTGGGCATCGAATATCGTTCGTTCTGTCGCCGTTTCTTCGATCTCGGCTTTCCCTGAGCCGGGTGCTCGGTTCGATTATCCGGAAGGCTGACTTCCGAATCCGGTGATATCCGGGGGCGCGCAGCCTCCACGGCGTTCTCTGTCCATGCCGTGCTCGACTTCGGCATGGATTCCGCTAAAGAAGGGGACAAACATGATCCAGGTCGAACATCTGATTCGCCGTTATGGCGATTTAACCGCCGTGGACGATGTGAGTTTTCACATCGGTCCGGGTGAAGTTGTGGGTTTGCTGGGCCATAATGGCGCCGGCAAAACCACGATCATGAAGATGCTGACAGGGTTTCTCGAACCGACGGCGGGCACTATCCGCATCGACAAGCTGCATATCGGCGAGGATACCCGCGCGATCCAGGGCCGCATCGGCTATCTGCCGGAAAACTGCCCGGTCTATCCGGAGATGACCGTGATCGACTATCTGGAATTCCAGGCCGGCTTGCACGGGGTGCCGGATTACAAGCGGCAGCCAGCCGTCGCCCAGGCTATCCGACGCACGGCGCTGCGTGAAAAGGCGACCGACATCATACAGACCCTCTCGCGCGGTTACCGCCAACGCGTCGGGGTCGCCCAGGCGATTCTGCACGAACCTTCCATCGTCATCCTGGACGAGCCGACTAACGGGCTCGATCCAACCCAGATCATGCACATGCGCGAACTGATCCGCGAGCTGGCGCAACAATCGACGGTCATCGTCTCCACCCACGTTCTGCAAGAGGTCCAGGCGGTCTGCGAGCGGGTCCTGATCCTGCGTGCGGGCAAGCTGGTGCTGGATTCGCGGCTGGACGAGCTGCAGTCGGGACGACGTCTGCTGGTCAGCGTGGACGGCGACGCCACGGCGGCGCTGGCGAAGATCGAGGGCGTCAAGGGTGTCGAGGAACGCGGCCAGGCGAAGGGGCGCTGGACCTACGCGCTGGCGGCCAACGACGAGGCCGCTCCGGAAGTGGCCGCCGCGCTGCACGCGGCCGGGCGCAAGCTCTACGTCGCTGCAGCCCGAGCACCGCGACCTAGAGACGGTTTTCGCCGAGGTCAATACCATCGAATCCGCTGCGGAGGTGGCCCATGGATGAAACGCTGCGCATCGCCCGCAAAGAATTCACCGGCTTTTTCGCCTCGCCGGCCGCCTTCCTGTTTCTGGGCGCCTTTCTGGCCGTCACCCTGTTCGTGTTCTTTTGGGTCGAGACTTTTTTCGCGCGCAATATCGCCGACGTGCGGCCGCTGTTCCAGTGGATGCCGGTGCTGCTGATTTTCCTGGTGGCGGCGCTCACGATGCGCGCTTGGTCCGAGGAGCGGCGCGCCGGCACGCTCGAGACGCTTGTTAACCAGTCCGGTCAGGCCGGTGCAGCTCGTGCTGGGGAAATTCCTCGCCGGGGTGGCACTGGTCGCGGTGGCGCTGGTACTGACCCTGCCCCTGCCAGTTACAGTGGCGTTTCTCGGTCCCCTCGACTGGGGGCCGGTGGTCGGTGGCTACGTCGCGACCCTGTTTCTGGCCGGGGCCTATGTGGCGATCGGGCTCTATACGAGCGCGCGCACCGACAATCCCATCGTCGCGCTGATCCTCGCGACCCTCGTCTGCGCCGTGTTTTATTTGCTGGGCACGCCGACACTGACCACACTGTTCGGCTACAAGCTCGGCAGTTTTCTTTCCCTACTGGGCAGCGGCTCGCGCTTCGAATCCATTACCCGCGGGGTGCTGGACCTGCGCGATCTTTACTATTACCTCTCGATCATGGGCGTCTTTCTGGCGCTCAATCTCTACACGCTGGAGCGGTTGCGCTGGGCCGGCAACCCCGCCACACGCCGGCACCGGCAGTGGGGCTGGCTGGTGGGACTAGCCGCGGCCAATTTTATAGCCGGTAATCTGTGGCTTGCGCCGGTGGGCTGGGCGCGCGCCGATATCACTCATGGCCACATCTACTCGCTCTCCGATGCGACGCGGCGTTACCTGAGCGAGCTGCAGGAGCCGCTGCTGATTCGCGGCTATTTCTCGGCTAAGACGCATCCGCTGCTGGCCCCGTTAGTTCCGCAAATCAAGGATCTGCTGGAAGAGTACGCCGTCGCCGGCAAGGGCAAGGTCCGAGTTGAGTTCGTCGACCCCCATGAAGATCCGGCGCTTGAAGAAGAAGCCGCCAGCAAATACAGCATCCGGCCGGTGCCTTTCCAGGTTGCGAGCAAGTATCAGTCCTCGGTGGTGAGTTCCTATTTCGACATCCTGGTCTCCTACGGCGACCAGTACCAGACCCTGAGCTACAAGGATCTCATCGAGGTGAAGCTGCGCGGTGACCGGGACCTCGACGTACTGCTGAAGAATCCCGAGTACGCGGTCACGCGTTCCATTCGCAAGGTGCTGAACGCCTATCAGGTAGGCGGCAACCCCTTCGATACGCTGACGCGGCCGGTTAAGTTCACCGGCTATATCTCGCCGAAAGACAAGCTGCCGCAACAGCTCGCGACGCTGCGCGCCGATCTGGATTCAGTGCTCGATGAGTTGAAGAAGGAAGCCGGGAGCAAGCTCGCGGTCAGTTTCGAGGACCCCGATGCGAACGGCGGGGCGCTCGCCAAGAAACTGAAGCAAAACTACGGATTCGCTCCGCAGGTAGCGAGTCTGTTCGATCCCAAGCCTTTCTGGTTCTACATGGTGCTCGATAACGACGGCGATACGGCACAGGTCCCACTGCCTGAGGATCTTACGAAGGATGGCCTCAAGCGCTCGCTTAATGCAGCGATTCAGCGCCTGGCGCCGGGTTTCCTGAAGACAGTCGCGGTAGTCAAGCCGCAGAGTAATGGCGTCGGGGGCGGCAAGGAATATACCCAGCTCAGCGATATACTCTCCGAAAATGCGCGCCTCAAGGACGCCAATCTCAAGGACGGCCAGGTGCCGGCGGACGCGGATCTGCTGCTGGTGCTGGCGCCTGACGCCTTCGATGACAAGCAGATCTTCGCGGTCGACCAGTTCCTGATGCGCGGTGGCAGCCTCGTGCTGGCGACCTCGCCATTCGACGCCACACTGGAACAAACCTTTAGCGCCAGTAAACACCATTCGGGCCTGGAGGACTGGCTCAAGTTCCAGGGCCTCGATCTCGGCGACACCATGGTGCTGGATCCGCAAAACGCGGCCCTTCCCGTGCCGGTGCAACGTAATCTCGGTGGTATCCCCATCCGGGAAATCCGCATGCTGAGCTATCCCTAC
Organism: uncultured Gammaproteobacteria bacterium; assembly: GCA_963719135.1. Taxonomy (GTDB): domain Bacteria; phylum Pseudomonadota; class Gammaproteobacteria; order DSM-19610; family DSM-19610; genus CAVRAZ01. Next base: position 41,631 of record CAVRAZ010000008.1, on the reverse strand, counting down.
TTTCCCGATATCCGCGGCAAGGGCCTGAATGCGGACAACCCGATCACCTCCGCCCTGGAGCAGGTGACCCTCAACTGGGCCTCACCCATCACGGTGGACAAGGACAAGAACAAGGCGCGCAAGGTATCCCCCTGCTCAGTTCATCGACGCAGAGCTGGGTCTCCAGTGACCTCAACATCCTGCCGGACTACAACACCCATCCGGACGGCGGCTTTGCACCAACCGGACCCCGCGGTTCCACTCTGCTGGCGGTCGCCGTGGAGGGTCGCTTCGACTCCTACTTCAAGGGTAAGGAATCGCCTCTGGCGAAAGCCGCGGAAAAGGAACAGGGCGACAAAGACAAAGCGCAGGACAAGGACAGGGCCGCGGCACCAAGGACGGCGCGAAGGCAGCGGACAAGTCGCCGGCGGTCACCAGCGTCATCGAGCGCTCGCCCGAATCGGCCCGCATTATCCTGGTAGATTCCAACACCTTCGCGACCGACACGGTGCTCGACCTGGCCTCGGAGGGCATGGGGACGCGTTACACGCGGCCTTTGGAATTTTTCCAGAACGCCATCGACTGGTCACTGGAAGATCGGGGCCTGCTGGCCATTCGCAGCCGGGCGCAATTCGCGCGCACGCTGAGGCCGATGAGTCAGGGCAATCAGCTGTTCTGGGAATACCTCAATTATGCACTGGCGCTCGGAGGACTTGTGCTGGTGTGGGTATGGCGCCGGCGCGTGCGGCACGCCGAACGGGTTCGCTATCAGACCATTCTTGCGGAGGTGTAGGACGATGGAAAAGACAATCCGAATACTGGCTATTCTGCTGGCGTGCGCAGTTGCTGCTGGCGCTGGCCATGAGTTTCACCGGCCCGAACCTGGCGGCGCACACCCGGATACACCGCTGATCACCCTGGGCGACCAGACCGTGGACCAGCTCACCATCGAAGGCCCCGACGAGCAGCAGCGTCGTGCTGGCGAAGCAGGACGAGGGCTGGGTGCTGCCCGGAACGCGGGATTCTCCGGCCGACGGGAGCCAAGGTGACATCCCTGCTCAGTGAACTCAAGGCTTGAAACGCGGCCTGCCGGTCGCCACGACCGAGGGGCGCTGAAACGCTTCAAGGTGAGCGACGACGACTTCGAGCGGCGTGTAACCTCGCGCACTGACGACGAGACGTTCGCCACCCTTTATCTCGGCAGGTCGCCCGGCATGCGCCATGTGCACGCCCGTACCGGCTAAGGATGAGGCCGTCTACGCTACCGAATTCGCCGTTTATGACGCACCGACAAAGCCGACGACTGGGAAGACAAGAGTGTGCTGAAGGTGCCGTCTGACGAAATCGAGTCGATCGTTTTGCAGACGCTCACGTTGACCCGGGAAGCCAAGGGGCCGGCGAGCGAGGCCGCGAAGGATGGCCAGCTCAAGACGGCCGCTCGGGCAGCCTGGGGCGCCGAGTCCCTGCAGGACGGCGAGACGGTCGACCAGGCCAAAGCCGACGCGCTGGCGCAAACGCTGGCGGCGCTGACCGTCGATTCAGTCCTCGGACGTGAGGACAAGCCCGAGTATGGTCTGACAGCGCCGGTACTTGCGTTCAGCGTGCAGCGCAAAGGCGGCGGGACGATCGAATACCGGCTCGGCAAGCGCGAGAAGGAAAAGGACTACGTGCTCAAGGCATCGACCCGCCCGGAGTATTTCCGCCTGCCGGGGTACACCGGCGATGCGCTGGTGAAAGCAGCGGGGCGGGACCAGTTGGTGACCAGCCTGTCTGCCGCGGCGGCCGGCGCGGGCGGGACAGCGCAGCCGGCGGCGGGTGCGCCCGCCGCTTCGGACCAGGAGCCGGCCAAACAAGGCTCATGAACCTGGCCTGCATGATTCACCGGCTTGCATCTCGAGCAGGCCTAACGGGCATACCAGCAAACAGTCCGAACGGCTGAATGTCTGGCTGCGCGCGGGCGGCATGACGCCGCAGCGGCAGGCTATCGGGCGGGTGGCTCCGATCGATCGGGACACCGGCTGCCCACGGGTGGGCGCGGCGGTGTGGGCGTTGACCGCGGTGACGGCTGAGTCGCCGGCTCGACCGGTCGGCCGCTTGGCGCTGTTTACCGGTTGCGCCGGAAAGCATCGTGGCTGCAGACGCAATGCCGCAACGGCGCCGCAGGTCACCGCGCGGCACCGCGTTCCGTCCGCTGTGAAACCGCTCCAGCCGCCCGCCACCCCAGCTCCGCCGCCATGCGCCTGGCCCTGGCAGGAATGTCCTGCGCAATGAAGTGCCGGTGCAGCGCCTGCACGCCGATCAGGTGATTGATGACGGCGTCGAGCTGCGTCTGGGATGATTCACGCCAGCCAGGAGGTCGCCCCGGACTGTCCTCCGCTTCGTGCAGGTTGAACAGGTCGGATACGCCCGCGGCGTCGAGCAGCCCGGCCACCCGCCCTCAAACCGCTGTAAACACCGTCAGCCCAGATGTATACCTACCGGTCTTTATCCAGACGCGCCTCACGCCAGCGGCCGTATTCCTCCGCCTACACCCGTTTCAACCGCGACACCGCACTGGCTGACAGCCCCTTCCCCTGCGGGCCGACCAGCACCGCCAGGGCCTCACGCATTTCTCCGGTCGAAATCCTTTCAAATACGACCGGGGCAGCGCTGCCTGCAGGGATTTCGTCTTCCTGATATACAGCGGCACCAAGGCCGAGCGAAAGGTCGCCGGGTCACCGGTTTTCGCCCGGATCGTCGGAACCCGAACCGTGACCGGTCCTACAAGCACGATGCCGCGGATGCGGAAGCGATCTGCGAAGCGGTATCCAGGCCGAACATGCGCTTTGTGCCGACCAAAATGGCAGAGAACCAGGCGGTATTGTCACTGCACCGTGCCAGAGCCGGGTTCGTCAAGGCGAGGACGGCGCAGGCCAACCAGATTCGGGGGCTGCTGGCCGAGTTTGGCATCGTCATTCCCCAGGGGATTGGGCACATTGGCAAACGGATGGCGGAGCTGCTTGAAGATGGCGAGAATGGGTTGCCGGGCGTTATGCGCCAGTTGTTGGAGAGGCTGCATAAACACCTGAAAGGACTCGACCAAGAGGCCAACGAACTGGAAGCCCAAATCCAGGCATGGCATCGTGACAACGCAGCAAGCCGTAGACTGGCCGAGATACCCGGCATTGGCCCGATCACGGCCAGCGCACTGGTGGCCTCGATCGGAGACGGGAAGAGCTTCGCGAACGGACGGCAACTCTCCGCCTGGTTGGGGCTACCGCCTCGGCAGCACTCCAGCGGAGGCAAGGCCACCCTTCTGGGGATGAGCAAACGGGGCGACGTCTATCTGCGTACCCTGCTTATTCACGGTGCCCGCTCGGTGATCCGGCATGTCGAGAACCAGGAAGGTGATGGCTGGCTCAAGCGGCTGCTTGGGCGGCGGAACAAGAACATCGCCGCAGTCGCGCTGGCGAACAAGAATGCACGGATGGTCTGGGCGCTTCTGGCGCACGACCGAAGGTTCCGGCCCGACTACGCGGCAGCCATGTAGTCGAACCGGTTGATGGAGGGAGTGCAAACCCGGTAAGGAGTCTATCCACCGATTGCGCAGGCAATCATTGAAGTGATGGCGAGACAGGTCCGACCGTGATCGTGAAAACCTGGTCCCGGCAATGCACCATTGAGTGCGAGGCTTTGATAAGGACTCGATCAGCGGATTCCATCAGGGACAGAGGCAAAGGCCCCATACCAAGTCCGGATGTATGACTGCAATCTATACCTTCTCGCTGTCATCAAATGACTGCTTGGCAAACTGGGAGCGTCCATGTATGCCGGGGGTCATTTAACTCGGCCCACGGCCTGACAAATCAACTTCTGGGCGCCGGCTCTCAGCAGCTCCGTCAGCAGATCCTTGCTCGCCTCTCGACCCCGAAACTCAACAACGTCACCCTTCACCATAGTGGCGTATCTCCTCAGGTTGGTTCATTGTGTCGCAACAACAAATCAACCAGATACGCCGCTTCTTTTCAACGGCTCATACACCGGATTCGGTTATAGCTCTTGCGTAACAGGTACAGGCTGAGTACTTCGTCGCGCAGACTGGCATGCCCATTGCGGAGCAACACCCTTCGTTTAGGACACAAAACTGGCACAATTCGCCAGCGCCAAAGTTAGGACTAGGGAAGTGGGGCCGAAAATTCCGAGTGTTATTAGGTGGTTTTTGGTGGCCAGGGACGGAATTGAACCGCCGACACGGGGATTTTCAGTCCCCTGCTCTACCAACTGAGCTACCTGGCCGCGAAATGGGAACCCGTATTAAACCGGGGCCAGACCTCATAGTCAAGGAGCCGGTGCCGCGCGCTGCCGAAGGGTTGTTTTCTGTCCGCAGGAGGTCCGGCGCGACGCCTGGGCAATCAGTAACGGCGCGTCCGCTCTATGTCCGAGGTCAGGTACGCCACCCGGATGGTATGTCGCTTCCGAGCAGGCCGCGTAACGCTTGGTTCGCCGGACGGTAATAGCTTTCGAGTTCCGCTCTGACGGTTTCGAGCATGGGCTCGTAGCCTTGGTGTTTCTGATTCAGCCTCTTGTAGGTGTCGACCAGTACGCGCTTCAGCGTCGGCCGCTGCCTCAGGATGGACTCGGCCTGGGCATTAACAAACATTGCGACACGGTGGATCAGCTTGCTCTTACTGGAGAAAGTGACATTAGTTTTCTGAAATTCGTAGGTATCCCAGAACGCGTCGTCGATCGCCAGAAAACGGCTGATCTCCTTCATGAATCCAGCGACATCCCGGCTAAGGTCGTCAAAGAACATGATTTTCACTCTCTCGCGGCCAAAGGTCCCGAAATAGGGCGCTAGAAACTCCGCATAACGGCCGAAGCGTAGCGCTTTGAGATACCAGTCATCCAGCCGTAACCGCTCGGCGGCCGCCTCGCCGCGGTCGTAGCTCAGGCAACTCCTGACATAGTCCTGAAACGAAACATTCTCATTGATGTTGAGCTTGCTGACGTGGAAGTTGAACGACGAGTACAGCCTGTCGATCGGATCACGCAGGATGAACAGAAACCGCGCATCTGGTATCAAAGAGGCGATGCGCGGAACGACGCTGGCAGCCTCGCCGAGATATCCGGGTGACGCTTCCATTACTATAGGCGCACGGTTGTCATGCTGACAGCGAGAAAAAAACCGGGCGTACTGCTCGAGGTCACGCGTTCGTGATCCGGTGAATCCGGACCTAAAAAAATCCGTTTCCTTGGACGACGAACCACAAACGTCCGGGTGCTCGGACAGATACATGAATACGGATGTAGTCCCTGCCTTCTCCGTACCACCGATTATGAAATTTGCGATGCGCAAGTGATCAGACGAACTGCTAGGAATTGAGAGAGGAGTCCGAACAGGTATGCTTGGCGCCGTTTCTTCCAAGAAGCCGCTCTTTCACGGCGCGACAGATAAACAGCGGGTTGCCAATGACATAGCGTTTGAACAACCGCTTCGGTTCCAGCATGAGGCGAAACAGCCATTCAAGCTTCATTCTGCGCATCAACTGCGGGGCTCTGGGGATGGTGCCCGAGACGAAGTCGAACAATGCACCAACACCCAGTATCACAGGCACATTGAGGTGCGATGAGTTATCGTCAATCCACTTCTCCTGCAAAGGTACACCCTTGGCGACGAACAGGATTCGGGCGCCGCTTTGGTTGATCGCCCGGATAATGCCCGTCTGCTCGTCTTTCTTGTAGTAGCCGTCGCCCTGCCAAACAATACGCAGTCCCGAATATCGTTCGTGAAGCTTCTCGGCACACTTGGTCACCACACCGGGTCTGGCTCCGAGAAGCGCTATCGGAATACCTTTGGCGACCACCCGCTCGCAGATCAGGGGAAATAGGTCCGTTCCGTTGACATTGTCAACGAAGCGCTTACCCCAGAGCCGGGCGGCTAGCGCCATACCGGCTCCATCAGCGAAGAGGACATCGGCGCTGTGCAGCGCTGCGCGGTACTCGGGGTTACGGGCAGCTATATTGATACAGTGTGCATTCACGAAGTAGACACGCGTCCTCACTCCGCATTCGGCAGCGTCAACGAGGGCATTGGCCGCTTGCTCAAGCGTCACATCTCGGAAGTTGAAGCCGAAAATCTGAAGCATGGGGAAAGTGGGCGGCGCAGCGGCCTGCCTGACGGGTGCATATCCCGCGGCGCGCGGTGTCATCACAGCCCGACTGGATCCAATCGATTCCGTCGTATCCGTGCTCATCATTGCTCTCTCGGGACGATATCCGGCGAAGGCCGTTTCGAATCTGAAGCCGTGTTCGGCGAAACCATTGCCGCGCTCAAACGCATCCGCGCGCGGTTCTGGTTCAGCGTCAGCACGCCCGTACAACAGAGGTTGGTTGGGTTCCGCTTGCACGGAATGGGATTGCGCTGGCCTGCAACCGGATCTCCAGCCAGAGTGGCATACAGCCGGCTCGAGCGTGGCTCATCGCGGCGCAAACGTCGAACCGAATTCTGTGCTTCGATCGTGTTTCCACCGGTGGAGCTGGAGGAACAAGCTCCTGGTTCCTTGGCTGCAACGATAGTCGCCGCCGACCGCTGGTTGGCGACCCTTCGCTTCATCTGCCGGGGTTGCGGGAACTCGCCGAGAAACTGCAGTTCTTCGTGGCCTGCAATGCGATTGTTAGCGCGCCGCACGACACGCGACCGTGTCGTACCTGACCACGAAGCCCCCACGACAAAGAATAACTGCTGATCCGTTGTCTTACACATTAACCGTATTCTTAACATTATGAAAATAGCCCCCAAGTTGTCTTTTGGGACTATTCTCGACGGCTGCGTCACGTCAATCCCCAGTGGTGCATCGTGAAATCGGACCCCGCTGACTTTACATATTAGCGTACCCAGCGCCCGTATTCTTTAAATCATTACCGAATCACTAGTGTCCGGTTAAGAATTAAGCAGATTCAATTGGTTACAAAACACGTCGTCCTCGCACCTGTATGTGGTTTCGAGACGGTCCTTGGTTAAAGGGATTTTCTCGAAGAGGGTGACGGAAAATATCTGTAGCAAAGTGTAGAGCGAGGCATCCAGATTGAGTCGTTTCTTGACAATGGCGACGAGCACGTACACGGACACCGCTGTCCAGATCTGCACCTTTACGGCATTCTCCGAAGTGCCAAAGAACTTCTTGATGCGCAAATGCTGCTTGATCCACTTGAAAAACAACTCGACCTGCCAGCGTCCTTTGTACAAGGCGCAGATCGTGGCGGCTGACGGAGCGAACAGGTTGGTCAAGAAGACGAGCGTCTTGCCGGTCTCGGGATGCTTGAAGCGAATGCGTCGCAGATGGATAGGGTAGCGTTGATGACTGTAGAACCCGGACAGTGCGATGGTCTGGTCGCAGATAATGCCTTGCGCCCGATTGTTCGGTGCCGAATAGATGCGCCGGAAATCGGTGTTCGACTTGGCGCGCGTGACAAAGAAAGCGCCGACCTGATGCAGCGTAAAGAGCCCGTCGAAGTCCAGGTAGCCACGATCCATGACGTAAATGGCCGCAGGCTCCGTGATCAGCAGGTCGAGTGCGTTGACATCGTGCAGTTTTCCGTCGGAAATGTGGATAAAACTGGGGATCGCCCCCGAAGGTCGAGCAGCGTGTGCAGCTTGATCGCCGCCTTGGTGCTGCGAAATGGCGCCCACGGGAACGGTGCCAGACACAGGTCGATCGTCGTGGAATCGAGCGCATAAACCCTGTTCGACAGATTCAGCTCCTAGTCTTCCGTCGCGTAAAGCTTGCGCGCTTGCGTGATGAGCCGTTGTGCGAATCCCGCGTTGATACGCCAGTCTCTGTGCTCGTTGGCGTCGGCCAACGTGGCGCGTTTCACGGGCGAGCGAATGCCCATGTGATAGAGCTTGGCGGCTTGCGCAGACAGGCAAGCTTCGCTGTCTCGCAGGCTCTCGCAATACGTCAACTGCGCAAACGCCAGGATGCGAAAGTGTTCGGTACAGGGCAGTACACGGACACGATGATCGCCGCCATGGCGCGTGACGATGCGGGAGAATGTCGTCCAGGGCAGAAAATCCATCAGTTGCGCCAACAAGGTCTTGCCGGTGTACATGGGGAATCCTCAGAGAAATGCTCCCTGGACGATCCCCTGAAAGCGTCTTCGCGTTCAAGTCGACACCACCCGATTCTCTCGGAAAGTAACTGTAGATCATGGCCTTATACGATAACACGTTTAAGTCAACGGGACACTAGTGTTACCGAATCATTCCTAATCGTCATCAAGCGCTCGCACGGTGACGGAGACTCTTCGTCCCGCCATATGTACTATTCTATTCTAATATACTGACATAATCTTCGGAACAGTCACTCTTGGCCTCTTGGTAGAGTAAGTATGTGGCGCCGTGGTCTTAGGTTACATCCTCGTCTGTTGCCGCCCCTTTCGTCTGGCGGTGCCTCAATAGCCGGACCATCACTCCGTTTCCACAGCCTCCTCATCGAACCGGACAGGCAGATTTACCGCAGCCGGCTCTCGGACAAGACCCATGCCTTTGCCCACGGAAGGTCAGTCGCAGTGCGCCCGAGCCACCGCACAGGGCCGTGTTGCCCCGGCGTGCACCGACCGACCGCGCTGTGTACAACCGCCAATGCCACCACTTGGGCGGTCATTCGCTTCCCGAATCGCCATCCAGGTTCTTCCTTCGCTTCAGCCTGTGGCGCCTTCCACAACGCCCGCACAACTCCGGAATTTCCTAGGGTTGCCCCAATCTCCCGTGCTTTGCTACTTTCAGCGCCCGTCTTGAACTAAGACCCCTTTCCTCCACCGGAGTTACCCGGCTTCCCCGGTACTACGGGCCTTTCCGCCACCCTATAGCGCCCTCTCTGACCGTCACCGGCCTCAGGTTGGTCGCCACGACCGACCACGCCATGGGGCTTCCCGTAATGGGATGGTCGCCCCTTCCTCAAACGGCATCTAAGTGCCAAAGTGGACATGGCGATGTTCCACAAACCAGGAGAGGCGACCATGATGAAGATTACGACAATTGGGCTGGATCTGGCAAAAAACGTTTTCCAGGCACATGGGGTCGATGAGCAAGGCAAGGCGGTGCTGAAGAAACAACTCAGGCGGAACCAAGTAACCGCGTTTTTCGCCAACCTGCCGTCGTGTCTGGTGGGTATGGAAGCCTGTGGCAGCGCGCACCACTGGGCGCGGAAACTCGACTCGTGTGGCCACACCGTCAAGCTGATGTCCCCGCAGTTTGTGAAGCCATACGTGAAGACCAACAAGAACGACACGGCAGACGCCGAGGCGATATGCGAAGCAGTAGGTCGGCCGAATATGCGATTTGTGCCGATGAAGAATGTCGAGCAACAAGCGGTGCTGTCCCTGCACCGTGCCCGCCAAGGCTTCGTCAAGGCGCGCACAGCCCAGGCCAACCAGATCCGAGGGCTGCTGGCGGAATACGGGATCGTCATCCCGCAAGGGATCGGCCACATTACTAAGCGCCTGCCGGCAATTATGGAGGATGGCGAGAACGATCTGCCCGGTGCGTTCCGCCTATTGCTGCAGCGACTTGGAGATCACCTGAAAGAACTGGATCGTCACGTGGGCGAGTTGGAGATTCAAATTCAGACCTGGCACCGGGAAAGCGACGCCAGCAAGAAGTTGGCGCGCATTCCTGGCATCGGCCCGATCACGGCGAGTGCGCTGGTAGCCTCGATCGGGGATGCAAAGAGCTTTGATAACGGACGTCAGTTGGCGGCTTGGCTGGGGTTGGTAGCCAGGCAGCATTCCACCGGCGGCAAACCAACATTGCTAGGCATCAGCAAGCGTGGCGACACCTATCTAAGGACACTGCTGATTCATGGCGCCCGAGCAGTGATAAGGGTGGCCGAGCACAAGCCAAGTTATGAGGGAAGCTGGCTTGCGCGCTTGATGAGCCGACGGAACAAGAACGTGGCCGCGGTCGCGCTCGCGAATAAGAACGCCCGCACGGTTTGGGCGCTCCTGGCGCATGACCGTAATTATGAGGCTGACTATGGAACGGCAAAATGAACCGCGGTTCCCTGCAGCACAGTTGCACACCAGTTTAAGTTTCGTAGAGGAGGTACTCCACCGATTGCTCAGGCAATCATGACGTGATGGCAAGATAGGTCAGACCGCGGTCAAGAAAACCTGTACGCAACACGGCGCTTCGAGCGCGCTCCCGTGATCAGGACTTGACCAGCAAATTCCATCAGGGACTGAGGCTGCGGCCTCGATCAAGAGTCCGGATCTATGGCTGCAATCTTTACCTTCTTAGCATCACTGACCGAATGCTTGACAAACCGGGGCGACCATCTATGTTGCGTGCGTTTCCCTTGTGTACATGCTGTCGCCACTACCCCGGCACAGCGTCTGGCTGCTTGTTTCGCTCACTTCACCAGACGTATCAGCCTTCCCCGCATGGGTGGGCGGGTCGGCCTGTGCAACGTCCTTTTCGAGGATTACTCAGCGTTCACTCACGTTACGGCCTGCACACTCGCCAAGTCACCTAGTGACCCTCTACACCAGAGGCTTCAGCCACTTCGTTACCTCCATGACTGCTCGGTTGCTTCCGGCTGGAGCGAAAATGGCCGGGTGGGACTCTCACCCGCTGGAAAACGCCGCCTTAGCACGGCGCACATCCAAATTGGACGTTAGTCCGCAAGTGAGCGCCGCTCCACGCCATTGAAGCCCGGTGGCGACGGTTGCCACTCAGCGCGCAGATGCCCTCTACAGGAGCATTCTAGCGCGGACGCGATTCCGCGCATCCGGGAAAATCCGTAAATAGATCAATGGAAGCTCGCTGGTGAGGTATTCGTCGCATCCGACCGCCTAGACCAATCAAGCGCTCGTTGCCCCCCCGCACAACCCAGATTTGCAAACTACTTGGTCTGTCTGTCAGCGGCGACGTTGTGAGCCTGCGTAAGCTATAGTTAAGGCCGAACATGAGCCCGGGCTGTTTTCCAGTGGGCCCGGCGAATTCACGCAGACGTGGAACCCCGGTAGCCCCGCCGTCTTCGGGGTCTGGTGGCTGGCCGGTTCATTGGCGGGTGCGACCGCCGGCGGATGCTTCAGCGGTGGCGGGATAGATGCTTTTGACATAAAGTAAATGCTGTGGGTCTTGTGACGGGAGCAGACGGATTGTCAGAAACTTATACGGTGGATTAGGCGCTTATGAAAGTTGTGTGGCTTCCCCCGCTGCGCGCCATGGAGAGCGAAGCGAAGGCGCGTAGTCCGCGGTAGGCGTAGGCGCGGGCGTATGGCCGTAGTGGCGCGGGGCCGAGAGGTCCCAAGCCGGCGGAGGGCGTATGCAAGCGCATCCGACACGCCGTCAAGCCATTTGCGGGAGTGCTGCGTAGCCAGCGCCGAGCGTGCGACGGTGTGGCGAAGCGGCACGGACGCAGGGCGGCCGGGGCACAATAGGCTGTCGTGACAAGCGAGGGCGAAACGGTGACTTGGATGTCCCGTTTCGCATCCTGAGCGTCACGACACACTTGATGTAACAAGATCGTTACAATACGAAACTAAACAGGCGGATAAAGTGGGCATGAATCAGCAGAGCGATATCGGCGACCAGGTGATCGCCGCGCTGCGGCGGGTGATACGCGCCGTGGACCTGCACTCGCGGGTTCTCGTAGATACCTACGGCCTGACGGGGCCTCAGGTCGTGCTGCTCAAGGCGTTGCGGGGCGGGAGTCCGTCCGCCGGCGAACTGGCGGCCCGGGTCAGCCTCAGCCAGGCGACGGTTACCGATATCCTCAACCGCCTGGAACAACGGGCGCTGATCAAGCGGGCGCGGGACACCGAGGACCGGCGCCGGGTTCTGGTCGAGGCGACCGCGGCGGGGTGGGCGTTGCTGAATCGGTCGCCGCCGCTGTTACAGGAGCGCTTCGTTCACCGCTTCAAGCAGTTGCATGATTGGGAACAGTCCCTCCTCCTGTCGTCGCTGCAGCGCATCGCGGCGATGATGGACGCCGAGGACATCGACGCCGCCCCGGTCTTAGCCAGCGGATCCGTGCGGGCGACCGCCAGCGCGGTGGCAGCGGTGATGAAGCCGGGCGCAGACGCGCCGGCTTCGTCCGACGCCGTGTCGGCCGCCGGAGCCTGACGCCGCGCTCAGCTGCCGCAGGCGCCCAGCGTATCCAGCGAACGGTGCGGCTAAGGATGTCTGGGCCGGGCCCACGCGCGGTGTACCGGCCGCTCCATCGACCGCGAAACAGGGCCGGCAGAACAAAGCTGAAGTCGTCCTGATAGCTGGTGCCCGTCTTAAGCGCGTAGCGGATGACAGCGGGGTTGGTCATGAAGTCCAGCACATCGTTGCTTTCGATGCTCCAGGGCTGCACGCTCGCGAACGCGGCATCGCCGCTGCCGGTGTAAGTGCGCGTGCGACCGGCGGCCGCCCGGGTATTCTTCCCATGACCACTAGGCCTGCCTATTCGTGATCCGTGCGCGGCAGCAGCATCTGCACCATGGCCAGCGCTGCGACGAGCAGTACCAGAAGCGCGCACACTGCGTAGGGCATCGGCGATTCGAGTCGGTCGGCCGCGTTCGCTGCGAACACCGTGCGTGCGGTCACGTCGGCGGCCAGCAGGCGGTCGCCAGTTGACGGGTGCGCGGCCAGGGCACCAGCCAGGAGTACCAACAGCAGCACGAGCGGCTTCAAGAAACAAACAAATCCTGCTCTACGCATCCTGTTCTCAGCCTCAGGTCTGGTCCCTCAAATCCGGGATCAGAATACAGTTTGCTCCAAATATACCCCGACTGCCCATCCGGGGCGCAGTCGCCTGTGCCCGCAACGCCTGGGTTGTCGGGAAAATTGTGTTCTGTTCCCGGTTTTTTCAGCGCACAATCAGGATGGGGCAGGTGAGCGTACCCAGGCACGCGGCGATACCGGTCTCGCTGAACAGGGGGTCGGTGCCCTCGACGACCAGCATCGTGTCGCCGGCCGCGCGCAGCGTGCGGGCCAGCGCCTCCCCGCTGTCTAGAGTGATGAACTCGATGCTGGCCGCCTGCGAGATGGCAAGCAAGTATCAGGCGTCGGTGGTCAACTCGTACTTCGACATTCTGGTGGCCTACGGCGACCAGCACGAGGTGCTCAACTACCGCGACCTGATCGATGTCAAGGTGCGCGGCGAGCGCGATCTCGATGTGGTGCTCAAAAATCCCGAGTACGCGATCACCCGCTCAATCCGCAAGGTGCTGACCGCCTACCAGGCCGGCGGCAACCCGTTCGAGACGCTGACGCGGCCGGTCCAGTTCACCGGTTATATTTCGCCGGACGAAAAACTGCCGAAGCAACTGATCGTCCTGCGCAAGGACCTTGCGTCGGTACTGGACGAGCTGAAGCGGGAGGCCGGCGGCAAACTCACCGCGCAGTTCGAGGACCCCGACGCCGGCGACGGATCGCTGGCCAAGGAACTGAACAGCAAGTACGGCTTCTCGCCGCAGATTGCGAGCCTGCTCGATCCAAAACCCTTCTGGTTCTACATGGTGCTTGAAGGTAACGGCGAGACCGTGCAGGTGGCGCTGCCCGACCCGCTCAACCGCGACGGCCTCAAGCATGCGATCCAGACGGCCTTGCAGCGATTCACGCCCGGCTTCCTCAAGACGGTCGCGGTGGTCAAACCACAGGCGGTGGGACCCGAGGCCAAGCGCTATACCGAGCTGACCGATGCGCTTTCGCAGAATGCACGGATTAAGGAAACCGACCTCAAGGACGGCCATGTGCCGTCCGATGCGGACCTCCTGCTGGTGCTGTCGCCCGACGCGCTGAATGACAAGCAGTTGTTTGCAATCGACCAGTTCCTCATGGAGGGCGGCAGCCTGGTGCTTGCGACGTCGCCGTTCGACGTGCAGGTGGGACAGACGCTGACGGCCAGCAAACCTACGTCCGGACTGGAGGATTGGCTCAAGCAGCAGGGACTCGCCATCGACGCCAGCATGGTGCTCGATCCGCAGAATGCATCCTTGCCGGTGCCGGTGCAACGTTATTTGGGCGGTATCCCCATACGCGAAATACGCATGCTGCCCTACCCGCACTTCCCCGATATCCGGGGCGCGGGCTTGAACGCGGACAATCCGATCACCTCCGCGCTCGGCCAGGTGGACCTGAACTGGGCCTCGCCCATCACGGTGGACAAGGACAAGAACAAGGAGCGTACGGTCACGCCACTGCTGCGGTCTTCCGCCAAGAGTTGGGTGTCCACCGACCTGGACGTCATGCCCGACTACAATACCTGGCCGGATACCGGCTTCAAACCGGGCGCCAACCGCGCTGCACGTCTGCTGGCCGTCGCCGTCGAAGGGCGGTTCGATTCGTTCTTCAAGGGCAAGGACTCGCCGCTGGCCAAACCGCCGGCCGAGAAAGCGGGTGCCGGCGCGGACGCGGACGCGTCCAGGGCCGACGCCGCCCCGGGTGCCGACAAGGCGTCCGCGGCTGACGAGGCGCAGGCCCCCATCACCAGCGTGATCGAACGCTCGCCGGAGTCGGCGCGCATCATTCTGGTGGCGTCCAACACCTTCGCCGACGATGCCGTGTTGAACCTGGCCTCTGCGGGCATGGGCACGCTCTATACCAAGCCGGTGGAGTTCCTGCAGAACGCCATCGACTGGTCCCTGGAGGATCGCGGGCTGCTGTCCATCCGCAGCCGGGCGCAATTCGCGCGCACGCTCGTGCCCATGCAGCGCAACAGTCAACTGTTCTGGGAATACCTCAATTACGGACTGGCGCTGCTCGGTCTTGTGGTTGTGTGGTTGTGGCGGCGGTGGGTGCGCCGTTCGGAACGGGTTCGTTATCAGTCGATTCTTGCGGAGGCTTAGGCGATGCAGAAGAAAATCGGAATGCTCGCTGTTCTGCTGGCCGTCCAACTGGTGCTGGCCGTGGCCATGAGTTTCACCGGCCCGAGCCTGGAGGCGCACCGGCCGGATACACCGCTGATCAACCTGGGCGACCGGACACCGGACCGGCTCACGATCGAAGGCGCCGACAAACAGCAGGTCGTGCTGGCGCGCAAGGGCGACGACTGGGTGCTGCCCGGAACCGGCGATTATCCGGCCGACAAAGCCAAGGTGAATCGCCTGCTCGATGAACTCAAAGGCTTGAAGCGCGGACTGGCGGTCGCCACGACCGAGGGTGCGCAAAAACGCTTCAAGGTGAGCGACGACGACTTCGAGCGGCGTGTAACACTGGCACTGAACGACCAGACGTTCGCCACCCTTTATTTCGGCACGTCGCCCGGCATGCGTCAGGTGAACGCTCGTACGGCTAAGGACAAGGCGGTCTACACTACCGAATTCGGCGTTTATGACGCACCGATCAAAGCCGACGACTGGGAAGACAAGAGTGTGCTGAAGGTGCCGTCTGACGAAATCGAGTCGATCGTTTTGCAGACGCTCACGTTGACCCGGGAAGCCAAGGGGCCGGCGAGCGAGGCCGCGAAGGATGGCCAGCTCAAGACGGCCGCTCGGGCAGCCTGGGGCGCCGAGTCCCTGCAGGACGGCGAGACGGTCGACCAGGCCAAAGCCGACGCGCTGGCGCAAACGCTGGCGGCGCTGACCGTCGATTCAGTCCTCGGACGTGAGGACAAGCCCGAGTATGGTCTGACAGCGCCGGTACTTGCGTTCAGCGTGCAGCGCAAAGGCGGCGGGACGATCGAATACCGGCTCGGCAAGCGCGAGAAGGAAAAGGACTACGTGCTCAAGGCATCGACCCGCCCGGAGTATTTCCGCCTGCCGGGGTACACCGGCGATGCGCTGGTGAAAGCAGCGGGGCGTTCTGCATCGATTCATTGCTCTGTTCTCATGGCGGGGGCGATGCGAAGCGATACCGCAGCCGAAATACAATCGCCAGGGGTTGCTTGGTCACTGCGTTCCGCGCAATGACGAATACACCCGCTTCATCGAGCTGTGCAGACAACTTCGCGTCCGCAGGGTGATCTTGAACGTGCGTCCGCCTTCCCACGACGCAGACCAAACCGGGATCCGCACCCTGGCCCGCGGCCGTCTTCTCCCGAGGGGTCAGTATACGCGCGGCTGCCGCCTGACCGCAGCGCCTGCAGCAGGCCCAGCGCCGCGACCAGCACTACCAGAAGCGCGCAGAGTCCATAGGGCATCCACGAATCGGATCGCGTGGCGGCGGTCACCCGAACGCTGTGCGTGCGGTCAGGTCTGTGACCAGCAGAACCCCTCCGGCAACGACCCGCAGGCACCCGTGCACGATTTCCGTAAGACTTCCGTAAACCACGTAAGGCAGGAGACCGCGGACGAGATAGCCCGCGGCGAGGTACAAGGCGCCGGTCGGTTGCGGATTAAATGCCGTGGCCAGCGCCAGCAGGCATCCGACCAGCACCACGCCGTAAGCCAGTCGTTTCGAGTCTGTTGGAGAACAGCGCATCATCCCCGTCCATCGCGCCGGCGACGCCACTCCAGGGTGTGGCGACACAGCGATTGCCAGCCGTCATAAGCCCTGCTTATTCGCAACGTTCGCGAAATAACAGAGCCTGTTCCCGTACGCCGGTCATCAGTTGCACAATGTGACAATCGGACCGCCCGGACGCAGCAGGTTTCGCGCTGGCGCGCAAAGCGGCGCATCACCGACGTGTTCCGGCATCCTTATCAAGGGGTGACCGTCCGGGCGGGCGGCGGTTCCAGATCGCACACGGACACGAAGGGGATTTCATGGCCACACCCACGATTGCCGAATACCTGCTGCGGCAGTTGCAGGCATCCGGCGTCGATCACGTTTTCGGCATCCCCGGCGATTACGTGCTGGGGTTCTACGAGAAACTGGCGGCCGGCCCGCTCAAGCACATCGGCACCACGCGCGAGGACACCGCGGCCTTCGCCGCCGACGGCTATGCCCGCTGCCGCGGCATCGGCGCATTGGCGGTGACCTACGGCGTCGGCGCGCTGAACGTCGTCAACGCGGTTGCCGGTGCGTATGCCGAATCGTCGCCGGTGGTCGTCATCAGCGGTGCACCGGGCATCGCCGAACAGCGCAGGAATCCGCTCATTCACCACCGCTTCGGGCCGTTCAGTTTTCAACGCGAGATTTTCGAGCGCATCACCTGCGCGACCGCCGTCCTCGACGATCGGCTGACCGCGTTCCGCGACATCGACCGCTGCCTGCTGGCGGCGCGCCGGCACAGCCGGCCCGTGTACCTTGAACTTCCGCGCGACCGTCTGGACGTCGAAGGGTTTCCGATACCGGACGCGGAATCGGTCGCACCGGAAAGCGACGCCGGCGCGCTCGCCGAGGCCGTCGCCGAAACGTCGGCGTTGCTGAAGAAGGCGGCGACACCGGTAGTGCTCGCCGGTGTGGAAATACACCGCCGCGGTTTGCAGGACGCCCTGAGCCGGTTCGTGCTCAATGCCTGTATTCCGGTCGCCGCCACGCTGACCGGTAAGTCGGTGGTCGGCGAACGCCATGACGCGTACCTGGGTATCTACGAAGGCGCCATGGGTTGCGACGCAACGCGCGAACGCGTCGAAGGCGCCGACCTGTTGCTGATGCTCGGCGCAACCGTGAACGATGTGGACACCGGGATATTCACCGCGAAACTGGACCCCGTCCGGATGATTCACGCCAGCCAGGAGCAGGTCACCATCGGCCACCACCGCTACGCGGATGTTCAATTGGGCGATTTCCTGCAAGCGCTGTGCGAGTCGGTCAGCAGCCACACCTGCACCTGGCCGCGCAGAAGGCCGCTGCCGGTGCTCCCGGCCGCCGAGATCGGCCGGCCGATGACCATCGAACGGCTGATCGCCAGTCTCAACGACGCGCTGACACCGGACATGAGCGTGATCTGCGACGTGGGCGACTGCCTGTTCGCCGCGCTGGACCTGCGCGTGCACGAGCGCACGCATTTTCTGGCCTCAGCCTTTTACACGTCGATGGGCTTCGCCGTGCCCGCCGCGCTGGGCGCGCAGGTCGCGTCGCCCGAACTGCGGCCGCTCATCCTCGTCGGCGACGGGGCGTTCCAGATGACCGGCACCGAACTGTCGACGTTCGTGCGCCTGGAGCTGGACCCGATCGTGATCCTGTTCAACAACCACGGCTACAGCACGGAGCGCTTCATTCTCGAAGGACCGTTCAACGACATCGCCGAGTGGCGGTTCGAACGCATCGGCGAACTGGTCGGGCCCGTCAACGGCTTTGTGGCCGGGAGCGAAGACGAGTTCGAGCGCGCGCTGCAGGGCGCCCTGGAAACGATAGGTCGGCCCAGCCTGATCAACGTCCACCTGCAGCCCGGCGAGGCCTCACCGGCGATGCGGCGGCTCGCGCATCATCTGAGTCGCCAGGTGCACGGGTGACGGCGGCGGCCGGTTACTCCGGTTTGCCGCCCAGCAGCCTGCCGATGCTGTCGAGCGGCAGCGGAAACACGATGGTCGAACTCTTGTCGCCGGCGATCTCGGTCAGCGTCTGGAGATAGCGCAGTTGCAGGGACTGCGGCTGCTGGTTCAGGATGCGCGCGGCCTCGACCAGTTTTCCCGCCGCCTGCATTTCGCCTTCGGCGTGGATCACCTTGGCGCGCCGCTCGCGTTCGGCCTCCGCCTGGCGGGCGATCGCGCGCACCATGCTTTCGTCGATGTCGACGTGCTTGATTTCGACATTGGCGACCTTGATGCCCCAGGCGTCGGTCTGGCGGTCCAGTATCGCCTGGATGTCGGCGTTGAGCTTGTCGCGTTCGGCCAGCATGTCGTCCAGCTCGTGCTGCCCGAGCACCGAGCGCAGCGTGGTCTGCGCGAGCTGGCTGGTGGCGGCGAGGTAGTCCTCGACCTGGATGATCGATTTCTGCGGATCGATCACGCGGAAATAGAGCACCGCGTTGACCTTGACCGAGACGTTGTCGCGCGAGATCACGTCCTGGCTCGGCACGTCCATGACGACGGTGCGCAGGTCCACCCGCACCATCTGCTGGATCACGGGCACGACGATGATCAGGCCCGGTCCCTTGACCTTCCAGAACCGGCCCAGGGTGAAAATCACAGCCCGCTCGTACTCCCGCAGGACGCGGAAGGTGTAGAGGAACAGCGCAATGAGTACGACCAGAAATCCAAAAGTACCTGTAATAGCCATGTCAACCCTCCTTCGGCTCGCGCTGCACATGCAGCACCAGTCCGTCCAATCCAATGACCCGCACCTTATCGCCGCGCTTCAGCGGCTGCGCCGATTCCGCCAGCCAGATCTCGCCGTGGGCGCGGACCCGGCCGGTGCGTTCGAAATCCTCGACCGCCTCGCCGGCGGCGTGCAGCATCTCTTCGGCGCCGGTGACCACCGGCCGCCGCCGCGCCTTGATCGCCGCGCCGACGATGAACAGGAAAAATCCCGCGGTGGTGATTGCCAGGCCCAGGATCAGCGGCAGTGAAACCGCATAGTCCGCCCCGGCCTCGTCGAACAGGATGACCGAGCCTACAACGAACGCGATCAGGCCGCCGATGCCGAGCGCGCCGAAACTCGGTACGAACGCCTCGGCGAGCATAAATATTAGGCCCAGCGCCACCAGCGCCAGCCCGGCGTAATTGACCGGCAGGATCTGAAAGGCGTACAGGGCCAGCAGCAGGCTGATGGCGCCGACGACGCCCGGCGCCACGAAACCCGGATTGGCGAATTCGAAAAACAGACCGTAGATACCGATCAGCAGCAGGATATAAGCGATGTTTGGATCGGTGATCACTGCCAGCAGGCGATTGCGCCAGTCGGGCAGGAGGGACTCCGTGCGCAGGTCCTGCGTGTCGAGCACGCGTTCGACGCCGCCCAGGTTGACCGTGCGGCCGTGGACCTTGCGCAGAAGATCCTGATCATCGGTGGCCAGCAGGTCGACGACGCTGAGCTGCATGGCTTCCTCGGCTGGCAGGCTGGCCGCCTCGCGCACCGCGCGTTCGGCCCAGTCGACGTTGCGCCCGCGCAATTGCGCCAAGCTGCGGATATAGGCGACAGCGTCATTGACGCGCTTGCGTTCCATCGTGTCCGGCTCGCCACCGGATTCCGGCGACGCGTCCGTGTCTGTGTTCTTCTTCGGCAGGACACCCTTGCCGGGTGCGCCGCCGCCAAGCTCGACCGGCGTCGCCGCGCCCAGGTTGGTGCCCGGCGTCATGGCGGCGACGTGGCTGGCGTACAGGATGTAGGTCCCGGCGCTTGCGGCGCGCGCCCCGCTCGGCGCGACGTAGGCGGCGACTGCCACTGGAGAGGTGAGGATATCCTGGATGATGGCGCGCATGGCGGTGTCGAGCCCGCCGGGCGTATCCAGGTGCAGAATGATCAGACCGGCCTCGCGCAGGCGCGCGGCCTCGATGCCGCGGTGAACGTAGTCCGCCGTCGCCGGGCCGATGGCGCCGTTGACCTCCAGCACCAGCGCGACGCGTTCGCCCGCCGCCGGACACCCGGCCGGCACGAGCGCCAGCAGGATGAGCAGCGGCAGCAGCGGTTTCAGCCAATCAACGGAACGCCATTTGTTCATGCTGCTCCTAAACTAGCACAAACCGCGCAAACGCGCGGACTCGCAGACGCCGGGGGCAGGAAAACCGGGATCAGAACACAGTTTTCTCTGATATTCCCCAACTGCTCATCCGTCGATCGGCGGCTGCGGCGGCCCCGCAGTGCCTGTCGCGGTAGCTTTGAACAGACTTGACAGTTGCATGACAAACCCGCGGGCGTCCGACCAAAGCCTGTGGTTGACGGGCCGGAGGGCGGGTAACGGTCCTGTGGGTGGAATTCACATCGGCCGAAATTCGACAGGCGTGCGTAGGCTGGCGCTGAGCGCAGCGAAGCCCAACGATCGGGCAGATCCCTTTCCGTCATTCCGGCGAAGGCGGGAAACCAGGTGATCAACAAACTGGCCCCCGGCGTTCGCCGGGGTGACGAATCGGTCGGGGCTTCTGCAGAGAAGCCCCTGTTCCGACCCCGGTTCTGTGGCAACTGCCGAAATCCGGCTGATTCGATCTTCCCGATGCCGGGCGGCGCCTGCAGGACGCTTGGAACTGAAGTCCCTGGACAAGACTGCATTCGGCTTCCGGTCCGTTTCCGCGTGCGATCAGCGCAGGATCAGAATCGGGCAGGCGAGGGTGCTCAGGCAGGCGCCGAGCCCGGTTTCCGCAAACAGCGGATCGCCGGCTTCGGCGATCAGCACCGTGTTGCCGGCCGCGCGCAGCGCGCCGGCCAGTGCCGCCACGCCGTCGAACTCGATGAATTGCGCGCGGGCACCCGGCAGTTCGGCGGCTTTGTCTCCCAGCACCTGGGGCGCACGGCTGCCCGCCGGCAACAGGACCCGGATCGGTACGCCGAGGCTGCCGGCGAGCCGGCCGGCGACGTCGAGCGTCTTGTCCGCCTGTCCGATGGCGCCGAGCAACACGTGGACCGAACCGATGCCGGCGGCCGCGCGTGTTACCGCCGGCTTCCAGCGTTGCGCGCGCATCCGCCCGGCGTGTGCAAGGCTGAGGCTGAGGATGTCGGCCGCGAGTTGTTCGTGCAGCGACTCCAGCGCGGCGTGGCCGCGCCACACGCGGAACGAGAAGTTCACGCCCATCGCCGCGGTCGCTTCGATCAGCATGCGTTCGGCCTGTCGCGCCAGCGCGCGCAGGTCCCACTGCATCCGCTCGGCGCTGACCGCTTCCTCGACCAGCGAGTGCGCCCTGATTTCCCGCAGGAACGGCAGCGCGGCGAGGTCGAGCAGATCGGTGTCCTCGACAAATACGCCTTCCAGTTCGGCGTTCAGCGCCGCAGCCAAGCGTACGGCGACGGCGAGCGCCGAGCGGCCGGTCTCGGAAATGTCCAGCGTGACGACGATGCGCTGGCGCGCGGATTTTTCGCTATCGACCGTCATGCCGTGGTCTGCCTCGGTACGTCGCCGCTGCCGCTCTTGCCGACGAAGGCGCGCATGCTTTCGGCGTAGCGGATGAGCCTGTCCTCGACGGCGCGGTTGACGCTGCCTTCGGCAAACAGCCCGTCGTCGCCGCGCGTGCCGGCGGGCACGCCGGTGAGCAGTTCGATGCCGTCGTCGACGGTCTCGATGGCGTGGATGGCGAAGGTTCCGGCGGCGACGGCGGCGCGGACATCCTCGCGAAGCATCAGGTGCACGACATTGCCCGCCGGAATCACCACGCCCTGGTCGCCGGCCAGCCCCTTCTGCGTGCAGATATCGAAAAAGCCCTCGATCTTTTCGTTGACGGCGCCGATCGGCTGAATCTCCCCCTGCTGGTTCACCGAGCCGGTGACCGCCAGCGACTGCCGGACCGGGATGCCGGCCAGCGCCGAGAGGAGCGCGAACAGCTCCGCCGAGGAAGCGCTGTCGCCTTCGACGTGGCCGTAGGATTGCTCGAACACCAGACTTGCCGAGAGCGTCAGCGGCTGGTCGGGCGCGTAACGCGCACCGAGGAACGCCGACAGGATGAACACGCCCTTGGAGTGGAGCGGACCGCCGAGTTTGACTTCGCGTTCGATGTCCACGACCTGGTTGTCGCCGATGCGCACGGTGGCGGTAATGCGCACCGGGTGTCCAAAGCGAAAGCCGCCCGCTTCCAGCACAGACAGGCCGTTGACGCGGCCCGTCCTGGCGCCCGCGGTATCGATCATCAGTACGCCGCGCCGGATCTGGTCCTGGACCAGTTCGCGCAAGCGGTCCATCCGGCGTCCCTGGGTGTCGATGGCGCGCTGCACGTCCTGGCCGCCGACGATCGCCGTCTGGCGCTGCTGCGCCCAGTAATCGGCCTCCTGCATCAGATCGGCGAGGTCGCGCATGTGCGTGGCCAGTTTCTCGCTGTCGCCCAGCAGGCGCGAACTCTGCTCGATGAGGCGCGCCACGGCCGCGCGATCGAAGGGTCTCAGTCGTTCGGCTGCCGCGATGCTGGCGATCAGGCGGGCGTACAGCAACTGGGTTGCCGGACTGCGGTCGGTGCTGTCGCCGAAATCGGCCGCCACCTTGAACAGTTCGCCGAATTCCGGGTCCAGATACGACAGCAGGTAATAGACGTACCGCTCGCCCAGCAGGATCACTTTGAGGTCCAGCGGGATGGGTTCGGGTTCGAGCGAGACCGTGCTGATCAGACCGGTGAGCTGCGCCAGCGATTCAATGCGGATTTCACCGGCCTGCAGCGCGCGCTTGAGGCAGTCCCAGGCGAACGGCTGGGTCAGCACCTTGAGCGCGTCGAGAATCAGGTAGCCGCCGTTGGCGCGGTGCAGCGCGCCGGGCCGGATCATGGTGAAGTCGGTGACCAGCGTGCCGAACTGCGCCTGATGCTCGATGCGTCCGATCAGGTTGTTGTAACTGGGGTGATCTTCGTAGACCACCGGCGCCGTCTTGTGATCCTCGTGGCTGACGAGGATGTTGACGCGGTAGCGGTTCTCCCACGAAAGCCCCGCGCGATCGCCACCGAATTCGCCGCCGAACGGGCCGGCCGGCGTTTCGTCCTTCTGGAGAAAATGGCGGAAATTGTTGATCACGTCGTCGCGCACGTCGTTGAGAAAGGCCGTGACCGCAGCCAGGTTGACATACTTGCCGACCAGGGACTCGATCAGATGGGCGACGGTCGCCCCGGCCATTTCGCGGTTCAGCGCGTTCAGCCGGTCGCGTCCCTGTTTCTGGAGCTTCGGCAGTTCGTGCAGCACGGCGCTCAATTGTCCCTGGAGTTCTCCGGTGTCCTTTTGGATGCGCTGCCGTTCCTCCTCGGTCAGCCGTTCGAATTCCTCCAGCCGCAGGGTCTTGCCGTTGCGCACCGGCGCCAGGGTGAAACCGGTCGGCGTCTGGATGAGGCCGATTCCCTTCTTCTCCGCATTTTCCCGCACCTGTTTCAGCGCCTGCTCGTGCAGTTCGCCGATCTCTTCCTCGATCGCCTGGGCGCGGGTGCGGTATTCGCTGCTTTCGAAGCTGGCGGGGATCGCGGCGTGCAGATCGTCCACGACCTGCTCCACGTCGCGTTGCAGCCCGATCCCGCCGCCGGCCGGCAGACTCAGCACGCGCGGCTTGCCGCTTTCCTGGAAGTTGTTGATGTAACACCGGTCCGGCGGCAGAGCCTCGCGCGCCGCCTGCTCGACGGCGTAGCGCTGTACCAGGGTGCGTTTGCCAGTGCCGGCCGGGCCGAACGCGAAGAGGTTGTAACCGTCGCGCCGGATGCCGATGCCAAATCTCACCGCGTCGACCGCGCGCGGCTGTCCGATGATCTCGTCCAGCAGCTCGAGGTCGGCCGTGGTCTCGAAGTCGAATGACTGAATGTCGCAGCCCCTGAACAGGGCGGCCGCTTCCAGCTTCTTTATAGCCATCTGGCGATGTCCTGATTGCGTCCTCGAATGGATTCGCGGAATCTCCGACCCGGACAAAAAACCGGGGTAAGTACAAAATGGCACTTACTTAACTCTGAATTCAGGGGTTTCGTCATTCCGGCGAAGGCCGGAATCCAGGAAAACTACCACTATTGTAGATTCTGGATCCCGGCCTTCGCCGGGATGACGGCAGTTCCGGGCTTAAGTAAGTGCCATTGGGGTCAGAACACAGTTTTCGCTAAGAGTCAGCAGAAGGTTTTCTCAACTGTTCATACGGCAAATTCAGGTTCGGCGAATATTAGCGAAAACTGTGTTCTGACCCCGGTTTTTCTGCCGCGGCTCTTGCCTGGCCGCCCATTCTACCCCTTGACGCAGACCAGCGGTTCCAGGCGCGCCACCTTGCGCGCCAGGCCGGCGGCGTCGGCGGCATTGATGACCGCAACCACGTCCTTGTAGGCACCGGGCGCTTCCTCGGCCACCCCGCGCCCCGACGGACTGCGGATCAAAATACCGCGCGCGGCCAGCGCGTCGATCACCTGGCATCCCTTCCAGGTGCGGAACGCCTGATGTCGGCTCATGGCGCGGCCGGCGCCGTGGCAGGCCGAGGCGAACGACAGCGACGCGTTCTGTCCGGTGCCCACCAGCAGATAGGACCCGGTGCCCATCGAGCCGCCGATCAGCACCGGCTGGCCGGCGGCGCGTAGTTGCCCCGGAATGTCCGGGTGGCCGGGGCCGAAGGCGCGCGTGGCGCCCTTGCGGTGAACGTAGAGTTTGCGTGGCTTGCCGTCGACGCGGTGCTCCTCCAGCTTGCAGGTGTTGTGCGAGACGTCGTAGAGCAGCGGCAGGCGCGCCTTGGGCAGCACGCCGGCGAACACACGGCGCACCAGGTGGGTGATGATCTGGCGGTTGGCCAGCGCGCAGTTGATCGCGGCGCGCATCGCGCCCAGGTATTTCTCGCCCAGCGGCGAGCGGATCGGCGCGCAGGCGAGTTCGCGGTCGGGCAGGTGGATGCCGTACGCGGGCGCCGCCAGCGCCATCTTCTTCAGGAATTCGGTGCCGATCTGATGACCCAGGCCGCGCGAACCGCAGTGGATGCTGACGACCACGTCATGCTCGCGGATGCCGAACGACGCCGCGGTCACGGTATCATAAACCGCCGTGACTTTCTGCACTTCCAGATAATGGTTGCCGCTGCCGAGCGTGCCCATTTCGTCGCGCTGGCGGTTCTTCGCCTGCTCGGACACGCAATCCGGGTGCGCGCCGCGCATCTGCCCCTGTTCCTCGATGCGGTCCAGATCGGCCGCGCCGCCCCAGCCCTGGTCCACCGCCCAGCGCGCGCCGCCGGTGAGCATCGCGTCGATCGCGGCCGCGTCGAGACGAATGTTGCCGGTGCTGCCCAGTCCCGCCGGTATCTCCCGGTACAGGGTGTCCGCCAGTTTCTTCTGCACCGGCATCAGGTCGCCGACCGTCAGTCCGGTGTGCAGGCAGCGCACGCCGCAGGCGATGTCGAAACCGACGCCGCCGGCCGAGATCACGCCATTTTCGTCGGGGTCGAACGCAGCGACGCCGCCGATGGGGAAACCGTAGCCCCAGTGCGCGTCGGGCATCGCGTAGGCGGCTTGCACGATGCCCGGCAGCGCGGCGACATTGCACAGTTGCTCGCAGACCTTGTCGTCCATGGCGCGGATCAACGGCTCGTCGGCGTAGATCACCGCCGGCACGCGCATCGCGCCGCGCGGCGCAATCGCCCATTCGAACTCACCGTGGCGGGTGAAGCGTGAAAGATCCATGACGGCTACGACTCCCGGCTAGACATCGACGACGCACTGTGCGACCCACCGGCCGTCGGGCTCGCGCGCGACCCGCAGCGCGGTATAGGTCGCGCCCTTGATCTCGACCGCCGGCTGATGCCGGGCCACGTCCAGCGGCTCGCCCCAGGCGCGCGCAGCGAGGCGGTGATCCGCGACGCGCACGTCGAACCGGCCGAACAGCATTTTGCGCGTCGCCATTTCATAGATCAGGGCGTTGAGCCAGTCCACCAGCAGCAGTTCATCGTCCGGCGCCGCGAGCGTCACCGCCACCTCGCCGGCCGCGGCGACCATTGCCGGGTCCGCGATCACGGCGGTCAGGCCCAGCGCGGCCTGTTCGAAGGCCTCGCCAAGGCTGTCGCCGACGCCGCGCACGCCCATGTCGGCTTCGTGCGGGAAGTGTTCCCAGTGCTTGCGGCTCATGGTCTCTCATGCGATGAACAGCGTCGGCAAAGTCTGACCTGTGGCACGCTGCCTTGTCTACGCCTGTCGTGTCGAACGCGAACCGAACCGAGACGCCCGCCGGCGCGTGGTCGGCGGCAAGTAGACCCGCCCGCACAGAATCCACCGCGTTGCCGGTGAGCCCGCTCCTGCACGGAAACCTCGCGTGCCACGCCCGCCGCGCGCGGGCATCGCCGGTCTTTGGCGGCTAGTGGTCCCTGCGGATAATAAGGTTACGTATCGATGGTCCGTTTAGACGAGCAAAACCGGCGTAGAATCTTATTGCGCCTGGCGGTTAAGGAACCATCTGATCTAGGAACCATCTGATCTATTCGTCATGCCGGCGAAGGCCGGCATCCAGGTTCTTGCAACGACTGGATACCGGCCTTCGCCGGTATGACGACATGGGCATTGATCAGCGTTTCCGCCAGTCATCAATGCATTACCGAATTATCCGCATGGACCACTAGCGCGCCTTTTCGTATGTTCCGACCAGCACCGCTTCGGCGATGACGTGCCCGCGCATGGCGTCCTCGATCTCGCGCTTGCCGGGCTTGCGCAGCGGACCCAGCGTCGTGTCCAGCGCATACAGCTTGTGAAAATACCGGTGGCGGCCGACCGGCGGGCAGGGGCCGCCATACCCCGCGTGCTTCCAGTCGTTCAAGCCCTCCATTGCGCCCGGCGGCAGGTTCGATGACGTCACGGCGGCGGGAACGCCGGCCGTCGTCGGTGGAATGTCGTACACGACCCAGTGCACCCAGGTCATGCGCGGCGCCCGCGGATCGGGTGCATCCGGATCGTCGACGATCAGCACCAGGCTTTGCGTGCCCGCGGCGACGCCGTGCCATTCCAGCGGCGGTGAGCGGTCCTCACCCTCGCAGGTATGGATTTTCGGAATGGGCGCGCCATCGTCGAAGGCCGGGGATGCAAGTATCAGTGGCATGGTCTTTCCTCCTTTGACGCCGGCCGCCGAAGCGCAGCCGGTGCGGGGGTTCTGTTGCGCAGTCGCGATACGGAGTCCTGTCCGAAGCCGGCGCCAACGGGCTGGTCTGGGTCAATTACCCCTAATGATAGGCGATCTGTCGCGATGCGCGGCTCCGAAGTGTGCTTAACTTAGGGAGCATCAGACCGGTCGGTGCCGCCTGCCTTCGACCGCCGCCCGAGCGCGCTGCACCTGTAGGAGCGGGCAAGCCCGCTCCTACAGGATCTTGTCAGGAAACCGCCGGTTGTTTCATCGCCGCAGGACCGACTCCGGCGTCCGGGACCCGCATGAACGACAGCGAATTCAGCATCGACGTCGCCCGCGAAATCTGGGAAACCAAGTATCGCCGGGCCGGCGAGCGCGACGTGCGCGACACCTGGCGGCGCGTCGCCGCTGCGCTTGCGGCGGCGGAGCCCACCGACGCGGACGGCTGGAGCGCACGCTTTTTCGCGCTGCTCGAGGATTTCAGGTTCCTGCCCGGCGGACGCATCCTGGCCGGTGCCGGCACCGGCCGCCGTGTGACGCTGTTCAATTGCTTCGTCATGGGCGTGATCGAGGATTCCATGGACGGCATCTTCGACGCGCTCAAGGAAGGCGCGCTGACCATGCAGCAGGGCGGCGGTGTCGGCTACGATTTCTCGACGCTGCGGCCGCGCGGATCGGCGGCGCGCGCCGGTGGCGGCATCGCGTCCGGACCGGTGTCGTTCATGCGCATCTGGGACAGCATGTGCGACACGCTGCTGTCGACCGGCGCGCGCCGCGGCGCCATGATGGCGACCCTGCGCTGCGATCACCCGGACATCGAGGCGTTCATCGACATCAAGCGCCGGAGCGGCGAATTGCGCAACTTCAACCTCTCGGTGCAGGTCACCGATGCGTTGCTCGAAGCCGTGGCGGCCGACACGGACTGGCCGCTGGTGTTTCCGCTGGGCCACGAGGCCGCCGGCGCGACCGAAGGCGCCATCGTCGAACGGTCCTGGTCCGGGCGGCCTGAACCCGTTGCCTGCAGAGTGGTGCGCGTGGTGCGGGCGCGCGCGCTGTGGGAACGGCTGATGCGCTCGACCTACGCTTGTGCCGAGCCGGGCGTGCTGTTCATCGACCGCATCAACCGCGAAAACAACCTGCACTACCGCGAGACCATCAGCGCGACCAATCCCTGCGGCGAGATTCCGCTGCCGCCCTACGGCGCCTGCGACCTGGGGTCGTTGAATCTGACCCGCTTCGTCCTCGAGCCCTTCAGCGAACAGGCGCGGCTGGACTTCGACGCCCTGCGCGCCTGGGTGCCGGTGGCGGTGCGCCTGCTCGACAACGTGATCGATGCGTCGCGCTTTCCGCTGGACAAGCAGGCGCAACAGGCGCGCGGCACGCGGCGCATCGGCCTGGGTATCACCGGCCTGGCGGATGCGCTGATCATGCTCGACCTGCGTTACGACTCGGATGCCGCCTGCCGCTTGGCCGGGCGCGTCATGGCGGCGATCTGCCACGACGCCTATCGCGCCTCGATCGATCTGGCGCGGGAAAAGGGTGCCTTCCCTTTTCTCGACGCCGGTGCCTACCTGAGCAGCGGCTTCGCCGCTCGCCTGCCGGACGGCATCCGCGCCGGCATCGGCCGGTTCGGGATACGCAACAGTCACCTGATCGCCATCGCGCCGACCGGCACTATCAGCCTGATGGCGAACAACGTCTCCAGCGGCGTCGAACCGCTGTACCAGTTGCACTACCGGCGCCGCGTTCGGCGGCCCGACGGCGGCTATCGCGAACACAGCCTGGCGGCCCACGCGTTGTCGCGGTGGCGCGCGTTGCGGGGCGAGCGCCCGCTGCCGGACGGCTTCGTCGACGCGCTCGCGCTGTCGCCGCAGGCGCATCTGAACATGCAGGCGGCGATCCAGCCGTATGTCGACAGCGCGATTTCGAAGACGATCAATGTGCCGGAGCATTTTTCCTTCGAGGTGTTCCAGCGGATCTACGTCACGGCCCACGCGCTGGGCCTCAAGGGCTGCACCACCTTCCGGCCGAACAGCGTCACCGGCGCGGTGCTGAGCGGAGACGCCGGTGCGTCCGACAACCTGCATTGCTGCACGCTGGCGCGGGAGCCGGATTGACAAGTGTCAATCGCACGACCGGCTTTAGCCCCGCCGGTCGGGGAATTTAGGGGATCGGATAACTGTCCAACGGGACCCGGGCGCCCATCGCACTGCGTCCATCGGGCACTCGCCGGGCATCTGGCGGACCAATTTGATTTCCGTCATTCCGTTGCACCGGCAAGAGCGCGATAGTTGGAAGTAGTAAAGAACAATGGTTTGATTGTTTAATCGTTTCGGATGCCGCATCCTGCGATGTCCGGTATAGGTGTAATTCAGAGGAGACCAGGTCATGGCTAAAGACAACGCGGGTGAGAAGGGTAGGAAACAGGAACTGGAAAAGGCACGGCCGCTGCGCGCGGTGAGCCCGTTCACCGAAATGGAACGCATGTTCGAAGGCATGTTTCCGCCGAGCTGGCTGCGGCCGATGCGGTGGGAGTGGCCGTCCTGGGGTGAAATGGCGGCGCCGTTCGAAGGCCGCATGCCCAAAGTGGACGTGATCGACCGCGATACGGAGGTCGTCGTGCGTGCCGAGCTGCCCGGTGTGGACAAGAAGGACCTCGACGTTTCGGTCAGCGCCAACGCCGTGACCATCAAGGCCAGCACCAAGGCGGAGCACAAGGAAGAAAAAGGCGACTACTATCGCTGCGAAATCACGCAGGGTTCGATCTCGCGCACCGTGGCGCTGCCGGCGGACGTCGACGGCGACCAGGCGAAGGCCGCGTTCAAGGACGGCGTGCTGGAACTGACGATGCCCAAGGTGGCCGGGTCGCGCAAGCAATCGATCAAGGTCGAATAAGGCCGGCGTAACGCAGGGGGCGGGCTTCGCGCGCCGCCCCCCGTACGCGGTGCGGGCGCAACGGCGCGGACGCGGCAGCCGGTCATGCGCCGGCCTGCGCACGCGCCAACCACGCAGAGGTACGCCATGTCCATCGGGGAATTGTGCAATCGCGAGGTCGTCGTCATCGAGGCGGACGCTTCCATCGACGCCGCCGTCAAATTGATGCGCGAAAATCATGTCGGCGATATCGTCGTGGTCGAGCGGCGCGGCAATCTGCGCATACCGGTCGGCATGCTGACCGACCGCGACATCGTCGTCGAAGTGCTGGCTGAGAGTGTCGATCCCGCGACCCTGTCGGTCAGGGATATCATGAGTGCGCCGGTGGTCACGGCGCCCGAGCACGAAGAGCTGGCCGTCGTCATCGGCCTGATGCGCAGTCACGGTGTGCGCCGCGTGCCGGTGGTGAACGCCGCAGGCGGTCTCGCGGGGATCATGACGGTCGATGACATCCTGGAGATTCTCGCCGAGCAGATGAACGGGCTGGTCAGCCTGATCAGGGTCGAACAGCAACGCGAACACAAGCGGCGTTCGGGCCTCTGAGGACGCGGGCGGCCGGTTTGGCGGTAATCACATGAAAGACGGTCAGCGGCGCATGCTCGATCAAATCGATGCCGAGGTGCGTTACACCAGCGGTCTGATCGGCAAGGATGCGCTCGATGCCCGGGTGATGGCGGCCATGGCCGCGGTGCCGCGCGACAAGTTCGTTCCGCCCGCCATGAAACCGGCCGCGTTCGACGACGGTCCGCTGCCGATCGGTCACGGACAGACGATTTCACAGCCTTACATCGTGGCGCTGATGACCGACATGCTGGCGCTGGGCCCCGATGATCGCGTGCTCGAGATCGGCACCGGCTCCGGCTACCAGACGGCGATTCTTTCGCACCTCTGCAGGCAGGTCTACAGCGTGGAGTTGATCGCCGGGTTGCGCGAAGCCGCAGCGGAGCGACTCGTTGAACTCGGGTACCGCAACATCGAAACGCGTACCGGCAACGGCTATGAAGGGTGGCCCGAGCACGCGCCCTACGATGGCATCATCGTCACAGCCGCCGCGCCGCATGTTCCCGAACCGCTCATCGAGCAACTCAAACGCGGCGGCCGGATGGCCATCCCGGTCGGACGGCCCTACAGCCACCAGGAACTCCTGCTGGTGGAAAAGAACGCGCAGGGGGAGGTA
Source organism: uncultured Gammaproteobacteria bacterium (assembly GCA_963719135.1). GTDB lineage: Bacteria > Pseudomonadota > Gammaproteobacteria > DSM-19610 > DSM-19610 > CAVRAZ01. The sequence continues at coordinate 10,075 of CAVRAZ010000008.1, read as the reverse complement.
ACGTCGAAGTCGGTGCTGGGCGTTGCGTTCGTGCCGCTGGTGGATGCGAAGCACGCCGCGGAATGAATGAAGTTTGAACCGCGAATGACGTGAACGGATCCACCCATCTTAACCACAAAGCACACAAAGGACACGAAGATACAGATTGCTTCAGCTTCGCATCGGGAGACCGGCGGGAGGGGCCTTGCCCAAGATTGGCATGGCCACGTTCGCTTTCGCGGGCAAGCCCGCCATCAGCCCGATTCAGCAGATCACGATGGTACCTACGTCGCTGGCGTTCAGCCCTGTCTTTGGCTGATACGAGGCGCCATGAACGCCGCGAGCAATACAAGTCTATCTTCGTGTCCTTTGTGTCCTTTGTGGTTAAGAGGAGGATGGGCCTTGTTTGCGGTCAATCTCACGGGCCCCAAACCTTTCCGGCCCGCAACGGTTATTCAGCCTCAGGCAACCCCCGGCCGCGGCAGTTGTCTATAATCGCCCGGGGTATCGCAGCGGCGGCGGGAGCACATGAACAAGCAGAACAACGACCTACAATCGATCCAGTCGCCCGATATCGACCTGGTGCTGAGCGACGGGCACGCCGGGCGGCGGCGCATTTACCGCGCACTGGCCGCTCTGCTGCTGCTCGGCGCGGCGGTGCTCGCTCTGCTGGTGTGGAACGGGCGGCGTGACGGAGACGGCGTCCAGTTCGTCACCCAGCCCGTCAGCCGCGGCGACCTTCTGGTCAAGGTCACCGCCACCGGCAACCTGGAGCCCACCAACCTGGTCAACGTCGGTGTGGAGGTATCCGGCACCATCGAGTCGGTGGCCGTCGACTACAACGACCAGGTGACCGCCGGCCAGGTGCTGGCGCGGCTCGACACCGACCAGCTTGCCGCCCGTGTCAGACAGGCCGAAGCGTCGCTGGCGCTGGCCAGGGCCGCAGTCAAGGAGGCCGAGGCGACGCTGGTCGAGGCGCGCAATCACTCGACCCGCTTCCAGGCGCTGAAGCAGAAGGGGCTCTGTTCGGCGGAGGATTGCGAAGGCGCGCAGGCGGCCTACACGCGTGCAGAGGCGGCGCTGGACCGGAGTCGCGCACAGGTCACCCAGGCGCAGGCGCAGCTCGACGCCGACCGCACCTCGCTGGACAAGGCGGTGATTCGCTCGCCGATCAACGGCGTGGTGCTCAAGCGCGACATCGAACCGGGACAGACGGTCGCGGCGTCGCTGCAGACGCCGGTGCTGTTCACGCTGGCCGAGAATCTTGCGCAGATGGACCTGCTGGTCAACGTCGACGAGGCGGATGTCGGTCAGGTCAGGGAAGGGCAGTCGGCGACGTTCACCGTCGATGCCTACCCCGACAGGACCTTCACCGCGCGAATTCGCCAGGTGCGCTACGCCTCCAAAGAGGTTGACGGCGTCATCAGCTACGAAGCGCTGTTGAACGTCGACAATTCGGGTTTGCTGCTGCGGCCCGGCATGACCGCCACGGCGGATATCCTGGTGCAGGAAATCAAGGACGCGCTGCTGGTGCCCAACGTGGCGCTGCGTTTCACACCGCCGGTCACGGACGCGGAGCGCGGCGGCGAAAGCGCAGGCCTGGTCGGCGCTCTGCTGCCGCGCTTTCACCGCTCCGGTAGCCAGCCGCACGCCGAGGACAGCGCCGACAAGGCGAAGCAACGGGTCTGGGTGCTGCACAATGGTGTGCCGACCGCCGTGGCGGTGACGGCGGGCGCGAGCGACGGTGTCAGGACCCAGGTGTTGTCCGGCGACCTGGAACCCGGCATGGGCGTACTGGTCGACACGCGCGGCGGGACGGGTTGAGCCGCATGACCGGATCGTTGCAGGCGCCGCCGCTGATCGAACTGCAGGGTGTGACCAAGGTGTACGGCCGGGGGCAGGCGGCGATGCATGCGCTGCGCGGCGTCGACATGGCCGTCGGGACCGGCGAATTCGTCGGCGTGATGGGTCCCAGCGGGTCCGGCAAATCGACCTGCCTGAACATTCTCGGCTGCCTCGATACGCCGACGGCCGGTTCCTACCGGTTTCAGGGGCGCGAGGTCGGGACGCTGTCGCGCAACCAGCGTGCGCAGTTGCGGCGTCATTACCTGGGTTTCGTGTTTCAGGGCTTCAATCTGCTCAACCGGACATCGGCGCTGGAAAACGTGGAGTTGCCGCTGCTGTACCGCGGCGTCGCCGCGCGCGAAAGGCACCGGCTTGCGCACGGCGCGCTGGAGGCCGTCGGTCTGCACGGCTGGGAGCGGCACACGCCCGGCGAGCTGTCCGGCGGCCAGCAGCAGCGGGTGGCCATCGCCCGCGCCATCGTCACCGCGCCGCGCGTGCTGTTCGCCGATGAACCGACGGGCAACCTCGATACCGCGCGCAGCCGCGAGATCATGGAACTGCTCGGCCGGTTCAACCGCGACCAGGGCATCACCATCGTCATGGTGACGCACGAAGCGGAGATGGCCGCCTACGCGCACCGGCTGGTGCATTTCGTCGACGGCCGCATCGAATCCGACCGGCCGGTCGGCGAGGCGGCCTGATGTTCTGGAATGCGTTTCTGCTGGCGCTGCGCGAGATTCGGCGCAACGTCCTGCGCTCCTTTCTCACGATTCTCGGCATCGTCATCGGCGTGGGCGCGGTCATCACCATGGTCACGCTCGGCGAGGGCGCCACGGCGGAAGTCACCCGGCAGATCGCCAGCCTGGGCACCAACATGCTGACGCTGCGCCCCGGACAGTCGTTCGGTCCCGGGTCGAGCGCCCTGGCGCCGAAGTTCACCGCCGACGACGCCGCGGCGATCGCGCGCGAGATCGGTTCGATCGAGGCGGTGGCGCCGTCGTCGGTGTCGTCAGGCACGGTCGTGTCCGGCAACCGCAACTGGTCCACCAGCGTCAACGGCATCGACAACAGCTATTTCGCGGTGCGCGACTGGGTGATCGAAGGCGGCAGGGAGTTCACCGCCAGCGAGCTGCGCGCCGGCAAGGCGGTCTGCATTCTTGGCGCGACGGTGCGCAAGGAATTGTTCGGCGGCGCGGACCCGGTCGGCGTCGACATACGGCTGAAGAAATTCTCCTGTCAGGTCATCGGTGTATTGCAGGCCAAGGGCCAGTCGGCGTTCGGGACCGACCAGGACGATCTGGTGCTGATCCCGCTGCGGACGTTTCAGCGCCGCATCGCCGGCAATCAGGACATCAACATCATCCAGGTGTCGGTGCGCGAAGGCGACTCCACGGAAAAGGCGCAGCACGCAATCGAACGCCTGATGCGCGAGCGCCGGCACATCGCGTCGTCGGAAGAGGACGACTTCAGCGTGCGCGACGCCAAGGAGCTCACCCGCATGCTGACCGGTACCACCCAGGTGCTGACGGCGCTGCTCGGTGCTGTCGCCGCGGTGAGTCTGCTGGTCGGCGGCATCGGCATCATGAACATCATGCTGGTGTCGGTGACCGAGCGCACGCGCGAGATCGGCGTGCGCCTGGCCATCGGCGCGCTGGAGTGGGAAGTGCTGCTGCAGTTCCTGGTCGAGGCGGTGGTGCTCGCGTCGCTGGGCGGCGTTGATCGGCATCCTGCTGGCGCTGGCCTCATCCGTGGTGCTGGCCAGGATCATGCTGGTGCCCTTCGTGCTGCGGCCGGACATCGTCGTCATCGCCTTTCTGTTCTCGGCGGCGGTCGGCGTGATCTTCGGTTTCTTCCCGGCGCGCAAGGCCGCACAGCTCGATCCGATCGAGGCGCTGCGGCACGAATAGGCGGAGCGGCTGTTGAGCCTGTCTGATTGGGTGACAACCGTCGCGGCGGTCTCCCGCCGCGAACCGCTTGCGGGGTTCGAGCCCTCCGCGGGCAAGTCTGCCCCTGACGAAGCTCTGCGCCTTGCAGGACGACACGACCTGATACAGCGAGTCGATGGCGCAAGCCATGAAATCGGGTGGTGCCTACGGAGGGAAGTGCATCGAGAACTCAACGCCTGTTCCCGACCGGGTGTCGCTATCCGCAACCGTAGATTGGGCTGAGGAACGAAGCCCAACGCCGCCCATGCGTCGGGCACCACCTTCGTTCAGCCCAACCTACGCAAGCCATGGTCGCCTTTCGTCCTTGGGTCGGCTTCTGCTCGTTCGCTTTATCCTGCGGTTCCGAAACTGGTCAATTGGCGACAACCGGCCATTGTCAGCCTTTGAAGACTTCGCGTCTCAACGTCTCATGGTCCTGCAAGCGGTCACTCAATTCCAGCCAGCAACCGGTACCAGCACAGGAAGTACACGTCGAGCGAATCGGGCCGATATGCCTGGTCAGAATCACACCCGGGATAGGTATAAGGGCCGCCAGCCTGGGGTGAGCGACGGGCGCATTTCCGAGGGTGCTCGGGAAGTTCGTGGCCGGCGGTATCCGCTCGCGGCATGATCTCCGCAGCGTCACCGCTTCAAGCCGCATGCCTCCGTGCGCCGCACCGCGGCGGCCCGAATCACTGAGAGCGTCGCAACCGCCAGCCGGTTCTGGTCAACCAGGCGGTCAGTGACGTTGAACCCTGTGCCCGCCGCTTCGAGGCTTTCGCCTACTCGGCGGCACCGGTTTCGGCGGCCAGGTCTATCCGGTCCAGTTTCGACAGCGGCCTGTGTTCGAACGCCGCCTCGAAGGCCGCCAAGCGCTTGTAGATGGACTGCAGTTCGACGATCGTCGTCCACGAGTTGACCAGGTACTGGAACGACGACGACACCTGCCCGAAGGCCGTCAGTATCTGCTGCAGTATACCGAAGGTGATCTTCCCGGCGGCGATGGTCGGCACCAGGATCAGGTAAACGAAGATGTTGTCGGCCTGTAGGTAGCTGTAGCGCACGATATTGAAATAGAAATAATGGAAGTAGAGCCGGAAGTAGTTCCGCCGCACATTGCCGAACAGTTCGCGCAGCGTCGGTGGTTGTGCACGGCCGCGGTTGTCTTCGCCGTACACGAGTTCCTTGCGGTACGCGGCCTCGACCCGCTGGTTGCGGAAGTACAGGCCGGGCAGCTTGACCCCCGCAACGGCGAGCAGCAGGGTGCCAAATACCGACCACACCAGCGCGGCCGTGAACAGCGGTGCCGCGATCGCTCCGACCAGGGGCATCTCCGACACGTGGGACGACAGCGAAAACAGCACCGGCAGGAACGCGAACAGGGTCATCACTGCATCGACGATCTTGACCCCGAGCGTCTCGACGATGTCGGCGAAGCGCATGGCGTCCTCCTGGATACGCTGCGACGCTCCTTCGATCAGCCGCACCTCGTCCCAGCTCGAGACATAGTAGTCGTTCATCGCCGTGCGCCAGCGGAATACGTAGTGGCTGACGAAGAAGCTGGTCACGACCATCACCAGGATGGCGATGAATGCGATGCCGGCAAAATCCATCAGCAGACCGTTCAACTGGGTGACGGTGATATCCGATTTGCCCGATAGCGCGTCCTGCACCGCGTCGAAGAACGGCCGGCGCCATTCGTTGATGGCCACCGATACCTGGACCGAAAAATAGGTTGAGAACAGGATCACTGATGAGCCGAGCACCGACCAGCGCTGCCATGGGTGCGCGGCGACGCGGAACCAGAACGCGCTGAACAGGCCGGTGGCTGCGGCGTAGTACAGATAGAACCACTCGAACTGCGGCGTGACAAAAAAGGCCGGGCCGATCACCGGTTCGGCGTCGGCCCCTGCGGGGGTGAATCCGAACATGGCGCCGAAGGCGTCGCCCAGTGTGTACCAGATCGTCGACGTGATTGCGGTCCAGACCAGCACGGACAGAAAGAACCATCGGGGGCGGGGAAAAAACGAATGGAACACTCGTGCTCTCCTTCAATGTTGATGACCCGATCCTGCACAGACAGTGAAATGACCGCCAGGGTTCGACGCGGGTGACACAGACCGCGCGCAACCACCCACACACTCCATTCCCTGGCGACAGCGAGACTCGGGCACTATCGAGCCGCACGAATCACCAGGAAGATGAAAGCTGCTCCCAGACAGGTCAATCCGATAAGAGCGCCGGTGATGGCGGAACGGTTCTCCGAATGCGCCTCGGGCAGAATGTCCGATGCCCCGATGTACAAGAGGAACCCCGCGAAGAACCCTAGATAGAGCATCAACAGGTCAGGGGGACCCGAAAGACCAGCGTGGAGACTGCGCCCAACACGGGCGCAACCGCGTCCAACGCGAGCATCCCGAACGCACGAAGTATCGAGTTGCGATGCACGAGCATCAGGCTGATGGTGTTGAGGCCATCGCAAAAGTCGTGCGCAATCACGGCAATGGCGACGACGACGCCAACGGCCGCCGAGACCTGGAACGCAAGACCAATGCCGACGCCGTCCATGACGCTGTGCCCAATCAGGGCCATCGCTGAGAGCACGCCGACCCTGGGATGATGATGTGCGGCGTAATCGGCCTCGTGGACATGGTGCACCAATACGAACCGCTCGAGGCTGTGAAACGTGAGGAAGCCGACAACGAGTGCAACCATTGCCCGGGTGGCATCGATGCCCTGCGCCTGGGCCAGTCGAAAGATCTCCGGCAGGATGTCGAAACTCACGACACCCAGGAGCACGCCGGCTGTAAAGCTTAGAATAAGGTGCAGCCGGTCGCGGAAGCGGAGTGCAAATAATCCGCCGGCAAAGGTCGAAACGAAGGTCGCGAGCGACAGCAACACAGCGTTCATGGACCCTGGTCCCGCTCTGATTTGCCACCAGTGATGACCGCCTTGGCCCGATTCGCCCGCCCATGCCACATCATCTGTACCCGGCGTGCCCGGTCGGTGTGCGCATAGACGGATCGACTCGCGGTTGGCGAGACACGACTCATAAAGGCCGTCAGTGCTTCAGCTCTTTTGCGTCCAGCAATCGATAGAATATGTTTTTGTCAGGGTCCTTGTCGACCAACTGCAATCTGCCTGTAACCAGGATGGGATCGTAAGAAAACTTGGGCGGATGCTTGTCGGCGTGTACCTCGATTACCAGCGAAGGCCCGACATGATACTGGAACGGACAGTTGACCGGGAACGGGCCGATCAGGAACAACTTCTGCCGTTCCGTTTCATTCAGCGGAAACATGAATCCCTTTACGGTTACCTGCTTGCCGTTTAGGGCTGTGACTTGGGGCGTAAATTTTGGTTTATAGTACTGAAAATCGTACCCGTCAGAGTCTTTGCCCCTGACGTCGATCTGTTGGGTCTTGCCGAAGACTTTCCAGTCGGTTGCCCCCGGGGGGACATCCACATAGTCCTTGATGTAGTCCTCGATCGTGCGGGTCGGCGCATCGGCGCCCTTCTCCAGCGTCAACGCCATCGCCATCGCGGGCAGGGCAACCATCAGCAGCGCACACAACAGCGGGTATTTCATGCGCGCCCCCTGGCCAGCAGCCCCGCGATGTCGGTCTGTGCCGCTGACAGTGCCGGAACCAGGCCTGCCAACAGGCCGGCGCCCAGGCCGATCGCCAGGAAACCGGCATCCCATGGCTGCGGTGCGAGCAACGTTACGGGCAATACCACCCCTTTGAGGCTACCGATCTCTGCGGCCATCACGTAGGCCATGATGTGCCCCGCCACCAGCCCTAGTACTGATCCCACACCGCTCAAGAACAAACCTTCGGCGATGACGGTGGACGAAAGTTTGATCGGCGAGGCCCCGAGAACCCGCAGTACCGCCAGATCGTAGCGACGCGCGGTAAGGCTGGACGCCAGCGCGGACAGCAGCATCAGCGTGGACAGGATGACAATGCCGATACCCAGCGCGGTGAGCACATCCCGTCCGATGCCGAGACTTTGCGAGAGCCGCGCCATCTGATAGCCGGGGCTGGCGGCAAGGATGTTAGTGGAGCGGTTGATCTCGCGCGGAAGATTCATGATCGCCAGCGGACTCCTGACCTTGATCAACACCGCCGTGATCTGATGGCCGAGCTTCAGCTCCTCGGCTGCGTCGGGATCGTCGGCATCCGGGTGGCTGTGCAACTGCTGCACGCTTTCGACGGGGGTTGTGATCAGTCTGTCCAATACGGTCCCCGTCGGTTTCAGCACGCCTGTGATGGTAAAGAGATGGAAGTTGTGAACGTCATCGCTGTCAGCGGCGAAACCGTGCAGCGCGGCGAATTTCGATCCCACGGGCAAATCGGTCAGGGCGCCGGCCACTGCTTCGAACGGCTGGCTGAACGCGCGGCCTTGCACAACCTGTGCATGGTAAAGAGACAGATAATCCGGTGTCGTTCCGACCACTCTCCAGCCCTTGTAGTTATCGCCCAGCGCCAGCGGAATGGCTTGTTTCACCTGCGGATTGTGTGCGAGCTGCCGGTAGTCCTCCATTTCGATGTTCCCGTTCGGGACGTTGACCTCGTAGATGGCGGAAAGTACCAGTTGAATAGGGCTTCCCTTCGCGCCGGCGACCACATCGATGCCATGTGCATTGCGCGACAAGCCCGCATCGATTGCCTGCGAGAGCAGGAAAATGGCGCACAGCAGGGCGATGCCCGCGGCTGCGGCCGTCACACTGAGCACGGAATGCAGCAGGCGTGATCTGACCGCGGCCAGGGCAAGAGACAGGGCGTTCATGCCGCCTCCTTCCACTGGTTATTCAGCCGAATGACATTGTCAAATCGGTCGATGATGCGGTTGTCATGGGTGGCGATCAGCAGTGCCGCGCCGGTGTCCTGCGCCTGATGTTCCAGCAACTCCATGACTGCCTGGGCATTGGCATCATCCAGCGCCGAGGTCGGTTCGTCCGCTATGATGATGGATGGCCGATTGAGTACGGCGCGGGCGATGGCCGCCCTTTGCTGTTCACCCTGGCTCAAAGCGGCTGGCTTGCGGTGCGCCTTGTCCGCAAGGCCCAGCGTATCGAGCAGATGCTCGATACGTCCTGCTTCAGCCTTGATGTCCAGCATGTCGGCGGCCAACGCGATGTTCTGCGTCAATGTCAGTGACGGCAGGAGATGCAGGGTCTGGAAAACAAAACCGAAGTGCTGTCCGCGCAAATGATCCCGACTCCGCGCTGGCAAGGCATAGATATCCTTGCCGTCCACCAGAACCTGCCCCGCGCTGGGGTGCAACAGTCCTGCCAGAACGGAGAGCAGGGTCGTCTTGCCCGAGCCTGACGGCCCGAGCAGCAGTACGGAATCGTTGTTGCGGACAGACAGGTCGGCAAATTGCAGCGGCTGTGCGCCATATCGCGTGACACCAACGCCTTTTGATTCGATGAAGGTCATCTTCATTCACCTCAGACTGAATTTCGTTAAATCCCGGACGGCCAATGACGAACCCATGCGCGTTGCCGATGAGGCGGGAATGCCGCATCAACATTAGCGAAACGGGGCTGGACAGCTAGGCCTGAGGTGGCGCCTGGGGTAAGGGGCGGACAAAATTCCGCTGGGATGCCTGAATGATGCATGCGGGGGCCGCCTGCGTCCAGGATACCTGGAAGATCGGCAGCGAGAATGTCGGGAGATGGATCGGCGGCGCGCCGCCGCCCGACGTCAGCGCCGAGAGATAGCACGCCTCGCAGCCACCGGGGTGTTGTGTCAAATCGTGGTGGTGTTCGGCAAGCGCGAATAGCTGAATGCAGAGCGTGGCGACAAGCAAGCAGCACAGGGTACGGCGAGATGGCAGTGCTGAGGTCCTGCCAGTCATCACTCGCAGCATCACGTGCATTTCCGGCACGGTCCTCTATCCAATGGTTGTGACTTGTTGCGCCAACAATCCGTCGGTACGTCAAGACCCGCGGCGATGGCGATAGCGTCCGGGCAAATCATAGTCCAACCGTCCGACCATTGTAAATGCTTGCGCATACCTCGAGTCGCGCCTATGGACGTGCGAGCAGCATTTCCCCACTCATTTACGCAGCGTCTCGGCCGTACAGCCAATCCTGGATGCAATCGTATTCAGCGCCGCCCACCGCGAGCCGCAGTCCGTTTGGTGTTCGAAAACCATCTGCACCGCCCGCTCCCGGATCTCCGGGGCATATCTCGTCGTCTTGTTCATCACTCCATGCTCCCAAGCAATGGAGCCTCCGGTAAAGTCGGGGGCGATTCAAACGCCCCGTTTACGCTCACTTCCAGACATTCAATCCAAGACGCTGAACTTCCGAAACG
>CAVRAZ010000007.1:0-536414 GCA_963719135.1 uncultured Gammaproteobacteria bacterium | reverse complement strand
GTTCGTTCCGCAGGAGAATTTCTTGTCCCGCCGTGCCGGGCATGATGCAACCAGGATCAGGAGGAATCGGCTGAGCATGAAGGACGCGAACCGGTCCGGATCGGATTCAACTCCCTACCTGTCCATTGTGGTTCCGATGATGAACGAGGAACCAAGGGCGCCGGGCCCTCGTGGAGGCCGTGCGGGAGGCCATGCGGACTGGTCCGGCTCTGGAACTTCTCGTCGATGACGGCAGCGAGGACGGAACCGTTCGGGTGATTCGGCAATGCGCCCATCAGGATCCCCGGGTACGCTTGATCGCTCTGGCCCGTAACTATGGCCAGACTGCCGCCATGCAGGCCGGTTTCGACCATGCCCTTGGCAGGGTGGTGGTGAGCATGGACGGCGACCTCCAGAATGACCCGCGCGATATCCCTGCATTGCTCGCCGCCCTGGACCGTGGATATGATCTCGTGGCGGGCTATCGGGAAAACCGGGCGTGACGAATGGCTGCGGCGGAAGCTGCCGTCACGAGTAGCCAACCGCCTGATCCGCTGGATGACCGGCGTGCCGATTCGGGACAATGGGTGCTCCCTGAAGGCGTATCGCAGGGAACTTCTCGAGCGGATCCGGCTCTACTCGGACTTTCATCGATTTCATTCCTGCGGTTGCCGCCTCCATGGCCGGAGCGCGCATCGCCGAGATCCCGGTTCGTCATCACCCTCGTCGTCAAGGCACCAGCAAGTATGGTTTGTCCCGGGTATTCAAGGTGGCGTTGGACCTCTTCACCATCAAGATGATTCGTTCCTTCCGGGAGCAGCCCCTTCTGCTCTTCGGGATCGGGGCAGCCGCAGCCTCGATGCTCGGGTTGGGGTTTGCCACGGCGGCGGTCTTCGGCGATCCAGCGATTTGGAGTAACAAGGCAAACGCCCTGGTTCTGCCGGGAACAGCTGCCCTCTGGTTGGCTCTGGCCTGCTTTCTCTTGATGCTCGGATTCATTGCCGAAGCCGCGTTACGGCTGATTCGACTGGAGTCACATGAGCTCGGTCCCATCGCTCACGCCGACTGACCCCGAGCGGAGCCGAACCGGCGGAGCCTCCCTCCCGGGGGAGGACCATCTCCGGACGTCACCCTCCTGATTCTGGCGAGTGAGCGGCCCGAAGACCTGTTCCCCTGGCCCGGGAATACGGTGTGCACCGACCGCGTCCGGGCTGCGCACGGAGTGCGTCGTGGCGCTCGAGCCCGGCCTTGAGGAGCTCGCCGCTGAGCTCGCCGCGCACCCCGAGACCGCCCAGCAAAGGTGCTCACCGCGGGATTTCGGGTTGGCGAAACCGGATTGCTGCGTATGGCTATCCCCCACTGCACCGCACCCGCCCTGATCGTCCTTCCGGCATACCGCCGAGTCGAGGCGACTTCGCTGTTGCGGCTGCTCGATGCTCTGAGCGAGGCTGACCTTGTGGTTGCCCGGCGCTGGCCCAGGAAGGACTCCGTCTTGAGGCGGATTCAGGGCCGAGTATTCAATCGGACCCTCGTCGGCGTGACGAAGGCTCCCATCGATGACATCGGATCGGGGGTTCGGGCCATTCGGGCCAGCGTTCTGGAAGAGCTTCCTCTGTATGGAGACTTCTATCGATTCCTGCCGATTCTGGCGCTGCGCGATGGGTTCCGGGTCCGGGAGGTGGATTGTCCGCAGCACGAGAAGGATCTCCGACCTCCACGGGTCTACAACCCCGTGGTCTACCTGAAGCGGCTCGTGGACCTGATCGGCCTGGCGTTCCTGTCCGGTTTACCCAGCGTCCGCTCCGATTCTTCGGGCTGGTGGGATGCATTTTCGCCATGCTGGGATTTTTGGTCCTGGGAATCATGGCACTTCAAAAAGCTGGGGGTCAGGGGATTGCAGACCGCCCCCTTCTTCTCGTGGGGGTGCTACTGCTTGTGGTGGGGATTCAAGCCCTTGCCCTTCGGCCTGTGGGCGAGATCATCGTCCATTTCCAGGCCACGCGATCGCGCCAATACCGGGTGCTGCCACCCTAGGCCGGTTCGGACCCCAGCGCAGGTTAGGCCGGCACATCCTTCCTGAGGGAGTTCTGGTACCAGGCAACGAACCTGCGAATGCCTTCCTCGATCGTGACCCGAGGGTCATAGCCCAAGAGGGCCTTCGCCTTGGAGACATCGGCGCAGGTTCGCCGGACGTCGCCAGGAACCGGAGGAACTCTCTCTCTATCTCGGGGAGCACCCCGAAGCTCCTCCGCAATGAGCGCGATGAGCCGGTCAAGACGTACGGTCCGTGATTCTCCCAGATTGATCAGCTCGAATCCAGCGCCCGACTGGCTCACCCAGCGTACTGCGCCCAGAATGCCATCCACGATGTCATCAACATATGTGTAGTCGCGCTCGGAAGACCCGTCCCCGAACTGCTGGATGGATTTCCCGGACGCCAGCAGCCGGGTGAAGCGATGAATGGCGAGGTCAGGCCGCTGCCTGGCCCTGTACACGGTGAAGAACCGAAGTGCCGCGACGCGGAAGGCATGGAGGTGGGTGTACACCTCGCATAACAACTCTCCCGCACGTTTCGTGGCCGCATAGGGAGAGATCGGATCGGTGGCGGGATGGTCTTCATGAAATGGAACGGGAGTGGTATCGCCGTACACGGACGAGGAGGATCCGAACAAAACCCGACGCACGCCGGCGCGACGACAGGCCTCCAACACAACAGCAGTTCCGGTAACATTCACGTCTGAGTACTGGGCCGGCTCTTCAATGCTGGGACGGACCCCGGCCCGGGCCGCCAGGTGGAGCAGCACTTCCGCGCCACCGGCGACGCGCTCAACCAGTGGCGCATCTCTGATGTCTCCTTCGACGAACTCGAAATTCTTTCCTTCAAGAAGCAGGAGGGAGCGCTCCTTGATCTCCCGATCATAGAACGGATCGAAGTTGTCCAGGCCAACGACCATGTATCCCCCATCGAGCAACTTCCGGCAGCAGTGGCTTCCGATAAAGCCGGCAGCGCCGGTCACGAGCACGCGGGACGACAAGGAGCTCTAGGCCTCGATGCAGGGTATGGCGAGTGAGGATGGCTCTGCAATGTAGCCCAAGTCGCGCATGGTTTGCGACTGCCCTGTGAGCCTCCGCAGGCGAAGATGGAAAAGCAAGTTCTCGGAGTAAGTCAGGCACCATCCCCGCAACGGTTCGCAGAAGAGTGGCGACCCGTTTCGGTGGCCAGTCTCGAAATGGTACTGTTGCGTCCACGCAACAGAGGCCAACCGCGACTACGGCTCCGGGAAAAAGGCGCTTGTGAGCATGTTGCTTGCTGTCACCCTCGCCCGACGCAAACAAACCCGCAAAGGACTTGATGGAGTGATCGCTGGACATGGAGCTGAGACCTGACGCCTCCCCCCAATGGCATCGCGACCGTTTCAGCTGCCCGTTCCACTCTGGCGGCGAGTTCGGGAGAGCTTCACGGAGTGTGGCGAGACCAAGGATCTGCTGCAACAACTGACCCTGCGTGATGTCGTATCCGCTACAAGCAGACGGTGATGGGGCTGGGTTGGGCCCTGCCTGCCAGCCTCATCGTTCTGGCCGGCATGATCATTCGTTACGTGATGGCGCACATCTCGGGCCTGTCGGTCGGGCGGGGTCCTGGCATGTGTGGGGTCAAAGCCTTGCCGTGGGCTTTTTCGTGGGGGCGATCGGTTTCGCCACCCCCAGTCTGACCGGAAACATGACCCTGGTCTCGAAGGTCTACTTTCCCCGCGAGACGCTGCCACTTTCCGCGGTGCTGACTCAGTCCTTCGATAGCCTGATCGGCTCCGCGGTGCTGCTGCTGCTCCTGCCGATTCTCGGCTTTTCGGTGATCGTGGCAATGGCTCTGGATCGTCCGCTGGATGTCGTTGTTCCCGCGGCGCCTGCCTGTTCCTGGAGCTGCGCCAATGGTTCTTTGGGATGTCAAATACCTGGTCAAATCCTTCTGATGTTCGGGATCTTCATCTACTCCGGAGTCTATGAACCGTCATGCTCGACCGAGGGCACGAAGCTGATGCTCCTCAATCCGCTCACTCCGATCGTCGAAGGGATGCGGCTCGCGGTGGTGCAGGGACATAATCTCCTGCAGCCACTCACCGACACCGGCCCGGCCGGAGCGTCCCTGGAGTGGAGTCCGTGGTTCCTCGCGTTGAGCGCGGCCTGGGGGATTCTCGGGCTTGGCGCGAGCGCAATCCTCTTCCACCGCAGCGAATTCCTGTTTGCCAGAATATTCTGAGCCGGCCAACATCGCCGGCATCGAGTTCCGCCGGATTGGAAGCGTTCCACCCCGTGCGCGCCATCACACCAGCCTGCGGGACCTCATTCCCGCCCTGGGCGCGCCTGGTCGGGAAGGTCCGCGACCCCATTGTCCTTGGGGAAGGTGATTTCTGGGCACTGCGGGAAGTATCCTTCAAAGTCGGTCCCGGCGATGCGCTCGGCATCATCGGCCCGAACGGCGCCGGCAAATCGACCGTCCTCAAGACCCTCACCCGGATTCTCCGCCCGACCCTAGGCTCCTGCGGGTGACCGGACGGATCGGGGCCCTCATCGAGGTGGCAGCAGGATTCCACCAGGACCTCACCGGAGGGGAGAACATCTTCCTCCAGGGCGCCATCATGGGGATGCCGACTCGGCGAGATCCGCCGGAAGTTCGACGAGATCGTGGCGTTCTCGGGGATCGAGGAGTTCATCGATACCCCGGTCAAGCGCTACTCGACCGGCATGAATGCCCGGCTCGGCTTCTCCATCGCGGCCCACCTCGATCCCGACGTCCTGATCATCGACGAGGTGCTTTCGGTCGGGGATTTCGCCTTTCAGGAACGAGCCTTCGGCCGGCTCCAGACGCTGGCCAAGAGCGGGATGCCGGTGGTTGTGGTGACCCACCAACTTGAGCGGCTGCCCGAGCTCTGCACCCAGGCCATCCTGCTGCAGCAGGGCCGGGTCGCCCGCCAGGGCACGCCCCAGGATTGCATCGAGGCCTATGTCCAGGGGCAAGCCGAACCAATGCTGGCGGGCGGGTCTGTCATCCGGTTGGAATCGGTAGTCCGCGAGGATGAGGAGGACGTCCCCTCCGGGGGCCATACCCGGCTTCGCATTCATGGGAGCGTGGACGGACCGATCCCGGTCTTCCTTGAACCGGTGGCCGTTTGTGCTCGCCCACCAGCACGGGGAAGGTGGTTTTCTTCCACCAGCAACTCTCGGCTGGGCGTCGCACTCCCGGACCATGGCTCGTTCACCTTGGAAGTGCATCTTCAGCTCAACGTTCCTTCTGGCCGGTATCTCTGCGAGACAGTCGCATGGGACAACATCCAGCAGCGCGACACGGCAGTCGGCCCAGTGGTCCGCATCAACGTGATCGAAGGCCGCAGCTTTTGGGGCTCAGTTCAGATGAATCCCGCCATGACTGTGGTTGAGTTGAACCCCGGCCAAGGGCCCATCCCACTCGCGTGCCGTCCGCCGCTTTCTAGAAATGATGGGGAGGAGGAGCGGGATGCAGGAGCGAGCCTTTTGATGCGAAGGCCCGACGAACTGGTTGGCGCAGAGGAGGATCGATGACTGTGCCGAGCTCTCCACCACGTCCCTCCTTGGCGATCCGGCGACGATATCTCGCTGCTGCTCGGCTTCGTTTCCTTCTGGTCCTCGCATCCTGCTGGAGTTTGGGGCCCGGCTCTACTTGCGCAAGACCGAGGGATACGACGGCAAACACCTGTATCAATTCGCCTTCGATCCCTACAAGAACATCCTCCCCACCCCGGGCTATGTGGACACCCGGGGGTTCAGCACAACTCGGTGGGATTCCGGCGCTCGACCGAAGTCAGCCGGGAAAAGCCGCCCGGCACCTACCGGATTTTCCTCATGGGAGGATCGACCGGATACGGCCTGGGCGGCCTGTGGACCCACATCGAAAACCGCTATCCGGTCCTCAAGAACAGCGAAACCATCGATGCCTATCTGGAACAGGAGCTCAGCACCCGATTCCCCAATCGACGGTTCGAAGTCATCAATGCCGCGATCACCAGCACCTGGACCCACCACAGCTTCATCTACCTGAACCAGACCATCCTGCACTACCACCCCGACATGGTGCTGTTTCTCGATGGGTTCAACGATTTCTTCTTCTACAACGAGAGTCACGACCAGTTCGGGAGCTACACCTACGATCTTCCCTCCCGGATCATTCTGGGCGAGCCGACCCTGTACAGCCTGGCGTATGCGAACGGGTGGTGGCTGTTCCGGAAGAGCGCCTTCATGCACCTCCTCGCCCAGGGCGCCAGGAACCTGAAGCTGCTCCTTTCCAAAAAGCCCACCCGCACAACCCCTCGACGTGGAGCGGGCCGTCGCAGGTCATCGCAAAGTGTTTCCGGCCAACGCTCTGATGATGCACCGCCGGAGCGGTCTCATTCTCCGCGACGCCGGGGCCATCCCGGTGTTCATGCTTCAGCCGATGCTGATCCTGGAGCGGAACCGGCCCCACCCGACCGAGATCGAACGGCGCCTGTTCGAATTCAACGTCGCGTCCTACCTGCCGAACTACGAAGCGTTCGTCACCCGGGCGGCGGACTTCGTGCGGGAACAGGAGACCGCCATGGCGAAAGACGTCGGAGGACTCTTCATCGACCTCACCGGGATCTACCACGATACCGACCAGCAGGCCTACACCGACTACGCCCATCTCACTCCCCTGGGGAATCGGATGCTCGCAGATTATGTGACCAGCCGCATCGCGCCACTGATCGCCTCATCTTCCGACACCTCGGCGCCCTCCACCATTCGTTAATCCTGTTGCGTAAACGCAACAGGAGGCTCGCTTAAGTTCAATCCCCACAACGCACTTGGCTTTGCCTTAGGCGGCTCCAATCTTGCTGATCCGAGGCCTCACTCTATGTCGACGCACATACTCGGGATTTCGGCCTACTATCACGACAGCGCAGCCGCCCTGCTCCGGGACGGCGAAATCGTCGCTGCCGCCTCGGAGGAGCGTTTCACCCGGATCAAGGGCGATTCCGCCTTCCCGGCCCGCGCGGTTGAGTTCTGTCTCAAGCAGGCCGGCATCGGGATCGGCGAGGTCGAGCTGGTCGGGTTCTACGACAAGCCGATTCTCAAGTTCGAACGCATTCTGGAGACCTACCTGGGCGTCGCCCCGCGAGGGTTCCGGCAGTTCCTCATGGCGGGCCCGCTCTGGATCAAGGACAAACTCTGGATGGACCACGGGCTCCGGGAGTCCCTGGGAGAGTTGGGAGAGTTCAGCGGCCAGATCCTCTATGCCGAACATCACGAGTCGCACGCCGCGAGCGCGTTCTTCCCTTCCCCGTTCAAGGAAGCCGCGATCCTCACCATGGACGGTGTGGGCGAATGGGCGACCGCCTCGTTCGGGGTCGGTCGGGACAACGACATCGAGCTGCGGAAGGAGATGCGCTGGCCCGATTCGCTGGGGCTCCTCTATTCCGCGTTCACCTACTACACCGGATTCAAGGTCAATTCCGGCGAGTACAAGGTCATGGGTCTCGCGCCCTACGGCGAGCCCAGGTTCGTCCAGCTGATCTACGACCACCTGATCGATCTCAAGGAAGACGGCTCCTTCCGGCTCAACCAGGAATACTTCGGCTATCTCGACGGCCTCACCATGACCAATGGCCGCTTCAGCAAGCTGTTCGGCGCGCCGCCCCGGGTCCCGGAATCCAAGCTGACCCAGCGGGAGATGGACCTCGCCCGGTCGGTGCAGGACGTCTGCGAAGAGGTCATGATGCGGATGGCGCGGACCACGCAGCGGGAGACCGGGCTCAAGAACCTGTGTCTGGCGGGCGGAGTCGCGCTCAACTGCGTCGGCAACGGCAAGATCCTCCGCGACGGACCGTTCGAGAAGATCTGGATCCAGCCGGCCGCGGGCGATGCCGGCGGCGCGCTGGGCGTGGCCCAGCTCATCTGGCATCGGCAGCTCAAGAAGCCTCGCTCGGTGGGCCGGCGGGACACCATGCAGGGGGCCTACCTCGGACCGAGCTTCAGTCCCGAAGAGACCGAGGCATTCCTCCAATCGGTGGGGGCATCGTACCACCGGCTCGACCGCGGCTGCCTGCTCCAGAAGACCGCCGAGCTTCTCGCCAATGAGAAGATCATCGGCTGGTTCAACGGCCGGATGGAGTTCGGACCCCGGGCGCTCGGCTCGCGCTCGATCCTGGGCGATCCGCGAAGCCCGCGAATGCAGGCCGACATGAACATCAAGATCAAGTTCCGGGAGGGATTCCGCCCGTTCGCCCCGAGCGTGACGCGGGACCGGGTCTCCGAGTATTTCGAGCTCGATACGCGACTCGCCCTACATGCTGCTGGTCGCTCCGGTGAAGAAGGAGCGGCAGATCCCCATGACCTCCGAGCAGAAGGGGCTCTGGGGAATCGAGCAGCTCAACGTGCCGCGCTCGGACATGCCCGCGGTCACCCACATCGACTACTCGGCGCGGGTGCAGACGGTCGAGCCGGAGGTCAACGCCGACTACTACGACCTGCTCAAGGAGTTCGAGCGGCAGACCGGTTGCCCGGTCCTGGTGAACACGTCGTTCAACGTGCGGGGCGAGCCGATCGTCTGCACCCCGCGTGACGCCTACGTCTGTTTCATGCGAACCCACATCGACGCGCTGGTGCTCGGCGACCTTCCTGCTCCACAAGGGAGAGCAACCGGCCTGGACCGAGGAGAAGGAATGGCAGAAGGAATTCCAGCTCGACTGACGCCCGCCGAAGGGCGGAAGTTCGGCCTCCTGGTGGGCGGGGTCATGGTCCTGCTCGCCGGAGTGTCGCTGTGGCGCGGTCATTACTGGCCCCCCCGGGTGCTGGCCACCATCGGCGTGCTGCTCATCCTGGGCGGCGCGCTCGTCCCGGGCCAGCTCGGTCCGGTCTATCGGGCCTGGATGGGGCTGGCCCATCTGCTCTCGAAGGTGACGACCCCGATTTTTCTGGGCATCGTCTACTTTGTGGTCATGACGCCGATCGGCTTGCTCCGCCGGCTGTTCGGCAAGAATCCGCTGCGGCACGCCGCGGTGGATGGCAGCTACTGGATGGCGCCGCCATCGGGCGGGCGCAGCGATCTTACGACTCAATTCTGAGGGAACAGGACATGGCAAGCGCGAGTGTACTGGGTCAGCTCTGGGCGTTTCTCCGAGTGCGGAAGAAGTGGTGGCTGCTTCCGATTCTGGTCGTATTGATCATGGTGAGCGCGCTGCTGGTGCTCGCGAAAGGGTCGGTGCTGGCGCCATTCATCTACACGATCTTCTAGTTGGTCCGGGCGTGGGTCACGCCGGGCGTGCCGGAGCCGGGATGGCTCCGGCATCGCCATTTTGACCACTGAGTGCGGTCATGCTCTTCAACAGCTTCGTCTTCCTCTTCGTCTTCCTCCCGGTGGCCTACACCGTGTTCTGGCTGTTGCGCCCAGCCCGATCGCGGTATGTCTGGCTGACCATCACCGGCTACGTCTTCTACGGCTATTGGGACGCCAGATTCTGCCTCCTGATGGCGTTTTCCACCACCGTCAGCTATCTGGCCGGCCGGGGATTTCTCCGGTGGACCGATCCCAGGCGCCGCAAGCTCTGCCTGGTGATTCCCATCACGGTGGACCTCCTCCTGCTCGGTTTCTTCAAGTACGCCAACTTCGGGATGGACACGGCCCGCCAGATCGCCCACTGGCTGGGGAGCGATGTGACGCTTCCCCACTCGAACATCATCCTCCCGGTGGGGATCTCGTTCTACACGTTCCACACCATCTCGTACATCGTGGACAGCTATCGCGGCGTCATCAAGCCGACCCGGAACCTGTTCGAGTTCAGCGCCTACGTGTCCCTGTTCTCCCAATTGGTGGCCGGTCCGATCGTGCGGTTCCGGCAGATCGAGCAGGACCTGGAGAACCTGGGACCGCGACCGCAAACAGTGGCTGCATCGGCGGCCTTTCCTTCCTTGCGGTCGGACTGGTCGAAAAGGTCCTGATTGCGGACACGATCGCCGGGTTCGTCGATCCGGCCCTCGCCTCCTACGGACCCTGGTACCGGAGGTGCCTGGCTCGCCATGATCGGCTACAGCTGCCAGTTGTACTTCGATTTCTCGGGGTACAGTACCATGGCGGTCGGACTTGGCTACCTGTTCGGGCTCCGCATCCCGCAGAACTTCAATTCACCCTACAAAGCACTGGATCCCAGCGACTTCTGGCGGCGGTGGCACATCTCGCTCTCAACTTGCATGCGGGACTACCTCTACATCCCGTTGGGGGAATCGGGGGACCGGCTGGCAGACTTTCCGAAACCTCATGCTCACGATGCTGATCGGGGGACTCTGGCATGGCGCGGCGTGGACCTTCGTGGCCTGGGGGGCCTATCACGGCCTGCTGCTGGCGGGCTACCGCAAGGCGGCGCCGTGGTGGGACCGGCTCTCGGTCGCAATCCGAAAGCCCGCGATGTGGCTGCTCGTGGTCGTGGGTTGGGTCCTGTTTCGCTCCACAGATTTCGGGATGGCGGCCCCCTGCTCCGGACCATGTTCCTCCCGGCAGCCGGGGACCTGGTGCCTAACCCGGTTTTCTCGGCGCTCTTCCTCGCTTTCGCCGCCCTGTGGGCCACCGCCGGGACCGAATGCTTTCGAGATGGAACATTCCCGGCTCCTTCCGGCGGAATCTGGTCCTCGCCTCCGCGTTCGGCGCCGCAATCGCCGTCATCGCGGGGACCCGGACCTCTCCGTTCCTCTACTTCCAGTTCTAGATGAGCCGCGACACTGCCGCCGGCGAGCTCGAGGCTCCAGTTACCCGGCTCGGTCCGATGGAACGGGTCCGCGCCGGGGCCCTCTTCGCCCTTCGGCTGATCGTGTATGGAGGGGTGGTGCTGGCGAGCGCCGAGCTGTTTGCCCGATTGGATGATGCCCTTACCTGGGGAGCGCCCCTGGTGGGCCCCTATCGGGACGAGTTATTGCTCACCCGGGATTCCGGCTCTGGTCCGTGGACGGCCGGGTTATCGGTTCCAGAAATGGGCGATGAACAGCGCCGGATTCCGGGGACCCGACATCGCTCTTACCGCGCCGCCCGGGAGAGAACGCATCGCCATCCTCGGAGCCTCGGAGACCTTCGGTCTCTTTGAATCCGAAGGACATGAATTCCCGGCGCAGCTGCAAGTCGTGCTCGATTCTCTGGAGCCGCGACGGTTCGCTGTCGTCAACGCGGCGCCTCCAGGGATGGGGCTGCCGTCCATGGCGAGCTATTACACCCGCGTGTCGCGCCATTTCGACCCCGGTTGTTCTCGTCTACCCTTCCCCGTCGTTCTACCTGGAGCCCGCGCCTCCAGCGGCCGGCACCGCTTGTGGCCCCCGAGGCGCTCGAGACGGAGCGACGAGACACTGGAAGCGGAATCTTCCGCTCCCGGCTGCTGAGCAAGGGCAAGGACATTCTCAAGCAGCTGGTGCCCAGCGCCCTCGTCACCTGGATCAGGGATAACGAGCTTCGTCGAATCCGGGCGAGTGCATCCAGCCGGATGGGTCTGGCGGGCCCCCCCTGCCGATCGGCTCGCCCTCTTTCGTCAGGATCTCGAGGGGTGCTCGAGGCGATCCGTGCGAGCGGCGCCACCGCCGTCCTGGTCACCCACACCAACCGGTTCATCGGCCTGAGCGCGAAGGAGACCCCGCGAGAGCGTCGCCACCTGGTGAACCTGATGGCGAAATACTACCCCCGGGCCTCCGAAACGGTGCTGATCGCGATCGATTCCGCCGCCAACCAGGTGATCAGGGACCTGGCCCGTACCCACGGCGCCCGGTGATCGAGACCGAAGGAAAGATTCCCCACGGCGATCGCTATTTCGCGGATTATGCCCACTTTACCGATCAGGGCGCCGATGCGATGGCGCGGCTGATCGCGCAGTATCTGATCGAGGCCTCTCCAGACGGTCGCCGGCGCCGGGCGAAAGCTCACCCTGATGGGTCGCCTGACCATCGTCCCCGCCGGTAAAGAACACCTGCCGACCATGGCGGAGTTCTTCCGGCAGACCTGGACTCCGGAGGCGACGACCGAGTCGGTCGCCTCGGCTCGCGCTCGGGGGGCCGCCAGAACCCGGTCGATCCGGGGGTCGCCCCGCCCACCTGGCTCGCCCTGCAGGATGGCCGGGCCCTTGGCTATGTCACGACCATTCCGATCCGCCTCTGGGACGGGTCGAGCGAATGGCCCGGCGACTGGATCAAGGGCCTGATGGTGCTTCCCGACTACCGCAACGGGCCGATCGGCTTCGGACTCCTCAAGACCGCTGCTGCCGAGTTGTCCTGCTCCGGCGGTCTGGCCGTCGCCCCGGCCGCATGCCGCCTGTTCACGGCGCTGGGGTATCGGGACCTCGGAGCCATTCCGAATTACATCAAGCCGCTCCGGCCGGGGAGGATTCTCCGGGCCATCGACCTGGGCGAATCGGGCTGGCTGGCAGGGTCCCGGATTCGCCCCGCTCTCCAACTTCTGCGCAGTACCCGGATGACAGGCATTGCGGGAGGGTTTCTTCGGGCCGGGATGGCCGTTCGTACCGCCGGGATCCCTCTCCGCACCAGGAGCATTTCCTCGGAGGTTACCAGTCCCGCCCGCGTAGTTCCCGAACTGAACGAACTTTGGCCCGCTGCCCGCTCGGGAATGGGGTGCGCCGTGGTGCGTGATGGCGAGGCCCTGGTGTACCGGTACGGGCAGGAGGGCAGCGAGTACCACTGGATCGCGGCGCGACGGAAGGGCGAGCTTGCCGGCCTTGCCATCCTCAAAGGGCCCAGCGAGAGCACCGATCATCGTATTCCCGGGCTCCGGCTCGCGGCGGTCTCAGACGTCCTGTTCCGACCGGAAGATTCCAAGATGGGGCTGGCATTGCTCGGGTCGGCCGAGCGTTTCGCGAGAGAACGCGGCGCCGATGCGGTGATTGCGAGTACCACCAGCGAGCCTCTTGGGTCCCTGATGACCAGAGGGGGATACCTCGCCATTCCCGGGACGGTGCATTTCCTCTTCCGCTGCACGAACGACAACGCTCACTTCGGGCCCGGCCTCACCGACTGGTGGCTGACCCGGGGTGACGGCGGCGCGGACGAAGGGTTCTGATCATGCCGATACGGCCGGAGACGGACAAGAAGCTCACCGAGATCTTTCGGCTGGTCCTGAACTTTGGGGACGTGCCCATTCCTCCCGACCTGTCTCAGTCCTCGCAGGAAGGATGGGATTCCCTGGCGCATACCCTTCTCGTTGCGGGGGTCGAAAGCGAATTCGGCGTCGTCATCGATACCGCCGACGCCATGGAACTCACCTCCTACCGGAGTTTCGCCCGTTACCTCGAGGAGAAGGGCCAGTGACGCCGAAGGGGATGACGTTTCTCGAGGCGAACCGCATCGTCGCCGGGTTCGGAGGCGGATCGGAGCTCCCATTCCTCTTCGCCATCTCGGGAACTTCCGAGCCGTTCGGACTTTACCTCGAAGCCGCCTGCGCCGAACGGGGCGTGGCCGGGCGACCCAGGTTTCTCCCCTTCAACACCCTGCACCAGCATCTGGTCGCCCCTCCCGCGCCGGAGCAGGAGATACTGCTGCTTTTTCCGTGGGACTTCGTCGCCGAGCTGGATTGGCGAACCGGCGTGCCGGCGAGCCGAGTTTCCATCGAGGACGCCCTCCGCCAGGGTCACGAGCTCCAGGGTCTCCTCGCCCGCCGATCGCGGGCGGGAGCCCGTTTGCTCTACGTCCCCGCTCCGTTGCCCCCTCTGACTGGACTCCCTTCCTCCGACCGTGCCCTGGGGGCATCCCTGGAAGCCATTGCGATGGAGCTGGGAGCGGTCCGGATCGATCCCGGGGTGTTTTCTCTGGCGAGCTATTTCTCCACCGGGTGCCCCATCGGCGGCGCCGGGTTAGGCCATGTTGCCCGGCAGGCAATCGAGCTTCTGCTCCGTTCCGAGCCCACCCCGGCCAAGGTGCTGGTGACCGATCTCGACGAGACCCTCTGGAGCGGCCTCATCGCCGAGGAGGGGCCCACGGGAATCGCCTTCGGACCTCACGGCGCGGGATATCGCCATTACGCCTATCAGACCACGCTTGCCCGGCTCCGCCGCGAGGGGGTGCTGCTGGCCGCCGTCTCTCGAAACGATGCCGACGTGGTCCTGGCTCCTTTCCGGAGCGGGCAGATGCCGCTACAGGAGGAGGACTTCGTCGCTATCCTCGCGAGCTATCACGCCAAGTCGGCCCAGCTTCGCGCGCTCGCCACCCAGCTCAATCTGGGACTCGATGCGTTCGTATACGTGGATGACAACCCGGTCGAGCTCGCCGAAATCGGGGCCGCCCTTCCCGAGGTGGCCACCCTGGCCTTTCCAACTCGAGATGATGGCCTTCCCGAGTTCCTGCACTTGCTGACGGCCCGGTTCGCCAAGGCGACGATTACCGAAGAGGACCACGAGCGAACCGCGTTGTACCGGCGCCGAGCGGCAGGGATCGCCCCGTCCGATGCTCAGGGGGCGGACCTGACCCGATTCCTGGCCGGCCTCGGGATGCGGTTGGCGCTCAAGGATCGGTCGAGCGGCGATCGAGCCCGCGCGGTTCAGCTCATCAACAAGACCAACCAGTTCAACGCGAACGGCCGGCGCTGGCTGGATGAGGAGATCGGGGCGCTCCTGGAGGCGGGAGGCCGGCTCCTCACCGCGACGCTGGACGATCGCGGAGGCAGCCACGGCGAAATCCTGGTGTGCCTGTTGGGACCCAATCGAGTCATCGAGGCGCTGGTGATGTCCTGCCGGGTCTTTCAACGCCAGGTCGAGTTCGGGTTCTTTGCGGCGCTGGCGGATCGGGGCGTTGTTCCTTTGGGGGTCCGGTTTGCCGAGACCGATCGCAATGAGCCCTTTCGCCAGTTTCTTCGAGATCCAGCCTTCGGAGACGGAGACGGCACAGATGGAATCCGCCCGTTCGACGGACCGGCGTTTGCGTCGAGCCATCGCGCCGCGCTCCAGCTGTTTGAAGTGTCATGGAGCTGACCTTTCCCGCCGGACGACGGTTCGCGTTCACCATCATGGACGACACCGACGTCGCCACGGTAGCGAACGTAACGCCGATGTACCGGTTGCTCGAGGACCTCGGGTTCCGGACGACGAAGACCGTGTGGCCGGTGGGATGTCCGGAGGGAAGCCCCGATTTCGGGACCTCGGAGACGCTCGAGGATCCGGACTATCTGGAGTTCATCCTCGATCTCCAGCGGCGCGGATTCGAGATCGCCTATCATGGCGCCACGATGGAGAGCTCGACCCGAGAGCGAACCGCTCGGGCCTATGAGGCGCTATTGCGCCCTGTTTGGCGGGCCTCCCAGGGTGTATGCCAACCATGCCTACAACCGGGAGAACCTGTACTGGGGCGTGGACCGGCTGGATGACCCGATGCTGCGTTTCCTCTACGCCTGGACCAATGGGAAGCCTCGAGAATACTACCAGGGAGCCCACCCCGGCTCGTCGTGGTGGTGGGGGGACCTGGCCCAGGAGATCCGCTATGTTCGCAATCTCACCTTCGATGTGCTGGATGTCCGGCGGGTTAATCCGTCGATGCCGTACCACGATCCGCGAAGACCTCTTGTGAAGAGCTGGTTTTCCGCTGCCGATGCCGATGGGGTCCACGAGTTCAACAAGCTTCTTCGCCCCGAGGCCCAGGACGAGCTGGAACGCGCCAACGGGTTCTCCATTGTGGCCACCCATCTCGGGAAAGGATTCGTGGAGAATGGCCGGGTCCACCCCGACACGGTGCGGTTGCTCGAGCGTCTTGCCGGGAAACCCGGCTGGTTCGTTCCAGCCGGCGAGGTGCTGGACTGGCTCGCCGGTCGCCGCGGTGGAGAGAGCACCTTGCCCCGACCGGAATGGAAGGCGATGCAACGTCGCTGGGCCCGCGACCTGATTCGCCAGCGACTCGGGCGCGGGAGGAATGCATGAGCGGCCCGGCCCGGTTCAAGACCGTCGATGGTCTCCGGGGCATCGCGGCCCTGGCGGTGGTGGCGTTTCACCTGAACGGAGCGGTACGACAAACCTTCGGACAATGGCTACCGGCGTCTCTGGATGACCTCCTGGCGCATGGCTACCTGGGGGTGGACGTCTTCTTCGTTCTCAGCGGCTTTGTGATCGCGTACAGCATCCGGAACGCGCAGGCGACGCCACGCTTCCTGGGACGATTTGCTCTCCGTCGCTCCCTCCGCCTCGATCCACCGTACTGGGTGGCCATTCTCCTCGAGGTGGCGCTGGTCTGGATCGGACTCCGGATCGGGCTCGCCTCGGCCCCCATGCCGCACTGGGACCAGGTTGCTTCGCATTTCCTGTATCTCCAGAACCTGCTCGGGTATGGAGATCTCAACGACGTATTCTGGACGTTGTGTTTCGAGATCCAGTTCTACCTCGGGCTGGTGCTGCTGCTCATGGTGTTCCAGGCGCTCGCTGCCCGACTGGGGAACCGGGCGGCGCGCGGGATGGCCTTCGTCGGTCTTGGGGCGTTGTTTCTGGGGTCGCTCGCCGTCCGCTTCGGCGTTCTTGGGGCATCCACCCATCCCGGATTCGCCCTGATTCGCTGGTTTCAATTCTTCATGGGAGTGTGCGTCTTCTGGGTCATCGCGGGGAAGGCGCCGCAGACCGTGCTGGTAGCCCTCTGGGCGGTCACTGCCGGGGTGGTCGTAGCGGAAGGTCAGCCGTGGTATCAGTTGCTTCCCATCGCGGTCAGCGGGTTGCTGCTCTGGTCCTATCGCAAGGACCGAATGTCCAGTTTGCTGTCGAGCGTTCCCATTCAGTTTCTCGGCGCGATTTCCTACAGTCTCTATCTCTTTCACGCATCGATCGGGTGGCGGCTCATTCGGGTCACCGGCATCGCTTTGCACGGATCCGCGTCTCGGCCCCTGGCCCTGATCATTTTTGCGGGGGGAATCGGGGTTTCCATCCTCATTGCCTGGGTTCTTTGGAGGCTCCTCGAACAACCGGCCCTGAGGCTCAGCCGCCGGATCAATCTGGATCCCAGCAAGCCGGCCATCGCACCCTATCGCCCAATCATTCCAATAGTGCCATCCCCCGCGGCGGTAGAAGAACCCATCCGGCGAACTCCCTGAGCTACCGCGGTACCCCCGCTGCGACGAGCCCGGAAACAACGGCCCCGGCCGCCAGGCGGTGGCCCTTTTCGTTCCAATGCCCCTCACCCTGAACAAAGAGCGAAGTACCACTATCGCTCTGCCATCGCCGAAAGGCCGGCAGCAAATCGATGTTCCCGATGCCGAGCTTCCCGGTCCAGTCTCGAACCCGATCTTGCGGCTTCTCGGCTTCCGTGGAATCCGAAGGGCGGCCGACGGCGGAGTCCACCACCTGCATCTGGAGCGGAAGCATGACGACCATGGTTTGCCCCCCGGCGTTCCGGGTTACCGAGTCGATCCGGGCAAGCAGTAATCTGGTGAGCTGATATCCTCGCTCGATCTGAGGATCCGAGGCGCCCTGGAGGAGCTCGCGCACGTGGGTATTCAGTTGCTTGGCCACCGTCCGCATTTCGGCCCCATGCCGCACCCGGCGCCAGAGTTGGTACAGTTCGAACCGGCTCGCCAGGTATCCCTTGAGGCTAACGATGAGATACCGCCATCCCGGGGTTTGCACCACGGGTTGCTCGACCAGAGTGTCACCTCGAAGCGCATGCCAGGTCTGGCGGAGGTTGTCGCTGATGTCGTTGTGCAGGGTCATGACCACGAGCACGAGGTCGGGATGCCATTGCAGGCCATACTGGGTGAGATACCTCAGCTCATCGTCCGTGCCCCAGCCACCGACCGCCGCATTGATGACCTCCACCTGCTTTCCGGTCGCCTGGCGCAGGCCGGTCCCCAGCAGGTAGGGGAATGATTCCTCGAAAGGCACCTGAAGGGCTTCCATGAAGGAGTCGCCCAGCACAAGAATCCGGTAGACCCCGGCAGGCTTCTCCTTTTCGTGTTCGGTATCCCTCATCCCGGACGAATTGAATGAGACCCGGTGCCCGTATTGCGGGAGAAAACGGTTCAACCCGGGCCAGTGCAATGCCAGGCCATAGCGATCCTGATGGGACATGCCCGTCGGCTGGGGGGCAAATACCCGAACCGCCCCCTCCGCGAGAAACAGGCAGCCCATCAGCACCACGCCAAGGAGAATCAGATTGAAGGCCCATCGCCGAAGCACCTCTCAGGAAGCCTCGCCAGAACCTTCCACGAGGCTGGGAAAGCGCCGCAGGGCGGCCCGCGGCGGCCCGGCACGCGCTCGAAACCCGCGGGGGCGATGGCGAGGAGCGGTCGTGGCTGCGGGGCTGGAGGTGGTCAGGACCCTTCGCGCCACGAAGGGCAGGGCGGCCCCCATGGCCAGCAGCAGCCAGATGTGGGAGTAGTACAGGAGCGAGAGGAAGACGCCGTTTGCCAGCAGGGCCAGTATGGCTCCGCGGGTGGCATCCGCGTAGCAACGAAGCTCGAGCGCTTCCGGGGTCTTGGCGGACAGCGCGTCATCACGGACTTTCCCCAGGTCCCGCCAGGTACGAACCACCAGGAAAGCGAGAAGAATCAACCCAGCCAGCCCGAGCTCGGCCACCAGCTCGATCGGCAGCGAGTGCGCGATGATGCTCCCGCCGAGAGACCGGCCGAACTTGTCGAATTGGGCCTCGCTTTGAAATGCGTCGAACACCCATCGGAAATTGCCGGGCCCAACCCCAAGCAGGGGATTCGCCCGCCACATCCGGAGACCGGTCTTCCAGATCTCGATGCGCACATCCGCGGTACCGGACTGGTAGTCGGCGGAGGTGCCGATCTCGTTCCAAAATCCCGGGCCGGCGACGATGACCAGCGCGATGGCGGCGATGGCTACGACTGTGAATCCCTGGCCCTTCCGTGGAGATCTGGCAAGGCAGTACAACCCGACGACGCACAGTCCGATGAACCCACCACGGGAAGGATTCGAGGCCAGCCCGATCGCCCCGACGAAAGACCACCAGGCAGAGCACCAGCAGGATTCTGACGATCAGCCGTCGCTGGTGAAAAAGGGCGAAATAAGCAAACGGTATCGAGACGCCCATCAAGGCGGCAACATAGTTCTCGTCCTGTCCGCCCCATGGTCCGGCGGGCCCATACCCCCATGGGTCATGGCCCACGCTCCGATGTACAGCGCGACGCCCAGCCAGGTGTAGATCCATAACCGAAGCCGGGAGGATGACGTCAGGAGGGATTGCAGCGGAAGGCAAACGCAGATCAGCCGGATCGCCATGTCTCGCGTCGTCCCAAACGATGCGAAATGTGTTCGCCGACAACGGGATATCAACTCGCCATGACGGCCACAAACGCGAAAAATGCCCAGCTGTACGGCCGCAACTGTTTCTCGGGAGCGAAACGCCCATCCCACGACCGAGAGCAGCGAAATGATGAGGGGGAGCTTGAGCGGATTGGAGGGCCGGACAAACTCTAGAACCAGCCACGCCGAGAAGGAGACCGAACCAGAATCGCTCCGACTCTCGAGCTGCGGAACGATCCCGCAAGCGAGCGACCGGCTGCTGAACGGATACCGCAGTCATCCTTGCGCATTCAGCATGGTCGGTGCCACCGGTTGAGAACACTGATCGGCGGCTTACTGTTGCAGCGACGCCACATCTCGTATAAACTAGGCGCGGGCGTCGAAGTTGCAATCCATCCAGATCTTACCCGGAGAACGATTGACTATCGCCCCCTATCGCATCCTCCACCTCGTCCAGGACCTCCACTACGGAGGGATGGAACGACTGCTCAATGAGCTGGTGCATGCCCTGCGTGCGGAGGGGTGTGAGATGCATGTCGGGGTGGTTGGCGGGTTCGGCCGGTTCGGAGATGGGCTTGAGCGTTCCGCGACCCTCCACCGGGTCCCCCCGATGTCGAGGCTCTCGCTGCTTCGACCCCAGGGGCTCATCTCGCTGACTCGGGAAGTCCGCCCCGACCTGCTGCACTCCCATGAAGGGGTCTGGCTCAAGGCGAGCCTCGCCGCCCGGGCGACTGGAGTCCCTCTGGTTCAGACCGAACACGGCCGGCCTGACCCGGATCGTCTGGTCGATCGATGGAGCGACAACCTCGCGAGCCGATCGACCGCCATCGTGATCGCGGTATCAGAGCCGCTGGGCGAAGTCCTGAGGCGGAAGGTGGTTCACGATCCGGGCCGGGTGCGGGTGATCGCCAATGGCATCGATACTCGCCGTCTCGCCCCCCAATCCGGGGGGCTTTCGGTCCGCCTGGAGCTCGGGATCCCCCCGGATGCCCTGGTGGTCGGCAGCGTGGGACGGCTCGAACCGGTCAAGAACTATCAGCTCGCCCTCCACGCTTTCGCAGCGATGCGCTCCCACCGCAACGGCGGCTCCCCCCGGTTCCTCCTCCTCGTGGGGGATGGTCAGGAACGCCGCAGTCTCGAGTCGGCGGCGCAGTCGCTCGGGATCGCCCAGGAGGTGCGCTTTCTTGGATGGCGGGACGACGTCGAGCGCCTCTATGCGGCCTTCGACGTGTTCGCCCTCACTTCGAGGAGTGAGGGGACCTCGGTCAGTCTGCTCGAAGCAATGGGCTCCGGGGTCTGTCCGGTCGTCACCGACGTGGGAGGAAACCGTCGGGTCCTGGGACCAGGCCTGGAGAACCTCCTCGTGCCGAGCGGGGATGCCGCAGCCGTTGCCAGCGCGTGGCAGCGTTGTCTGGAGGACCCGGGGTACCGTTCGGAGGTGGGCCACCGCGTCCGAGATCGAGTGGAGCGAGAATTCTCGCTGACTCGCATGGTCGCCCGGCACCTCGAGCTGTATCACGAGGTCATCCAGGCCTGGCCCAGGCGAGCACGGTAATGCGGATCCTGTACGTATGGGACTCCGACTACCCCTGGGATGTCCGAACCGAGAAGATCTGCCTCGCGCTGACTCGGGCCGGGCATGAAGTCGTGATCAGTGCCCGAAACCTTGGCCGCCAGCCCCGGAGCGAACGGATACCCGAGGGAATCGTCGAGCGGCTTCCTTTCTTCGGTTTTCCGGGCGGGCGGCATCTGTCCTTTCCGGCCTTTCTCAATCCGCTCTGGCTGGCTCACCTCGAAGGCATCGTCCGGCGCCACCGGATCGACCTGATCCTCTGCCGGGATCTCCCGCTGGGACCGGCAGCGTTGCTGGTTTCGAACCGGCGTTGGCCGGTCGTGATGGACATGGCGGAGAACTACCCCGCCATGATCGCCGATATCTGGAGCGATGGGCGGGCCGGGGGGCTGGATCTGCTGATTCGCAATCCGAGCCTCGTCGCCGCCGTCGAGCGATGGGCTCTCCCACGATTCGACCATGTCCTCACGGTGGTCGAGGAGTCCAGCGATCGCGTTCGTGAGCTCGGCGTCGACCCCGACAGGATCTCGGTGGTTTCCAATACCCCATCCCTTGATCGCCTCCAGCCGCTCCGGCCCAGAACGGAAGGCGACACCCTGCGGGTCGTCTACCTTGGCTTGATGGAGCACCATCGCGGAGTGAGCGATGTGCTCGAGGCCGTCGCCCGGCTGGTGTCGGACGGCGTGAAGGTCCGGTGCGATATCATTGGAGATGGTCGGGACCTGGACGAATTCCGTCGACGCGCTTTGGCGCTCAACCTCGGGGAGCCATCCCTGATGTTTCACGGCCGCCTGGCACACCCGGATGCCATTCGGATCGTGAATGACGCCCATATCGGTCTGGTGCCCCACCGGGCCACGCCCTCCTGGAACACGACCATTTCCAACAAGCTCTTCGACTACATGGCCGGGGGTCTGGCGGTGGTCACCTCGGACGCGGTTCCTTCGGCCCGGGTGGTACGGGAGACGGGGGCGGGAACCATTTTTCGCGCTGGTGACGCGAGTCAGCTTGCCCGCGCAATCCGGCAACTCCTGGATATTTCCTTCTGGGAGCAGTGCCGGCGCCAGGGACAGGAGGCGATCCGGCGCCAGTACCATTGGGAGAAGGACAGCCGTGTCCTTCTCGATGTGGTGCAGCACCTCGCGAACCGGGACAATGGCGCAGCTGCCATCAGACATCAGCCCGTCGGAGTGCTCTGATGCGCCTTCTCCTGTTGACGGAAGGGTCGGCCGAACGCTGGGATTCCTGGTCCGGAAGCGCCAAGAGCCTGGTGGATCACCTCCGCGCGGCGGGCCACGAGGTTCGCACCGCAGATGTCGATCTCTACGGAGCGGCGCGGCTCCTCGCCGCCGCCGCGGTTTTCTCCCCGCGCCGGGTTCGCTGGGGCGTGCGATATCACCTGGGGTCTCCCGGATACGAGCTCCGATCCCGCCTTGCGGCTCGAGCCATCGCGAGGCACCGCGATGGGGTCGACTGCATTCTCCAGATCGGCGCGACCTTCGACCCTCGTGGTCGGGGCCGGTTGCCCTACGCGCTATTCTGCGATTCCAATATCGAGACGTCCCTTGCCGGCGCCCGCTACGGCGTATCGGATGCCGGCTGGCTGACCCCCCGCGAATTCGAAGCCGTCAAACGGAGAGAACGGGCAGTCTATCACGGGGCCGCGGTCGTGACGACGATCAGCGACTTCCTGCGCCGTTCCTTTATCCAGGACTTCGAGGTCCCCGAAGGACGGGTTGCGACCGTAGGGGCGGGGCCCAACCTCGATCTCAGTCGATTGCCACCGCTGCGGGAGAAACCCCCTCAGGGCGCGCCGACGATTCTCTTCGTCGGGAAGCAATTCGAACGAAAAGGCGGGCCGTTGCTGCTCGAGGTGTTTTCCAGGATTCGCGCCAACATCCCCGATGCGCGCCTTCTGGTCATCGGTCCAGGACATCCGTACCGTGAAGCGGACGGTGTGCAATGGCTGGGCAGCCTGGACAAGAATCAGCCGGAGGAGTGGGCTCGGCTGGTGGCTGCGTATCGCGAAGCCGACCTCCTCTGTCTGCCGAGTCTCTTTGAGCCATTCGGGATCGTCATCCTGGAAGCCATGTATTTCGGAGTGCCCTGTGTCGGTACCGATGCCTGGGCCATCCCGGAAATGATCGAGCACGGAGTCACCGGCTTCACGGTTCCGAGGGATGATGGGGAGAGCCTGGCGAACCACCTGGAGCGGTTGCTCAGGGACCGGGAGCTTGCCCATCGCATGGGATTGGCGGGGAGAAAGCGTGCCGAGCGGCTCTTTTCCTGGACCGCCGTGGCAGAGCGGATGGGCTCCCGAATCGAGCAGTGCCTGGGCCAGGGGAACCGCTAGAGTGCCCTGGAGTGACCGGCCGGCAGCTCTGCTGGCCAGATTCGCGGGAACGCGGGGCGTGATCCTCTGTTTCCATGGCTTGCTCGCCGACGATGCCGACCCCGGCGCTTCGATGCACGTCTCGCTCCGCCAGCTCACCGGTATCGTGACCGCGGTGCGCCGGATGGGGCGGCTCGTTTCACTGGAAAAACTTCTCGCCTGCTATTCGGCAGGGCAGAGCACTGCGGGACTCGTCGCCATTACCGCCGATGATGCCTATGCGTCCTGGGGTCTCGCTGAGTCTCTTCTGTGCAAGCAAAAGGTCCCGCTCACGATCTTCCCGGTTGGAAATGCCCTTAACACGGGCAGCAGGTTCTGGTGGGACCGGCTTGACGAAGCCGCCGCCCGCTCGCCTAAGGAGCGGTGGAGGCAGCTCGAAGCGGAGTGCGGTCTGCCGAACGCGTTTGTCATCGGGCAGCCGGACCACGAGGGACTATCCCGTCCGTTACGTCAATGGGTTCTGTCCGAGCACTGCGGGCGCTGGCCCGCCAGTCTGGACTCCCCGCTCTCCAGGCTGGAGGACGAGCTCGGCGTCCACACCGCTCAGCGATCGATGACGCACGAGGAGCTTCGCGGGTTCGCGGAGCGAACCGGAGCCAGCGTAGCGGTACACACGCTGAGCCACGCCGCATTGCCGTTCCTCGACGACCACGAAGCCATAGAGGAGATCGCGGCAGGAGCGGCCGCAGTGCGTGCAACCTGGCCGGCGACGCTGCCGATTCTGGCGATCCCTTTTGGACTCTTCGACCGCAGGACGGTGGCCCTGGCAAGGCAAGCGGGAATGACCTGCGCCTTGACGCTCGCCGGCCATCCCCTGGATGCGCGGCCCGGAGTCGGGTATGGGGTTTCTCGAGTTTGTGTGGTGCGCGAGCACATCCCAGGCGTGCTGGCCCTCAAGGTCAGCACGGTAGGGTCCCTGGTGGCGCGGCTGCGAAGGGAATCCCGCGAAGCCTTCCCGCTGCTTCCTTCTCCGACTACCTGACGTCGCTCCAAAGACGAACCGCCGCCGGATTCATGTTCCGGCGGCGGTTCAGTCATTCGAGCGAGTCGAAGACTAGTGCGCGAACCCGATCGGGCCGGCTTTAGACGCCTTGATCTGATCGATATACCGTTCACCCTGGCTCACCGGGTTGGACCAGGCCTCGAACCACAGCACCCGAATCAACTGCGAGCTGGTGGTGCGGTTGTTTTGCACATCAGTGCGCCGCAACCGCAGCGTCGGGGTAGACGGGCATGCCGTGCCAGTCGGCCCGCAGTTGTCCAGCCACAATTCAAATACACCGTCTGATCCGCCCGGCGAGCTCAGCTTGTAGTGGACCTCGTAGAAGTACCAGTTACCGGGCTGAATCGTCAGCCCATTCCCGAGATTCTGGCTCTGACACACATCCATCGGAACGGGAAAACCCATGGTCACATTGCCAGTGGCCTGGGCTCGAGCCCCGGCGCAGTTCCATGAGAGATTGCCCCATTTGATCCCGCCGTCCCCTGGAACACCGTCATTGAAGGTGAGCATCTTCTCGGCTCCGAACTGGTAGCCCGAAAGTGGTTTCGTGTAGAACCGCACCCAGATTTCGTCGACCCCCTGGAAATTCAGGAGGGCATGATCGGCCATGTTGCCGCTGTTGCCGCCGCCCATGACCCCGGTCGTCGCAGCACAAGAAGAACCCAACCCAACGCCGCCGCAACGGACCGTACCAACCTACATTCCAGCATCATTGTAGATGGTGCCACACCAGCCCTTCGATGCCGCCTCTGGCAGAGGATTCGATGCCCTCGGATGGCCCATCTGGTCACAGTTCCGGTCGTACCAAGTCCCACTCTCAAAGTCTTCGCAGAGCAACACATTGGGATCGGTTCCGCTGCAGCCCGTTTCCGCCGAATTTAGGAAGGCTGACAACGTTCCCTGAATCGGGTTGGACAGGCTGACGGAGGCCGTGTCGGCACGACCGCCGCCACTCACGATGACCCGATAGGTGCCACTGGCACTACCCGCCGAATACACGCCCGACTGGGAAACCGTTCCACCCGTCGCGCTCCAGCTCAGGGTCGGGAGGGTGGTGCCGCCGTTGCTCCACAGCGCCGACGCCTGGAACTGCTGGGTCCCGCCGGTGGTAAGGGAGCTCGAGCGGGGATTGAGCGTCAGGCTGGTGAGGATCGCCGGAAGAAGGCCGTTAATCATGACCGTCGCGGTATCGGCCCGCCCGCAGGAACAAGTCGCGATGACCGAGAAGGTCCCCGCCAGCTGGGCCGCGGTGAACAGGCCACCCACCAGGACCCCTCCTCCGGTTGCGGTGTAGGTCACAGAAACAGCCCGGTTCACGCCATCGGACCAGGTCGTCGAAGTCTGGAATTGCTGGATTCCGCCGAAGGACAGCGAAACCGTCTTGGGGGAGATGCTGAACTGGGTGACCACCGGCGTGCTGCTCACCGCCACCGTGGCCGTGTCAGCCTTCCCGCCCCCGCTGGCAACCACCCGGAATGTACCCGCGTTGCTTCCCGCAGTGTAGCGCCCGCTCGAAGAGATCGTGCCGCCGGTCGCTGACCAGGTGATGGCAGGAAGCGTGGTGCTGCCATCCGACCAGCTCGCCGCGACACTGAACTGCTGGGTGCCGCCGGTCGCGACCGAGGTCGTCTTGGGACTGATGCTGAGACTGTTCAAGGTCAGAACGGGGGGCGCGGTTCCACCGACCGTGACGGTCGCGGTGTCGGCGGCGCCGCCGCCGGAAACCATCACCCTGTAAGTGCCGGCCTGCGATGGCGGCATGAGGTACCCGCCGCTCGCCATGCTGGAAACGTTCCCGCCGGTCGCCGACCAGGACAGCGTCGGAAGATCGGTCCTGCCGTCGGTCCACTGGGCATGGACCGCGAAGTACTGGCCCTCACCCGGAGAGAGTGCGATCGTCTTGGGAGCGATCGAAAGAGAAACCGCCGTGCTGGGATTCGGGTTCGGGTTGGACGTCCCACCCGAGGCGGTCACCGTGACCACCGAGGTGTCGGCCTTCCCGCCACCGCTCGCAACGACCCGGAAGGTGCCTGCGCTGTTCCCGGCGGCATAGTTGCCGGTCGAGGAGATCGGACCACCAGTCGCCGTCCAGCTGATCGCGGGAAGCGTGCTGCTGCCATCCGACCAGCTGGCTGTGACGCTGAACTGCTGGGCGCCGCCGCTCGGAACCGAGACGGTCTTCGGGACTGATGCTGAGGCTATTCAGAGTCGGAGCCGGCGCGGATCCCGTGACTGTTACCGTCGCCGTGTCAGCGACGCCACCGCCCGAGACCATGACGCGATAGGTGCCGGCCCTTGAGGGCGGCGTGAAATACCCGCCGGTCAGGAAACTGGAGACGGTCCCATCAGTGGCGGTCCAGGAGAGCGCCGGAAGGTCCGTCTTGCCGTCCGCCCACAGTGCGCGGTGACGGTGAAGAACTGTCCCTCGCCCACGGCCAGGCTGGCGGTCTTGGGGGAGATCGAAAGCGTCAGAGACGGGGCGGGCGGATTGGAAGTTCCACCCGAAGCAGTCAGGGTCACCGAAGCCGTGTCGGCCTTGCCGCCACCGCTCGCAATTACGCGATAGATCCCAGGAACGGTCCCGGCCGTGTACAGCCCGCTCGAGTTGACGGCACCACCGGTCGCGGACCAGGTGATGGTCGGCATCGTACCGGTGCCACCTGCCCAGATGCCCGTCGCGCTGAACTGCTGGGTGGTGCTTGCACTGAGGGACACATTCTTCGGCGAGATACTGATCCCGGTGAGCGTCGGGGTGCTCGGCGGAGCCGTCAAGGTCACGGCAACCGTATCGGCCCGGCCGCCCCCGTTCGCGATGACGCGATAGGCTGCCGGTCGCACTCCCTGCGCTGTACAGGCCGTTCGAACTGATCGTCCCGCCGGTCGCCGACCACGATATGGCGGGCAGGGTGCTCGACCCGTCGGACCAGAGAGCCGCCACCGAGAACTGCTGCGACCCTCCGGTCGTGAGCTGAGCCGGGTTGGGGCTCACGCTCAGAGCAACCAGGACCACAGGGGCCCCAACATTGACCGTCGCCTGGTCGGTCAACCCACCGCCGGCCACGGTCACCTGGTAGGTGCCGGAGGGGCCGGCGGTAAACCGGCCATTCGAGGTGACCGTTCCACCGGTCGCCGACCAGTTCAGCGGCGGAAGCGTCGTGGAACCGTTGGACCAGGTCGCACTCGCGGTGAACTGTTGTGAGGTCCCCGATTGCAGGGAGGTCGATCGCGGCGACACCGCCAGCGCCACCACAGCCGGGGGCTGGATCGTCACCACCGAGGTATCTGCGATGGTACCACCCTGCTGCCTGCGCGACGACCCGATACGTGCCAGGAACCGAGCCAGCGTTGTAGCAGGCCGTTCGCCGAGATGCTGCCGCCGGTGGAGGTCCAGGTGACCGCTGGCTGGCCGGCGCTGCCGTCGGTCATCGTTCCGACCGCATAGAACTGCTGGAGCGCCACCCGCTTGAAGCGTCAGGGGGTTGGGCGAGATCCGGATGGAAGCGAGAGTTGGGGCCTGCTGGACGACGGTGACGGTGGCGGTGTCGGCGATATTCGCGACACCGACGACAATGACTTTATAGGTGCCTTCCACCACCGGCGCCAGGTATGTCCCGGACTGGGTCACCGACCCACCGGTCGCGGTCCAGAGGTAGGTCGCGGGAGCCGTCTTGCCATCGCTGAAGTAGGTGTTGGCCGTGAACTGAGTCCCCTGACCCGGTGCGAGCCGCGCGGTCTTGGGACTGATCACAACGCTTGCCACCTCCGAAGAACGCTTCGTGACGCGAACCCGGGCAGTCCCGAAATACCCGTTGGCCGTCTGGGCCGCTACCAGGTACTCGCCTGCGCTGGGCGCGACATAATAGCCGGAGGAACTGATCTGGCCCCCGGTGGCACTCCAATCGACCGTCGCGCCGGCGGCCTGGACCCCGTTCGCCAGGTTCAAAAAGGCGCTGAAGGTCAGGCTGTCGCCCTCTTCGAGGGAGATCTCGGCCGGCTGGATACTGATGCCGGTTGGATCGGTCTCGTTCTGCCAGACGGCGATGACCGCGGTATCGGAAAGGCCGGGCCGGTCATGGGCCCGAGCCGTGACCCTCACAGGACCAGGGACGACACCGACAAACCGGCCATCGCTCGAGATGGTTCCGGATTCCGTGCTCCAGTCGACCGGGGCCGACACCGCGGCACCCGCCGTATTGAGCGTAGTCGCGGAGAACCGGAACTCGGTCCCCGGCCTGAACGGCGGCGATCCTGGGGCTGATCTGGATTGATTGGAGTTGGGGGGTGTTGTTGCCGGGGACCGGAGAAAGGAAATCTGCGCGTTCGCCCTGGGAGCATCCGAGGGCAACGGCGGTCACTGCGATCGTGGGAGCCCTGAGGCGCGCGATTCGATGTGCGAGACGGTGCAGGAAGGTCATGGTGCCGTCAGTCCCTGAGTCAGTGGTGAAGCCCGTTGAAACCGGAATTCGTTCCGGCCCAACTGGGCGCCCGGGGAGAGGAGCAAAAAGCGGGCAAAGCAATATCCGGCACTACGTTCGCTTTCTTGACAGACGAATGATTATGCGCCAGAGCGACGCATCTATTTGATTGTCTTGTATCTAGTTAAATCAATGCAGCGTAATGCGTATAAGCTGATCAAACCATCAAAAAGTCGTCATCTGCAAAACGCGACTATTTGGGAGCATGCTACCTCCCCACCAGTCACGAAACTCGACCGCCTATGGGTCGAGAAACCGGAGCTTCTAGATCATGAGCTGGTCATGAGGAGCGACGGCACCTGGCTTCTGCTGAGGTGGGGCTTGCGCGCTCGCCTTTCGGCGGGCGGCACCGATCAAAATCCTGGTTCAATTCTTCGCTTTCGTCTGATTGAAAACAGAAACGCGCGAGAAAATGACATGATCTTCGACAAGCGCGCAAGTCGTGTCGTGAGAGTGCAACAATCTGCGATTCAAAATTGGAGTGCTTTCACGACCCCAAAATCGGTTTCCGTGACCCACCGATGCGTCGGCAACGAAAAAATTTCACGGGCGAGCGCCCGCGCACCCACCGTTTTCCCTCGGAAACGAGCGAATCTCCGCGATGAAACCGGCAAATCC
The DNA here is from genome assembly GCA_963719135.1 of uncultured Gammaproteobacteria bacterium. Taxonomy (GTDB): domain Bacteria; phylum Pseudomonadota; class Gammaproteobacteria; order DSM-19610; family DSM-19610; genus CAVRAZ01. The sequence continues at coordinate 507,115 of CAVRAZ010000007.1, read as the reverse complement.
TCCATTGGAAGGGGATAGCCGCGCTCGATCCCACGGTGCCTCGCGTCGGACGAGGAAAGGGTCAAGGCGGCGCGACCTGTTGCACGCACGGGACACCGCAACCAGCCCGGAGTCGCAAGCGGATCCACTTCAATCCGACGCAGCTCTTCGCTCCAGGGAACCTCTTCAAGCCAACGATCGGCATGTTCTCGCCGAACCAGCGCTTCTTCGTGGGAGACATCCCATGTCCTGTCGAGGACGGCCGCGTTCCGGGATGGAAGACCCCGGAAATCAGGGGCGGGGCGGTAGACTGTCTGCCCGAGTCCAAGGAAAGGGAGAGATCTGGGGATCCCGTAGAGGGACGGGCGACCCAGGAGCACCTGAACCCAGAGTCCCGCATAGCTCCCCAACCCCTGTCCCGGCTTTCCCAGGGTGGCCCGTTCGAGGAGCCGACCGGCCGCATCGGTGTTCGCGATGAGGGCTCCCCCAGATCCCCCGGTTCTCCCCTTCCCTCGCCCGAAGCTCAAGACCCCGAAATCCCCCATCGAGCCTGCCGGCCGCTGTCCAATGAAAGCCCCCACGCCCTGGGCGGCATCATCGATCAAAAGGATGTCCCGTTCCCTTGCCTCGGCCTGGATGGGGGCGAGGTCTATCGGAACGCCGAACCAATGCGCCACGACCAGGACCTCGGGGGCCTGGTTCATCACTTCCCGAAGCGATCCTGCGTCCGGGCTGAGGCGGTCCGGATCGAGATCGTAGAGCAGGACCTCGGCGTCGACCGCATCGGCGGCGGTCATCAGGTCGTAACATCCCCACCCCGGCAGAGCGACCCGCGGGCGCTTTCCCGGCGGAGTCGCTGCCATGAAAGCCATCGCGAGGGCCACGGTCCCGCTTGCCGTGAGCACCACTTTCCGGGGCACGTATTCCTGAAGAATTCGGGATTCGACGCGGTGCAAGGCGTCCGCGGAGGGCCAAGCTCCGGCGATCAGTGCACCGACATTCAGGGGAGACCATACCGGGAGTTGGTGCCGGAGTATCATTCCCGGGAAGAGTACTCATGGCCTCGTCCTTGCGCTCCCCGTTCCGCCTGGAAAGTGAGCCTTCGAGATGTGCGGAATCGCCGGGATTCTCTCCAGAACGCCGATCGAACCCGGGCGGCTGTCTGCCCGGGTCGAAGCCATGATCGGAGCCGTCCGGCACCGGGGACCCGATGACGACGGGACCTGGATTTCCGAGGAGTGCGGGGTTGCGCTGGGCTTCCGCCGCCTTGCCATCATCGATACATCGGCGCTGGGGCACCAACCGATGGTGTCCCAAAGCGGACGTTACACCGTGGTCTTCAACGGGGAGGTCTACAATCACCGCGCGCTTCGGCAGGACATAGAGCAACGGGGGGCCCGCTTCCGGGGCCACTCCGATACGGAGGTCATGCTCGCCTGTTTCGAGGCCTACGGAATCGCCGCCTCGATTCGCAAGTTCGTGGGCATGTTCGCGATCGCCGTCTGGGATGCGGAGCAACACGATCTGCACCTGATCAGGGACCGCCTCGGCATCAAGCCCCTCCACATCTTCTGGGCGCCCGGGTTCCTCGCGTTCGGCTCCGAGCTCCGGGCCCTCATGGCATTACCCGAGGTTCCCCGGTCGATCGACCGGGAGGCAATGGTCCAGTATCTCCGGTATCTCTATGTCCCGGCGCCCCGTTCGATCCTCGAAGGGGTCCGGAAGCTCGCCCCGGGACACCACCAGGTCATTCGCGATGTGACCAGAGAGCCTCCGCCGAGTGAAGCCTTCTGGTCCCTGCTCGAGGTGGCGGAAGCCGGGGATCGGTCCCGGGTTATGGGAACCGACCAGGACGTGATCGAGGAGCTCGATCAGCTCCTCTCCGAGGCGGTTGCCTTGCGGCTCGAGTCCGACGTCCCGCTCGGCGCCCTCCTCTCCGGCGGTATCGACTCGTCGACCGTGGTGGCGATGATGCAGCAGGCCTCGTCCCGCCCGGTCAAAACCTACTCGATCAGTTTTCCGGGGACGGAACATGATGAAGGTCCGATGGCGAGGGCCATCGCCGCCCACATCGGGGCCGAGCATCGAGAGCTGGCGGTGGACGATCGTGCGGCGCTGGAGCTGGTGGAACGGCTTCCGTCCCTCAACGATGAGCCGTTCGCCGACCCCAGCCAGATTCCCACTCTCCTGGTCTCCCGACTGGCGCGTCAGGAGGTGACCGTCGCGCTCACCGGAGACGGCGGCGATGAGCTGTTCGGCGGCTACAACCGGTATCTCAGCGGACCGGGAATGATTGCGTTCGCCAGCCGGATGCCCGGCGCGCTACGGAAACCGGTGGGAGCGGCGATGGGCCTCCTGTCCGAGGAAACCTGGTCCCGGGCCTATCGGGCATCCGCCCGCGTGATTCCCGGGGTCGGGGGCCAGCGACTACCCGGAGAAAAAGTCCGGAAACTCGGGCAACCTCCTCCAGGCCGAATCGGAGGTGGGGATGTATCGCACCCTCCTTTCAGCCTGGCAGGACCCGAACGAGCTCCTCGCCTCGCGGGTGGAGACCGCGGATCCGTACTCCTGCGCATTCTCCCGGATGCCGGGCCGGCAAAGCTTCCTTGAGCGGGCCATGCTGGCCGATCAGATGCTCTACCTTCCTGACGATCTCCTCGCCAAGGTGGATCGCATGAGCATGGCGGTGAGCCTCGAGGCGCGGGTACCGATCCTGGACCATCGGGTCGTGGAGTTTGCCTGGCGACTTCGGCCGGAGCACAAGATCCGGGATGGCAAGGGGAAATGGATCCTGCGAGAGGTGCTCTATCGCCGGGTTCCCAGGGCACTGGTGGATCGGCCGAAGGTCGGATTCACCGTCCCCATTGCCGACTGGCTCCAGGGCGAGCTGCGGACGTGGGCGGCAGAGTACTTGAGTCCGGCAAACCTCGGGACTGACGGACCTTTCGATGCACGCCGAGTGACCCGCGCCTGGGAATGCTTTGGAAAGGGCGATCGCTCGCAGGCGTATGGCCTCTGGGCCGTCGTCATGTTCTGCGCGTGGATGAACACCTGGGGCCCGCGCTCGCATTGACCTGGAAGAGCCTGTCAGAACGAGGCCGAAACCTCCGTGATCGGATCCTGGCGCGAGTCGATCGACTGACCCACCGGAGATCCCGCGCCCGGACCCAGGACCGTCTGATCCGTCGGGGTCGTCCGCGGCGGATTCTGGTCATCTGCACCGGCAACATCTGTCGCAGCCCTTACACCGCCGCTCTCCTGCGAAGAGCAGCCGCCCTGGACGGCGCTACGAACCTGGAGGTTGAGTCGGCCGGCTTCATCGGCCCGGGACGTCCCGCCGATGCTCGCGGGGCAGCCATCGCCCTGACTCGGGGCGTCGATCTGAGTGCCCATCGGTCTCGCCTCATCAGCGCGGATGACCGGACGCGATTCGATCTTTTTCTCGTCATGACCAGGCGTCATCGCGACGAGCTTCACCGGCAGTTCGGGGTCGACAGGGAGCGAATCGCCCTCCTGGGGGATTTTGACGAGTCCGGGGTGCCGGAACGGGAAATCGCCGACCCCTATGGACAACCTGAAAGCGCCTTCCACCGAGCTTTCGATCAGATCGAACGCTCGATTCGGGGCCTCTGGGAGCGGTCCCTTCGCCGGCGAGATGGTTAGCCCGGCCCCGATCCTCGTCCTCGATGGCGAGCAACGCGCCGCCCTCGCTGTGGTTCGCTCCCTCGGCGCGAGGCACTATCCCGTCCACATTGGGGCCAGCGTCCGGGCCTCGCTTGCAGGAGGGTCCCGGTTCGCGACCTCCGAGACCCTGCTTCCTGACCCGTTGCACGACCCGGCAGAATTCGTCGAAGGGGTCGCCCGGCTGGCCCAGGTCAACGGCTGCCGCATCGTCCTCCCCCTGACCGACGCCTCGACTATTGCGATTCTGGAAGCGCGCGCTCGACTGCCGGACCTGACGGTTCCCTGTGGGGACCTGCAGGCATTCCAGCGAGCAGCAGACAAGCAACACGTTCTCGAGCTGGCCCGAGGCCTTGGAATCGACGTGCCGGGCCAGTGGCTGCTCGAGGACGGAACTACACCGCTCCCGGAGATCGGGGACGACGACTTCCCCCTGGTCCTCAAACCGGCGCGCTCCGTGAGCGAGGGGCACCATGGACGCATCAAGATCGGGGTTTCCTACGCGAACAGTCGCGAACATCTGCTCGCGATACTGGCCCGGATGGACCCGAGGTGCTTCCCGATCCTTCTACAGCGGCGCATCACAGGTCCCGGGGTGGGCGTCTTCCTGCTTCGGTGGAAGGGTCAAACGGTCGCGACATTCGCCCATCGGCGAATCAGGGAATTCCCTCCTTCCGGCGGCGTCAGTGTGAATTGCGAGAGTATCGAGCTCGATCCGCATCTCGGGGCGCAATCCATGGCGCTCCTGGACCGGCTGGATTGGACGGGCGTTGCCATGGTGGAATTCAAGCTGGAGTCACGAACGGGCCGGGCATATCTGATGGAGGTGAATCCTCGTTTCTGGGGATCGCTCCAGCTCGCCGTCGATGCCGGAGCCGATTTCCCCTGGTATCTGGTGAGGCTCGCCCTGGGCGAGGCCTTCTCGCCGTCCCACCAATGGCGGGTGGGACTGCGGAGTCGCTGGGAGTGGGGGGAGGTGGATTACGTCCTCGCGAGGGTGACGAAGTCGCGAGCGCGTCTGGACCTACCGGAGGACGCTCCCGGCCTCCTGCGTGTGCTCGGTCAGGCCATGGTTCCCTGGAGACCGCGGCAGCGAGGCGCCGTGTTCCGATTCGGCGATCCCGCGCCATTCTTCCGTGAATCGATCGGTTGGTTTCGTGCCCTCAAGGGATCGACTTGACGATCCAGGGGCCCAGCCGGCGCGCCATCCCCAGGGGAAGGTGACGCCACAGTCGCGGACCCCAGGCGTATTTCCCCTGGTCAGGTGAAGGGGTGGACGCGCCGGTGGATCCCTCGGGGGTCCACTGATACCAGTAGAGCGGCTCGTCCCGGGAGCCCCACTGGCGCTTGAATCGATGGGTTCCACTGTCTGGGGTGCACCGACCGAAATTGAACCGCCGGATTCCCGCCGCTATCGCCCGCTCCATGAATGACCAGTAGAGCAGCATGTTGGGCGCAAGACGATTGAACCGGGCGAGCGAAGAGGCCCAGGTCATCTCGAACTCGTCTCCCCACTGGAATCCTGCCCCACATGCGACCGGCTCGGCATCGAGCCAGGCACACCCGAACCAGGCATCCTCAGGAAATGCCGAGGCGATCGCCTGGAAGAAGCGTCGAGGAAGGCTTGGCGTCCCCAGGTCGCGCATGTGGCGGCTGAACACCTCATAGAAAGGCTCCACCTGATCGGGGCCGAATCGCACCGTGACTCCCTCCTTGGAAGGGCGGCGGACCTGGCTGCGAAGCTTGGAGCCGAGTTGCTTGAGCAGGGCGTCTGGATCGTCGGGCAGGTCCAGCATGACGGTGATCTTGCGATGGGAAACCGCCAGATCCACCGGCATGGGAACCCGGCATCGGAGCTCCAGCAGGCGCGCCTTCGAGCGACCCGCCTCGTCAGAAGCCGCGCGAACCACCGTGGCAACCCCATCGTTCGTGCCCAGGGGGCCACCATAGTTCAGGAACGGCATCGAGACCAGATAATGCCCGAAGAGCCGGCTCCGAACCCGGACCAGCGGCAGCACCGCGGCCAGGCTGTCCCCATCGCGGACCGCGAGATATTTCGTCTCATGTCCGAAGACGCGTTCCATGATCCTCTTCCACCCGTACCGGTGAAAGTGGGTATATCCGGGCTGCCTGACGACGAAGGCATCCCACTCCTCGCCGCTCCCGTCGAAGAGTCCGGTGCTCATTCGGGGACGGCGTTCTCCGTCAGCCACCGGGCGACCGAGGAGAATCGGAATTCGCGGAGGATTGTGCCAAGCCGGTCCAGGGTGCGGCCAAGTCCGCGATAGTGGCGGATCCGGGTCAGCCAACCGACCGGCAGGCGGGGCTGGTCGGGATCGATTTCCCAGGGATGGATGTAGACCATCGCTGCTTGCCCGGCCGCGGCGCCTTCACGGAGGGCCCGCTGCATCAAGCCAAGGGGTAGCTGACGGAGATACCCCCCGCCCGCCGCCGGCAACCGGCATCCCAGGAGCCTGGTGGTGGCCAGGGGAAACTCGAGCAGCGACCCGCCGGAACGGTGAATCCGGTGGGGCGTCGGGGTCGCCGAGGGATAGCCATAACCCGGGCGCCGGATCGGAAAAAGACTCGAATCGAAGGCGTATCCCTCTTCCACCAGGATGTCGAAGGCCCACTCCGTCCCCCGGATGATCGAAAAGCTGGGAGCCCGGAATCCACGGACCGCCGTCCCGGAAATATCCTCGAGGACATGCTTGGAGCGACGAACATCCTCACGGAAATCTCCGCGATCGTCCTGATACACCAGTCGGTGCCACCAGGTATGGGATCCAAGCTCGTGGCCCTGCTGGACGATCCGGCGGATCAGGGCCGGCTGGCGCTCGGCAACCCACCCCAGGGTGAAGAAGGTGGCGGTCGCCTGGTGCTCGTCCAGGAGCTGGAGTAGGCGGTCGGTATTGGCCTCGACCCGGGAGGGTTGGTGGTCCCAATCCTTCCGAGAGAGCGTCCGGTCAAATGCGCTGACCTGGAAATGCTCCTCGACATCCACCGAAAAGAGGTGCGTCATGCTGCTCGCCCACCACATCGGAGGTGGAATACCCCGGCGCATGATGCGTAAGATATTGGCACGAAAGACGTTATGGGTACGTGTGATTCATGACGGTTCTCCAATTGAAGGCACGCTTGTTGCCCCCTTGTACCAAACCACTTCAGGAGGTAGGCGTGCTTCCCTCCCCGCACCCAGCCGTAGTATGCAAACCGGTGGCCGAAGGCGCGGTCCTCCTTCACACCGAGAGTGAAGTCTACTTCGGGCTCAACGACGTCGGCCTCCAGGTTTGGGATCTCCTCCCGCCCAGATGCAAGGAGCTTGCGCAGATCTGTGCGGCACTCTCGCTCCGCTACCCCGAGATCGAGCCGGCCCAGCTCAGGAACGATGTCTCCGAGCTCCTCCAGCAGATGATGAATGAGGGGCTGGTCCTGGCTGGTGCCTGAACCCTTCCGCAAACTGCTCCGGCTGGCAGGCACCGATCGTCAGGCAATCCTCGAGCTCGTCGAGGCTCAGTGGATGCTGATTCGGGCCAGGAAGGCTCGACGGAGCCAGCCGCTCGGACAGTTGGTGGATTCCTGGAAGGGCGGCGAAGCGGAGGCCCCGGCAACATCCCCGCCAAACTGGAGAATCATCGCCTCCCGGCTGAGTGACGCGCTCGATCGAGTCGCGACCTTCGGGCTTCTCCGTCCCACCTGCCTGGAGTACGCCATGGCGCTGCAGCATATGCTGCGACGTCGTGGGGTCGAAACGGGGATGATCAGGATCGGGGTACAGATCCGGGATGGGGCGTTCATCGCCCATGCCTGGGTCCAGATCGGCGACCTGGCGCTCGGGGATCCCAGCTCGCGGGTTTCCCGCTTTCGATATCTCGCCGATGTGAAAGCCGTCCAGCTGTGAGCGCAATCGTCGGGGTTTTTCGAGCCCATGGGGACACCCGACCGGATCCCGCCGCAGGGCAGATGCTGGATGCCATGTCGCGCCGAGCCGATGGTCCCCGTCAGGTGTGGAGCGGGGACGGCGCAACCCTGGCGGTGTCCCGTCACGCCTGGGAGCTGGGAGAGGATTTCAGCGGTGACGTGCTGTTGCTGGTGGAGCCTGACCTCGTCCTCGCCGCCGACGCCACGATTCACTACCGGGAAGATCTCCGCCGGAAGCTCGCCGTATCGGGGATCGTACCCGGCGGCCCGACAGCCAGCCACCTGATCGCCGCGGCGTATCGCGCCTGGGCGGAGGACTGTCCGAGTCGGCTGGAAGGCGATTTCGCTTTCGTGCTTTGGGACCGCCGGAAGCGGCGAGGATTCTGTTCCCGCGATTTCCTCGCAAAGCGTCCGCTCCACTTTGCGGAAGCCCCGAAGACGCTTTTCGTCGCTTCGACGATCGGGGGCGTCCTCGCGCATCCGGATGTTCCCGACGCCCTCCATCCTGAAAGCATTGCCGCGACCGCGGCTGGATTCATGGCCGCGGGGCCGGAGACCTGCTTTGCAGCGGTGGAGAGACTCCCCGGCGGTACCGACCTTCGCTGGTCCGAGGGAACAGCCAGCAGACCGAAGCGCCACTGGGAACCGTCGATCGAGCCTTCCCGCCAGTTGTCTTTCGATGATGCGGCGGACCATCTGCGACACCTGCTCACCGCTGCGGTGCAGGAACGCCTGGCCAGAGCGGGATCGAGCTCTATCTGGATGAGCGGCGGCTGGGATTCACCGGCGGTCTTCGGGGCCGGTCAGGCGCTTCTGGCACAGGGAAACCGCGGTTCCCGGCTCTCTCCCGTTTCGATCAGCTATCCCCCTGGCGACCCAGGGCGAGAGGACGATCTCATCGAGGCGATAGCCGGCAGCTGGGGTGCCCGGGTTCACTGGCTGGACATTGACCGAATCCCTTTCTTCGATCCCCCGGAGACCGAACTGATCGAACGGGACGAGCCGTTCCGTCACCTGTACGAGCACTGGAATCGCGCGCTGGCCCGAGGCAGCCGAAGCACCGGAAGCAGGGTTGCTCTCGACGGAAACGGAGGCGATCAGGCGTTCCAGGTTTCCCCGATCTATCTCGCCGACCTCTTTCGCTCAGGCCGGTGGCGCGAGCTGCGGCGTGATTGGCGGGCGCTGGGTGGCAGTGGGTTCCGCCTGTTCTTCCGCACCGCGATCCAGCCGATCCTGCCGGACTATCTGATGCACGCGGCAGCCAGGCTCCGAGGGGGGCGACGGCTGGCTCGCTACGGGGAGCGATGGACGCCGAGCTGGTTTTCCGAGGACTTTCTCCGATCGACTCGCCTGGCCGAGCGGGAGCTTGACCACCTGCCCGGCCCGGGAAAGCCGAGCTGTGCCCGTGCGGAAACCGCATGGTACTGGACCAGCTTCGCCCAACAGCGTGTGATATCGCACCTCGCCGGATTCGCCCTCGAAGAGGGAGTGGAACTCCGGTCACCTCTGGCGGATCGTCGGATCGTGGAGTTCGCCCTGTCGCGACCCCGCGAGGAGCGCGCATTCGGGCGGGAAACGAAACGACTGCTTCGAAGGGCCGTGAGAGGATGGCTTCCCGACCAGGTCCTTGCCCCGCGGGCTCACCGCACTGGAACGACCGATGGGTTTTCTCATCGGCAGGTGTTCCAGCACCTGTCCCACCTGACGGAGGAGCTGCTCTCTGAGCCCCTCCTGCTCGGGGAAATGGGGATCGTGAAAGCCGACGGATTCCGCCGGGCGGTATCCGCATATCGGGACCGCTCCCAAGGCGACCTCAGGGTGGCCCTGTTGTATACCTATCACACTGAGCGGTGGCTGCGGGCGCGGAGGCGTCGTTTCACTTCTGCAACAGTGCAAGTTCCTTCCCAGGACCATATACGCTATCTCGTTGCATAACAACATGTTACAGCTGATGAAAAAATGAAGGTTCTGCCCGATCGAGGGCACACCTGTTGCTCTCTTAATAAATCGGGCAATCAAGCGGCTCGGAATCGGGCAATTGGAGCAAATAGAGGAGGACATCATGTATCAGAAGCCTAGACTCGAGCGATTCGGCACCTTCCGCCAGCTCACCCTTTACGGATTTGGCGCGCCAGACTGCGATGGCGGTTCGATTTATGGCGTCGGAGGGAACATCAAGGGTTGCGCGGTCGTTCCGACCATAGCGGAGCCAAGCGGCGGCGGTTCGTGATGTCCATGGGTGAGTCGGTGGACTCACCCATCCCTTCCAGGCTGTCCCCCCGGTAATTTCCCGTTTCGTGCCTGACTACCGTGTCCTGGGCGGATACCTCCGGTCTGCCCTGGAATTCCCCAATCTCCCCGAGATTTCCTCGACCAGGCCCTCCTGGGAACTGGAAATCACCGATGACCCACCCCCCAAGCTCACTGGCGAAGTGCTGGGATCGGATCCGGTTCGGGGTGAATTCTCGGTCTCCAATCTCCGTACCGGTTCAGGGTATCGTCTCAGCTACGATGACACGGGGGTCTACGACATTCTGGATGGTGGCGACCGGATCGTGTGGCACCGTCCGCCGGTCACCGCCGGACCCTGGTCCCCGGAACAGTTCGGGGAAGCGGTTCGGATCGATATCCTGGGGCGGGTGCTCGCCCTGGCGATGCATGCTCAGGGAATACTGGCCCTGCATGGGAGCGCGGTGGAACTGGGGGGGAAGGCGATTGCGTTTCTCGCGCCCAAGCTCCACGGCAAATCGACGCTGGCTTCCGCGCTGATCGGCGCAGGAGCTCGCCTGATCACCGATGATACTCTCCCCATCGAGCTGGGAGCGCCGGCGGTAGCCCGGCCGGGTGTCCACAGCCTCCGCATGTGGGAGGATTCCACCCGGCAGGTCGGTTCGGGGAATACCAGGTTCGTCATGGGAACGTTTGGCAAGCTTCAATCGCACGACCTGCCCGAGGAATCCCTGGTCAACGAACCCACGCCGCTGGATACGGTGTACTTTCTTGCCCCCATCCAAAGGGGTGCGGCCCTGCCAGCGGTGCAGATCGAAGAGGTTGACCCGCGCGCGGCGGCGCTTGCCCTCGTTCGCCATGCGAGACTGGGACCACTCCTGGGAAGGTCCGAGGCCGCGGTGCTTCTGGATCGCGCCGCCGATTTGAGTCGGTCCGCAAAGATCAGAACCCTTGGGTTGGTGCGGGACTTCGGCCGGCTGAATGAGGCGGTGACCTGCCTGCTCGACCTGCATCGCGGCTGATGGCGCGACGCCAGACCGGCTGGGCGGTCGTGTTGATCGCGAGCTGCACCATCGCCCTGTTGACGCTCCTGCCAGGACCGCGCACCAGCGAGCCGGCCCCTTGCTGTCACCCGGCGGACTTCCTGCTGAACATCGTCCTCTTTGTGCCCTTCGGCGTCGGGCTTGGCATGGCCGGAATCCCGATCCGGCGCGCCGTGATCATCGGGGCCCTGGCCAGTGCGGCGGTAGAGACCGCGCAGATATGGATCCCGGGCCGCTTCGCCGAAATCCTCGACGTGATCTCGAATACCGGTGGAACCCTGCTGGGCACAGCGATCGTGGCCGGCTGGGCATCCAGGGCACGCTGGTGGCGAACCATCGGCCCCACCCTTGCAGTGCTCACGGCGTTTTCCTGGCTCGCGGCGGCACGCCTGATCCGACCATCCATTCCTCGAACGGATCACGAATGGTGGGCCGAGCATCGTCCCGAAGTTGCGGGTCGGCCGCGGTTCCCGGGGAAGGTTCTCGAAGTCATGCTCCAGGGCACTTCGCTTCCTGACGGTGCGATTCCGCAATCCGCGGATCTCGCAACGAGGCTTGCGCGGGCGGATACCGTCATCCTCAAGGCCAGCATAGAATCCGGCGCACCGGTATCGGAGCGCTCGGCGATTCTGGAGGTATACATGGGGGTAACCCGCCAATACATGAGCCTGTGGCAGGAAGGACGCGATCTCATCGTGTATCAGCGTTTGGCCATGGCAGATTGGGGATTCCGTCCCCCGAGTCTCAGGATCCAGGATGCTCTGCCCACCGGAGCCGGCAAACCTGTTGAAGTGGAGGTGAGGTCCTCCCGGGGATCCCTGGAGGCAGCGGTTGGGAACGGCAGCATTCGACGGGAAGCCGTGACCCTGGCCGCCGAACAATTCTGGACCGGATTTCTTCCATTCTCCTACACCGCTTCCCGCGGGCCCACGGTCTGGCCCGCTCTGCTGGCGCTGGGGACCTTTCTGATCGCCGGCGCCGGCATCGGCGGCCGCCCGGTGCTGCTGGCGGTAATGCTGGGAATCTCGCTGGGCGCAGCACCGATGCTCGGGACGGCCCCCTTCCCTTCCTGGCTGGTCCTTGGCGCCGCGGTCCTCGGCCTCTGGGCCGGGTATCGAGTGGCTCAACGGATTGGACTGGTCCCGTGAATCCAGCGCCTCCCAGGCGGTCTCGTTTCGTTCGTCTCCTGCGCTTGCTCGCGACCTACGGTCTGATCGTTCTCGGTACGCTGCTCGTGCTCGATCTGGCGCTTCGCCTCATCGGGTTCCGTCTTCCTGACCCCGAATTCGGCGATGCCGACCTCGGGTGGCGGCCCGCCCCGGTCACCCGGGTTCCCCAGTTTGGCAGGTGCACCGAGTTCTCGACCGGCCAGCAGATCACCTATCAGCGAAACGAAGACGGGATCCGCACCTGGCTGCCCCGAGGGGCACCCACTTCGGATTCCGCCGCGCTGCGAATCGCCGTTACCGGCGATTCCCACACCGAGCTCTGCGCGACCAATCCCAACACCCACTTCGGCATGATGGAGAAGGGGCTACGGACGATGGGGGTTCCCGCCGTGGTCCTGGCCTACGGAGTGGGACGGTATTCTCCGCTCCAGGATTACCTCGCGTATCGCACCGTGCTCCGGCCTTACGGCCCCAGGGTGCTGGTGATGAACGTGTACACCGGGAATGATTTCGCCGACCTGCTGCGGATCGACGATCGTCCCCATTTCGTCAAGAGCGATTCGGGCTATCGAATCGCCCCACCGACCTGGTATGTCCTGGCGGATCCGCACCACCCTCCCTCGCGAGACCCGGTGCTGGCCCTGTTCCGAACCCTGTTCGATCGCATCGGGCTGCGACGGGCGTATCTCCGGTTCTCCGATCTCCGCCAGCTTGCCAGCTCCCAGGGGGAGGGACCCTGGACGGTCTTTCACTATATGCGCGACTTGCTTCGCGCTCGCGAGCCGCTGGTGGGATACTCCGACGCCTTCAGCGCACAGTTCCTGAACCAGCAGCTCTTTTTCCATTATTTCCCCAACGCCCGGGAAGAAAGTCTCCGCCGGATGCGGGAACTCCTGCGGCGGGCCAGGGCGGAGAATCCAGGGGTGATCCTGGTGATGAGTCCTATCCCGTCGTACCAGCTCGTGGATCGCGCGCCCATCGATTCCACGCTCCAGCGAACGCTGCGACGGCTGCCGCTCTCACTGGAGAGCGGGATTCGCGAGGAGGGCGGACTCTATGAAGGGTTGCGAGGCCTGGCGGCGCAGGAAGGCTGGCTGTTCGTCGACAATCTGGCCGCGCTCCGGACTTACCACGGGACCGACCGGCTCTACAACGATTTCGACTACCACGTCCTCCCCATTGCGAGCGCCCTGATCGCCCAAGGCGAGGTCGAGGCGCTTCTCCCGCTGCTCAAAACGCGGTGATGTCTCCCGAGTTTCTGGGCTTGAACTGCCACTGACCTGTTCCGGTCGGGACCAGGACGCCTCGCGCGTTGACGGTCCGGCCGGGGCGGAAGATCGAGGTATTGAATCCGCCTTCCGAATCGAGGAGGATGGTCAGGGTGCCCGAGCCGTCGCTGGCAACGACGCGGAAGTCCGGCGCGACCGTCCCGGTATCGCTGATCACGGCCCCGGTAATCTGCACCAGGGCGGCATCGAGCACGCCGTTCATCGCCGACGCGGCCACGGCGGTCGAAACCGGGAACGGTACCGGGGCGGGACGATTCCCCAGCGTGGTGATGATCGCCTGATCGAGCGTCGGCTGTCCCGCTCGGGTGGAGGTCGTCCCGATCACCGTCACGGTATCCCCAGGGCTATTCCCGGAACGGTCGCCTCGTAACGACACGCGGGTCAGCCGAATCGCGACCGAGGTGTCCTGCAGGTGAGCGGTGGTATCGCGGAATGAGCCGACCCCGGCGAGCACCAGACCGCGCACGAGAATCCGGCGGCCGGCGGGCAGGAGGCGGGCCTGACGGATCGAAGGCGCAAAGTAGGCGAGCTGGGCCAGCACGGTGGCCCCGGAATCGAGCCCGGCACTCAACAGCACCACCGGCGGGTCGGTTTGCGCCAGGCTGACGGTGTCTCCCAGCGAGGTGGGGTCGACCGTCACTGTGTAGCTCCCGACTGGGACGCCTTCGAAGAAGGCGAGTCCCAGCGGGTTGGTGAGCTGGGTGGTGATCGCCTGTCCGCCGGCGGAGGGCTTGAGTACAAGGCGAGCGCCTGCGTACACCGTATCGGCCGACGTCAAGCTCCCGGACGCATCGCGATCCAGGGAGACCAGCACCTTGATGGTGTTGACGGCGCCGGGGGAGAGACCCAGGTCCGAACCGGCGTTGCTGCAGGCGGTCAGCAGGGCGAGTGCAACGAAGGCGCGGCGCATATCAGTACTCCACTCGAAGACCGAATCGGACGACCCGGGGTTCTCCGCCTCTCCGCAACAAGGTGCCGAATTGCGGGTTGGACGCGTAGGGGATCTGGACGGCGCCGGTCGAGAGATCGTTCGACAGCGTTCCCGACGGATCGATCAGGAGCGCGGCGCGATCCACCACGCCCGTCGTGCTGGCAACGAGGTTGAACCCTTCAAGGGTCAACATGAGGCGACCGGGTCCATTGCCAAAGGGGACCGGGATGGCCACCCGGGCGTCCAGTGACCCGACCCCGCTGGCTCGACAGCTGTTTCGGGCGGCGAACCCACCCACACCGGTCCGGTCGCAGGAGGCGTACACTCCCGATCCACTCGGGTTCTGGACGGCATCGATCGCAACCGGATCGTTGTTGCCTCCCAGGTCTCCGTTGACATCGACCCCGCTGCGGAACCCAGGTGTAAAGGGCAGCCCCGAGCGGTAGCGACCACGGAGGGCGACGGCGATCGGACGGCTTCCACTGCTCCGGAACTCGAGTGCGGCCGAAACCCGGTGGGGCACGTCCAGGTCGGATCTGCCTTCGTCCCAGTCCTGCCCGTTGATCCCGCCGGGAAACGGCGAGAGCTGGTCGGCTGGATCGGCCTCGAGCAACCCGACCAGATTGTCGCGGGTCCGGGAGAACGTGTAATCCACGGAGAAGGAGAACGATCGCCCCACGGGACGGTGGAGGCCGATACTGGCCTCGTAGTAGTCGGAGAAACCGCTGGGGGAGAACACCGAAACGATATCGAAAGTGTCGAACCGGCGATTGCGGCCGGGCATGGCGGTGACCAGGCTCCCATACTGCGCCAGCGGTCCCCAGACCGGTCGCCCGTCCTGCGCCGCTCCGAAAGCCGATGGAGCAAGATTCGCGTCGGCCCGGCGCAACAGAAAGTCGGTATGCTGGTAGCTTCCCGCGAGCGTGAGGGAGAGCCCGCCCGGGAACGACTTCACGATCGACAAATCCCCCTTCAACGATCGGGGCGCCCGGTACTTTCCGGGACCCCCGAAGAAGGTGAGTCTGGTGGCTCCTGAGCCGGACGAGGGAGACGGCCAGGTCACCGCTCCCGCAGTGCGGGTGACCCGCACATTCTGCGCGGAGTTGATCATGGCTTCCGCGAACTGACTGAGCTCCAGGCTGCTCGCGTACAGCCCCACATTCCCCTGGATCAGGACCGTGCCATCGGAGCCGGGGGTCAGCCGAAATCCAGCTCGCGGCTCGATGCCCTTTCTGTCCTTGAGGAGCGAATCGCTCTGGATCGCCGACAGGTTTCGCCATTGTCCCGGCGCAACCAGGAGATTCTTCGGGAGGACCTGGGTGTCGTAACGAAGTCCGAGGAGCAGGTTGAACCCCGGAGAGATCACCCAGTCATCCTGAACGAAGAACCCGATTTCGGGCGCCGAGACCTTGGCATCGACAATCCCCGCCGAGGCGCGGAAGAACGCGCCGGTCCCGCCGTCGAACTGATCGAGCCCGCCGAAGACAAAGCGACCGGCGGAGCCGTACAGGTAGGTTTGCTTGTAGGTGCGGAAATCCAGCGTGAGGCCGGCTTTGAGCGCGTGGCTGTTGTGTTCGAACTGGATCGCATCGCTCAGGCTGAGCAGCTGGGATTCGAACAGCCCGGGCAAGGCGGCATTCCCGCCGAAGCGGGCCCCCAGATCGGTGAGCCGGGTCTCGGGAAGGCCCGCGGCCCGCCAATCGCGGCGGGCCATGGACAACCCCACCCGAAGCTCATTGGCCACCTTGGCCACGGTAGTCAGGGATGCCGCGGCGGAGAGGTCGCGCCCCGAGAGGCTGGCCCCGGCATCATTGCCCACATCGTTCCCGAGGAGCGGGTTCTCCTCCTTGAAGGTCCCGCCGCCGGCCCGGATCGAGAGATGGGACGATCCGCCGGCCTGCCAATCGATCCCGCCTAACCCGGCCCCGCCCTTCCAGGTGCGCACCGCCGGGAGGACCGAGCCGCTGACGTCGGTGCCGTAGTGGTCCTGGGCAACCTGCCGCACCCCGTCGCGCAGGGGGGTGGCCTCGGTTGCCCCGGCCGGCTCGATCCAGGGATAGGGCGAGGGGGTCTCCAGCGATTGGTAGCCGCCCTGGAGGAAAAACTGCGCGGTGTCCCGCTTGATGGGCCCGCCGAGGGTGAATCCGCCCAGCAGCGAGGTTCCCGCGCTGTCGGCCGGATTCAGGGCCGGGTTGCCTCCCAGCTTCGCGCTGCTGCCGGCGACATAGGGGGCGAACTCCAGCCGATCGCTCCCCGCGCGGGTTATGAGGGACACCACCGAACCCGCGTTCCCCCGCCACTCGGCGTCGAACCCGGCATTGGAAACCTGGGCCTGGGCGATCGCGTCGCGCTGTAATCCGGTCAGGGAGAGCGGTTCCCCGGCAAAGGCCGGATGACGGAGCAGGATCTCGGGCACCCCGTCCTCATAGACCCGGGTCATCCGGCCCAGAACGCCGCCGGCCGCCAGCGCGAACCCGGAGCGACCATCCACCGGCGCGACCACGCGGCTCATATCCCGGGAGAAATCGGTGCCTTCCTGGCGGTATTCGAGGGTATGGAGGTCGGAACCCAGAACCACCCGACCGGCCTGCCCTGCGGCGGTCCCGGTCTGATCGATATCGGTGACCGACATGATGGGGGGAGGCCGCTCCACCAATTCGGCCGAAACGGAGGTCGTACTCCCGCTGGTTACCAGGACACCCCGGAGCCGGACCGGCTGGTAGCCCTCGACTTCGACCAGCACATTGTAGGTCCCAGGCAACAGCATCCGCAGGGAAAACGAGCCATCGTTTCGGGCGGTGAGCTCCCGGACCGTGCCACCGCCGCGATCCTCGATGGTCACGGCCGCACCCCCGAGCGGTTCGCCGCGATCAGAGTAGACCGCGCCCTTGAGCGCGCCGGTGGTCAGGGACTGGGCAGCGATGGAATCCACCCGAAGCAGCGGCAGCGACCCCAGGAGAATCGTCACGAGCATCCGGTATCTCAACACGACTCGCATCTCCCTCCCCTGCATGCGTTCCGGTGGAAAGCTACAATGCCCGCGCAGGATGGGTGCCACGATCTGGCGCGGCCTCACCGCAGATCGCAGCCCCTCCCGAGGCGGGAAGGCTCCTCGGGACCGAAGATAAGATGCTCCGGGGGAGCTCCGCTCTGCCCGGTCCCCCGGCTCTCTGGCTACACTTAAGACTGTGCCCTTCCGCTTTCTCCGCCGGCTGGCGTTTCGCAATCGCATCCTTCTGGCGCTTCTCCTCCTCGGGGCCGCCCCCTCGGCGATCCTGAGCGCCGGCTGGGTCTGGAGCCTGCTCCAGTACAATCCGGCCCGCTCCAGCCGATTCGTCCTCGATACCGTTCGGGTCACCGGGCAGACCCTGCTGGAGGCGTTCGATTCGACCCGGCTCAACGCCAGGCGGCAGGAGAACGATCGGGCCGCCCTCACGCCTCGCGAGTCCACCGCCCTGGACGAACACATCAAGGCGATCAACCTGGCCCTGATCCGCTCCGAGAGCGGATTCCACTACGCCCGGCTCCGCGCCATTGCCCTGGCGGTCGGCATTGCGCTCCTGGGCGTCTTCCTCCTGACCGCGGCGGTGTACCTGGCCCGGTCCATTGCGCGCGGGTTAAGCCGTCCCACCGACGAGCTGGTCGGCTGGATGGAAAAGATCCGGCGTCACGAGCCCCTGCCCGCCGAGGGCGAAGGCGGGGCCCCCGAGTTCGGGGTCCTCCGGTCCGCCTTGCGCGATACCGCGGCCGCCCTGCAGCAGGGCCGCGCCGCCGAGCTCGAATCGGAGCGGCTTCGGGCATTTCGCGAGGTGGCCCGGCGGGTTGCCCATGAGATGAAAAACCCTCTGACGCCGATCCGGTTCGCGGTGGGAGAGCTGGAAAAGACGATCGGCCGGCCGGAGGGACAGGCGGGCGGGCCCGAGACCAACGAGGCGCTCGAGGTTCTCCGAATCGAAACGGCCCGTTTGGAGCAGCTGGCCCGCGAATTCGCCAACCTGGGTCGGCTCCCGGAAGGGCCCGCCGCCGAGGTCGATCTTGGGGAACTGCTCGCCGAGCTCCTCAAGACTTCGGTCCCGGCCACGATGCAACCGATGCTCCGCGTGGACGCCGCGGCGCCCAGAATCATCGGGCACTACGATCCCCTGCATCGCGCATTCAGCAACCTGATCCGCAACGCGGTGGAGGCCTGCCGGGAATCGGGGAGTCTCGAGGTCACGATCGGCATCGAGGAAGAAAGGGAAGGCGGGATTGCGGGCGTGCGGGTGACGATCGCCGATCACGGACCGGGAGTCTCCTCCGAGGACTGGGCCCGGATCTTCGAGCCTTACGTGACGACCAAGACCGGAGGCACCGGGCTCGGCCTCTCGCTGGTGAGACAGGCCATCGAGTTCCACCACGGGACCATCGAGGGGCGCGAAACGCCGGGCGGGGGCGCCACCTTCATCGTGCGGCTCCCCATCACCGGGCAGACCCGGCTCAGCCCGGTCCTGCCTCCGGGGTTCGTGGAGCGCCGGGTGGCCGACCGGCGCAGGAGAACAATATGAAACCGCGGGTACTCATCGTTGACGACGAAGCCAACATCCGCCGCATGCTCGCCGCCCTGCTCAAGGGTGAGGGGTTCGAGTGTGAGCAGGCGGCGAACGGGAATGCGGCGCTGCTGGCGCTCGACCAGGTCCATCCCGACGCCGTGTTGCTCGATCTCCAGATGGCGCCGGGACCGGACGGGCTCGAGACCCTGGTGCAGATCCGGGAGCGGGATGCGGGCATTCCGGTGATCATGATGAGCGGGAAGGCGCAGCTCACCGACGCGGTCAAGGCGATCAAGCTGGGGGCGTTCCAGTTCCTCGAGAAGCCGCTCACCCCGGAAGCCGTCCTGGTCGCTTTGCGGAGCGGGCTCGAGCTGACCCGGGCCCGAGCCGAAACCCGCGCGCTTCGAGCCCAGCTCGGGCCTCGGGCCGACCTGGTCGGCACCGGTCCCCGGATGGAAGAAGTCCGCGCCCTCATCGCCCAGGTCGGCCCGACCGATGCGCGGGTCCTGATCATGGGTGAATCGGGAACCGGGAAAGAGCTGGTGGCCCATGCCATTCACCGCGCCTCACATCGTGCCGGCCGCCCGATCATCTCGGTGAACTGCGCCGCGATCCCCAGGGACCTGGTCGAGTCGGAGCTGTTCGGCCATGAGCGGGGCGCCTTCACCGGGGCCACCGAGCGCCGGCTGGGACGGTTCGAGCTGGCCGACACGGGAACCCTGTTCCTCGATGAGGTCGGCGACCTGAATCTCGAGGCGCAGGCCAAGCTGCTCCGGGTTCTCGAGACCGGCGAGATCCAGCGACTCGGGGCGGAGCGAACCCAGAAGCTCGACGTGCGGGTGCTCGCCGCCACCAATCAGCGTCTGGAACAGGCGGTCTCCGCGGGGACTTTTCGGGAAGACCTGTATTTCCGGCTCAACGTCTTTCCCATCAACCTGGCCCCGCTTCGGGATCGCCGGGAGGATCTGCCTGCCCTGGTCGACCACCTGGCGGCACGGATCCGACCTCACCAGCCGGCGGTGTTCACCGCCGAAGCGGTGGCCACCCTCGCCACCTACGATTGGCCCGGGAATGTGCGAGAGCTCGCCAATATCGTGGAGCGACTCTCCATCATCGGGGCGGCCGAGATCGATGCCGCCACCGTGCTCCAGGTCCTTCCCCGGAGCGGGACCTCGAGATTCGACCCGCCCACGATCACCAGCGATTCCGGCACCACGTATTCGGTGGCCGAGCTGGGGGGGCGCTCCCTTTCGAACGTGCTCGACGACTATGAGCGAGCTCTGATCAGCACCGCGCTCAAACGGGCCTCGGGCAACGTGGCGGAAGCGGCTCGCGCGCTTCAGACCGATCGGGCCAACCTGTACCGCCGCATGAAACGGCTTGGCTTATGAGCCCCCATCGTCGCGGAGCGCATCGGAAGATTTTCGGAGTTGGCGCCCTGCTGGCCCTGGGCCTGGCCGCGGCGGCGATTCCCGCCAGGGCGCAGGACTCGGTCCAGGTGATTCGCCCGGAAGCGACCACGCCCGATTCCGCGGGCGCGATCCTGCCCCCGTCCGTGGTCGAGGAAGTCATCGCGCACTACAACGACCCGCTCACCACCAGGAT
Source organism: uncultured Gammaproteobacteria bacterium (assembly GCA_963719135.1). GTDB lineage: Bacteria > Pseudomonadota > Gammaproteobacteria > DSM-19610 > DSM-19610 > CAVRAZ01. Next base: position 486,739 of record CAVRAZ010000007.1, on the reverse strand, counting down.
CCTGGGACCCTTCATTCTCCCGGGTGGATCCACGTTCAGCGGCCCGGTCGCGGTGTTCGGCGGAGCGCTCACCATCCGGGGACACCTCACCGGCCGGGTGACGGTCATCAACAGCTACCTGCTGATCGAATCGGGAGGGGTGGTCGAGGGCGACGTCCTGGTGGTCGGAGGGCAGGTCCTGCTTCGAGGTGGAGGACGGCTGGAAGGCCGCCGGCGGGAGTACAAGCCGCTGGCCCAGGTGGTCCGCACATCGGCGGGACTTCTCGCGGTGCGTCCCCCGCCCCGGAGTCTCGGTGAGCTGGCCTCGGCGCAGCGGTCGTTTCAGACCCCTTACTTCAGCACTACCCTGACGCTCGAGACCGGGCGCACCTACAACCGGGTGGAAGGATTCCCCATCGTCCTCGGCCCGACCTTCAGCCGGGAGGGGCTCCCTGATCTCGACGCGAAGCTCGATTTCCGGGGCATCATCTGGACCGCCCCCGACCGCACCCATCTCCGGGCGAATTTCGGCTACGTTGCCCGCGCCGAGCTGCGGTTCGGGAAAACCCGGCGGCTGAGCGCCGGATTCTCCCTGACCCGGCGGATTCACCCGATCGAGTCCCAGCCACTCACCCTGGGCGAGGTAGGGCTCGCGGCGGTGCTGCTGCAGCGGGACTATCGCGACTATTACCAGGCGGAGGGATTCGGAGGCGACCTGGGGTACCAGGTCGGCAAGGTGAACTTCGCCGCATCCCTGCGGCGGGATTTCGAGCGGAGTATCCCGGCCACCGATCCCTTCTCGGTGCTGCGGAACGAGGGCTGGCGCCCTAACCCGCTGATCGACGACGGCCATTTCACCACCCTGCGACTGGGCGCGACCTACGATACCCGGAACCAGGCCGATGCGCCGGCCACGGGCTGGCTGGTGGATGCCTGGTGGGAGCGAACCGGAAGCAACGACGCGTCGCCCCTCACCCTCCCCCCCGAGGTGCGGGAGCCGATCCCGCCGGGGACCTATCGCTCCGATCGGCTCTGGGTCGACGTGCGGCGGTACCTCCGGCTCAACCCCGGCGTGCGCATCGGGCTCCGCGCCCTCGCGGCCGGCTGGGTCGACGGCGATCCCCTGCCCTTGCAGCGACGGATGGCGCTGGGAGGGCCGGACATCCTTCCGGGATATGCCTTCCGAAGCCAGACCTGCGCGCCAGCGGGTTATGGCGACCCGGCCCGCCCCGCGCTCTGCGACCGGATGATCGCCCTCCAGGCCGAGGTGCGGACCCGGGCCCGGCTCGGCCTCACCGCGCCGGCGCGGCATCCCTGGATCGCGGCGGCCCAGCGGCTGTTTTCAATTCACGATCCGGATGTCGTCATCATGGGCGATGCCGGAAAGGCCTGGGTGACGGGAGACGGACCGGGCCGGGTGCCCAACAACCGGATTCCCCTGTTCAAGGAATGGGAGAAGGACGTCGGGCTCGGGCTCGATTTCGGGGGACTCGCGATCTACCTCGCGCAGCCGATCACCAGAGGGTTGCCGCTCCGGTTGACCGCGCGGCTTCAGCAACGGTACTGATGCGGCGCCGCGCGATCCTCTTCCTGCTGCTCGGCCTGGGAATCCAGGCGCCGGCGACGCAGGCCCAGTCGCCGAGGGTGAGCCTGTCGGTGCGGCTGTCCCCGGATTCGGCCCCGAGCGGGGCGCGGCGGCCCTGGATTCAGGTGAAGGATCTCATCGCCGACCCGGTGTGGTCGGAGGCCCTCGATCGCACCTTCCCGGTGCGGCTCGAGTTCCGGGTGGAGATCTGGCGGGGCCGGGACGGCTGGATCGACGATTTCCAGCGGGCCAGCGAATGGAGCCTGGTGATTCAGCGGGAGCCGCTCCAGGACATCTACCGGGTCACCCGGATCCTCCTGTCGGGCCCCGAGGAATTCCATTTCGCGACGCGGGACGAGCTGGCGGCCTGGATGCGCCAGGTGAATCAGATCGACGTGCTGCCCCGGGGGACCGGCACCTTCTATTACAACGTGTCGCTCCGGATCAGCGCGCTGTCGGACGAAGACATGGAGGAGCTGGAGCGATTCCTCTCGGGAGATCCCAACGCGCCCCGGCGCCAGAGCAGCGCGCTCATTCGGGAGGTGCGGCGCTTTTTTCTTCGATTGGCCGGGTTGCCGGTGCAGACGCTGGAGACGAGGTCGGATCGATTCACTGTGCGTTAGAAGGAGCGGAGTCAAGGTGCAAGATGCAAGGTGTTCACCTTCGTTGAGGTAGCCCTTATCCGGTCTCGACAGGATGAGCTCCTCGTATCGCGACCTGCTGGCTTGGCAAAGAGCCATGGATCTGGCTGTCGAAGTCTATCTCCTGACGAAGGATCTTCCGGCGGACGAACGCTTCGGGATTAGGTCGCAGGCGAGAAGAGCCGCCGTCTCGGTACCGTCCAACCTTGCGGAAGGAAAGGGCAGATGGCACCTCGGTGAGTTCCTCCAGAGCATCAGCTACGCCAAGTCCTCGCTTCAGGAGCTGGAGACACAGATGGAACTGATGCTTCGACTGGGTTACAAGAGTCCGGCCGAATACAAACGAGCAGCCAACCTTGCCGAAGAAATCGGGCGAATGCTGTCGGGATTGGTCAGGACGCTTCGAAGACGCGTGGAACCGAATCGCAGGCCAAGAAACCGCACCACACGTTGAACGCTTGCACCTTGCACCTCCGCCCCGCTCCTCAACCCCGAATAGCTCTGAGCGCCGCCTCCCCGTAGAACAGCCGGATGTACTTCGCCTGGGGCGCAGTGAGCCGGCGCACCGCCCAGGCCAGGTGCACGAAGTGCGGCTCCACCGGAGGATGCAGCGGATGCATCCCGCATTCCTCAGGCAGCCGGTTGCCCTTCCTGGTGTTGCAGCTGCTGCACGCGGTCACGCAGTTGGTCCAGCCATTGTCCCCGCCCCGGCTGATCGGCACCAGGTGATCGCGGGTCAGGCACTCCCGGAGCTTGAGCTGGCCGTGGGTCCGGTGACAGAACTGGCAGCGATACTCGTCCCGGGCGAAGAGGAAGGTGTTGGTGACCTGGCGGCGGAACTTGCGGGGAACGTGGACGAACTTGACGAGGCGGATGATGGCGGGCTTCGGCATGCGAAACCCGCAGACTTCTTATGGGCTCCCCCTCGTCCGCCTCCACGATTTCCGCCTTGCCGTCGATGACCAGCCGCAAGCGCCCGTTTGACGGGCACCATGGTCAGGGGCTCGAACGACGCGTTGAGGGCCAGACAGCGCACGAGGGTATCTCGAAACCAGGACTATGGATACTATCGGGGGATAGGGGCTCGTTGCAAGGCGCTCATTCCCTGCGGTGAACGATCCTTCCTGCAACCACCGTCAGAAGAACCTGTTCCGGCCTGGCGGCGAGGACCGGTTCGATGGGGTCCTCCAGCGAACCGTGCACCCCGGTCTGCACCACCAGGACATCACCCCAGGCGCCCGGGCGCAAGGTCCCGATCTCATCCTCCAGGCCCAGCGCTCGTGCCCCCTCGATCGTACCCAGGGCAAGGGCCTCCTCCGCCGGTAGTCCCGCCAGTGCCCGAGCTGCCCGCATTTCCGCGAAGAGATCCAACCGACCTACGCTGGCGACCGAATCGGTACCGAGCCCAACCCGGATCCCCGCATCGCGCAGGGCACGAACCGGCGCGGCGCGGTGGCCATGACGCGCATTGGATACCGGGCAATGCGCGACCGACCCGCCGAGCGTTCTCAGCAGCTCGATATCCTCGGCCGAGAGATCGACGGCGTGAATGCAGAGGGTCCGGCTGCTCAGGACGCCCTTGGCGGCAAGCCATCCGATCGAGGAGCGCGGGGAGGAGCCCGAACCAGCTTGCGCCGGGTCGGTCAGGGGCGGAATCCCCCTCCGGCGCCAAGCCTCGGCGAACGGGCCTTCGCCTCTCCGAACGAAGGCGGATTCCGCCTCCGACTCGGCGACGTGCACCGCCAGCGGCATCGATCGCTCCGCGGCCCACGACGCCACGCGCGCAAACAAGGGCCCGCTGACTGTGTAGGGAGCGTGGGGAGAGACCCCGAGTCGCACCCGTTCTCCGGTGAACCTGGCGAGGGAATCGATCCTGTCGCGCAAGGCGGAAAGGCTCTCCTCACACTGGTTCGGGTGGGGACCGAACACCTCCTGGTAGACCACTGCGCTGCCACCAAACTCGGAAACGGCCTGGACGACCGCACCCGAATCGCCGGTGTCGGCGATGGTCGTTATTCCCGCGGCCCAGCACTCCCTGATGCCGCTCCGCGCCGCCTCGAGATACTCTGCTGGGGACCGCGCTTCCTTCAGTCGCCGGATTCCGAGAATCCACTCCGGGAACTCGAGTCCCTCGGCGGTGGGTTGGAAGCCGGTCAGCTCCAGGTGAGTGTGAACGTTGACCAGGCCCGGCATGAGCACCGCAGCGCCGAGATCGTGGATCGCGGTGCCGGGTGGATGGGCCATCGTAGGGGAGGAACCGAGCGCCGCGATTCGGCCATCATCCCCGATCAGCAGGGCGGCATCGCGAACCGGCGGCGAGTCGATCGGGAGGGCCCAGCTCGCGCGGAGCAGCAGCATGCCGCGATCAGCGCCCTCCCCGAAAGGGACCATGCAGGGGACAGTGCTGAAGCGGCTCGGTCCCGGGATAGAAGTACTCGTGCACGACCTGGTCGCGAGGACAGAACGGGGTCGCGAGAAAACCGGTTCCCTCATCGATATCGAGGTCGACCAGGCCCTCGGGCATGGGCCATGGCGGCGGGGTGCGCCGCCGTTCGTAGATCTCCCGCATCATCGCGGCCCAGGCCGGCGCGGCGAGGAGTCCGCCCTGGGCATTGCTCTTGATCACCGTTTTCTTGTCGAAGCCCATCCAGACGCCGGTCACCAGATCGTTGGTGAATCCGATGAACCAGACGTCCATCCCGTCATTGGTGGTGCCGGTCTTGCCACCGGCGGGAATGTCGAATCCGCCCCGGCCCACGACCGCTCCGGCGGCGGTTCCTCTGCGCACCACGTCACGCAGCCCGTCCAGGATCAGCCAGGCGTGCTGGGGGTCGAGCACGCGGCGTTCCTTGGTCTCCGGCTGCCAGATGATTCTTCCGTCCCGATCCTCGACCCGGAGAATCCCGACCGGGGTGGTCGCGACGCCGAGATTGGCGAACGTGGTGTAGGCGGAGATCAGCTCGATGGGAATCACATCCGCCGAGCCGATGAAGATGGACGGCACCCGTGGGATCCGGGTGGTGATGCCCATGTTGGCCGCCATATCGGCCACGGCGTCCTCGCCGATCTTGAGTCCGACCTTCACCGCGACGGTGTTGACGGATTGGTACATGCCTTGGCGCATCGTCATCATGCCGGCGAACTTGCTGTCGTAGTTCTTGGGCTCCCAGGTGGGCTGGTCGGGAATCTCCACCGAAACCGGCGAATCCTCGATCAGGGTGGACCAGGGAAGGCCGGCATCGAGCGCCGCGGAATACACGAAGGGCTTGAACGTGGATCCCGCCTGCCGCAACGCCTGGGTGACCCGATTGAATTTGTTGTCCTCGAAGTCGCGGCCACCGACCATGGCCCGGATGTACCCGGTCCTGGCCTCCACGGTGAGGGCCAATCCCTGGAGATAGGGACTGAACGGACCGGCATCGTCGCCCGAGGGATCGCCGCGACGGTCCAGGTACTGGCGATAGGTCAGGTGGTGGTAGGCGCCGAGGGACCCATCCTCGATCGCGCTGAGCTGGGCCTCGAGCGCCCGCTCGGCGGCTTGCTGCATGTCGAGGTCCAGGGTGGTGTAGATCCGGAATCCGGAGCGGTAGAGATCGGTGCCGAAGCGGGCCTGGAGAATCTGCCGGATGTATTCGGCGAAGTACTGAGCGACCCCGCTGTAATCGGACCGGGACGACAGCGTCAGGGGATAGGCTTTCCATGCCTCGGCGGATTCGTGGGACAGCTTGCCCCAGTCCTCCATCATCCCGATGATGAGGTTGCGGCGCTGGACCGCGAGGCGGGGGCTCTTGCGCGGGTTATAGCGGCCCGGGGCCTTGGCGAGCGCGGCCAGCACGGCGGCCTCCGCCACGTTCACCGACCGGGCCGACTTGCCGAAATAGCGCTGGGCCGCAGCCTCGACCCCGAAGGCGCCGTTTCCGAGATTGATCTGATTGAGGTACAGCTCGAGGATCTTGTCCTTCGAATAATTCCGCTCGATCTCGAAGGCCATGCGCGCTTCCCGGAGCTTCCGGGTTAGGCCGGCGAAGCCCTCCCGCTGGGACCGGTCGATCTGCTCGGGCCAGAGATTCCCGGCGAGCTGCATGGTGATGGTGGAGAATCCCTGGGTCCGGCCCAGCAGGGTGTTCTTGGCCGCACCGACGGCCCGGATCCAGTCCACGCCGTGGTGCTGATAGAAGCGACGATCCTCCACCGCGAGAAAGGCCGCCACGATGGCCGGGGAGATCTGGGTGAGCGGCACCGCGGTGCGGCGCTGCTGGCCGAAATCGGTGATGAGGCGGCCGTCGGCCGCGTAGAGCTTGGAGGCTTCTTCGGGATCGTAGTTGCTGAGCCCGGCAATGGAGGGACAGGCGCCGCCGGCGCAGACCCGGTTCCACGCCCCCGCGCCCAGCGCGACCAGAAAGAGCAGAACGGCTCCGCTCCAGATCAGGACCTTCTTGCGACGGCTCTGGTAGTGCCACCAACGGACCTTGCTGGACGGTCGTGCGCGACCTTGTGCTGCAGGCATACCGGAAGCTAAGCAGGATTACCTTGACAGCACCATGCTCTCCATCGAGGACTCCGCGAGTGCCTGACCTCCTTCAGGTCCTCGAATCCCGCGGGCTGGTCCACGACGCGACCCCCGGCCTGGCGGACCGGCTCGCCCGGGACCCGATCACCGCCTACGTCGGCTTCGATCCCACCGCGGATTCTCTCCATGTCGGAAACCTGATTCCGGTCATGGCGCTGGCCTGGCTGCAACGGCTGGGCGGCTTCCCGATCGTGGTGGTGGGCGGAGGAACCGGATTGGTAGGCGACCCGAGCGGCAAACGGGGGGAGCGTCCCATGCTTTCCCTCGAGGAGATCGACGCGAACACCGACGCCATTCGGAAACAGCTGAGCCGGTTCCTCGCCTTCGACGGCCCGGCCTCGGCGCGCATGCTCGACAACGCGACCTGGCTCCGGCCGCTCCCGCTGATGGAGTTCCTCCGGGACACCGGCAAACACTTCACCATCAACTACATGCTGCAGAAGGAGTCGGTGAAGGCCCGGATGGAGACCGGGATCTCCTTCACCGAGTTCGCCTACATGCTGGTGCAGGCTTTCGACTTCCATCATCTCTTCACCTCGGAGGGCTGCGAGCTCCAGATGGGCGGGAGTGACCAGTGGGGCAATATCACCGCCGGAATCGAGCTGATCGCCCGGCGGGAAGGGGAACAAGCCCATGGCCTGGTCTGCCCTTTGCTCACCACGGCCTCGGGAGGGAAATTCGGCAAATCGGAAGGCGAGAACGTCTGGCTCGACCCTCGGAAGACCAGTCCCTACCGGTTCTTCCAGTTCTGGCTCAATGCCGATGATCGCGACGTGGAACGCCTCCTCAAGATCTTCAGTTTCCGTCCGCTCGAGGAGATCGGCGCCCTGGTCGAACAGCATGGGAAGGATGCGGGGCGCCGGATTCCCCACCGGGCCCTGGCGGAGGAGCTGACCGAGCGGGTTCACGGTTCCGAGATCTCCCGGCGGGTGGTCGCGGCCAGCGCAATTCTGTTCGGCGGATCGCTCCGGGATGCGGACGCGGAAACCCTCGAGTTCGTTGCGAGGGAGGTGCCGTTCCGCCAGGCCCGAAGCGGGCAGATTGAAGAAGGGCTGCCAATCGTCGAGGCTCTGGTCGAGGTCCAGCTCGCGACGTCCAGGTCTGACGCTCTGCGTGGCCTCAAGGCCGGAGCGTTCTCGGTGAATGGCGAGCGGGTCGGCCCGGACCGGCGCCTGGGCCGAAACGACCTGCTCCCCGGGGGATACCTGGTGCTCCAGAAGGGCAAGAAGAATTACGCGATGATCCAGTCAGGCTAGCGCACGCACTCCAACCTGTGAGGGGGCATGCTCAAAGAGTTCATGGCCTTTATCAAGCAGTACGGCGTCATCGGCCTGGCGATCGCCGTGATCCTCGGCGGCAAACTCAACGCGCTGGTGACTGCGGTGGTCGATGGGCTGCTGATGCCCCTGATCGGGTTGATCCCGATCGGCGGCAGCTGGCAAACGTGGGCGATTCCCGTGGGGAATCAGCAGATCCAGGTCGGGACGATCCTGGGGGCGCTGATCAACTTCCTGATCGTCGCCGGGCTGGTATTCTGGTTTGCCAAGAAGGTGCTGCGGGAAGAAACGGTCAGCAAGAAGTAGCGTCGAGGACTTCGACGACCCGCTCGATTTCCTCGATCGTGTTGTAGCAGTGGGGCGCGAAGCGGAGCGCGCCTTCCCGGAGGGAAGCCGTGACGCCCGCCCGTTTCAGCGCCTCCACCGCGCCGGGCAGGCGCTCCGCACCGACACAGATCATCCCGGAGGCGCTGGAGCCGGTGGGGGAGGCCAGCCGGATCCCGCGCTCCCGCGCCCAGGCAAGGAGCGGTGTACCGATGGTCCTGAGGTGGGCCTGGATGCGGTCGATGCCCAGCTCATCGAGCAGATCGAGCGAATGGGAAAGGCCCAGCAGATCCTGGAAGGGCAAGGTCACCAGCTCGAATCGCCGCGCATCGGGACGGAGCGCCCCGCTGTAATCACACAGGGTGGTGAAGTTTTCGGTCCCCTGGAAGGCGCTCCAGCCCCCGAAGGGAGACACCAGCTCGCCGATCAGCTTCCGCCGCACGTAGAGGAATCCGGAGCCCCACGGGGAAAGGAGCCACTTCTGCCCTCCGCACGACAGGATGTCGACCGGTGTGCGCCGAACATCGAGGGGAATCTGACCGAGCGCCTGGATGGCATCCACCACGAGCCAGGTACCGGTGGCGCGGGTGGCTTCGCTCAACCGGTCGAGATCCACGCGGTACCCGTTGTGAAACTGCACCTGGGATACCGCCAGCGCGCGCACCCGGGGGTCCTCCATCCGGGCGAGCATGGCCGGCTCGTCGGGCCAGCCTTCGCGGGTTACCGGCAGGAGCTCCATCGTCACGCCACGATCATCGAGCTGTTTCCAGGGAAACACGTTGGCGGGGAATTCCCGGTCGCTCACCAGCACGATGTCGCCGCGACTGAACGGAAGCATGCGGGCCGCGAGATTGAGCCCGAAACTGGTGTTGGTGGCGAGGGCGATCTCCTCCACCTCGGCATGAATGAGCCGGGCGGCGCGCTGACGGGCCCCTGCCAGAATGCCCTGGAGTTCATCGTCGGCGATCCGCGCCATGGACGCCCGGCGGCCGTTGAATTCAGCCACCGCGCGGTGGGTCCGTTCCGGCAACGGGCCGGTCGAGGCGTGATTGAGAAACACCCGGTCGGCCGACCAGGGGAACTCGGTCCGCCGAAGGGTGTCCACCGGGTAGGCGCTCACCCGGGTAATATCGGCCGATGACCGCTTCCCCTCAATTCACCCTGGTTCTGAGCGGCGGCGGGCTCAAGGGTCTGACCCACATCGGCGTGCTGCGCGCGCTGGAGGAGCGGGGGTTCACCCCGCAGGGGGTGGTGGGCTGCAGCATCGGGGCGCTGATCGGGGCGGCCTGGGCCACCGGGCTCCCGGTGCATGAGATGGAGGACCGGGCGCTGGCCCTGGTTCGCAAAGACATCTTCCGGATTGCCCACCTGGACATGGCGCTCAAGCGGATGCTCTCTCCCGCGATCTACCGGACCGAACCGCTGGATCATCTGATCAAGGAGCTGGTGGGAGAAGTCCGGTTTGCCGATCTCAAGCGACGCCTGGTCGTGAATACGGTGGACATCAACACGGGTCAGCAGGTCCTCTGGGGCCTGCCCGGCCTCGACCATGCCCGGGTGGCCGACGCGGTGTTTGCCTCGTGCTCCCTGCCCGGGATTCTGCCTCCCCGCACCGTGGCGGGACGAGTCTGCGTGGATGGAGCCGTGGTCGAGAATGTCCCGGTGCGCGCGGCGCTGGCCCTCGGCCGTGATCCCATTCTGGCCATCGACGTCGGGGGGGACGGGTGGAGCGCCAGGAAATCGAGCGCAAGGGATTCGTCTCGGTTTACAGCCGCGGGCTCGAGATCGTGATGCAGTCGCTCGCGACCGCCCACCTGCGGGACTGGACCACTCCGCCGGTCGTCCTGGTGCGGCCCCAGCTCGGCCGGGTCTCGATGTTTTCGTTTACCCGCACCCCATTTCTGATCGCCGAGGGTTACCGGGCGGTGGGGGAAGCGCTCGACCAGATCCCCGGCGGGTTCGCCGAGCTGGCCCCGGGGGTGCATCCCCAGCGGGAGGTCCTGGTGCGGGTGGTGCCCGAACGGTGCATCGGGTGCGGAGTCTGTGCCGCCCGGGCGCCTCAGATCTTCGAGCTGGGTCCCGACCGGATCGCCCGGGTGAAGAGCGAGCGTCAGTGGTGGTCGCCGGTCCGGGAAGGGCTCCTCACCATGTGCCCCACCCATGCGATCGAGGCGGCCACCACCGACCCGGTCCCTACGGCGCCGTAACCGTCACCGAGAACGGTCCCAGGCTGAGCTCATCGGCCAACTCGTCGTGACCGAATCCAACGGTCACGGTGCCGGTGCCCGCGCTGCCCTGGGGCGTCACGTCGAACTGGAAATGGTGACCACTCACCGCGGTCACCGTGGCGAGGGTCGAAGGGCTGAAGGTGAGGGAAGCAAAGTGCACGTCCTCGATGCCGGTGATCTCCTCGCCAGTGTCATGGTAGAAGTGGATCTCGATCCGGGTCGTGACCCCGGGGGCCAGGGTGACGGTGGGGGTCAGCTCGGTCGACCCCGAGAACAGGCGAGCCGAAGCCGGGGTGTGATCTTCGGCGGCGGGCTCGGTGCTGCAGCCCGCAACGGCAACCAGGAGGGCCAAACCCGCAAGGGAAAGCGATCGCATGACGAACATCCTTTCTCGTTGCTAGAAGCGGAGGGCGACCCGTACCGCTCGGGGATCGCCAGGATTGAGGTACCCCGAGGAACGCACTTCGGGGTAGTGGGTGTTGAACACGTTCTGTAGTTCCCAGTCGATCGCCCAACCCGGCCCACCGGGATGGACGGTGCCGTTGAGATCGAACAGCACATAGGTACCGGTTTTCACATCGGGTTCCCCGATGGGAGTGAACGGACCGTTGAGCCGCAACAGTCCGCCGACGCTCACCCTCGAGGTCACCCGGCTGTCCAGGGCCAGTCGAGCGAGGTAGCGCGACACCCCCGGCACCGGGTTCCCCGGTTCGAGCGGACCGACGTGCAGCAGAGGCGGCTCCGGCGCCGCCTGACGATCCAGCACGACCGCCGCGGTCGCCGCCTGAGACTCTCCCACCGTGGCATCGTTGAACGTGCCGGACGCGGTCACCCGGAGCCGGTCGGTCAGGGGAACTTCCGCATCCACCTGAACCCCCTGGCGGACGCTGGTGCCCAGCTCGCTGATTTCGCGGGTGATCGGGTCCTGGATCCGCTCGTGCTGCACGTCCAGGCGGAACAACGCGAGACGGAGCCGGGCCCCGGCCGGATACAACTCGACCGCGAGCTCCTTGGCCCAGGCCGTCTGGGTCGCCAGCGTCGGGTCGGCGATGGTCCCCGGCGCCCCGCGGAACCCCCGACTCACCGAGCCTAACACGGCGACATTCGCCGACGCGAGCAGCCGCGCGCCGAACTTCGGGCTGATCAGCACGTCGGTGTGGGACTCCGACGGGGTGCCTGCGAGGCGATCCTGGCTCCGATAGCCCAGGGCATCGAGCCGCAGCCCCAGGTCGAGCTGGAGGGGGCCGACCAGATGGCGCCATCGCCCGAACCCGGCGAGCGAGTGAAAGGTTCCGGCGTAGCTCGCCTCGGCGTCCTGGAAGACCCGGTCATCGGTGTGGTTGAGCCGGTAGCGGACGTCGTCGAACCGTCCGCTGCCTCCCAGGCTGATCTCCCCGCCCCTGGTGTGAATGGTGACTTGCCCTTCGCCCCCCGCCGCGCCGCGCCGATCCAGCTCGTCGGTTTGCGAGGGGGCTTCGTCACCCTCGGGGATGTTGAGGTAGACGTGGGTTGACAGCGCCTGGGCCCATCCCAGCACGGACAAGCCAACGTGCTGGCCGAGCAGACGGGTATATCGTGAGTGCACTACGACCCGCCCCGACGAACCGCCGTCGGTCGAGTCCTGGGACTGGCTGAGACGGCCAGCATTGAAGTCCGCCACCGAGAGAAACCCGGGTGAGTCCCAACCGCTCGTATATCCGAGCACCCCTCCCTCGAGCCATCCCGCGCCCACCTGGGTGCGCCAGCGGAGGATGCCGTTGCCGAGCAGGTAGCTCGAGTGATCGCGCCAGCCCTGGCTTCGTTCCAGCCGTCCTCCGGCGAGCCACCCCTGATTGTCCCGGCGCTTCCCCCCGAGCGCCCACCCCGCGACGTCGCCGAAACTGGATCCCCGGACCGCCTGGGTGGTCCCCGGCATTGCCCAGGGCGTGGTGACCTCCACCACACCACCAAACGCGAAATCGCCGTACAACGGGCTGGCCGGCCCATGAATCACCCGAAGCCCGTCGGCGGCGGCGGGAAACAGGATGTTCCAGTCGGAATATCCCTCGGCGTGGCCATGGAGGGGGAGATTGATCGGAACCCCGTCGACCGAGAGCAGGACATCGGCGGAGTGATCCGAAGTGAATCCCCGGATCACCGCGTCGGCGGCGAACCCGGGTCCCTGACCCTGCTGGTGAACCTCGACCCCGGCCGTCCGACGGACCAGGTCCCAGGCATCACTGGCCTGGGTCCGGCGCAGGGTGAGCGAATCGACTTCCTTGGTTGCAACCGGGGGCGCCACCGACCGCTCCCGAACCCCCTGCACGGTCAGCGGCGGCAGGACATTCGGATGATGCGCCGTATCGGCCGGTTCCTGAGCGTAGGCGGCGGTACCCACCACGACACTGGCCCAGAGCGCCAGCGGCCACGGGCGACGACAAAGCCTGACCATATGTTGACCAGCCCTCCCTCCATGAAGATCAGAAGCGACGCCCGAAGCCGGACGTCGCCCGGAAACCGGAGCTTCCGGTGGTGCTTCAGACTTCAGGAGAGCGGAGGCGCGATGGCGGGAGGAAGGAAAGACGCCAGGGTGGGCAACAGCAGGGCCGCGTCGGTGGAGGACCAGGCGGGCTCGGCGGCAGATACCCTAACCCGCTGCGCCAGCCCGGGGGCGGAGGACTGGATCGCCGGGGTGCCCAGGCAGCATCCGATGCAGGTGCACCCGTGATTCCCGGAGCCCCGGTCGGACGGAGCAGGAGCCTGTCCGTGCATATGATGACCGGCGTGACCATCCCGGAGATGCGCGGCATGGTTCTCGACCGGACAGGGGTGCAGCACCGGCAGCGCCGTGCCCGCCATCGCCGGAGAAAGCACGAGGAGGAGCAGCGGAAGCCCGCGCGATCGACGCAGGGACCGGAATCGCATCGCTTCCACAATATCAGGATCGGGCAGGAAGAGCCACTCTCAGCCCCGGACCACCTTGGCCAGGATCCGCCGCATGCGGTGCATGTAGGTATGGGAGGCGAGGACCTCCTTGCGGGCGGCGATCCCGAGGGCTTCCGAGGCCGCGAAGTCCTGGAGGGCGGCACGCACCAGATCACGCAACTGCTCGGCGTGATCGAAGACCAGCAGATGGGTCCCGGCCTCGAAGTGCGCGCCGAGGTCGGCCCGCCGATCCACCACCTGGGGCACGCCGATGGCGGCCAGCTCGAAGACCCGCTGGTTGACCGAGGCTTCCGGCCCGGTCCCATGGACTCCGGCAGTGTGATGGATGTTGATCGCCACCGAGGCGCCGCTGTAGGCGCGGACGTACGTTTCCGTGTTAGGAACCTCGCCCCGGCAATAGTCGCGCAGGCCGGTCCGACGCCAGCCGGGACCCCAGAGTGCCAGGCCGAACTCCACCAGACCGGCCAGCAGCTCCTCCCGCCGTCCGGTGGCGGTCCCGGCGAAGACCACGTTGGCGCGGTACTGGTCCTTGGACTTGAGGGGCCGATAGATCGACGGGTCGGCGGCGAGGGGCACCACTTCCACCGGGCGATGGACCACGCTCGCCAGGCGGGTCGCGACGTCGCTGCCGGCGGCGAACACGTGCTGGTAGGCGGGGGCCCGGTCGGTGACCTCCTCGATGGTGCGGAGGTCGTCGGGAAACCAGTTCACCCAGGGAATCGAGGTCACCGCGGCCAGCTCGGTCACCGTCTGGCGATCGAGTCCCGCCGCGCCAATGGCCAGGACCAGATCGGCTTTCGCGTCGGCGATGGCCTTCCGAAGCCGGGCGCGCAGATCCTTGCGGGCGAACCTCGCCAGGAGACCGGGCCGATCCCGCAAATCGAAGGCTTCGACCCGGCACTCCAGCCGTTCGAGCGCGCGGCATCGCTGCGCTGCATGGGCATGGAGCGCATCATCGAATTCCGCGACGACCAGCACCGAGGGTCCGGTCATTTCGATGCCATCCGGGCAAATTAATTCTACATTCGGGTCGGTGACCCCCGACATTCTGATCGTTCGACTCAGCGCGATGGGCGACGTGCTGTTGACCACGCCGCTGCTTCGCGCCATCCGCCTGGCCCATCCCGGAGCGAGCCTCACCTTCGTGACCCGGGCTCGGCAGGTCCCGCTGCTGGAACACAACCCCAGGATTACCCGGCTGGTGGGGTGGGACCCCCCTGAGGGAATGGACGCGTTGGTCGAGCGCCTTGACCCGACGAACCTTCGGGGGTTCACCCACCGGCTCGATCTCCAGCGAACCCTCCGAAGCAGGAGGATCCGCAGGAAGCTGGGCGGAATATGGACCACCTACCCCAAATACCGAATGGCGCGGACACTCCTCATCAGGACCAAGCGCAACTGGTACCGCGACCGCCGGCCGGTGGCGGAGCGTTATTTCGACGCGGCTCGAGAGCTTGGCGTCCAGCCCGATGGTGGGTCGCTCGAGATGTTCGTCCCCCGGGCGGCAACCGACGTCGCGGAACGCTTCTGCACCTCCCTGATCCATCAGGTGGTGGCCATCGCGCCCGGGGCATCCCAGGCGACCAAGCGGTGGCCTCTGCATCACTGGATCGCGCTGGCCCGTTTGCTCACCGATCAGGGGAACGACGTCGCGGTGCTGGGCGGAGCCATGGATGGCGAGGTGGCCGACCAGATTGTGGCCGCCACCGAGGATGGCAGCAAGGGATCCGTTCGGAGTGCCGCCGGCTTCGATCTTCCCACGACTGCCGCGATTCTCCGCAAATGCCGGGCTCTCGTGACGGGAGACACCGGTCAGATGCATCTGGCCACGGCGATGGGCACGCCGGTGGTTGCCTTGTTCGGACCAACCGTGGAGGCGTTCGGCTTCTTTCCTTACCAGGCCAAATCAGCGGTAGTCCAGCTCGACCTGGCCTGCCGCCCCTGCAGTTCCCAGGGAAGCGCGGCCTGCCCACTCCGGCACCACCGCTGCCTCCAGGACCTCCAGCCCGACCTGGTGATGCAAGCACTTCGAAAGCTGCCTCGATGAGCATGCTCACTCCCCAGGCCGCGACCCTGGTGAGGCTCATGCGCGAGCTGCCGAGGGGTCCCCGCCGGGACGGGGCCTTTGCGCTGTGGCTCACCCTCAGAGTCGCCGAGGATCTCTTTCTGGATCCTCCTCTGCCCGAGCGGGCGGTGCGCCGACGGATCACCGCCCTCGATCAGCGACTTTCCCGCCTGGCGATTCCGGCTCCGCTCCGGCGCGCGCTGACCGCGGCCATGGCACACCTGAGCAATCCGGACCCCGAGCGTGCCTCGCTCGCGCTTCAGCAGCTCGTCGCCCCGGCTCGTGACGCGCTGGGGAAGGAGGCCGGGGAGGCCTTGTCGCAGGCCGCCAACCGGCGGGGATAGCGCCTCGGCAAGGGTGACACCGGGTGCCCTCCGTCGCATATTTGGGTCATGGCCGGTCATAGCAAGTGGAAGCAGATCAAGCACCGGAAGGCCGCAGCCGATTCCAAGCGCTCCGGGGTATGGGCCAAGTGCATCCGGGAGATCACCGTCGCCGCCAAGGCGGGCGGCGGAGATCCCGGCGGAAACCCGCGGCTCCGCACCGCGATCGATGCGGCCCGCGCGGTCAACATGCCGAACGACAACATCGATCGCGCGATCAAGAAGGGCACCGGGGAGCTGGCGGGGGAGAGTTACGAGGAAGTCACCTATGAAGGCTATGGCCCGGGCGGCGCCGCCATCCTCATCGAGGCCACCACCGATAACGCCAACCGCACCGTGGCCGAGATCCGGCATGCGTTCAGCCGGCACGGGGGCAACCTCGGCGCGACGAATTCGGTGGCCTGGATGTTCGATCGCAAAGGCCAGGTCTACCTCGAGGCGTCCCGTTATGCCGAGGAATCGACCCTCGAGGCGGCGCTCGAGGCCGGCGCGGAGGATTTCGCCCGCGAAGGGGACCAGTACCTGGTCTCGACCACGCCGGGAGATTTTCACGCGGTGCAGGACGCGCTCAAGGCGAAGCAATACGCCTTCGAGGCCGCCGAGCTGGCCATGGTTCCCAAGAGCACGGTGAAGGTCGAAGGCGCCGATGCGACCAAGCTCCTCAAGCTGATGGAAGCCCTGGAAGATCTCGACGACGTGTCGAAGGTCTTCTCCAATTTCGACATCGACGCGGCGACCCTCGCGGAGGCGGAAGCCTGACCGGCAGCTTCCGATGAAAGTCCTGGGCATCGATCCCGGGACCGCCACAGTAGGGTACGGGGTGGTGGAACGCCTGGCGTTACGGGGCGGACCCGCCCGGCTGATCGAGTGCGGCATCCTGCGCACCAAGCCGCGGGACGTCCTGCCCCGGCGGCTGGAGCTGATCCACGACGGGCTCCGCGAGCTGATCCAGCGCCATCACCCCGATGTCGTCGCGGTCGAAGGGATCTTCTACGGAACCAACGTGCGGACCACCGTGGTGCTGGGTCATGCCCGCGGAGTCATCCTGCTTGCGGCGGCGCAGGCCGGGGTGGTGGTGGCGGAATATTCGCCGGCGGTGGTGAAGAAGACGGTGGTCGGTCGCGGCGGCGCGATGAAGCCCCAGGTCGGCTACATGGTCGCCAAGCTGCTCCAGCTTCAGTGCGCGCCGGAGCCGGCCGACGCGGCCGACGCGGTGGCGGTGGCGCTGACCCATCTGCTGACCGGCCACCGCATCGGCGCGACCGTCTGAATGATCGCGACCATCCGGGGGACCCTGGTGCAGCGGGAGCCGGGGAGCGACGTGGTGGTGATCGAAACCGATGGCGGCATCGGGTACGCGGTCTCGCTCCCGCTCGGCGTCTGGGAGCGACTCCCGGCGACCGGCGCGCGGTGCACCCTGTACACCGAGCTGGTGGTCCGGGAAGACGCCTGGACCCTCTACGGCTTCGACTCGCCCGCGGAGCGGACCATCTTCCAGCGGCTCCTCTCGGCGAGCGGGTTAGGGCCCCGGCTGGCGCTGGCCATCCTCTCCACCCTGGGGCCGGAGCGCGCGGTCCGGTGCATCCAGGGCAAGGACATCGCCGCGCTCAGCACGGTGAGCGGGATCGGGAAAAAGCGGGCCGAGAAGCTCGCGGTCGAGCTGTCCGACCGCTTCGCCGACATCGCGCTCGCCCCGGCCGCCGGCCCCGGACGCTCCGCAGATGAAGCGGTGCGGGCGCTGACCGCCCTGGGATATTCGCCGGCCGCGGCGGACGAGGCGGTGCGCGCGGTGCTGGCGCCCGGCGCGAGCGACGGGGTCCAGGACCTGGTCCGCCGCGCGCTGCAGCAGCTGGCCCGACGGTAGGATTCAGCCGACAGGAGATTCCGACTTTGGCCACCCCGCTTTCCACCAGCCCCCACGTCACCGCCGAGTGGCAATGCACCCGCTGCAACACCACCAACCGGAAGTTCGTGGGCGCGGGCACGACCCGGACCATCGATCGGTGCGCGTCCTGCCACCTGAAGCATGGGATCACCCGGAACCCCCGGCCGGTCCGGTGGACCGCCAGGGCGCTGTGACACCGGTCGAGATCACCACCCCGGCAGCGCTCCCCGACGAATCGGGGGCGGAAGCCGCGCTCCGGCCCTCCCGGTTGGATGAGTTCGTCGGGCAGGACCAGGTCAAGGCTTCCCTCCAGATCGCCATCGATGCCGCGAAGGGGCGCGGCGAGCCACTCGACCACATTCTCTTCTTCGGTCCACCGGGCCTGGGCAAGACCACGCTGGCGGCTCTGCTCGCCAAGGAGATGGGCGTCCAGCTCCGGATGTCGTCCGGACCGGTGCTCGAGCGCCCCGGGGATCTGGTCGGTCTGTTGACCGGGCTCACCCGGGGCGACGTGCTGTTCCTGGACGAGATTCACCGGCTCCGGCCCCAGCTCGAGGAATTCCTCTATCCCGCGATGGAGGACTACCGGGTCGACGTCCGGATCGCGGACGGCCCCAATGCCCAGACCATCCCGATGACCATCGAGCCGTTCACGCTGGTGGGCGCCACCACCCGCTTCGGGCAGCTCACCCCGCCGATGCGGGCCCGGTTCGGCATCGTCGAGCGATTGGGCTTCTATCCCCCGGCCGACCTGGCGACCATCGTGGTGCGTTCGGCCGGGATATTGCGGGTTAGGATCGATCCGGCCGGGGCCGAGGAAATCGCCCGGCGGAGCCGGGGAACCCCCCGGATCGCGAACCGGCTATTGCGCCGGGTCCGGGACTACGCCCAGGTCAAGGCCGACGGAGTGGTGACCGGGGCGGTCGCCGCGGACGCCCTCGCCCGGCTCAACGTCGACGAGTTCGGGCTCGACGACATGGACACCAGGATCCTCACCACCATCATCGAAAAGTTCGGCGGCGGCCCGGTCGGATTGAGCACCATCGCCGCCGCGGTGAGCGAGGACCCCGGCACCCTGGAAGAGGTGTACGAGCCGTTCCTGCTGCAGCAGGGGTTCCTGGAACGGACCCCGCGGGGCCGCACCGCGACCGCCAACGCGTACCGTCGCTTCGGGTTCACCCCGCCCGGCGTGCCGGATGGAGGACAGAGCGGCCTGTTCGATGGATAGGACGCAGGTGTCCCACCGCACCTCGGACTTCGAGTATCACCTTCCCGCAGAGTTGATCGCGCAATACCCGACTCAAGAGCGGGGCCAGAGTCGGCTGCTCAGAGTGGCCAGAGCGGGCAGCGGGGAGGTCGGAGAGGTCGGAGGGGTCGGAGGGGTCGGGGAGGTCAGAGAGGGACTCCGCCTGTCGGACGCGCGGTTTGCGGAGTTCCCGAGTCTGGTGGCGCCGGGCGACGTGGTGGTTCTCAACACGACCAGGGTGCGCCACGCGAGGCTCATCGGCCGGCGCGCTTCCGGTGCTCCAGTCGAAGTCCTGCTGCTCCATCCCGACCGGGACGGCACCTGGGTGGCGATGGGGAAGCCGGGCAGCGCCCTTCGTCCGGGCAAGCGGGTCCGGCTCGACGAGCAGGTGGAGGTGGAAACGGTGGAGATCCTCGAGGAAGGCTACCGCCGGGTCCGGATCACCGGGGCCTCGCCGGAGGAAGCGATGCAACGCTTCGGCAGGCTTCCTCTCCCTCCCTATATCGAGCGCGATCCGGACCCGCTGGATGAGTCCCGTTACCAGACCGTGTTCGCGGAGCGGGAAAGCAGCGTCGCGGCCCCGACCGCGGGCCTCCACTTCACGCCCGAGCTGCTGGAAGCGCTGCGGCGCCGGGGCGCCACCATCGCGAAGCTCGAGCTCGAGGTCGGGCCGGGGACCTTCAAGCCGGTCGAGGTGGAGGACTACTCCCGGCACCCCATGCATGCGGAGCGCTACGAGATCCCGGCATCCACCGCCTCCGCGATTGCGGCGGCGCGGGAGCGAGGCGGCGCGGTGTGGGCGGTGGGAACGACGGTGGTGCGGGCCCTGGAGTCGGCCGGGGCCGACGGGAGGGTTCGACCCGGCAAGGGAGAAACCCGGCTGATGATCACCCCGGGTTATGAGTTCCGCGTGGTGGACCGGCTGCTTACCAATTTTCACCTGCCCCGCTCCACCCTGCTCATGCTGGTCGCCGGGTTCGCCGGCGTCGAGACGATCAGGGCGGCCTACCGGCATGCGATCGCGCGGGGCTACCGGTTCTACAGTTACGGCGACGCCATGGCGATCCTGTGAGCTTCGCCTTTGCGATCCAGGGAACCGACGGCAATGCGCGCGCGGGAACCCTGGCGCTCCCCCACGGCGAGGTCCACACCCCCGCCTTCATGCCGGTCGGGACCTATGGCGCGGTCCGCGGGCTTCATCCCGAAGAGATCGAGGGGGCCGGAGCGCAGATCATCCTCGGCAATACCTATCACCTCCATCTCCGTCCCGGCGAAGAAGTGGTGCGGGCGATGGGCGGGCTGCATCGCTTCTCGACCTGGAGCCGCCCGATGCTCACCGATTCGGGCGGGTTCCAGGTGTTTTCTCTCGCCGGGCTTCGGACCATCGCCGAGGAAGGAGTCGAGTTTACCAGCCACATTGACGGCTCGGTCCGCACCCTGAGCCCGGAAGGTTCCATGGATATTCAGGCGGCGCTGGGCGCCGACATCGCGATGGCATTCGATCACGTCGTCCCGGGTCAGGCCTCGCATGCGCTGGCCGAGGAGGGGATGGAGCAGACCCTGCGGTGGCTCGACCGGTGCAAGGCCAGGCACCACGTCCTGGCGGACCGCGGGGTGGCCCAGACCCTCTGGCCCATCGTCCAGGGAGGGATCCACGAGGACCTCCGAAGGCGTTCCCTGCACGGCACCCTGGAACGCGGCGCCTGGACCGGCCTGGCCATCGGCGGACTCTCGGTGGGCGAGCCCAAGCCGGTGATGCACCGCGTCCTGGAATCACTCACCGGCGCGATGCCCGAGGAGAGTCCGCGTTATCTTATGGGCGTCGGGTTTCCCGATGATCTGGTTTCGGGGATCGCGCGGGGCATGGATCTCTTCGACTGCGTCGCGGCAACCCGGAACGGACGCCACGGCAGCGCGTGGACCGCGACGGGCAAGCTCAACATCCGGAGAGCCGGGTACCGTACCGACGAGAGCCCGCTCGATCCGGAATGCGACTGCGCCACCTGCGCGCGGTTTTCCCGGGGCTACCTGCGCCATCTGTTCGTCGCCGAAGAGATGCTGGGGCTGCGGTTGGTGTCGCTGCACAACGTCCGGTTCCTGATCCGGGTGGCGGAGCAGGCTCGCGCGGCCATCCTGGAAGGACGATTCGCCCGCTGGAGCGAGGCCTGGCTCCGGCGCTACTCTGGTCGAGAGGACGCATGACGGCATTATTCCTGATCGCACCCACCGGCACGAGCGGCAGCGCTGGTCTCACCATGCTGATTCTCCAGTTCGGTGCGATCATCGCGATCTTCTATTTCCTGCTGATTCGTCCCCAGTCGCAGGCCCGGAAGCGCCACGCCCAGATTCTGGCCCAGCTCAAGAAGGGCGACGACATCACCACCGCGGGCGGCATCATCGGCAAGGTGAAGGACATCAAGGACGACCGGGTCACGATCGAAAGCGGCGGCTCCACGATGGTGGTGGAGCGGAGCCGGATCGTGCGGGTCGGCGAGGCGGTCGGGCCCGCGGCGTAGCATGGCGGTTCTCGATATCCATCTGCTCGGTTCTCCGGTCCTGCGGCAACAGAGCGAGCCGGTCTCCGGGGTCGACGCCGATATCCGGAAGTTCATCGACGATCTCTTCGAGACCATGGACATGGCGAAAGGAGTCGGGCTGGCGGCCAACCAGGTCGGGATCGCCCGGCGGGTGGCCGTGGTCGGCGCCGAGCACGAGCGGCTCGCCCTGGTCAATCCGGTCATCATCAGCGCGGAGGGCAAGGCCCGCGAGGAAGAAGGATGTCTTTCGATTCCCGACGCCTACGGCGAGGTGACCCGGGCCGAGCGGATCGTGGTGGAGGCGCTCGACCGGGACGGGAAACCGTTCCGCCGTGAGGCCAGCGGCCTCCTCGCCCGCGCGATCCAGCACGAGATCGATCATCTCGACGGCATCCTCTTCGTGGATCATCTGAGCACCTTGAAGCGCCAGCTCCTGCTCTCACGCTGGAAGCGGGAGCACAAGGATCAGGGAATCATTCGCACGCTTCAGCCGGAGCCGGTCCGGCGCCGCTGATGCGCATCGTGTTCTTCGGCACGCCGGCGTTCGCGGTGCCGAGTCTCGAAGCGCTGCTGGCCGAACGCGCCGTCGTCGTCGGCGTGGTGACCCAACCCGACAAACCGCAGGGACGCTCCCGCTCGGTCCTGGTCCCGCCTCCGGTGAAACGGGTGGCGGAGGCCCACGGGCTCCCGATCCTTCAGCCGGATCGTCCCCGCGGAGACGTGTTCCTGGCCGCGCTCCGCCACTGGCAACCCGAGATCGGCGTGGTCGTCGCGTACGGGCATCTGCTCCGTGCCGAGGTGCTCTCCCTCCCCTCCCGGGGCATGATCAACGTCCATGCGTCGTTGCTTCCCGAGCTTCGCGGCGCCGCGCCGATCAACTGGGCGATCCTCCGGGGATATGCCGACACCGGCGTCAGCATCATGCAGATGGACGAGGGACTGGACAGCGGGCCGATCCTCAGGCAGACAGCGACGCCGATCGGGGCGACCGAGACCGCAGGCGAGCTGGCCTCCCGGCTCGCGGCCCTGGGAGCGGAGACCCTGGTCGAAACCGTCGCCCTGCTCCAGATGGGAACGATGCAGTCCGACGCCTCAGGACCCGGCCCGAGCCAGTTTCGCCCCGAAAATCGAGCGAGGAGTGGCGCGGGTGGACTGGGACGAGCCGGCCGAAGCGGTCAGCCGCCGGATTCGCGCCTTCGATCCGGCGCCGGGGGCCTGGTCCACCTGGACCGGCGGTTCGGTGAAGCTCTTCGGCCCGGCGCCAGTTGCGGGAGAAGGACGACCCGGACAGGTTGTGACGACGGCACCGTTGACCGTGGCCACCGGCAAAGGGCTGGTCGAAATTGCGGAGGTCCTCCCAGCCGGACGGGGGCGCATGTCCTCCGAGGCGTGGTGCCGGGGACATGGTCCGGCCCGAGGAGAATTGTTCGCGTGAAGCCGCTTCCCCGAGTCTTCGGAGTCACCACCGACGCCATTTGCCGGGCGGCGGATTTTACCGCTCGGATCGGGGAGTTCAGGGACGATGCCGGCGGAATCGGGATCCTGGTCCGGGCGCCCGGATCCACCGCGGCGGAGCAGGCCAGGTACCTTGCGACCGCGGTGGATCGAGTGCCTGCTTCGATGATCTTCGCCCATGGCCGGCCCGATCTTGCGGCCCTGGCCGGCGCCGCCGGCCTTCAGCTCCGCGGTTCGGATCTTTCGCCGAAGGATGCCCGAACGGTTTTCCCGGGAGGACTCATCGGCGTCTCCGTGCACGATCGCATCGAAGCCGAAACCGCCATCGACGAGGGCGCCGATTACCTGGTCGCCGGAATGGTGTTCGAAAGCGCCAGCCATCCCGGCCGGCCGGGCAGCGGACTGGAATGGCTGGAATTCATCGCCAAGCTCGGGCCCCCCGTTCTGGCGATCGGAGGCATGACGCTCGAGCGCATCCCCGAGGTCCGGGAGGCCGGTGCCTGGGGGATCGCCGCGATCTCGGCGGTCTGGGATCAGCCCGATCCGGCGCAGGCTGCGAGGTCCCTCCACGCCGCCTGGACGCGGGACCACGAAATCGGACTCACGGTCAACGGGGAGGCCAGGACGTTGCGGGCGCCCGCGACGCTCGCGGCGCTGCTCGAGCAACTCGAGCTGGACGCCCGCGCCGTGGTGGTCGAGCTCAACCGGAAGGTGGTGCGGCGGCCCGCGCTCGCCGACACGGCGCTCCGGGATGGCGATGCGGTCGAGCTGGTGCACTTCGTCGGGGGGGGCTGACATGACCACGGTGCTGGAGCGGACTGCGATCGACCAGCCGCTGGTGATCGGAGGGCAGACGTTCCATTCCCGGCTCTTCGTCGGGACCGGAAAGTACCGGAGCAATACGGCGATGCTCGCGGCGATCGAGGCGTCGGGCGCGCATGGCGTGACGGTGGCGGTGCGCCGAGTCGATCTCGACCGGCGCAAGGAGGCGGGGATCCTGCACCATCTCGATCCCGCCCGATTCTTCCTGCTCGCCAACACGGCGGGGTGCTACTCCGCCGACGAGGCGGTCCGCTACGCCCGCCTGGCCCGGGAAGCCGGATTCAATGATTTCGTGAAGCTCGAGGTCATCGGCGACCAGGAAACCCTGCTCCCCGACGTCGAGGGACTCCTCCAGGCGACCCGCACGCTGGTGGCGGAAGGGTTCCAGGTTCTGGCCTATACCAACGACGACCTGATCACGGCGCTCCGGCTGGAAGAGGCCGGCTGCGCCGCGGTGATGCCGCTGGCCTCCCCGATCGGCAGCGGGTTAGGCCTCCTCAATCCGTACTCCATCCGCACCATCAAGCGTCGGCTCCGGGTGCCGGTGATCGTGGACGCCGGGGTCGGCACCGCCTCGGACGCCTGCCTGGTCATGGAGCAGGGGGTCGACGGGATCCTGATGAACACCGCGCTCGCCGAAGCGGGCGACCCGGTGGCGATGGCGCACGCCATGCGCCAGGCCACCGAGGCCGGCCGCCAGGCCTGGCTCGCGGGGCGGATGCCCCGCCGCGAAATCGCGGCGCCCAGCTCTCCGACCAGCGGCATGGTGACGTAGGGCGCTTGCAGCCCGGTCTCGCCCCCCGATCCGCCGCGTGGCGGGTCCTCCACGATCTCCGGCATGGAGAGCCCCTCGACCGGGCCCTGCACCGTGCCCTCGCCAACCTCCCCGATGCCGATCGGTCCCTCGCGCACGAAATCGCCGCCGGTGTGCTCCGCCGCCGCGACAGTCTCGATGCCGCGCTGACCCCCTATCTCTCCGGCGGCACGTCCGGGGTCCGGGACGACGTGCTCGACATCCTGCGCATCGGCGCGTACCAGCTGCTCTTTCTGGATCGGGTTCCCCGACACGCGGCGGTGGACACCGCGGTGACCCTGGCCCGGCGGTTCGGGGGTGCGGGCATCGGCGGATTCGTGAATGCGGTTCTCCGCAACGTCAGCCGGGAAAACGAGCCGCGATCCAGCGAGGAGGAGAAGCCTTCAACCACGCCGGAGGCGCTCGCACTCAGCGCCTCGCACCCCGCCTGGCTGGTCGAGCGATGGGTCGGCCGTTTCGGCCTGGCCGAGACGGAGCGCCTGCTTCGCTTCAATAACAGCCGGCCCGCACTCGTGGTTCAGCCGGCGCGCTGGAACGAAGACGCGATCATCGCGGCGTTCGACCGAGCCGGGATCCGGTGGCACCGGGCACCCTATGGAGCGGGTCTGATCGTCGAGGGGCAGAGACCCCAGGAGCTCCCCGGGTTCAGCGCCGGGGCGTGGTACGTCCAGGACACCGCCCAGGCGCTGGTCGCCCGGTTTGCCCAGGTTCCCCCGGGAGCCACGGTCTTCGATGCCGCTGCGGCGCCGGGAGGAAAGGCCATCGCGCTCTCCCGGGAGGCGGGATTCGTGGCCGCCGCGGATCTTCGTCGGGCTCGGGTGCGCCGATTGCGGGAAAATCTCGTGCGAGCGGCGATCGGCGCCGCGGCCCCGCTGGTCGCCGACGCATCCCATCCTCCAGTCCGGCCGTGTGATCTGGTGTTGTTCGATGCCCCCTGCCTCGGCACCGGGGTGTTCGGCCGCCATCCCGATGCCCGCTGGCGGGTCACCGAGGACGCGCTCGCCTCCCTGGTAGCCAATGCGGCTCGCCTTCTTCGCGCCCTCACGGCAGCGGTCCGTCCCGGCGGCTTGTTAGTTTTCGCTACCTGCTCGCTCGAACCTGAGGAGAATGAGGTGCAGGTCGCCGGGTTTCTGGAAGCCGATCCACGGTTCCGGCGCGAGCCGCCCTCCGGCGACCTGCTTCCGTCCGACCTCCTCACACCCCAGGGAGACCTGACCCTGCTGCCGCACCTTCACGGAACCGATGGGGCCTACGCCGCCCGGCTCCGAAGGATGGATGGGTGACCCTCCTGCCCCGAACCGTCCAGGGCCGGGACCGGCTTCGAACCGTCACGATCCTCGCGGCGGCCCTCCTGCTGGGCTATCTGGTGACCTGCCTGGCGTATCCCGCGCCGCTGGTTCCGAGCGAGGTGGCGCTGGACCGGTTCCTGGGACTCCCGCTCGAGGCGGCGCGGGAAGAACTCGACAAACAGGGTTTCCGGGTTAGGGTGGAGAATCCGGTCGCGGACCCGGTCATTCCCGACGGGCACGTGGTCTGGCAGGACCCCCCTCCTGGCACCCTCCTGCCCAAAGGCGGCGCCACCGTCCTGCTGACCCCGAGCAGCGGCCCCGCGCCCGCCGCGATCCCCGACGTGGTCGGATTCGATCTGGAAGTCGCCCGGCAGGTGGTGAGCGCGGCAGGATTCCGGATCGGCAAGGTGGACAGCCTGAGCAGCACGACGGAAGAGGGCGTGGTGATCTCGACCCGTCCGGAAACCGGAGCCTTCCAGCCGCCGGGCACGGCGCTCGAGCTGGTGGTCAGCCGAGGCGCTCCCGACATCCGGATCCCCAATCTGCTCGGCCTGGCCAAGGAAGAAGCAAGGCAACGACTGGAGACCGCGGGCCTCAAGCTTGGAACCATCAGCACCCGTGACGCCGGCCAGGGCGCCGCGCCAGGGATCGTGGTGGATCAGCGTCCCGGAACGGGGATGATGAGCCCGAAAGGAGCGAGGGTGAACATCGTGATCAGCCAATGAGACCGCGGATCGCGCCGTCGATTCTCGCCGCCGACCTGGGTCGGCTGCAGGAACAGGTCGCCCTGGTCGAGCGGGGCGGCGCCGAGTGGATTCATGTCGATGTGATGGACGGCCACTTCGTGCCCAACCTCAGCTTCGGCGCCCCGATGCTCCGGGCCCTCGGTCAGCTCACCCGTCTCCCCCTCGACGTTCACCTGATGGTGACCGAGCCGGAGAAGTACATCGACGAATTCGCGGACCTCGGGGCCGCGGTGTTCACCTTTCACCCGGAAGCGACCATCCACGTGGAGCGGCAGGTCGCCCGGGTGCATGAGCGCGGAATGAAGGCCGGACTGGCGCTGAACCCCGCCTCGCCGATCGCGCTGATCGAGGAGGTGCTCGATGAGCTGGACCTCGTGCTGGTGATGACGGTCAATCCGGGCTTCGGCGGCCAGGATTACATTGAGACCGGGACCGGAAAGATTCGCCGGGTCCGGCAACTGCTCACCGCGCGAGGCAGCCCCGCGACCCTCGAAGTGGATGGCGGCATCACCACCCGGACGATTCGGAAAGCGTGGGAGGCGGGCGCGGACACGTTCGTCGCGGGGACCGCGGTGTTCGGGGAGCCGGATCCGGCAGAGGCGATCGAGCGGCTGAAGGCAGCCTGCGGAGTGGAAGTGTGAACGGACAGGCGGACAGAGTGAATCGATGACAAACCCTGACACCCGCAAGCAGTGGCTCGCCGTGGTGGCGATCGTCGCCGCGCTGCTGCTCGGCGCCGCGGTCCTCGTCAAGTTCGGCCCGAGGATCGAGGGCGTGGAGGTCGGGAAGCGCGCTCCCGATTTCGACGCGATCCGGCTGGTCCAGGGAGATTCGGTTCGCTTCCGAAGCCAGTACGCCGGACACGTGACCCTGGTCAACATCTGGGCCACCTACTGCATCCCCTGCCGCACCGAGATGCCGGCGATCGAAAAGCTCTATCAGCAGCTCGGACCCAAGGGACTCAGAGTCGTGGCGGTCAGTGTGGACGAAGGGAACGGGAACGACGTGCGGCAGTTCGTGCAGGACTACCATCTGACGTTCGACGTCCTCCGCGATCCCGCCGGCCGGATCGAAAACCTCTATCAGACCACCGGCGTCCCGGAAACCTTCCTCCTCGACAAAGACGGCATCATCGTGAAGAAGGTGATCGGCGAGCACCCCTGGAGCTCCCCCGCCAACCAGCGCATCGTGGCCGGATTACTCGGTGACGAGTAGGCACATCCTCGGCATCGAAACCAGCTGCGACGAAACCTCGGCGGCGATCCTGCGCGTCGACGAGGGCCGCCCGACCCTCCGAAGCCTCGTGATTCTGAGCCAGGACATTCATCGGGTCTTCGGCGGCGTGGTGCCCGAGCTGGCGAGCCGGGAACACCTGAAAACCATCGGGCCCGTGGTCGAGCGGGCGCTCGCGGAAGCCGGGATCGGCCTCTCCCAGCTCGATGGGATCGCGGTGACCGCCGGACCCGGCTTGATCGGGGCGCTGCTGGTCGGCTTGATGTACGCGAAAGGACTCGCGTTCGGGTTGAATACCCCGTTCCTCGGTGTGCACCACCTGGAAGGGCACCTCTTCGCGCCGGTCCTCGAAGACTCCATGCTCGAACCGCCGTTCGTGGCCCTGCTGGTGAGCGGCGGCCACACCCAGCTCCTCGATGTCCCGGCCTGGGGCCGCTATCGTCTCCTCGGAGAAACCCAGGACGACGCGGCGGGCGAGGCCTTCGACAAGGTCGGCACCCTGCTCGGCCTCGACTATCCCGCCGGGGCCGCCGTCGAGAAGCTGGCCCGTGAGGGCAGATCAGGACGGTTCGATTTCCCCCGTCCCATGCTGCGCGACGGATACGCGTTCTCCTTCAGCGGACTCAAGACCGCGGTGCTGCGCGCGGTCCGCGCCAGCACCGATCTGGACGCGGATCGCCGCGACCTGGCGCGGGGATTCCACGATGCGATCGTGGAGGTGCTGGTCGAAAAGACCGCCCGGGCCGTGGCCGATACCGGCCGCACCGTCGCGATGATCGGCGGGGGCGTGGCCTGCAACCGGACCCTCG
Source organism: uncultured Gammaproteobacteria bacterium (assembly GCA_963719135.1). Classification (GTDB taxonomy): domain Bacteria; phylum Pseudomonadota; class Gammaproteobacteria; order DSM-19610; family DSM-19610; genus CAVRAZ01. The sequence goes on along the minus strand of CAVRAZ010000007.1, from coordinate 457,926 downwards.
CCGCGGCGCTCACGGAGCGGCTTCGGGGCAACGCCCGGGTGGTGGTCGCCTCGCCCCGGCTCAACACCGACAACGCGGCCATGATCGCGGCCGCCGGAGCATGGCGGCTCGATCGAGGCGAGCGATCCGACTTGACGCTGGAGCCGTTCGATTCCGCACCGCTGCCGGGGCTCACCTACGGGTTAGGCCGGGACCTGGCGATTACATTGGGAGCGCCATGACCACCGTCTACCCTTTCAATCTCCACATCGGTCCGCTCAACATCACCGGTTATGGCATCATGATGATGGCCGGGTTCCTGATGGGCGGGTGGCTGATCGATCTCAACCTCAAGGATCGGGGACTCCGGCACGAGTACTCCGCCGACATCACCGTCGCCGCGGTGGTGGGGGGAATTCTCGGCGCCAAGCTGTGGTTCGTCGCCGCGACCGGAGACTGGGGCTCGCTCTTCAGCCGGGGCGGCCTGGTCTGGTACGGCGGCTTTCTCGGCGGCGCCCTGGTGGTCCTGCTCAACGGGTGGCGCCTCAAGGTGCCGCTCCGCTGGACCCTCGAAGTCAGCGCCCCCGCGCTCGCCGCCGCCTACGCGCTGGGACGGGTCGGCTGCTTCATGGTGGGCGACGACTACGGCATCCCGACCTCACTCCCCTGGGGCGTGCAGTTCCCCCAGGGCCTGCCGCCGACCACCGCCGCCTCGCTCGCCGCCAACTTCAAGGTTCCCATGCCGGCCGGTGCCACGCCGGAGACCTTGCTGGCGGTCCATCCGACCCAGATCTACGAGTCGATCCTGATGATCGGCGTCTTCATGTTCCTGTGGCGGCTTCGAAAACGGAGCAGGGGAACCGGGTGGCTGTTCGCCGTGTACCTGGTGCTGGCGGGAACCGAGCGATTCCTGGTGGAGTTCATCCGCGCCAAGGAAGACCGACTGTTCGGGGAATTCACCCTCGCGCAGCTCACCGCAATTGCGATGGTGACCCTGGGTGTCGTTCTGGTTTCCCGCTGGAAGGGCAAGCCCGTTCCCCCGGGCGAGTTCCTCAGTTCTCCGGCGCCGAGGAAGTCTTCGGATCCTCCGGCCTGACCCGGGTCCGCATCCGCTCCAACTCTTCGCGCACCTCCAGGAGATCGGTCTCGATCCGCTCGATCGAGCGCAGCAACGCCCGCTCCGACTGCTCTTCTCCCCCTGGCGGTCCGGTCTCCGGGCCCGCGGAGTCGGGCTTCGGGTCCCGTCCGGTGACGGGCTTCGCCCCGGAGGCGCGGCCCCGCCACATGACCAGCGCGATCGCCAGGAGGGCGAGGGCGACCAGCGCTCCCTGGGCCCCAAGGGATTCCACCGTCGGATAGATCCCGAGCGCGGGAATGCGCGGAGCCCAGTCGACCAGGGTGAGACCGACCGCCCCGGATTCCTGGAGCTCCGCGACCCCCTTGCCGGCAAACACCACCGCCATGTAATAGAGCAGCGCCCCGGTCACCCCGAAGAACGGCTTCAGGGGAAGCCGCACTCCGAACCGGTTGATCGCGACATAGACGGCGCCCAGCACGACCGAACCCGCCAGAATGCCGATCAGAATCGGAAGCCAGGTACCGCCCGCGGAGGCGCCCCCCGAGACCGCCAGGGCCTTGTAGAACAGGACGGTTTCGAATCCCTCCCGATAGACCGCCAGAAATGCCACCGAGGCCAGGGCCAGCGCGGATCCGCGGGTTAGGGCATGCTCCATCCGGCTCCGCACGAACTGGTTCCACTTGGCGACCTCCATCTTGGAAAGCAGCCAGTAGCTCACATAGAAGAGGGTCGCCGAGGCCAGCAGCATCACCCCGCCCTCCAGCCCCTCCTGGTGCCGGGCCGAAAGGGCGAACACCGTCTCCAGCGCCGCGGCGGTGAGCAGGCTCAAGCCGATGGCCGCCCCGACCCCGAGGTGGATCTCGCGACGCCGATGGGCGTTGCCGGTCCGGACCAGGAACGCCATCAGCGCGCCGATCACCAGGATCGCCTCGAGGCCCTCGCGAACCAGAATGATGAAGGACTCCATCACCAGGTTGGTGCCCGAAGCCTTGTCGGCGATGGTCCGCTCGGCCCGCTCGAGCGCCGCGGCAAGGTCCCGGCGAATGCCGGCGAGCTGCTCCGATGAAGCCCCGGATCCAGCCCGGGCACGCAGGCTCGTGAATGCCGATTCGATGTTCGCCGTCAGGGTCGGATCCTTCACGCGAAGGTCCCGCTCCAACCGCTCGAACGAGACATAGGCGTCCATCGCCATGGCGCGGGCGTCCTCGGAGCGTCCCGCCTTCGAGAGAGCGTAGGCGCTGTCGAGCTGCTGGCGCACCTGGGTAAACACCGCGGCCATCGTGGTGGCTTCCGCCGAAGGCGCGGTTCGCACCACCGCGACGTCGGCGAGGGTGGCGCCGGGACCGAGCTCGGCGAGCAGATCGGCATCAGACATGGCAGCGGTGGTTTCGAACCCGACGAGACGATCGGGAGGCCGTCGCGACGACGGACGCGGCAACCGAAGGGTTGAAGCGTACAGCGCGACCGCCCAGCGGTCTTCAGAGGACAGCACGTGCTCGAACGGGGCCATCGAGGTCCCCGCCGAGCCGACCGTTATCCGGCGATAGAAATCGAGAGGCGAGCTGGCCAGCAGAGCCGCGGCATCGGCGAGATCGGCTGGGCGGGGCGAGAGGGCGGCGGCCACCGGTCCATCCCCCCGCCCCGAAGCACCGTGGCAGGAGGCGCAATTCTCCTGATAAACCTGGCGGCCACGCGAGAGGGATGGGGGTTCGCTGGGCACGTCCTCGAGTGGCGTGCCCAGTCTGCGCGAAAGCGCACGGACCATCGACTGGACGCCTTGCTCCAGGGAGTCGGGACTCTCAAGCGCGTTCACCATCGCCAGCAGGCGATTCAGCTCGGCAACGGTGGAATCTCCCGAAACCCCGCCGAGCCGTTCAGCGTTTCGCCTGGCCTCGGCGAAAAAGAGCCGAGCCTCTTCGATCTCGGGCTCGGCGATTACCTGACCGGCCCGAACCCCGAGTCGATATTCCCCGGCGGCAAGATTCGCGGTCGCCACGATTCGGCGCGCCGCATCGATCTGCGGCTCATGCTGAGACCCGGTCTGTCCCGCAGCCGGCCGGCCGCCGAGGAGAAAGAGGAGAACCAGGGCCAGAAGTTCCATGGGGAGATAAAAGTAGACAAACTTATTCGGGATTCGCAAGCTCTTTATCGCCAAACAGTTCGGAGGTGGTGAGGGCTATCGCCAGACCAGCTCGGCGATGGGACGGAACCATCCCGGCGAATCGATATAGCCACCCAGGACGAGGCCGGTCCACACCGCGAAGGCGAGCAAGGCGCCGCTCGCTATCAGGAACGGGAGGAGGGGTCGTCTCCACGCTCGAATGGTGGTGGCCTTTCGTTCCGCCTTCTCCAGGTCCTGATCGGCGGTCGTGACGAGGCGGCTCCAGGCGACTTCCAGCTTTCCGCAGAGCATCCGCATCGCGCCCTCGGAGGGATCGGTGGTTTCATTGAGGTGTTCCTCCAACCCTATCCCGGCCGCGGAGAGCCGGGCCGCGAGAATCCCCCGGGCCTCGTGGTCGAGCAGCACTGTTCGCAGCTTGCGGGCGGGATACCGCGATGCGGCCGCGGCGTCGCGAAGTCGCGCCTCGATTTCGGCGGAGATCAACGCTCCGGCTTCCTCCACCGCCTGGTGCCAGGCACCACTCCAATCCGGGTTCTCGAACAGTCTGGTGAGCAGCCGAAGCCGGAGCTCGGAGAGCAGTGCCTCGGCCGCACTGACCGGAGCCGGGGGCGCCACCAGCCGGTTCAGCCAGGGACCCAGCTCGACGGACCGGCTCAACGTTGTTCCCAGGAAGGCGGGCTCCCCGTGAGGCCGTTGCGGGTCAGGATTGCCGCTGTACCGGTTCGCGCGGCGAACCGGGCGGCGAAGACCGGCAATGGGTCGGGGTACCACTGCTCGCGGGGCAGACCGGTGAGGGGGAGCACCGTTTCGATCGCGGAGGGTTCACCCTCAAGCTCGATCAGCACGTCCATCCGCGGATACCACTCCAGCCGGAGATCCGCGCCCAGCACCCGATAGTACTCGACGTAGCGTTCGATCCGCTGCGACTCTTCATACCCGAGCGCCTCGAGCAGGGCGTCCGGGGCGGCACCGTGCGGGACCAGATCGTACTCCAGCTCGGTGCGGCTCTTGTACCCCTCGCGGGTCGTTCCGGTGGGCCCTTTCCACGACAGCCCATAGGAGGATTCTCCGTTGTCCCCGCGATACTCCCGCACCCGGAGCACCTCGTCCCGCTGCAACAACCTCGCGTCGCGATCGAAGCGCCGATCGATCATGAGTCCCCGGAAGCCCGGGCTCGCTCCTGCCTCGAGCAGCCGCCGGCGCATCGCTTCAGGGTCGGGCACGACCGCCTTGAGCTCACGCTCTAGGATAGGATGGCCTCCAGCGCACGCGGCGTCTCCGAAAGATCCTGAAAGACCAGGTCAGCTCCGGCCGCCTGGAGCTGGTGGGCGGTGAATCCTCCGGTGGCGACGCCGATGGTGCGGGCCCCGATGGAGCCGGCGCAGTGGATGTCGGCGGGGGTGTCGCCGATGATCACGACTTCCTCTCCCCGCATCGTGCGGCCCGCGATCGGCTCGGCGCGCTTCACCGCGATGGGGGGCAGGCAGGGGCGGTCGGCGTGATCCGACCCGTAGGCTCCCACCCGGAACCGGGCCGGATCGAGTCCGGCGGCGCGGAGTTTGAGCGTCGCGCCGGGGGCCACGTTGCCGGTGAGGAGGCCGAGGAGCACGCCGGCCTCGGCTTCGAGCGCATCGAGCAAGGCGGGAATGCCCGGCATAACCCGCGTGCAATGGCCGTTCAGCGCGAGGTCGCCTTCGAGGTGATTCACGTACCGGTCCAGCACCGCGGCGATGGTGCCCGGCTCGCGGGCCCGCGGGTGTCCCGCCGCGGTCAGCAGCTCCACCACGATCTGGGGATCCGTCTTGCCGTCGAACCGGATCGCGGGCAGCTCGCCCTCGATGCCGGTGGCGCTGGCGATCGCGGCGAGAATCGCGCGACGCCCGGCGCCGGCGCTCAGCAGGATGGTGCCGTCGATGTCGAAGAGGACGAGCTTGCGGGTCACGCCTCGCGCGCTGCTTGCGCGGCGCAGGTGGCGCACAGCTCGACGCCACGAAAGGTGCAGATGACGCAGATGAAGGTTCCGCAGTTCCGGCAGGGATAGCCTTCGGAGGCTCGCTCCTCCCGGCCGCAGGCCCGGCAGATCATCGCGTCGCCGGGCGGAGGCTTCGAAGCGGGGGGAGTGGTCACGCCGATCAGTCGCTGATGGAGTACAGTTTGATCTTGTTGATCAGGGTGGCCCGGGAGATCCCCAGCTCCTTGGCGGCCCGGGTCCGGTTTCCACCGTGGTATCGCAGGGTCCGCTCGATATGCTGATGCTCGAGCAGATCGAGACTCATCGGGGTGTGACGCCGATCGCCCACGCCGGGGCGCGCCCGGAGCTCTCCCGGGAGGTGCTCCACCCCGATGGCGAGCTGTCCCCGCGCGACCTGCATGGCCCGCTCGATCACCTGGCGCAGCTCCCGCACATTCCCGGGCCAGGGGTATTCCTGGAACCGGAGGATCGCCTCGGGCGAGATCATCTGGGGGCCGTCGGGGAAGACGGTCCTCGCCTCCCGATGGGCGGCATTGAGCAGATTCAGACGATCCTCGCTGTTTCGCTCCCGGACCGGAGGAACCTGGATCGGCATCACGCTGAGCCGGTAGAACAGGTCTTTCTGGAACCGCTCGGCTTCCACCTCGGGCGTGAGATCATAGCGGCTGCTTGCGATCAGCCGGGTATCCATCGACAGATCCTGGGTGCCGCCCAGGCGCCGGAAGGTGCGGGTTTCCAGGACTCGAAGGAGTTTCGGCTGAAGCTCGGCGGGGAGGGCGCCGATGTCGCGGAGCAGCAGGGTTCCCCCATCGGCCAGCTCGAGCAACCCATGCCGCCGCTCTGAGGCCTCGACGAAGGCGCCCTTCTCATGCCCGAAAATCACGGATTCGAGATAGGCCGAGGGATGGCCGGTGAGTCGCAGCTCGAAGAAAGGCCTCCCCGCGCGGGCGCCCTGATCGTGGATCAGCCGGGCGATCCAACCCTTCCCCGCCCCCGCCTCGCCCATGATGAGCAGGGTGGTCCGCTCATTCTGGGCCAGCATGCCGATCTGCTGCGCGAGCTGGCGCATCGGCGGGGAGGTGCCCAGCGAAGCGCCGGCGCGGACCCCGTTCGCGTTGAGCAGAACGTCGGCGACCCGGCGGCGGCGCCCGTTCGCCGCGCTCTGCCGGACCAGCGCGATGAAGTCCTCCAGATGGCCCGGGTCCAGCACCCGGCTGACCCCGGCCAGCATCAGCTTCTCCCCTAACCCGCTTTCCAGCCCGGCGCCGTAGACCAGGACCGGTGCCTCGCGCGCCGCCAGCTTCGCGAGGCGATCGCCTGCCCCCTCGGCCAGGGCGGCACTCACGCACACCACGTCGGGCCGGCTCGCGTCGAGGGCCCGGACCGCGGTATCGAGGCTGGCTTCCCGCACGACCTCCGCCCCGGCCTGTTCCAGCCGGGAACCGAGCGAGCGCAGGACTGCGGGATCGTCATCAACGAGGAGGACACAATCAGTCATGTGTCAAAAAGGTAGTCATTTCGTGAGGACGGTCAACGCGTGGGGAACGACCTCGGCTGTAAAAGGAGTGTGCCCCACGGGGTCTCCGTCGAATTGGGCCGGAAGGGGATTCGCCGATTCAACCCGAAAGTGCTTTCCCCGCGCGTAGCGCACGTAGGGAACCCCACTGACCTGCTTTCGGTATCCGTCGATGACCGCCCGCATCAGTCCCCGCATCCCCTGCCAGGCCGAGTCGGCCGACAGCGCGACGAAATCGAGCAGGCCATCCTCGGGGCTGATCTCGGGCCGGACCCGGACCAGCGGAGGAATCATCTCCCCGCAATTGAGGATCAGAAGCAGCACGGCGTCGGTGTGGATCGGCTCGCCGTCGACCGTGATGGTGCAGGGGGTATTTCGAAGCCGGGGCAGGAGCCTCGCGGTCGTCGCGAGGTAGGCCCCGACTCCCCAGCGGCGCTTGTGATGCGGGGCGGTCTCGCTCATGACCCAGGCATCGGCGCCCGCTCCGCAGGTGACCCCGAAGTAGTGAATCCGGCCGCCCACCTCCATCCGGCCCATGTCGATGACCCGCCGGCGGCCCCTGGTCAACACCCGGGCCGCCTCGACCGGGTTCCACGGAATCCGGAGGTTCCCGGCCAGCAGGTTCCCGGTTCCGCCCGGCACCAGGCCGAGCGCCACCTCGGTTCCGATCAGGGAGGCGGCGGCCTGCATGGTGGTCCCATCGCCTCCGAACACCACCACGGTGTCCACTCCAGCCCGCACCGCATCCGCCGCGAATCGGCGCGCATCGTCCGGATTCGCGGTGGTCGCCTGATCGACCTGCCAGCCGGCCAGGGCGAGCGCGCGGATGATCCGGCCCGGAGCGCGGTCGTTGGTCCGGGCCGCCAGCGGGTTGACGATGAGGAGGGCTCGCGCCACTCAGTAGCCGTGATCCCAGCGCAGCTCGGCGCCGAACTGATATCGACGGGTGGTGCCGAAGATGTCCACTCCCCGGGAAAGACAGGTCTGAACCGGCTCGGCGGAGAGCTGGCCCCGGAGCTCGCGGTTGAACCGGTACTCCAGCGTCGCGCCCAGGTTCCGGGCGTTGAAGGTCGGCTGGCCCGAGACCAGACAGAATCCGGCGTTCGCGGTCGCGAACAGGTTGTTGGTGAGGGCGCGCCCCACGGCGAGCTGGGTGGGCACCGACACATTGCCGACGCCTCCTCCCGTCGCCACGCCGGGGCGGATCTCCAGCACGTCGAACGGAGCCCGCTCGGTCGAGACCAGGCTGCGCTGGAGCTCGCTGGCCAGGGCGTTTACCGCCACGGACCGGAGAAAGGCCGCCTGCTGCTCCCGGGTGCCCAGGGCGAGCGGATCGGTCGTGCCGACCGTCAGCAGCGAGATGAGCTGACCTTCGGTCATGGGGGGGCGATCGGGCGGAGTGGTCAAGGTCAGCTTGGGCACGTCGAGGGTCCCGGTGATGTGGACCAGCACCGGAATGTCCTCGGTCCCCCGCTGCGGCGCGCGGACGATGTGTTGAGCCTGAATGTCGAGGTCGGCATTGAGATCGCCAAAGTAACGAACCGTTCCCTGTTGCACGGTGAAGGTGCGGTTGATCACCCCTCCGGCCCGCAGGGTGTAGGTGCCCCGCGGCACGTTCACATCTCCATCGAGCCGGTAGGCGTACTTGACCCCTTCCCGGAGGGGAACCTTGTTGACCAGTACGCTTCCCTCCAGCTGGAAGTTGGCCTCGGCGGAACGGAGCCAGACGCCTTCGCCGATGACGAGGCGGAGGTCCTTGATCGTCAACGAATCGAGAAACCGGCTTTGAAACGCGGCGCCCAGGTCATACCGCCGGAGCGCGGTGGTGTCCACCAGATCCGCGAACAGGGGGTCTTCGAGATTGACGATGTCCTTCTCGACCAGGTCCGCAAAATAGATCACGCTGTTGGTGACCCGGGTCCGCCCGGCGAGCACCGGGTGGAGGATCGAACCGGTGAGCTGGAGATCACCGGTGGTGCGAATCGACATGAAATCGCTCGCGTTGATCACTTCGAAGTCGTGGGTGACCAGATCGAGGTTGAGCACCGGCCGGGTCAGCCGCTCGAGCCGCACCCCGCCTTCGATGTCCAGATGCCCGAACCGGCTTCCGATATGGAGGCTGTCGGTGGTCAGGGAATCGCCGGTGAGATTGATCGTGCCCCGGATGCCCTCGTACCGCACCCCGAGGTCCGGCACCGTCGCGGCGCCCTCGGCCACGCGGAGGTAACCCGCCAGGCGCGGCTGATCCCAGCGTCCTTCGATCCGGGCGTCCAGGTCGAGGGTGCCGCTCACGCCTCGGAGGTTCGGGGTGAAGGCTTCGATCAGGGCCAGGTCGACACTGTCGCCCCGGGCCACGATGTTGATCGGTCCGTCGAGCTGCCGGACTTTCGCGCCGGCGAGCGCCAGATCGAGGGGAAGCCGGGCATCCACCTCGACCACCGCTTCCCCGGTGCGCCAGAAGGTCAGATTCGCCTGGAGCAGGCTGTCTCGATAGTCGAAGGCGGTGCGGATGAGCGGGGCCTGGAAATCGCCGATCCGCGCCCCGGTCAGGGTCCCGGTGCCGCGGAGCTCAGGCGACCGGGCCGTGCCGCTCAGACGAGCGTCGAGCGCGACATATCCGGCCACTCCTCCGGTATCCTGTTGGGCCAGGGCGTAGATGTCCCGCAGCTCGACGCCGAGCACCCGGGCCGAAACCGTACCGACTCCTCGCCGCGGAATCGCGCCCGACAGATCGACCGAGCCGGAGCCATCGCGGGTGACCAGGCGAACCGTGTCGATCGCGATGACCGAGTCGGTGATTCGCGCGTCGAGAGGCCGGTCCAGATACCAGGCTCGCCCCACCAGATCCAGATTCAGGCTGTCGGCCACGAATCGCGACGCGTCCGGTCCCTGCTGCCACCTTCCCCCCCCCCGCAACGCTCCCAGATCCCCCGCCGCGAGGGCCGCACTCCAGCCGAGGGAATCGGACTTCCCCTCGATCCGGGCGGCGATGCCGCTGTAGCGGAGCTGTCCCACCCTGAGGGAATCGACGCTTACCGTGGCGGCAATGGTGGAATCGCCCCGGTTCCAGGTGAATCCGGCCCTGACCGGCAAGGCCCGGTATGCCAGCCAGCGGAGCGAGTCGGCCTGAAGATTCGCTTGCGACCTGGAGGCTCGGGAGGGCGCCCCGCAAATGCAGGTCGGCGTGCAGCCGGCCGTTGAGAGGCTGGTCGACCCCGGGCGTGGTGTCGCGGGTTAGGCCTGTGAGCGCCAGAGCCAGCGAGTCGAATCGGGTCAGGTCGGTCGCCTCGAGGTGGAACACCGCCTCTCCGGTTCGGGGCGCTTCCCAGCCGACCGCACCGTGCCCGTCCAGCCGGCCTCCCTTCCAGTGGGTCACCACGGTGTCGATGGTGATCAGGGAATCGCGGGCGTGGAGAAGAATCCGGGTGGAATCGATCGCGAACCCGGCGATCTCGCCGGCGCCCAGCTCGGCGGACATGGTGCCGGACGGCGCTTCGGCGGAATCCACCCTGGCGTTGGCCAGCGCGGTCCCGCTGAGCCGGGTCGACGGAGCGTCCCGCATCAGCGCGGACAGATCGAGCCGCTGGAATCCGAGGCGGAGCGAATCCGCTCCCAGTCGGGGCGGAAACAACGTGACCCCGCCGAGCGCGCGAAGATGGCCGAGCCCTCCGCCCACATCGGCATCGACCGCCAGATGTTCGAGCGTCCCATCGAGCTTCACGGTTCCCCCCAGCGCTCCGCGCGCGGCGAGCGCCGGGAACGAGCCCTGCAAGCCCGGCAAACACCAGCGAATCGAGGACCACGTCGGTCCGAAGTCCGAGCACCTCGCCCCGGGTATCGAGCACCACGGTACCCCGGAGCCGACTGACCGGACGATCCTCATCGCGATGCTCGGCCGTTCCCTGGAATTGACCACATCCTTGAGCGGCCCGTCGAGGGTTCCCATCGGCGGCGAGTCGACCTTGGAGGGTCACCGCGGGCGCCTGAATCGCGACGGTGCGAAGATCGACGTCGGCGCTCCGCAGCGTCTCGTGCTCGAACACGATCCCCGCGGTGTCGAAGCGGAGCGGACCCGACAGAGAAATCCGGCTATCGCTCCTCCCGGAACCAGCGAGTCGGTGAATTCCCAGTCGAGCCCGACCGTCATCCGGTCGAAGAAGCCGTCGGCCTGCAACGATCCGCTCACCCGTCCCATCGAAGGGAAGCGTGTCGAGATACGCTCTGGGAACGTCGAGATCCAGGTTGGTGACCTGGAGATTGAGGCTCCGCGAAAGCCCAATCCCCGGTAGAGATCGCTGATCGCGACCAGTCGCCCGCTCACCCGGCCCGCCCGTCCCCCACCGCGAGATCACGGATGTCCCACTCGGTACGCACCCCACTCACCGAGGTACCGGTCACCCGCGCCCGCCCGGTGAAATCCGGGAAATTCCGGCGACACGAAGCGAATGTCGGCGAGCGCGAGGGTCGGCGCGTCGAGCCGAAGGTGATAGAGGATCGTGTCGCGGGGCCAGTCGAGCCGGCCCTGGCCGCTGGCGCGGGTGCCGGGGAGCATCGATCTGGCGCGCCTCGAAGAGCAGCGAATCGTCCTTCACCAGGATCTGCGGCTTCGAGGTTCCGGATGTCCAGTGCCGGATCGGACACCCTGGCGGCAAGCGCCCCGACCGCCACGGCTCGATCGGCCGACGATCGGGCGACGAAAGCCGGAGCAGCGGGATGACCGTATTCACCTCCTCCATCGGTCCGCACCTGCTCCAGCCCCTCCGGACCCTCCTCGATGCGCCGACCGGGGACCGCGCGCTGCGCCGCCAGGGCGGAATCCAGCTGGCGCGCGGTCCGCAACCGGCCGTCGGGATCTAGGGAAGCCGGATCAGGATGTTCCCGGATTCAATCGCGAGATTGTGGACCTCGATGAGGGGCGGACGGCTGGGAGTCCCCCGAATCGCCGCTCGCCGGCTCGTTGAGGCGAAAGATCTCCTCGATGTTGGTTCGGCCGTCGCGCCCTCCGCCCTGCCCGGTGCTTGATGATCTGGAGCTCGGGCCGGATCAGCCGTAACCCGCTGAACACGAAGCGGCCGCCCAGCAGATTGGCGAGTTGATAGCGGGCCTGCACCACCGGGACCCGGGCGAGCAGGACACCCCGGCGGTGTCCCGGATCACCACGTCCTCCAGCGTGAAGCCGCTGGAACCAGGACCCCCGCACCGCCCCGATCTCCACCGTTCCCGCGGAGCACCCGGTCCGACTGATCGCGAATCACCCGGAGCAGCAGGTGCCGGCCCGGTGGGGTAAAGAACAGCGCCGTCACCACGCCGATGGCGGTGGCGACCGCACCGCACAGCAGGATGAAGAAGGAGCGGGCGACCTGGCGCCGCATCAGAACGCCTGCCCCACCGAGAACTGCAGCGCGATGCCTTTGCCGTTGAGCCGGGTTCGCTGGTACGCGTCGCGGATCCGGACCAGCTCCCCCGAGTCGGTCACCTTGTAGAGCGGACCCGGAGATCAAGGCGCTGGAGTTGTAGGCCACGTCCATCGCGCACCGGACCGAGCGGAGTGACGAACCGAAGCCCCATGCCCGGGGTCACCCGGAAGGCGATCCGGGAGCCCGGCCCGGTGCCACCCCGCTGCCAGACCGATCCGCCATCCACGAACGCCGCCAGCCGCAGACCGGTCGCCGAAGACCGGCGAGGGGAACCGTACCTCGAGGTTCGCCACGACCAGCGAGTTCCCTCCGGTTGCGGCAGACCTGCACCGAATCTTCGGGAATGCCCGACTTCGCCGAGCGGCAACGAATCGAGCGCGCTCTCCCGCACCACGTACACCAGCGGACCCAGCAGGTTCCGGGTATATCCCCGCACGTCGTTGGGTCCCCCGGCATAGAAGCGCTGTTCGGGAGGAATGAAATTGCTGGTCCCCCCCCCAGCGCGATCGATGGCGCGAACACGGTTCCCAGCCGGACCCGTCCCGCGAACACGACCGACCGGAGCGGCCGATACGCCGCGAAGTCGCCGATGAACCGGGTGAACTCGCTGAGACGACGAGGACCCGATCGCGGTCGACTGGTGGTGATTTCGGCCGACAGGGTCGAGCCCCGGGTCGGGTCGAGCGGGAAAGTTGGTGCGGACCCGCTGCATGCCGAGCGTGAGCGTCGCAAGAGGCCGCCGCTGGCGAAGCTGGGCGACGTCGCTTTCCACGCAGACGTTGAAGAACGCGCAGAAGGAAACCGCGCTGGCCTCGGTCCGTCCCGAGGAGAGCCGGTAGGTGACGGTGATGGGGATCCGGGTCGCGGTCTCCCGCACCAGCGACACGCTTCCGCCGAGGTCCTCCCGCAGATAGACGAGATACTCGCTCCGCCGCTCCGCGAAGAGGGAAACCGTCAGCGCGTTGGAGGGAGAGAGAAACACCGGGCGGCGGAACGAGGCATTCAAGGTGTAGTTCGCCTGGTCCGAGCCGATCGAGTCGGCGGCGAGCGCGGAGCAGAGAATCGAATTCTCCAGGCCCGCTCCGAGCGGCCGCCCCACCCCGATCTTGGAGAGCTGGGCCGAGACGTCGAAGATCTGACCCGCCCCAAAGACGTTCCGCGCGGTCCAGCCGGCTCCGGCGCGAAAGCAATCCAGCGTGCCATAACCCACCGCACCCCGGACCCGGTGAAAGGGGGCCTCCAGCACCTGGATGGTGATCGGGACCACGCCGGCCCCCGAGACATAGTGGGCGGTGTCGAGTGCCACCGCGGCGTAGCGGAAGAGCTCCGAGCGATAGAGATTGAGCTGGCTCTGGGCGATATCCCGCTGACGAAAATCCTGGCCGGGCTGGAGCGCGAGCAGCGAACGCACGAACGCGGAATCGATCCGCTGGTTTCCCTGGACCGAGATCTCACCGATGACCGCCGACGGACCCGGCTCGACCAGGATCGAGACCGTAACCCGGCGGGCCGTACTGTCGATCTGGAAGGGGCGCACCAGCGTTCGGGCTTCGGGGTAGCCCTCGTCCCGCAACCGGGTCTGGATCGTGTCGGCGCTGGCGATCAGCGCGAACCGATCGAACGGCTCGCCGGTCTTGAGAGGAAGGTCCCGCACCAGCTTCTCCGGCGCTCGGGAATGCTCTCGGGGATCTCGGCGATGAGCCGGGTCACCCGGATCGGCTCCCCCTCGACGATCCGGAAGGTGATGTAGACGCTCTGCGGGGTCCGGCGGACCGTCGTGTCGACCTGCACTTCGAGAAAGCCCCGCGCCTTGTAGTAGGTCCGGAGCCGCTCCACGTCCCGGCGGAACTCGTGTTCGCTGAAATGCCGCTCCTCGCCTAACCCGATCCAGCTCACCAGGGGGAAGGTCGCGAACCAGCTCGACTGGGACGTGGAGATGGCCGCGCGCAACGTCTCGGAGGAGATCGAGGAATTGCCGCTGAAGCGAAGCTGCCGAACCACCAGGCCCTCCGGCTCCGCCTGCCCGGCGGCAGGACGTTGCTCAAATCACCAACGAGCCCGACCCCGAGCGCCCCAATACCTCCCCACCGGAAGATTGACGTCACGTGGCAAATCTATTTGTCTTTCATCGTGTTACGCCACATTCCCCTGCCTGGAATCCTGCTGGTCGGCCTGTTGAGCCCCCTCCAGGGCCAGTCGCTTCGCAAGCGGCTCGATCACCTGTTGGACGCTCCGCCGTTCGATCGGCACCACTGGGGCGTGGTGGTGCTCGATACCACCGGCAAGATCCTGTTTCAGCGGAATGGTGATCGCCTCTTCCTGCCCGCCAGCAACACCAAACTGGCGGTGAGCGCCCTCGCCGCGGCCCTGCTCCCGTCCGATTCCGGCGTGGCGACCAGCGTCTACCCGGCCGGCCCGGTCCAGGGTGATCGGGTGCGGGGCGACCTGGTGCTCTACGGCCGGGGCGATCCCGACCATGAGCCGGCGATGTTTCGACGCCGACACCACCAGGATGGGCGCCTGCGAGACCGATCCCCTGCGCCGGCTCCACGAGCTCGCCGCAGTCACTCCGGCCCGCGAGGAATCCGGGTCGTCGAGGGCGACCTGGTGGGCGACGGCAGCTTCTTCGAGCCGACCGCTGATCCACGAGACCTGGGAAACCGGCGACCTCGTGTGGTGGTACGCCGCGCCGGTGTCGGGGCTCGCGTTCAACGACAACAGCATCGACCTGGAGTGGAATGGCGGCCCCACGGCGGGCGCCCCGGCGGTGCTCGGCTTCGGTCCTCCCCTGGGCATGGCCACCATCGAGAATCGCACCGTGACCGGAAGCGACGGCGCCGGCCTCGACGCGGGGCGTCTCGGCCCCTGCGCGTTCTGGGTCGCGGGCGCGGTCCCCCACCGACCCTCGCCCCGGAATGCCTATCTCGCGGTGACCGATCCCAATCGCTACGCGGCGGCCGCCTTCCGTGCCGCGCTCGCCGAGGCCGGCATTGCCGTCCTGGGTGCGACCCGCTCGACCACCGATTCGATGAGGTATGCCGCTGCCCGGGCTTCGGCTCCGCTCGCGGAAACCGTTTCGCGTCCGTTCCGCGAATGGCTGGTCCCGATTCTCGGGGCAAGCCAGAATCTCTACGCCGAGATCCTGCTCAAGGAGGTGGGGCGAAGGGTCACCGGCATCGGGAGCTGGGAGAGCGGGCTCGAGGTCGAGCGGCGATTCCTGATCGACTCGGTCGGAGTGGACTCGACCCAGTTCGCCTTCCGCGATGGTTCGGGGCTGTCGCGCATGAACGTGGCGAGCCCGCTGACCTTCGCGAAGCTCCTGCTCTGGATCCGGCGGCGTCCCGAGTTCCCCATCCTGGAACAGGCCCTGCCGGTCGCCGGCCAGAGTGGAACGCTCAAGACCCGTATGGTCGGCACGCCGGTCGAAGGACGGGTGCGGGCCAAGACCGGAACCGAGTCCCGCACCAACGCGCTCTCCGGTTATGTCACCCTGCCGGACGGGCGGGTCAGGATTTTCTCGATCCTGACCAACAATCACGACCTGGCCGGGTCCACCATGGTGGCGCGGATCGACAGCCTGGTCCAGGAGATCGGAAGGAAATGAGGAAACTGACCGGAGCGCTGCTGGTCGGGGATGATCGTCGCGGGGTGTGCCGGGTCCCGGTCCGATCGGGCGGCGCCGCAAGCTTCCGCCGAACGCCGCGCCGAAGTGGCCGAGCGAGGAGCCCGCGTCATGCCGTTCGACCTGGCGAAGACCCGCCACGTGTTTGCCGCGCTTCCGGACGGCGGGCTCCAGACCGTCGCGGCATTGTCCGCGGCCGATTCCCAGCAGGTGCGGCTCATCCGCGAGCACTTGAGGAGCGAACGCGATCGATTTTCCCGGGGAGATTTCGACGACCCGATGGCGATCCACGGTCATGCGATGCCGGGGCTGGCGGAGCTGCGGGCCGGTGCGAGCCGTATCGTGGTGGAATACGCCGAAACCGCGGACGGGGCCCAGCTGCGTTATCGCACCACCGATCCGGCGCTTCTCGAAGCGCTGCACCGCTGGTTCGCCGCCCAGCGGATGGATCATGGTGGCTGATCGGGGTGAGGTCTGAGGGGTGAGGGGGGCTTCCCACCTCACACCTCACACCTACCCCAGCTGCTGACTCGCGAAAATCTTGAGCTCGGAGCTGTGCCCCGGGTTCATCTTCTTCCTGGGATCGATATAGTGCACCGCGTGATTGACCGCCGTGCAGGCCTCCGCGGCGCCGGTCGCGATCAGCTTCAGCTTCCCTTCGTACGCCGCCACATCCCCGGCGGCATAGATCCCCGGGATGTTGGTGGCCATGACCCGGCTGACCCGGATGTCGGCCCGCTCGGTGTCCAGTCCCCACTGTTTGATGGCGCCGAGGTCCGAGTGGAAGCCCAGCTGGGGAAGGACCGCGTCGAACGCGAGGGTTTCCTCTTCCCGCGATTGGGTATTGAGCAGGGTGACCCGCTCGATCCTTCCGGATCCCGCGATCGCGCTGACTTCGCAGAAGGTGCGGATTTCGCATTTCCCCTGCATCGCCAGACGCTCCACGTGGCGCACCGTACCCTGGTGGGCGCGAAAGCCCTCGCGCCGGTGGATCAGGGTGACCCAGTCGGCCACCCCGACCAGGTTCATGGCCCAGTCGAACGCCGAGTCGCCACCCCCGACGATGAGCACTCGCTTGCCGGCGAATTCTTTGGGATCCTGCACCGTGTAATCGAGGCCCTTCCCTTCCCACTGGGCGGCATCGTCGAGGGGCAGCCGGCGGGCTTCGAAGGCGCCGATGCCCGCCGCGATGAGGAGCGTGCTGGTGGGATAGGTCCCGGCATCGGTTTCCAGGTCGAAGTGCCCGATCCCCCCCGCGGGGTCCTCGATCCGGCGCAGCCCGGTGACCGTTTCGTTGAGGCGCACCTCGCAGCCGAACTGGAGCGCCTGCTCGGTCATTCCCTTCACCAGGTCCTTGGCCAGGATCGTGGGAAACCCGGCGACATCGAAGATGAGCTTCTCGGGATAGAGCGCGGCGAGCTGGCCGCCCAGGGCGGGCAGCGAATCGATGATCCGGCAGGAGGCGCCCCGCATCCCCGCGTAGAACGCGCCGAACAGTCCGGTGGGACCGCCGCCGATGATGGTGATGTCGGTCATGGAATCGCTCACCCGTGAAATGTAGCGGGTAAGCGACGGTCCATTCCCCGCTCACCGTTCAACGCTTGGAGGTATTTTCCCCCATGCGCATTTATACCAGAACCGGCGACGCCGGCACGACTGGTCTCTTCGGTGGCGGACGGGTCGACAAGAACCACCCGCGGGTTATGGCCTACGGCGAGGTGGACGAGCTCAATGCGGCCCTCGGCCTGGCCCGGGCCACCGCCCCGGTCGCGCTGTTCGATGGGGAGCTCGAGGCGATTCAGCGCGACCTCTTTGCGCTGGGCGGCCAGCTCGCGAGCCCGGATCCGGACAAGGTCCGAGCCGCGCTCGCCAAGGCCGAGCTGAGGGATTCCCGCGTCGCCGACCTGGAACGCGCGATGGATGCCGCGGAAACCGAGCTGGCCCCGCTCCGCGCCTTCGTGCTGCCGGCGGGCTCGCCCAAGGCCGCGACCCTCCATCTCGCCCGGACGATCTGCCGCCGGGCCGAGCGCGCGGTGGTCGCGCTGGGGCGCGAGGAACCGATTCCCCCCTTGTTCCTCACCTACCTCAACCGTCTCTCCGACTACCTCTTCGTGCTGGCCCGGCTCGCCAATCATCGCGACGGCCGGCCCGACGTGACCTGGTAGCATGAATCCGGTCGTCGAAGTCCTCCATGCCGGAGGACGTTATCCGGTCTTCGTGCACAGCGGGTTGACCGGCGGGCTGGCCGGCTTTGCCGCTCAGTACCTCCCCGGCCGCCGCCTGGTGGTGATCACCGATCGTACCGTGGCCCGCGCGGTACCCCATGGGCTCGAGGCGCCGACCCTGGTCATCGCGCCGGGAGAGCGCTCCAAGACGCGCACCCGGTGGGGCTCGTTGACCGACCGACTGCTGGGCCTGGGCTTTGGACGCGACACCGCGATCGTCGCGGTGGGTGGTGGCGTCGTCGGCGACCTCGCCGGGTTCGTCGCGGCGACCTATCTCCGCGGGATTCCCTGGCTCCAGGTGCCGACCACTCTGCTTGCCATGGTCGACGCGTCGGTGGGTGGAAAGACCGGGGTCAACACCCGCTCCGGCAAGAACCTGGTCGGAGCCTTTCACCCGCCCGCCGCCGTGATCGCCGATCCCGCGGTGCTGGGGACCCTGCACCACGACCATCTCGCCGCGGGCCTGGTGGAAGCGGTCAAGCACGGCGTGGTGGCGGATGCCGCCTACTTCGGATGGATCGACCGGTCCCTGGAACTCCTGCTTGCCCGCGACCCGGCCGGGTTGACCGAGCTGGTCACCCGAAGCGTGCGGATCAAGGCCGGGGTCGTGGAGGAGGACGAGCGCGAGGCCGGCCCGCGCGCCATCCTCAATGCCGGCCACACGGTCGGCCACGCCATCGAGCAGGTCACTCACTACGCGATCCCTCACGGAGATGCGGTGGCGATCGGTCTGGTCACCGAAGCCCGTCTCGCCGAGCGGATCGGCCTGGCCCCACCAGGTCTCGCCGCGCAGGTGGGTGCCGTCCTGGCCAGGCTCGGTCGTCCGGTCGCGCTCGAGCGGGCCTGGCGGCCGGCCCTGCTGCTCGAGGCGATGCAGCACGACAAGAAAGTCCGGCACGGCGAGGTCCGGTTCGCCCTCCCTAACACGCTGGGCGCGATGGCGCGGGACGGAACCCACTGGACGATTCCGGTTCCTCGCGACCAGGTGCAGGCCGTTCTGCGCGACTCGGCCGGTTAACCCGCAATCTTTCCACAAGTTTTCCACGGGCTCCCCGGGGGCGGCTCGGCGGCCGAACCCAGCGTCCCGCTGCGGTTTAGGTCGCTCCCGACACATCAAGGTGGACAACCCGAATGGGGACGAAGTGGAGGAAACGCGCAATCCACAGCGCAGAAACACGTTGCCATGTGGATGATGTCAACTGCTTGACCGTCAAAAAATCGTTCCTACATTGGCACGGTCGCACTGCAGGATCTTCGGCAAACCGAGACCCGCGACTTTCCGCGGGCACAACACGCAGCAAGCAGGCTCACCGTCGACCTTTCGTGCGAGGTTTCATGCCTCCCGTTCGCCACCGTGTCTCTCCTGCACCCCGATCGCTGCATCGCTCCGCTCCAGCCAACGCGTTTGATCAGTACCTCCTCGACATTCGCAAGCTTCCGATGATCGAGAACGCCAAGGAGGAGATCCGGCTGGCCAAGCGGGCCCGCAAGGGTGATCAGGCCGCGGTCGATCGCCTGGTGACCGCGAACCTGCGGTTCGTGATCTCCTACGTGAAGCGGTTCCAGGGGCACGGGCTCGATCTGTCCGAGCTGGTGGCGATCGGCAACGAAGGGTTGCTCAAGGCGGTTCGCAAATTCGACCCGGCCCACGGGGTCAAGTTCATCAGCTACGCGGTCTGGTGGGTGCGCCAGTGCGTCCTCAAGGCGCTCGCCGAGCAGACCCGCACGGTCCGGATTCCCCTGAATCAGAACGCCGCGCTGATGAAGATGGCCCGCATCGAGAGTCTCCTGGCCCAGGAACTGGGCCGGTCACCGACCGACTCGGAGACGGCGCAGGTCCTGGACGAGGACGTGGAGACCATCCGGCAGGCCCGCCTGGTCTCGACCGTCGAGGTTTCGCTCGATGCACCGGTCGAGCGCCATGATTCGTCGGCCGCGACGTTCGGGGAGCGGGTGGCCGGGAATACCGGGGACATCGAGAGCCTGGTGGACGCCGGCCTTCGCAAGGACTTTCTCTCCTCGCTCTTTCGCCGCTACCTCACCCCCCGGGAACAGCGGATCCTGTCGCTCTACTACGGCCTGGAAGAAGGCAGCGAGCCGCTCACCCTCGAAGGGATCGGGGCGATGCTCGGCGTCACCCGGGAGCGGGTGCGTCAGATCCGGGAGCGGGCGTTCGAGAAGCTCCGCAACGCTCCGGAAGTGAAACATCTGAAGAGCCTGCCGTCGGAAGCGGCGTAGCAGCGGCGAGGTCCGTGGTGTGCGTGGTGAAGGGCGGGGAGTCGTAAGCCGCTCCTCACCCCTCCCACCGCACAGCTACTAACTTCTCCTCGTGACCACCAATCACCTCGCGGCCGATCTCGCCGCGATTGCAGGACCCCGCTGGGTTCGCGAGCGCCTCCCAGAGCTGCGCACCTTCGAGTCCGACGGCCTCCCCACCCATATGGCTCGGCCCCGGCTGGTCGTGCTGCCGGGATCGCGGGAAGAAGTCATCGAGATCGTTCGCTGCCTGCACCGGCACCAGGCGGCCTGGGTCGCCCGGGGGGCCGGCACCGGGCTGTCGGGTGGCGCGCTGGCCGACGACACCGTCCTGGTGGTGCTCACCCGTCTCAACCGGATTCTCTCGATCGACCCGGAACGCCGCCGAGCGGTGGTGGAGCCCGGCGTGGTCAACGCGAAGCTGTCCGAGGCGGCGCTTCCCTTCGGGCTGCACTACCCGCCCGATCCCTCCAGCCAGTCCGCCTGCACCCTGGGCGGCAACGTGGCGGAGAACGCGGGCGGTCCGCATTGCCTCAAGTACGGGGTCACCACCAACTACATCGCCGCGCTCCAGGTCGTGCTCCCGGACGGCTCGCAGGCCCGGCTTGGCTCTCCTCATGGCGAGCCGTGGGGGCCCGATCTGGTCGGGCTGTTCGTCGGTAGCGAGGGCATGTTCGGCATCGCCCTGGAAATCACGGTCCGGCTCGAGCCCATCCCCTCGGAGATCCGGACCCTGCTGGCCGATTTCTCGACCATCCGGGCCGCGAGTGAAGCGGTGAGCGCGATCATCGCCGAGGGAATCGTCCCGGCCGCGCTGGAGATGATGGATCAGGCCTGCATCCGCGCGGTGGAGGCGTCGATCTATGCGGCGGGGTACCCGGTAGACGCCGGAGCGGTGCTCCTGGTCGAGGTGGACGGCCATCCGGCCCAGGTCGCATCGGAGAGTGAGGCGGTCAACGCCCTGCTCATCGCCCATGGAGCCCGAAGCGTCCGCGCGGCGTCGACGCCGGCGGAGCGGGCCAGGCTCTGGCAGGGCCGCAAGAAGGCCTTCGGCGCGGCGGGTCGGATCGCGCCGGATCTCGTGGTGCAGGACGCGGTGGTTCCCCGCTCAGCGCTCCCGGCCATTCTCGACCGCATCGGGGAGATCGGGCGGAGCCATGGGGTCATCATCTCGAACGTCTTTCACGCCGGCGACGGCAACCTTCATCCCAACATCTCGTTCGATCGCCGGGACCAGGACCTTGCCGATCGGGTGAAAGCGGCCAGCGCGGAGATCATGCAGGTGTGTGTCGAGGCGGGCGGATCGATTACCGGGGAGCACGGGGTCGGCGCGGACAAGCGAGATTACATGCCGCTGATCTTCGACCCGGTCACCCTCGCGACCATGTGCGCGGTCCGCCGGGTATTCGATCCCGCCGAACGCGCCAATCCGGAGAAGGTGGTGCCGATCCACTATTGTCGAGAATGGGTCGGCCGCCCGGGCCGCGGCAACGGAGCCTCGCATGAGTGAAAGCGCGCTTCATACCAGGCTTCGCCAGGAGTTCGGCAACGCGGCGATCGAGTCCGCTCCGGATGGGGTCCCCCGCGCGGTCCCCGATAGCACCCAGGCGGTGGCCGACCTCTGCGGCCTGTGCCACCGGGAAGGACTGCGGGTCAGGATCGAGGGCCGGGGCACCTGGCTCCCTCCCGATGCCCCCGCCCAGATCGCGATCGCCACCGGACGGCTGACCGCGATGCTCGAGCTGTCCCCCGCCGACCTGGTGGCCGGCGTGCATGCCGGCCATACGGTGGCCGCGCTCGACGACGCCCTGGCTCCTCATCGGACCCGGCTTGCACTCGACCCGCCCGGCGCTTCCGATCGCACCATCGGCTCGGTGATCGCCACCGGAACCGCGGGTCCCCTGCGACACGGGTTCGGCCCGGTGCGGGATCACCTGCTCGGGGTCACCGTGGTGACCGGGGACGGGCGGGTGATCCGGGCGGGGGGCAAGGTGGTGAAGAACGTCGCGGGTTATGATCTGACCCGGCTCGAAGCAGGCTCCTTCGGGGCGTTCGGCATCATCACCGAGGCTCAGCTCCGGCTGCGGGCCCTCCCCGCCGCCGGCGCGGTGCTGCTCGCCACCGGAGAGCGCGACACGCTGACCCGCGAAGGGCGCGATCTGATGGAAGCGAACATCCCCGCGGCCGCGCTCGAGCTGTGCTCGCCGCAGGCCACCGGCCAGCCCGACTGGGTCCTGCTCCTCGAAATCCAGGATACCGAGACGGCGGTGCGGGCGGTGGAAGCCCAGGTCACCGCGCGGAGCCCGGTCGCGTGGTCCCGTCTTCATCCCGAGATCGCCACCGGGCTCAAGACCGCCCTCGCCCGGAGCACCCTCCGGGAGGCGGTCACCTTCCGGATGGGAGTTCTCCCCGACAGTCTGGACGAGGTGCTGGACCTGCTCGGTGAGCGGATGGGAATCGGCGCCATCACCGCAGGCGCGGGCCGGGGAATGCTGCGGTGGAGTGGCTCGACCGATCCCGAATCCCTGCGCGATCTGCGTCACGACCTCGCCAATCGGGAGATCCCCCTCACCCTGGAGCGTGCCAGCTGGCCGTTCCGGAGCGCGGTGGGGCACTTCGGGGAGTACCGCGAGGGAGTGGGTGGTCTGACCACCAGGCTCCGGTCGGTGTTCGATCCCGACGGGACGTTCGTGGTCGCGCTGGGATCCGACGGGAACGAATGAGCCGAGACGGTTTCGCCGCGCTCGATCCCTGCGTGCACTGCGGGTTCTGCCTTCCCGCCTGCCCCACCTACCTCGCGACCGGCGACGAGAACGACTCGCCTCGCGGGCGGATTCTCCTGATGCGGGCGCTCGAGCGGGGAGAGATCCCCGCCGACGATCCCGCGCTCCGCGAGCACCTCGATCTCTGCCTGGGCTGCCGCGGGTGTGAGCCGGTCTGCCCGGCTGGGGTGGAATACGGCAAGGGCCTGGGCGCCGCTCGGGAACGCCTCACCCGAGCGAATGGACTCCCCTGGCGGGCCCGGCTCGCTCTGGGAGTGTTTCGCCGGCAATCGCGCTGGCGCCCCATCCTCACCGGAGCGCGCTGGCTCAGGAAATCCGGACTGCCCCGGCTCCTGGCCGGAAGCGGGGCGGCGCGATTCGCGATGGGCATGCTCGCGGCCAGCCAGACCTCCGCGCGAGCATGGAAGGCTCCCCGGAACCCGCAACCCGCCGCGACGAAGAGCCCCGGTGCGCGGGGAACCGTCGCGCTCTTTCGCGGCTGCGTGATGGACGTTCTGTTCAGACGGGTGCATGAAGCGACCAGGCGGACCCTGACCGCGAACGGGTATCGGGTCATCGAGATCGGCTCCCAGACCTGTTGCGGCGCCCTCCACGAGCATGCCGGGGATGCCGAACCCGCTATCGAGCTCCTGCACCGAAACGCGAGGGCGTTCGGGGCCCGAGCCGAGGCGATCGTGGTGAACAGCGCGGGCTGCGGGGCGCACCTTCGCGCCGGGGGGGCTCACGACCCCGCGCTCGCCGATTTCGCCGGCCGGGTTCGCGACGTAACCGAATTGCTGGCGGCGGCCGGCCCCCGCGCTGGCGCGCCGGTGCCCTTTGATGTGGCCTACGATGCGCCCTGCCACCTGGAGCACGCGCAGGGTATTCGCGAGGCTCCCCTTCAGATGCTGGCGGCGATCCCCGAATTGAAGGTTCGGAGGCTGCCCGGATCGGATCACTGTTGCGGGAGTGCGGGGATCTATTCCATGCTGCACGGCGGCATGGCCCGCGCCGTGCTGGACCTCAAGGTGGAGGAAATCGCGCGCGCGGCGCCCCGGCCCGACCTGGTCATTACCGGGAATCCCGGGTGCCTCATGCAGATCGGAGCGGGACTCCGGGCTGCCCGGCTGCCCATCGCGGTGGCCCACCCGGTCGAGCTGCTCGATCTCTCCTATGCCCGGGCAGGATTCTACAGGAATTAGCTTTCCTCCATGCAGCAGGATTTTGCCATTCCCCGCGAAGCGATGCAGGCCCTCCAGACCGGCGCAGTCCTGGTCCCGAGTCAGTCAGCCCTGTTTCACATCGAAGGGCCCGGCGCACTGGATTGTCTTCAGGGTCTCCTGACCAACGATGTCATAGCGGCAGGGGAGCAGAGTCTGAGTTACGGTGGGATCCTCACCAACAAGGGGATGATCCTGCTGGATCCGTTCGTCGCGCGCGCCGACGGGGCGATCACTCTCATCCTACCGGAATTCGCACGGGAGCTTGCCCTGGGGCACCTGGCGCGGGTGCTCCCGCCGAGGCTGGCCAGGGTGGAGGAGCGGACCGGAAAATGGAGCGCCCTGTGCCTGCTGGGCGCCCGGATGGATTCCGAACTCCTCGGGCTTCTCGGAAGCCCGCTGCCGGGTCCCGGGCATCTTTCCCGCGTCTCGGAGGACCTCCTGCTGGCGAAGGCCACTCCGGTCATGCCCTTCGCGTGGCTCGTGATCGGCGGGGCAGCGTCCGTGGCGGCGTTCGCCCGCAAACTCGAGAGGAGCGGCGCGATCACCGGCGGAGCAGCGTCTCTCGCCGCCGCGAGAGTACTCGGCGGCTGGCCCGCCCTGGGATCGGAAATCGACGAAAAGACCTTGCCTCAGGAAGTTCGCTATGATGAGCTTGGGGCGGTGTCGTATTCCAAGGGTTGCTACACCGGTCAGGAAACGGTCGCACGGGTTCACTTCCGGGGCCACGCCAATCGTGCGCTTCGCGGGGCAATCCTGGCGATGCCGGTTGCCGGAGAAGATCGAAGGCTTTTTCTGGAAGAGAAGGAGGTCGGTGTTCTGCGTACCACCGTAAGCTCAGATGAACGGATCCTGGCCATGGCCACGGTGCGTCGGGAAGTCCCTTCCGACGCCATCCTCCAGGCCGGGCAGGGAGAAGCCCGATTGGTTCCCTTCCCGGTGAGCGAGGCGGTGCCGGCGTGACGCACCCCCTCCCCCGTACCCTGGGTGAGCTTCGGGCCAGCGCCTGGGGCAGGCCGCCGCTCGCCGGACGTTCCGTGCGGGACGAGGTCCGCACCAATCTGCTCCGCGCCCTCGGGTCGGGCGAGTCGCTCTTTCCCGGCATCCAGGGTTACGAGGACAGCATCATTCCCGATCTGGTGCATGCCCTGCTCGCCCGGCAGGATTTCATCCTGCTGGGGCTCCGGGGCCAGGCCAAGAGCCGGATCCTCCGCAGCCTCACCCGTTTCCTCGATGAGCGGCTGCCGATCGTGGCGGGCAGCGAGGTGAACGACGATCCCTTCGCCCCGATCAGCAAGTACGCCCGCGACCGCATCACCGCCGACGGCGAGGCGACCCCGATCGCCTGGGTGGGCCCGGAGGATCGCTTCGTGGAGAAGCTGGCCACCCCCGACGTCACCATCGCCGATCTGATCGGCGATCTCGATCCGATCCGCGCCGCTCGCGGGGGGCACGTCCTCTCCGACGAGCTGACCATGCACTTCGGGCTCTTGCCCCGCGCCAACCGGGGGATCTTCGCCATCAACGAGCTGCCCGATCTCGCCGGAAAGATCCAGGTCGGCCTCTTCAACATCATGCAGGAAGGCGACGTCCAGCTCAAAGGGTATCCGGTTCGCCTGCCCCTCGACGTCCTCCTCTGCTTCACCGCAAACCCGGAGGATTACACCGCGCGGGGCAAGCTCATCACCCCACTCAAGGACCGGATCGGCGCCGAGATCGGCACCCACTATCCCCGCGAAGTGGAAACCGGAATGACGATCACCGCCCAGGAGGCCTGGACCGAGCGCGATGGGCAGGGCCCCCCGGTACGAATCCCCGATCTGGTGCGGGAAGTGGTGGAGCGGGTGGCATTCGAGGCGCGGAGCGACAAGCGGGTCGACCGCCGCTCCGGGGTGAGCCAGCGGCTCCCGATCAGCACCCTCGAGAACGTGGTCTCGAGCGCGGAGCGCCGTGCCGTGCTCCTCCGCGAGAACGAAGCGGTGCCCCGGATCTCCGACATCTACGCCGCGCTGCCTTCCATCACCGGCAAGCTCGAGCTGGAATACGAAGGAGAGCTCCAGGGCGCCGGGGTGATTGCCCGGGAGCTGATCCGGCGGGCCGCACTGCGAACCCTGCTGGTTCGCATCGGCGAAGAGCCGGACGATCGGCTCGACGGAATCGTGGCCTGGTTCGACGCCGGGTCGGCGCTCAAACTGAACGGGGACGAGCGCGCCGATGCCGCGGCCAGGGCGTTCGGGGTGGTGCCGGGGCTGCTGCGCCTGATCCACGAGCTCGGCCTGGCCAACGCGAAGGACCCCGGGGTCGAGGTTGCCGCCTGCGAGCTGGTGCTGGAGGCGCTGGCGGCCCAGAAGCGCATAACCCGCACGGAAGAGTACGGCTGGGGCGCGATGACCCGGAGCCGCCCCGGCCCGCCCCCGGCCTCTAGCGCTTCTCGGCGCGAGCCCGGAGCCGCACCTCCGCCTCGATGAGCCGGGCCGCCCCTTCGAGTCCCAGCGCCTCCGTGTTCAGCACCATGTGATAGTTGGCGGGGTCGCTCCAGTCCCGCCCGTAATACTGTTTGTGATAGCGACCTCGCGCCGCGTCGTTGTCCTCCAGGACCCGGAGGGCGGTTTCCCGGTCGGCGTCCAGCCGTTCCATCGCGCGCGACAGCCGGGCAGGTTTGGGCGCGACCGCCTTGACGTGCAGGGCGTCGCGATGGGAGAGTACCGCCGAGGCGGCCCGGCCCACCACCACGACGTGCTCGCCCCGAGCCAGCTCGGCGACCACTTTCTCCGTGGCGCGGACCAGGGTGGCCTCTTCCGGCTCGGGCACCCGTTCGGGGGCGCGGGGAAAGAGCTCCGGCGCGGCCCGGGCGAGCGCGCGGGTCAGCCGGTCGAGGAACCCCGGGGCTCGTTCCTCCTTCTCGGCGACTTCCTCGACGGGGAGGCCCGACTCCTTGGCCACCTGGTCGATCACGTCGTTATCGACCAGGCGCCAGCCGAGCGCCGCGGCGAGTCGCCGCGCGATCTCCGATCCCCCCGCGCCATACTCTCGAGAAATCGTCACGATCATGGGACCTCCTCCGGCACCACTTGGGGCGCCCGGGGACGACGGATCATCATGCGCCAGGCGATCACCCCCGCCACCAGAAGACAGGCCGATCCCCCGATCCCCAGGGCCACTCGCGTCCCCGCGTGCTCGGCGATCCACCCGGCCTGGAGCGAGCCGAAGGGCGACATCCCCACCACGATGAACGAATAGAACCCCATCACCTGCCCTCGCAGGTGATCGGGGGCCTCGGTCTGCAGCAGGGTGTTGGTCATGATCGAGTTGAGTGCCATGCTGAGCCCCGCCCCGAGCACCAGGGCAAGGGCCAGCGCCAGATGATAGACCAGACCGATCAGAACGAGGCAGGTCCCCAGAAACAGCGCGGCGACCACCGCGGTGCGCTCGCGGCGGAAGCGGTGCCCGATCCCGGCGATGGTGAGCGCCCCCACCGCGGCTCCGAGGCCGAAACAGGACATCAGCGCGCCGTACCCGCCGGCCCCGGCGCGCAGCGCGTCGCGAGCGTACACCGGCATGATGGCGATGAAGGACGTGCCGAAGATGTTGAGCGCCGCCGTCAGGCTGACCAGGGCCTTGGGCCAGGGCGTCCCGAACACGTGCGCGATGCCCTCGCGAAGCGCGGCCCGGCGGGCCGGAAACTCCCCGGTGAAGGTCGCCTCGGGGCGAATCATGGTGAGGCCGATGAGCACCGCGAGAAAACTCGCGGCGTTGAGGAAGAAGCAGACCGCCGACCCCGCCGTGGCGACCAGGGTTCCCGCGATCGCCGGTCCGATCACCCGGGAGAGGTTGAAGGCGGTTGAATTGAGCGCGATCGCATTCATCAGATCGCCTTTGCCCACCAGCTCGACCTGCCAGGACTGCCGGATCGGAATTTCGAAGGCGCTCACGGTGCCCTGCACCGCCGCGAGTCCGTACACCAGCGGCATGGTGACCTGGTGAAACGCGGTCAGCAGCGCCAGCGCCAGGGCGTCGAGCAGCAGCAGCGATTGCAGGATCAGGAGCGAACGGCGGCGGTTGACCCGGTCGGCGATGACGCCGCCATAGAGGGTGAACAGGAGCACCGGCAGCGCACCGAACGTGGTCACCAGCCCGACCTGGAGGGGAGAGTTGGACAGGACCAGCGCAAGCCAACCCAGCGCGACGGTCTGCATCCAGGTGCCGCACTGGGAGATGAACTGCCCGCTGAGAAAGATCCGGAAGTTCCGGTGGCGAAGGGCGCCGAAGGCGGCGCCGGGGGGAGGCATGCGCCAAAAAGTAGCGCCGTGTCCTTTGTTGCGATTGGATCACGACCCGGTGACCGCCCCGTCGCGATCGGGTTTCAGCTGCCCCGGTGCCGATTGCCGGAACCGGCGGCGGTCCTAGCTTGGAAGGACATGGGAGCCAACCCGAACCCGGGCCGCTGGCGCGCGGTGTGGATCTCCGACGTCCACCTGGGGACCCGTCACGCGCAGGTCGATCCGCTGCTGCAGTTCCTCCGGGTCGCCCGCCCGGAAATCCTCTACATCGTCGGTGACCTGATCGACGGATGGGAGCTCCGCCGCGGCTGGTTCTGGGCGGACAATCATAACACGCTGATCCAGAAGATCCTCCGCAAGAGCCGGAAGCGCACCCGGGTGATTTACCTCACCGGGAACCATGACGAGTTCATGGAGCCGTTCGTCGGCCTGCGCTTCGGGCCGCTGGAGATCGCCCGGGAGGCGATTCACGTCGGGCTGAACGGACGGCGCTACCTGGTGGTGCACGGGCACCAGTTCGACGGTCTGACCCACTTCAACCGGCTGCTGGAGCGCCTCGGCTCGGGTCTCTATCAGGTCATCCTCGATCTCAACCTGTGGCTCAACCGGTTGCGGCGGCGGCTCGGCATGGGATACTGGTCCTATGCCAAATTCCTCAAGGGGCGCGCCAAGACCGCGGTGCGCTATGTGACCGGATTCGAGGAAGCGATGACTCACCTCGCCTCGGCCCGCGCAGGTCGACGGCGTCATCTGCGGGCACATCCATCACCCGGAAATCCGGCGGATCGGCGAGCTGGACTACTTCAACTGCGGCGACTGGGTCGAGAATTGTACGGCCTTGGTGGAGGACCATGCAGGCAACTTCAGCCTGATCCATCTCCATGAGAATCTTCCTGACGGTGCAGGGCGAAGGGCGCGGACACCTGACCCAGGCTCTGGCCGTTCAGCAGATCCTGTCCCGGTGGGGGCATGAAACGGTCGGGGTGGTCGCCGGGCAGCCCGGCCATCGTACCCTCCCGGACTACTTCACCCGCGCGTTCCCAGTGCCGGTCCATGCGCTTGCCAAGCCCCGGATTCCTGCTCCGCGGCAACCGCTCGATTTCGGTCGCCCGCACCGTGGCAAACGCGTTCCGGCGACTCCCCACCTACCGGAAGAGCGTTCGCACCCTGGACGGTCTGATCCAGCGCACCGCCCCGGACCTGATCCTGAATTTCTTCGAGCCCCTGACCGGGCTGCTCCAGGTGACCCGCCCGCCCCGGGTGCCGGTGATCGCCATGGCCCACCAGTTCATGATCTTTCATCCCCGAGGCGCCCGGCCGCCTGGGCTGCGGCTCCAGCGCCTGGGATACAAGCTCTTCGCGGGCATCGTGGGCGCTCGCTCCTGGAAACTCGCGCTTTCGTTCTTTCCGGCCCCCCCGGTGGAAACCAGGCGGCTGGTGGTCGGCCCACCGCTCCTCCGGCGTGAGCTGTCCGCCAGGACACCGACGCCCGGTGCGTATTACCTGGTGTATCTGCTGAATCACGGCTACCGGGAGGAGATCGTCACCTGGCACCGGCGCCATCCCGAGACCATCCTGCATTGCTTCTATGATCGTCCCGGGGCGCCCCCGGTCGAGCAGGTGGAGCCCAACCTCGCCTTCCACAGCCTCGATGCGGACAAGTTCCTCACCCTGATGGCCGGCGCCCGGGCCGTGGTGAGCACCGCGGGTTTCGAATCGGTCTGTGAAGCCATCTGGCTCGGGAAGCCGCTCTTTCTCGTGCCGGTCGAAGGACACGTGGAGCAGACCGGGAATGCGCTCGAGGCGGCGTCGCTGGGATACGCCATCACCGACTCGCGATTCGACCTCGACCGCCTGAAGGATCTCCCGGCCAGAATCGACAACGGCGATTTCCGCGCCTGGGTCGCTTCGGCCGAGGAAGTTCTCGCGGAGACGATCCGGGTGGCGACGGCGCCGGACCGAACCGAGTACCTTTCGGAGAAGGCAACGATGGAAACCTGATCCGGCAGCCGCAGCATGCGCTTCACCACCTACAGCAAGCTCGTTCCCGGTCTCGCCGACGCCGTCAATCTGCAATCCCTGCTCGACCAGCTGGGCGATTTCCTGCTGCAATCGGGATTCGCCGGTTCCCCGATGGACTGGCCCTACTGGGCCGAGCCGCCCGAGGGGAACGAACGGTCACTGGATGCCCTGCGCGAGGCGATCCTCCGTGCCCTGATGGATTCGGGCCAGCTGACCCCCGACATGCTCAAGATCCTCCGGGGCGACACGACCGGAGACCCCGACCGGGACCAGCAGATCGAGCGTGACCTGGCCGATCTGATCGACCAGATCATTCAGCGCCTCGCCGACGAGGGCTATCTCAAGCTTCAGGAAGCGCCTCAGATTCCCGAGAGCTACACCCCGGTGCTCGGGCCCGGCGGGCAGGCCCAGCGCGCCGCCCAGCAGATCCAGTTCGGCCTGACCGAGAAGGGAATGGACTTCCTCGGGTACAAGACCCTGAAAAACCTGCTCGGCAGCATCGGGAAATCCAGCGCGGGGGCCCACGAGACCCCGCACCTGGCCACCGGGATCGAGCTCGAAGGCGCGAGCAAACCCTACGAGTTCGGGGATGTGCTCAATCTCGATGTTCCCGCGACGCTTGGCAGCGCGATTGCGCGCGAAGGGATCCGGATCCCGATCGATCTCGAATATCGCGATCTCCAGGTCCACCAGGCCGAGTACCGTTCCTCCGCCGCAACGGTGCTGATGCTCGACTGCTCCCACTCGATGATTCTCTATGGCGAGGACCGATTCACCCCCGCCAAGAAAGTCGCCCTGGCCCTGACCCACCTGATTCGCACCCAGTACCCGGGGGATTCCTTGCGGGTGGTGCTGTTCCACGATTCAGCGGAAGAGATTCCCCTTCGGGGGCTTGCCGAGGCCCAGGTTGGACCCTGGCACACCAATACCGCCGAAGGGCTCAAGCTGGCGCGCCGGATTCTCGCGGGACAGAAGAAGGACATGAAGCAGGTGATCATGATCACCGACGGGAAGCCCTCGGCGATCACCCTGGCGAGCGGCCAGGTCTATATCAACTCGGCGGGCCTCGACCCCCGGATCCTCAAGGCTACCTACCACGAGGTCGGGCTCTGTCGCCGAAGCGGGATCATGATCAATACCTTCATGCTCGCCCGGGACCCATCGCTGGTCCAGTTCGTGATGAAGGTGGCCGAGATCTGTCGGGGGAAGGCCTATTTCACGAACACGATGACGCTGGGGCAGTTCATCCTGATGGATTTTCTCAAGCGACGAACCAGGCGGATGTAGCTACTCCACTCGCTTCGCCTGGTACCCCGCCGGCATCGTCTGTCCCGCCGTCACTCCGTTGATCACCGCAATGACGTCCGCACTCACGGCGGAGGGGTACTGCCGGTTGAACTCCTCGATCGTCATCGCGCGGGGCAAGCGCACCAGGTGAAGATGCACCGGCTGCTTGTTCAGGGCGGCCGGATCGGTCAGCTCATCGAAGGTCTGCATCGCGCTGCTCAGCGGGCCCGAATAGGTGCCGTACCTGGCCGCGAGGGTGTAGCCGAGCAGCTGATAGGTATTCCCCCGGTAGCTCAGATACATCACCCGCCCCGCCAGCTGGTTTCCCTGGCTGTCGCTGGCCCGGAACTCTGCGGCGATCCCGGGGAGCCGGTTCACGGTCACCCGCTCCGAAGGGCTCGCCTGCACGCCCTGCTGGGCCGCGAACTGCTGCATCAGGGCGTCGGGAGACTGGCTTCCTCCCGGCGAGAGCTGAAGCATGGCGTCCTGACTCGGGCTGACCGCGACCACCGCTTGCGCCTGGTTCTCGGTGGTCCACCCCGAAGGGAACTCGATCCGGAACCGGAGCTCGGGATGGAGAAATGTGCTGCCCTCGAAGTACCCCTGCCGGGGATCGACCCCGAAGACGATGCCGTTGATGGCCTGGAGATACTGGTCGCGGGCCACCACCGCGTTCCGGAGGCTGTCCAGTGGCACGGTCGCGGCCCGCTCCTGCGCCTTGGTCAGCCGGTCTCCCGGATCCGGGTGCGTGGCGGCCCAGGTCGGCACCTTACTCCCCGACATGTCGCTGACCCGCTGAAGCGTGGCGAACGTCTGAGCCACTTCCCGCGGGTCGTAGTTGAGCCGCCGGGAATAGCGGAAGCCGAGCTCGTCCGCCTGGGCTTCATCGCCCCGGCTGTAACTCAGGAACAGCAGGTTGAGACCCTGGGAGATCGCCCCGATGTTGTTCGCCACCGTGGACGAGAACACGGCGCCCGCGATGAGTCCGACCCCGAAGAGCTGCTGCCGGGTGATCTGTTGCGCCGTGTGCCGGGCCGTCACGTGACCCGACTCGTGACCCAGCACACCGGCCAGCTCCGCTTCGGATCCCAGATAGGCCAGGATGCCCCGGGTTATGAAGATCTTGCCGCCCGGCGCGGCGAATGCATTGACCTGGGGGTCATCCAGGACCGTGAAGTTCCAGGGAAGTCCGCTCCGTTCGGTGACCGCGGCGATGCGGAGTCCGACGCTTCGCACATAGCGCTGGATCCCGGAATCCGGGTAGACCCCGATCGCGGTCTTGGCGGAGGCGGCGGTCTGCTCGCCCAGCTGAATTTCCTGCGCCTCGCTGACCAGGGAAATCTGGTTTTGTCCCGTCGCCGGGTTCACCGCGCAGTTGACCAGCGCGGCACTGCCCAGCGCGAGCATCAGACCCGGCTTCACCCAATGACGTCCCATACCCCTGCCTCCCCGCGTTGGTCCGGTGACGAGGGCCTCCCCGCTTCATGGCACCCGCGAGAATCTATACTTCAGGCCTGTCCATCGTCGACTTGGTCCTCACTCCGGAGAGCGATTCATGCGTCTCGCCCTGCTCGCAACCCTGCTATTGCCGGCCGGCGGCCTGGTCCGCGCCCAGGCCCGGATTCCCCTGGTGCCCGAGCCGATCACCGTGTTTGTGGTGCGCCACGCCGAAAAAGCCACCGATGATCCCCGGGACCCGAATCTCAGCCAGGCAGGCCATCAGCGAGCCGCCGAGCTCGCGCGAGTCCTCGGCGACGCCCGGGTGAGCGCGCTTTTCGCGAGCGAATTCCGGCGAACCCAGCAGACCTTGACTCCCCTGGCAGAGGCCCGCGGCCTCACCACCACCGTGGTCGGCGCCGCGGCGATCGACAGCCTGGCCGCCCGGCTCGAAGCGCTCCCGGCCGGGAGCCGAGCCGTGGTCGCGAGTCACAGTAATCTCGTCGCGACGATCGTAAAGCAGCTCTGCGGCGCCGAGGTGCCGCCCCTGACCGACGCGGACTACGACCGCCTGTACGTGGTGACGTTGACCGGAAAAGGGACTGGAAGCGTGGCGGTCCTGCGCTACGGTCTGCCGTAAGGAGACCCGCTAGCGCACCGTGACGGCGACCGAGCCGCTAATGGCGCTCGCAATGGAGGATGCGGTCCCTCGAACGGTGCCGGTGCCGCTCTGAAGCGCCGTGGTCTCGCCGGTCTGGGGATTGACCGAGAGCACGCCCGAATCGGCGGTCGACCAGGTGATGGTGGCAGGAACGGTAACCAGCCCTCCGCAGCTCTTGAGGGTCATCACCGGCGTGAAGTGATCACCGACATTGAGCGTGATTGCCGTCGGAGCCATCTGAACGGTGAGCTCGAGCGTACAGGCGAACGCCACCGAGATCGCCGCCGTCAGTTCGGTGGAACCCACCCGCGCTTCGGCGATGATCTGCGCGGGGCCTCCCGGACCGAATGCGGTCCAGTGCCCATCCGGGTCTACCATCAAAACGTCCGGATTCGAGGAATGGAACGTCGGGCCCTCGTCGGGGACCACCAGGTGCCCATGGCCGTCCTGAACGGTGGCCTGCACCGTACCGGAGGCCCGGGGCGAGGTGACCAGCACCGCTTGATAAGGGGAACCGAAGACCAGCACATACTCCGGCGAGCCAGGTGCGTTGGGCTGATCGACAGCGCCGCCGCATGCGCCAGGCAGGCGAGGGCCAGGACCCAGAATCGCCCCCTCATCGAACCGGCTCCAGCCGAATGCCCTTGCTTCCCACCAGCACCGGATCCGAACCGGCCCCGTATTCGAAGGAGAGGAGCAAGGCCTTGGTCGGTGAGCTCATCAGCGTCCATCGTGCTCCGTCGAATTGGAGGAGTACGCCGTCCTCTCCCGCGGCATAGGCTTCGGTCGGCCCGGTCCCCCAGACGGTGCGAAGCTCCTTCGTCGTCGGACTCGGCATCTGATACCATCGTACCCCATCGTAGCGCAGGATGGTACCCCCAGCCCCGACCGCCAGCACATTGTCGGGACTGCTCCCCCAGACCCGCCGGAGCAATGAATCGGTCGGCGTCGGCATAACCCGCCAGGCGCTGCCCGTTCCAGTTGACAGCGCGGTGCCGCTGTCGCCCACCGCGAACACCTGGTCGAAACGCCAGCCCCCAGACGTGGCGGAGAAAGGTCTCCCGGGGTGGGGGCATCTCGATCCAGCGGGATCCGGCGTGCCGCAGAATGATCCCCCGCTCTCCCACGATGAATCCCTGCCCCGCCGGGATCGAGCCAGATGGACCGGAGCAGCCATTGGGCAGGATACGATTCGTCCTGCCACCCGATCCCGTCGTAGCGCTTGATCGTGCCCAGATCGCCCACCACCAGGAGATCCGCCCGGTCGAACGCGGTGCCGTAGAGCGAGCGGGAGGTCGGGAATCGCGAGGTGAGTCCAGCCCGCAGCCGTCATCGCGGAGGACCGCTCCTCCCCGCGCCAACCGCGATCAGGGTATGGCCGGGAAGCCTCGCGGCGTCGAACAGCAGCGGGGACGCGGTGCCAAGGCGCCAGCGTGCCGGAGATGGTACGCTGGATCACCGTCCCGTTCCATCCTGCCGCCCCGAACGGCCCACCCGGCGCCGGCATGCACCGCCCGAAGATTCTCGCCGGTCGCCGTCTGGGGAAGCAGGTTCCAGTCGGTCCCATTGTAGAGAAGCATGGCGCCGTTGTTGCCCACGGCGAGAATCTCCGCGCCGCTCTTTCCCCACACCGCGAACAGGTCCTGACGGCTGGGCGTGGACATCCGGTTCCATTCGGTGCCGTTCCATCGCAGCACGGTCCCCTGAATCCCCACCGCGAAGACGTTCTCCGGCCCGGTCCCCCAGAGCCCGAGGAGCAGGAGGTTGGTCGGGCTCACCAGCGGGTCCACTGGGTTCCGGCCAGACTGGATCAACACGCCGTTCTGGCCCGAGGCGAACACGTGCGCCGGGTCGGAGCCCCACACCGCCCAGAGCTCGGCGTTCTTCTGCACCGGACAGCGGATGCCAGTCGGCGCCGTCATACCGGAGCGCGACTCGGTCGCCCACCGCGTAGATCTCATCCGGCGAGAGCCCCCACACGTTGAGCAGAGTGCGGTCCGATCCGGTGTGCATGGCTGCTCCAGGCCGTGCCCATCGAAGTGCCATGCGGCGCCGTCGTTCCCCACCGTGTACACGTCGCTGCGGGAAAACCCCCAGATGCTGACCAGGTGGGTCGTATCGGGTGTTTCCATCTGGTGCCACGAGGCGCCCCCATCGACCGTTTGAAGGATGGTCCCCTTGGTTCCCACCGCGAAGCTCACTTCGAGATCGGCGCTCCAGTACCCCAGCAGGCTTTCCTCGGTGAGGCCCTGCTCGGCGATCCGCCAGGACCGGATCCGGGACACCGCTGGCACCACCGTCACCGTGGACCGCGCCGTACCGCCGCCGTTGCTCGCCGGATCTCGGTGCGGCCGGCCTGCAGGGCCGTCACCACTCCACCATCGGCGGCGACCGTCGCCACCTGCGGATCTCGCCGATTCCCAGTGGACCGATCCGTGGGCCACCAGGCCCTGGGTGGCCTCCAGCCTGCACCGACCCGCCGGGCTCCAGGAACAGAGTCGCCGGAATGATCGGCGACGGTGTGGGGTCCATCGACCGGCGTATCGGAATCCACCGGAGTCCGGTCGAGACACCCGGCGAGCGCCGATCGCGGCGAGACCCCAGAGGCGGGGTCGAGGCCCTCACGAGGCGGATCGCTCCATCCGGGCGAGAAAGCGCAGCACCAGCGCGTCCATGACCCGGCTGGGAAGCAACCGCAGCAGCGCGAGCCGCACCCGGGCATCCCGTCCCAGCACGTAGCGGATCCGGGGCGCGGGGCGAAGAGCGCGTGGGCGATGGCCCTGGCGACGACCTTCCGGCGCAATGCCCTCGCTCCGGAGCCCGCTCGAGCATCCGGCGGAACGCGCCGATCCTTCCCCCATAACGCACCTGGCCCTCGGCGGGGAGCATTCCATCGAGCCGGCGCCCGAGCGTTCCAGTCCCTTGGCCCAGATCGGAGTGCGAACCCGGCCGGGCTCGATCAACGCGACATGGATTCCCTCGGGCCGCAGCTCGATTCGAAGGGCGTCCGCCAGCGCTTCGACCGCGTGTTTGGAGGCGGCGTAGGGTCCGATGAAGGGCGAACCCACCCGGCCGGAAATCGATCCGATGTGCACGATCCGACCCCGTCCCCGCCGCACCAGGGGAAGAAAGGCCGCCGTGACGGCGTGGAGCCCGATCACGTTGATCTCGAGTTGCCTGCGGAGCGTTTCGGGAGGGAAGTATTCGAGGGGACCGCCGAGAGCGATCCCGGCATTGTTCACCAGGCCGGCGAGGCCCCGGCCCCCGAGGAGCCCCGCCACCGCGGCGCGCCGACCCTTCGATCTCCTCGCCGCGGGTTACGTCGAGCGAAACCCAGTGGACCGGACCCGGAAACTCCCCGACCAGCCGCTCGCCGTCCTCGGCGCGGCGCACGCCGGCGAAGACCTGGCAGCCCTCCCGCGCCAGCCGTCCCACCGTGGCTTCTCCGATGCCGCTCGACGCCCCGGTGACCAGCACCGCGGATTGTCGAAGGGAGGGCACAACGTGAATCTAGCGCCCTGCTACTTGAGCACTCGCTCCCGCCGGCGCGTCGTACGGGTCCCGGTCGAAAGGTTCACTTCGACCTCGTCGGACCGGGCCCAGAGAGTGGCATCGCCTCCCCGCGCGAACGACAGGACACGGCCGCTGACCCCGTCCCGCACCATGGCCATGGGGTAGCGCACCGCGTTCCACCGCACCGAGACCCGTTCGTCGTCGACCCGTCGCACCGCCAGCTCGGGCTCTCCGCCGGGCTGGCCCTGTCGCGTCGCGGAGCGACCGCCCGCTCTAACCCGGAGTCCGGCGATCGCGTCGGGATTGTCTCCCGCCGCGACCACGAAGGCAAACTGCCGCTCGGGACCTCCGGGCAGATCTCCGATTTCCGGAGCGTCGAACGACACAGTGCGGAGCACCGACCCGTCGGATGCCAGAAGCTCGAGCTGATTAGGGCCGGGAGCGGGCGCATCGCCCGAGCCGATCGCAACCTGGAAGGCGGGTTCCAGAACGACACCGTCGGGCCCGATCCTGCCCCAGACCAGAAGGCCCGTGCCGGTCCCCGAAGACACCGTGTTGCTTGGTCCGCTCTGACGGTACTCAACCATCGCGCTCCAGTTGTAGTCGCTGATCCAGGTCGGCTGGCAGTATCCCATCAAGTCGGAAGTCCCGGGGGATTTGAGGCTCAGTCCACTGAGCTGGAGTCCCCATACTCCGATCGTTCCGCCCGAGTAGGGGTACGCGGGATCCGGTCCGGCGGCTCCCCCGCAGGGTGCGTGCTGCCGCCCCATCGTGTGACCGATCTCATGCGCCATCACGTTGCTGGCCGAGGGCAGAAAATCCCAGCCCACCGCGGTGCGGGCGGTTCCGCCCACGAACCCCATCCCGGCGACCCCGCTCGTGTAGGTGGCCCGGACCACGCCGTAGTAGTACTGCGAGCTCGCGTCGGCGGTCCGAAGGGCCAGCAGCTCGCTCAGGATGGTGTTCCAGGCGCTGTTGGCGTTCCCGCTCTGGAGCACCGGCGCCGTCGTGGTATACACCGCGTGGACATCCGCCTCGTAGGCCCCGACCGGAAGCATCTGTTTGAGGTCGCTCAGGAAGCTCTCGAGATTCGCCGCCGAGACGTTCCCGGTCTGTCCATTGACCTGCTGGAGCACCGGGACCAGCCGGACCTGAAAGGCGGGCAGCGCCCGCACATCCACCGGCTGCGGCGTGCCGCCGACGGGGAACTGGTTGTTCGACCGGTCCGCCTCCACAATCGAGGCGCTGGGGTCCACATCGGCGAGCACTCTGAGCCCCGGCTGGATCAGGGAGCCGGAGACCAGGACGTTCCAGGAGCTTCCCAGGGAACCCTCGTTCGGGGAGGTCGGCACCCCGCCGGCCGGGGCCGGGATCTGGTAGGTCT
Source organism: uncultured Gammaproteobacteria bacterium (assembly GCA_963719135.1). Lineage (GTDB taxonomy): Bacteria > Pseudomonadota > Gammaproteobacteria > DSM-19610 > DSM-19610 > CAVRAZ01. The sequence continues at coordinate 419,173 of CAVRAZ010000007.1, read as the reverse complement.
GGACCAGGGTGGAGCCGTTGTAGAGCCTAACCCGGAGGAGCGGCTGTGCCGTATTGGCCTGATTGGCCACCACGAACCCCCGAAGGTAGGCCTCGCGCCCTGCCACCAGGGGCACCGATCCATCGTAGCGCTGGGTCGCCTGGGTCAGGTACAGGCCGTCGACCCGAAGATCGAGTGACCCGGTCCCGTTCCCCAAGGCATAGGTCACCTGAGCGGTCATGGTGCCCCCCGCCGATAACTGGACCGATTGAGTCGGCTGGGTGGGTGAATAGGTCAATCCGCTCGCGACGACGTTTGCGGCGGCGAGCTGGTAGGCTCCCGGTTCCAGTCCGGAAAGCGTGCTCGACTCCGTGAGGGTCCGGGCGTAATCTCCTGGGCCGGTGACCGAGACCGATGCGGCCGCTTCGGCAGGGAGTCCTGCGATGGTGACCGACAGCGATCCCGATGAGGCGATGTAGGTCACCCCGGCTTGCACCGTCTGTCCCGCGACCACCGTGACCGATTGCGGAGGACTTCCGGCCAGATAGCTGGTTCCTCCGGCGCTCACCGCCGTGGAGCTCACCGTGTAGTCTCCCGGAGCCAGTCCGGGAATCAGCTCCGAAGTCGTGGTGGTGTGGGCATAGCCGCCCGGTCCGCTCACCTGCACTGCCGCCTCGGCGCCGGAGGGGATTCCGTTCACCGTGATCTGAATCCGGCCGGTCGTGGGCCCATAGGAGACGGTCGCGGCCGTCACGACGTGCGCCGTCAGCGTGACCGATTGGGAAGCCACGCTCGGCGCGAAGCGATCACCCGCAAAGGAGATCTCGCCGGCCGACACCGCGTAATTCGCGATCGGCAGCCCGGTGAGGGTTTCCGACTTGGTGAGCTCGTGGTGGTATTGATTCGGTCCGGTGACCACGATGGCTCCGGCGCCGCCATCGGGGACCCCGTTCACGGCGATCGCCAGGGTCCCGGTAAGCTGGTTCTGAGTCAGGGAACCATCGGGCTGGCAACCCCAGCTCTGGCCAGCCGAACCGATTGAACGGCCCCTGAACAGGCTGCCGTCTTCCAGGGCCAATAAGGCCGACATATTCAAGGAAACCTCCGCCGAGGGGTCTGTCCGAGCGATTTCAGGGCGCGCGCTGCCCACCGGGAGTCCGATGACGCGCGAATGACGAAATTGTAAGGGAAAGCGATCTTGACGCCAAGGTGGGCCGCGTGTCGCCTGGAGGCTGCAACCGGGGCGAGCGGTGGACGCCGGCTGAAAAACCCGGGATCAGCCTAAAGGAACGTCACGCCGGCGAAAGCCGAATCCAGGTGTTTCAACAGCGGTGGATTCCGGCTTTCGCCGGAATGACGCTTTCATCGACCGCCCGCAACGCGCTGTTACTGCCGCGGTCGGCGTGTATTCCGGCCTTCGCCGGGATGACGATTCATCAGGGCGACGGTGGTCAACCATGGCCGCAGCGTCGCTAGTTCAGCCCCAGCACATCCTGCATGTCGAACAGCCCCTTCGGCTGCGTGGCGATCCAGGCAGCCGCGCGCGCCGCACCCTTGGCGAAGGTGACGCGACTGGACGCCTTGTGCGTGATTTCCACCCGCTCGCCGTCGCCGGCGAACAGCACCGTGTGGTCACCGACGATGTCGCCGGCACGAATCGTTTCGAAACCGATGGTCTGGCGGTCGCGCGGCCCGGTCTGCCCTTCGCGTCCGTAAACCGCGCAGGTCGTGAGATCGCGCCCGAGCGAGCGCGCCACCACTTCGCCCATGCGCAATGCGGTACCGGACGGGGCATCCAGCTTGTGCCGGTGGTGCGCCTCGATGATCTCGATGTCGACCGAATCGCCCAGGACGCGCGCGGCCAGGTCCAGCAGTTTCAGGCACAGATTCACGCCGACGCTCATATTCGGCGCGAGCACGATGCCGATGGCCGACGATGCCGACCGGATCTCGCTCTTCTGCTCGTCGCTGAAGCCCGTGGTGCCGATCACCATGCGCTTGCCGGCGGCGCGGCAGACGGCCAGGTTGGCCAGAGAGGCGTCCGGGCGGGTGAAATCGATCAGTACGTCGAACTCGCCGGTCGCACCGGCCAGATCAGAGCGGATCGACACGCCGAGCGCGCCGATTCCCGCCACCGTGCCGGCGTCCGCGCCGAGCAGGTCGTGGCCGCCGCGCTCCAGCGCCACCGCCACGGACAACCCGTCCTCCCCGTGGCAGGCATCAATCAGATGCCGGCCCATGCGGCCCGCGGCCCCGCTGATCGCGATACGTGTCATTGGTTAGCCTTTCATGGCTTCGAAGAATTTTTTCACACCGTCCAGCCAGGAGTGGTGCTGCGGGCTGTGACGGCTGTTATCGCGCAGCGTGACGTCCAGTTCGCGCAGCAGTTCTTTCTGCCGCGCACTCAGGTTGACCGGCGTTTCCACCACCACCCGGCACAACAGGTCCCCGACCGGCCCGCCGCGCACCGGTCGGACGCCTTTGCCGCGCATCCGGAACAGCTTGCCCGACTGGGTCTCGGGCGGAATCTTGAGAGTCACGCGCCCGTCGAGGGTCGGCACCTCGAGTTCGCCGCCCAGCGCGGCGGTGGTGATGCTGATCGGCACGTCACAGTATAGATGACTGTCGTCGCGCTTGAAGATCGCGTGTTCCTTGACCTGGATCTGCACGTACAGATCGCCGGGCGGTCCGCCGTTCTCGCCGGCCTCGCCCTCGTTGGCCAGGCGGATGCGGTCGCCGGTGTCGACGCCCGGCGGCACCTTGACCGACAGCGTCTTCTGTTCCTGCACGCGCCCTTCGCCGCGGCAGTCCGGACAGGGTTCGGCGATCATCGAACCGGTGCCGTGACAGCGCGGGCAGGTCTGCTGCACCGAGAAGAAGCCCTGCTGCATACGCACCTGACCATGGCCGCCGCAGGTGGTGCAGGTGGTCGGCTTGGTACCCTTCTTCGCGCCGCTGCCGTCGCAGGTCTTGCAGGCGACATACGCCGGCACGCGGATCTTGACGGTGGTGCCGGCGACGGCGTCTTCCAGCGAGAGTTCCAGGTTATAGCGCAGATCGGCGCCGCGATAGACGCGGCGGCCGCCGGCGCGCCCCCCGCCGCCGAAGATGTCGCCGAACACGTCGCCGAAGATGTCGCTGAAACTCGCCCCGCCGCCACCACCGAAGCCGCCGCCCGGCGCGCCGCCCATGGCCGGGTCGACGCCGGCGTGTCCGAACTGGTCATAGGCCGCACGCTTGCGCGGGTCGCTCAGGACCTCGTAGGCTTCCTTGGCACGCTTGAACTTCTCTTCAGATTCCTTGTTATCGGGATTGCGGTCGGGGTGGTGCTTCTGCGCCGCGCGCCGGTAGGCCTTTTTCAGGTCGGCGTCGCTGACGTTCTTCGCCACACCGAGCACTTCGTAGTAATCGCGTTTCGACATGATGGGTGTGTTCCCGGCCGCCTGATTATTGTCTGTCCCCGATGCGGATCACCGCGAATGATAAACCGTCGGCGGACATCAAGGCACCTCCCGATCCGGTCCCTGCAACGTCATTCCAGCGACGGCCGGAATCGAGGGCTCCGCCACAGGCTGGATGCCGGCCTCCGCCGGCATGACGGCCCCGGCGAAGGCCGGAATCCAGAACTCCTCCATGCTGGATGCCGGCCTTCGCCGGAATGACAGCTTGGGCCAGGCAAGCCCGGCGACTCAATCATTCAGCCGCGTGCCGGCGTGACCGTCTCGTTCACGTGCCAAAAAACCAAAAACGCCCGGAGCCGGCCCGGCGGCCGACTCCAGGTTCCAGCACCGGCGGTCGTTCCGCCGGTTACTTGTCGTTTTTGACTTCCTCGAACTCGGCGTCGACGACGTCGTCGGCGCTGCCCGCTTTGGCCTGACCGGCCTGCGGCTCGGCGGTTTCCGCGCCGCCCTTCTGCGCATAGAGTTTTTCGGCCAGCTTGCCGGACAGGTCGCCGAGCTTCTGCGTCTTCGCTTCGATGTCGGCCTTGTCGTCGGACTTGATCGCCGTCTTCAGGGCGTCGACGGCCGCGTTGATCGCTTTTCTTTCATCGGCGCCGACCTTGTCCTCGCCCAGATCCTTCAGCGATTTCTCGGTCGCGTGGATCAGGTTGTCGGCCTGGTTGCGCACGTTGACCAGTTCGTGGAACTTGCGGTCCTCGTCGGCGTGCGCTTCCGCGTCCTTCACCATGCGGTCGATCTCGTCGTCGCTCAGACCGCTGGAGGCCTTGATGACGATGTTCTGCTGCCTGCCGGTGCCCTTGTCCTTCGCCGACACGTTCAGAATGCCGTTGGCGTCGATGTCGAAGGTGACCTCGACCTGCGGCACGCCGCGCGGCGCCGGCGGGATGTCCGCCAGGTCGAAGCGGCCCAATGATTTGTTGCCGCCGGCCATTTCGCGCTCGCCCTGCAGCACGTGCACGGTGACCGCGCCCTGGTTGTCCTCGGCCGTCGAGAACACCTGCTGCGCCTTGGTCGGGATCGTGGTGTTCTTTTCGATCAGCTTGGTCATGACGCCGCCGAGCGTCTCGATGCCCAGCGACAGCGGCGTGACATCGAGCAGCAGCACGTCCTTGACCTCGCCGCCGAGCACGCCGCCCTGGATCGCCGCGCCCACGGCCACGGCCTCGTCCGGGTTGACGTCCTTGCGCGGCTCCTTGCCGAAGAACTCCTCGACCGCCTGCTGCACCTTGGGCATGCGGGTCTGGCCGCCGACCAGGATGACGTCGTCGATGTCGCTCGCCGAAACGCCGGCGTCCTTGAGCGCCGTCTTGCAGGGCCCGATGGTGCGCACGATCAGATCCTCGACCAGCGCTTCGAGCTTGGCCCGCGTGATCTTGATGTTCAGGTGTTTCGGACCGCTGGCGTCGGCCGTGATGTACGGCAGATTGACATCGGTCTGGTTGCTGGACGACAGCTCGATCTTAGCCTTCTCGGCCGCCTCTTTCAGGCGCTGCATCGCCAGCGGATCGCCGCGCAGATCGATGCCCTGGTCCTTCTTGAATTCGTCGGCCAGATAGTCGATCAGGCGCTTGTCGAAGTCCTCGCCGCCGAGGAACGTGTCGCCGTTGGTCGACAGCACTTCGAACTGGTGTTCGCCGTCGACTTCGGCGATCTCGATGATCGAGATATCGAAGGTGCCGCCGCCCAGATCATACACGGCGATCTTGACGTCGCCGCGCTTCTTGTCCATGCCGTAGGCCAGTGCCGCCGCGGTCGGCTCGTTGATGATGCGCTTGACTTCCAGTCCCGCGATGCGGCCGGCGTCCTTGGTCGCCTGGCGCTGCGAGTCGTTGAAATACGCGGGCACCGTGATGACCGCCTCGGTGACGGTCTCGCCCAGGTAGTCTTCCGCGGTCTTTTTCATCTTGTGCAGGACGCGCGCGGAGATTTCCGGCGGCGCCATCTTCTGGCCGTTGACCTCGACCCAGGCGTCGCCGTTGTCGGCCTTGACGATCTTGTACGGCACCAGGCCGATGTCCTTCTGCACTTCGGCATCCTGGAAGCGGCGGCCGATGAGGCGCTTGACCGCATGCAGTGTGTTCTTGGGATTGGTCACCGCCTGGCGCTTGGCAGCCTGGCCCACCAGCACTTCGTCGCCGCTGGCATACGCGACGATCGACGGCGTGGTGCGATCGCCCTCGCTGTTCTCTATGACCCGGGGCTTGCCGCCTTCCATGACCGCGACACAGGAATTGGTGGTGCCCAGGTCGATACCGATAATTTTGCCCATCGTCGTCTCCAAACTTGTTCAATGATTCCGGATTGGTAACCGATGCCCTGGAAAGTCGGGGCGATCGGCGGGTATTTCAAGGCTGAAGCGGCCGGCTACCCGCCTTCGGCGGCGCGCGAAACGATGACCATCGCCGGGCGGATCAGCCGATCGTTGAGCACGTAGCCCTTCTGCACGACCGTGACCACCGTGTTGGGCGCCACATCGTCGCGCGGTTGCAGCGTCATTGCCTCATGATAATCCGGATTAAATGTTTCGTTCAAAGGATTGATTTCCTTTATATTGAATTTATCCATAGCGCTGGCGAGCATCTTCAGCGTCAGCGCGCTGCCCTCTTTGAGACGGACCGGATCCACCTTGTCGCCCGCGGCGGCGGCGATGCCCATTTCCAGGCTGTCGCGTACCGGCAGCAGCTCGGCAGCGAACTTTTCCAGCGCGAACCTGTGCGCGTTGCTGAGATCGCGCTCGTTGCGCTTGCGCAGATTCTCGATCTCGGCCTGCAGGCGCAGGCACTGGTTCCAGTGCTCGTCGGCCCTCGTGCGCGCGTCTTCCAGCAGTGCGGCCTGTTCGTCCACAGCGCCGTCGCCCGCTTCGACGACCTCGCCCTCGTCCGCCGGGGCGGCTTGCTCCGGCATGTCCGGATTCTGTTCACTCTGCATTCAACACCCCTTGTGAATTCAGTATGTTATACACCATTTGTAAAGCAGCACAATAAATACAGGGCGGCACTGCGAGCGGCGACTGCCCGAGGTAACCGCGGCCAACCCGTCACCCTCCAGACAACCCGCAACCCCGTGGCCGAGCCGTCACCCCGTGGCCGAGCCGTCACCCCGTGGCCGAGCCGTCACCCCGTGGCCGAGCCGTCACCCCGTGGCCAAGCCGTCACCCCGTGGCCAAGCCGTCACCCCGTGGCCAAGCCGTCACCCCGGCGCCAAGCCGTCACCCCGTGGCCAAGCCGTCACCCCGGCGCAGGCCGGGGTCCAGGTCATCAACACCCTGGATTCCGGCCTTCGCCGGTATGACGTTGCAAAGCAACGCGCCAGGGATCGTCCGTGACCGCGTGGATGATTTGCTTCGCTCAGCCTCGGGGCCGCATTTCGTGCGTTCAACGGGCGACGCGCCTTTGTCCGACTTCGCCGGAATGACATCGCCGAGCAATGTTCCGGCACCGGCCTGAACCGCCTGGATTCCGGCCTGCGCCGGAATGACGGAAAACGAACGGTTCCGGCCTACCTTAACAAGGACTAATCCTTAATAGGGTCTAGTCCTTCGGATTCAAGGCGGCGCCGAGTATCCGTGCCGTGGCGTCGACGATCGGGATCACCCGTTCGTAGGCCATGCGCGTCGGACCGATTACGCCCAGTACGCCGACCACCTGGCCGTTGACCGAATAGGGTGCCGTCACCAGGCTGCATTCGTCCAGCATCTGGTAACCCGACTCGTCGCCGATGAAGATTTGCACGCCCTGGCTGGCCAGACACTGGTCGAGCAGTTTCAGAATCTGGCTCTTCTCGTCGAACGCCTCGAACAGTTGCCGCAGGTGCGCGATGTTGCCGAACGCCTCGAAGTCGAGCAGCCGGCTCTGCCCGGACAGCACGTAGCCCGCCCCGCTTTCGGCATCGCCCAGCACCTTGTCCGCCATGTCGAGCGCGGTTTTCATCATACGGTCGAGCGACTCGCGCGTGTCGCGCAGCTCGGCGACGAGGCGCGCCCGCACCTGGCTGATCTCCTTGCCGGCGAACTCGGCGTTCAGGTAGTTGGACACCTCCTGCAGTTCGGCGGGGGAATAGTCGCGGTCGGTGTTGACGATGCTGTTCTGCACTTCCTTGTCGCTGATGACCAGGATCGCCAGCACGCGGCGGTCGGTCAGCGGCACGAACTCGACGCGCCGTAGCGAAGCGTGCTCGCGCCTGGGCAGGGTCACGATGCCGGCCAGCCGCGTCACCTCGGACAACAGACCGGACGCCGCCTCGACCAGTTTTTCCGAAGGGGCGCTGGTCTCGAACGAGGATTGCATGGACTCTACCAGGCGCTGTTCGAGCGGCCGGACCATCAGCAGCGTGTCGACGAACAGGCGGTAGCCCTGCACGGTGGGCACGCGTCCGGCCGAGGTGTGCGGCGAACGCACCAGGCCCAGCTCTTCGAGATCGGCCAGCACATTGCGGATGGTCGCCGGACTCAGTTTGAGTCCGGCGTCGCGCGACAACGTGCGCGAACCGACCGGCTGACCTTCGCGGATGTAACGCTCCGTCAGCGCCTTGAGCAGGCGCTGCGCGCGTTCGTTGAGTTCTGGAGTCGATGCCACCAAACCGGCCTGCGTTGCCACCACGTCGAGCACGCCTGGCACTCGACCAGGATGAGTGCCAAGACGCTACCAAGCGGACGGAATGCTGTCAAATCGGACTGCCGGCGCGGCGCTGGCCGCGCATCGATGCGCGCGGACACCGCGGACGCGCATTCGCGGGCAAGCCCGCTCCTACCGGAGGTCGGTGCACCCGCACCCTAGGAACGGCCTTGGCCGCGAATCGATCGGGTCCGGATGCCGGCATACCCGTTCACGGGCAAGCCCACACCTCCGGGGCATGAATGAATGGCCATCGTAGGCGCAGGCTTGCCCGCAAAGTCCCGTCGCCGCCGCACGTGCCGCCAACCGGAACCGGTTCCGGTTGGCGCTCGCCGGAAGACCCGGTAGCATTGCCAAAACCTCAGGGGAACCCCGCCTCATGTCGTATGCCTTCGAGCGTATCGCGCTGATCGCCAAAATCGGCGACAGCCACGTCGCCGATACACTCTTCAGATTGGCGGACGACCTGTCGGGGCGCGGACTGACCGTCGTGCTCGACCGCAGCGCCGCCGATTATTTCAATCGTCCGACCCACGCCGTGGTCGAACGCGATCGACTGGCCGGCCGCTGCGATCTTGGGATCGTGGTCGGCGGCGACGGCACGCTGCTGCACGTGGCGCGCAGTCTGTCCGACACCGACATCCCGGTGCTGGGCGTCAACCTGGGCCGGCTCGGCTTTCTCGCCAACGTCTCGCCCGACGAAACCCGGCAGCGGCTCACCGAGATTCTGAGCGGCGACTACCAGGAAGAACACCGCACGCTCCTGCACGCGACGCAACTGCGCGACGGCCGCGTCGTCAACGAGAGCGCCGCGCTCAACGACGTTGTCGTGCACAAGGGCGACATCGCGCGCATGATCGAGATCGAGACCCGCATCGACGGCTGTTTCCTGCATTCGCTGCGCGCCGACGGCCTGATCATCTCGACGCCGACCGGTTCGACCGCCTATGCCCTGTCCGGCGGCGGCCCGATCCTGCACCCGACGCTGTCGGCGATCGTGCTGGTGCCGATCTGTCCGCACACGCTGACCAACCGGCCGATCGTGATCGACGACCGCGCGACGATCGACATCGCCGTGTGCGGCGCGACCCAGGTGCAGGCGCAGATCACCTGCGACGGTCAGGTCAACTTCGGCCTGGAGCCCGGCGACCGCATCGAGATCCGGCGCAAGCAACGGGGGCTGCGGCTGCTGCACCCGGCCGGGCACGACCACTTCCAGGTCATGCGCCGCAAACTGCGCTGGGCGGAAACGCCCTAACCTGATTTATTCGTCATGCCGGCGAAAGCCGGCATCCAGGTTCTTGCAACGACTGAATACCGGCCTTCGCCGGTATGACGACCCGGGCATTGATCAGCGTTTCCGCTGGTCATCAAAGCATTACCGAATTATCCGGATGGACCACTGGCAGGCCTGTCGAGGCAATCTGCGCGTAGCGAGGCGTGCGGGAAAACCGGGCCGCTTTCCCGCCACGGCAGTCGCAGCAGGATTGCCCAGACAGGCCCCTGGCAGGCCAGTTTCGACACTTGCATAATGGCTTGACACCGCTACAGAGCGGACGTGCCCGCGAAAGCCACGCGGCACGCACACAGGTAACGCTTGAAAGGCGCGCACCATGCTGACCTCACTGCACATCCGCGACTTCGCCATCATCGATGCACTGGACGTCGAGCTGGCCGCCGGCATGACCACGCTGACCGGCGAGACCGGCGCCGGCAAGTCGATCCTGCTCGACGCGCTGGGCCTGCTGCTCGGCGACCGCGCCGACGCCGATGCCATCCGCCACGGCGCCGAACGCGCCGAGATCGGCGCGACCTTCGACGTCCGCGAACTCGCGGCGGTGCGCGACTGGCTGCATGCGCAAAGCCTGGACCGGGACGACGAGTGCCAGTTGCGCCGCGTGCTCGCGGCCGGCGGCCGCTCGCGCGCGTTCGTCAACGGCTCGCCCGTGCCGCTGCAGTCGCTACGCGAACTCGGCGGGCTGCTGGTCGACATCCACGGCCAGCACGAACACCAGTCGCTGATGCACCGCGCAGCGCAGCGCGAACTGCTGGACCGGCACGGCGGTTATGCCGAACAGATCGCCGGTGTCGCCGGCGTGCACCGGCAATGGCAGGAAACGCTGGCACGTATCGAAGCGCTGCTGGGCAAGGAGCAAAACCGCGAATCGAAACTCGAATTCCTGCGCTTTCAGGCGGCGGAACTCGACGAACTCGACGTGCGCGAAGGCGAAGTCGAGGCGCTGCACGACGAGCTGAAACGCCTGTCCAATGCCGGCCAATTGATCGACACCAGCCAGCGGTGCCTGGATGCGCTCTACGACGCCGAGGAATTCACCGCCCAGCAACGGATCAGCCGCGCGCGCCAGGACATCGAAGCGCTGGCGCGGCTCGATGGGTCACTGGCGCCGGTCGGCGAAGCGCTCGACAACGCCCTGATCCAGATCGAGGACGCGGTCGAACGGTTGCGCGATTATCACGCGCGCCTGGAACAGGACCCCGAGCGCCTCAACCAGGTCGAACTGCGCCTCGACCGACTGCACGGCGTCGCCCGCAAACACCGCGTCGAAACGGAAACGCTGCCGGCGCTCGCCGAGCGGCTGCACCGTGAACTGGAGGAACTGGAACAGGCCGACACGCTGCTGGCCGGACTCGAGGCCGAACGCGACCGCCTGTTGAACACCTATCGCGTGCAGGCCGGGCAGCTCGGCAAAGCGCGCACGACCACCGCCGCGCAGTTGTCGGGCGCGGTGACCGAGGCCATGCAGACGCTGGGCATGACAGGCGGACGCCTGTCGATCGAGGTGCAGCACCAGCCCGACGCGCCGCCCGCGCCCAACGGCGCCGACCAGATCGAGTTCCTGGTGTCCGCCAACCCCGGCCAGCCGCTCAAGCCGCTGACCAAAGTGGCGTCCGGCGGCGAACTGTCGCGCATCAGCCTGGCGATCCAGGTCATCGCCGCGCGCGCGGTCAGCATACCGACGCTGATCTTCGACGAGGTCGACAGCGGTGTCGGCGGCGCCGTGGCCGAAACGGTCGGCGTGCAACTGCATCAACTCGGCCGCGAACGCCAGGTGCTGTGCGTCACCCACCTGCCCCAGGTCGCCGCCCAGGCCGATCATCATCTGCAGGTCACCAAGCTCACCGGCGCAGAAAGCACGCGCACGCGCGTGCGCGAACTGGGCGAACAGGAGCGCGTCGAGGAAGTCGCGCGGATGCTCGGCGGGCGCACGATCACCGAATCGACGCGCGCGCATGCGCGGGAAATGCTGGGGCTGGACGACAGACCCAAGGGTAGGAAGCGGCCGAGCGTTTGAAGCGGCCTCCTGGCGGCCAGGCAGGCAACACTGGAAAACTATCGGGCGCAGGCGGAAAGCTGGCGGCCCCGATAGAGTGGATCCCGGCCTTCGCCGGGATGACGGCTGGTGGCAGCGTCATGGCATTCCGGCGAAAGCCGGTACCCGGGCGTTATGACATGACCGTCATTCCGGCCAAGGCCGGAATCCATGGCTTGCAGCAATGCCGTCATCCCGGCGCAGGCCGGGATCCAGGGGTTGCAGCGATGCCGTGATCCCGGCGAAGGCCGGGATCCAGGGGTTGCAACGATGCCGTCATCCCGGCGAAGGCCGGGATCCAGGGGTTGCAACGATGCCGTCATCCCGGCGAACGCCAGGCCCCACATCACCGCCGCCTGTGAACTCCGAAGCCGACCCAGGTGCCGTGAAACCGCCGTCCGCCGTGACCCCGGCAAGCGCCACCATCGCAGATCGAAGGCTGCTGCGTCTTGCCGGACCCGGAATATCCCCCATCCCGATCCCCCGGAAAAACTTGTCCACACTATCTATTTGGCTGCATCATTGCGCAGGCCGAGTCCGCCTGTTCTGACACCCGCCATCGAACCTGACCGGCAAGAGGACGCATCTGGAGCGCATCGGATGACCCACAGGGACCATGGACAAACTCAACCGTCTCTACCGACTCCATAATCTGTTCCGCACCCGCCGGCGTCCCGTCCCGCTGGCCACCATCCGCGAACACCTCAACTGCTCCGAACGCACCGCGCGACGCGCCATCGCCGAACTGCGCGACGAACTCGGCGCACCGATCGACTACAACCGCGAACTGAATGGATTCGGTTACCAGGCTCCGGAACGCGACGCGTTCGAGCTGCCGGGCCTCTGGTTCAGTCCGGACGAGCTGTATGCCCTGCTCACTTCGTATCAACTGCTGGACAACCTTCAGCCGGGTCTGTTCGAGCCCTACATCGCGCCGATCCGCGAGCGGCTCGGCAAACTGCTGACGCACCGCGCGGCCGGCGCGCCGGAGTTCGCACGCCGCATCCGCATTCTGCAGATCGCCGCGCGTCCCGCCGATCTCGATGTCTTCCGCACGCTCGCCACCGCCGTGCTCACCCGCAAACGCCTGCGCATGCTCTACCACGGCCGCGCCCGCGACGTGACCACCGAACGCACCGTCTCGCCGCAACGGCTGGTCTATTATCGCAGCAACTGGTACCTGGACGCCTGGTGTCACCTGCGCCAGGACTTCCGGCATTTTTCCATCGACCGCGTACACCCCGTGGCCGTGCTCGACCAACCCGCGCGCGAATTTTCCGACGACAGACTCGACCGACACTTCGCCAGCGCCTACGGCATCTTCGCCGGCGAGCCGACCGCCACCGCCGTGCTGCGCTTCTCGTCCTCCGCCGCGCGCTGGGTGGCCGACGAGCGCTGGCATCCGCTGCAGGAAGGCGAGGTTCTGTCCGACGGCGGCTACGAATTGCGAGTGCCTTACAGTCAACCGCAGGAATTGATCATGGATATTCTCAAGTATGGGGCGGAGGTCGAGGTGCTGGAGCCGGCGGGGCTGCGGCGGCAGGTGGCCGAGGCGCTGGGGGCGGCTCGTAAGAGATATGACTAGCAGGCGGTCAGGATTTGGCAATGCCGGATGGCATAATCGAGCGCCTCGACACCAGTCCACGGAACTTGGAATCCACCGAGCATGAAACGTCCTGCGCGAAACGATCTTGCCACCGCGATCACCGAATCGCTCCTGCTCGCCGAGGCCGGGGAGCGCACCTTCGAGCGCGGCAGCGCCTATTTCGACGCCGGCGCGGTGACCGATCTGGTCGTGACCAACGAAATGATCAATGCCCGCGTCGAAGGCGGCGCGGAATACGCCGTGCAGCTCTGGGCCGAACCGGGCGGCATCGGCTATTCCTGCACCTGCCCGGTCGGCGACGAGGGTAACTTCTGCAAGCACGCGGTGCCGGCCGGCCTCGCCTGGCTGTCAGGCCACACCGCCGCAACCCCGGCGGCACCTGTTAAGGACGACCTGGCCGCGATCCGCGACTGGCTGGCCGGCGCGGCGCACGATCAGCTCGTCGAACTGCTGCTCGAACAGGCCACCGGCGACGCGGCTCTGCGCAGCCGCCTGGAGGCGCGCGCCGCCCGCGCTTCGGCCGCGCGCGGCGTGGATATCAAGGTACTCAAGGAAACCGTGCGCCAGGCACTCGCCGTCAACGGTTTCCTCGACCACCGGGGCGGGCATCGCTTCGTTCAGCGCGCATGGCCTGCCGCCGAACTGATCGCCGGACTGATCGAAGACGGCCAGGCCGGCGCGGCGGTCGAACTTTCGCACTACGCTCTCAAGCGCGGCATCGCAGCCTACAAGCGCATGGACGACTCGAGCGGCGCCTTCGGCGATCTGCTGCGCGACATCGCCGCCCTGCACCTCAGCGCCTTTCGCGCGGCGCCGCCCGAGCCGGGCGCGCTGGGCAAACAGATTTTCGACCTGCTCCTGCGCGACGACTGGGGGCTGGTCAGCTTCGAGGACTATCGGCCATTGCTGGGCGACGCGGGCCTGCGCACCTTCCGCGCGCTCGCCGAAAAGCAGTGGAAGAAAGTCCCGGCCTACGGACCGGACCAGGAACAGGCGCGCACCTGGGGTGAACATTTCCGCATCACCCAGATCATGGAGGCACTCGCGCGCAGCGACCAGGACATCGACCGATTGGTACAGATCAAGGCCCGCGACCTCACCAGTCCGTATCGATTCCTCACCATCGCGCAACTGCTGGCCGAAGCAGGCCGCCATGACGAAGCGCTGGACTGGGCCGAACGCGGTCAGGCGGCGTTTCCCAACCAGTACGACGCGCGACTGGTGGATTACCTCACCGACGAATACGGCCGGCGCGGCCGCCATGACGAAGGCGCTGCGCTGGCGTGGAGGCAATTCACCGAACGGCCAGTGCTCGCAAACTACCGGCTTCTCAAGACCACGACCGAGCGCGCCGGCGCCTGGGATACGTGGCGCGCCAAGGCGCTGGCCTGGGTACGCGAAGATCACCTGAAGACTCGCAAACAGGAGCGCCGGGCGTGGACACCGGGCGGGCACTCGCTGCTCGTCGAGTTCTTTCTGTGGGAAGGCGACAGCGACGCCGCACTGGCCGAAGCGAGGGCCGGCGGCTGCACCGAGGCGCTGTGGTTCGAGCTTGCCCGCGCGCGCGAACAGGACCATCCGGAAGACGCCATCACGATCTATCAGGCCCGCATCGACGGTATTGTCGATCGGCGGAACAACGATGCCTACGATGAGGCGGCGGAATTGGTGGGCAGGATTAGCGACCTCATGCAGCGCATTGAGCGGAAACCGGAGTTCGATGAATGGCTGGAGACGGTTCGGGTCAGGCACAAGGCCAAGCGGAATTTCATGCGGCGGATCGATGATCTCACAGGGAAGTCCGGTGACAATCGATAGCAGGCCGGTCACTGTTCCGTCATTCCGGCGAAGGCCGGAATCCAAGGGGTTGCGTCCTCCTCGTACCCGGCTTCAACCCGCACGGCTCCCGATAGCCATGTGCAGTGCGTATTCGCAGTACGGCGGCCAATTTTTCACAATACAACCAGACCTTGATCGATCGGGACCATGCAGTTGGGAAGCAGCGACGAACCGAAAAGAGGAAAGAGACATCAGATGAACTATCAAGACTTCTTCGGTCACGCATATAGTCGTGGCAATACCCGCGTTGAGCCGTACCACTACCAGTGCCGTCTTGCCGACGAACCCTGGCCTGATCTCGTCAATGTACCTACTGGCATGGGCAAAACCGCCGCGGTGGTCCTGGCTTGGTTATACAAGCGGGGATGGCGTCGCGGTGATCGCGCGGAAACGCCCAACGTAAAAACCCCGCGTCGCCTCGTCTGGTGCCTGCCCATGCGCGTGCTGGTTGAACAAACCGAGACCAATATACGCAACTGGCTGCAATCCTTGGGTTTGCTCGGCGAGGCCGGTGAGGGTCGGGTATCGGTGCACCAGCTCATGGGCGGTGCCGAGGACCTGAAAACCTGGGCTGAATGCCCGGAAGAGGACATGATCCTGATTGGCACCCAGGACATGTTGCTCTCTCGCGCCCTGATGCGGGGCTACGGCATGAGCCGCTATCAATGGCCGGTGCATTTCGCTTTGCTGCACAACGACAGTCTGTGGGTATTCGACGAAGTACAGTTGATGGGCGCGGGGATCACGACGTCGGCACAGCTGGAAGCTTTCCGCCGCAGCTTTACACCGGCTCGGACCAGCCATTCGCTGTGGCTTTCCGCCACGCTCAATAAGGAATGGCTGGCTACAGTTGACATGAACCCGGAGACCCTTAAGAGCCTGTCTATCGACGATGAAGATTACCAGCGGGCCGGCGATCGGTTGAAGTCCGTCAAAGCTGTGGAACGGGTGTCGCTCAGCTTAACAAAAGCGGCTGGCAACCAGACGGGTATGAACGCGTACCTACAAGCGCTGCGTGATACCGTTATCAGCGCTCACGACTCGTCCGCGCAAACATTGGTGATCCTCAACCGCGTGGACCGCGCACAGAACCTTTTCCGGTTAATCCGGAAACACCGTCCGGGCAGACCGGATTTCTTGGTACACGCCCGCTTTCGTTCCGCCGAGCGCACTGCGCAAGCGCAACGTCTGCGCGAGGAGCCGGTTGCAGACCGTATCATCGTGGCAACCCAGGCGATCGAAGCCGGCGTGGACATATCATCCAAGGTCCTGGTCACTGAACTGGCGCCCTGGTCTTCGCTCGTGCAACGCTTCGGACGCTGCAACCGCTTCGGCGAGCACAACACCCTGGGTGCCCGCATTCTGTGGGTCGACATTGACGAAGACGCGGACACATTGCCCTACAAGGCGGAAACACTTGCCGCCGCGCGCCAGAAACTTGAAGGACTGACCAGCGCCAGTCCGCACAACCTGCCGCCGATCGACGAGGCACGGCCACTCAGCGCCGTGCTGCGGCGCAAAGATCTGCTGGATCTGTTCAATACCGACCCCGATCTGTCCGGCTTCGACGTGGACGTGTCTGACTACATCCGCGACAGCGGCGTGCCGGGCCTCCAGGTCTTCTGGCGTGACTTCCAGGACGACCCCAATACCCCCGAAGCGCAAGGCAAACCGGCTCGCGATGAACTCTGCCCGATATCCATCGGTCAGGCGAAGGAGCTGGCCAAGCGCAACGATACCGCCCTCTGGCATTGGGACACGCTGGACAACGCGTGGGTCAAACTGGAGCGTGATCCGCGTCCGGGCATGATCATCCTTTTGAATGCTGACATTGGCGGATACGACACGAACGTCGGCTTTGATGCCGGTCTGAAAAAGCCGCCTGTACCCACCATCCCGCCTTCGCAAACCATTCCCGAAAACGCCTATGGCGAAGACTGGCGCTCATACCAGAACAAGCCTATTGCGCTTGCCGATCACCTGCGGCATGCAGCCGACCAGGTACAGCGGCTCTGCTCGGCTGTCGGTGAAGTCACCAACAAGACCAGTGTCGTCCGCGCCGCGCGCTGGCACGACCTTGGCAAGACGCACCAGGTATTCGATGCCACCATGCACGCCTGTGACAAGGCACCTGCCGGTTTTCTTGCCAAGTCCCCCTGCAACGGGCGTCACCGGCGCAGGTTCTTCCGCCACGAACTTGCGTCGATGCTCGCCTGGCTGGCACAACACGACAACGATCCCGACGGCGATCTCGTCGCCTATCTGATCGTTGCACACCATGGCAAGGTGCGCATGAGCCTGCGCGCAATGCCGACCGAAGAAGCGGATAAAGGCATCAAACGCTTCGCACGCGGTGTGTGGGAAGGAGATGTTCTGCCAGCGCTTGAATTCGATGGCGAACACAGCGAACAGACCAGGCTCAAGCTTGCATTGATGGAAATCGGCAAGGGTGAACAGGGCCCATCCTGGACCGAACGCGCCCTGAAACTGCTGGATCGCTACGGCCCGTTCCAACTCGCCTGGCTCGAGACGCTCGTGCGCCTGGCCGACTGGCGGGCCTCCGCGGAGGAGCAAGAACAGCCATGAAGCTCGCCGCCTTTGAAGCTGTCGCCAAGGTTTTGGATGCTGCACAGGTGCGTTACCTGGTCGCGGGCGGCCTTGCCGTCAATGCCCACGGTTACATCCGGCTCACGATGGATATCGACTTGGTCATCGCATTGGACGCCGACAATATTCACCATGCTTTTGCCGCGCTGAACGAAGTCGGCTATCGCCCATCCGTCCCGATCGAGGCCGAAGCATTCGCGCTGGCCGAACAGCGCCAGCGCTGGCGGGAAGACAAAGGCATGCAGGTACTCAACTTTTTCAGCAACGCGTTCCCCGGCACATCGGTTGACGTGTTTGTCTATGAGCCGTTCGATTTCGCGCAGGAATTCGAGGCGGCCTTACGCGGCGAGCTGTTACCTGGCTTGACCGTGAGATTCGTTTCAATCCCCACACTGATTCGCATGAAGCAGGCCGCCGGCCGTGCTCGCGATCTGGACGACATCCAGCACCTCCAGTGGTTGCAGGAGAACACATCCGATGAGTGACAACAAACGCCCCATTGACTGGCGCAACACCACCTTCGACGGCAGCCGCCGCGACCAGTTGCGTCAGGCCCAGGCCATGACCGTGCGCCAACGGCTGGAAGCGCTGGATCAACTGACGGAGTTGTCGGAGCGCATACAAGCCATGCCCCGGCAAACCGGCATCGGGCCGACAAGCCTTGCGGTACAGGAAACGCGCGCCAGCTATGACGCCGGCAAGCCCGTCAATGAAATTGTGCTCCCCGGCTGCACGCCTACTCCGTTGGCCAATTACCTCAAGGCCCTGGGCGTGTTGCGTTTGCTTTCGTCGAAGTATCCTGACACGCGCGGTTTCTGGCGCGGTGACCAGTTCGTGCTGCGCACGTCGCTGGACCGTGACGAGATCGAGAAGATCTTTCTGCAAGAGTATGAACCAACGCCGGTCATGGCGCCGTGGAACGGCGGGAGTGGGTTTTACTACCAGGAACGCAAGTCCAAGGAGAAGGACCCGATCACCGGGAAAAAGAGAAAGCTTGGGGTGCGGGATCAGCCAACTAGCGCAACGAAGACTGTTGATGCGATGCTTGCCACCGGCAGCAGACGACTCGGCTCGTACCGATCAGTGCTGGCGCTTGCTAAGGACATCGTAAAATGCCACGGACTATCTGAATCCCCTGAAAACGGTAAGCGTAAGGATGATTTCATACTTTCGCTACGGGCGAACTTACCCGAAAGCTGTTTGCAATGGATAGATGCCTCCTTGGTCATCACCTCGGACAGGTCACATTTCCCTCCATTGCTCGGAACCGGCGGTAATGATGGAAATCTGGATTTCAGCAGCAACTTCATGCAGCGCCTTATCGATGTAATCGGAACAACCGACGAGTCGTTGCCCGAACAGTCAGGTTTGTGGTTACGGACCTGTCTGTTCGGCTCGCCGTCACCGAGTTTCACCAAGAACAATATAGGCCAGTTTTCCCCTGGACAGGCAGGCGGCCCCAACGCAGGAACAGGGTTTGAAGCAGATGCGTCCATCAACCCGTGGGACTTCGTGCTGATGATCGAAGGTGCCCTGCTATTCGCGGCGGCAATTGTGCGCCGTAACGCCGAGGATCCCTTCGGCGTGCTGAGCTACCCATTCACCGTGCGCACCGTTGGGTCGGGCTCCGGCAGCCTTGGGGAAGGCGACACCGCCAATGCGCGTGGCGAATTGTGGATGCCTTTATGGTCGCAGCCCGCAACCTATCCCGAAATTCGCGCATTGATGGCCGAAGGTCGCGTGGCGCTTGGCAGGAAGCCGGCTAAAGATGCACTGGATTTCGTGCGTGCCGTGCATCACTTGGGGGGTTATCGCGGCATACGCAGCTTTCAGCGCTTCGGTCTGCTCATGCGGTCAGGAAAGGCTTATCTTGCGACTCCACTTGCGCGTGTCGAAGTGAGCGATGAACCGAAATCGCAATGGCTGGATGACCTCGACCGTTACGACTGGCTGAACCGCTTCCGTCGTTTTGCCCAGGGCGACAGTACCGCCAACCGGTTCCTGATGTTGCGCAAGCGGCTGGACGACATGCTGTTCGCATTGTCCGGGCGTGAATCGGTACCTGCGGAAGCGCAAGCGCTATTGGTCCTGTTGGGTGAAATAGAGTCCGCGTTGTCGAACAGTCACAAAGGCAGGGTGTCCGTAAACCCCGTTTCCCGCCTCTCGGAACAATGGGTGATGGCCGCCGACGATGGCACACCGACGTTCCACATTGCCAAGGCGTTGGCGGGCCTGCAAGGCGTTGGCGATCAGCCTTTGCCATTGCGGGCACAGCTTTTCCCCGTACACCGCAAGTTCGATCAATGGATGACGCCTGATGCGGGTGAAAAGGTGCGTATCTACACCGGACGGAAAGGACGCTTGGTGAACAACCTGTTCGCCCTCCTCGAGCGACGCCTGTGGCTGGCGGGAAAACTGGAAATGCGTGACAAGCCGTTGGACAGTCCGGCGGGCGTCTCCCTGGACGATATCGTCGCCTTCCTGCACGACGACGGCATGGATGGCCGCATCGCTGCGCTGCTGCCGGGCCTGTCCCTTTGCAAGATTCCAAAGGATGTCGAACGCAGCGCAGGTGAGGGCACCCTACCGGTCGGCTTCGGCCTGCTCAAGCTGGCGCTTACGCCGAATCGCACCCTGCATGCGCTTGATGTGTTGCCCGAGTCCATCGGCATGCCGATCCCCGCCGGCATGCTTGCCCAACTGGCCGCCGGCAACCATGACAACCGCGCGGTCAGGATTGCCTGGCGCCGGTTGCACGCGTCCGGGGCTGCGCCAGCTTTTTCCACCGAAGCTTTACCCCGGCTAGGCGGCATCGCGCCCTATCGGGCTGCTGCCGCCCTGCTCATCCCATTGCGTTTCGGTGCCACGGGCGCGCTTGCCCGGAGTGTATTGAAAATGTCTGAACACGAGACCGAAGTGGTCTGACCACGGTCCGCCGATTCACCAAGGAGATATAGCATGAGTCTTGATCTGTCCGCTTTGAACGACGTACCCCGCCTGCTGCTTCAGGCCAAACTGAAGCCCTTGCAAGGCACGCGCTTCCAGCCGACCGGCTTCCCCGAAATCGGCGCCGCCCAATACGACGGCCCGGACGGCACGCCTATGCTGCTGGTGGAATCCGCTCAAAGTATGGCCAACCGCCTGGAGGCGGTGTGCTGGGATGCGGTGGCCGATGACTGGGTCGAGCCCCTCAAGGGTCTGTCCGTCATCAAAGTGAACGACAAGGAGGGCAAGTCGCTGACAAACTCAGTGTTGGAGGCACACCGCATCAATTCGCCGTACATCCTGGAGGGCCAGGACAAGACTGTTTTCAACAAGCTCAAGAGCGAACTGGCCAACATGGAAGAAGGCATTGTGGACCTGCGCAAGCTTGCAGAGGTAATGCTCGAGCTGGACGTGAATGCCTTGCTGCACGGCGTCTTCCTTGCCAAGAAGGAACTGGCTGGCGGTCGCCTGCGTCTGCCTCGCGCCCTGTCTGCCTTCATCGAAGCCCGTGACAGCAAAGTCGCATCAAGTGGCGGCGTGAAGAACGACTCGGTGAACCCATCGGGCGATGCGGCCAAGGGGTTTGGCAACGTGCCTTTTGCACGCGACGAATTCGTCTCGCCAGAGATCACTGCCTTTTTCAACCTCGATCTCGCTCAGTTGCGCGGTTACGGTTTTTCCGAGCCTGTCTATACGCTATTGGTGGCACTGGCACTCTACAAAATTCGTGCTTTCCTGGAGTTTGGCCTGCGCCTGAGAACTGCTTGCGACTTGGAATGCGAAGGCGTAGTGGTACAGCGACCGAGAGGCTTTGAATTGCCTACACTGTCGGATCTGACAGCCACTCTGCGCGGTCTGATAAACGCGGCCAAGCCCGAAGCCAAGTTCGCAGTCACGAGCTTGACTTACACGGGCGCCGGTAAAGTGAAGACAGGCAAGAAGCGCAGCGCGGGCGGAGATACCGGCGACGACGCGGATAGCAGCGAGGACTGATTCATGCTTACGCTGTCATTCACCTTTCCCGCCGGACGCTACCACGCCACGCCCTGGGACCGACATGTCAACGAAAGCGCCGTGGCCTGGCCACCGGAACCCTGGCGCATCCTGCGTGCGCTGATCGCCACCTGGCACCACAAAGTCAAGTGCATGGGCAAGCACGCGGAAACCACGCTGTCGGGCCTGATCGAATCTTTGGCACAGGAACTGCCGGAATACGCCATTCCGCCGGCCAGTCACACTCATACACGCCATTACATGCCACAGTTCGCCGCCGGCAAGACTTCGCTGGTGTTCGACGCCTTTGCGGCAGTGGACCGTGATGATGCCTTGACCGTAACCTGGCCAGCCATGGAATTGCCGGACGACCAGGTCGCCTTGCTGGACGACCTGCTGGCCGTCATGGGTTATCTGGGACGCAGCGAGTCCTGGGTGGAGGCGCAACGCCTTAGCGAAACACCGGAAGTTCCCGAGACAAGGAAGTGCAAACCTGGCCGAGATCCCCTCGATAGGGAAACCGGCGAGCTTCGAGGTGAAGCCGTCACGTTGTTCGCGCCGCTGCCGGCCATCGACTATCAAGCCCTGCGCAACCGGTTTCTTACCGACAAGAAGGCCGTCAGGAAATTGGGCCATACGCTTCCGGACAACCTGCTCGCTGCACTCTCCGTCGAAACCGCCGACCTGCGCAAGCAGGGCTGGAACCAGCCGCCCGCTGCGCGCAAGGTGAGCTATTTGCGTCCGATCGATGCCCTGCGCCCGGTCCGTGCCCTTCGCAATGCACAGCCACCACGGGTAACGACCATTCGGTACCTGCTCATCGGCAAGCCGCTTCCTCGTGTGGAGGACAGTCTGCGAATCGGCGAGCTTTTGCGCCAGGCCGTCATGAGTCACGCCAAACGCCAACTTGGAGAGCATGCGATTCCGCCGATGTTCTCCGGACACGGGTTACCGGCGGGTAACCGGCACCGCCATGCATTCTATCTCCCTTGGGACGCCAACGGTGACGGCCACATTGACAGGCTGTTGGTGCATGTCCCGGATGGCATGGGCGTGGCTGAACGCCGTATCCTGGAACGGTTGCAGCACATCCGGAGCCGCGATGGCGGGGAATGGCGAGTAGTGCTCGAGGGTGTCGGCGAAGCGGCCGCAGGCGGATCGTTAATGGCGTGTGCCACGGAATGGCAGTCGATCACGCCTTACCTTCATCCTTGGTACACAAAGAAGCGGTTCGGCGTGCGAGAGCAGATTTGCCGCGAATGCCGCGAACGTGGCCTGCCCGAACCGGCTGCCCTTGAACCGCTCGAAGAAATACGTGTCGGCTCGCAAATGTGCCGCCCTGTTCGCTTTCGCCGCTTTCGCGGCAAACGTGGAGTCACTCAGCCAGACCGTCAGGGCTATTTCTGGCGCCTGGCATTCCCGGAACCTGTCGCGGGACCCATTGCCCTCGGCTTCGGCTGCCACTTCGGTTTGGGACTGTTTGCACCGGTCAGCTAGGGCCGGCGCTCTTTAACAATTCGGACAAACTCTTTCCGCAACGACCGGTGGCGGCGGTCGCTGCGGCCTCATTGCCAGTGTTTGTTGCCACATGGGGATACCGTGGTTCCCGGCATGCTGAACTCACGGGTTGACACCGGTGACCGCCGCACCCACGATCCACGAAAGCGCTATCGACAGGCAGAACGTATGACAACCGTAACCGTTTCCGACAAATATCAAGTTGTTATCCCAAAGCCGGCGCGCGAAGCATTGTGTCTCAAGCCCGGCCAGAAGTTGGAAGTGCTGATCTACGAGGGTCGGCTCGAGTTCGTGCCGGCACGCGATCTCAACGCCATGCGCGGCCTTTTGAAAGGCATCGACACGGATGTCCCGCACGACGGAGACGCTGAGTGACTGTCGCGGGTTCTGTTGGTTCGCTGGAGTATTTCGCGGACGCACCCAACGCAGGCTTCTTCGCTCCGCCAATCCTCGACACGGACAACCTGCTGGTACCCGCCATCAGCCTGCTGGAGGTGTTCAAGCGCGTGTATCAGCAACGCGACGAGAATACTGCACTGACGGTCGTCGCTCTGATGCGTCAGGGTCGCGTCGTCGATCTGGACAGTGATCTCGCCCTGGCCGCCGCGAAGTTGGGCGTCGTCCACAAGCTGACGCTCGCGGATTCCGTGATTCTGGCGTGCGCCCGCCGGTTTGACGCGGTCTTGTGGACACAGGATGCCGACTTCGAAGGCCTGCAAGGCGTCCGCTGCATCGCCAAGCGCTGATGTCCGCGAGTCCGGTGTTTGCAATCTAAGGCGCGCGAGAACTCGAGGAACCTCAGATTCGGTTGCCAGTCCGGCGAAAACCGGCATCCGGCGCCTTTCAACGGCTGGTTCCCGGCCTTCGCCGGGATGACGATCCAGGACTTGATTAGAAACACCTTAAACCATCGGCAATTCCGTCCGATGACCTTCCCGTCAAACCGACAAGGACGGAGGTTCTCATGGACGATCAGACTCCCCAGGGCGAACTGCCCCTGCCCTTCCCCGAACTGGGCGGCGACCTTCCGCTGTTGCCCGCCCGCATGGTCAACGAATACCAGTACTGCCCGCGGCTCGCCTACCTGGAATGGGTACAGGGCGAATGGGCGGATTCCGGCGACACCGTCGAAGGTCGTTACCAGCACCGGCGCGTGGACAAACCCAAGGGCGACCTGCCGCCGGCCGACGAGGTCGAGACCGAGGAACGGATCCATGCCCGTTCGATCACACTGTCCTCCAACCGCCTGGGACTGATCGCCAAAATGGACCTCGTGGAGGGCGAGGGACAGACCGTCACGCCGGTGGACTACAAGCGCGGCAAGCGTCCGCATACCGGACGCGGCGTCTATGACCCGGAACGTGTTCAGCTCTGCGTGCAAGGCCTGTTGCTGGAAGAACAGGGCTATCGATGTGACGAAGGCATCCTGTATTTCTGCGCCTCGCGCGAGCGGGTGCGCGTGCCCTTCGACGACGAACTGCGCACACAAACGCTGGCGGCCATCGACGGGCTGCGTTTGATTGCCGCCGGCGGACAGATTCCCCCACCACTTACCGACAGCCCCAAGTGCCCGCGTTGTTCGCTGGTCGGTATCTGCCTACCCGATGAAGTGGCCTTTCTGAAACAGGCGGCAATCGAGCCGCGCGCGCTCGCCGTCGGTCATGACGAGGCATTGCCCCTGTACGTTCAGGCGCAGCATGCCAAGATCAGCAAGAAGGGTGAAGTCCTGGAAGTAAGCATCGACGACGTGAAAGTCGCCAGCGCGCGGCTGATCGAAACGTCACAGGTGATCGTGCAGGGCAACGTGTACGTGACGACGCCGACGCTGCATGAATTGATGGCGCGCCAGATCCCGGTGAGCTGGCATTCGCACGGCGGCTGGTTTATTGGGCACACCATAGGCACCGGTCACAAGAATGTCGAGTTGCGCACCGCGCAGTACCGCGCAAGCTTCGATGACAAGACCTGCTTGCACATCGCCAGAGGATTGGTCCACGCCAAGATCATGAACTGCCGGACGCTCATGAGGCGAAACTGGCGCAGCGGCGAAATGCCGGACGACCTGCTCGAAAACCTGCGCATGGATGCACGCAACGCCCAACGCATCGGAAGCATTCAGGAACTGCTGGGCGTGGAAGGAGCGGCAGCATCGCGTTACTTCGGTGCATTCGCCAATCTGCTCAAGCGCGACGACGACGTCCGTACCCTGGCATTCGACTTCACGCGCCGCAACCGCCGCCCGCCGCCCGACCCGGTCAACGCCCTGCTTTCCTATGCCTACGCCCTGCTCACTCGCGCCTGGACGGTGGCGCTCACGGCGGTGGGTTTCGATGCGTATCGCGGATTTTACCACCAGCCGCGCTACGGCCGGCCGGCTCTGGCACTGGATCTCATGGAGCCCTTCCGGCCACTCATTGCGGATTCCTGCGTCATACAGGCCGTCAACAACGGCGAGGTCCGCCCCAGCGACTTCGTCATAGCGGCCGGCAGCGCGGCGTTGACACCGGATGGGCGCAAACGCTTTATCGGAACCTTCGAGCGCCGGCTGGCGCATGAAGTGACGCATCCGTTATTCGGCTACAAAGTCAGCTACCGCCGGCTGCTGGAACTGCAAGCGCGCCTGCTGGGCCGCCACCTGCTCGGTGAAATCCCCGAGTATCCCAACTTCATGACAAGGTGAACGCGGTGGATGAACATCTTTACATCGTGTCCTACGATATCGCCGATCAGAAGCGCTGGCGCCGGATCTTCAAGCTGATGAAGGGCTACGGGGAATGGTTGCAGTATTCTGTATTCCAATGCCGCTTGAGCCGCCGGCGCCAGGCCGAACTTGTTGCACTGCTCGACGGAATCCTCCACCATAAGGAGGACCATGTGGTATTGGTGGATATCGGTCCTGCCGATGCAGTCAAGCCGCGCGTGGTCAGTCTGGGAAAAGTCTTCGAACCGGTGGCACGCGAGCCAACTATCGTTTGAGTCGTCGGCCGCCGCGTCGACGCGAGCGCTCCGGTGGCGCCGCCAACCCTGGGCAGCGCTCGCGGCTTCCAGCTCTTTGACAAATAGGCATTTTTTGATCGGCACAGACTTGTGATGAAAATGACGTACTGGTATTTGGCAAACGCTCGGGCAGCACTCGCAAAGTGCCCCCGAAACCCACAGCCCGCGCGGTCCGATGCGAGGACTGTTATCCGCGGCGTAATGCCGCGGCCTCATTGAAGCAAGCGATAAGCGTCGTAAACGACGCCCTGGTTCATTTGGTTATCCGCGGCGTAATGCCGCGGCCTCATTGAAGCAGTCGGTTTGATTCTCAGTAGTGTCCATGCGCGCCCGGTTATCCGCGGCGTAATGCCGCGGCCTCATTGAAGCAGGTTCCGACTGGGTGACAATCTATCCCCTGGATCAGGTTATCCGCGGCGTAATGCCGCGGCCTCATTGAAGCGCGTAGCAACGGATGCGCGCAAGGGTTTCGTCGGATCGGTTATCCGCGGCGTAATGCCGCGGCCTCATTGAAGCATACCGTTGACCATTTTTGAAGTCTTGGCTTTCGCAGTTATCCGCGGCGTAATGCCGCGGCCTCATTGAAGCATCTGCCGGCGTTGCAGACGGAACCGCCATGTACACGTTATCCGCGGCGTAATGCCGCGGCCTCATTGAAGCGACGCAATCGACGCGACTGATGGCGATGTCCACGGGTTATCCGCGGCGTAATGCCGCGGCCTCATTGAAGCCAATCACATGCGGATCAGATTCGATACACTCTCAGTGTTATCCGCGGCGTAATGCCGCGGCCTCATTGAAGCCAGTCGATCCTGTATCGCTGCAAGCAGGGACAGTTGGTTATCCGCGGCGTAATGCCGCGGCCTCATTGAAGCAATCGGCAGCTGGCCGATGGTATGCGCGGTAAGGTGGTTATCCGCGGCGTAATGCCGCGGCCTCATTGAAGCTCAGCCGCTGATAGCGTCCCGCCCGCCTTAACCACGTTATCCGCGGCGTAATGCCGCGGCCTCATTGAAGCACATCGGCGCGCAAGGAACAAAGCGCATGATCGTGAGTTATCCGCGGCGTAATGCCGCGGCCTCATTGAAGCGCCCGGCGGAGGAACAGCAGCGCCATGCCACCACCGTTATCCGCGGCGTAATGCCGCGGCCTCATTGAAGCGGTTAAACGCGGTTCGGCGATCGGTGTATAACCGAGGTTATCCGCGGCGTAATGCCGCGGCCTCATTGAAGCCGGATTGCTCCGCAGCAAGCAAACCTTCAAATACGGGTTATCCGCGGCGTAATGCCGCGGCCTCATTGAAGCTGGCCCAGATGAAAGCCATGGTTTTATAGGTAAACCCCGTTATCCGCGGCGTAATGCCGCGGCCTCATTGAAGCCAGACATCCTGACCGCTTCTGTTGCCCCTGGCTACGTTATCCGCGGCGTAATGCCGCGGCCTCATTGAAGCCGGATCGCCAGCGCCGCGGGGTCACCGTATTCCTGCGTTATCCGCGGCGTAATGCCGCGGCCTCATTGAAGCATATGAGTACGCACAAAGAACGTCTATTGGCGGTTGCGGGTTATCCGCGGCGTAATGCCGCGGCCTCATTGAAGCTGGAATGAAAATGACCGATGCCTAAGTATCTGCGCCGGTTATCCGCGGCGTAATGCCGCGGCCTCATTGAAGCAATATTCAGCGGCGCACCCCAACACGTCGGCTTCGGGTTATCCGCGGCGTAATGCCGCGGCCTCATTGAAGCTTCTCAAGGGTTCTGGTACCGCCGGCGTCGTGCCCGAGTTATCCGCGGCGTAATGCCGCGGCCTCATTGAAGCGGCAGACAGTAATTCGAGTCAGTGCAATTCGATACGTTATCCGCGGCGTAATGCCGCGGCCTCATTGAAGCATGTCAACGGTGACGGCACGATGGACACGCTGCACGTTATCCGCGGCGTAATGCCGCGGCCTCATTGAAGCGCGGGTGTATAGTTCGCCGCATCCGATGCACTGGAAGGTTATCCGCGGCGTAATGCCGCGGCCTCATTGAAGCGGGCACGTCGGCTGTACGTGGGACGCCCAGTTCGGCGTTATCCGCGGCGTAATGCCGCGGCCTCATTGAAGCGGATCGGATGAAGGTACCACGTCGCCAGGTGGTAGCGTTATCCGCGGCGTAATGCCGCGGCCTCATTGAAGCCGAATCGTCGCGGATGTCCTGGATTTCATCCGAATTGATGTTATCCGCGGCGTAATGCCGCGGCCTCATTGAAGCCCGATGCGGCTTCGCTAAGTTGCGCTGATGATACCCCGGGTTATCCGCGGCGTAATGCCGCGGCCTCATTGAAGCACGATAGGCGCACCGGAAACTATGCCGAGCGCCAGGTTATCCGCGGCGTAATGCCGCGGCCTCATTGAAGCGATAGACCGGTATTCTTCGCCGTCGTGGCAACGAGTTATCCGCGGCGTAATGCCGCGGCCTCATTGAAGCCTAGCCGCCTACTGCCACGCCCTAACGTCGCTTGTCCCGTTATCCGCGGCGTAATGCCGCGGCCTCATTGAAGCCACAGGGCAGCAACAGATGCATGCCTATCAATGCCCGTTATCCGCGGCGTAATGCCGCGGCCTCATTGAAGCCTTGTGGATGCCAAATAATGCCTGATCGCTTAACCGCGGTTATCCGCGGCGTAATGCCGCGGCCTCATTGAAGCGAGTCAAGCTGCAACCGCTCAAGCGCGGCGGCCATGGATGTTATCCGCGGCGTAATGCCGCGGCCTCATTGAAGCCGCGACCTCGCACAGCCGATAGAGCTTGCCGGGCGGCCGTTATCCGCGGCGTAATGCCGCGGCCTCATTGAAGCTGGCCGAGGTGAGAAGCCTGATAACCGCGAAGCAGGCGTTATCCGCGGCGTAATGCCGCGGCCTCATTGAAGCGGAGCTGACGATCCATGGACTCGTTGCAGTCTGGAGGTTATCCGCGGCGTAATGCCGCGGCCTCATTGAAGCCCGCGATAATCGCCGCGACGCTCTCCGTGCACGACTCGAGTTATCCGCGGCGTAATGCCGCGGCCTCATTGAAGCGCGCAAATAAGGTCCGTTCATCTTTGTGCACCTCATTGGTTATCCGCGGCGTAATGCCGCGGCCTCATTGAAGCATCGTTTGCAGCGCGTCCATGCCTGTTGGGGATGTCGGTTATCCGCGGCGTAATGCCGCGGCCTCATTGAAGCAAGCCGGAGTGGCGCCCGGATGCATGGGAGCGCGCCGGTTATCCGCGGCGTAATGCCGCGGCCTCATTGAAGCAGCATGCGCGTGCCTGCGACGCAGTGCGCGGCGCTGTTATCCGCGGCGTAATGCCGCGGCCTCATTGAAGCGAGCTGGTGTTCTAACTGACATTGGACGCATACATCGAGTTATCCGCGGCGTAATGCCGCGGCCTCATTGAAGCGAGTCCGTGGCGATCGATGCCTTCCTGGATTCTGCGGTTATCCGCGGCGTAATGCCGCGGCCTCATTGAAGCGTCGTGCGGCGAACGTCCAGCAATATGTTGAGGCAACGTTATCCGCGGCGTAATGCCGCGGCCTCATTGAAGCACGGATAACATGGTCGATGAACGCCCCGATCGCAGGGCTGGTTATCCGCGGCGTAATGCCGCGGCCTCATTGAAGCTTCCACGGCGGAAGTGAAGCGCCGAAAAATGTCCGGTTATCCGCGGCGTAATGCCGCGGCCTCATTGAAGCCGCGCGACCATAGTGCATCTCGACATATCGCGTCGGTTATCCGCGGCGTAATGCCGCGGCCTCATTGAAGCACTAGCTGCGGGTTCGGAGCTAAGTGCATCCGCTCAGTTATCCGCGGCGTAATGCCGCGGCCTCATTGAAGCCGTGGCTGGCACATGAAACGGATGATCATGATTGGCGTAGTTATCCGCGGCGTAATGCCGCGGCCTCATTGAAGCCCGATGCAGCGCGCTGCGTCGGCTGGGTTTGCCGTGGTTATCCGCGGCGTAATGCCGCGGCCTCATTGAAGCTGGCCGCACACTGCGCGTCACCGACGTGCTGTCGCGTTATCCGCGGCGTAATGCCGCGGCCTCATTGAAGCCGCATCCGCGATGCTGCAACGCGGCCGGCGTATCTGAGTTATCCGCGGCGTAATGCCGCGGCCTCATTGAAGCCACTGCAGTAGCGTCCACAGGCGGGTCGAGCCACCGTTATCCGCGGCGTAATGCCGCGGCCTCATTGAAGCGTGTCACGATCCGTGCAGTCATTCAGGATCTCGCGGCGTTATCCGCGGCGTAATGCCGCGGCCTCATTGAAGCGTTGAGACCGAGCGGCTTAATGCACTTGAGCACGTCGAGTTATCCGCGGCGTAATGCCGCGGCCTCATTGAAGCACATATCGCCCTGGTCAGACGCGTCGTTATCAACCACCGTTATCCGCGGCGTAATGCCGCGGCCTCATTGAAGCCAGCCGCACAACTCGACGCGCACCCGGATACCTGGGCGTTATCCGCGGCGTAATGCCGCGGCCTCATTGAAGCCTGCACCGACTTAAGTGCATAATCAAGGCACCGAGCGTTATCCGCGGCGTAATGCCGCGGCCTCATTGAAGCGTGATGATGAATTCCGGGTTCGTCCCCGGATGTTGCACGTTATCCGCGGCGTAATGCCGCGGCCTCATTGAAGCACGACCGACGGTATAGATCCATATGTTATTTCGGGTTATCCGCGGCGTAATGCCGCGGCCTCATTGAAGCTCAAGGTCGGCGAGACGGCAACAAGTCCTTTCACGGTTATCCGCGGCGTAATGCCGCGGCCTCATTGAAGCGGCGTCGCACAGACTTCGGCACGGAACTTTACCGGCAGTTATCCGCGGCGTAATGCCGCGGCCTCATTGAAGCGCCGAACTGAAGTGCGGCGGCGAAGTCCCGAAGCCGGTTATCCGCGGCGTAATGCCGCGGCCTCATTGAAGCCGAACTTGGGACGTCGGCGACCAGTGCGCAAGCCGATGGTTATCCGCGGCGTAATGCCGCGGCCTCATTGAAGCCAGCACCATCGGAAATCTCCTGGGTCGCCAACAGTGCGGGTTATCCGCGGCGTAATGCCGCGGCCTCATTGAAGCCGGTGTGGCGCGCACCCACATAGCGGGGTTACGTATGGTTATCCGCGGCGTAATGCCGCGGCCTCATTGAAGCCTCAGGCTCCGCGCTGTGCAGATGGCACTTGCTGTTATCCGCGGCGTAATGCCGCGGCCTCATTGAAGCCATGGCAGGGTGGAACGACCAGCGCGTAAACGTACAGGTTATCCGCGGCGTAATGCCGCGGCCTCATTGAAGCACGGGCAGGTGCGCATCGGCGGCACGATTGTTTTTGTTATCCGCGGCGTAATGCCGCGGCCTCATTGAAGCATCGACTGCGGCGTCTTTCCGCTGCCGAGGTACAGGGGTTATCCGCGGCGTAATGCCGCGGCCTCATTGAAGCGGTGAGACGCGCCGCCAAAGTAGACGCCGACCAGGCTGTTATCCGCGGCGTAATGCCGCGGCCTCATTGAAGCGCAATCGCTTGGTAGTTGCGACTGACGTGGGTCTAACGTTATCCGCGGCGTAATGCCGCGGCCTCATTGAAGCGCGGGCAGCGGGCCTGGGTGACACAGACCTTGCACGTTATCCGCGGCGTAATGCCGCGGCCTCATTGAAGCGGTGTGTGGCCGGCTAAAAAAACAGGGGTACACCCGCGTTATCCGCGGCGTAATGCCGCGGCCTCATTGAAGCTGACGCCGCATCAGGATACGCTGCATATACTCGTTATCCGCGGCGTAATGCCGCGGCCTCATTGAAGCTTGCGTATGAGCGGATCGTACGTAACTCGAGGTGATGAGTTATCCGCGGCGTAATGCCGCGGCCTCATTGAAGCGTTGTAGTTGCCCTCGCCGGCGCTGATCAACGTGATGTTATCCGCGGCGTAATGCCGCGGCCTCATTGAAGCTTGATCATCAAGAGGTCTGAGGATGATCCCCTTACGTTATCCGCGGCGTAATGCCGCGGCCTCATTGAAGCAGAGGCACCCGCCTGATCGACGCCCGCCTGATCAGTTATCCGCGGCGTAATGCCGCGGCCTCATTGAAGCGAGACATAGGATTCCTGCGCCGCAAAGCCGTAGGAGGTTATCCGCGGCGTAATGCCGCGGCCTCATTGAAGCCTGCTACGACCCGGACCATACCATGGGGCATATCGTGTTATCCGCGGCGTAATGCCGCGGCCTCATTGAAGCCCGTCGAAATAAAATGACACACGATCCGGTTCCCAGTTATCCGCGGCGTAATGCCGCGGCCTCATTGAAGCGATACGCCGTTGATGATCCACAAACAGAAGCTCGAGTTATCCGCGGCGTAATGCCGCGGCCTCATTGAAGCTGGACTGCCGTTCAGCCAATCCGGTCCGCCGATGACGGTTATCCGCGGCGTAATGCCGCGGCCTCATTGAAGCTTGTCATCGAGATACTGCTTGAACTTCGTCAGCTGCGTTATCCGCGGCGTAATGCCGCGGCCTCATTGAAGCCGCCAATCATGACCTTCATGAAACTGTCGATCACCACGTTATCCGCGGCGTAATGCCGCGGCCTCATTGAAGCGACCTGTCGAACGTGAACGGCCGCCAGGCAATCGCGTTATCCGCGGCGTAATGCCGCGGCCTCATTGAAGCAGAGAGGGTTAACGGCATCAAGGAGTGGCGAATCAGGTTATCCGCGGCGTAATGCCGCGGCCTCATTGAAGCGCAGCGCGACGGCGCGAAGCTGCGCAATATCGACGGGGTTATCCGCGGCGTAATGCCGCGGCCTCATTGAAGCGATTCGCTGGACCATCGGGGGCTCCTGTTGACGTGATGTTATCCGCGGCGTAATGCCGCGGCCTCATTGAAGCCATGTTGCATGTGCCGACCGTGGCGAGATGGGAGACGTTATCCGCGGCGTAATGCCGCGGCCTCATTGAAGCCGCGCTCTACTTCACGGATCGCTGCATTACCGGGGTCCGGTTATCCGCGGCGTAATGCCGCGGCCTCATTGAAGCGCAAGGCGCGCGAGATGTTGTGCGGAGGACGGCTATGTTATCCGCGGCGTAATGCCGCGGCCTCATTGAAGCTCTGCCGCCGGAAACCTCGGAAGAACGCGCCATCCTGTTATCCGCGGCGTAATGCCGCGGCCTCATTGAAGCGATGGCAATGGGCCGTTGCCGGTCGGGTTGCAGATGTTATCCGCGGCGTAATGCCGCGGCCTCATTGAAGCGCGGCCTTGCGCGCCAGATGTTCGAGGAACGGCCGGTTATCCGC
The DNA here is from genome assembly GCA_963719135.1 of uncultured Gammaproteobacteria bacterium. GTDB lineage: Bacteria > Pseudomonadota > Gammaproteobacteria > DSM-19610 > DSM-19610 > CAVRAZ01. The sequence continues at coordinate 385,949 of CAVRAZ010000007.1, read as the reverse complement.
GGCGTAATGCCGCGGCCTCATTGAAGCTGGCGGACACCGAACTGGATGGCTGAATTGCCGTAGTTATCCGCGGCGTAATGCCGCGGCCTCATTGAAGCCTTGGTCTTGCGCTGCTCGCGCACCCACCGGCCTGTGGTTATCCGCGGCGTAATGCCGCGGCCTCATTGAAGCAGGTGGACTGCCAGGCTCCGCCACCGCCACAGACGGTTATCCGCGGCGTAATGCCGCGGCCTCATTGAAGCGACGGCAACTACTGCGCCGTCCACTTGCAGCAGCCCGTTATCCGCGGCGTAATGCCGCGGCCTCATTGAAGCTCTGACATCGGCCTATACGGTGGATTCAATATCGATGTTATCCGCGGCGTAATGCCGCGGCCTCATTGAAGCTCTGCCGCCGATCTACACCAGTGCTTCGACGGCCTGGTTATCCGCGGCGTAATGCCGCGGCCTCATTGAAGCATCTGGCGTTCGCCGATTCTTCTCGACCAAATGTGTTATCCGCGGCGTAATGCCGCGGCCTCATTGAAGCTAGCGTGGAGTATTCCTTGCCCATGATCTGCGTTGGTTATCCGCGGCGTAATGCCGCGGCCTCATTGAAGCTCGGCTGCCTCAGTTTCCAGCTTCGCGACTGTGGTCGTTATCCGCGGCGTAATGCCGCGGCCTCATTGAAGCAGTCGTGGCACTTATCCCGCCGGCGATGGGTGGCGGGTTATCCGCGGCGTAATGCCGCGGCCTCATTGAAGCGGCAGTGACGCCAAGCGCTTGCTCAATAATCATGAGGGTTATCCGCGGCGTAATGCCGCGGCCTCATTGAAGCGTCCCGATCGGAGCTCTTTGCCGGCGATCGCACGTATGTTATCCGCGGCGTAATGCCGCGGCCTCATTGAAGCTCTAGTGCGCAGGTCAGAGCCGTCCGAGCATGTCATGAGTTATCCGCGGCGTAATGCCGCGGCCTCATTGAAGCACAGATGACGGGTGTCCCGGAATCCCCTCCGATGTCCACGTTATCCGCGGCGTAATGCCGCGGCCTCATTGAAGCTCGGAAGCCGATGTGAAGTCGGGGCATTACGTTAAATGTTATCCGCGGCGTAATGCCGCGGCCTCATTGAAGCGTTATCTGGGTCGTGACGGTCACAGGGGCCTCCTCGTTATCCGCGGCGTAATGCCGCGGCCTCATTGAAGCCAAGCTGGGCGACGCTGCTATCTCAGGCGGATTATTGCGTTATCCGCGGCGTAATGCCGCGGCCTCATTGAAGCATATGTAAATCCAATCATACACTTACCATCGCTTCGGGTTATCCGCGGCGTAATGCCGCGGCCTCATCGAAGCACCGCCGCTAAGTTCATCGCGGTGGGCGCCGCCGTGGCCTCACCAAAGCCTTCGGCTGCGGCCTGCCGCTGGTTCGACGGACTTGAATTTCACCCCGAGGAGGCTGAAGATGTTGTTTGGCAAACCGGTAAGGGCGCACTGCCTTATGGACTGGCGCGAACGAATCACCAGCGATCCGGATACTCTGTTGGGCAAACCTGTCGTGAAGGGCACGCGAATTTCCGTCGAACTCATTCTCGGCTGGCTGGCCAACGGCTGGACCTTCGAGAACGTAATGGGGTCCTACCCGCACATCGCGCGCGACGACATTCTGGCCGCATTGGCCTTCGCGGCGGAGATGCTGCACGACGAGCAGTATATAGCTAAGTACAAAGCGTCCGCGTGAATCCGGCTCTGATCGTTAACGAGAATTTCCCGTTCCCGGCGCTACGAAAGTTGCATGACAATTCTGTGGGTCTTATGGCCGTTGTTGAAGTCATGCCTGTTGCGTCTGGCGAGGCACTTCCGAAGACGCCTTATGACGCCGGCTCTTGGCACGTGACCTTCGACCACGGCTAATGCGAACTTATCTAATCCAGACGCTGCCCGCCGGCAATCCTTTACCCGCGACAAAAAGCGTGCCCAGCAAACAGACCGGCCAAACGGGTGCTTGCTCTGCTGGATGACCCGGCGCTGGAGGTCGGCCAACGGGCGGTGCACACGCGGGGATGAACCGCGTCGCCGCCGGCCTGCACCAGGCGACGCAGCGCGGCCAATGCCGCCCGGTCATCAATGCGCATGCAATGCTGACACCGGCCCGATGGCCGGTGCAAGCGTGACGACTGACGGCAGCAAACCTCGTGCGCGCTCCCTGCGCGAATTTGATCCTCATCGCTGTTCTTCTTGTCCGGCGATGATAGCGTCGATCTCCGCAAAGACGGCGTCGGCACGAATCAATTGCATCTGTCTTGCGTCTATTTCCGCCACGCGCCGGGCGATTTCCTCCTCCCAAGCTCGTGCGACTTCCTCAGGCGCACCTTCCGGTTCACCGTCCAGACTCACGATCAACCGACGGACCAACTCGCTGCGTTCGTCAACTGACAGATCAAGTGCCTGGGCCTCGAGTTCTTCCAAGATCACTGTCATAACGATACCGTCCCGTTACGCAATAGCCTATCACTCTGGATAACAGCAGCTTCGCAATGGCAACGGACGACCACCTCATTTCCTCCATAACCAATAGGCTTACTGTGTGCGCCGCTGTGGTTTGATCAGCCTGGAGTGTGAGTTCGCGGACAATCTCCACGCAGCACCTGGAACGTCGGCGCCTCTTGTTGCGGTTCGGCTTCGCGACAAAACGCTTGCTCTTGGCGCATCACGTCCACCACTTCTCACTGAAGGCCTTAGCTCCGGGTTCATCGGGTGTGTGTCCGTCCAGGAAATCCAAGGCTTCGTCGTCCAGCAGTAGGAACTCTTGCGCGATTTCGAGTGCTTCACGGCGGGTGGCTTCATCCTGCGCGAGCGATCGGGCGGCCGCTTCCATTGCGGCCATCGACCGTTTCCGTGCTTTGCGGTTGAGGTATTCGGTAATTGCGTCGCACACCAAGTCGGCTCGCTTCCTGTCGGCGCGGCGTGCCTCCTCGTCCAGTTTGCGTTCCCAGTCGTCGGGTAGTTGGATGCTCAATGTCGCCATATTCGAAATCGTTATGTATTTCGACACGCAGTGCAACCGCAAATAGACAGCAGATGAGCTGTCAATCCTCCAGCCGTGCGAAGTATGTCAACAACGTGTTCGAAGAAGCAACGGGGTGACTTGAGTATACCTGCGCCGGGCGGCAGGATCGGACGTGGGTGGCTTGGCTGTCTGGCGTTGAGATTTTGGGTGCATCATGGATTCCGGCCTTCGCCGGAATGACGGTTTGACCGCTATCCCTGCATTGCAAACATCATGTGGTCAAACCAGTCTAGGCGTTCGTTCGCCGCGTGGTCCACGCCAATGTTCTTCAGGTCGCTACGGATCATGACTCGGACCTTAACTCCGACTTCAGGCCGGCGTCGCTTGGGTCGAGCAACCGGTTCACGCTCCCGGTCCACGTTCCGGCCGACTCGGTCTGCGCCTCGCCTGTCGCCGCCGGCGCATCACCCAGAGCGCGATGCACGCTCCGATCATGACGCTGCGCCGTTCAACGTGACGAGGTCAGCGAAGTCATTCAGTGACCAGGACTCCAGCGGCGCGGGAAATTCGAACTCGCCGCGTGTCGGGCCGTCGTTCAGGAAGCCGTCAGTGTCGTCGTGCATTTCGTACATGGTTGTATTCTCCTGGCAGTGTGTTGTCCGGTCGGTCCGGGTGTCGTCGGCGAAGTACCGTTGTCGGACAGATCGCAGCATCTGTGCCAGGGTGGGTGGGCAGCCGGCAGCGGATCCTCAAGGCGCTGATTTATATCTGTTAATTTGATCCAATCGCGGACATCCGCGGGACCTCGCAGCGACCTGGGGATATCGGTTGGTTCGGGCTCCGCCAACGGGTGTGCCGCCGACTGATCGGGCGACGGCAACAGTCGGTCGTGCATGGATCCCGGCCTTCGCCGGGATGACGAACTGTGGCGGAACGACGGTCCAGGCCGGGATGCCGATTTGTGGCGGAACGACGGTCCAGGCCGGGATGCCGATTTGTGGTGGAAGGATGGTCCACGCCGGGATGACGCTCCATGCCGCCAACGCCGACCGTACCGGGACGACAGTCGTGCGGGGTGATGGCTTGAGCGGGTCGCCCGAATGGCCACGAGTGTGTTGCCGCGTAATGCGCATGCGACACAGGACAACGCTGGCGATGAAAAAAGACACGGACTGCGCTACCGTATGGCACCATCGTCCGCGCTTTCACCGCCACTCCAGAGAGGCACCGCAATGTCACTGAACAGACTTATCGATTCCGGCGTGCCGCTGCCGCTGCCCGATGTCCAGAGCACAACCTTCTCGATCGACGCGATGGCCCGGTTCACCTGCAACACCTGGGATGAGGTCGTGGGCGCGCAGGACCCGTCGCAGATCGATGTCGTCGTCATCGGTTCCGGCATGTACGGGGGCTATGTGGCGGCCAAACTCTTCGAACTGGGCCGGCGCATGGCCGACGAGACGCTGGCGCCGCGCGTACTGGTACTGGAGTCGGGTCCTTTCCTGATCGGCGAACACATACAGAACGTCACCCGGCGCAGCACCGCGCTGGGCTCGCTGGTCGCCGAAGACCTGGTCGACCCCGCTCAGACCAACGAGGGTTCATTCGTCAAGCACTTCCGCTGCGTCGGCGGCAAGTCGATCTTCTGGGGCGGCTGGGCGCCGCGCTATCTGCCGGAAGACCTGGAACGGCTCGATGCGGACGGCGATCGCCTGTGGCCCGAGGCGATCCGGGACTATCTGTTCCAAACCGACTGGCCGGGCGGCTATGCCTACAGCGAGCGGGAAACCGGCGTTTATCCGGTGCAGGATTTCATCAACGGTCCGCTGTACGACGCCCTGAAAAGCCGCGCCGAAGCGGTCGTCGGCGCCAACCAGGTGCCTTCGCTCAACGCGGTGCTCGAACCACCGATCGCGGTCCAGGGCGAGGGACCGGGGTCGGGCCTGTTCAGCTTCGACAAGTTCAGCAGCGTGCCGCTGCTGCTCGATTCATTGCGCGAAGACAGCGAACTCGCCGGCCCCGACAACAACAAGCGCAGGCTGTTCCTGGTGCCCTATGCCGAGGCGCTGAAACTGGAAACCACGAACGGGCGCATCCGCCAGGTGGTGGTCGCACTGGCCGACCCCGCCGAACCGCGCAACAAATCGCGGGCGCGCATCGTGCGCCTGAACCTCAAATCGAGCGCCATGGTGATACTGGCGGGCAACACCATCAACTCCACCCGGCTGGCGCTGAATTCCTTCCCGCGCCCGGCGCTGCTGAATCGCAACGGCGAACTGATGGGGCGCAATCTGATGTATCACGCGCGCAGCAACTTCACCTGGCGCATCAAACGCAGCGCGCTCGCGCTGCCGCCGCCCGATCCGTCCAGGATCAAGACGGCGGCGCTGCACATCGCGGGATCCACACCGGTCGGCAGCGGCGGCGTAGGCCGCTTTCACTTTCAGTTCTATGCCGCGCCCAACATGGACGTGCCCATGTTCCCGGGCGCCAGCCGCGATCCGGAGCGGTTCCTGTACCAGATGACACCCAACATCGAAGACGTGGAATCGGTGCTCGCGGCGCAGTCCGGTCTCGGCAACGACCGCGTGGTGATCGGCATCCGCACGGTCGGCGAAACCTTCGGCGACCGCGCCAGCCCGGCGGGCAGCGATCTCAACGTGAGCTGGATGAACGTCAATCCCTTCGGCGGGACCGGCGACGACGTCTATGACGAGGACGGCAGCGAGCTGCGCATTCCCAAGGCGTACGTCAACCTGGTGAAGGGCGGCGACGACATGGACGTTCTGGGCGGCGCAGGACGAGGCCGCGTTCGAGTTCATCGATGCACTGGCCGGCCAGGCGGCGGGCGGCACCGGCGGCACCGGCCCGCAACCCGACGCGACCACCGAAGTGCTGGCGCAGGTGCCGCTCAACAGCATTCCCGACAACGGCTATGTGACGGAAAACACGGCGGGCGGGCGCTTCTTCATCGGCCGTTTCGGCGGGCAGATCCGCGTGATCGACGGCACCTGCACGCACGAGGGCTGCTTCGTCGACTGGGACGGCCCGCAGGGCCTGTTCACCTGTCCCTGCCACAGCGCGCGCTTCGCGACCGACGGGCTCAACATCTCCGGCCCGCCGCCGGCGCCGCTGTTCCGTCCCGACTTCAGAATCGAGAACGGCACGCTGGAAGTCATCAAGGAACAGTCCGCCACATTGCCGGTGGAATTTCTCGGCGGCGGTGCCGACGGCATCGGCACGACCTATCACGAATCCGGTACGCTGTGGATGGGCACTGATCCGAACAAGTCGGTGACCGACAGCTACGGCCGCTTCCATCATGTCACCAACGCTTATTGCGTCGACCAGGCGCTGTTTCCCACGGTGGGGTCGGCCAATCCGGTGTTGACCGGCATCGCGCTGGCGCGGCGGACCGCCGCTTCGATCATCCGCCGCTGTACGTCGGCGGATTTCACCGGCGTCGAAGCCGGGTTCGAATCGCTGTACAGCGGCAACTACGTCGCCGACGGCTGGGAAATCGTACCGGGCGGCAGCGGGCAGTTCTTCGAACGTCGCCGACCCCGATCAGCCGATCCTCGGTGCGGGCGTGGACAATCTCACGCCGGCGCTGGGCGTACTGCGGTACACGGGCGACAGGTTCGGCGATTTCATACTGCGCCTGGACTGGCGCGCGTTCGAGATCAGCGCGAACTCGGGCGTCTTTCTGCGCATGCCGCGACCGGTGGTGCTCGACAGCAACTTCTATGACTCGACCATCGAAGTGCAGATCGACGAGCACGGCCACGATCACGCCAACCAGATCGCCGGTTCGCCGCTGTACAAGACCGGCGCAGTCTACGGCGTGTTCCCGGCGCGTCTATGGGCGGCGAAGGTCGTCCAGCCGCGCAGCACGGGCAGGACCGCCTGCTGGAACAGTTGCGAGATCCAGGTGCAAGGCCGCAACATCGAGGTCAGGATCAACGGCGACCGGGTCACCGGCGGCGAATTCCCCCCGCTGCTGGCAATGGACGCGCCCGCCTCGGGTTTGAACAAACGCGTGGAAGGCTATATCGGCCTGCAGTGTCACACCGAAGTCGTGCAGTTCCGCAACCTGCGGATCAAGCGTTTGTGACGCGGGCCAGGGCACCTCTGATCAAATCCATAAACGTCATTCCGGCGCAGGCCGGAGTGACGAGTTATCGAGGTTTGCACAAATGCGTGACAGACGATCCGCCTTTGCCGTCATTCCGGCGCAGGCCGGAATCCATTGGCGCGGCGGCGGCTGGATTCCGGCCTGCGCCGGGATGACGGTCAAACTTGTCGACCATTTATGCAGACCTCAATTATCAGAGGTTCCCTGGGGCACCTGACGTTCCATCCAGGGCAGCGGCTCGAAGGCGCCCAGCGGTTCGATGTGCCACCAGTCGCCGGTCGCCTTGCGTTCCTCCGGCGTGGTGAACCGGTACCGGTCGGCCTCGACGCGAATGTAGCGCGGCGGCTGATCCGGGAAGGGGTTGGTCTTCAACAGCGCCGTGACCGGCGGCGACCCGAACAGCAGGCGGTGCAGGAAGGCGTGAAACCAGCGCAGGTGCACCGGTCCCTCGGTGACGAACCACAACCGCCAGTCGAGGCGCGGCTGGTGCGGGATGTTCCAGGTGGGCATGCGTTTCGGGTCGCCGGGTTTGTACTTGAACACGTACTGCTTCCAGGTCGTGCCGTCCTGCGAACCCTCGATGCGCAACTCGATGCGTTCGGTCTTCATCGTCGGGAACACATGGTATTTGTTCACCAGTCGGAAGGACTCGGCATACGTCAGCACTTCGCCCGGGAATCCGGTCTCCGCTTTCAGCCTGATCAGTTCGCGGAACTGGTACAGGCTGACGAATGCGGTGACCAGCGCAATGCCCCCCAGCGCCAGCCGCTGCAGCGCACCGGGCTCGAACACCGGTTTGCGCCGCAGTACACCGACCAGCTTCCGCGGCAGCACGCGCTCGAGTGCGCGATCGTCGAACAGGAACAGGCACAGGGCAACGGTCAGAAAGTTGAACCAGTTATGGTTGCTGGTGAGCACAATCAGAAACTGCCAGAAAATCGTGATCCAGGCGGCGGCGAAACGCCAGCGGCGCGGCAGAAAGATCATGAACGGCACGACCAGTTCGACGAACAGCGTCGCGCCGGTACCGAAGCGCAGCAGCCACTCGGGCAGATTCTGCGCATACCAGGCCAGCGGGCTCGGCAGCGGCTGCACCTGGAAATAATAGTTCAGTGCGGTCAGCCCGCTCCAGGTCGGGTCGCCGACCGTCAGCTTGGCCAGCCCGGACATGAAACGCAGGCGGAACAGCAGCCAGTAGAACAGCCAGATGGCGATGCGCGACTTCGGCGTCAGAAAGATCGCCAGGAACGCCGCCTCCAGCAGCAACCCGTCCCACTGGAAGGTCATGAAGGTGCCGCCGGCGTGGTACAGCGAGAGATAGAGCGCGTACACCAGGACGAAGGCCAGGCGCGGCCACAGGTCCAGCACGATCATCACCGACGCAACGCAACCGGCCACGGCGGCGCCGACCAGCGCCGCGTCGCTGGAGTTCAACCAGAACAGCGTGGGCAATTCGAAATATTTTTGCAGCCCCGGTGTGTCGGCCAGCCCCGCGAGCACGTCCGCGAACGGCTGAATGCCCTGACTGCCGGCCAGCCCCAGGATCTGCACGCCGATCGAGGCAAAGGCGATGAAGCAGATCACGCCGAGCACGCGCTGGAACAACGCGCACACCAGAGCGTACTGCGAGGCTGGGGCGGCGGGTGGTACGGACAAGGTGTCGGAGGTTGTCATGTCGGTTCGGTCGAATTCCCATTCACCAGCACCCGTTCTATGCGCCGATCCGGAATCAGCCACAGGAACGCAACGAACGCATAGAGACCGATGGACACCCACTGCAGCCAGCAGGTCGACGCGATGGCGGTCGCGTACAGAACGGGCGACAACTTGCCCTTCCAGTCGCCGCCGATCGCTTTCTTCAGAAGCGAGTCTTCGCCCTGGGACCGGATGATCTGGCGCTGCAAATTGAAATAAGCGATAGCCGCCATGAGCAGTACAAGGCCATAGAGTGCCGACGGCGCCGCGGCGAAGTGATTCTCGCCCATCCAGCCCGTCGCGAAGGGTATCAGCGACAGCCAGAACAGCAGGTAGAGATTGGACCAGAGAATGGGTCCGGTGACCTCGCGGCAGGTATGCAGCATGTGGTGGTGATTGTTCCAGTAGATGCCCAGATAGATGAAACTGAGAACATAGCTCAGGAACACCGGCCACAGCGGCCACAGCACGTCGATGCGGTCGCCGTGCGGCACTTTCAGCTCCAGCACCATGATGGTGATGATGATGGCGATCACGCCGTCGCTGAAGGCTTCAAGCCGGTTCTTGCCCATTTCACACCACCTTCCGCGCCCCTACGGGGACAGTATACGCAATCGTTGCATCAATGTAGTTTGGGCTGAGGCACGAAGCCCAACGCCTACCGGGGCACCGGTCTGCCATTGTCAGCGTGCGTCACCGGCCGGCGGGACAAGCGGCTCAAGCCTGCCGTCCCCGAATCGGCGCCGGCTCAGAAGCTGCCCAGGAGATCGCCGAGCCTGCGCACAATCTGCCCGTATCCCTGGTCGACATAGATGCCGATCTGCGCAATGCATGAATACGCGAAGGCGAACTGAGCGACCGCATAGACGGCGACCGTGAACTGGCTGATGCTGATGACGCCGATTCCGAATTGCGAGATATTGATGATCCCCGCACCGAACTGGCCTATCGATATTACACCCTTGGCGACGACCGGAACCTTGTTGGGACGGTATTTGAACGAGATGTGCAGCAGCGGCAAGCCTAACAACGTCGCCCTGGATTTGTACTCGAATCCCCACCCGTCCCATTTTTCCCGGGCAGGATAGGGAGCGCCGCAGCCCGGACAGGAAAAGGCCTGTTCGCTGACGCTGTGCCCGCATTCACGACAGACTTTCATCACTCGCACCCCGGCATCGAAAATCCGTGGGCAGTATACCGGTTTCCCCGCCCGCCGATCTTCACACCACCCGCAAATCGCCGCCGTCGACCGGAATCTGCGCGCCGGTGGTCTTCGCGAACAACGGGCCGCAGAGTTCCGCGGTCAGTTCGGCGACGTCGCGGCTGTGGATTTCGGTCTTGAGCAGGTTGCGGCGTTTGTACTGTTCGACGCTCACGCCGTAGTGCTTCGCGCGGGCCGCCAGCACTTCGCCGGTCCAGAGGCCGGTGTCGAACACGGCGTCGGGGTGCAGTTCGTTCAGCCGGATCCCGTCGCCGGCCCATTCGAGCACGGCGACGCGCATCAACTGGGTGAGCGCCGCCTTCGATGCCGAATAGGCGGCCGCGCCGGGACCGGGGGCGGCGACGTTCTTCGAACCGATGACGACCACGCGGCCTTGGGCCGGGGCCAGTTTCAGCAGCGGGTGGGCGAGCCGCAGCAGCGTCAGGTTGGCGTCGAGGTTGATGCGCAGCACGCGCGACCATTCGTCCGCCGTCAGGTCGGCGATGTCGCGGCCGCCGGGAAACACGCCGGCGTTGAGCACCAGCATGTCCAGGCCGCCGAAATGCTGCACGGCCTGTTCGAGCGCGGCTTCGAGCTGCGCCGCGTCGGCGACGTCGCATTGCAGGCCGAGCCAGCCGGGCTCATCGGCGGCATCGAGGATCGCAGCGTCGATGTCGAGTCCGACGACGGCGGCGCCGCGCGCGAGGAAGGACCGCACGCACGCCTTGCCGATGCCCGAGGCGGCGCCGGTGATCAACGCCACCTCGCCGCCGAACAGCGGCGGTTTGCCGGCCTTGCGCAGCTTGGCCTGTTCGAGATCCCAGTATTCGACGTCGAAGCAGTCGCGCGCCGGCAGCGCCCGGTATGCGTCCAGCAGAGTCGCGCGGGCGATCGCGTCGATGCTGTGCCGGTAGATGTCGCGCACGATGAATGCGTCCTTCGCCGAGTGCCCGACCGTGCACAGACCCAGGTCGGCGTCGAGGATGACACGCGGCGCGGGGTCCAGCCTGTTCTTCGGTTCTCGCGCCGCGGGGGCCTGTTCGTCGAAGTAGCGGGTGTACGCGTCGACATAGGCGGCCAGGTTTCGCCCGAGCATCGGCACGCGTTTCGTGCGGATCACGTGATCGGGCGTGAGCGGCCCCTGCTGAGCGATCTCGGCGAGGTCGTCGCGCTGTGCGAAACCCAGCGCCTGGTCGTCACGCGCGCAGTGCAGGAAAACGGGCCGGCCGACGACCTGCGCGATCTCGCACCGCAGCGCGGCGATGTCCAGGCGCAGCGCGCGTCGCGTCCGCCGCCTGGGTTCCCAGCGCAGCGCCCAGGCGTTGCGCGCCTTCAGTTCGTTCTCGGCCAGGTTGACCAGTTCGAGCATGCGCGCGTAGGACTCGCGTGCATCGGTGCCGAACGAGAACACGCCATGATTCATCAGCACCATGCCGATGGTCCGCTGGTTGCGTTCGCGCGGAAACAGCGCCGCACACAGGCGCGCGAGATCGAAGCCGGGCATGACGTAGGGAACGACGACGACGCGGTCACCGTACAGGTCGCGGACGCGGCGTTCGCCGTCCGGCGTGTTGGTCAGGGTGACGACGGCGTCGGCGTGGGTGTGGTCGACGAACTTAAAGGGCAGCACGGCGTGCAGAATCGCCTCGACCGACGGCGTGGGCGCGCCGGCGTCGGTCATGTGGGTGCGCAGTTCGTTGACCATCTGCGGATCGCTCAGCGCCGGCAGTTGCGCAAGCCGCAACAGGTGCGCGCTGCGCACGGGCGCAAAACCGCGCGCTTCGATGTGCGCCAGGTCGGCGCCGCTGCCCTTCACGTAGAGGATGTCTTCCGGTTCGCCCAGCAGGCTGGTTTCGCGCACCTTGACCGAGGTGTTGCCGCCGCCGTGCAGCACCAGCGCCGGCTCGCGGCCGAGCAGGCGCGAGCTGTAGACGCGCTGGCCCAGGTCACCGGCAAAGCCGGCCGCCTCGTCGTCGTTCCAACGGTTTTCCATCGCCTTCCCCCGCACCGCGCGTACACCGACCGGCGCTCATGATAGCCCGGTTCAGCGGCGTGGTGCGCGCCGCAACGCGGGTGATCGGGCCTGCGCCCTCCCGGGGGGTGCCCCGCGGCGGTTCGACGTTGCCGGGCCGTCGGACGACCCGGCAACTCGCGCGCTGCGGCGGCCGGGACGCCCGGGCGGAAGCGACTATCGGCCGGCCCGTCAGGCGGGCTTGCCGGCGCCCTCCCAGTGCACGTCCATCTGCGGGAACGGAATGGAGATGTCCTGCGCATCGAAGGCGAGTTTGATCTTTTCGATCAGGTCGCAGCGCACATCCCAGAAATCCGTCGACTTCACCCAGGGACGCGCGTACAGATTGACGCTGCTTTCGGCGAGTTCGCCGACCACCAGCGTGGCCGCCAGTTCAAGCATGGGGGCCTCTTCATGGAGGCTGGAGTTGGTTTTTCGGATAGAGCAACGATGACACGCGCGGGAGGCGGCAAGTTCCCGTCTGCGGGATCGTTGCGGAGTCTATCTTTTGCGATTCGGGCAGTCGTCCTTGAGGCAGTCGCCGTAGATGGTCAGGGAATGGTCGCGGATGGTGAAACCGGCCTTCCGCGCGACCTTCTGCTGGCACTGTTCGATAGTCTCGTCGAAGAACTCGACGATCTTGCCGCACTGGCTGCACACGATATGGTCGTGGTGCTCGCCCTGGTTGAGTTCAAACACCGAGTGGCCGCCCTCGAAATGATGGCGGGTCACCAGGCCGGCCGCCTCGAACTGGGTCAGCACCCGGTACACGGTCGCCAGGCCGATGTCCTCCGCGCCTTCCAGCAAGTGCTTGTAGACGTCTTCCGCGCTCATGTGGCGCATGCCGCCGGACTCCAGAATTTCCAGAATCCGCATGCGCGGCAGCGTGACCTTGAGGCCGGCCTTGCGCAGATCGCTCGATTCCATCGTGTCGTGTCCCCTGGGTGCTGGGCGGCAGCGGGAACGCGCCGCGGGGAACGGCGCTAACCCTGTATAAAAGGTGGCCACCTTCGGTTATCATCCCGCCGCAACGGGCGCCGTGTCCATAGGTCATTTTACACGAAGTCAGATGCGAAAGCTTCTCATCACTATTACGATCATTGCGGGATTCGCCGTCGCGGGTTGCTCCAACGATCCCATCGCGGTGCACCTGCCGTGGGTCTACCGCATCGACGTTCAGCAGGGCAATGTCATCACCCAGACCGAGGTCAATCAGCTCAAGCCGGGCATGGCCAGGCGGCAGGTGCTGTTCATCATGGGCACGCCGGCGATCGCCGATCCGTTCCATGCCCAGCGCTGGGACTATATCTACGACTTCGAGCCCGGCGTATCCAGCGGTAATCACGAACGCCACCACGTGACGCTGTATTTCGAGAACGACTTGCTGACGCGCATTTCCGGGGATATCGAACCGAAGCCGGACTCGCCGCCGCCCGACCGGCAGGTGACGGTGACGGTGCCGCCGCAGGACCATCGCGACGAAGGTCTCCTGACACGGTTCTGGTACTGGCTGGGCTTCGGCAAGAACGGCTAAGAAGCGAAAAAAAAAACGGAGACATGTAACAAAAAAGGGGTCGGAGTCGAATTTTTTTCCTTCACGCTTTGGAAAAAATATGTCTCTGAAGAAAAATTCGACTCCGACCCCTTTTTTTGTTGGGGAGGCACCGCAATGCTGGCCATCCTGCTTGCCGGTTCACTGTTCGGCGGCTTGTTCGGTGCCACGCCGGACCTGCAAAGTCTTCGGCTGCCGCCCGGATTCCGCATCGACGTCTTCGCGAGCGACGTTGGCAACGCCCGGCAAATGGCGCTGGGCGAACGGACGCTGTTCGTCGGCTCGCGCACGGCCGGCAACGTCTATGCACTGGTGGACACCGACGGCGACGGCGTTGCCGACAGGAAGTACGTCATTGCCCGCGATCTCGACATGCCCAGTGGCATCGCGTTCCGCGACGGATCGCTTTATGTGGCGGCGGTGAACCGCATTCTGCGCTACGACGCGATCGAAACACACCTGGATAATCCGCCCTCGCCGGTCGTCATCACGGACAAGCTGCCGTCCGATGCTCATCACGGCTGGAAATACCTCGCGTTCGGACCGGACGGTTTTCTCTACGTGCCGGTCGGCGCGCCCTGCAATGTCTGCCTGCCGCCGGATGCGCGCTATGAGACGATACTGCGGATGAACCCGACCACCGGCGACTGGACGGTGTATGCGCAGGGCGTGCGCAACAGCGTGGGGTTCGACTTCGATCCGGCGACCGGCGACCTCTGGTTCACCGACAACGGGCGCGACTGGCTGGGCGACGACGCGCCGCCCGACGAGTTGAATCACGCGCCGAAGGCCGGACTGCACTTCGGGTTTCCGTATCGTCACGGTGTCTCGGTCGTCGACCCGGAGTTCGGGCGCCGCGCGCCCCAACAAGCCTTCACGCCGCCGGCCGCGCAATTCGGCGCCCATGTCGCGCCGCTGGGCATGACGTTCTATCGCGGCAAACAGTTTCCGGAAGACTGGCGGCATAGCATCGTCGTGGCGGAGCACGGTTCCTGGAACCGCAGCCGCAAGGTCGGGTATCGCCTGGTGCGCGTGATACTCGACGGCGACCGCGTGGCGTCGATCGAGCCCTTCGTCACCGGCTGGCTTAACGAACGAACGCAACGGGCCTGGGGCAGACCGGACGACGTGATCAACGCGCCGGACGGCTCGCTGCTGGTGTCCGACGACACGGCGGACATGATCTACCGGATCAGTTATTCACGTAAGTAGGTGCGTCCAGCCACCGCGAAGGACGTGAAGGGTAGACGGCCAAAATCATTTAACCGCAAAGGACGCGAAGGACGCCAAGGGAAATGCCTGAATCACCCGCAAAGCCGATCAGGGGCATATAGATAATCGAACTTTCCCTGGCGTCCATTCTGATACTTGTGGTCAATTGTCATTGACGACCGGGCAAAATGTGAGCTGGACTGAGGCACGAAGCCCGACGGCGGACCGCTGGTCGTTGGGCTTCGCTGCGCTCAGCGCCAACCGAGTGTCCTGGGTGTGCTTCGCGGTTTATCGAGGAATTTTCCTTCGCGTCCTTGGTGTCCTTCGCGATTGATTTGAGCAACTAGTGGTCCATGCGGATAATTCGGTAATGCATTGATGGCTGGCGCAAACGCTGATCGATGCCCAGGTCGTCATACCGGCGTAGGCCGGTATCCAGTCGTTGCAAGAACCTGGATGCCGGCCTTCGCCGGCATGACGAATAAATCAGATGGTTCCTTAACCGCCACGCGCAATAAGTTTATACGCCGGTTTTGCTTGTCTAAACGGATCATCGATACGTAACCTTATTATCCGCATAGACCACTACTCACCGGCCTCATCCGACTCCCGATCCCCCCCGCCCTTCTTCATCCGCTTGCCCTCGGCCGCGCGTTTCTTGCGCACTTCCTTGGGATCGGCGATCAGATGACGGTAGATCTCGACACGGTCTCCAGGGTGCAGTGCCTGGTCGAACTTCTTCAGCTTGCCGAAGATGCCGACTTTCTGGTTGGCAAGGTCGATATCGGGAAACCGCTCCAGTATGCCGGACGCGTCGATCGCCTCGCGCAGGGTGGCGCCGGGCGCCAGTTCCACGGTCAGGATCACCTGCTTGTCCGGCAGCGCGTAGGCGACTTCAACGGACATGGCCTCAGCGTTTTCCATAGACTTCCACCGCGCGTTTCTGGAACGCGTCGACCAGCGAATTCGCGATCTGGCTGAATACCGGTCCGACCACCGCGTTGAGCGTTCGGCTGGCGAACTCGAACTGCATGTCCAGCGACACCTTGCAGCCCTCGTCGCCCAGCGCGTCAAACCGCCACAAGCCGTCGAGCCGCTTGAACGGTCCGTCCAGCAGGTGCATTTCGATGAGCTTTCCGGGCTCGAAACGGTTGCGCGTCGAGAAGGCCTTGTGCACGCCGGCCTTTGCCATCTCGATCGTGGCGCGGAGTTCACCGTCGCCCCGGCTGTGGATTTCGGTGCGGCGGCACCAGGGCAGAAACGCGGGATAGGCCTCGATATCGCTCACCAGTGCGAACATCTCTTCCGGTGTGTAGGGTACGAGGGCGGATCGACTGATCAGGGTCACGGGAACGGGACTTTCGGTACTGCGGCGTTGGTCGCTGCGTCGGCACGGAAACCGCACCCTACCGGAAAACCTGTCCGGCGTCGAGGCCGGCACCGCTGCCCGGCGCGCCTGTCCGGGCAATCTGTGCGCGGCGGGGCGCTCGGAGCGCGCGCAGCGACGGGCGCGAGGCCGGCTTTTCGATCGGTCGCGGAACCTGGCGAGCGCTGTTTGACGAAAACGCGCGGGAAGTCGAGCCGATTTCCCGCCGCCGCAGCGACAGGATTGTTGAGGCTTGCGTAAACGGTCGACAATTTTCGCCGTCATCCCGGCGCAGGCCGGGATCCGGAAACCGCCTAATCAATGGATTCCAGCCTGCGCCGGAATGACAACGCCTGGGTGTGGGGCTGTCACCGATTCATGTAAATCTCAATAGCCAGACAGGCGCCTAACGCAACCCGACCTCGCGGTCGAGCTGGCCGCTTTTCAGGCGGGACCGATAGTCGTCCAGCGCACGTTTGATGCGGCCGCTCAGCACGTACAGGGCGAACAGATTGGGGAACGCCATCGACAGCAGCATCAGGTCGCTGAAGTCGAGGATGTTGGTGGCGCTGCTGATGGAGCCGGCGGCGACCATGGCGACGAACCCGATCCGGTAGATCATCGAGAAGCGTTCGCCGAACAGGTAGGTCCAGCACCGCTCGCCGTAGTACGACCAGGAGATCATGGTGCTGTAGGCGAACAGCACGACCGAGACGGACAGGATCATCGGAAACCACCAGATAATGGTGCCGAATGCCTTCGACGTGAGCGCGGCGCCCTGGTTCCTGGCGATGAGATCGGCGTACTCGCCGCCGGCGTTGTAGACACCGGTGACGATGACCACCAGCGCGGTCATGGTGCAGATCACGACCGTGTCGATGAACGGCTCCATCAGCGCGACGATGCCCTGGCGTATCGGATAGGGCGTGCGCGCGGTGGAGTGGGCGATGGCGGCCGAACCGATGCCGGCTTCGCTGGAAAACGCCGCGCGCTTGAAGCCCTGGACCATCGTGCCGATCACGGCGCCGACGCCGGCCTGGGCGCTGAAAGCGCTCTCGACGATCAGGCGGAACACGGCGGGAAGTTCGGATGCGTGGACGATGACGATCCACAGCGACGCCAGAAGGTAGATGATCACCATGGTCGGCACCACGGCCTCGGCGACGTGGGCGATGCGGCGGATGCCGCCGATGATCACGATGCCGACGAAGAACGCCATGATCAGGCCGTAGATCCAGGGCTCTTTGGCGAACAGCGTCACTTCCTCTCTGACCGCCGAGAGGGATTGGCTGACCTGAAAGGCGTTGCCGCCGCCCAGCGAGGCGCCGATGGTCAGCACGCAGAAAATGACGGCAAGCACTTTGCCCAGCCTGGACCAGCCCAGTTCGGTGAAACCGCGTGACAGGTATTCCATCGCGCCGCCCATGACGTGACCGTCCGGCCGCACCTCGCGGTACATCTGGGCCAGCGTCGCCTCGCTGAACTTGGCGGTCATGCCGAGCAGCCCGGCGACAATCATCCAGAAAGTCGCGCCCGGCCCGCCGACACCCACGGCCAGCGCCACGCCGGCGATGTTGCCCAGGCCCACCGTGGCCGACAGTGCCGTGGTCAGCGCCTGAAACGGCGTGACTTCGCCCTGGTCGTCGGGCCGGCTGTATTTGCCCCGCACCACGCGTACGGCGTGGCGCAGGAGACGGAAATTGATGAAGCCCATGCGCAGCGTCAGGAAGACCGCGCCGGCCACCAGCCAGGCGACGATGAAGGGAAACTCGCCGGGACCGGGCCAGACATCGACAAAGAACACCTTGGCCAGATACCCGTTCAGCGCGCCGAAGTACTCGTTCAACACACCGGCCAGCGCAGCGGCCTCGTTCGCCGACGCCGGGCCGGAAAACCCGGCAGCCAGCAGTCCGAGCGCGGCACACGCCGCGGCCTTGCGCCTGACGGCTTGCATCATCAGCTTCCGCTCCCTTCCTGATCGTCGTTTTTCGGAGCGGGCAGTAGTACCAGAGATTCCCGGCTCGCTCAAGAAAAGAGCGGGCGATCGTTCGGAATATCGAAGGGAATCCCGGATCGCGCCACCGCCCGGGCTCACCCGGCGCGCCGCCGCGGGCATCGCCGGTCAAACGCCCCGCACCGGGACCGCTTGCTATAATGCCCGGATGTCCAATAAACCCAAGTCCGCAGGCAAAGGCCAGTCCGGCAGCACCATCGCGCTGAACAAGAAGGCGCGCCACGACTTCACGCTCGAAGACCGGTTCGAGGCGGGCCTGGCGCTCGAAGGCTGGGAAGTGAAAGCGCTGCGCGCCGGCAGGGTGCAGATGGTCGACAGCTATGTGCTGCTCAAGGACGGCGAAGCCTGGCTGCTGGGCGCCCTGATCACCCCGCTGCAGACCGCGTCCACGCACATTCACCCGGACCCCACGCGCACCCGCAAACTGCTGCTGCACCGCGACGAGATCGACAAGCTGATCGGCGCGGTGGAGCGCAAGGGCTATTCGCTGATCCCCACGGCCATGTTCTGGAAGCGCGGCCGGGCCAAGATGGAGATCGCCCTGGCCAAGGGCAAGAAGGCGCACGACAAGCGCGCCACCCTGAAAGAACGCGACTGGCAGCGCGACAAGCAGCGGCTGTTGCGGAGCCACTGAGGAAAGGCACGCAATAAAGGGGTCGAAGGGGAAAAGGGGTCAAAAAAAAAAGAAAAAAAAGGGGTCGGAGTCGATTTTTGTCCAGCGGACTTGGGGCAACGACCGCGAAATTGCACAAAAATCGACTCCGACCCCTTTTTTTAAATAAACCACCACCGCCCCGATACCCCTCACCGGGTGATATAATGCCCGACGAGAGACTTTGGGGGCGACCTGGTTTCGACGTGGGTTGCGAAACCCGAGGTGCATGCCGAGGGGCAGAGAACCTCGTAAATCCAACTGCAAACTTATAGTTGCCAACGACGACAACTACGCACTCGCTGCTTAAAACCCAGTAGGGTGCCGTCGGACTGAAGCCGTGCTTGTGCGTTCAGGAACCCGGCGTCGATTCTCACAAGATCGCGGTGAAGCTCTCCTGGGGCGGATCCGTTAAAACCTTACCGGGATCGCTGCCGGTCTTCCCTGCCCGTCGGGTAGCCAGCGGTTAAATCAATAGACGTGGATAAGCATGTAGAGCCGACGGCGGAGAGCTTGCGGACGCGGGTTCGATCAACAAGGGTCGCCTTTACCCGAGAGGGTAAAGTGAACAACGGGGCTCACATCGGTGAAACCTAAAGCGGCAAGGGCCGCCAGGGCAATACCGAGGGGTAGGAAGAAGGCCAACTTCAGACCTGCCCTGTAGAGACTCATAGGCCGGCTGACTCCGGAAGGACGGAGCCGGTACTAGGATTCACGGGAAAGGATATTCCACACCGTGGATAACACGCCCCGCATCCTGGCGACAGGATGAAGGTATAGTCCAGCCTCTGTCGAAAGACAGGGATTAGCTGTCCCGCCGCCTCCACCAATATGGGCCCCGGCAAGTGTCGGGGCCCATTCTATTCGGGGATCCAAGGATGGGAACCTGCAACACCGTTGCCGAGTTGAACCCGGTCGATGCCGCTTATATCGCCGGCATTGTCGATGGCGAAGGCACCGTCACGCGGACCCGCAAGCACCGCAACGAAAACCGCCAGCTCGCGGTTACCGTCCAACACCGAACGATCACTGCTCGAATACGTCCGCGACGCTGTCGGCGCCGGTAAGATCACCGGCAAAAGGACGGCCAGCGACCGCCACACGCCAAGCTACTGCTACGCGATCTACAATCGCCAGGCGCTTGCCCTGCTCCAGCAGATCCACCCTTACCTCAGAACGTACAAGCGCAGGAGATCGCCGATTATCCTGACCGAGTATCTTCTGGTTACGCCCAGAAACGGCAGGTACTCCGAACAACAACCTGCGGCACGCGCGGCGTTCGAACAAAGCGTGCTGGCGATCAGGGCTGGTTGAACGCTGACGCCAGCCGGCACCGGCGACCGGTAACGACGCAGGTACGTCCCCCAAGGCCGCCCTGCTTCGGTGGACGATGAGTCCCGCCAAATGGATCGACACTTATCGAAAAGCCGTCCCGGGTATGCCCACGAGCGCCGCGTCAGCCTGCAGGTGTTTCTCTCGAATCCCGAGGTGCCGATCGACACCAATCATCTGGAGCGGGCGCTGCGCCCCATTCCCATGGGGCGGCGCAACTGGTTGTTCTGCTGGACCGAACTCGGCGCAAAGCAGGTCGGCATCATTCAGAGCCTGATCGCGCCCTGCAAGCTGCACGGCGCCGATGTCTACGCGTACCTGGACGATGTATTGCAGCGTGTGAGCCAACATCCCGCGAAGGACGTCATCGATCTCACGCCGCGCATTTGGAATCGGCCCGGACTCAAGGCCATCGCTGGCGAGATAGCTGTTCTCCGCATCCCGCGTAAGTCATTCCTGCCGGTCGAGCTATCGGCCGATGCACAGGGCGCGGGTCTGGGTCAGCCGCGTGAGTTCGGCGCTCGTTGGCGCCCTGCACGACCGCGCCGCAAACGTCGGACGCAAGGCCGCGGGCGTCGTCGGCAATACGGCGAAGGGCTTTGGTGGTTTTTCAAGGGACAGTTCAATCGACAGGGCGGGTCGAAATCCGAATCGCCAAAGAAGAAATCCTCGACATCGGATTAGGGAACCTGATTTATTCATCATGCTGGCGAAAGCCGGCATCCAGGTTGTTGCAAGTACTGGATACCGGCCTTCGCCGGTATGACGACCTGCGAACTGATCAGAGCTTCCTTGGAGTACAGGAGGATTCCCGGCCGAACGGCGGGGCGGCGACTCCGGTTGCGGACCTGTTCAGGTCTCTGGATAACTACGGGCCGGTGCGAAAGCAGGCGGCAGTCAAGTTCCCGATGCTTCAGGTGCCCCGCACCGCGTTGTCGTCGTGAGGCGCGTGCCGCGCTTCGCGAATGGTGACACCGGCAACACTCGGCTCGGACGTTCCTCAAGGACCGGCTGCGGCCGCCCTCGTACCTTACCGGGTGCAGAAAGCCGCAAGTGTCCCGGCGACGCGCTCGACAACACCCGCCCAGTCTCCGGGCTCCGGTTGCCTGAATACGCGCATGCCCGGATACCAGGGCGTCGTATCGGACGCGGCGGGCCAGTACCAGGCGGGAATATCGCCATGCAGAACCCACGCCGGCTTGCCGAGTGCGCCGGCAATGTGAATGGTCGGAGAATCCACGCCGACGATCAGGCCGAGCTGGTCGATCAGCAGGGCCAGGTCGGCCGGATTCGAGATGCTGGCGCCCGGACTCTCAACGTTCAGAGCCGACAAAGATGCGGCTGTTTGACTCGTAGTACCGGCGTGCAGATTGAAGAAACATGCGCCGGGCGTACTGAACAGCGGTTTGAACGTATCGAAGCGACAGGCGAGGTGCCGATTGTCGTCGGCGTCCGCCTGCGGTGACCAGATGACACCAACCTTGCGTCCTGACGCTGCGCCCGGCAACGTCACGGCAGCCACGTTCCTGCGCCTGCGCAGCAGATTCACGTCAAGATAGGGAAAGGTTGCGGGAATCGTTTCGGGCATGGTGCTGAACAGCAGCGGCAGACTGTTCAGGGACACGTGCGTAGCGAAATCGCCGACACGGATGTGTCGGCTCTGCGGATGTCGCCGATGCCCGGTATGACGCAGAACAGCGCTGCGAGGTCATCGTCGCACGTCAGCAGCAGCTTTCCGCAGCGTTCGGCGCCCAGCGGTATGTAACGCGCCAGCTGTATCGCTTGGCCCGTATCCCTGCCTTCGGTGCGCAGCAGCAGCGTCTTGTCGGGAACCGGTTCGCCTTCCCACCGGGGCTGCGGCACCTGCGGTGACTGCACCTGGCCCGTCTTCAGCCGCCACTCGTACTCCTTGAGACCGCGCCGGTAGTCACCGAGCTGCAGCAGGGTAATGCCGAGGCTCCGGTGTACCAGCGCGTCGTCCGGTTGTCGTTCCAGGGCTTTCTCATACGCGGCAACGGCGTCTTCCGGCCGGCGCATGCGGCTGTACAGACCGCCCAGGCTCTGGTGTATTTCCGCGCGATGCGGTTCCTTTGCCACGGCTGCCTGGAGGCAACTCAAGGCGTCGTCCAATTGACCGGCTTCCGCCAGGGCGACGCCCAGACTGAAGGTCGCTTCGGGATAATCCGGTTGCCGCGACAGGCACGCGCGAAACGACGCAACGGCCTGCGGATACTCGCCCTTGCGGAAATGCTGCACGCCCTGTTGCATGAAGGTCACCGGCCGCTCGGCCAGCTCCGCCTCGCTGGGCATGGCCACGTCCGCCAGCGCTTCATCCGGCAGCACGTAGGAATTGCCGATACGCGGGTCGTTCCATTCCAGCATTGCGGGAAAGCGCGTGTTGGCGAGAACCTGCACGGCGAATATCTCCTGCACGCCGGACTCGAAACGCAGAAAACCCCAGCGTCTCGCCGGTCTCGATGTGCACCACCCAGACGCCGCAGGTGCGTTCGGTGAGGTCCTTGACGATGGGGATGCCGCTGAACACCGCGCTTTCCCTGACCTGGGAAAGGCCGACGAAGGCCAGCGGCCCGATGAAGTCGATGCCGCGAGTGAAGCCCGGCAGGCGGGCGACGGATTCGCAGGTGCCGTTCTTCAGGTTCACCCTGGAGAGCGTGCCTCGGCCCGATTCCAGCACCCAGAGCTATCCCTGATACCAGCGCGGCGAGTGGGGCATGGACAGTCCGCGCAGCAGTACCCTGTTCTTCGTCGACGTCCATCAGGATGCCGCCATCGGCCTTGTTGATGCGCCACCCGGCCGGCGTGTCGGTTTCGCCCAGCGCGGTGACGTAGCGCGGCCGCCCGTCGACCGTCGCCAGCCCGTTCAGATGACAGCGGTCCTCGGGGGCGAGCGCGGAGACGAAATGCGGGCGCCAGCGCGGATGAAAGCTGTGATCGACGTCCAGCGTGCAGAGGCAGCAGAAGCGTGTGTTGACCAGCCACAGCTCATCGTTGTCGTCCCACGCCATTTCGTGGATGTCGATGTCGCCGGTGATATGAATGCTGCGCGGCAGGCAACAGGCGTCGTACTTGCCGGGCGGATCGAGCCGGGCGGCGACCGCCGGCATGTTGCGGTATTCCCAGACGGTCCTGGCGCCGCCGATGGTCAGGCGGTTGTCGCGGACGGCGATGCCCATGGGTTTGTCGAAGTCACGGAAATGCGTGTTGATGGCGTCGCCTGCGGTCGAACCGCCGGTGAGGCCGTCATCGCGGCGAACGAGAATCACCTTGCCGGCCTGGTAGGTCGATACCACGAGGCTGATGTTCAGTTGCCTGAAGATATCCGGCAGGCCGGACGTGAATACGCTGCGCAGCGGCTGATCGTTCCTGTCAGCCGGGGTGGAAATCATTCGACAAAATCCGGTTCCCTGCCGGCAATGGCGTGATTGTAACAGACACCCGGTACGTCTCGTTGCGCCTGTTCGATGGCAGCCGTCTTGCGGGCAGCGATCGCCGGGCGGGTGGCGCGGCCTGCAGTCGCCGCGGCCCCGGACGTTTGTACTGCGCCGTGCATCGGTCAGCGCGGGTCGACAATGGTCACTGTACCCCGATTATCGGCGATGGTCGCATGCGCCGGCGCGAACAGCCGCACGCTGAAATCCTCGTCGGGTTCGGGCTTCGAATCGCCGACAATCGTCACCGGCACGGTCTTCGACGTCTCGCCCGGTCTGAAGACCAGGGTCCCGTGGGTGGCGCGGTAGTCGCGACCCGGTTTCGCTGTCCCGGGTTTGGTCGTGTACTTCACCGTCACCGTCCTGCCGCTCCTCCCGCTCAGGTTGACTTTGACCTTTGCGGTGCCGACGTTTTCCGGCACCCTGAGGTCCTGAACATTGAGGCTGACCGGTCCGGTGGCGTCGTCGTCCTTGATGGTGACAATCGCCCGGCCATCGACGATCGTGGCGTTCATCGGTGCGAACAGGGCAACCGCGAATTTTTCGGTGGGTTCGGCCTTGCCGTCGTCGATGATCGGCACCAGGATGGTCTTGCCGGTTTCTCCCGGCGCAAAGGTCAAGCTGCCGCGTCGGTTGCGGAAGTCACGACCCGGTTTGGCCGAGCCCGATCTGGTGATGTAGCGTACCGACACCGTCGCGGTCTGTGCGGCGCCGAGCGTCACCGGGATCACCGCCACGCCGGCATTTTCGCCGACCGTGACGTTGCCGATCCCGAGGCCGGCAACAGCGGTGTCGGGTACCAGGCCCGCATCCAGCGCGTCGCGGGTCTGGCCGGCAGCGAGAAAGCGGCAGGCATCCAGTCCTGTCTCCGGGTCCGGATTGCTGTCGACCAGGAAATCACCGCCGGCGTAGCGGGGGCTGAAGGAAAATCCGGCCGGCCTGATGAACTCCAGCTGATAGTTACCGGACGCCAGATTGGCGAAGTGATACGCACCCGCGCTGTCGGTCGTCGTCGTCAGCGCATTGCCGGCGGCACAGCCGATCCGCAGCGTCACGGTGACGCCGGCGATGCCCGGCTCGCCGGCATCCTGCACGCCGTCGCCATTGGTATCGCGCCAGACGAAATCGCCGACCGTCCCGGATTCCGGTGCACGTTCATAGGCGCCGATGTCGCACTTGAGCGTGCCGCCGGGCTGGCCGGCCTGCGGCCTGGAAACCCCGCGCTGATCCGTGGTGACGCCGGCGCCGCAGCCGTTCACACCCGCCAGTATGGCGTCGATCGCCGGACTCGACTCCAACAGCGCATGCGTCAGGGTCGGGCCGCCGTTGTCCGCCAGCGGGCCGAGCAGCGGGTCGGTGCCGGGCAGGTCGGACGACTGGGTGAGATGGCAGGTGTCGTCGTTGTCGAGGTTGAAGCCGTTGCTGACAAACGTTCCGTCCGATCCGTGACAGGCCGCGCCGCCGGAGGCACCGTCGATGATGGTATTCGTCATCGAGACACTGGACGAACTGTAGAAGACGTAGTGATAGTTCTCGATGCCGCTGGTGCCATGACTGCCGTTGTTTGCGGTGATCGTACTGTCGCTGAGACTGATGCGTGTGCTGCCCTCGATTGCAAAGCTGGCAATACCGCCGCCGTAGTCCGCGCTGTTGCCGCTGATCGTGCTGTTCGATACGGTCAGATCCGCGGTAAACGACCTGTCGGCGCGGTTGTAGATGCCGCCGCCGTTGACGGCCTCGTTGCCGCTGATGGTACTGGCAGCGATGGTGGCCGTCGCGTCGGCACTGAATCCGGCATTGAATAGGCCGCCACCGCGACGGTTGATGAAGCTGCCGCCGGCGCTGTTGGCGTGATTGCCGCTGATCGTGCTGTTCACCACCACCAGGTTGGAAGCCCCGCCATAGTAGGAGAGGTTGTGGATGCCGCCGCCATCGGTGCCGGCGCTGTTGTCGCTGATGCGGCTGCCGGTGATGGTCAGCGTGGCGTCGTAGCCCGAAAAAATAGGAGACGTTGCTGATGCCGCCGCCGGAGCGGCCCGAGGTGTTGTCGGTGACGACGGAGTCGTTCAACGTCACGCTGGGCGGCGCGGAGACATAGCTGTTGATACCGCTGTTGTAGTTGACGATGCCGCCACCGACGATAGTCGCGCTGTTGCCGGTGACGATGCTGTCGCTGACGGTCAAATCGCCCGTGTTGAAGATGCCGCCGCCATGATCCGCGGCGCCACCGGTGATGGTGAGGCCGGAAATGGCAAGCACGCTCTCATTGCTGAACACGCGGAAACTCCGGTTGCCGTCGATCGCCAGTTGCGAAGCGCCGGGGCCGGTGATGGTCAGGGGAGCGTTGACCAGCAGCTCTCCGCTGGTCAGCGTGATGGCGCCGGTGACCGCCGGGTCGAATACGATGGCGTCGGCATCCGGATTTGCATTGGCTGCCGCAACGGCGTCGCGCAAGGTCCCTGCGCCGGAGTCACCGGTGTTCGTGACGGTGAAGGTGGCCGCTTCCAGCGGGTTGGTCATGGCCAGGACGGCGCCCAGCGTCAGAACGCCGCGACCCTGCGTGCGGTGCGCGCGGAAGCGAGGGTTGGAAGGTGCGCGCAACGGCCTGGGCGATACGGTCGGGTTGGAATGAATGGGACGGGCCGATCCCGCTGTTCCCTGTGCGTTGCATGTTGCCTCCTCGCAATATTCAGCATCGATTGTTGTTTGGCTGAATGTGCCGGCCGTGCCCGCCCTGCGCGGCGGCGATGGTGATCCCGGCACCGTGGGACGAAGTATGGCACGTCTTCCCGACGCCGTGCGATCGCCCGCACAAAATTCGGGAAGGGTGTCGGCGGCGCACGACGAACGCTATGACGACACCGCGTTGGCGGCCGACGGACACTGCCAAAGCGTCACCTGTTTTGGCGACCCTCACCTAATCCCCGTCAGTGATGGTCACCGTCGCCCATCCATCAGCGATGGTCGCGTTGACCGGCGTGTAGAGCTTGACCCTGAAGATTTCGGTCTGCTCCGGCACCTGGTCGTTGATGATCTTCACCGGAATGGTCTTGGTGGTATCGCCCGGGTTGAAGGTCAGCGTGCCGCTCTTGCCGTGATAGTCCTCGCCCGGCAGGGCCGTGCCGGGTTTGGTGGCGAAGCCTACGGTTACGGTCTGGCTGCTCGGGTGGTTGAGCACAACCTTGACGTTGGCGGTGCCGACGTTCTCGGGCACCTTGCGATCCAGCACGCGCAGACTGACCGGCCCGGCGGCATCGTCGTCGTTGATCGTCACCGTCGCCTGGCCGTCGGCGATGTTGGCGTTGACCGGCGTGTCGAGGTTGACGGTAAAGGCTTCGGTCGCTTCGGGCACCTGGTCGCTGATGATCTTGACCGCAATGAATTTGGTCGTGTCGCCGGGGTTGAAGGTGAGCGTGCCGCTCTTGCCGCGGTAATCCTGACCGGGCAACGCAGTACCGGCTGGGTGGCGAAGTTCACGCTCACCCTGTCGCTGCTCGCCGGACTGAGCGTGACCCGGACGTTCGCGGTGCCGACGTTCTCCAGGACGGTCAGGTCCTGCACACTCAAATCGGACTTCGGCAGCGGGATCAGGCCGGCATCGAGCGCCAGGCGGCTCTGGCCGTCGGCGAGCGGGCGGCATTGATCGAGTCCTGTGGCCGGGTTGGCGTTGCTGTCCTTGGTGTAATCGCCAGCGGCGATCGGCGGGCTGAAGTCATAGCCGTCGGGTTTGACGAAGGCGAGCTGGTAATTGCCGGCGGGCAGGTAGTCGAAGTGGAAAGCGCCCTTGTCGTCGGTCACTGTGCTGAGCACGCGGTCGGTGCCGCAGTTGATGCGAAGCTGTACGGAGACGCCGGGCACACCCGGTTCATCGGGGTCCTGCACGCCGTTGCCGTTGACATCCTTCCAGACGAAATCGCCTATCCGGCCGTTGCCAAGCGCGCGTTCGTAGGCGCCAACGTCGCAGTTGAACAGGTTGCTGGCCGACCCGGCGCGCGGGCGTTCCACGCCGCGCTGGTCGTTAATCACCGTGGTGCCGCAGCCACCAACACCGAAAGGAATGGCGTCGATCGCCGGGTCGCAGCGAGCAGGGCTTGCGTCTGGGTTGGGCCGCCGTTGTCGGCAAGGGGTTCAAGTAGGGGATCGCCGGTGAACTGGCCGACGGTCGTGGACGCACCGCAGCCGCCATCTTGGATCAGGTAGTTACGGTAGAGCTGACCGCGCCGCTGTCGTTGACGCAATATGCCCCCCTTGCTGCCCGCGATGATCGTGTTGATAAGGTCGGACGTGCCCTCGTTGAACAGACCGCCGCCCCCGAAAGCGTAGCTGCTTCCCAAGTTGTTGCCCGCGATGGTACTGTGCACGAGCGTAGAGCGTGCCCCGGTTATCCACGCCGCCGCCCGTATAGTCCTGGTACCTCCAATTGCCAAAAACGGTGTTGCCGGAAACGGTGCTGTCGGTGATGACTGCGGCCCCAGTCGGCCTAAGGCCACCAGCCTCGTACAACGTCTCATTTCCCGAAATCGTGCTGGCGGTCATCACAAGGTTGCCGCCGTTCCATATGCCACCGCTCTCCGTGCCGACATTACCCGAGATCGTGCTGGCGGTCAGTGTCAGAGTACCCGATGGCCGATTGTAAACGCCGCCTTCGCTAAAACCGCTAAGGTTGCTATCGATGGTACAGTTCGTCAACGTGGCGGCACCCAGAGTCAGAAAACCCACCCCATGCGCGGCTACCTGTGTTACCAGAAATCCTGGTGCCGGTGGCGACCAGAGTTCCGTCGTTTTGGATGCCACCGCCACCGTAAAGGCTTTTGTTGCCGGAAACAATGCTGTTTGTGAGTGTAAGCGTGCCTTTGTTTTTTATGCCGCCGGCAAACAATGCACCATTGGCGGAGAAAACACCAGTACTGTTCGAAAGCGTTGCGTCACCAAAATTGACAATGCCGCCGGTACCACTCTCGCTGTTCTTCGTAAATGTACTGCCGGTGATCGTAGCGGTACCGGAATTTACGAGCCCACCGGCAGCATCAATATAATTGGCACCGGCCGAGTTCGCTGTGATCGCGGAATGCGCGACCGTGACAATCCCGTCGTTCTTCAGTCCGCCCCCGTAATAGCCTCGATTTCCGGTGACCGTCGTGTTGTCCAAGGTTGCGACACCACTATTCAGCAATGCACCGCCGCCCGAGTAGTCTCCTGCATCCCCATTTTGAATGGTCGCGTTATCAAGCGTGAGATCACCGCTGGCCGTTACGTTCAGCAGGCGAAACTGAGGCGTGCCTTGGCCGCTGGCACGCGCAATCCTGTGCCCATTCCCTTCGATCCGTATTCGGGTGGTCGCCAGCGGCAGGCCGTTGTTGCCGCCGTCAGGGTTCGTGTTATTCACCTGGGTGAGCGTAACGTCCGTGGTAAGCGTGATGACGTCGCCGCCGTCGTCCGCATCGTCGCCCGCAGTGCAGCCACCCACGGCGGTGTTGCTGTTCGCGGAATTGATCGCGTTGACCAGCGTGCAGTTGTTTTCGTCGACCTGGATGGTCGCCGCGCCGGCGGCGCCGGCCGTCAGGGCCAGCATCATGGCCGCGGCCAGCGGATGCAGGCGTGGGTGGTAGGCTGAGTTTCGATCAGTGGTCATGTTCGCTCCCCCTTTCAAATCGCTGTTTCAGCAACTGTTACCGGTCTCCGTGCGTCTGTGCGTTCGGGTGTCCGTTGACCCTTTGCGAGCGGACTTTGGACATTCTTCTGTGCCATCCGGTGGTTCACAGGTTCCGGCGAACAGCGCGGTCCGGGTCGCGAGGTCTTTTTCCAGATGCCTCACGCGCCCCAAAAAAGCGCCTGACTTGCCCCCGCGGCGGCCGGTTCCCGCCGATTGGCCCACGTGCGCTACGCCCTGGTACCGGAACCAGCAATGCTGCCACGCTAGCACAATCAGCCTGCTTGCAAAATGATGTTCGTCAAGTGGGGGTAGTCCAGAAAAAAAACGGCGCCCGGAGGGGGCGCCGTTGTTGAAGGCCGTTACCGGCCCCGAGTCAGTGTTTGCCCGGCGCGAGCGCCACGCCGCGGCGTTCGGACGTGATGTAGGCCTGCAACGCCACCGTCGACGGGTCGTCGAGCTTCAGCGCATCGCATTCCAGCGGATTCATGATGCACCAGTTGATCATCTCACCCAGCGCCGCGACCCTGCCCAGTTGCTGCTGAAAATTGGGATAGGTTTCGCGATGGATGTTGGCGCCGTCGGGATGGCGCTGATCGCAGGACACGGTGTTCTTGCTGTTCAGTCCGCCGTGAAACAGTTTCTCGCCCTTGTCGATGACCGACTGGTATTCGGCTTGCCAGCGGTCCAGGTCGGCCTGGGTGAAGTTGTCGGCCCGCACCGCGGGCGCGCTCGGCACGCAGCCCAGCGCCAGTGCGGTTAATCGGTAAGTGTTCGGTTGCATGGGTCGTCCTCCCAGCAATCAGCCCGCATTTCTCACCGATGGAATTGAATAAGGCCGTGTTCCATGGCATAACGCTTGTGCGACCAAGTAGTTATAGCCAAAGGAGCCAGCGGCCTTATGAAGACAGAGTGTACTGCAGGACAACTGGAATTTCACGGCCTGGGACGGCGTGCGGTAGTGGGTGAATTTGACGGTGGCAAGATCAGTTCCGACAGTGGTGGACTGTTGCTGCGCGAGGTCGAGCAGCGTACCGTATTCTGAGCGGCTGGCCGGCTGTTTTGTCGATTATCGGGATCCCGATCAGATCGAACACACGGTGGAGTCGCTGATCAAGCAGCGCGTGATGGGGTTGGCGCTGGGCTATGAAGACCTCAATGATCACGATGCCCTGCGCGGGATCCGTTGCTGGGGCTGCTCAGCGATGTGGCGGATCCGACGGTGCGGATCGACGCCGTGCGCGGGACAAAGGCTGTGCCCTGGCGGGCAAGAGTACCCTGAACCGTCTGGAGTTGACGCCCTGGATGCCACGGCGGCGAGCCGCTACAAGAAGATCGTGGCGCGCGCGAGGCGATGGATGAGCTGCTGGTCGAGCTTTTCTGCAGGCGCATGAGACGGCCCCTGCGGAGATCGTTCTGGACGTGGATGCGACCGACGATCCGCTGCACGGAATCAGGAAGGGCGTTTCTTCCACGGGTATGGACTCCTCCTCCTTTGCAAGCACTTTGTTCGATTGCGTCAAGGTACGGTCTGCCTACGTGTATCCGGTCTCATTAGTGATGCCGTTATGTTGGCATCGGACCCTGATGGGCTATTCGCACGCCGGCTCCCAGACAGTTACACGAGCTCAAGAGCTCAATGTTCAAAAAGGGTTTTTCCGGCGTCGGTTCAACCTGTTCGCCATCTTACAATGTGCGCTGCAATCGTGGTGGTGACCTCCTCAGTCGGATACTACCTATCCCATAATCAAATGGCCTGCTTGCCCGCTGCGAGCTGCGGGTCGTAAGTCGTGTCGTTGTGCACAAGCGCCCAGGCAACACGCGCCGTCTTGTTTGCCAGCGCCACGGTGACTACATTCACATGCTCGCGAGCCATCAGCTCGCTCAGCCATTGGCTGAGTGCGTCGTCCCGACCCTTGCATGTCGAAGCACTGCTCGCGCACCGTGCACAAGCAACTTTCTCACATAGCTGTCGCCCCGTTTACTGATGCCGAGCAATCACTCTTTTCCGCCGCTACTATGTTGACGCGGTGTAAGCCCGAGAGACGCGGCAAAGTCACGTCCTTTGGAGAACGCCTTCCCGTCACCCAGCACACCCGCAAGCGCGTTGGCAGTGAGCGGACCGACGCCGCGCAGTTCCAATAGTCGTCGCGCCAGCGGATCTTCCTTCACACGCTGCGCAATCCGCTTGTCAAGGCTGTCGATGCGGTCGTCAAGGTATCGTAGGTCAGCTGCAAGCTCGGCGAGCAAGACAAGAAATTTACCCGACAACCCATTCTCTGCATCCTCAAGCCACCCGGGTAAAGCACGCCGCAGCTGTTGGATACCGGCCGGCGTGACGATACCGTACTCGCCAACGAGTCCACGTATCTGATTCGCTTTGGCTGTCCGCTGACAGACCAGCTCTTCGCGTATCCGGTGCGCCGCCGGAGTATCCTTCTGCACAACACTCTTCACAGCGACAAATCGCATTCCGGGCCGAATCATCGCCTCACAGATCGCTTCGGCATCGACGCGATCATTCTTGTTGCTCTTGACGTACGTCTTGACGAACTGGGCAGCAATGAGCTTCACGCGAAACCCTCGCTTCTCAAGTTCGCGCCCCCAATGGTGTGCAGACGCACAAGCTTCCATACCCACCTCGGCACCAGGAGCGAGACGCTCGCATGGCGCTGCAAGCCATTGGCTACGCATGAGTTTGACCTGCCACTGAGATTTGTCGTAACGATCAACTGCATGTACATGGAAAGCGGATTTTGCTAGGTCAACTCC
This sequence comes from uncultured Gammaproteobacteria bacterium, assembly GCA_963719135.1. Lineage (GTDB taxonomy): Bacteria > Pseudomonadota > Gammaproteobacteria > DSM-19610 > DSM-19610 > CAVRAZ01. Next base: position 353,925 of record CAVRAZ010000007.1, on the reverse strand, counting down.
AACTCGGCTAATCTTCATGTCAGGCTTCTCCTCATCCTCTGAATGGTTGGTTCGCACTTACCATTCTGGCGCATAAACGCCGATATGTTAGTGTGAGGAGGAGTCCATCCCATTGGTTACTATCGCGGTTATTGCTACTTGCCCCTGTATATCTTTCTGCGGCGAGCTGCTGCTGTGCGCCCGACTGCGCCGGGCCGACCAGGACGGCGTCGCCGGTACCGTCGATGAACTGCAACGCATCATCGGGCGTATTCGCCGAACATGGTCAGCAGTTCGTATCATTGTCCGCGGTGACTCGGGCTTTAAACGCATGAAATGCGCTCCAACCAGCTGCGCCTGTATTTTTCCTCATTTGCCTATGTGCTGATACAGACCTGGCGGCGGCTGGGGCTGCCAGTTCCCGCCTTGGCGAAGGCCCAGTGCGATACTATCCGCTTGAAGCTGTTCAAGATCGGCGCGCACATCCGCGTCAGTGTGCGCCGCGTCTGCATCGCCTTCTCCGAGAGTTATCCCTACGCCGAACTGTTCCGGCAGGTCCTGCGCACGCTGCAGTGAATACCGTTGCGCTGTTAACTCAGCACTGCGCCACCCGTGACGGTGCTGCTTCACCGAGGGCAGGGGCCGCTTTGCCTGAGCCTTGAAAAGGCATCATCAATCAGCCGCTCAGCGCATCAAACCGGCATCAAAAATGCGCATATTGACACAAACGCAACCCCGAAGCTGGGACCTGCAGGTTCGCTACCCACGCCCGAGCCCGAAATTCTCAATTTTGCCCGCTACGGTGAGAAATGCTGGTTAGAAGTGGGTCTGCGGAGGAATCTGGTCCGCCACGGCCTGGTATTTGATATCGACCGGTTCGCCGGCCGCGGTGTCGAACGCCACCCTGCAATTCTGGTTGCTCGGCAGAACGTAACTCACGTCCACGATGCCGGTGTGCATGTTGATGAACTGCCAGCCGGTGGCGTCGCGTTCGAAGAACAGATCGGCGCGGTTCATTTTCACCATCAGCTTCGGCAGGTGGCTCCCGGCTCAAGGGCTTTCCTGTCGAGGTGCGTGAGGATTTCTCGATCACCAGCGGGCCCTCGATGCACGCGATGATCCGCACCACCCCGCCGTAGGCCGAGCAAGTCTCGATGTCGACGCCAAACGCCCATTTCAGGCGCTGTGCCCAACAGGATAAGCGGCCTTTTTCGCCCGGCGGCAGTCCCTCCTCGCTTCCGTCAGCACCCCAGGTCGGTCGTCGATCTGACCTGAGAAGTGGCCCGGCGTGACAATTCACGCCGTGAACCCGCCCGACATCTCCGCCGAGCGCGGCGTCGTTCAGCGCATTCATTGCGCCGCGCGCGGACGAAATGTCCAGGGCATGACGAGCATTTTCCGTGCACCGCATGTGATCGCGCACGGACAGTAACGGACGCGAACCGCAACGCATCGGCGGACTCGTCATCGGGCAACGCGCGTTCAATGCGTGAGCCGATAGATCAGGTTTGCGCACAGGCCGTGAGTCGCTCGCCGCCCGCGTATCAGTGTGCGCCCTGGTGCGTGCCGCCGGCGTCTTCGTCTTCTTCAGGCCCGACCGTCCGATCCAACTCCTGATACTGTTCCGCCGTCATATGCGGAAGCTTCTTCACGAAAGCGACGATCGCCCACAGCTTGTCATCGCTGTGCGTCGGTCCCCAGGCCGGCATGCCGGTCATCTTCACGCCGTTCTTGATAACCCAGAACAACTCCGCCGGCTTCCATTCTTCCGCGGCGTCCTTGAGGTCGGGCGGTTCCGGCATGAGTCCCTTGTGAAGTTCCGTCGAATCGACGCCGGGCGCGAGATGGCAGGCGACACACATTTCGCGGTAGTGACTGAAGCCTTCCGTGATCATCGCCGGGTCTTCCAGCGACGGCGTGCTGATGCCTTGCGCGTGATAACGCACCGAGTTGTCCATGGTCGTGCCGAGTATGAATTCGGTCAGCGGACTGTGCGGTTCCGTCGCGGCGACGTTGATGACGCCGGAGAACATCAAAATACCACGCCGGCAATCAGTGCCAGTACCAACAGCCAGAAAAACGCCTTGATGCAGCCCATATCCATATCCTCCGCCGACGTTGGTCCAAACCTTTACCTGTCGCAAGCATATCAGAGGTCCGGTTTCCACCTGGCGACAGGTGTGTCACACCTGTGGCACCGGTTGAATTGCGTGTACGAAACGCACACGTTGCCACTGAAACGAACGTCGCAGCCGACGAACGCCAAGATTTGAGTCCGATAAAGTGTGACGCGAGTTTCAAATACGCGGCAACGCGAGGGTCGGTTCGCCTGCGCTGTCGCGCGCAGAGTAGGCATCCGCACGTCGATCGAAAGTGACCGGCTTGGTGTATCGCGTTCACGCAAGCGCCGATGGACGCTCATCGGCGACAGTTGTCGGCGCGCCTTCGACACGCGCGGTCTGGCCGCGCCAGAGCGTGGAATAAGCGGATCAGCGTGTCCCGCGCAGCGATATCCACCTTGCCGTTTTACCTGTAACCACGCGGACACTGTCTCCGAGAAGGAACGTCCTGAGCCGGCGTTGGTGCCCGAAAACCCCGCCTAACTGCACCCGAACAATGAGTTGTGTTCCATGGCATGCCATTTGCTCGGCGCCAAATCGTCGAGCCACTCCCTCCAAGCCCCCGATCGGGAAATCAGCGGCGCCGCGGATTGGAAGAGTCGCCACAAGCGAGGCTCGACAGTGAAAGGTCCGGCCACGGGCAGAACAGGGACAATCCATCCAATCCGGTTCGGACAAGGTTTTCTGAACCCGTCGGGCGGGCCCTGAGCCGTCCGCAACTATGGAAACAGGGTTGATCATCATGTTCAAAAAATCATCCGTCATCATGTGCGCAATGCGCACGTCGCTGTTCGCCCCTCGGTCTGCTTGCGCTTCCGCAGAGCGGCGCGGCGGCTCAGATACCTCCGCGCGTCAGGCTCGTATCACCTGGCGACAACGCCAGTTATGCCGCGAATACGCGTATATGGCTGACAGCGAAAGCCTGGGACCATGACGGATCGATTCGACGCGTCATGTTTTATGAGAACGGCAGCCTGCTGGGTAGCGACACCAGGGCTCCCTATGTTTTCAACTGGAACAACGCAACGGTCGGCAGTCACGATATCTATGTCATCGCCGTCGACAACACCCGACTCAAAACGAAATCCGCCGTCCATCGCATCTACGTCAGTCAGGACACCGCGGGTTCGAGTTCGAGTACGGGCACAGGCACTGGTGTGAGCACAGGTGCGGGCACGCTGGTGGTCTATCCGGCGGACCAGGCGATAAAGAACCGGTTCCAGTCCGACCGCTTTGCCGTACGCCTGACCCAGAACGGCGCCACCCAGAGTTCCTTCGTCTACAAGAGCACGAACAACCCCAAGCCCGGGCTGGTCCGGCTCGCTCGATTACATGCAGGCGGCGAATCATTGGACCACGTTCTCGTTCGCCGGTTCGGTCGATGTCGAAGCCAGTCGCCTCGATGGCAAGGCCGTCAAGACCTGCATCGTGCGCCCGCTGTCACTGAAGATACAGACCAGCGTCCAGGGCAATACCTGCAGCTTCACGCTCGATCAGCCCGCGAGGGTTTCCGTCGAGATCGACGATACCAAGACGATCAGTGCAAACTTCAATTACATCGGCAGGGTGACCAAGCAGATCGTCCAACACCCCCGTTCATCTTCGCCGACCCGCTCGAAACCAACGTCCCCAAGGCCGGCAGTCCGGGTGTCCTCGATTTCGGGCCCGGCATCCACACCATCGGCAAGCAATATCCGCTGGCCAACAACACCCAGGTCTATATCGCCGGCGGCGCCTGCGTCATCGGTACGTTCAAATCGGCACAATCCAGTCCCCAGAACATCAGCATCCGCGGCCGCGGCATCCTCTCCGGCATCGACCTGACCGAGTCCGCCGCCGAGCAGACCCAGTGGGGCAACCACGCCGTCGATTTCTCCTACGGCACCAAGGGCAGCAACCTGCTGATTGAAGGCATCACCATCACCGATCCCCTGCGCTCGTGCATTGAAAGCTACAATCCCATTCAGATCCGCGACGTCAAGCTGCTCTCCTGGAACCACCGCAATGACGGCATCACCGCCGGCAAGAATTCCCTGATCGAGAACAGCTTCATCAAGGTCGAGGACGACAATATCAAGCTCTACTACAGTAACCAGACCGTTCGCCGCAACGTCGTCTGGCAACAGACCTCCGGCGCCGTGTTCAAACTCGCCTGGAAGCTGTCCGGTGTCGCCCAGGGCAGCCGGATCTCCGATATCGACGTGATCCACAGCGACGTTGACGATGACTACAGTACGACCGAAAATGATCGGCCCGACATGCACAGCACCAGCGCCATCTTCAGCGCCATGGGTTTTCAAAGGAACGCGGCCTTCGAGAATGCCACCTTTACCAATATCCGCATCGAGGAAGAAAACCTTCTGCGCCTCATGAGCTTGCGGATGGTCAGCACTCATAAAGCACCCACCGGCACAAACGTCTGGGGCGATCCGAATCCCACCGCGGGCAAACTGATTGACGGTCTGACATTCGAGAACGTGCAGATGGCCGGCGAGCCTTACAAGCAGAGCACGCTGTACGGCAACGCCGGCGGTGCCATCAGCAATCTCAAGTTCGTGAATCTTTCCGTCGGCGGTCAGGTCGTGACCAGCGGCGGTGCGCTCGGAAGCCGCAACGATGGGAGCGGATTGGCGACCGCGGGCAAGGTGTCCGCAGTGACGTTTTCGAGATAGGGAATCGTCCGCGCCGCGACTGTGCTCGCTCACCGTACCCGCCGGGATTCGGTGCCGGGTTCAGTCGCCGCCTTCGAAATCCACGCTGGTACGCCCGCCGGCGAAGGGCCGAAACCGCGTATCCGCAAACCGCCGATGGTCGGGATGGTCCCGATAACTGTCGATCACCGGAAGCCCGCAGAAGCGTACCACCCAGCAATGGCGGAGCCCCCGTCGTCCTGTACGGCGTGACCGGTAAACACGCGTCGTACTCCGGGGATGTTACCGAGCACGCGGCGGCCTTCGGCCATCATGTCGGAGTATAGGTAAAAGAAAAGCCCTGTCCCCTCAAGTCAAGGTCCCAAATGGAACCACACTCGCCTGCCTTTCATGCGATTTGACTCCGAAATATCGCCCACCTCACCGGTCAGATCGTGTGCTTATGCGTCTTTTGCATACTTTTCTGCACTTACAGCCATAACCACCCTGCCGCCTGTGAGTGGGCAGCACGCCGTGGACCCCTTGATCATCCAGTCACTTAACCGGAGCCGAACAGACTGATCTGCGGTGGCGCACGGCTGTCCGGTAACCGGATCGATTCTGTTGCCGGCACCTTGTTATCGAATGCATCAGTATCTTCTTGATCACGGCCGGATCTTCGATGCAGGCAATCACCTTCACGGCACCACCGCAGTCACGGCAGGTTGCGATATCGATACCAAAAACACGTTTGAGTCGCTGCGCCCAGGTCATGGCCACAGGGCGTTCTGCCACAGTTTGATTGGCCGCTTCATCCGGGCTGCTCGCTTTTTTGCCTTTGCCCCGTTTCGCGGGCGTTATCTGTATCCGGTGCTTACTGTTCGGTGCGAATACCCCGTGGAAGCGCGTCAGGTTGACGCGGGGTTTGGGACCAGCGCAGCGAGCTTTGCAATGAAGTCCAGCGGCTCGTAGAAAACGTGTGTCGTACCGTCCCGATACGGTGTTTTGAGCGCATAGCGAACCTGCTGTTGTTGACGGCGTAAAACCGCGGTTATTTGCCGCTGCGATGAAGTAGCGGGGCGCGACAACGGCTACGTGATGTCCATCCTGTTGAGGGACCTGGATGCTAAAATGGGATATCGTCATCAAAGCCAAGTTCGCACTGGTTTATGTCTTGGAAGCGGTTGTCGTGAGCCTCACGATGCATCTTGATGATTTGCTCCCCGTAGGTCTCCCATAAAGCATCCCGGAGTCTATCGAGGAAGTCGATGGCTGTGGCCGCCTCATCGATGCTCCAGTATGTCGTCAGACGTGTCACATGCAGAGTCATGATAAGCGCCCTTACGCGGGTTGTTTCGGTGCCGAGTGTTTCGTAGGGTTACGTTGTGGTTTGACGGCTTTGTTTTTCCTGGCGGCCCGCTCTTTTGCCTCTCTCATGCGATAGGACTCACCCTCGATCACGAGGATCTCTAGTGATGCACCAGTCGGTCGACAATGGAGACGACGCAAGCCGCGTTCGGGAACACCTCGCTCCATTCGGCAAACGGGCGGTTGGTGGTCACGAGGGTCGGCTTGAGTTCGTAACGGCGGTTGATGATGTTGAACAGCAGATCGGCGTGACGATTGCCGTAGGAGAGATAACCGACTTCGTCGATGACCAGGACGTCCGGATGGGCATAGTGTTTCAAGCGACGCCGCAGTGCGTTGTCACCGTCCTGAGCGGCCAGATCCCCCAGCATCTGGGCGGCGGTGACGAACAGCGCGCTATGGCCCTGCATCACGGCATGGTGAGCGATGTTCTGAGCGATCATCGATTTGCCGACGCCGTTCGGGCCGACCAGGATGAGGTTGGCGGTTTCCTGGATAAAGCGCAGCGTCATGAACCCGGCTACTGCCGCCTGGTCGCACTGCGCCGGCCAGCTCCAATCGAAGTCGGCCAGTGGCTTGAAGCGGCCGATGTGTGCCGCGCTCAGTCGACGTTCGAGTCCGCGACGCTTGCGCTCGACGTGCTCCCACTCGATGAGTCTGTGTACCCAGGGCAGGTCGGCCTCGGGGACCGCGTCCCAGTGGGCAAGCAGACCATGAAGTTTGAGCGCGATCGCGCGCTGCTTGAGTTCGTTGCGCAGGATCGGACAAGGTGAGACCCGGGACGGGTCGAGAGGGTCGCCTGGGCGATCAGGTGGTGTTGCCATCGGTTGGCTCCGTATCATTGATCCTGTCGGTGTCGGTGTCGGTGTTGAGTTGGTCGTAGCGCGCCAGCGATGGCGCCCGCACGATGATGTTTCGCGCCTTGTCGTTGTCGGGCAACGTGAGCGCTAACGGCGGTGGTCGGTCGCGCTGCTCGCGGCGCCGTTCAAGCACTTGTCGTACGCTGTTGGGATGGGGTACGTCGTTGTTGAGGGCCTCGGCGATGGCGTACTCGAGTTCGGCAGCGCCGTAGTCGTCGAGTAGTTGCACGAGTTGGGCGGTGGCACGCGCGAGCGGGGTGCCGCGGTGCGCGGCCTGTTGCAAGAGCGCACGACTCGACGGGGCGGCCTGCGCCAGTCGGTCCTGTCCGCGGTGATGACGTGCACCCCGCTTGGTGCTGACCAGTGCTTCGATGTGGGCCGGGTGCTCGATCTGCTCGCCCTTGCCATAGACGCGCGGGTGCTCGGCGATCACCGCGCTGCCATCGAGCACCCGCACGTGGGTCAGCGAGGCCATGACCGTTACGGTGCGCCGCACCTGGGTGTGCGGTACACTGTAGTCGTTCAGATCAAAGCGTACATAAGGGGTTTTGCCGACACTGACCACGACCCGCTCGTCAGTTTCGAAGGGGTTGTCCGGCAACGCCAGCAGGTGGGGTTGTTCCTGCGCAAAGGCCTCGCTCACCGTCATGCGCGGATCTTCCGGGCAGGGTCGGTGGGCGGCGGTGCCTGCACACCAGGCGTCGGCCTGCGCATTCAGCTCATCGATAACGGACCACTGACGGCCGGCAAAGAAGCTGTCGCGAATATAGCGTATCGCGCGTTCGACGCGGCCCTTCTCGTTACCCCGCGCGATGGCGACCGGTCTAGGCTCGAAGTGGTAGTGCGCTGACAACGCCAACAGGGTGGGATGGAAGCGGATCGCATCATCACGACGCTCGAGCACGGCTGACTTCAGGTTGTCGTACAGCAGCACTCTCGGCAGTGCCCCCCAGGCATCAAAGGCGGCGACATGGCCGCGCAGGAAGCTCTCCATGCGTTGATTAAGATAGAAGCGCAGGAAGATCTGGCGGCTCCAGCTGAGCACCATCACGAAGGCCATCAGCGGTCGCTTCGCACGGCCGATCTGAACGGTATTGAAATGACCCCAGTCGACTTGTGCCTGTTCACCCGGCAAGGTTCTGAGTCGAAGATACGCTTCGCTCGGCTTGCGCGGACGCAGTTGCGCCACCTGCGAGCGAAAATGGCTGGGGCCACCCGGGTAGCCGCGTTGCTGTGCCATCGTATACAGTCGCATCGCCGTGAGCCTGGGGTATTGCGCTAACGTCTCGATGATGAAGGGTAGGTAGGGATCAATGATCGAGGCCTGGCGTGCGCGCTCGGCCTTGGGCAGGCCCGCCTGAGACAGCACCCGATCGACCGTCGAGTGATGGGTGCCGAGTTGGGCGGCAATGGTATGCGGGCCCCAGTGCTCTACAAAGTGATAGCGAAGAATCTTCGCTTCGAGTGCCTTGTCGATAGTCAATCGTCATCTCCTTCAATCAAGGGCTACCATGACAGCGCTCTGTGTGGTTTCCCGCGTGGCGGGGGCGCAGAAAGTCGCCTCTGAGAAAGGCGTCGCATTCACGGTGACAGACATGGCAGTAAAGGGCCGTCTCAGTGCGATCGCGCTCGTCTTCTTGATGACTTTCCAGTGCGTTTAATACGAACAGCAGTAGAACAAGGCCGAGCCTCGGTGGGGAACCCTGATGCGTTACTTTTTCTCGTTGACGCGCCCGGAACCGACGCTGGCGCTCCGCATTACGGTGCCGGCCACGGCGCGTTGAACAGTAGCGTTGGGCCGCTCGGTGCAGCGAGGTGGATCGCGCCCGCTCAGCACAGCCGTTAGCGCAATAGACGTTACCGCGGTCGCAGTGACGACAGAGAATGACCTGGCAGTGGCAACCCGCGCAGTGAAAGAGTCGGGCACTGGGATTCATCAGCACACAAAGCCGATGAGGGCTGGATTTTGACCCGTCTTGGTGAGACTATGGACGGGCTGTGCGAAAGCACGGTTTGGGGCATAGCGTCAGCGTTTGACCGTCAAATCTTGGCTGGCGCTATGCCTGTCTCCTCGGCTACACCCTCCATACCGGTTTTCCGGTCCCATGTCATCTGTTCACGCTTGAGTCCGCACCGACACAGGAACCCAATCCGCTGCACGATACCCCGCGTTCACGATAACGTGATTTTCGGTTCGGAACGCAACAGCGGCAAATAACCGCGGGTTTCGAACGGCACATACACCTGCCCGGTGTCGGTCAGTGACAGGCGTTTTTCTGAGAGCGCCGGTCTTGTGATAGTATCGGTCTGTCGGTCAATGTTGCTGCCTACGAATCAGAAATAGACACCGACCCGGGGGCGCTGGATGCGCTCGCAAGCTGCGATGTCGTGTTCGGGTGTACTGACGATTTTGCGGGGCACTCGGTCATGAACACTGCGCTCTATGCGTACGCTCAGCTCTTTATAGATGTCGGACTGGGTGGTCGCATAGGCGAAGACGGTGATGGCCAGCCGGTCCTTCGCTACCACTGTGGGCGGATTAGTAGCATCTTACCCGAATCTGGCCAGTGCCTTTTTTGCCAAGGCGTCATTCGTGATATATGGATTCAAACTCAACTGGCTCGCCGGGAAAATCCAGACCTTACAGAGGAGGAGCTGAAAGAAAGGTACCTTGAGGACGGCGATACAGACGCCCCGGGTGTTGGGCCGTTCACAAACGCGTCGGCTGACTTTGCCATCGCAACGCTGTTCGACCTGATAAAGCCGTTTCGCAGATTTCCTCCGGAATTGCGCCGCGATATGTATTTAGTTGACTTTGTGACTATGGAAATCCGCAGTTATCAGACGGAGGAAAACCCCGATTGCCCTTATTGCCGCCAACGGGATTTCGTTTTATTAAAAGAGTCATGCAGACTCAATCAACCGTTTCTGGGCAAGCGTGATGAGTATACTTAGCGCTATAGGCGAATGGCTTGCCAGCCTCTTCCGTTTCAGCTCCGCACCGGCCCAAAAACCGGAAGAGAAAGCGAAACCACAAGCCCCCCATTCTGTTTTTCGATATCAATGCCGTCGGTAAACCGCCCTCGAATGACCAAATCGCTGCCGGGCAATTTTATTGCGTCGTCTCCGCGAACCAACAGAAATGGTCGCTATTCCGGTGCCCCTGCGGGTGCGGTGAAGTTATCACGTTGTCGCTGCAGCCGATACACCGCCCTCACTGGCGCCTGACTCACACGCATTCAGGGCGGCCAACCTTGTATCCGTCGGTGTGGCGAGACAAGGGCTGTCTTAGCCATTTCTGGTTACAGGACGGCCGCGTGTCCTGGTGTAACGATACGGGAAGTCATCCTGACCTCCGCCAGCATCGTGAATGGAGCGCTTAGCGGGTATTACTCTAGCTCGTCCAACGCTTGGTAGAACGTGGTCGCCCCTCGATGTTATGTTGCGATAACAATTATGGCCTTTGATGTTTATCATTCGCCGTAAGAAGTCTGGAATACATTCATCCTCTGCAAATTCGGCTTTCGTTGCACCAATTCTCCTTTCCTGTCTTTCTCAACTTTTCGCCTTTTAGCCGGGCGCGCCGGTCTGTCAACGGGCAAGCCGTTCCCCTGGCGGTGACAGTCCGGCTTGTTCGCCCGGCCCTTGGCTCCTTTCGTGTTGAGAAACAGGAAAGGAGAACTTCAATGCAATATCAAAATCGCAGAGCCGCTCTGAATGATGCGTTCCGCCAGAGCTTCGACGGCGGTAGGGTCATGGTGACACGCGGTATAGTGGCTCTTCATCCCTACATTCAGGGCAACATCCTCTTTGAGGTCAGGCGGTTTAATGCCTTCAGCGAACAGAACGACCCCTATGGGGAGCATGACTTCGGCGCTATCGATGTCGATGGCGCTGGCAAAGTCTTCTGGAAGATTGACTATTACGCCACCTACATGCGGACCGGCAGTGCCGATCCGGCAAGTGTAGCGCTGACTTCCCGCGTCCTGACGATCATGCTGGCCGAGGAGTATTGAGCTATGAGCATCAAACAACTCTCTGCCCACGACAGGCTCTATGCCTTCAAGAGGGCGACTGGCGGTATCGAACGCGCTGCGAAGCGCTGGGCCGAGCGCGCAGCGACCGGCCTTACCGATGAACAGCTTGCCGAGGCCCTTGCCTATGAGATCGGCATATTCGGTGGCTCGTGCGGTCCTGGTGAACTTCACCCCACATATCAGCGCGCCGGCCTGAAAATCTGGGCCAGCTGGGAGTCGATGAATCACGTTACCGACAGGCCTATATTCGAGGGCCGGGCGACCATCGCAATGGCGCGGGAGGTGTACGGTATCCGCGATCCGTCGGATATGCAGCTTTCGTTGTTTTAGCGGATTGCCTTTTAGGGCGCGCCCGGCTGTGCCGGGCCGGGCTCTCGTGAACCGCGAACCCCGGTCTTGGCGGGTTTCGGCCCTGCGGCTTCGATCCCTCGCGCGGGATAATTACGGCCCTTGGCGGCTTGGCTTTCAACGAGATATGTCTATCCACAGGTCGGAGAATTTCCGATTCCTGCGTATAGGGCTATAGGCGCAGAATTCAGCGCCTTTACGCAGTTTAGAGATCTATGCGCAGTTTATTATTGCGTGTAGGCTTGATAATTGCGCGTATATATGATTTAATTGCGCATATAGGTTTTACGCGCAACTAAGAGGACGTTGTGGCGAGGCGCATTCAGGAAGAGGATTTACAGGCGATCGAGGACGCCGTGCGCGCCCACCCTGAGGGGGTGACGGCGCAGCAGATCGCTGGCGCGCTGGAAGCCCCGCCGCCACGGCGGACCCTGCAATACCGCCTCAAATCCCTTGTCGATGATAGACGCCTCGTCATGGAAGGCGAGGGGCGCTGGGCGCGCTACCTGGTGCCGGGCGCCAGAGAGGCGGCAGGCGAGGTCGCGGGCGGGGCGGAAGCGCGAGTCGAAGGCGAGGCGCTCTTGCCGCTCTCTCCAGCAGGCCGTGAAATCCAGGCCAATGTCCGGAAGCCGCCCGAGGCACGCCGGCCGGCCGGTTACAACCGCGCGTTCCTGGATGCGTACCGGCCTAACGAGAGCTTCTACCGAGTGTGGCGGAGCGGGCGCACCTGCGCGCTGTCGGCACGCCGAAGATCGCGGTGGAGCCGGCCGGCACCTACGCGAAGCAAATACTGAACAGGCTGCTGATCGACCTGTCCTGGAACTCAAGCCGGCTTGAGGGTAACACCTATTCGCTTCTCGATACCAAGCGTCTGATCGACCTTGGCGAGGAGGCGGAAGGCAAACAGCGCCTTGAAGCGCAGATGATCCTGAACCACAAGGACACGATCGAGTTTCTGATTGGAGCGGCCGACGAGATCGGCTTTAACCGCTACACGATCCTCAATCTTCATGCGTTGCTCGCGAACAACCTGCTGGCGGACCCAGATGCACCGGGCAGGCTGCGCCGTATCGGCGTCGGCATCGAGCGCTCGGTCTTTCATCCGCTTGAAGTGCCGCAGCTCATCGAGGAATGCTTCGACCAGATTCTCGCAACGGCTTCGGCCATTACCGATCCGTTTGAGCAGGCCTTTTTCGTGATGGTGCAGATTCCGTATTTGCAGCCATTCGATGATGTCAACAAACGGGTGTCGCGCCTGTCCGCGAACATTCCTCTGATCAAGGGCAATTTCTCGCCGCTTTCGTTCGAGGGCGTGCCGCGCGGCGCTTACACAGATGCGGTGCTGGGGGTGTACGAACTCAACAAGGTCGAATTGCTAAGAGACGTTTTTATCTGGGCCTATGAGCGCTCGGCAGACCGCTACGCGGCCGTCAGGCAGTCGCTCGGTGAACCAGACCCCTTCAGGTTGCGCTACCGGGAGGAGTTGCGCGAAGTCATCGGTGCGGTCGTGCGCGGGGGCATGGATAAAAGACACGCCATCGCCCACGTGAAGGACTGGACGCAGGGCCATATCGATCCCGAAGACCGCGAGCGGTTCCGCGAGACGGTCGAGGATGAACTGCTCGGTCTGCATGAAGGAAATTTTGCGCGATACCAGATAAGGCCGTCTGAATTTACGGCGTGGCGGGAGGTCTGGAACAGATGAGCCTGTTTGCCGACGCCCCGCTGATGCAGATCGTCTTCTTATACGACGCGGACATTCCCAATGAGTGTCGTCATACTCTGTACGATTCCCGCAAAGCCGAACTCTACTGGTATTTAACGTGCGCCATGCCTGATCCGGAAAGACGCAGGATTAGATTTAGGCGTCAGCCTGCATAAGGAAGACGAATGCCGGAAAGCCGAAACATTATGGCACGCTCTGATAGTTACGCACCGTTTGTCCTGGATAGCCGCCAACTGGCACAGATCGAAGCCGTCCACCGCGGATTGTTGTACCAGCATCTTTATGCGATGGCTTGCCTCTTTATGGCGGCCAGATCGGGCGTATTGGAACTTGTCGTCGAAAACGACGAAGATGTTGAAATTGCGTTACCGGAATCCCGTATCTACGTGCAGGTAAAGACGCGTAGCGCTCCCCTCATACACAGCGATATCGATAGCGCTCTGAAGCGCTTCGGAGTATAGGTAAAATAAAAGCCCTGTCCCCTCAAGTCAAGGTCCCAAATGGAACCACACTCGCCTGCCTTTCATGCGATTTGACTCCGAAATATCGCCCACCTCACCGGTCAGATCGTGTGCTTATGCGTCTTTTGCATACTTTTCTGCACTTACAGCCATAACCACCCTGCCGCCTGTGAGTGGGCAGCACGCCGTGGACCCCTTGATCATCCAGTCACTTAACCGGAGCCGAACAGACTGATCTGCGGTGGCGCACGGCTGTCCGGTAACCGGATCGATTCTGTTGCCGGCACCTTGTCATCCAATGCATCAGTATCTTCTTGATCACGGCCGGATCTTCGATGCAGGCAATCACCTTCACGGCACCACCGCAGTCACGGCAGGTTGCGATATCGATACCAAAAACACGTTTGAGTCGCTGCGCCCAGGTCATGGCCACAGGGCGTTCTGCCACAGTTTGATCGGCCGCTTCATCCGGGCTGCTCGCTTTTTTGCCTTTGCCCCGTTTCGCGGGCGTTATCTGTATCCGGTGCTTACTGTTCGGTGCGAATACCCCGTGGAAGCGCGTCAGGTTGACGCGGGGTTTGGGGACCAGCGCAGCGAGCTTTGCAATGAAGTCCAGCGGCTCGTAGAAAACGTGTGTCGTACCGTCCCGATACGGTGTTTTGAGCGCATAGCGAACCTGCCCGGTGTCGGTCAGTGACAGGCGTTTTTCTGAGAGCGCCGGTCTTGTGATATACCGGCACAACCGTTCCAGCGTGTCCCGGTCGTTGGCTTTGGCCGCCACGCCAGCGTGCAGTGAGAATCCGGCCACCTTGTCCGCACCCGGTTCATCGTTCGAAGGCAGTGTCTGCAACGTGAACACCTTGCGCCCGGCGTTTGAACCCACGGCAATGCGGTAAGTGACGGAATACCCGATCAGGGATTCCATCGGATCGTCACCTTCGGTGTCCAGGCTCAGATACGCGTTCTCGTCATCGCGCACCAACAGTCCCTGGCGTTCCAGAAAACGCCCGATGCGCTCGGCGAGTGTCCGGGTGAGTCGGGCCAGCGTTTCACGGGTGGGCGCTTTCACCCACTGAAACCGGCTGGCGCCGTGGGCGCCATCCACATAGACGCCGTCGAGAAACAGCCTATGGAAGTGAATATTGAGCAACAACCACTCTGAATACCATGCCGTCGACGGTGACGGTGCACTATCCTTTCCACCCACTCCATAACCACTGTCTCAACGTCGTCGCGTGGCCACGCCAAGCCACTCATGCCGTGACGGTACGGCATCCCGATGGCAAGACACTGAAGATCCCGCGCTGGATGCTACAGCCAGACGCGGTGCGCTTTCGTCTCGGTGAACAGATTGAACTCGCTGCCAGTGCGCTCCTGGCACTGGTGGATGTGCTGCATGCGTGCGCTAAGGTGACGGCGACGAACCCGCCGGAGCAGAGCCATGCAGCAAATCGCACTCGAACTCGACGCGGACCAAGGCCGCACCCACGGAACGGTGCCTGCTTCTAGCTCGGCGATTATGCGGTTGGTTACGTCTTGATATACGTCGCGCTTGGTCGTGTTCGTCTTCGTCTTGCCGTTGATGTCGTCACCTCTCTGTACTGTTGCGCGCACTGTGCATCGCGCTTGAGGTGAAGTATAGACACGTTTGCCAGACGGTCAACAACGACCACGGCCGGCGCCCGCACAGGAGAATCCTCGCGCATCATTGATAGTCAAGCACGTCTCGAAACTGCGAGGAAAAATAGCCGTCGTGCCTTGGGTCGCTTAATGCGAACCAGAAGCCTACCGCGCGTTGAGCCTATGGCAATAGGGGTTTTCTTAAGATGCCTAGATTGTTAGGTGTGGAGCCGCTCGGAAACGCACCAGAGTCAGACGTTAAGCGGACCAAGGATGCCTTAGCATATAACCCACAATGCAAAGAATATTTGGCTCTTCAGGAAAATTTGTGGGTAAAACTTTAGCGGATTTGCAGCAAGTAGAGGTAGTTTTTCTGGAATTTGAAGGGTAGTGCATCCTGCCCCGGCTCTGAGAAGATGGAAGTGTCGAGCAACCATCAATCAGAGCAAAAGGAACAGGATGCAGATCAAGACTATCCTCAATCGAGTGCAGAAATTCAAATCATTTGTATACGGAGCAGTACGCTGGGTGGAAGGGGCTTCGGTTCCGACCCTTGAAGTTGAGATACAGCCGCGCTCGAACAGCCGTCCGGTGTGTAGTGGCTGCGGGGCAAAAGGCCAGGCTACGATACGCTGCCCGAGCGGCGTTTCGAGTTTATCCCGATGTGGGGCAACAAGGTGTTTTTCGTTTATGCGCCACGCCGGGTCAATTGCCCGTGCTGCGGCATCCGGGTGGAGCGGATGCCCTGGGTGGCAGGCAAACACCGGCTGACTGAAGCCTATGCCTGGTTTCTGGCAGGTTGGGCGAAGCGGCTGAGTTGGAAAGAGGTGGCCGAGGCATTCCGTACGACCTGGGATCATGTGTTCTGCTCGGTGGAGCGGGCTGTCGTCTGGGGACGGGACCACCAGGACCTGTCGGGTATTAAGGCGATCGGTGTTGATGAGATCGCCTGGCAGCGAGGCCACCGCTATTTGACGCTGGTCTACCAGATCGATGGGCACTGCAAGCGACTGCTGTGGATCGGCGAGAAGCGCACAGTCAAGACTTTGCTGCGGTTCTTCCGCTGGTTTGGCAAGGAGCGCAGCCAGGCCTTGGGATTTATCTGCAGTGACATGTGGAAACCGTACCTGAAAGTGATTGCCAAGAAGGCCGGCCAGGCCGTGCACATCCTGGACCGGTTTCACATCATGTCACACCTGAGCAAGGCGATTGACGAGGTGCGTGCGCAGGAAGCGAAAGAGTTGCAGGAGAAAGGCTTGAGGCCGTGCTGACGAAAACGCGCTGGCTGTTGCTCAAGCGACCGGAGAACCTGACGGACAAACAGGAGACCAAGCTGGCGGATCTTTTGCGGTACAATCTGAGATCGATCCGAAGCTACCTTCTGAAGGAAGAGTTTCAGCTATTCTGGTCGTACACCTCGCCCTACTGGGCCGGGCAGTTTCTGGATAACTGGTGCACCAAGACCATGCGCTCGAAGATTGAACCCATGAAGAAAGTGGCCAGGATGCTGAGACGTCATCGACCCCTGCTGCTGAACTGGTTCCGGGCTAAAAAGCAGTTTTCCAGTGGGATCGTCGAGGGCTTCAACACCAAAGCAAAACTGACCACCAGAAAAGCGTATGGGTTTCGGACCTATCATGCGGCTGAAATCGCCTTGTATCATGCGCTTGGGGCTTTACCCGTACCGAAAACTACCCACGAATTTTTCTGACGAGGCAAGGGTTTTGTCTACCTGCGCGGCGAGTACCGGCACCTGCTGGCGCCGCTGCAGGCGGTGCTGGCGCGGCGCCGCGCCGACGGGCTGCTGGGTGCCGGCATTTGCGGTCAGGCCGGGTTCGACTTCGATATCGACATTCATCTCGGCGCCGGCGCCTATGTCTGCGGCGAGGAATCGGCACTCATCGAGTCGTTGGAAGGCAAGCGCGGCGTGCCGCGCAACCGCCCGCCCTACCCGGTCACTCACGGCTACCTGCAGCAACCGACCGTGGTGAACAATGTCGAGACCTTCTGCGCAGCGGCGCTGGTCGCGCTGCACGGCGACGAATGGTACCGCGGCATCGGCACCGCCAAGTCCGCCGGCAGCAAGATCCTCTCGGTGTCCGGCGACTGTGCGCGGCCCGGCATCTACGAGTATCCGTTCGGCGTTACGGTCGAACAGGTGTTGCGGGAATGCGGCGCCGAACGTGCCCAGGCGGTCCAGATCAGCGGCCCTTCGGGGGCGTGCATCGACGCCACCGAGTTCGGGCGCCGCATCGCCTTCGAGGACCTGCCCACTGCGGGCGCATTCATGGTGTTCGACGAATCGCGCGACATTTTCGAGGTGGCGCGCAACTTCGCGCCGTTGCGCGCGCGCATTTGAAACGTCGTCAGAGCCGAGGTCCAAAGTGACGGCGCGCCAGCGAACCCTCCGGGGCGCATTCCTCGCGGCCCGGAGCCGGCGTATCGGCTACTTTGCGACGGTGGCGCGAACCGCCCAGGCCCGGGCAGTCAAGGATATCGACCCGCTCGCACCAGTCGGAATGCGTTCACGAATGCGGTCGCGCAGGCGCGATCTCGCGGTCTCTTCGAGCGACATCGCGTAAGCGGGCGCGGGCCCCTGACCGCCGAGGAAGGGCCTCCAGTAATTGTCGAAACCGGTAAACACCGTGGGTATGTCGATGGGCTCCACTTCGACGCCTTGCGTCCCGGTCAACGAACCACGACAAAACGACCCCGGCACACTTCGGCATCGGTACCGCAGGCAGGACTTCGGCAGCGCGGCGGAGCCGCGGACACAGCGCCTAACCGGCAAGCCGGTCGACAAAATCGCGCAGTGAGCGGCCGCCCTCGATCTCGATCCGCGGCACCGCGAGCAGGGAGTCTTCGAGGCGTGCGCGCCCCGGTCGACAGGAAAGGCCGTAGAGATAGCCGCAAGCCCCCATGATGTGCGCGACGATCGGATCGAAGTCGCCGTACGGATAAGCGATGGCCCGCACGGGAACCTTCAGCTTTGTTTCCAGCGCGGCGCGGGAACGCGCGCCTTCGATGGCCGCCTCGGCGAGCGACAATCCGGTGAGCGCTCGATGGCTGGCGGAATGCGATCCGAACTGAAAGCCCTGCGCCTGAAGCTCGAGTATTTCGGCCCACCCCATCAAGGGCAGCTTTTCCGAGAAAGCCTGATCCCACACGTTCGAGTCGCCGATCCGGTCCGCGACGAGAAAGACGGTCGCGGAAAATCCATAGCGCCGCAACAGCGGCGCCGCATGGTCGCAAAAGTCCTGGTAGCCGTCGTCGAACGTGATGGCGATCGCGCGACCCGGCAGCGGCGACCGGCCGCCGACGGCCTTCTGCCATTCGTCCAGGCCGACGCTGTAGTAACCGGACGCCCGCAGATACTCCAACTGCTGCTCGAACGCCGCCGGATCCACGCGGTAGCGGCGCATCCCGTCCTCTCCTCCGGGCGCGACGCGGTGGTACATCAGCACCGGCAGCGCCGTAGTGACCCCCGCCGGCGACTCGTTCGGACCCGGTTGTCCGCCTTGCGGGTGAGCGTGCGCGGCGACCGCCGCAACGCTGCGAAACTCCCGGCTCGCATCGCCTGCGCGAATCAATGTCGGCGCGTAGATTACGCTGTGCGGCACGCCTGCTCCCGAAGGCCGGCAGGCAATCCACTCCCCGGCGGCAGACGCCATGTCCAACAGCGGACCGGCAACTGCACCGGGCAAACGCGCAAACCGGGACGCGCTGCTGGCGGCAGGCCCCGGGCGCCGGCCCAGTATCAAGGAGCCGTCCGGCGGGCACGGCGCCGCCGTGCCGCCCTGCCCGTAGGCCGGTGGACGCTTCAGCTCCGCGTCCCGCCGAGCGGCCGCCGCCAGGCGCTCGGCCAGCGGCATTTTGTCGCTCCATGAATGCCCGATCAGCGCTTCGCGCACCGCCGCCACGCAAAGTTCGAAACCCGTTTCGCTCAGCAATGCGACTCTCAGGGCAGCGGCTGAAACCCAACCTTGCGCGGCGGGTACGACGAAGCGAGCGGCCGGCACACCGCCGACACGGAGCGTGACGCTCAGTTCCGGCCCATCCACGCGCACGTTCGGCAACGGCGCGCCGAGTTCCACTTCGATGTGGGCACGATCGGCTCGGCGCTCGACGGGCGCGGGTTCCACGGCGTTGATGTCGTAGAATCGTTCCTGCGGCCAATCCCAACGACGCCAGAGCTGCTGCAGAAATACCTGCCAGCCGATCTGATCGTGAACGAGCGGAACCGAAGGCGCGATGGCCGGCTGACGCAACCGCCCGGCGCCGAACAGGCGCCGCATCCTGCCGCCCCGGGGTAGAGGCCGACGGTAGATCGTCGCGTCGAAGAACCGACCGAGCATGTCCCAGGCGAAGCACGCGGCAATCGCGTCGGCCAGAACGCAACTGTCGATGACGCCGTCGCAGATCGGCAGTTCGACGACGCCCAGCACCTCACCCGCGATCTCGACGCGGCAATACAGGCGCTCGTTCGAGCGCCCAACCTGAACGTCGGCCAGCGGTCGTGTGATATCCACGCGGATGCCGTAGGTCGATCCGATGCTGGTCGGGAACAACGCCACCGCCCGTTCGACGACGCGCCGCTCCAGCAGAACCCTGACGCACTGCGCCAGGCCAGGTGTGCGGGTCCGCCGCTCCACGGCCGCGAGAAAATCCGCAACCACGCCATGCATCAAAGGCCATCGTTCAACCCACGCCGATTCGATGCGACAGTCCTGCAATCCGGCGGATTCGAACAGGTTGTCGGCGATCAGCGAGGCGCTAACCCCCGGAATCGCCGCCACCGGGATGCCTTCGAGCATTGGCGTGGCATCCTTTCCTTCGCCGAGCAGCAGGCCCGCCAGCCAGGTGATGAGCATTATCCGGTAGAACGCCAGTTCCCCGATCGGCTGTCCCTGCGCGTGGACCGGCAGCGGATCCCGGACGCGCGGGTCCGGTGCATGCCCCTGCTCCAGCACCCGCAGACCGTCGCGGCAGAACTGTATCGGATCGCGCGACAAGGATCCCGGTCGCATCCGGTACAGCGCCAGCACCTCGTGGACACTGCCGAAACGCGCTCCGCGGCGGGCCGCCCGCTGCCACAGATCCCAGTCCTCGCAGACCTTCAGCGACGTGTCGAAACCGCCGACCGCTTCGATCGACGCTTTTCGCATGACGCACGCGTGGATCGCGAACGGACAGCGCCGGGACAGCGTGGGGAAGAGATCAGGAGAGGCATCGCTGTACTTCTCGGGCAGGCGGGTTCCGTCGGGCGCGATGCGGCACCATCCGCAGTGCACGGCGTCAAGACCCGGATCGGCCTCCAGTACGGCCAACATGCGCTCCAGATAGTCGGGAACGATCCAGTCGTCGGCATCGAGAAACAGCATCCACTCGCCGCGGGCAAGCGCAATGCCGGCATTGCGCGCGGCGCAGACGCCCAGTCGGTCCTGAACGATCACACGAACCGGATAGCCGCGCGCCGCGAAGCCGCGGGCGATTTCCGCGGTCGCGTCGGCCGACCCGTCGTCGACCAGGATGGCCTCCCAAGCCTGACGGGTCTGTGCGACCAGGCACTGCAGGGTTTCGCCGATCGTGGGCGACGCGTTGTAAGCGGGAATTACGATGGAAACCGGAATTCCGCCCATGAAGTGGTCTCTCGCGGGTTGACTGCGGAAAGCGCCGTTCTGAAGGCACTCTGTCCCTTTAGCGCGAATTTACCATACTTCCGGAAACGGCTGGCGGGCGCCCCCTGTCTCCCTCGACAGGCGACGAACCAACCCGCATCCTCCCTGCGCGACCTCACGCGCCAGGGTGCCGAAGCCTCCCCTGCCCGGCGATCCATGGCTACGTTTGGGCGATGGTGACTAAATGGACTTAGTCATGCAGTGCCGGCAAATTCAAGAGGGCCGACGTGCAGGTCTGAGGCACCGCGGCAGCGGGGCCAAAACTTCCGACGTCAGTCCCGGCGCCGATCGGGCAGCCACTGACCCCTGCCGGACAGAACCGGATGTGGTCCGTTCCGAATTGCCCGGTCCCGAACCAGGGCGGGTCGGTACTGAAGACGGTGAGCGTAAATACCTTGCCGTTACTGGAGAGACAACCGGCCCCGGTCGACGCCGCGATAACGGTTGACGAAGTCTTCGTGTAACCCGCCCAGGGTTTGCAGTTTCCAGCCGCCGGCAATGCGAACCCCTTGCCGACGAAACTGGTTCCGCCGTTGCCGAAGCCGCCATTGACCGCGATACAGTAATTTGCCGCATGCGCTTGCCCGAGCGCGGCGAGCCCCAGGAATAGGGCGAGAGCGCTGCTTTTGATCTGTTTCATGAACTTTGTCTCCATAGGTTAGGTTCAATCGTCACCAGCACACGCCACCTGTGATGTGCCGCCGGCGACGATTGGAATTCCGGCGCAAGACGTGCGCCACATGCCAAACGTTTCCATACCAACGACTTCTTCATTCCGGTTATCAATGGTTCCTGGATAGTTTGGACCCGAACGTTCCCGCGCCGAATCGCGCGGCGAAGCCAATTATTCAGGTGCAAAACGCGGGCCCGGCGAGCCGATGGATGTCAGATCAGCAAGTTGGATGGAGCGCAGCCATTTCTTCACGGGGAAATCTGTAAGCGGGGTCGACACACCTTCTTGCCGCGCTTACAAACAGGCCGTCGCAACACCCGAACTCGATACCTGATGCGAGTTCGCTACTGACGGTTCCCTAAACATCTGCAAACCCGAATGACCGGGCCGGGCCGGCCGCGGACCGGTAGGAGACGGGCCTTCGACAGGCCGTCTGCACGGTCGAAGACCTCCCAAAGCCGGACATTAGCCTGCAAACAGGAAACCCCGCTCGCACGGGGTTCTTGAACCACCTGGGTTGGCCATGATTTGCCGTCCGATGGAGTCCTTGTTAGGCGATGGGTGGAAGTACGTCTTGAAACAGTATGCCAACCAATTGGCCACCCTCTGGCCGACTCCAATCCTGAGCGAGTTCGGCCATGAGCGTATTTGTTGCGGTAAGCACCACTCCCTCGCGTAGTGCCCAAGTATTCGGACGCATCGCCCCTGGCACCACGATCACGAAAAGTATTGGGATGTCGAGAAAGTGCGTAAACGCGGGGACATGTTCGCGTCGGACTCGTTCCAACTCCGGCGTCAGGTTCCCTCGCCGGACCGCCTCTCGCGTGACTCGACGGAGACGCATAAAATAGAGTCGTGTGACCGTGTTTCCCTCAATGAACTCGAATGCAAAGCGCGCAACCAGGCCGGTCAACCACGGCACCCCGAGGAACACCCGCCCTCCATATACCGTGACGATCAGTCACGTGCCCGAGCCGACCAGCAGAAGAGCGCCGGGGACAACAAGACCGTCGTAGAGCACCGCGATACTGTGGAGACCCTCGGCGAACGCGGACAGCTCCGGAGCTTGCCGGGAGCGGCGATCCCCGTACCAGACTCCGATCAGCCCCGCCCCCATCAGCGTGAGACGCAACAGATGAACAAACTTGAGTACCGGCAGCTCACGGCAACTGTCGGCCGGGAGAAGCCGCCGCGATGACGGCGCCGCCGCATCCTCCCAAGACGAGCCAGAACGTACCGATGAACTCCGCTGATAACTTCGCGAACATGGCAAACTCCCTTTCATGTAAATTGAGAATGGCCGGTGAATTTCGCCGTGCGGATAGAACGATAGAGGGTATAGGCTGCATAAACGCGCTGTTCCTCCGATCAAACGCGCATCCCACGCCCATCTGGGTCGCCTGGCAACCGGCGATCTGAGCCCCTTGACGTGGCCTTGACCTGAATTCCAGCTCCCCAATCCGAGCGATGCTTGCTCGCCGGCGCTCTTTTCCGACTGACACCGGCCCTCAGGCCGGCGGCCACCGATGCCGCGCCGCTCGGCGGTGCAGCCGTGAGTGATATTCACCGGGG
The DNA here is from genome assembly GCA_963719135.1 of uncultured Gammaproteobacteria bacterium. GTDB lineage: Bacteria > Pseudomonadota > Gammaproteobacteria > DSM-19610 > DSM-19610 > CAVRAZ01. Next base: position 330,853 of record CAVRAZ010000007.1, on the reverse strand, counting down.
GATTCCGGCTCAGTCGAACAGACCCGCCTGGGGCGGCGCCCGGTACCGCGGCTGCCGGAAAGCTTCCGCCGAGGCGCCTTTCTCATCGAGGTGGGTGAGAATCTTCTCGATCACCACCGGGTCATCGATGCAGGCGATGATCCTCACCGCCCCGCCGCATTCCCGACAGGTCTCGATGTCGCTATTGAACACCCGCTAGAGTGACCGCGCCGCCACTACCGTTCTCCTCAGTGAACCTGCGATCGCTTTCTTGTACCTGTAACGAACTCGCGCGCGTCGTGGTTGGTCCTGTCGATGCGCTGTAGCAGCAATTTGGCCAGGTCAGTTTCCTCGAAGTCCACGAACAGCGCGCGATTGCTGCTCGGACAACCCGACGCCTGCGCATCGTTTGGGAGTACGATGCGGACAGGATCCCCACCAATAGGCTGCTCCAGGATACGATGGCGCGCGAGGTGGACTCGTCGCTGCTGAACTTCAGGCCCCACGCCCCGGCGTTCGACCCTCAAGAAGAGTTGCGCGCGGGATGACAGGAGAAGATCAGCAAGGACATCGCCAGCCTCAGGTCGGACGGGCGCTTCGAGTACGATTCCTGTCCGCTGTCACGGCTCAAAAGTTGCAACAAGATTCGGATGGCACAGCGAGCGACGTATTTCCAGCGAATATGCCCCATCAACGTGCGGGGCGGCACGGCGGCTGCCCGCAAGCAGGGCAGAACAAGGTTGCCTTTGTGGGCCGAAGCGTTTAGCTTGTCGCTTCCGGATGACCCTGGACGGTTCGCCGCACGCTTGCGGGCGACGGGCTTTAGGCACAGGACAATTGCTTTCTCAGGGCACTCATTGACGAGGTTGAAACGCGAGTGATACAGGAACGTGCAGAGCTGGACCGGATCGTCGAGCGTTGGCACGGCGAGTCCACCGCGCTGCTGCAGATTCTGCGCGAGGCGCAGGAGATCGACGGCTGGCTGCCGCCGGCGACCCTCACCTACCTGGCGCAGGCGCTGGATCTGCCGCGTGCCCGGGTCGAGGGGGTGGCCGGTTTCTACAGTTTTCTCCACCTGCAACCGGCAGGCCGCTACCGGGTCCTGTTCTCGGACAACATCACCGACCGCATGGCGGGCAACCTGGAACTGCTGGATCGGTTCTGCACCAACCTCTGGCTGGAACGCGGCAAGGGTTCGGAAGATGGCCTGGTGCTGGCGGATACCACCTCCTGCACCGGCATGTGCGACCAGGGGCCGGCGGTGCTGGTCAACGGCTGGGCGATTCCGCGCATGACCGCCGAGCGGGTCGACCAGATCGTCGAGCTGATCCGCGCGGGCTCGCCGGTCGAACAATGGCCCGCCGAGCTGTTCCACATCGAGGACAACATCCACCGCAGGGACATCCTGCTCGACTCCTCGCTGGAGGCGGGCGAAGCCATCCGCGCGGCGATGAGCCGCACCCTGCCGGACACGACCGTCCCGGCTGCGCAACAGGGGTCGCTGGCGACGCTGGAGGCGATCAAGGGTTCGAACCTGCGCGGGCGCGGCGGCGCGGGTTTTGCGACCGGGCTCAAGTGGGAGGCCTGCCGCAACGCCGCCGGGAGACATGCGCTACGTGGTGTGCAACGCGGACGAGGGTGAGCCCGGTACCTTCAAGGACCGGGTGCTGCTCAACAGCTATGCAGACCTGGTGTTCGAGGGCATGACGGTGTGCGCCTATGTCGTCGGCGCACAAAAGGGTTTTGTCTACCTGCGCGGCGAGTACCGGCACCTGCTGGCGCCGCTGCAGGCGGTGCTGGCGCGGCGCCGCGCCGACGGGCTGCTGGGTGCCGGCATTTGCGGTCAGGCCGGGTTCGACTTCGATATCGACATTCATCTCGGCGCCGGCGCCTATGTCTGCGGCGAGGAATCGGCGCTCATCGAGTCGTTGGAAGGCAAGCGCGGCGTGCCGCGCAACCGCCCGCCGTACCCGGTCACTCACGGCTACCTGCAGCAACCGACCGTGGTGAACAATGTCGAGACCTTCTGCGCAGCGGCGCTGGTCGCGCTGCACGGCGACGAATGGTACCGCGGCATCGGCACCGCCAAGTCCGCCGGCAGCAAGATCCTCTCGGTGTCCGGCGACTGTGCGCGGCCCGGCATCTACGAGTATCCGTTCGGCGTTACGGTCGAACAGGTGTTGCAGGACTGCGGCGCCGAACGCGCCCAGGCGGTCCAGATCAGCGGTCCTTCGGGGGCGTGCATCGACGCCACCGAGTTCGGGCGCCGCATCGCCTTCGAGGACCTGCCCACTGCGGGCGCATTCATGGTGTTCGACGAATCGCGCGACATTTTCGAGGTGGCGCGCAACTTCACGCACTTTTTCGCGCACGAGAGCTGCGGTTTCTGCACGCCGTGCCGGGTTGGGACCGTGCTGCTGCGCAATGTCGTGGACAAGATCCACCGCGGCAAGGGTTCGCAGCACGATCTCAACCAGATCTTCCGTCTCAGCCGGCTGTTGCAGGCCTCCAGCCATTGCGGTCTCGGGCATACCGCCTGCAACCCGCTGCTGGACAGCATGAAGCGCTTCCGTCCGGCCTACGAGCGGCGCCTGGAGTCGCTGGAGTTCGAACCCGCGTTCGATCTCGACGGCGCGCTGCAGCGGGCGCGGGAGATGACCGGACGCGACGACGCCGGCGCGCACCTGGAGGGTGACTGATGAACAGTGACGCCAAACCGGCCAACTTTCTGCTCGACGGCGAGGAAGTGCCGTTCGAGGAAGGCCAGACAGTGATCCAGGCGGCACTCGCCGCCGGGCATTATATCCCGCACCTGTGTTATCACCCGGAGTTCAAGCCGCACGGCAGTTGCAAGGTCTGCACCGTGGAAGTGAACGGGCGCACCATGGCGGCCTGCACCACGCCGGCCGACGCAGGCATGGAGGTGGCGAACCAGACACCCAAGCTGAACCGGGAGCGCCAGACGCTGGTACAGATGTTGTTCGTCGAGGGCAATCATTTCTGTCCGTCCTGCGAAAAGAGCGGCAACTGCCTGTTGCAGGCGGTGGCCTATGACCTGCAGATCATGTCGGCGGAACTCGACCACCTGTTTCCGAACCGGCCGGTGGATGCCTCGCACCCGGACATCCTGCTGGATTTCAACCGCTGTATTCTCTGCGAACTGTGCGTGCGCGCTTCCAGGGAGATCGACGGCAAGAACGTGTTTGCGCTATCGGGGCGGGGCATTACCAAACACCTGATCGTGAATGCCGAATCCGGGCGCCTGGCGGACACCGACATCGCAGTCACCGATAAGGCTATGGAGGTGTGCCCGGTGGGCGTGATCCTGCGCAAGCGCGTCGGCTTCAAAGTGCCCATCGGCGACAGGCGTTTCGACGCACGCCCGGTCAGCGCCCAGGCACTGGAGGACGCGCCGCGCCGCCCCGCCGCGCGCAACGACGGGCCGACGACATGAGTGACGGAGCAAAGCCAAAGCTGCGCGTGGCCACCACCTCGCTGGCGGGCTGTTTCGGCTGCCACATGTCGCTGCTGGACATCGACGAACGGCTGTTCGAACTGCTCGATCGCATCGAATTCGACCGCTCACCGCTCACCGACATCAAGCATTGCGGCCCCTGCGACGTGGGGCTCATCGAGGGTGGCGTCTGTAACGCGGAGAATGTCCATGTGCTGCACGAGTTCCGCAAGAACTGCAAGATCCTGGTGGCGGTCGGCGCCTGCGCGGTGAACGGCGGTCTGCCGGCGCAGCGTAATCACCTCGACCTCGGCGACTGCCTGCAGGAGGTCTACGTGACCGAACCCAGCCTGGCAAGCGGCTGTATCCCCAACGACCCGGAACTGCCGCTGCCGCTCGACAAAGTGCACCCGCTGCACGAGGTGGTGAAGATCGATTACTTCCTGCCCGGCTGCCCGCCGTCGGCGGACGCGATCTGGAAGTTCCTCACTGATCTGTTGGGTGGGCACACCCCGTACCTCGGCCACGGCCTGATCCACTATGACTAAGGAGCCTCTGATTTGTTCGTCATGCCGGCGAAGGCCGGCATCCAGGTGTTTGACAACAATGGATACCGGCCTTCGCCGGTATGACGATCAACGAGTTGATCAGAGCTTCCCTAAGCACCTGCCCGGAGTCTGTCCCAATGAGTTCTGAACTGGAAACCGCCGCCAAACCCGCCGGCCTGCGGCGCGTCGTCATCGAACCGCTGTCGCGCGTCGAGGGGCACGGTAAAGTATCGATCCTGCTTGACAGCGACGATCATGTAAAACAGGTGCGCCTGCACATCGTCGAGTTCCGCGGCTTCGAGAAGTTCATCCAGGGCCGGCCCTACTGGGAGATCCCGGTGATGGTGCAGCGCCTGTGCGGCATCTGCCCGGTCAGCCATCATCTGGCGGCGGCCAAGGCCGTGGACCAGGTGGTGGGCGCCGAGCCGCTTACGCCCACCGCCGACAAGGTGCGGCGGCTGATGCACTATGGCCAGATACTGCAGTCGCACGCGCTGCACTTCTTTCATCTGTCGTCGCCGGATCTGCTGTTCGGTTTCGATTCCGATGTAGCGCGGCGCAACATTGTTGGCGTGGCCGCCGAGCACCCCGACATCGCGAAGCAAGGTGTGTTGCTGCGCCGTTTCGGCCAGGAGGTGATACGCGTAACCGCCGGCAAACGCGTGCACGGCACCGGTGCCATTCCCGGCGGCATCAACAAACCCGTGTCGCGTGAAGACCGCGACACGCTGCTCAAAGACGTCTACCAGATCATTGCCTGGTGCCGCTCGGCGGTGCATCTGGCGCAAAAGCTGCACATGACCAACGTCGGTCTGTACAACAGCTTCGGCGCCTTTCGCTCCAACCTGATGAGCCTGGTGGCACCCGACGGCAGCCTGGACCTGTATCACGGCGGCCTGCGCGCGCGCGACGAAAACGGCAAGATCATTTTCGACAAGGTCGATTACAGTCGTTACTGGGACTATCTGACCGAGGAGGTGAAGCCCTGGTCCTATATGAAGTTCCCCTACATCCGTTCGCTGGGCGCCGAGGCCGGCTGGTACAAGGTGGGTCCGCTGGCGCGGGTGCAGAATTGCGACCGTATTCCGACCCCGTTCGCCGAGGCCGAACGCCGCGAGTTCATCGACTTCGGCGGCGGCCAGCCGGTGCACGCGACGCTGGCCTATCACTGGGCGCGCATGATCGAGATGCTGTTCGCGGCGGAATCCGTCAAGGACCTGCTGCACGATGATGACATCCTCGGCGGCGAGCTGGTGACCGGGGGCCGGCGCCAGGAACGCGGTGTCGGTGTCATCGAGGCGCCGCGCGGAACCTTGATTCACCACTACCGGGTAGACGAGGAAGACCAGGTCGTGCGCGCCAATCTGATTGTGTCGACCACCCATAACAACCAGGCGATGAACGAAGCCATCCGTCATGTCGCCAGACGTTATCTGGACGGGCGCACCCTGACCGAAGGGTTGCTCAACCACATTGAGGTCGCTGTCCGCGCCTTTGATCCCTGCCTGTCCTGCGCCACCCACGCGCTCGGCAAAATGCCGCTGCACCTGGAACTGATCGACGCGGAAGGACGTTGTATCGACAGCCTGATAAAGGACTCGACCGAGCGATGTCTTCCCTGATACCCGTGCCGGCAGCGGCGCTGGCGCCGGTACTGGTCATCGGCATCGGCAACCCGAGCCGTGGCGACGACGCGATCGGACCGCTGGCCATCGAACGGCTGGAAGCGCTGGCCTTGCCGGGCACCGAACTGCTGACGGACTTCCAGCTTCAGGTCGAGCACGCGCTGGATCTGGTTGGGCGCCGTGAGGTGGTGTTCATCGACGCCGCCGCATCGGGTCCGGAACCGTTCAGTTTCGAGGCGGCGGTGCCGCAGGCCGATGCCAGCGCCACCAGCCACGCGCTGTCGCCAGCCGCAGTGTTGGATGCCTACCGGCGTGTGACCGGGGCGCCGCTGCCAGCGGCGTACGTGCTTGGCGTGCGCGGCTACGCCTTTGAACTCGGCGCGGAGCTCACTGGCGAGGCTGCGGCCAACCTGGATGCGGCGCTGCAGATGCTGGTTGCGCGACTGGGTGCGACACGGGTGCGCGCGGCAAACGCGCGGAGCAGTTCGCCGATGAAGGAGTCGGGGAACTGCTGAGCTTTCTCGCCGCCGACGGCCCGGTCGACCGCCGGACCGCCGATCCAGCATTTCGACGGTAAACCCGCGTTTCAGACCTTCCGCGCCGCGTGGTCACCCGCGGACAAGGCGCTGTTCTGCCGGCTGGCCCGGGCGGTTCACGCGGTGGGCCTGGACTGGTGGCACATGGGTAAGGGCATCCAGGTTCGCTTTGGACCCAAGAACCCTGGCAGTGAGCGCGCCGTTGGCGTGCTCGGCGTGATTCGTGGCACGCGGGCGCGGACGATCTCGTGGACGCGTGAGGTCGGCAACATGCCCAAGCTCCACCGTGAGCCGCTGACTGAGGAACTCGTGTCCAGCATCGAGTCGAGTTTGGCTGCCGAACGCGACGGCCTGGACGAGTGGCTGGTTCTGGACACCGAGCGCCCCGGCCTGTGGCCCGATCAACTGCGTGACGACCCCTCCGAACCCGGAGAGGACTCGGATGACCAACTGCCGCCGACTGATGTGGCGGTAAGGCCGCCCTTCAACCGCATCTATTACGGACCACCAGGAGCCGGCAAGACCTACCAGTTGAGCAGACTGCTATGCCGGGACTATGAACAGGCGATGGCATCGGTTTCCGTGGAGGAATGGCGCAGTCAGTTCATCGCGGAAAGGATCGCTACGCGCAAATGTGGGAGGGCGCCGTCCTGGCTTTGTACGACCTCGGCACAAAGGCAAACGTCAGCGAACTCCTGCAGCACTCCTTCATCAAGGCCATCGCGATTGCCAAGGGACGAAAAGACAATCTGCGCCAGACGATCTGGACTACCCTGCAAGAGCGCACCATTGAAGAGTCCACTACCGTCTAACAAAAGTTGCGCTTCAATCCGGCAGTGTTTGACAAGGATGAGGATTCCATCTGGCGGCTTGCTGGCGAGTGGCAGGAGGCTTGTGCCGACCTCGTAGCATTGGTCAACGAATACCGAGCCGGTGCGCAGTCGTCCGAGGTGCTTCGGCACTACAGCTTTGTCACTTTCCACCAGTCCTATGGCTACGAGGAGTTTGTCGAGGGGCTGCGTCCTGTACTCGACGACGACTCGGAATCCGGCGAAATCCAGTACGAGATCCGGCCCTGGGTATTCAAGGAACGCTGCCGCAAAGCCCGTCTTGCGCCAGAACAACATTTCGCCATGGTCATCGATGAGATCAACCGCGGCAACATCAGCAAGATGTTCGGCGAACTGATCACGCTGATCGACCCGACAAGCGCGAAGGCGCCGAGAACGCAGTTTCGGTGATGTTGCCTTATTCCGGAGAGAACTTCTCCGTGCCCGCCAATGTCGACATCATTGGCACCATGAACACGGCGGACCGCTCCCTCGCGCTGCTGGATACCGCACTGCGCCGACGGTTCGAGTTCGTCCCGGTGATGCCGGATGCCCGCGATGAACCGGGTTCACCACTGGCCGGTCTGCGGGTGAATTTGGGCGAGCAAGTGATCGATATTCCCCGGATGCTCAGCGCCATCAATCAGCGTGTCGAAGCGCTTTACGACCGCGACCACTGCATCGGTCACGCCTACTTCACGCCGTTGGCAGAGGTGCGGGACGGGGATGAACGGCTCATCGCCCTTTCGCGATGCCAGCCGTGATGTATTAGTGCTCGACACTAAGTGGAAGCTTCTGGATAGCCTGAAGGCCAATGGCTCGGAGAAGTACGGTCTGTCGCAGGGCGACTTCTACCAGCTTCAGGCGTACGGGCAGAGCCACCTGGATGGCAAGGGCGACGTGGTGTTGATCTATCCGCGGACGGACTCTTTCGGCCGCCCGCTTCCGGTGTTCGAGTTTCCCAAATCTGGAGGACTGCGGCTGTGGGTCCTGCCGTTTTGCCTGAGGTCGCGGTCGTTGTCGGTTCCAGAGGAGGCGCCATTCGCGCCCGCTCTCGCGGGTAAAGAAGCTGCGTTTTCAGCGCCTGAAGTTGCGACGTAGCCCTCTCCCGCGCAGCACTCTGCTGTATTACGCACCAGACGGGCGAGTGCCGATTTGCGGGGCAGACCATACGCCACCGATACGACAACTGGACCTCCATCATCGATATGGATTACAGCCGTTATGGCCGATCGATGATGAAAATCCAGTTGGGGACGCGTAGTTTTCCTCGTCCTGAGACGGTGGCCGATAGACCGCAAAAGTCGGCCGGAAACGGATCGGTGTGGCTGCACCGCCTGACGCCGGGCGGACTGGCCAAGGGCATGGATTCCGGCCTTCGCCGGAATGACGAGGCTGGGAGTCTTCGTCGTGGCGACCTATGAAGTAATCGAAGGAGTCAGACTTCATAGATACGTCAATATGGCATCCAATCAATCGAGCCTCACCCTTTTTATCCGGATAAATAAATAGAAGAACCACCCCTATTTGTCTCCCCACGCAAGATCGGAGAAACTACCCGCCCCAACCCTCTGCTTCCTCTCCCTACCGGCATGCCGAAGCTGCCCATCGATGACCTGCTGCCCGACCTGCAACGCGCCCTCGAGGCGTCGCGCAACGCCGTGCTGCAGGCGCCGCCCGGAGCCGGCAAGACCACGCGCGTGCCGCTGGCGCTGCTGGACGCAGACTGGCTGGCCGGCAGAAACATTCTGATGCTGGAACCGCGTCGTCTGGCGGCGCGCGCCGCGGCGCGCTTCATGGCCCACAGTCTCGGTGAAACCGCGGGCGAGACCATCGGTTACCGCGTGCGGCTGGACAGCAAGGTCGGGCCGCACACCCGTGTCGAGGTGGTCACCGCGGGCATACTGATCCGCAGGCTGCAGCACGATGCGTCGCTCGAACAGGTCGGCCTGTTGGTGTTCGATGAGTTCCACGAACGCAGCCTGCAGGCCGATCTGGCGCTGGCGTTATGTCTGGACGCGCAGAGCGCCCTGCGCGAGGACCTGCGGCTGCTGGTGATGTCCGCAACGCTGGATGCCGGCGCCGTAGCGCGCCTGCTCGGCGACGCACCGCTGCTCACCAGCGAGGGCCGCAGCTACCCGGTGGAAACCCGCTATCGCCCTACCCGCTCGCAGTTCGCGCGCGAACCCCGGGCGTTCTGCGAGGAAGTCGCGCAGGCGGTGCGCGTCGCCCTGGAGGAGGAGCGCGGCAGTCTGCTGGTCTTTCTGCCCGGCGAAGCTGAGATCCGCCGTGTGGAGAATGCGCTGCAGGCGGCCGGTGCCGGCGATACGGCGATTCTCTCCCCCCTGTATGGTCAGCTCAGCGCACGGGCCCAGGACAGCGCCATTCAGCCGGCGCCCGCCGGCCAACGCAAGGTGGTGCTGGCTACCGCCATCGCCGAGACCAGCCTGACCATCGAAGGCGTCCGCGCGGTGATCGACGCCGGCCTGACGCGCCTGCCGCGCTTCGACCCCAACAGCGGCCTGACCCGTCTGGCCACGGTTGCGGTATCGCGGGCGGCGGCGGATCAGCGCCGTGGCCGCGCCGGGCGCCTCGAAGCCGGCGTGTGTTACCGGCTGTGGTCCGAGCACCTGCACCTGCAGCCCCAAGGCACCGCCGAAATCCTCGATGCAGACCTTGCCGGGCTGGTCCTGGAACTCGCCGGCTGGGGCGTGCGGGACGCCAGCCAACTGCGCTGGCTGGATATACCGCCAGCGGCGCACTTCGCCCAGGCGCGCGACCTGTTGCGCAGCCTCGGTGCGCTGGGCGACGCGGGGCACATCACGGCGCACGGGCGCGCCGTGCTGGAGCTGGGCACCGAACCGCGTCTGGCACACATGATGTTGCGCGGCCGGGAGCTGGGACTGGGCGCGCTGGCCTGCGAACTGGCGGCGCTGCTGGGTGAGCGCGATCCGCTGTCGCGCGCCGAGGCCGGTGACGCCGACATCGTGCAGCGATTGGAATGGCTGCGCGGCATCGGCACCAGCCGGGACATCGCTCAAGGTTTACGCAAGCAGATGCTTGACAGCGCGGGCCGCTGGCTGCGCCAGCTCGGATGCGAGCGTGCAGCCAACGCTTACGACGACCTGGGCATGGCCGGCATACTGCTGGCCTGCGCCTATCCCGATCGCATCGCGCAGCGGCGCGCTGCGGCCGGCCATCGCTTCCTGCTGAGTAACGGACGCGGTGCCTTTTTCAGCGATGCACAGCCGCTGGCGGCCCAGGACTACATTGTGGCGGCTCAGCTCGGCGACGGACGCGAGGCGCGCATATTTCTCGCCGCGGCCCTCGAGCGCCGGCACCTGCTCGAGTATCACGGCGACCTGATTCGCGAAGACGCCTGTGTCGAGTGGGATGCGGCCGAGCAGTGCGTGCTGGCGCGTCGCCGGCAACGACTCGGCGAGCTCGTGCTGACCGACGGGCCGTGGACCAAGGCCGATCCGGAAGCTGTGCGTGCGGTGTTGCTGGAGGGCATCGGCCGTGCCGGAAGCGCCTGCCTGCCCTGGAGCGACGCCGCGCGGCAGTTGCAGGCGCGCGTCGGCTTCCTGCACCGGCTGTGGCCGCAGGACTGGCCGGATCTCGGCGACGCTGCGCTGATGGCCGGCTTGCAGGCGTGGCTGGCGCCCTGGCTGGACGGCATGACGCGCCTGGTACACCTGAAACGCCTCGATCTGCACGCGCTGTTGCTGGCGCATCTGTCGTGGCAGCAACAGCGACGGCTGGACGAACTGGCGCCGACGCACGTGCCGGTGCCGAGTGGGTCCCGAGTGCGTATCGATTATGGTCATGAAACGCCGGTACTGGCGGTGCGCCTGCAGGAGATGTTCGGTCTCAGCGCTACGCCGTGCATCGCCGACGGCCGGGTACCCTTGTTGCTGCACCTGCTGTCGCCGGCACGGCGGCCGGTGCAGATCACGCAGGATCTGGCCGCGTTCTGGAACGGCGCCTACCACGACGTGAAAAAGGAATTGAAGGGGCGTTATCCCAAGCACCACTGGCCGGACCAGCCGCTGGCGGCCGAAGCCACTGCGCGCACCCGGCCGCGGCGTTGAGTGCCGTTCGGCATTGCCATGGCGGTGCTGACGTGTTCGACATCCGGCTTTCAGTTCGACTGGTTCGGCGCGGCCTTGCTGATCGTCCCGGCGGTGCCGTCGATTGCGCTGGGGTCGCACTAAGGGCCAATGCGCACCAGGCGACCGCCACTCACGGCGGCTCGTTCCCGGCACTCCAGAAAAACGACAGCGATTCCGATAAATGGATGTAGCCATTCTGTTAGCATATCAGTATATTCAGTTACACATGCTTCCAGGGGTCATATCCCGGCGACAACTTCCGGAGTAAAGGACAAAGCGAATTCCTGGGGACAGGCGCCGAGACAGTCACCCTGACCGGTACGGTGAACGGAAAGGTCGGGCCGGGTCAAAGCGTGTCGAGCAGTTTTGTGTCGAGCGCCTCGAACGACCGCCTGAGCATCCTGTGCAAACTCATGCCGACCAATGACGGTTTTGCGGCCGTGAACTCCATCACCATCCCGACCGATCCGGGCCGCTATGTCTACAACCTGATCGCCTACGATGCCGGCACCGAAGCGAACGATGAACTGATCGTCGCCAACGGCAATACCGTCGGCGTGCAGGGTATCAGCGCCGACGCGGACATCCCCACGGGTACCGGCGGCTCCGGCGCGAGCGGCGCCGACACCAATACCACTGTCCATGTGCACCGCGGCGCGCTCGGCGACGACAATCCCACCGGCGGCATCAGCGATCTGGATATCAGCCGGCACCGGTGGCTGAACCCGGTCGCCCGCGTCATTATCGACGTCAACTGAGCGGGACACACGGCAATGAACAGATTCACGAACAGCGGCAGAGTGCTGTCGATGCTGCTCCTCGGCACCCTGCTGGCCTCCTGTGGCGGCGGGGGCAGCGGCGGCTCCTCGGGCGCCACCCTCAGTTATCACGTCGAACTGACCAACCTGACCAACGGACAGCCTCTCTCGCCGGTGGTCATCGTCGTGCATCACGCCGGCTATGTCGTGTTCAACGTCGGCGATGCGGCGTCCACCGAACTGGAACGGCTTGCCGAAGGCGGCAACACCGCCGCGCTTGTCCAGGCCGCCAGCACCGATCCCAACGTGATCGCGGTGAAAACCATCGGTACAGGGATAGCACCCGGCGGCAGCGCAGCAGTCGATTTCAGCGTACGCGGCCGTGACCGTTCCGGTCTGCTTGTCACGCTGGTGTCGATGCTGACGAACACCAATGACGCGTTCACCGGCCTGGCCAGCACGAGCATCGCCGGCCTCTCCGTGGGCGAGGAAACCGAGATCACCACCAATGCCTACGATGCCGGCACCGAGGCCAACACGGAAACGGCCGCGACCGTGCCGGGCCCGGCCGGCGGTGGCACCGGTTTCAGTCCAACGCGCGACGACCCCACAGGCGTTGTCACCCTGCATCCGGGCGTGGTGAGTGTAGACGATGGATTGACGGGCTCGGTGCTGCAGATCAGAGTGACGCGCACCGAGTAACCGCCACGAAGCATCACGGGCATCCTGCTGCAGCGTGGGATGCCCGTGATCGACTTGCTTCCTTTCATGCCAACGCGTTGATCGCCCCGCAAACCCGGCGTAACAAACACGCTGCGGCTGCCACCCTGCCGCAAAGAGACTGCCGCATCGCCGTTGATAGCGTCGGTGTCACCCTGTAACAAACACGTTGACCTCGTGATCATTCGCCCCATCAGCGTAAGCGTTGTATCCATTGTCCTGCACGCATGCCATCGGCATCTTCGGTGGGAAGAGCACGGCAGGCCAACACACAGGATAGGATTCCAGTGCTGCGAAAGTCCGGTTTCATTAGGTAACTCCATTGGTCGAAGCTATTGGTTAGGCCTCGGGTCGCAGCCATAAAGACGCTGTACAGGGTATCGCTGCCGACGACGTCTTCGTATCATGATGCGGACGTCCACCGGGGCACAGACCGCAATTCGGAAAATGTCGACAGAAAGAATCCACTGAGAGAGCCGCGGCTTTCCGTTATCCGAGCGTGATGTCACTGCTGTGTAACTCTGTCGGCGCAGAACCGGCCGTTGAGACAACCTGACTACTCGTCATTGTGCGAGACCCTGTGCGATTTCAGCATCGAATGCATATTCATCAACACACTCAGTCCCAGACCACCCAGAAAACCCGCGGCGTGAGCGGCCGGGATACTCGGCCAGGCCGTGCGCGTGAAGAGTGCCTGGCCGGTGGCGATTTCAATAGCGATCTTCGTAACCGCCCCTAGAACAACCAGCGGGACCAGCGGGTGGCGTTGGTCCGACCAGAGTTGAATCAGGCCGACGATCAGCAAGCTGTTCAGAATTCCGGACAACCCGCAATAGCGTGAAACGCCCGACGCTCCCCACCATAGCCAGATATCCACGGAAATGGTCCCGGCCAGGAGCGACGTCACTACGTGCGACCGCAGCCGCCGTTCGAACAGCACACCCATCAACAGCAGTGCAGCGCTATTCCATAGCAGATGCGCTATGTCGCTATGCACCCAGTGCCCTGTGACCAGCCGCCACACTTCTCCGTTCGCGATCGCGGCGCGGTCAAACACCAGCGTCTGCTGTACAGGACCGAACACCTCATACAGGATCAGCGCCACGGCCGTTAACGAAATGCTGCGCCAGGGCAATATTCGGTACCTCCCCATGCACGTGACCTGCTTTGCCTATCAGGCCAGCGCGCCGGCCACCCTTGACCAACCTGCCCATGACGGAAGGCGCCATAACATCAATCGTCGGCCGCGCCTTGACTTGACGACGCTGCGGCACTTGACTTGAATTACCCAAAGCCTGAGCGCACCATGGTCGGCAGCACCCAACGGTGGCCTCGGGTCGCGAGAGTACTCATTAGCCAAGCCTCGCGCGGGGTGCGACTGCCATCGGGAGTCAAGGTCGACCGTGGAAATGTGGCGGTAACGCCCACAGTGATCTTTCTTGGGCGGTACCGATTTTGTCACATCCGGCCTAAGGCAGGCTGCGGACCAGGTTTCGTCGACCTGACTCATGGTACGTGCATCAGGGGGAATGTCATGCCTACCTTCAGCTTTTTTGGAAGACACGTCGACCTGCCTGCGCGTCCCGTGGGCAGGGCTTCGACCAGCGATCTGCAAGCCTGGTTGCATGGTCAATTTATAACGGTACAGCTCACTGGCCTCGTCGACGCCGTTAGAGTGCACACCAACAGCAGGTCATTCAGTGGTCGCCCCGCATCCAACCTGGCCGGCCGCTGGTTCGCCATTGGTGACATCATACAAACGAGCAAAGCGTATCAATCCTCGCGGTCCCTTCCCGGTCCTTTCACCCACGTTGCTCTGGCAGCGCTCAGGCCTGGCTGTGTCATCAATGTCGGCGTATGCAGCCCCCTGTTTGGAGGCGCCGGCGGCGAACTCCAGGCCGAGTATGTCAGTGGTCCGCCTGTTCAGATCACGTCCGTCACCAACAAATGGCACGGCAAGAGTGCCAGCGCATGAGCAACGCCACGCAAATGGAGTCCTGTGCAATTCACGCTCGGGTCTTGCCAATTCCGAACCGCTCGTGCCGCGACGATTGCAGGGGGCTCCGATGTCCGGAACGGTCTGCGACCGCTTCCACCGGCACCCGCGGCAGCGCCGCCGTATCGCTCTTACCAAGAGTGCAATCAGTGGGATTCTCGTGAGCCGACGCCCCGACAACCGCCTCGGCTATGGATTTGCACCGGTACGGATCCACTGGAGAATCGTACTAAAATCCGTGCTCGTCGGATCGAGCTGCACTATAGGGCCGCCCCCGTGAATTTCACTACTCGTCGGCCTGCGTAGCAGCAAGCTGTTTTCCGGATCGTTGCGGTCGACCCGTGCCAGTACTCGGCGATACAGGTCACTCGAGTCGGTATCATCGTAGTAAACGGGGATCCCGGTAAGTGGATCCACAGTCGGATCGTTGTCGGGTGATGGCGAGTGACACGCCGCCGCACAACCGCCAAGAATGACCTTGATATCACCGTCGAACGTTGGCAGGGCGGGAATTGCGTTATTGATTGTAATAGTGACCTGCGCCGGCTCGCTCGTTCCCCGCACGTTCGAGGTCGTCAACTCGGCCACCACGACCGCCCCGTCCGCTGCCGTAAGGGTAGGCGCCGGGCTCGTCACCGGATCGAGCGTCGCGCCAGGGTCCGTGGACGAAAAGATGCTCCACAAGTAGTTGGTCGTAAACAGGCTGGCCCCGGCGCCAAGAACCGCCGGCGATGCAACCTGCCGGTCGGCGCCCGGAATGGCTACAGGCCTGCCAGGCGCAGTGACTTTCCCATCGGCATTCAACACGTCAAATCCGGTGAGATACGTTGCCAGCAATGTCGGTGCGCCCTCGGGATCCTTCCAGAACTGCGTATAGTTGATCAGCGAGCGCGGCATGCTCCCGCGCCGGTAGACATAGTCGATGATCAGGTCGTTGTACTTGGCGAACTGCTCGTAGCTGCTGAAATCCACGGCGTTTGCATCGTTATTGCGCTCCGCCACCTGAGTCCCGCGCAACGAGTGGCAGCCGATGCAATGCGGCTCGATCACCTGCCTGTAAAGCGTCTCCACACCGTCGGGGCGGCTGACATTTTGAATCCAACCGGAAGGCACCTGGGCGTTATAGGGATCGGCGGGTGGATTATTGGGAGGTGGATCATCCGCATTGATGTCAGTGTACGCGCCGGCCACCAGTTCTTCCGCGAAGCTGCTGTCCCAGTTTGCCTGATCGGTATTGCTGTCCGCGCGGCCGCCCATCTCCTGGAAGGCTTCATACACCAGGCGATTAATCTTCTTGATGGCGTCCTGCTGGTCGTCTTCCCTGAAGCCCGCCAACGCGGAAAACTCGAACGAGTCCTCTTCAAGAATATGGAGCTTGGGCGATTTCAGGGAAATCGGATCGAAGGATGAATCGTCCTTCAGCGGGTACATCGCCCCGCCATGACAGACCAGGCACATGGTCGGCATGTACTTCACGCCGCGGCCATCGAGGTCTGCGCTGGTCAGACGATGTTGCTCGCCGTCACCGTCCCTGGGACCGAAAGTGAAGAACTTTGCAATTCTGGGTGAACCGCAATCCGTCTCATCCTCGGGGCTGAACTCGATCGCGTTGCTCCCGAAGTGATATTTCTGGACCTGATTGACCGCCGCGTCCAGATTCAGCGGACCGTATGACGTTGCATCGCCAGGCTCAAGCTCGACCACATAGTTGTCGACGTACACGGCAATGACGTTGCAGCCGGATGTATTGAGCGTCCCCGTCCGAGCATACATATCGCGCCCGTAACCGAGGTCCTTGGCGTCGCGAAAAGTGGCGTGCGCATACACACCCAGATCGAAACCCGTCTCCTCCTTCCACTTCGCAAGCGTGTCCCGTCTTCCTCCAGGATCCACCGCGCCATAATAGGCATCGGCATACGCCTCCGAGTTGATGTTGCGAACTGGAACAGCCGTAACGATCTTATCATGGTCAACCATATTCAGAACATACAGACTGCTGTTGAGGAACTTCAGAAAATCATTCGGTGTCGTGGCCGCGTCGACCTGCGGCTCGGAGAGCGTGGCATCGCCACGGTCCTGCTTGCACCCTGCCGCCAGCAAACTCAGGAGCACAGGAATCCATACCAGGTTTCGCATGGGTCAGAACCTCTTCTGCAGACTGGCGCGGTAGATCCAGTTCTGGTATTCGTTGTCGCCCTTGGCGTCGACCAGCACCCTGACCAACGACAGGTCCGCGGTGACGCCCTGGCCCAGATCCTTTCTAAGACCCGCCTTGAACGTATTCGTCTTCGCCGCCAGACGGTACGCCAGCCACCGGCCGCTGAATTCCTCGTTGAACGCCTGGTCCGGTTCGATGTCCTTCGCCGCGTTCACCAGGCCGAAAATGTCGCCGGCCTGAACGCCGTTCGGGAAGACCGTTCGCACAGTGGACGCCACGTCGCCGTCCGTGTAGCTGTAGCTCCCGTAGGCTGCCCACCCCGGCAGAAACGCAAAGTCCCCGGTCAGAAAACCGCGGACATGATTGAGGTCCCACACGCTGCCCGATGAATCCCTCGTCTGGTATTCGATGCCGACAGATACCTGCGCACGCTCGCCGATCGGCTGGATCGCAGCCAGATGCACCGTCGTGATGGTGCTGTCGCGCTGGTTGTGGTCGTAATCGTCGAGCTGGGCGGTGGCGCCTGCTTCCAGTGCCGGGGCGGCAGGCGACTGGTTCATCTGGAGCCGATAGGAAAGCTCCGCTCCCCCTGTATAGCGGCTCAAGGTTCGCACTTCCTGGACCTGCTCGGTTTCGACGAAACCGCGAACGCTGACGGACTGCAGCGGATCGAGCTGCAGGTTATAGCCGGCGCCGAACGTGATGGTGGCGAAGTTGTCCTCAACGATATCGCGACTTCGTTCGGCGTTGCCGATGTTGTCGTTTCTGCCGAGTTCGACGCCGGCGTCGACCCACCAGGGCCGGTTGTCTGCCGCGTGTGACACGCTCAACTGAAGCAGCAGAGGAAGGCCGACCACTGCGGTACGGGCATGTAGTTGCCAACGAATCATTGTACTTGTCCTTAGCGAAATCGGCGGTGCGTCAACAGGAGCGGTGCCAGCATGATCAGCCACCACCGATCCAGAGCGCCAGACCCGCCCGGCGATGAATCCGACGCTGAGTTTTCTGTCGCCCCGCCCGCGGGCACGACCACGGCGCCCGGATCACGAATCACGCCGTTGACCTCAGCGTCGGCATCGTTTGCACCGCCATCGGTCAGCGTAAGTTCGAGGCAGTCGAAGAAGGGGACCAAGCCGGACTGGTAGGCAAAGTTGCCGGGCGCCGGACATTCGCCGGCGACACTCGCGGCGGAACGGACTTCGTCCGTCGCCGATGTAACGAACGTGGACCAGGTGTCACCGTCAAATTTGCGGAGCTGCGCCTGTGCGGGAATCGACTGTGTCAGCGGAATCACGACCTGCGCTACGCGCTGCGCGTCGGAAAAGCCATGGATCTCGAAATCGTAGACGCCACCCACGATGGCATTTCCGGTATCGTAGACGACCCCGCCACCGGCATTGCGCACATCCGTGACGAAAATCCGCGCGCCCACCTTGCCCGCCGCAGGATCCTGCGCCGCCAACGCGCTGTCGTTCAGCGCCAGGCTCAGACCGGCGGTCGTCGTCAGAAGACGCGAGAAATTCGTGTGCGTCGCGCTTACGCGCGGATTCAACAGCGTTACGTCATCCACCGGATCCAGGTAGTCCGGCAAGCCGTCGCCGTCGGCGTCGCCGCGGCCTTCCGTAACGTCGTCTGTCCCGTCCTTGTCGGAATCCCGGCTATCGAGCACTGGGGCGAACTCGCCGACCACCAACATTATGCTGCGGTGAACGGTCTGGACGCCGTCGCTCACATCGACGTTGACCGCGTGTGCACCCGTGGTCACCGCCGATGATGCCGGATCAAAGGTAAACTGATTGTCCGCGGACGTACCGTCGAGCCCGGCCGCGCTCCAGGTATAGGTCAGCACATCGCCGTTACCGTCCGTCGCGTCCGCGGTCACTGTCACGTCGCCCTGATCCTGGTAGACGAAGCGGCTTTGAACACCGCTCTGCGTCGCGGTCAACTCGACTACCGGCGCCAACGCTGTCTCCGTGATCACGCCCGTGAACTGAACCGCGTCCGACAGCGCGGCGTTCGCGCTGCTGACACCGGTCAGCGTTATGATGAACGTCTCATCGGGTTCGGCCACACCGTCGTCGTTGATGTGAATCGTCAGTTCGCCCGAACGACCCGAATTGATCGTCAACGTGCCGCTGACGAGGTCATGATCTGCGGCGCCTGCGGTACCGGTCACCTCGTACTGGATGTCCACCGGGTAGCTCGGCGCATCGCCGTTCAAGGTGATGGGCACAGTGAGCGTCTGTCCCTCGCCCGTCATCTGCGATCCGCCCAGGCGCACGAGCGGAAAGACATCCAGACTTTGGATCCGGGGGGTGGCACTGTAGCCTCGGCTGTCGGTCGCAGTCCACGTAATGTCGTAGTGCCCGGGTCGGAACGGTCCGGATTTGTCCGCCGTCGGTGTCATTGCGCTGTCGAAGCCGTCCTCTGCGGTCGCTCCCAGAGCGACGGCCGTGACATAGCCGGTTGCCGTAACCTGCAGATCCGACACCGCGACGACGGGCGGCACCAGCGGATTGTTGATCGCGGTGCAACCAGCGTCGGCGGCCACGCCGACAGCCGGGACGGCAGCCTGACAATTGTTGTATTCGGCAATGTTGGTGACGCCGTCGCCGTCGAGGTCCTGTGTGGCGATCGCGGCATCGGTCGGGTCGGTCGGATCCATGCCGGGGATCGTATTTTCCGCGTCGTTGCTAACGCCGTCCCCATCGATGTCAGGGTCGCAACTGTCGCCAACAGAGTCACCATCCAAATCAGCCTGATCTGGATTCGCGTCGTCGGGACAGTTATCGGCGACGTTGGTCCACCCATCGCTGTCGGCATCCAGGGACGTGCATGCCGGCATGATAAAGGTCTTGGTTGTACCGGTCGTCGTGCCGCTTGCATTGGTTGCCTGGATTCGGAATTGGTAGGTGGTATGGCATTGGACGATGGTAATCTCCTGGCTGACCGGGTTGAATTGGGTTCCTCCACCGGTGCTGGCGGCGCCGGTAGGCGTCGTATTGGCGAAGGCATCCACACTGCTTCCGTCGTCCTGTTCCCATTCAAAATTGAAACTGGTCGACTGCCCGCCGCCATTGATCCCGGCATGAAGCGTGGCTTTTCCGACCGCGGCATCGGGTTCCGCTGAATAGTCCGAAAGTGCATCGGAAACATCCGGCGCGGCGCGCAGAGGTGTGTCATCGGAGGTTGAAGGAATGCCATCATCGCCCTTCGACCACGCATCGAGGAGATTGATGACAGCCGTCTTCTGTGGTGCGCTGAGCCCTCCGGGCGGCATTATCGGGGTTACAACACCGGTAATGTGGTCCCTGATACTTCCAAGATCGCTTACGACGTTCGCATAGCTTGTCCAGTACGGAGATTGCGAAACATTGCCACCGGTAGGTGTCGCCGAATGACAGGTCGTGCAGTATGCCTGAAAGACCTGCATGCTGACCCCGTCCACACCATCCCACGTCACCGTCGCATACAGCGGTATGGAAACAAGCAGGGAACACGCACCGATAAGAACGCGCACGGCATGCGTACGGTGGGCCGCTCGCAGAGATGAGCTGATCATAGGGCATCCCCCGCCCGCTTCTTGTTGTCGATCCGGCCCCACAACCCCTTCGACAAAACGCCGGTCCTTTGCTGGCTCCGCTGCCTCACGCTCGCAATGCTGACGCAACCACCCCGTGAGGTATTGACGAGCGGACCCAAGAACTATTAGCAGCGAACCCAGGGTTCGTCAAGGCGGGAACCAAGAGATGCAGGGTGAATTCATCAAAGCAAGAAACGGAGGAGACCTGCCGATCGCCAGTCGGCCGGCGCGGAGACCGGGGATCGCTTCGCTGCACTCGAAACAACCGGCGTTGCCTAGACTCGAGCCTAGCCCCACGGCCGGCCGCCTGCAACAAAGACCGTTCGTTGCGGCCGAGGTGCTCGCAGCTTACCAATGTCTGACGAACAGAAGCGCCCTCACAATGGCAACGTCTCAGGTTCGGTCGTCGCCAGTCCGGGACAGGTATCGTTGCTATCATCGACACACCACACCGCCAGCGCCGAGTAGTTGTCCTGCCGCGGATGCCCGCGTGACTCGATCCAGTTCGCCATCGCGTCCAGCCAGGACTGCGCCGACTCCGCCTCCAGCAGCGACCGTTCCATTTCGTCCTCTGTCACGCACTCCCACCATCCATCGGTGCACAGCAGGAACACGTCGCCGTCGCGCACCTCGACCGGCATCGCAACGATCGCCGGATCGAAGTGCTCGGGATCGCCGAGCGCGCCGAGCAACTGGTTGCGTCCGGGCGCGGCACGGAGTTCGTGCGGCTGCAACATTCCGGCATCGACCATCCCCTGCACCACGCTGTGATCGCGCGTCTGCGCAATGATTCGGCGCTTGCGAAAGCAGTACAGCCGCGTATCGCCCAGATGTCCCCAGGCGGCAACCGCGCGCACCGGATCGATGGCCAACACGACTCCCGTGGCGCGCATGTCGGATTGGCGAGAACCGTGGCGCTGCTCGAAGACGATGGCCCGATTGGCCGTATCCAATGCGCTTCTGACCGCTTTCGGGCTGCATTCGGGATTTGTCCGAAAGAAATCCAGCACATGCTGCACCGTCAGTCTCGAGGCGACGTCGCCGGCACCATGGCCGCCGGCGCCATCGGACAGCACATAGAAGCATCCGTGTTCGTCGCCCCAGTAGCCGGCGGCATCCTCGTTCGCGGCGCGTCCACCGACGCGCGACAAAGCGGTAACCTCGAGCGTGATCACGTGCGCGCCATTCAAAGGTCAGGACGAGCCTGATTTGTCCTGACGAAGCTTGGCGATCTGCGCCTGGTACGCA
Organism: uncultured Gammaproteobacteria bacterium; assembly: GCA_963719135.1. GTDB lineage: Bacteria > Pseudomonadota > Gammaproteobacteria > DSM-19610 > DSM-19610 > CAVRAZ01. Next base: position 309,306 of record CAVRAZ010000007.1, on the reverse strand, counting down.
CGCAGGAATTCACGCCCGAACAAGGTGTGAAAATCATCCTCGGCCTCCTTCGAGATGGCGCCGTAAAGTTCCGAGAACAGGTCCCACAACCTCGACTTGCGGTGCAGGGGTACGAGGCTGTCGAGCATCCGCGGCTCCTTGAGACGCTGCTCGAGCGTCGCCGGATCGAAGCGCCGCAGCACGCCGGCCAGCGCCGCGCGCATCCCGGCCATGAATCCGAACTGATGCGAACGCAGGTCATCGTAGGCGTCGCGCAGCGCGCTGGCGGGATCCATGAACCCGCGCTCGCCCGGCGCCAGCAGATGCTGCAGGGCCACTTCCACATTGGGCGAAAACTTCAGCGGGTTGTTCTCGCGCGCCACGATCATGGTCGCGTCCGCGCGCACCTCGCGCTTGGTCAGCGCGCGGGCCAGCAGCAGGTCCAACGTGCCCTGCGCCGCCTCGCGCACCAGTGTTCCGAGCAGGTGCATTCGCTGCGGCGTCAGGCCATCGGGCAGATCCAGATCAGGCATCCCGGCGCCATCCAGGAACGCGCGCAGCAATTCGTCGGTCGCGCGCCCCTCGGCCTGCCTCGCCGCTTGCTGTGGAGGGTCCACCGGCGATGCTCGTTCAGCGTGCGTCGATCCGACGGGTTCGGGCGGCGTCCTCGCGTCCCGGGCCGCAGTCCTCGTCTCCGGTCGGACTCGAGGCGGAACGAATGCGCGGTGGAGTTCCGGCGTGTCGTCACGTTGCACAGGCTGGAAGCCCCGCGGCTCCGCGCCGGACCGCTCGAACGCCGCCAGCGGATCGGTGCTGGTCGGATTGCCGACGCTATCGACTCCTCGATCCGCTGCCGGCCCCTCCGGCTGGAGCGGATCGCGCCCGACCGGCGCACCGAGGTCGAACAGGTCATCGATGCTGTTGCGCCCGGCGGGGTTCTCGAATCCGAGATCAACGTCATCCGGCAGGTTTGTCGATGGCGGCGTCGCGCTTGCCGGTTCCCCGAAAGGGTCGAAGTCCGCCGGTATCACGCCTGCGACCGGCGGCCGGGCGGCCGCCCCGGAAAATCCGTCGGGCGATGCTATCGGGTTTGGCGCCGCCGGCGGCATCAGATCGGCCAGATCGGCGAAGGGATCCGGACTGACTGGAACCGCGCTGCCACCTTGGGCCGGCCGGTTGAAGTCGGTGAGGTCCGCGTCCACGCCGTTGCACAACTCGACCCGCAAGGTATAGCCACCGACACAAAGCTCGTCCCCGTGAACGAGCGGCGCCTCATTGCCGTTGCCGATCGCCGTTCCGTTGATCAGAACGGGTGTCGCTGAACCCTGATCCCGGACCACGTAGCCGCCGTTGCGATACAGGACAACGGCATGGGTGCGCGAGATCAGGCGCGCCGGGTCGGGCAGCATCAACGTGCTGGCCTCGCCCCGGCCGATGCTCCCGCCCAGTTCGTCGAACTCGGCGGCAATCGGCGCAATCGGCGGTGCGCCGTTGCAGACAGTGACTTCGATACGGACCGGCATTCAGCTCCACTCAGTTCCTGCCGCGGCACGCACCGCAGCGCTCTCCAGGAAGTATAGATAACTTGCGCAAGCGGCGCGTGCGGACGCCGCCTGCGACCTCAATGCGGCTGCGCGCGATAAAACCGGAACTGACCCCGCACCGTCACCGTCGTCGTCTGGTTGCCGCCGGTGCTGGTGAAGTCTCTGAAAAACAGCTCGCTACGCTTGACCGGGTCGCCGTCCGGCACGTTCTGTTCCAGCACCCGTAGCATTCCGTCGCTGCCGACCCGGTCGACGATTGCGGTATGGTGCGGCCGCTCCTGATAGTCCGTGTGCTCCGAAATCTGGGTCGCCGTTGTGGTTTTGACGCTGCGGTCGTAGCGGTAGTTACGGAACTGGATGATATCGCCGGAGCGCACCTGTGACAGTTCCACCCGATCGCCCCACACGTAATCGGCGTCATGCGTCACCGTCCCGAAGTCGGTCGCGCTCTTGGCCCCGGCATGCTGCAACGCACGATCGACCAGGTCGAAACATTGACCGTTGCCCACGTGCTGATCGATTCGCTGGCGCGCGAACGCCGCTATCTGGTTGCGAAGCGCGGCACCGGTCAACTTCGCCGCACCGCCCTTGGCCTGAAGCCCGACCGGACCCGGTACGGGCGTATGGGTTTTCGCCAGAGTCCCTGCGTCCATCGCATCGCTGAATCCGGGATGATCGACCGCGCCTGGACGGTTGCCCTTGGCCATCGCTTTCCACCCCCGGTTGGGCGCGATCGTCAACAACGAACGCACGGTCAATCCAATTCGACGGCGCCGGCGGCGCCGAACCACAGCCAGACGCTCACCGCGCCAAATATGAACGCAACGATCAGCCATGTCCGCGACGCCGGGCCGATGCGTCCCTTTTCCCTGGCAATTCGGGCGATCGCCGAACTCAGAAAGACCGCTCCGATCATAGCAAGTAGGTACTTTGTGGCCAAATCGGCTCATCCCGTCGTGCGACGCCGCCGTTCGCGTCTTGGTCAATCAGCGCACCGGCCCGCCGGCCCCAGGCCTGCTGCGTTGCCAAGGCTGCGAACCTCGTGCTTAACACTGGCAATTCACCCGGAATGGTGGTCTATTCCCAAGGGTATTTCAAGACGATGGCCCGGTGCCACGGCGTGCGGCTACCCACCCGATTCCGCGACCGAACACCGAGGCCGGCAACAACGACCGATGGCAATGATTATAGGCGGAAAGTACGAGGTGCCGGGCGAACTCGGCCGAGTTCGACGATTTCGTGGTGACGGGCACGCAATAGGCGGACCGATCAGCGCGGGCTAGGTCCCCACAAAAAGGCTCTTGCCCCGCGCCCACGCCTCGATGTTCGAGCTGCCGTCCGGGCAAACCGTGAGCGTGTGTCCCTCGAACCGCAGAATGGCCGCACCGTGCGAATACTGCGCATTGGTCGACGCCGTGACCGGCACGCCCAGGAGGTGCGACAGGCGTTGCAGCAGGTACAGGCCCACGCCGGTTCCGTTTCGCTGTATACGACGCCCGTTCTGATACACGTCGCCGGCCACGTTGCACCCATGAAGTTCAACCGAGCCGAAAGGCGAAAATATGCGGTGCAGAGGCCCGAAGTGGGTCATTACCTGCACCCAGTCGATTGTGTGAAGTGAAATCGAGTCCGCATGGATATGCTCCACGCCGCCCCGTCCCAGCGTAAGCCCCATCGACCCAGGCCCCCCATGTCCGTGGAATCGCAGCAATATCACACGTCCATTTCCTCCCGCGGCCCGGCGAATCCGCTGCGCAACGCCCTCGATGCCGGCACTCTGGTAATACGACACGCTCGGAGAGGCGCCGGTACGCAAGAGATCCACCTCGTAGCCGCGGTATCTTCCGGCGTCGTGGTAATCGTCCGCTGCGTCCACGTGGTCAAGGACGGCCAGGTTCCTGTCCGCGCTGAGTCTGTGCCACGTGGCAGGCCCGACGATGCCGTCCGGGTGAGTGCCCTCGCGGCGCTGGAAGTCCTGCACGGCATGGAAGGTCTGCTGCCCAAAGCGGCCGTCCACGCGCAGCGCGATGCGCAGGCGCTTGTTGAGAAGATGCTGCACGACGGCAACCGTCGGAATGTGGTTTCCGCGTTCGACCAGGAACATGCGTTCGACTCCCCTTGTCTGTTCAGCCGATCGCTCCAGCCCGTCGCGGCCGAATCGGATCAAACCGTCTTCGCCAGCCGGCGCTGTTGGCGCCACGCCGGTGCGCGGGTGTTGAATAACGGCGTGCCCGGATGCAACAGGCACAGATACGCGGCCGCCGCGCTACGCTGGCGTTGAAATCCGTCCTTGAGCACCTGCAGGCAGTGTTCGTGCGTCGCCGGTGCGCCCATGAAATAGCGCACACCGGTTTCGAACCGCGGCGCATTCGCCGTCCACCACTGCCGGATCTTGTCAACGTCCGGCCACGGCAGGCTGTCGTCCGGATCCATGTCGACATTTCCGTCCTCGGGATCGTCGGTCGGTCCGGCCGCGAAATCCTCGGGCGGTTTGCGTTCGAGGTCGAGGAACGCGAGATCCAGACCCGTGATCATACTGAATGACTCGCCTGCCAGACGTGCAAACTTCAGGTCTTCCATTTGCGTGATCAGCCACGACAGATACTGCACATCACCGGCGACCCCCGCACCCTGGATCAGCAGCCGCTTGCAGGCCGGATCCTGAGCGATCGACTTGAGCAGGTTCCGGGCGCCCGTCAGGTCGCTCACTTTCAACAAGAGCCGCAGCGCCCGGCTGCGAAAGACGTTGGGCAACAACGCGAAGTTTTGCAGCGCCTTGACCGCCTGGTCACGCTCGCCCAACAGCACCGCCGAACGCGCCGCCCAGAAGCGCGCGGGAATGTCCACGTCCCGCAAGCCTTTCACGCAGGCGCCAAGCAGATCGCCCCGGGCCAGCTCACCGGCCGCGCGCAAGGCGCGGGCACGCAACCGCGGGTCCGGATCGGTTACCGCCTGCGCCAGCGGCGCGCCCGGGTCGACGCCGTGCATCGCGCAGGCGGCGATGCCGACCCGCCGTCTCAAGGGTTCCGGCGACGACATCAGCGCCGCACAGGTTCCTTGCAGGTGCTGTGCCGAAACCCAGCCGAACGCGGAGACAAGCCCGGGTTCCGCCTCTGTCACGGCACCGATCAGTGCAAACAGACGGTCCAGGCGCTGCTCGTCCTTCTCCTCGACGGCGCGCACGGTCGCCGCGAACACCTCGCCGACACCCGGTCGCTCCAGCGCCGCCTCGCACAGCGCGCTGCCGTACTCGCCGGCGACGGCGAGACCGTCGAGATGCGCCGCGATACGGTCGTCGAGGCGGCGCAGGTGATGGAGCTTCACATGCGGGGCGGCCACCAGCGTCGCGCGGATATTGCGCAGGATCGCCGCTTCCTCGGCGTGCTGCTGGACAACGATCGCGACTGGTTTCGTGCTGGTGGTGCCCATACTCCGGTCAACTCCTAGGCATTGACCGGCCAGCCGTCGAAGGCATGCAACAAACGACCGCGCCTGTCAAATACCGACACAAGGCACGCCGTCATGCCCGCAGGACGCCCATTTCCACATAGTGCTGGCGGATCGGATTGAAACTGCAATCGACATCGGCCAATGCCCGCGTAAACGCCTGCATCTCGCGGCACAGGTCCATGACCAGCAGCTTGTTGCGCGGCTGGGTGTAGAAGGCCGACGGATTCACCAGTGGCTGGAAGCCGTGATGATCCCGCCGAAGCGGCGTGATCTTCCTTTCCGAGCGATAGATGTTCGTGACGAGAATCGCGTGAAACTCGTCGCGACTGTCGTAATTCGCCAAAGCCCGAGTGTCGGCGACGCCGCGCATCTGACGGATAGCATGCACCAGTTCATGAAGCAGCATCTCCTGTGCCCCGGTTGGCGTCGCCAACGGCGTCGAATTCGGGTTTCCCGGCACCCACATGCCCGGCGTATATTCGAGGACCACCGCACTTCCCCGCCCTGCCCCGACGCCGTCCTCGGGATGACCCGATCGCACCCATTGTCCGGACATCGTCGCGTCCCGGTTGTTCCGTGGAAGACTCGTGGGCAGGTAGCCGACAAATGCGCCGGGAACGGGACGCGCCTCCGCGTTGTCATCAGCGGGGTCTTGCCAGGGTATGATGATAAGGCGGTTGGTTATATTGTTCAGCACGAGGCGCGCGGTGCGGCTCTGCCGCAACAGCCTGAGCTGTGCTTCCACCGCTTCCTGATAATGCGTCAGGTCCCAGGCGTGGCCGCGGTATTCGTGGCGTACGGGGCGGCCCCCGATTTTGATTCGTCCGACATGGCGATGATGGTCGTGTCCTGTCATGATCATGTCCTCCTATCCTGACCGGCCGGTTGAATCAGTGTCCACGCGCCCCGGATGTATCACCGCCACAGCGGGATGATCTTGCCCACGGTCACGGCCGAAAACAGTATTGGCGGCATGAAGCGATACTGCCCTCCGACCGTGATCTGAATCCTGTCGCGAGCCGGCGTGCTTCCAGGATCGGCACTCGGGAAGCCGTTGAACACGTCCTCCGTCGTGTGATCGCGGTCGTGCAGGCCGCAACCGTGGATCAGTTCGTGGAACACGATGACTTTCATCACCCCGGCCCCCGCCGGTCGCAGCCCGCGGGGTGTATTGATCATTGGCTGATTCGGCAGAAACATGAAGGCCTTCTCGATCGGCCCATTCGGCTGGCTGATCAGCAGCGTGCTGCCGTGCAGCGCCCTGCCGTTCATGGACGTTTCGTGGCGCCCTGAATAGTTGAAGCTGACGGCGCCGTTGGCGGTCGCGATGGTGATGTTGGCGCCGCCGGTGTCCGTGGCCGCCTGCCCGGTTGCGACGTAGGTAACGCCCAGTCTATGCCGATGGGACAAAGCATTGAACTCGTGCACGGCGGCCTGGACCGCGGCCATCCATGGTCCGGTCACCGAATTGAGGTGGTAGCTCAGGTGGTGGGTCTGTTTGACGCTGTCGATCCATGGGTTGGACATAAGCATTTGTCCTTTGTTGAGTGGCCGGCATGGTGTTGGGTCCGGCGTGCGAGGAACAATTGTCTCAGTGCTCCGATGTGTGACGGCATAGCATAAACTGTAGTCGGCAAACCCTGATCAGACCCACAACCGGCAATTCGCGCAAATGATGCCGAACACCATTAGATGCTCTGGAGGAAACCGCAGAATCCTAGCCGACGTTCGCAGCATCTGTCGTTTCGAAATCAATTCGAGTTTGCCCTTTTGCCCAGGAGCCTCCACAAAAACCCGGGCGGTGCACTGTCCCATTTTTCTCGGTGCCTCCTCGCTCTGCCGCCTCATCCAAATCCCGGCGCAACAACACTGACCCGGAGAACCCGGTTTTCCATCGTGTCGTAGAAAACGCTCACGGTGAGTTCCGGTTCATGCCATTTGGCAAGGCCGCTAAAGTCATCCTCGTTGTCATTCTGGATGTCCGGCGGCCGTCCAAGCTTTTGCAGGACTGTTTCCGGGGAGTCACCGAAGCGTATTGCGTAAGGCAGTTGTCCAGGCCAGGTACGCGCCCCTTGCTCGCGTTCCTGGAAGAACGTCACGCTCAAGAGCAGGATTTCCTTTGCGCTTGGGTTATTGGTGCCGTCGGGCACGGCGAAATCAAGTGAGAGCCCATATGGACTGCGGAAATCCGCCTCTCCAGTTTCTGTAATCTCATCAATTCGGCCCCGCAGGCCAAGAGGATCGAAGGCCAAATGTATTTCCGGGTCATCGAGCGCGCGACCTAGAAGTCCAACAACTGCCGCGACCGAAGGGACCGGCGCGATCGCATACCCCAAATTGGGCAGTGGTGGTTCACGTAGCATGCAGATCACAAAGCCGATGCACCTGCCGCCATCGGCACAACTCACCGTCATGCGGAATTCCGGCGTGTCCCAAGTGTCGCGAATATAGGAGTGGCGAGTCGATTCAAATCGGACGAGCTTCGTGCGAACTGTTGCCCTGTCATCCGACAATTGGAGACCGAAAGGCAATTGGTCCTGGTACGGGCGCACTCCCACGTGCATTCCGTAGAAACAGATTTCGATCAGCACCATCGGGTGTTTGCCGAACTCCGTCTCGTCAAGCCCGATCCATGCTGCCTCGTCCTGGAAGCCGAACTCGATGCCGGCACGGGAATTCTTGACCCAGGATTGCGTTCCAACCACCGGGCCGTCGGCATCCTCCTCGTCGATCTCAATCTCCGGGCGATTGCGAACTGCATAGTGCCTCAGCGCCGCCTCCACAAGCAGATCTGTGTCGTAGCGACCGAGCAGCGCGAGCAGATCCTTCGGATTCATGGCGCAGTTCCTGAACCAAGCGAGCTTGAAGTGTGGTCGCTGCGAGCATTCATGGTGTTCGGGGCAGCGACACGCTGAGGCGCTCGAGCTTCAGACCATGGGTGTAGTTCACATTCACCTCCAGACCGTCCCGCATCCAAATGTCGGCAGGGATGTCATCAATGATTGACGTGGGGGGGCCTAGTGTTTTTCGAAGGTCATCCTGGGACATTCCAGCCACAAGCTTGTACGGGAGGTGGCCTTTGTAAAGATCTCGAATTTTCCGATGTTCGAGAATCGCTTCTACACAAAAAAGTATCAGCGGACCCTCGCCTATATCTTGATCCTTCAGCTTCTTTAGAAAGGCCTCGTCGGTCATCTCGAGCCACAGACCGTGCCCCTTGAGGTCCAAGAACACCCTGAAGCCGTCTTTGTCGAGCTTCGGAATCTTCTTCACCCCCGCAGCGGTCAGCGCAGCCTTGACCGCCGGATCGTCTTGACTCTTGCCCAGCAGCTTTATCCACGTTTCCATATCCATTCCTTCTTCTCCTCTATTCCGGGGTTATCACAGCTCCTCACGTCCCGTCGAGCCGAAAGCCTGACTGACGATTTGGCTAGCATTCGTTTATCGCCTTGGCCCTGCATTCCTCGAAGAATTTGTCTGGAAGCTGGGCGAGTATTTTTTCTTTCGCCTCTTGATATTTTTTTTTGCAATCATCTGAAAGGCGAGGTTCTACCTTGGCGAAGTCATCATTGGCCGCTTTTTTCAGATCCTTGACATCTTTTTCGACCCTTGCCTGCCCCCCCTTTCCACCGTAGGTTCGGCTGTGTTTCTTATGAGTACCGTAGGGAATTGCAACTGTCAGCGCATCCATTTTGACGAAGTTGTCGAAACATTTGAGCCGAGCCGGACTCAGCCCTTTGGAATGCTTCTGTCCGGCAACAAGCATCGACGATGTCGCAGGTACGTGATCGCGGTTCTGTTTGTTCGTTTTCCTTTTTTTCATCTCCCTGTAGGTGCCGACGTCTCCGCATTTCAGTGGTCCTGTATTCGGCGTCTGCGCTTCAGATTGCGTCAAGCTGTTGTCAGGCATGGTTGTCACTCGACAACTGCCCGGGTAAAATTGCGCGCTTATGAACCATTGTTGGTCATCGCATCGCCCAGCAGCTGAATGTTCTTGCCCTCCGCCTTAACGTCCATAGAGCCGGGCGCGACAAACTTGGTCTTACCCTGGGTCGTGGAGGAAACAATACCGCCGCCCGTGCCCTGACTGGCGACATCAGGCGAAGGTTGACTCATAAAGTACGTCCCTTTGACCGCGACCTTCTTGCCCTCGATCTTCACAGTCGTCGTCGCATCATTGAGGCGGTCGGCCGACCTGCCGATGTTGGGCAAAGGTGTTGGCACGAATGGCGCCGGAGGACCCGGCATCTTGCAAACGTTCGGAGCGCTCGCCGGCGCCATACCCATGCTGCCCTCGGTAACCGGCGTCTTCGGCGGATTGACCCCAACGCTTATCATGATTCCGGTCTCCGCTCAGTTATGCCCGAGCACGAGGACTGCCGCAGCACGATAGCCGCTGTCAGAACCGGCCCAAAGCAGCGGATAGGTGCCTTTCGCGTAGCCGCGCAAACCGGAAGCCACGGCGAGAACCGCGAAAAGCGGGCCCGAGGCTGCGCCAACGTCTCCCCAGCAGTCCGCAGGGGAAACATAGTCATGCGCGTCGATAAACGCCTCTTGAGTTCGCAACAGCGCGTAGACGAATTCTTCATTACGATACCGCTCGCCGTTTAGATCGCAATAGGTTGCAGTGATCAGCTCCTGCTTAGGGTTCAAGCCGCTGACAGCAGAAGCCACTACCGCCGTCAACCCTTCGCCGAGACAGGGCTCAGCCGATCGAAGGGGATGCGGCTCAACGGCCGCAGCAGCAGAACGGATTCTTGCAAGCACTGGCAGGCCGCGGCGCTCCACCATCTCGGTGCGAGCCAGTAGACAGGCTCCGGCGGCCTCACCCGGTGGAAATCCGCTTCGATTTCTTGCCGACATGAGCCTGCGGCGAATGTCCAGTGATTCGATAGTTTCACTGTCGTGATAAGAGTCGACACCGATCACCAGCACCGCTTGGGCTCCTCCGCGGGACAGCATGTGGGCCGCGGCCTGCAACGCCATCAGTCCGCCCGCGTGACCACGCGATAGCGCGCGAACCGACTCACGCGGCATTCCTAGGCTTTCGGCCAAACCGATGGCGACAAATGCCTCCAGATCCGCCGCAATCCCTCGGCGCGGTTCGGGCAGTGCCACCCAACAGCAATCGATAGAACTCGATAGCGTCGACTGCGACTGACTCAGCGCCTCGCTTGCAACCGATCGCGACATGCGCAACATCCGCTCCGCGATTGGAAGTTCGGCCTCGGTCGCCGCGTCCGCCGCGAACGAAACGGGCTCACCCTCGTGGTCGGTGAAGAACGGGTGCAGCCCGAGCCCGGAAATGCTCCCGCGCACGGCCGCGGCAGTCGCCTCTGCGCTCAAGCCCACAGCCGTTCGCGCACCCACGCCGCAGATGCAGACTTCCCCTCCAGGCGGTGGCGACCAAGCAGTGACTTCAACGCGCGCCTTCATCGAGACAGTCTCATTGAGTGCGGAGCCTCTGGACAACCAGCGTCTCGTCGAGTTCGTCCGCGCGACGATTGCAAGTGAGGAAAGTCTGCCACGCAAGAATCACTCGCGGGACGCTGGGCTCAACGATCACCGTACATAGCTGCCCCTCGTGATCAACGCGTTTGCTCCCGAACCGCGTGCGGAACGAAATGCGCACTTCAGGGATTTCGAACGAAAGTGCACCATGCACCGACATATTGAGGACGTCGACGCGCTCGCCGCCGACTAAATAGCGCGGCGACTGCTGGTCGTGCGGCGCGCAGTTGTTGTAGTGGGGGTCGAAATCGTCGGCCCAACTCGGAAAGCGGGTGCGGCGCCAGTGCTCGTCATACGTCCCGGCAAGCTCGCGCCGCGGCGACCAGGCGCAGTCAATTGCATTGAAGCCGGCCGGTGATGGACGATCTTTCCAAGTACTAATCAACTGATCAGGATATTCAATGTTCGGAAGCCGCAATTCCGCGCAGTTCTCGACCCGCACCGCGAAGCCAGCGCCAACAGGATTCCTACCCTCCAGCCGGTGCTGTTTGGTTTCCGATGCGGAGCGATCCCATCCGCCGTAGGCTCGTTCGTATACCAGAGGCACCCGCTCGAACGGCTCAGGCGCGGACATCCTTATTCCCCCGAGCACACCTTTTTCCCAGACGCGATCGCCGGTGACACGTAGTCGCTTGTTGATCGGGCCGACTCTTAGCGACACGTCAAGCGCAGTCACCCGCTTGCTCTCCGGGGCCATCGCGACGCCGCGGACCAGAATGTCCGTCGTCGGCTTGACCCCGAGGAGATCTGCCTCGTATCGCAGACTACTTTGCCCGAACTCCCCATACGCCTGCGCCATCTGCCGCACCGGCTCGTTTGTTCCCGCAAGGCGGCAGCTCCCGTCGGGCTGTATGTCAAATGTCGCCTTAACGACTACGAGCCAAATCTTGTTTCCCGCTTTATCCAAGACCCATGCGTGGTCCGATGCGAACGGAGTCTTGTTGGAAACAAGCCACATACTCTGAGTGCGGTATCAATTGAGTTCTATAGAACCGCCCTTGATGCGGTTCACGCCCGACGAACGGCTGAGCACGTAAGTACCCTTGATCAGCACCTTGCCGGCTTTGGTCAGCGTGATGCTGGCCTGGCCGCAGCGCAGCACGATCTCCTCCCTGGCCGTGACGATGAGCCGCTGGCCATCCGCGTCGACTTCCACCTGGTTCGGTTTTTCATCCAACGGCCAAGCACTCTCCGCTTGCAGGCAACCCAAGATAATGGGGCGCGATGGGTCGGCGCCATCGAACATCAGCACCACCTGACCGCCGATGTGCGCGCCGCGCAGGTCGGGCACCGTGCGCGCGGGAACGGCCGCCGCGCCCGTCTGGCCCGGAAAGATCACCAGCGGTGTGGCGCCTTCGCCGGTAAACCCGACCAGCGTGCCGATGCACGCGCCCTGCATGCCGGTCTGCGGCGGTGCGTCGGCATCGCGCTCGACCTCCAGGACCGCTTCTTCGTAATCCGGATCGCTCAGCATATATCCTCCCCCACTAGTTCTGCAGAATCTTAGAACCCTTCATGACGATGTCGCTGCCCGCCTTGGCGTTGATCTTGCCCGACCCGTCGATGGTGATGTCCTTGCCCTTGATGGTGATGGTGCCGTCCTTCTTCATGCTGATGCTCGCCGATCCAGTGGTGATGGTGATCGAGTCGCCCGCGTCGATCACCAGGTTCTGGCCCACCTTGAGGGCGTCGTCCTTGGCGATGCTGGTGCTTCTGCCGCCGCTGACATTGCGCGACTCGTCGCCGCCCACGGTCATCGATTCGTTGCCGCCGATCGACTCAGTCTGATCCGCGCCGATGTTCACGGTCTGCGCTGCGCCGACGGTGACCGCCTGGGCGGCGCCGACGGTGATTTCCTGGGCGGCGCCGACGCTGATGGTCTCGTTGACGCCGACGCTGTGCGTGCGCTGTGCGGCCACAGTAGCGGTCTCGCTGGCGCCGACGGTGATGGTACGGTTCGAGCCGATGGTGATGGTTTCGTTGCTGCCGACATTTTCGGTGCGGTTGGCGCCGATGGTGATGCGTCTCGTTGCTGCCGACCTGCTCGGTGCGGTTTGCGCCGATGGTGATCGATTCGTTGCTGCCGACCTTTTCGGTGCGGTCGACGCCGATGGTGATGGTCTCGTTGTTGCCGACCTTCTCCGTGCGGTCGACGCCGATGCTGATGGTCTCGTTGTTGCCGACCGTTTCGGTGCGGTCGTGGCCCACGCTGGTGGTCTCGTCGTTCTCGACGACGTTGTCCTGGTTCTTCTCGGCATGGATATAGACCTGCTCCGAGCCCATCTTGTCCTCGAAGCGGATCTCGTTGAAATTGGCGCCGCTGCCGCCCTTGCTCGAGCGGCTCTTGACCCCGGTCTGGGTCTTGTTCGCCGGCAGTTCGTAAGGCGGCATCTGTTCGGCGTTGTAGACGCGGCCGGTGATGATCGGCGCGTCCGGATCGCCTTCGAGAAAATCGACGATCACCTCCTGGCCGATGCGCGGTATCGCCACCATGCCCCAGGTCTTGCCGGCCCAGGGGTGCGACACGCGGATCCAGCAGGAGCTGTTCTCGTTGTGCCGGCCTTCGCGGTCCCAGTGAAACTGCACCTTTACGCGGCCGTATGGATCGGTGTAGATCTCGTCGCCCGCCGGGCCGACCACGATGGCGGTCTGCGGTCCCTGCACCGACGGCTTGGGCGTCGTGCGCAGCGGCCGGAACGGCTGGCGGCTGTTCATGGTGCTGAAGTCGCACTCGAAGCTGGCGCCGGCGCCCTCCATCGCCTCGTACTCGTTGTATTCGAGAGAGTGCCGGGTCGCGACCACCAGGTATTCGGTGTTCTGGTCGCCGCGCGTGTGTCCGGTGAGATTGAACAGATAGCCGGGGCAGACGCCGCGCGCATTGGTGACCGCGCGCACCGTCTCGAACTGCGTATGCAGTTCCTCGATGCGCGAGCGCACGTAGTGCTCGCCGTCGCCCACCGTCAGGTACTCGCCCGGATAGTCATAGACTTCGTAGTCCGCCAGTTCGTGTTTGCGGGAGACCTGGTGTTTCACCTGCAGCTCCACGCTCGGTTTCTTGAAGTCGAAATTGTCGATCACATAGCGGCCCGGCTGGATTTCCCGCTGCAGGTTCCATTCGCTGATGCGCTCGTGCTCCTGCCGCGGCGCGCGATCCTGGGGATTGAAGACGATCGACTCATAGCCGGCGAACGTCGAATGCGTGCTGACCGAATCGGTCAGCACCAGCGTATGACGGCCGTCGATGTGGCGAAAATAGTAGTAGATGCCTTCCTGTTCCAGGAGCCGGCTGACGAAATTGAAATCCGTTTCCCGGTATTGCACGCAATATTCCCAACTGGGATAGGCTGTGGTGAGTTCCTGCTTGACGTCGGCGACGTGCGGATGACTGTCGAAAATCTTGGCGACGATATCGGGCACCGTCATTTCCTGGAAGATGCGGCAGTTGGCCGTGCGCGTGAGAAACCAGAGCCAGGGATGGACCGTGGCGTGGTAGAGGTGGTAACGGCCGTGCATGCCGACCTGCGCGAAGCGCGTCACGTAGCCGTTGAAATGGCGCGGCTCGTCGGTGGGCAGTTGCAGTTTCACGGTGACGTTCTGACCCAGGATCTTGTCCAGATCGATATCGCCGCGCGCGCTGAGCAGTTCGAGCCGATACTCGCTCAGACGGCTCAACTCGTCGTGCGCCCGCATGCGATAGAACAGCAGCACGTCCTCCCCCAGCGGGGTGGTGATCTCCATTGCTCTGAGTGCCGCCATATCCGGATTCCGCCTAGGGTTCGGACGCCTGCGCCGCGCCGGCGGAGTCCGCCGGCAGGCCCCGCCGCGCGCTGACGACCAGGCCGGCCACCGGAATTCCGCCTTCGGTGCGCAGCACGGCCGCCTCGATCGCCGGCGCTTCGAACCCGGCGCCGGCCAGCACCGCCGCCACGTAGGCGCGGGTGTGGCTGTAGCGACCGTGCGGGTTGATGCGATAACCCGCGCCGTCGTCGTCCGCTTCCTCGACCGTGAACAGGAACAGTCCGCCGGGGCGCAGCGCCTGGAACGCGGCGGCGGCCACCGGCGCCAGCGCGCCGAAATAGACCAGCGTGTCGGCCGACAGGATCAGGTCGAACGCTTCGCGGTAACCGCACAGGCAAGCGGTCAGCTCGCCGCGCACCAGTGCGTCGTAAGTCCCCCGCTGGCCGGCCACGGCCAGCATGCGCGACGACAGATCGATGCCGGTCAGATGCCGCACCCAGGGCGCGATGAGCGGGCCGCACAAACCGGTGCCGCAGCCCGCATCCAAAGCGTCCAAGCGCCTGGCGGGCGTTGCGTGGGCGCGCGCAAGTGCGTCGGCGAGCAACTGCGGCGCACGGTAGGCGAGGCGTTCGAGCTTGGCGTCGAAGGTCGACGCGAAGTCGTCGAAGGTGGTCTCGACATAGGCATCGGAAGCGCGCGCGGGAACGTCGCGCCCCGAGCAGGCGGCGTACAGGTGCTGTCCGACCGGATTGTCGGGTTCGTCGTTCAACCATTGGCGGAAGACCTCCGCCGCCGCGTCGATCTGACCCAGCGTGTAATAAGCGATACCCAGCAGCTTTCTGGACTGGGGGTGACCGGGTACCAGAGTGATCGCCTTGCAGTAATAGGCAATGGCCTCGCGCACCCGGTTCTGGCGCGACAGCAGGTTGCCGTAGTTGTTGTAGGCGTCGACGTGGTCCGGAGCCAGCGCGATCGCTTTCTGATAGGCGTCCGCGGCGGCGTCGTATCGCCCCAGTTCGCGGTACAGGGCGCCGAGATTGTTCCACGCATCGGCGTGTTCCGGCCGGCGGGCGATGGCGGCCTGGTACGCGTCGGCCGCCTCGGCGAGCCGGCCGCGCTCGATCAGGACGTTGCCGAGATTGTTGTACCGATCGGGCTGTCCGGGGTCGAGATCGATGGAACGCCGGATCAGATCGACGGCGGCATCGCTGCGGTCGCGCTGGTGCAGCAGCACGCCGAGATAATGCAGCGCATCGGGCTGGTCGGGCGCGCAATCCAGAATGCGCCGGTACAGCGTTTCGGCGTCGTCCGGCCGTCCGTGCCGGTGAAGCTGAATGGCGAGCGCGACGGCGTCGGATTCGCGCAACGCGTCGTCGGTCTCCGCCGCACTGCGTGCCGTCCCCGGCAGTCCGTCAGCGGCGCTGGAAGGCTCCGCGCGCGTGCCGCCGGGGGCGCGACCGGAAACCGCCGCCGTCTCATTCGAATCCATAAGCGAACTCCCCGTTTTCCACGCCCACGTGCAGGCGCCGGACCGGACGGCCTTCCATCATGCGCGTCAGGAATTCCTCGCTCATGGCGCGGCAGCACCGTATTGGTGAGGATCGCGTCGATCATGCGGCCGCCGCTCTCGAGCTCGGTGCAGCGGCTGGCGATCAGCTTGACCACGGCGTCGTCGTAGGTGAACGGCACGCTTGTGATTTTCGCGGACGCGCTTCTCGATGCGGCCGAGCTGCAGGCGCGCGATGTCGCCGATCATCTCGTCGCTGAGCGGATAGTAGGGAATCACCACCAGGCGGCCGAGCAGCGCCGGCGGGAACACCTTCAGCAGCGGTTCGCGCAGCGCCTTGGCGATCGCCTTCCGGCTCGGGCATCAGCTCCGGGTCCTTGCACATGTTCATGATCAGGTCGGTGCCGACGTTGGTGGTCAGCAGGATCAGCGTGTTCTTGAAGTCGATCAGCCGGCCTTCGCCGTCCTCCATCCAGCCCTTGTCGAAGACCTGGAAGAAGATCTCGTGCACGTCGGGGTGCGCCTTCTCGACCTCGTCGAGCAGCACGACGCTGTACGGCCGGCGGCGCACGGCCTCGGTCAGCACGCCGCCTTCGCCGTAGCCGACGTAGCCGGGCGGCGCGCCCTTGAGCGTCGAGACCGTGTGCGCCTCCTGGAACTCGCTCATGTTGATCGTGATGACGTTCTGCTCGCCGCCGTAGAGCGCTTCGGCCAGCGCCAGCGCGGTCTCGGTCTTGCCGACGCCGGACGGTGCCGGCGAGCATGAACACGCCGATCGGCTTGCTGGGATTGTCGAGCCGCGCGCGCGAGGTCTGGATGCGCGTGGCGATCATCTCGCAGCGCGTGGTCCTGGCCGATCACGCGCTGCGCCAGCGTGTCGGCCAGCTTGAGCACCGTCTCGATCTCGTTCTTGACCATGCGGCCGACCGGGAATGCCGGTCCAGTCGGCCACCACCGACGGCCACCGCCTGCTGCGTCGACGGTCGGCAGGATCAGCGGGCGTCTCGCCCTGCAGCTGCGGCGAGCTCGGCCTGCAGCTCCTGCAGCTCCGTCAGCAGCGCCGCGCGCTCGTGTCCGGCAGCGTGCTCGTCGGCGTCTGCGTCGACTGCGCGGCCGCTGCGACTGCGCGGTCGCCTCGCGGCGTCGGCCGCTGCTTCCAGCTTGCTGCCGGTCCCTTCGACCTGGCCGGCTGCCGCCGCGCAGCCTGCGCGCGCAGCGCGAGGATCTGGTCGACCAGGCGCCTTCTCCTGCTCCCAGCGCGCTTCGAGCTCCTCCAGACGCTCGCGCTCCTCGGCCGAGCTGCTCGCTTGCGGCGGCCTGCGCGCTCGGCCGATGTCGATGCCGACGGCCGTCTCGCGCCCGATGATCTCGCAGCTCGGTCTCGAGCGCCTCGATGCGCCGTGCGGCAGTCCTCGACCTCGGCCGGCACGGCGTGCTGGCTGATCGCCACGCGCGCGCAGGCCGTGTCGAGCAGGCTGACCGACTTGTCGGGCAGCTGGCGCGCCGGAATGTAGCGGTGCGACAGCTTGCACCGCCGCTTCGAGCGCCTCGTCGAGGATCTGCACGCGGTGGTGCTTCTCCATCGTCGACGCCATGCCGCGCATCATCAGGATCGCCTTCTCCTCGCTCGGGCTCGTCGACCTGCACCGACCTGGAAGCGCCGCGTCAGCGCCGGGTCCTTCTCGATGTGCTTCTTGTATTCGGCCCAGGTGGTGGCGGCCGACGGTGCGCAGCGTGCCGCGCGCCAGCGCCGGCTTGAGCAGGTTGGCGGCGTCGCCGGTGCCGGCCGCGCCGCCGGCGCCGACCAGCGTGTGCGCCTCGTCGATGAACAGGATGATCGGCTTCGGCGACGCCTGCACCTCGTCGATCACCTGGCGCAGGCGCTTCTCGAACTCGCCCTTCATGCTGGCGCCGGCCTGCAGCAGGCCGACGTCGAGCGATGCGCAGCGTCGACGTCCTGCAGCGGCGGCGGCACGTCGCCCGCGGCGATGCGCAGCGCGAAGCCCTCGACGACGGCGGTCTTGCCGACGCCGGCCTCGCCGGTGAGGATCGGGTTGTTCTGCCGCCGGCGCATCAGGATGTCGACGATCTGGCGGATCTCCTCGTCGCGGCCGACGATCGGATCGATCTTGCCCTTGCGCGCCTGCTCGGTCAGATCGACGGTGAAGCGCTTGCAGCGCCTCCTGCTTGCCCATCGGCGCCGGCGCCATCGCGCCGCTGGCCTCGCCGGCGGCGCCGCCGCCCAGCCTGCGAGCCGTCGCTGGCGCGCCAGTGCGCTCCTCCGGCGAGCCGGCCGACGATCTCGGCGAAGTCGTCGCGCGAGCGTCATCGACCTTGACCTTGCTCGAACTCGTCGCGAGATGCTCGAGCAGCGCGTTGCGCAGGCCGGCGGTCTTGAGCATGCCGACGATCAGGTGGCCGGTGCGCACCTGCGCTTCGCCGAACATCAGCGTGCCGTAGACCCAGCCGCGCTCGACCGCCTCTTCGACGTGCGGCGAGAGATCGGAGATCGACGGTCGCATCCGCGCGGCAGGCGGTCCAGCGCTGCGGTCATGTCGCTGCGCCAGCCGGCAGGCGTCGAGTTCGAAGTGCTGGATGATGCGGTGCAGGTCGGAGTCCTGGCGTCTGCAGGATCTGGTGCAGCCAGTGCACCAGCTCGACGTAGGGATTGCCGCGCAGCTTGCAGAACACCGTCGCGCCTTCGATGGCCTTGTAGGCGAGCTGTTGAGCTTGCCGAACAGTGCAACGCGGCTGATTTCACTCATGTGATTATCGTCTCGCTATGAGGCGCGCACCGGGGCCGCGGCGGCAAAACCGGCCGCCTGCGACCGGGCGGACCGCCGCAGCACCTGCTCTGCGTCCAGAATCAGGTCGCCGGCGTCGGCGGACGTGCGCCGATGTCCCAGCCACGTCGTCCACCCGAGGCGACCGTAGTGTCCCAGGCGAAGCTGCGGCACCTGTGCGGAGGCGAGCAGCAGGCGCACGTCCCATTCCAGTTCGTGGCACAGGTAGTGGCGGATCCAGGCGACCAGCTCGTGTATGGCGTCGCCGCCCGGAAGAAAGTTCTCGTAGTGCGCCAGCGTCAAGGGACCGAGCTGCACGCGGAATTTGTGCTGCCTGTCCCAGACGCGCGCACCCAGCACCGCGCCGCGACCGAGAACGGCACCGGCATCGCCGGCGCCGAGGCGCGTGCGGTCGCGCACGGGCAGACGCATCCAGTGACCGACGAACTGCTCGATCTGCACCGGCACGCGGAAATAGCCGCCCAGCAGGGCCGTCAATCCATCCCGGTTGCGCACCTGCCGCAGCAGAAGGCCGGCATAAAACAAGCGCGCGAAATCCGGCACCGCGTCCCGGTTGCGCAACCGCGGCGTGCCCACACCGATGAGCGAGCCCACATACGCAGAGAACCGGTCGTCGCGCGGACGGTCGAGGCTGACGGTCGGTTGTGCCTGCGCCCAGGCCCGATAGAACAGGGCCAGAAAGCGGTGGTTGAACAGATCGAGAAAGCGCACGAAGGTCGTGTCACCGGCGTGCAGCAGCCTTTCGCGCGCGTGCTCGGTCAGGTGCAGCGGCAAGGGGCCGTTGGGCCCGAGCAAGCCGAGGAAACGCACCTCGAGGCGCGCCGGAAACCCTCGGTCCGGCGGACGGAACGCGGACAGCGCGGCCGGTGCGAAAGACAACGCCGGTTCTTGCGCCAGGCGCACCGGCTCGTCGGCCGGACGCAGCGCCCGGCCCCAGCGCGGCTTGTCCGGAAACGCGCATTCGATGCGCCGCAGCGCCTGATAGAAATCATGCCGGTACGGCGCGGCCTGCAGCGCGCGGAACAGGGTCAGATGATCGGTCGTTCGCCGCATCTCGGCACCCAGTGCATGATCGGACCGCGCGTGGTGGAACGCAGCAGGGTCTCCGTGAACGAATTGATCGATACGTAGCGCGCGAAAAACCGCTCCATGACGGCGCCGAACAGGAACGGACTGTTACCCTGAAACAGCAGATCGTCCAATTCCAGTTCGATCGACAGGCCGCGCCCGAAAGCGATCGGACCCGGCGCCGGCAAGCGCCGCACCCTGGGCTGCACGCGAACCGAACGCAGCCCCTCGATCTGCTTGCCGACGCCCGCATCCGCGGCGGTTGCGTAAAGTTCGAGCAGCTCGCGCAGCGCCGCCGCGCCCTCGTGTTCGTTGGTGTCGAGCAGCGACAGGTAATTCAGCGACAACTGGCTGACGAAGCGCCAGGCGACGGCGCCGTCGGCCAGCGGCGGCGCCGGCCTGGATGGACCGCGCAGGACGCGGATCGCATTGACCGGTGCCGCGCTGTCCAGCGTGAAGTCGGTCCTGCCGGCCCCCAGCGAGAGCAGCAGCGGCACATCGCGATTGGTGCAGAGCGTGGTCACTGCAAGCTGCCGTAGATCGCTGCCGTACGGCGCCTCGTCGGGGTCGACCAGCGACAGAAACACCTCGCTGCCGATGTAGGCCGAGCGCGCACCGCTGCGCTGCTGTGCGGCCGACAGGCGGCGCGGTTCGCGGCGGAAGGTGAAATACGCCTGATGATCCGGTTCTTCGTCATGATACGCGGCGTAGAAAGGCAGAAACCGCTGTTCGCCGACGTTGCCGACGCCAAAACCGACGACGCCGGTCACGTCGTAGACTTCGTAATCCATCGGTCGCGTGCGATCCGGGATCACGTGGTACTCCGACGCCTCATCCCCCAGGTGGATGCGGTCGGCGCGTTTCGGAAAGAGGTTGATCGCCGGCGTGCAGTGCAGGGCGAAGCTGTCGACACTGACGACCCCTTCCAGACCCGGCGCGCTGCGCTCGAACAGCAGCACGATATCCATCTCGTCGCCGTCGTGCCGCCGCAGCGCGGCGCCGAGACCGGAGATCGCGACGGACAGAAACCGCTGCGGGAACGCAAAATACTCGCGCAGCAGCCGGTAGCCCTGGAAACCGCGCAGCGAAACCGGCAACAACGCCTCGGCATCGTCGAAGCCCATGCCGCGCACACCGGCGCCGTCGATGAATGCGTACCAGGGCCAGGGCTCCCCGGCAGGCGCCGCCAGCGCGCCCACGCAGGCGCCCGCGCAGAGTTCGTGCAATCGGTAGGCCTGCTCGTCGCTGCCGGCGATGAACAGTTGCAGGCGATCGAGATCGATCTGTTTGAACGTAAGCCCGGCGGTACACTTCAGGCGCAGGCGAACGCCGCCCTTGATGCGCCGGGCGACCGGAAGCGCGGACAGCGGAAGGTCCGGCGCGAAGGAAAAATACGAGGCGCTCGACAATTTGATCGGCCACAGGGTGACGTCCTGGGCCGTGCGGAATTCGCACGCCGTCATATCGCTCTTGCCGAGCGTGCTGCGCATCGAACTGCCGCGCGGCACGGTAAACCCGCGCGCCAGATTGGTTTCGCCCGGATCGGGCTGCAGTTGGGCGATCAGCATCGACGGCGTGGGCGCAAGATAGTCGGGGTAGACAATCTCGAGGAGGCGCTGGGTGAACCGTGGGAACTCGGCATCCAATTTGAGCTGCACGCGTGCGGCCAGGAATCCGACGCCTTCCAGCAGGCGCTCGACGTAGGGATCGGCGACCTGGATGCCTTTCATGCCCAGCCGGGCCGCGATCTTGGGGAACTGCTCGGCGAACTCCGCACCCATCTCCCGCAGGTGTTGAAGTTCCTGTTCGTAGTAGCGCAGCAGCCGTGGGTCCATAGCGAAATTGTCCGAGTCAGCCCAAATCCCGAATCTCGACCTCGCCCGTTTCGAGGTCCACCTCGGTGCGCAACAGCAGCGCGATCGGTACCGGCTGCCCCCAGAGTTCGCCGCGGATCTGCACGCTCACCACGTTGTGATGATCCAACTGCAGGTCGTTGAGGCTGGCCTCCACGTGCAGCGTCTCCGGCAGGATGCGCGGTTCGAAGTCGACAATCGCCTCGTGCAGCCCGCTCTCCAGGGCGACCACGTCCAGGGTCGACGCCGTGATACCGGACAGCGCAGGCAGTCCGAAATTGAGCACCGAGCGCGCGGCGTAGGGATAGACGTTGCGCGCGATGCTCGCGCCGGGACGCGCGGCGTTGAACAGCCAGACCAGGTCGCGCAGCACCGCCTGGCGCAATTTGGACTTGGTGATAACGCGCGCTTCCGGCGCTTCCTGTTTCTTCTCGGGAGCGTCGTCCGTCAGCCGGTCCAGCAGCGCCGGCTGCAGCCGATCCTGAGGCGCGCGTCCCGCCACGGGTCAGCCGGCGACGCCCTGCCCGGCGTCGCTCACCCGATTGATGGCAATGGAGCGAACCTCCATCAGCGGCAGTTCGCCTGTGTCGGTGGCGATTATCCGCTGGCCCAGACCTTCGTAGCTGTCCGGCCGGGGCTCGAGCCAGATCGTCTTGCGCCCCAGCACGACGGCGCCGTCGTCGCTCGCCTCGGACCCCGGGTAGCGCGCCGGAATCAGGGCGACGCTGTCACCGCCGTTGGCGAACTGCAGGTGCGCGGGCATCCATACCAGGTCGCGCAGGTCGGTCGGGGCTTCGATAGCGACGCCGGCCAGGCGCACGAACGGGACCCAGTAGTAGCGCCCGTTGATGACGGCCTCGAGCACCGGACCGAGCCGCACATCCGAATCCGCGATCCACTCGAACGCCGCGCCGTTGAGCGTGCCGCCGGAAGGTGCCGCGTCCTCAAATGCCTGGTCCCTGAGTTCCCGGGAGCGCTGATGCTCGCCGCGCCCGGCTACCAGCAGCGACTCGATCAACAGCGCCAACCACATTTCCGGTTCGCCGAAAACCATCGGCGACTTGTCGCCGGCAAACACCTGCGCCCGCAACGCCTCGCAGCGCAGCGCCTCACGATAGGTCTGCGCCATGGCCAGCGCGACCGGATCGAGTTCGGCGGCCAGGTTCAACTGCGTGAGGGCACGCCCCCACTGCCCCAGCACCGACAGCAATTGAAACAGGAACACGCGCAATTTCGCGTCGTCGGGATGGGCGCGCACCGCTTCCTGAAGCAGCTTCAGCGCGCCGGCCGGATCGCCGTCGCGCAGGCTCTGTTCCGCGTCGGTAACCGAAGCCATGTCAGCCCGCCCGCCGCAGCCGTTCCCGACCGCTACGTCCGGAATCAGGCGGTACCGGTTTCCGCGAAGAACGACATACCGCCGCGTGCCTGCCCATCGCGCCCCTGAGGCGTATATTCAACATTGATTTTTTCATAGGCGATACTGAGATTTTCCATCAGCCCCGGTTGGTCGTCCGATGCGCCCGATTGCACCTCGATCAAGGTCACACGCGCATTTTCCAGCGTGATCTTGAAATACTCGAGCGCGGTTCCGCCGGCCTTGCGTACGCTCAGCACGACTTTGTTCAGCAGATCGTTGTTGCGCATCGCCGCCATCAACGCTGTGGATGCGCTGTCCACGCGCTTGGTGATCCGAAGTTCGCTCAGCGAGGCTCTGCTGGCCCGACCCGCGCCACCCATCGCCGTCTGTGCGCGCATACCCCAGGACCAGGACAGGATATCGATTTCCTCGCGGTGCGTTTCGTCCCGCGACTCTCCTTTGATCGCTCCGCTCCTGGCTCCTTCAACTTTGAGAAACATGTCACCCTGGGGCATGGCCCGTCTCCTTCTTGCCGGTGACCTTCCTCGCCTGACGCCTATTGCGTGTCACGCAACGTTGTCCCCACCGGCACCACGACCGCGGCGCCCGGACGCAACACCCGCGCGTGAGCCGGTCTGCGGAATACCCCTGATTCTGACGAAGCGTACGCACGCCCGACGCCGAATCGAATTCGCCCAGGACTGGCCAGGTCCTTCTATACTTTCACATTCTGGGCGATGTGGAACCCGGCGGTCACCGCGGCGTCACCCGACCCGTCGGCTTTCTGCGGTGTGTACTCCATCTTGTACTCGGCGAAATTGAGCATGACCTGCTCGGTCAAGCGGTCCTCGCCGTTGCTGCCCCCTGGATTACAGGACGAAATCAGCACGTCCTTCATCGTGATCTTCAAATACTCAAGAGGATTCTCGCCCGCCTTCCTCACGGTCAGCAACGCGTCAGGATAGTGTTTGCCGGTACAACAGGCCAGCAGGATATTGGGTGAGGATTTGTCGATATATTTGTGTATGGAGATGTCCGCGACATTGACCTTGCCCGCGCCACCGCCGGTGCCGGTATGCGTCGTTCCCGACTGCGACATACCCCAACTCCAGGCCAGCACATCGATCTCGCCCGCGTGCTTCTTATCGGCCGACTCGCCCTTGATGTCACCCAATTTCAGAAACATATCGACAGCCATCGTCATCTCCTTCGCTGGTTGCGTGATCAGTGTTGCCCGGCAGCCAATCGCCGGACGTTCCGTCAATCTTCATCGCGACAGTGCGGTCATTCCGGCACCCTGTATCGGCGACATCCTGGACCGGGTCCGCCCACCCAGGGGTGCGATCCCGGCACCCTCGGCGTTCGCAGGTAAGTCTCCGCCGACAGATCTGTTCCGTAGCGGTCGCATCGCCAACCGCGGAACACGACCGAAAGTTCGTTTACGCCGTCTTCAACGACGGCAGCTTGGATACCAGCCGCAGCGACACCGTCAGTCCCTCGAGCTGATAGTGCGGCCGCAGGAAGAACTTCGACGTGTAATAGCCCGGGTTACCCTCCACTTCTTCCACGACAACCTCGGCGGCGGCCAGCGGTTTTTGCGCCTTGACCGACTCCGAAGAGTGCGCCGGATCGCCGTCTACATAGTTCATGATCCAGTTCTGCAGCCACAACTGCATGTCGTCGCGTTCCTTGAACGAACCGATCTTGTCGCGCACGATGCATTTCAAATAATGAGCGAAGCGGCAGCAGGCGAAAAGATACGGCAGCCGCGCGGCCAGGTTGGCGTTGGCGGTCGCGTCCGGATCGTCGTATTCGAACGGTTTTTGTAACGACTGCGCACCGATGAAGGCCGCGAAGTCGGAATTCTTGCGATGCACCAGCGGCATGAATCCGTTTTTCGCAAGCTCCGCTTCGCGCCGGTCGGAGATCGCGATCTCGGTCGGGCACTTCATGTCCACGCCGCCGTCGTCGGTCGGGAAGGTATGCGTGGGCAGGCTCTCCACCGCGCCGCCCGATTCGACGCCACGGATGCGCGAACACCACCCGTACAGTTTGAAGGAACGGTTGATGTTCACCGCCATCGCATAGGCGGAGTTCGCCCAGGTATAGCGGCTGTGGTCGGCGGCGGCGGTGTCCTCCTCGAAATCGAATTCGTCGACCGGATCGGTCTTGGCGCCGTACGGCAGACGCGCGAGGAATCGCGGCATGGCAAGGCCGACGTAGCGCGCGTCGTCGGACTCGCGCAGCGACCGCCATGCGGCATACTCCGGCGTGGTGAAGATCTTCGTCAGATCGCGGGGATTGGCCAGCTCCTGCCAGGAGTCCATCTGCATGAGCACGGGCGACGCACCCGCGATGAAGGGCGTGTGCGCCGCGGCGGATACCTTGGACATCTCGCCCAGCAGTTCCACGTCCGGCGGGCTATGGTCAAAATGATAGTCGCCGACCAGACAACCGATCGGCTCCCCGCCGA
This sequence comes from uncultured Gammaproteobacteria bacterium, assembly GCA_963719135.1. Taxonomy (GTDB): domain Bacteria; phylum Pseudomonadota; class Gammaproteobacteria; order DSM-19610; family DSM-19610; genus CAVRAZ01. Next base: position 284,022 of record CAVRAZ010000007.1, on the reverse strand, counting down.
ACTGTCCGTATTCCTCTTCGTAGATCTTCTTGAACAGCGGGCTCTGGTCCCAGGCCGTGCCCTTGAACTTCTTCAGCGTCTTGCCGAGGTCCGTCTTCGAGATATTCATGAAGCGTACCTTCAGCATTTCGTCGGTTTCGGTGTTGTTGACCAGATAATGCAGCCCGCGCCAGGCGCCTTCCAGCTTCTGGAAGTCCTCGTGATGGAGTATGAGATTGATCTGTTCCGACAACTTGCGGTCGATTTCGGCGATAATCGACTCGATGGACTTGACGACGTCGGTGCTTATGAGGCTGGTTTGAGCCAACGCCTGCTCGGCGAGGGTTCGCACGGCCAGCTCGACGGCGCCTTTGGCCTCGTCGCTTTTCGGTTTGAACTCCTTCTTGAGCAGCGCGGTAAGCTCGGCGCCTTCCAGCATCAGGCCTTCCGCCTGACCAGCCTGTTGTTCTGTTTCAGCCATGATGATCTCCCGGGTATGCAGTCAATGCGGATCAGGCTTCGCCTTCCTCGCCGGCGGGTTTGGCGCTTGCGGCGAGCGATTGGAGCAGCGCCGGGTCCTGCAGCACCTTGGCGATGAGTTCCTCGGCACCGGACTTGCCATCCATATAGGTGACGAGATTGGCGAGCTGCTGGCGGGCTTCGAGCAGCTTGTTGAGCGAATCGACCTTGCGCGCGATGGCGGCAGGACTGAAGTCATCCATGTTCTCGAAGGTGATTTCCACGTTCATGCTGCCGTCGCCGGTCAGCGTGTTCGGAACCTGAAACGCCACGCGCGGCTTGATGGCCTTCATGCGGCTGTCGAAGTTGTCCACATCGATGTCCAGAAACTTGCGATCGGCCACGCCGGGCAGCGCTTCCGCGGGCTTGCCGGACAGATCGGCAAGTACGCCCATCACAAAGGGCAGTTGGATCTTCTTTTCCGCCCCATAGAGTTGAACGTCATACTCGATCTGGACGCGGGGAGCGCGATTGCGCCCGATGAATTTCTGACTGCTCGTTGCCATGGCTCACCTCCTGGATCACTGTTATACCGCCGCGGCCGGTCATGGCCGCCGCAAACCGATTGCACTTCATTGCTCGCTTTCCAGACCGGCCAGCTTCTGAATCTGGCCGAGGCTCTCCGGCACCAGATCCTGAATGATCTCCGCAAAGCTCATGGCCATCAGACGCTGCGCACGGCGGATGAACAAGGGGGCCGGATTGGCCGGTTCCGTGCGTTCGATGAATTCGGTCACCCGCTGCAGCGCACGAACCGCGTCTTCGCGGCTGCGAATATCGCCCGTCGAATGCGGGACGGATGCCTGGCCGGTTTCCGGCCCGCCCGCGACCTCCGGGGCCGGCACCTCCGCCGTCGTTCCCAGCGCGCCGTCGCACACCTGCAGCACCGATGCGAGCAAGTCCCGCAACGCCTCGATGTCCGGAACCTGGTCCGTTCCGACCTTTTCGGCGAGCAGTGCCCGCATCGCATCCACCGAGCGGACAGATGTGCGCAGAGCGTCCACGACCGCCGTGCCCTCCGCCTCGACGACGGCACGCAGCATGTTTTCGATTTCGCTCAGGCGCAACACGGCTTCGCCGTCGCCGGCCGTCCACTTGCCGAGCGCGGCGAGCACATTGCGTACGGCCAGCGTTCCGTGTCTGCCGGGCCTGACCAGACAGGCGTTGCGCGCGTCGCGCAACAAGGTTTCGGGATCGCCCAGCATCGCCAGCGCATTGAGGCGCATCGTCGGATCCAGGCCGTCGTCCGCATCGAGACCGGGATGCACATGATCCCAGAAGCGCTCCAGCAGCCCCTGCACGAGCCGCATGCCCGCCGCCAGCCCTTCGACGTGGTCAAGTCGTAACCAGGCGCGCGCCAGCGTCAGCGCGACGCGCAAATCCTTCGAGCGTGCCAGCAACGCCACGGCGCGCTCCTGCACGTCGTTCCAGTCCGGTTCCGCCGCGGCCAGCGTCGTCTCGCCAAACTGCTGCTCCGGCCGCCCGCGCGCCGCCTGCTCCAGCCCCATGAACGCGGGGTCGTACACCAGATCAGGCCCGCACGGGGCATCCGGCGCGATTTCGGTCAGCAGCCTCTCAACGTCGATCAATGTCGCTCCCCCGGGCACGTCTTCAAGTATAGCGTCGAATCCACCGCCCGCCAGATGCGCACTTTCAGTCACAGTAGGTCGGATTGCTGCCGCAGGGCGCACCGTTCCTGATCCAGTTCAAGAGCTTGATATAAAGTGCGTCCAGCGTCGGGTCAGTCCGGTCCAGGACCAGGCCGCCACCGTGCTCCAGGCTCGTCGGCTTGCGCAACAACAGGCTGTTTTCGGGGTCCGTCACGTCCACCCGGTTGCGGACATTGTGATACAAATCCTTTTCGTGTCCCGTGTAATCGCCGACCGCGTAGTAGACCGGAATGCCCGTATAGCCGCCACCCGCCGTGTGGCACACGACGCAGCCTGCATTGCTGCCGCCCATAACGCCGGCCAGGTCGTCCGGGCTCATGATATCGTCGACGAACGTCAGGTCCGTTTGCGCCGGCGTGAGCGTGCTGTCGACAGTGATGGTGACCTGCGCCGGTGCGCTCGGACCTTTCGCGTTGGCGGTGACCAGCTCGAGCAGATAATCGCCGTCCGTGTCCGCCGTCAGCACGGGGACGGCGCTGGTCGTGCTCGACAGGGTGTCCGCGGCATCGGCGCCCGCCGGTTTGGAAAGAATCTGCCAGGCATAGCTGTCGGTGTACATGCTGGCCGAAGCGTCCAGCGCGGCGGGCGACCTGACGGTGCGGTCGGCGCCGGGGATGGCCAGCGACCGCCCCGGCGGCACGATCTTGCCGTTGCCGTCGTAAACGTCGAAGCCTGCGAGATGGTCGGCCAGCAGCGTCGGCGCGCCCTCGGGGTCCTTCCAGAATTGGCTGTAATTGATCAGCGACCGCGGCATGCTGCCGCGCCGGTAGACGTAATCGATGATCCGGTCGTTATAGGCGATGAATTCCTCGTAGGTGCTGAAATTCACCGCGTTGGGGTGTTGCGATCCGAACTCTTCCAATTTTGCGATCCGGGTGCCGCGCAGCGCATGACAGCCGATGCAGTGCGGCTCGATCACCTGCTTGTAAAGGGTTTCCACGTCGGGCGGACGCCCGACGATCTGCTTCCAGCCGTCGGGCACGAAATCCGCGTCGTAGGCAGCCGCCAATGGGGTGATGTCCGGTCCGTGCGTGTCCGGTACCATGGTCGCGAAACTGGTGTCGCCGCCGTAAGCCCCGACCAGCAGTTCCTCAGCGAAGATGCTGCGCCAGTTCGCCTGATCGTCGGCTGCGTCCGCGCGCGATCCGAGTTCCTGGTAGCTGTCGTAGACCATCCCGTTGATGGCCTTGATGGCGTCCTGCTGATCGATCTCGCGGTAACCGACCAGCGGCGAAAACTGCAGCGTGTTCTCCTCGAGGATGTGCAGCTTGGGCGACTTCAGCGAGAGGGCTTCGAACGAGCCGTCGCGGTTGACCGGATGCATCATCCCGCCGTGACAGACGACACAGATGGTCGGCATGTGTTTGACGCCCCTGCCGTCGAGGTCGGCGGCGTTCAGCCGGTGCTGCACACCGGCGGCGTCACGCGGCCCGAACGTGAAGAACTTCGCGATCCTGTGCGTGGCATCGGCCGGGTCCGGGCTGAACTCGATGGCGTTGGAGCCGACCTGAAATCTGCGCTCCTGATTGATCGCCGCGTCCAGGTTCAGCGGGCCGTAAGTGCTGGCGTCGCCCGGCTCCAGTTCGACCACGTAATTGTCCACGTAGATCGCGATACCGCCGTCGGCGCGGCGCCGCGCGTACATATCGCGGCCGTAGCCCAGGTCCTTGGTATCGCGGAAGGTGGCATGTGCGTCGACGCCCTGATCGAAGCCGTTCAGCGTCTTCCAATCATCCAGCGTGGTGCGCTCGCCCAGGGGATCGACCGCCACGTAGTACGCGTCGGCATAGGCGTCGGAATCCAGATCGACGCTGCCGTTGAGAAAAGTCAGGAAGCTGTCCGGCGTGACCGTCGCGTCCACGCGCGCCGCCGCCGGCTCTTTCGAGTCGCCCCGACCGCCGCCACAGCCCGCGGAGGACAGACAGATCAGGGCAAGAACCATCCAGGCCAGGTGACGCATCGCTCAAAACCTCTTGGACAGACCGACACGGAGTACGAACGTGCGGTATTCGTTGTCGCCCTTGGCGTTGACCTTGACGCCGAGACCCGACAAATCCAGTGTCAAACCAGGATCGATTTCCTTGCTGACTCCGAGCGTGAGCGTGTGCGTCTGCGCCGGCAAACGGTACGCCAGCCACCGGCCGCAGTATGCGCTGTTGAACGCGTCGTCCGGTTCGATCGCGTCGGCGGCGACGACCAGCGGATAGATGCTGGCCACCTGTGTGCCGTCGCACAACCGGGTCTGGGCGGTGGACCAGACATCGCCGTCGATGAAGCTGTAGGCGCCGCGGATCGTCCAGCCGGGCGGGAGGGCATAGCGCCCCTCCAGAAACCAGCGCCACTGATCCAGATCGAACACGGTGCCGGAGGAATCCCGGTTACGGTATTCGATGCCGGTGCTGGCGCTGATCCGGTCGGTGAACGGCTTGGAAGCCACGAGTTGCGCCGTGGTCACGGTGCTGTCGCGTTGCGAGTGTTTGTATTCGTCCGCCTGGACGCTGACATTGAACTCGTAGCTGGACGCGGTGGGCCCGGCGAGCGGCTGCCAGCGCCCGATGAACTGAATACCCGCCGTCACCCGGCTCAGGTCGGGCACCTTCCGCAGCCCTTCCGTTTCCAGGAATCCGCGCGCGCTGGCGGCCATGGTGGGATTCAGCGCCTGCGTGTAGGTGCCGCCGGCAGTGAGGTCGGCAAAACGGTCGTTAACGATGTCGCGCTGGTGTTCGGCCTGGCCGATGTTGTTGTTGGTGCCGGCCGCCGCCTCCAGGTCCCATGCCCAGGGACCCTGGGCAACCGCTACGCTCGCAGGAAGAACGGCGCACAGGACTGCGGCGCCGGCACGGAAGTTCCCCGCAGTTCGTCCAAGCATCATTGTCCCTGCACTCCCGCATTTTTCTTTTCTAATGGTGCCTGACCCATCACGGATGACGGCGCCCACCGCCGCATCCCCGTCCTCGCCGCCGCGATCCGCTGGACGGCCGCGCTACGACGCGGTGGTTTTCCGTATCGACGCACAAAAGACGTTAGCAGTGAACCTGCCATTGGTCAACTCGACCGCGCGTCTCGGTCGCGGGTACCGCGACGTACGCGCAGCGATCGTCGACGCAGCGACCTTCGGCGCAGGATCACAGCCGATCGCACGGGTCGGGGGAACATCCCGCCGGCGAACCCTGGAACAACTGCGGACCCCGGCGCAGCGCCCGGTCCTGGTGCGGTCGCCGACCGGTTACACGCAATGACGCACGGGTGTGACCGGAAACGGTTCCCGCGGAAGCTTCGCGCGATCCGCCGGCGTATCAAACGCGGTGACGCAGCAAGCTGCAGGCCATGGAGTCTGCAGCACGCGATCGCTTTGCCGGCGATGACGCGGACGGCCCGATCAATCGGAGCGTCCCTAGCCTGGACTATTCATGAACTGCCGTAGCGAGGGCGTCGAGATGCCTGAAAAGAGAGTGTGGCGCGGACCGGAAGGCGCGCAGGCATACTCGACAGTATGTCGAGCACCTGGAGGGAGCACGCGCTCTCTTTTCAGGCATATCGGCATCCGCAGTAGGTTGTTCATGAATAGTCCAGGCTAGTAGGTGACGCCGGGGCCAAGCGGCGCATTCGTGAACTGCGACAGTTCGGTGTTCGCCAACGTTCGATCCCGTGCGGCGCCGTTGTCGGTGGCGGCGCGATCATCCGCACTCGCGACCTGACGCTCGCCGCCACCCGACGTGCCGACGCTCCGCCGGTCTTCCGCGGCCGCTGTCTCGTCCGGGACGGTCGGCGCCTGCACGGCCGGCGGCGGCGCACTCAACCGGGCTATCATGCCCTTCACATAGGGGTTGCGCGGGTCAAGCAGATGCGCCACCTGGTAGGCCTCGAGCGCCTTTGAGGACTGGTGCATATCGACCAGGATATCGCCCAGTCGCGTCTGAATGGCCGCCTGATCCGCCGCCCCCTTCAGTAGGCTGTCGTTGCACGCCGCGACGCCGGCACTGCCCGTCAGCTTCATGCAGCCGGCAACCAGCTTCTGGCGCTGCTCCTCGGCCGCGTTCCATTTCTTCTGTACCTCCGCGTTGCCGGGATTCCGCGCCAGCACCTGCCGGTAGGTTGCCAGCGCGTCCACCACGCGATGCAGACTCAACAACGCATCGCCCTTGCCCGTCAACAGCGTCGCATCGCTCGGCATCTCTTTCAATGCGGCATCGCACGCGGCGAGCGCTTTCTCCCCGCTCAGTTTGCGGCAGTAGATCGCATTCAGCTTGGCGTTGGTACTCGTTGTCGTGCCCGCACTTTCGCCCGCCTGCTTGGCCAGCCATTGCTGTTCCCGGGCGAGGTTCTTGACTTCCGCGAGGCGCGTGCGCAGCGATCCGTCATCCGGATAGATGCCCAGACCCTGTTCGAGCACTCGGATGGCGCTGCTGTACTGCCGCAGGCGCACATACGCGGACACCAGCGCGTGGCGGACCTTGAGGTCTCTGGGATTCGCGCGAAGCTCCGCTGCGCACGCGTCGACCGCCGCCTGGCCGTTCGAGTGGACGCAGTCTGCGCCGGACGCCCGGCCGGGGCCGGTCAGAAGTATCGCCAGGCACAGCATCGATACCGCCGCGAGACGGCCACCCGGTTTCCCTTCGGAGGGATCAATACCCGCCATAACCGCCGCCCGACGAACCCGGAAACAGCCGCCGGAAGATCCACTCGCCCGACGGCAGCCGGACGAGATTAAACAGATACCAGGAATCGACGGTTCTGTACGGCGGATCCTCGCGCTTGATCATCGCCTCGATCTCGTCGCGCAACTGCTTGAGTCCGTATTCTTCGGGCGTCGAGCCGACCACGCCATCGTGATCGGAATCGTCGCCCGACACATTCGCGCGGGTCAGTCTGAGCAGCTCGCCGGACAGCGCGAGGGCATCGTCCCTGGACTGCAGACTCAGAATGTCACGTCCCAGTGCGCTGATCAGCGCACAGCGGTCGAGGACGCCAGTCGCGTCACGGCCGAACTGTTCGGCACCCGCCTTGACGTTGGCGCTGGCGTCGGCCGATGCAGCGGCGTAGGAAAGGTGGTTGACCACCCCCACCAGCGCGTTTCTGACACCGTAGGGCGCCATGCTCTCCTGCGGATCCGCAAATTCGTCGGTCGGGTCGGTCGCCTTGACCGCGTCGCCCACCCTGGCCTTGATCTGCCCGAGATCATCGCCGTTGGCGACGGCCTGCTCGGCCGCTTTGACAGCCGCGTGCGCGGAATCTTCGGCGGCGACCAGCAGACCCTCCTGGTGCGGCGTATCCACCCAGCCGGTCAAGGCGTGTCCGATGTGGGTGTGGGCGATGGTCGGCGGGCGTTGTGTCGCGCAGCCGCCCGCAGCGAGCAGCGCGAATAACGACAGCGCCGAAAGCATGCTGCCAGAGAGTTTCATTGCGCCACCCCCGTTCCGCCCGATCGTTTCTCCGTCGACATTCGCACCCCTGCATCCACGCTGACACCAAGCCGCCCGCGCGGGACTATTGTTCTTCCAGAACGCGCGCCACCCGAAATCCGAACGTCGCGCCGCGGTGCCCGCGCTGAAAATGATTGCGAAAGGCAAATCGCCCATATTGCGGCATACTGAACCAGGACGCGCCGCGCAGCACCCGCGTGCCGCAATCGCCCTGCAACCAGGCCGACCCGTCGGTGGGCGCCCCTTCATAACTGTCGTTCCAGCAGTCCTCCACCCACTCGAATACGTTGCCTAACATATCATAGACACCGAACCGATTGGGTTGGAACGAGCCGACCGGCGCCGTATACACGTACCCGTCCGCACAGGCATGCACGCTCCAGTCATGGTAGATCGCGGTCGCCGAACGGTCAGCGAGATTGGCGATGGCGCAGACGGCTGAATCGTCACCCGCGTCGGAAGCGGTTTCGACGCCGGCTCGGGCGACGTATTCCCACTCGGAGGAACTCAACAGACGATACTGTTTTCCGGTCCTGCTGGACAGCCAGTCGGTGTAGGCCGCGGCGTCGTCCAATGACACGCAGGTCACGGGATGGTCGTCCGTCTGGGCGAAGCCCGGGGACCGCCAGCTTGCGGTATCCTCCAACCGCCAGCTCCCGTCATAGACCCAGCACCCGGCGGCGTTCTGGTAGTCGGTGTCACCCGCAAACTGGGCGAACTGGCCGCGCGTCACTTCGTACTGCCCAACCGCCAGTGGATAGCCGATCCGCACCAGGCGCTGCGGACCCTCGTTCATCTCACGCCCCGGCTCGGTGGTCGGCGAGCCCTGCAGGAACGAACCGGGAGGCACGACCAGCATCAGGGGGCAGCCTTCGCAATCCCTGAACGTTGCGCCCGGTGCATAGTCCGCCGCCGCGGCCGGCCCGGCCGGGCCGGATGTCGGCTCGGCGGTCGGGGAATGTTCCGCCGCCGGCGGGGCCGGCGCCTGCTTTTCGCGCTGCGGCCACAGCAGCGCAAGCACGCCGCCGGCAGCGCCGACGACAAGGATTCCCAGGAGCGCGCGCAGGAGCCTCGGGTCCAGCGCCGGAAAACGCGCGGGCCGCGCCGCCGGCGGTCTCGCCGCCGTCTCGTCGGCAACAGAATCCGCTCGCTGCCCGGTGCCGGTTTGCGCATCCAGCTTTGCCATCCAGTCCGCGCCCGGACTCGCGCGCCCGACGACGATCGTCGCGTCATCGCTGGCGCGCGGCGGCTTGACCACCGTTTCCTGTTCGTCCGGCCGCGGCGTACCCGCCGGCACCGGCACCGGCTGCTGCCGGGCGACGCGTTCGATGGCATCCGCAAACTCGCGGGCGGTCTGGAACCGGTCGGCGGGATTCTTGGCGAGCACGCGGGCCAGAACGGCGTCGATCGCCTCGGGTACCGTTGGACAGATTTTCGACGCGGGGGCCAGGTCGGCATGCACCACCTTATAGATGGTCGAAGTGATGTTCGTACCGGCGAAGGCGCGCTCTCCCGTCAACAGCTCGTAGAGCAATATCCCGCAGGAGAAGATATCCGAGCGATTGTCGACCCGCTGCCCCAACAGTTGTTCCGGTGACATGTAGCCCGGTGTACCGATCACGGTGCCAACCTGGGTCAGTTCCGACGACTCGATGCGCGCGATGCCGAAATCGGCGATCTTCACGTCGCCGGTGGCCGTGCGCATGATGTTGGACGGTTTGATATCGCGATGCACAATACCTTTGGAATGGGCATAATTGAGCCCGTCGAGCACCTTGAGCATAAGGTCCCAGATCTGCTCGAGGTCCAGAACCCTGTTGCGCTTGGCCAGATCCGCCAGCGTACTTCCATCCACGAACTCCATGGCAATGAACGCCCGGTCCGCTTCCTCCGCATATTCGTAGATGCTGACAATGGCAGGGTGATTGAGCCGGCCGGCCGCCTGCGCCTCCTGCTTGAACCGTTCGGCAAGTTGCGCGGAGTCATCGTCGCCTCCACGCCGCATCAGCGTCTTGATGGCAACGTATCGATTGATGACCGGATCGAGTCCCTTGTAAACGACACCCATCGCCCCCTTGCCCAGTTCCGAGACGATTTCGTACTTGCCGATCTTAGGGATGTCGCTCGCCATGCTCCGTCGTTGTCCGTTGTGGCCCGATGCACCTGCAAGCCGGCAGAATTGCTGAAATCGGCGCAAATGTCTATCCCCGGCGGGACGCCGCCGGTTGCCGCAGTACCTCGACACGGCTTTGCGCCGATTCACCGCCACGTTTTTGACCGGCACGCGCGCCGCGGCAAGCGGGACAGGTGGCGGCGACGAGGCGCGCGACATTGCCGGCGCGAGCGTCGGCGTCGACCGTCGCGGGCGGGTGCATGCGCCGCAGGCCTCGGCGCCGTCCCCGGCTCTGGCGCGGCTCACGCCAGCCGACCGAGCGGAATAGCGTCGTCGCGCCATGGAACGCTGACCGCAACATAGCCGGCTGCTGCTCTTCAGTTCCCCCGGCCGATTGCCTATACTTCCAACTTATACCGATAACAGATACTAGACTGACGCTTGCGCAATTCAACAAGGACGGAGGTTCGGCGATGAGCCCTGCAGCACGGCACGACCCGTTGACGGGCACAGTCTGCGCCATTCTCGCGCTCTTGCTGAGCGCCTGTGCTTCGACCGACAAACCCACTGTGATCCACGCCAGTCTGCAGGTGCAAAGCGACGTTAACCCGGACGCCACCGGGCGCCCCTCCCCCGTCGTCGTCCACCTGTACGAACTCAAGTCGCTGGCCGGATTCAACAGCGCCGACTTCTTTTCGCTGTTCGACCACGGCCAGGAAACCCTCGCCGGGGACCTGGTCGCCTCGGATGAGCTGCGGCTGATGCCCGGGGAACAACGCCGGTACAAGCGCGCCCTGCAAATGGAAACGCAGTTCGTCGGTGTGGTCGCCGCGTTTCGCGACATAGAACATGCCGAGTGGCGCGCCGCCGCCGGCGTTCGCGCGCACAAGATTTCGCCGGTAACCATTCAACTCGATGGAAACCGGATTCGCATCAGTACTGAATAGGCAATGCGTTTGCGCGCCGTGAGGCTCACACAAATTCAAGACAAGAGTCCGATATCATGCTCTGGAACGACAAGGTTATCTGGAATGAAGGCATGTTCCTCCAGCCCCAGCACTTCCAGCAGCATGACCGCTATCTGGAGTGGCTGGTGGAGGGGCGTTCCGCCCCCATCCGCGGACACGCGCGCGGTTTCTACAGCCTCGAAGTGGACAGCGCGGCCCTGGCGCTCGGCAAGGTTCAACTGACGGCGGCACGGGGACTGCTGCCGGACGGCACGCCCTTCGACTTCCCCGGACACGATACCCCGCCGCCGCCGCTCGACATCGACTCAAATGCAAAGGACGAGCTGATCGTGCTCGGTTTGCCGTTGCGTCGTCCCGGCACCGAAGAGGTCAATCCGGACGACGACGCTTCCCGCACGCTCGCGCGCTACCGCATCAACGAGGTCGAGGTGACCGACACCACCAAGGCGGGCGGCGGCGACGCCTTGATCCAGGTCGGCCGGCTGAGCCTGCGTTTGATGCGCAGCAGCGAAGTCACCGACGCCTACTGCACATTGGGCGCGGTACGGGTAAAGGAGCGCCGCGCCGACAACCATCTCGTCCTCGATAGCGCGTACATTCCGCCGCTGCTGCACGTCGGCGGCGACGCCACGATGAGCGGCTACCTGCGCGACGTGCATGCCCGGCTGCACCAGCGCGCGGTAGCGCTGGCGGAGCGGCAGACGCAGGTGGGTCGCGGCGGCGTGGCGGAAGTTGCGGACTTCCTGCTGCTGCAGACAGTGAATCGGCACGAGCCGGTGCTCGCGCACCTGGCGGCGGAGCCGCTGCTGCATCCGGAGCGCCTGTTCGCGCTGCTGCTGGGGCTGGCCGGCGACCTGGCAACCTTCAGCCGCACGGAACGCCGTCCACCGGCGTTTCCGGAATATCAGCACGACGCGCTGGAGCGCTGCTTCACGCCGCTCCTGTCGGAACTGCGACGGTCGCTCAGCTTCGAAGTCGAACGGTTCGCGATGCCCATCGAACTTCAGGACAGGAAGTATGGCGTTCGCGTCGCCACCATCGCGGATCGGGAGCTGTTGAAGAGCGCCGGGTTCGTTCTGGCGGTCAACGCGCAGCTCCCGGCCGACACGTTGCGCACGCGCTTTCCCAATCAGGTGAAAGTCGGCTCGGTCGAACGCATCCGCGACCTGGTCAACCTGCAGTTGCCGGGCATTCCGCTGAGGCCGCTGCCGGTTGCGCCCCGCCAGATTCCCTATCACGCCGGGTTCAATTACTTCGAACTCGAGCGCGGCGGCGAATTGTGGCAGCAACTGGAACAGTCGGGCAGCCTGGCCATGCACATTGCCGGCGACTTTCCCGGCCTCGAACTCGAATTCTGGGCCATCAGAGGCTGACCATGAGCGATGACGATCCTTTCCGCACACCGGGCATGGATCGCACCGTGATCCTGCCCTCCCCCGGTGGACGCAGCGCCCCGCCGACGCGGGTATCAGGCCCCGGCGAGCCCTTCGGCGCCAGTCCGCCGCTGGCTATCGAAACCGCCGCCGCGGTGTCGGGCCTGAATCCGCTGGTGGCGGCGGCGAATCCGTTGCTCAACGTGGCCGTGCAGATGCGCGCGACCGCCCAGCACCCCGATCCCGCCGGACTGCGCGAAGGTCTCGCCCGCGGCATCAAGGCGTTCGAGGCACGCGCGAAAGCCGCGCAAATCGCGCCGGAAAAGATCCTGGCGGCCCGCTATGCGTTGTGCACGCTGCTCGACGAGTTCGCTGCGTTGACACCCTGGGGCGGCTCCGGCGTGTGGGCGAAACAGAGCCTGCTGGTGATGTTTCACAACGAGGCCTACGGTGGCGAAAAGTTTTTTCAACTGCTCACCAAGCTCGCCGACAACCCGACCGCCAATCGCGACATCCTCGAACTGATGTACGTGTGCCTGGCGCTCGGATTTCAGGGCCGCTACCGCGTTGCGGACAACGGCCGCGTCCAGCTCGATGCGCTGCGCGAACGGCTGGCGCACCTGCTGCGCCGGGAACGCGGCGAATACGAACGCGATCTGGCCTCGCACTGGCGCAGCGGCGTCCCGCGCCGTCACGCCGTGCTCACCATCCTGCCGCTGTGGGTGGTGGTCAGCGCCTGCGCCGGCATTTTGCTGGTAGCCTACCTGGGCTTCAGCTTCAGGCTGAACAGCATCTCGGACCCGGTTTTCGCGCGAATCCAGTCCATCCGCGTCGAAGCCGGCGCGCCGCGCCCGCACATCCCCGCGCCGCGACCGCGGCTGGCGACGCTGCTGGCCGCCGATATTGCGCAAGGACTGGTGAGCGTGCGCGATGACGCCGATCTGAGCCTGGTCACCCTGGGCGGCGACGGATTGTTCGCGTCGGGCAGCGCCACGCTGTCTGCGGACGTCGTGCCTTTGCTGATGCGCATTGGAGCGGCGCTCAATTCGCTGCCGGGGGCGGTGCTGATCACCGGGCATACCGACAGCCGGCCGATACGTTCGGTGCGCTTCCCGTCCAACTGGCATCTCTCCCAGGCGCGGGCCGACGCGGTATTGAAGCTCCTCGCCACCCAGGTCGCGCCGGCGCGGCTCACCGCCGAAGGCCGAGCGGACACCGAGCCGGTGACTGACAACGACAGCGCGGAGGGCCGCGCACGCAACCGCCGCGTCGAAATCACGCTGTTCGGAGCGCAGCCTTGATACGGGCGGTCCTGAAGTTGATCTTCAACCGCTGGGTGATGGCCGCGTGCGGACTGACGGCGCTTGGCCTGCTCATCTGGTTCGCCGGTCCCCTGCTGGCATTCGCCGACTATCGACCGCTGGAACCGGCACTGGTGCGCGGACTCCTGATCGGCGCGATCGTCACCGTCTATATCGCAAAATCAATCGGGCGCCTGCTCAAGAGCCGGCTGGCCAATGCGCGCCTGATGGACGGACTCCTGAAGCAGGCGCCCGCCGCCGCGGTTGTCGACGATGCCGGAGAACGGGAGGTCGCCACACTCAAGCAACGCTTCGAAGACGCGGTGCAGGTGCTCAAGGAGGTTCGCGGCAAACAGACCGGATGGGGCCGACTTGCCGGGCTGGGGCGCCGTCAGTTTCTCTACGAACTGCCCTGGTACATCTTCATCGGAGCGCCGGGTTCCGGCAAGACCACCGCTCTGGTCAATTCCGGATTGAACTTCCCGCTGGCGCAACGCTTCGGCCAGGAGGCGATCCGCGGCATCGGCGGAACGCGCAATTGCGACTGGTGGTTTACCGATCAGGCGGTGCTGCTGGACACGGCGGGACGCTACACCACGCAGGAAAGCAACCGGGAAGTGGACAGCGCCGCGTGGAACGGATTCATGCAGTTGCTGAAGAAGTTCCGGCCGCGACGTCCGATCAACGGCGTTATTCTCACGCTCAGCGTCGCCGACCTTCTGCAGCAAAACGCCGTACAGCTCGAGGCGCACGCGCAGGCTCTGCGGCAGCGCGTTCAGGAGCTGTACAGCCAGCTCAACATCCGCTTCCCGCTTTATGTACTCGTCACCAAGACCGATCTTCTGGCGGGCTTCACGGAGTTTTTCGACGAACTCGGCGGCGAAGAACGCGCCCAGGTGTGGGGCTTCACCTTCCCGGTAAGCGAGCCGGGCGTGGATGCCCTGGCGAATTTCGGCGGGGAATACGCGGCGCTGGAACAACGCCTGAACGATCGTCTGATCGACCGCCTGCAGCAGGAACGGGACCCGCAACGCTGTGCGCTGCTGTATGCCTTCCCGCAACAGTTCAGCGCGCTGCGCGAGACGCTCGCCACGCTGCTCGGGAAAGTGCTCGGTCAATCGCGCTACGAAGTCGCCCCCATGCTGCGCGGTGTGTACTTCACCAGCGGCACCCAGGAAGGCAGCGCGATCGATCGGGTGCTCGGCGGCCTGGCGCGCGCCTTGCGGCTGGAAGGCAAAGTCCTGCCGCCACAGCACGGCAGCGGCAAGAGCTTCTTTCTGACGCACTTGATTCAGCAGGTGATTTTCGCCGAGGCGGGACTGGCCGGCACCAATCTGCGCTGGGAGCGCCGGCGCGTGCTGCTCGAATGGGCAAGCTTCGCGGCTGCCGGCCTTATTGTGCTCGGCATGGTCACGGCGTGGACGGTCAGCTACGTTCGCAACCGCCACTACGTCGCCTCCGTAGACAGCCGGCTGGAGACGCTCGGCGACCTGGTACACGGCGTTCAGGTACACGCCGGCAGCGACGTGGTGGAACTGCTGCCCACATTGCAGGCGGTGCGGGATGTCAGCACACCGGAGGGTGTGCAGGCCGGCGACACGCCGAGCGCCATGGGCTTCGGCCTCTATCAAGGGAAGAAACTCGCAGCGGCGGCCGACACCACCTACCACCGCCTGCTGCGCGACGCCTTCCTGCCGCGACTCGCGACGCACATCGAGGAGCAGCTTCTCGGCCAGTGGCAGGACAATCCCGAACTGCTGTACGAAGGGCTCAAAGCCTATCTCATGCTGACTGACCCGACCCACCTCGACAAGTCGGCGCTCAAGGCCTTCGTGACCGCGGACTGGCAGATCAGCCTTCCGCGTGAGGTCGGTCCTCAGCAGCGGCAGGCGCTCGAACGTCACCTCGACAGCCTGCTCACTCAGCCGCTGGCATCGGCACCGATAATACCCGACAGCGGGATGATCGAACGGGCGCGCGCCGCGCTGGTGCGCACGCCGCTCGCACAGCGCATCTACAACCGCCTGAAGCGCGAAGGCATCGGCGACGACCTGCCTGAATTCACCATCGCCAAGGTGGCCGGACCGTCCGCGCCGCTGGTGTTCGCGCGCAAGAGCGGCGCGCCGCTGACGCAGGGCGTTCCCGGTCTCTTCAGTTTCAAAGGGTATCACCAGGCATTCGTGCAGGCGTCCGAGCAGGTCACCCGGCAACTTGCGCACGAGGGATGGGTGCTGGGTCTGAAAGGTCAGGACAGCGAACTGCCCCCGGACGCCCAGAAGCGTGTGCTGGAAGAGGTGCGACGGCTCTACCTGGAGGATTATGCGCAAACCTGGGAGACGTTCGTCGACGACATCGCGCTGGCGCCTGCCGGCAGCCTCCAGCAAAGCATCCAGATGGCCAGCATCCTGTCGGCTGCAGACTCGCCGCTGCCCCTGCTGCTGCGTGCGATCGTCAAGGAGGTAACGCTGGTACGCGTCGAGGACGCCGACAAGAGCACCATCGACAAGGCCACGGACAAGGTCCAGGAGGCGCGCGATGTCCTGGTGAAGATATTCGGTCAATCGAGAGAGGACACTCCCACCACCAGCAAGGTGTCGCTGCCCGAAAACATCGTCGATGCGCGCTTCGAGGGTTTGCGCCGCACCGTGCAAAGCGCGGCACCCGGCCAGCCGGCGCCGATCGATGCGACACTCGCAGTGGTCAACGAACTCTATACGCTGCTGCTCGCCACCGACACGGCGGTCAAGAGCGGCAGCCCGCCGCCGCCGAGCGATGTTCCCACAAAGTTGAAGGCGGAAGCATTGCGACTACCCGAACCGGTACGATCCATGTTCACCACGCTGTCAGAGGGCGGTGCACGACAGGCGCTGGGCGCGACGCGCGCCAACCTCAGCCAGGCGGTCGGCGCCAATATCGGCGCCTTTTGCCGGCAAGCCATCTCCGGGCGCTATCCCTTCGTCAAGTCCAGCTCGCTCGACGTTACCCAGGCCGATTTTGCGCAGATGTTCGGACCCGGCGGACTGCTGGACAGTTTCTTCCAGCAACAGCTCGCCCCCTACGTCGACACTTCGACACGCCCCTGGAGCTTCCGCAGAGTCGGTGAGGCGAGCATGGGCGGCAACGTCGGCGCGCTGCTTCAGTTCCAGCGTGGCCAGACCATTCGGGACGTGTTCTTCCGCGGCGGAGCCAGCGTGCCGACCCTGCGCCTCGAATTCAAGCCGGTCGAAATGGATCCATCGATCACGCAATTCATCCTGGACGTGGACGGCCAACAGGTCCGTTACAGCCACGGTCCCCAGGTACCCATGTCGGTTCAATGGCCGGGGCCGCGCGGAAGCACCCAGGTACGACTGGAAGTGTCGCCGGCGGTGGCGGGTCAGGTGTCCGGACAGGTGTATGAGGGCCCCTGGGCGCTGTTCCGCATGCTGGATCGGGCGGAGATGGAAGCGACGCCGCAAGCTGAACGATTCATCGTGACGTTTGCCGTCGGTGGTCGTAAGGCCAAGTTTCAGATGATCACCGGCAGCGTGCAGAATCCGTTTCGTTTGCGGGAACTGGATCAGTTCCGCTGCCCGGATCAACTCTAGTGTCCGGCGCTTCGGGCGACGCACTCGGCTGGTACGGCAAGATCCCCGCGCTCGGCGATTTCGCATCGCGGCGTTTGCCGGCACAGTTTGTCACCTTATGGGACGCCTGGTTGCAGCACAGCATAGCCGCGAGCCGCGCGCGGCTCGCCGGGCAATGGCTCGATCTCTACCTGACCAGCCCCATCTGGCGCTTCGCCCTGGCCCCGGGGGTGTGCGGAGACAATATCTGGGCAGGTGTGCTGATGCCCAGCGTCGACAGCGTGGGGCGGCATTTTCCGCTGACGCTTGTGCTGTCCGTTGCACCGCCGTGCAGCCTGGCCACGGTGCTTGCGGCACAGCGCTGGTACGCCGCGGTCGAAGCCGTGGCGCTGTCGGCGCTGCGTCTGGACGGGTCGCTGGATGATCTCGAGCGCGAGATCGCGCAATTGCCGGTCACATTGCACGGGCAGGTGGATTTGCCCCAAGACGACGCGATCGGCGCGTTGGCGGAATGGTGGCAGTCGTGCATGGCCGAGCCGCTCGCGTTGCAGCTCGACGGGGCGTTGCCGATGGGACAAGTCGCCGACACCGCGATGCGGACAATGTTCGATGCGACAGGTCGGGGCAGAAGTCTTTGGTGGTCGTCCGCACCGGACACCGGGGTCGGCTGCCTGCACTGTTGTACGGGATTGCCGCCGCACGACTATTTCGTTTCGCTTCTCGAGTGTGGGTCCCACTGATGTGGGCTGGGCTGACCCGGTCTACAGGTCTGCGGACTTGGTTGTTCCAATTTATGAAAACCACGCATGAACGATGCGAAACAGTGTGAAATGCTCGGCAGAAAGTAGCCGGCGATGCGGAACGGGTTGGACCTTCTTCAGGCGGCAATGGTGAATGAACTGAAGCGTAGCGCCACGCCTGAATTCGTACCGGGCGTGAACGTTCTTGGCGGTCTTGCGGAAGACGCCATGGCGGTCTTGCAGGTCGTCCACCGGGCAAACTCCGGGCGTCAAGAAATATCGGCTAGCGCAAGCGACCTGGAGAGAAAGATGAGCGCCGCCAACCGCCAGCCGATTCAACCTGGCATTCGAAGCGCCGAAATCCTAGAACGCGTGCGCAATCAGCTGCGAACGGTATAGTTGCCATACTGACGCTAACTACCCGATTCAGCGGGTCCAAAAATGAATCGGCGAATCTCATTCGGCCTATTGCCCAAACCGCAACTCCCTCACATGCGCGTTTTCGTCGGTGGCCCACCGCGGGTCATCAGCGCCAGCGCGTGCAGGCATGTTCAACAATGAACGCCCTTGTACGTGCCGCAAGACCTGGGCGGCCGGTCCGACTACGAACTGGTCCGCCGGTACGCCCGTCTGCCGGTCGAGCATCTGGCGGAATCCGCGGAGGGGCTCTCGAAACTCCGGATGGTTAATACAAATCTAGCACGCAAAAAGAACGGGGCGGCAGAAAGAGCGGTCGGCATGACGCGCATCCACTGGTCTAAAGGGTGACGGTTGCCGCGTCCGGATCGATTCGAACCGCCGCCCGCATCGTTTGAATTTCTTCTTGCCGTAAACTAAGCATATTCTTGCCCGCTCTTCTCGCGTTCCACTTCGGTATGGAGATCAGGTCAGGTCGACCCGCGGCTTGGGCACCAGGATCGCCAGCCGCGCGATGAAGCCGGGCGGCTCGAAGATGACGTGTGCGGTGCCGTCATGGTAACAATGGGTTGCGCACGTTCCCGTTTGGGGTGAGCCGTTGGCCTGCTGATGTCCCCGCGCTTCATCGGTGAAAAGCCGGATGGATTCCGGATCGCGCTCGACTTCGGTCGTCAAGCGAAATTCAGCGCGCGCGCCGGGCATGATTGGCAGTCATCGTCTCTTTGAATGCGTCCGCAGCGAGAGGTCGCGGTGCGCCGCTTTCTTCGCCCTTGATCAACTCCACGCGGATCGCCTCGTGTTCGGCTTGGCGCGCTTGGTCACGGCGAACCAGATCCTGGATATGTTCGCTGTCATCGGTGAAGTCGCCTGCTTCGGTTCGCGCGTTGCTCCACGCATCTTGCTGACCGGTTATCCTGATGGTCGTCCGGGTCGTGCCCATACTCACCTCCGACCAAAGTATGAATATTTCATACTATAGACGCGCCAAAGCATAAACTGAAGCCGGCTATTTGCACTGCCTTTACGCATGGATGGCGCAGCTGGCGTCGAAACGACTGCGAAAAATGCCAGCGCCGACCCGGGATCGCATGACTTTACAATGATTGGGTACACAGTCAGTTCGTCGGCGTTTCAGGTCTGCCGAGAGCACGATGAAATTGACCAAGCGCATCGCCGGCGATACCGACTAGGGGGAAACACCGTCAGCAACGGGCGCAGGCCCTGTGGTCATCAGGCCGGCGTACAGCGCCGCGAGCTGCGCCGCGAGCGCGTCGGCCGACCAGCGCCGCACGTACTCGAGTTCCCGTTGGCGCATTTCCGCGCGCAACTCCGCGTCTTGCAGCACGCGCACCACGGCCTCGGCAAACTCGTCGATGTCCTCCTCAACGACGAGCGCGCCGCATCCGGGCTTGAGCACGTCGCGTGTACCCATCACGGCCGTCGAGACCACCGGCACACCCAGCGCCATGGCCTCGAGCAGCACCAGTCCTTGCGTCTCGGTGCGCGATGCGAATACCTTAACGTCCGCGGCGCGGAAGCAGTCCAGCAGTTCCGTGTCGCGATCCATGTACCCGACGAAGCGCATGTTGTCGTCCAGTTTCAATTGCGCGGTCTGCCGCTGCAAGGCGGACTGTGCCGGCCCCTCGCCGGCGACGATCAGCAGGACGTTCCGGCACGGCGTACCGCACGCGTTCGACCACCGACAATAGAAAGTCGATGTTCTTCTCGAATGCAACGCGACCGACGTGCAGCACCACCGGGCGCTCGCGGGGCACGCGGTGGCGAGCGCGAAAACGCGCACCGTCACCGCCGGTGAAGCGCTCGAGTTCCAGACCGGTCGGCAGGATCTGCATCGGCGTGCGGACACCGTATCGCATCAGCACCTCGTGCATCGGACCGGACGGCACCACCACCCTGTCCACCCTGTTGCACTGCGCGCGGCTGAACCACCGCGCAAGCGCGCGCATCCAGGCATCGGGAAACGCGGGCACGTAATGGAACAGGTATTCCTCGAAAAAAGTGTGATAGGTCTCGACCACGGGCAGACCCAAGGTGCGGGCGAGTTCCAGACCCCCGTAGTGCGCGACGAATGGCGTGTGGATGTGAACGATGTCGAAATCCTCGGCGCGTAAGCGCCCGGCGAGCGCACGCAAAGGGCCGCGCTTCATCATACGGTCTTCGGGATCGAACGGCACGACGCGGGCCGGGACGCGAACGACCTCCGCCTCCGGCGCGCCGCGGTTCCCGTAATCGGGCGCGATCAACACAACCTCGTGCCCGAGTCGCCGCAGTGCCTGCATGAAGGTCTTGATGGACGTTGACACGCCGTTCACGCGGGGGAAGTATACGTCGGACAGGAACAGGATGCGCACGGAACCCGGATGCCGGAAAGCGCGGCCGTCGTCTGCCGACGCCGTTAGGCGGTGAACAGAATGCTCGTGTGGGCGAGTGCCGCCCCGAGCAATGCGCCGACGACGACGTCAGTCGGATAGTGCAGACCCAGGACCACACGCGACGCCGCGACCAGCGCGGCGAACGGCACCAATACCCAAAACAGGTGCGGATAGTCTGCCAGCGCGATCAGGGTGAAGGACACCGCGTGCAGGGTGTGACCGGACGGGAAGCTGTAGGCATCGAGTGGCGCAGCCCCAAGCGTGATGGCTCCGCACGACACATAGGGACGTTGGCGCACCAGGCGTGACTTGAGATACTGGTACACCACGACGCCGATAATTCCGACCAGCCCCATTTGGAAGGATACTGCGGCTCCGGCGGGGCCGTAGAAAAGCGGAAGCAACGCCATCAAGGCGCACCAGAATACACCGTCACCCAGTCGGCTTATAGTGGCAAAGAACCGGCGGACCATCCGTCGGCGGCAACTGCGGTTTATCAATTCGCACAACCGCAGCTCAACGCTGTCCACGCGCTGGACCCAGACCTGCATTCGCATGGCATCCTCTGTGCTGCTTGTTCGACACCTCGCAACATCGGCTGCCGACGTGAAAAGCCGGTGACAATTGCATGAATATTTCGTTACAAAGGACGTACACTGACCCGGGGAGGCGGGCCGAGACGGAACCCCTGCAGAGTGCGGGCGAGCGTCTCCTTTGCTACCCCAGCCGCGCCGCGATCGCCGCGCCCGCCTGCCTGACCAGCGGGATCCAGGCGTCGCGCCGCCGTTCGATCGGCGCGGACACCGAAAGTCCGGCCACCGCCGCGCCGCTGCGGTCGTGAATCAGCACGCCGATGCAGCCGACGCCCTCCTCGGCTTCCTCGTTGTCCAACGCATAACCGTTGGCCGTTGCCGCATGCACTTCGTCGCGCAGCGCGTCGAGGCTGTTCAGCGTGTGCGGCGTGTAGGCCGGCAGGCCGGTGCGCGCGGCGTATGCGCGCAGAAAGGCGGCGCCGAGTTCGCCCAGCATCAGTTTGCCAACCGCGGTGACGTGCAGCGGCGCGCGGCTGCCGACCACCTGTTCCACGCGCATCATGCGCTGCGGCGCGACGCGTTCGATGTAGATCACCTGATCGCCTTCGCGCACCGTGAGGTTCACGGTTTCTCCGACCTGGTCGCGTAATGCCTGCATGGCCGGCAGCGCCTCCTGGCGGATGTCGACGCCGCGTCTGACCCGTCCGGCCAGTTGCAGGATCTTGCGGCCGAGCTGGTAGTGACCGGCGGAATCACGCTCCACGAGCCCCACCCTGGCCAGCGCGCCGAGGATGCGGAACGCCGTGGACGGATGCAGTCCGGTGTCGGCGGACAGAATTTTCAGGCTGACCGGCGCTTCGCTGGCGGCGATGGCGTCGAGCAGTAGCGCCGAACGATCAATGACCTGAATGGACGGGGTGCTTTTTGCCGTCATATTTCACATTATGAAAACGATTATGTATTGCGAAATAATAGCCGTCCGGCTATCGTTTCCTCAACAGGGATTACTGATTCAGCGGTGGCCGGTCCACCGCTTGCTTATGGTAACCAATTTTTCACATTGTGAAAATGTTTCCTGAATACGAAATCCGGCAACCGCGATGAGGACCCTACCATGAGCCGCAGCAACGCCGCCGAGCAACTTGCCGCACCGCCCGCCTTCTGCGAGGGCATTCAATACTATGGAAAGCCCTGGCCCGAATTCGGCCGCTTCGCCGACAGCGCGGTGATCGGCCCGGACGCAGCGGCCATCGACGACGCCGGCGACCCGAAAGCCGTCTACCAGACGCTGCTGGGCGCCGACGCACTGCGCTATGTCACGCTGCAGCTCTGCGGCTCGAAGGGCTCGGGACACCCGGGCGGCTTCGCGTCCAGCGCCGAGGCGCACGCGTCTCTGATGATGCTCGGCCACACCCACATCGTCACCGAAGTGGGCCACCATGCGCCGGGATTCTATGCCTCCATGTTCCTCGATGCGTCGCTGGAAGCGATGGGCATCCACAGGATGCACGACATGATGCGGCGCTTTCGCGAACGGCACGGCCTGCTGGGCCATCTGTCGGGCGCCATTCCGGGCCTGCTGGCGCCGGCCGGTCCGCTCGGCCAGGGCCAGCATTTCGCCATGGCCGGCGCCTGGCTGCACCGCGACAAGCTGTTCCCGGTCACCATCGGTGATGGCGGCATGGGCGAGCCCTACGTGCTCAACGCCATGATGCATTTCCATACGGCCTACCCCGACGTGACCAATTTCCTGCCGGTGTTGATCTGGAACGGCTACTCGCAGGAGCATCACTCGATGGTGTCGCGCCACAGCAATGACCAGATGATCGACTACTGGAAAGGCCACGGCTTCGACGAAGTGATCCTGGTCGACGCCAGGGATTTCAACGACAGCGAACAGGACGGGCCGTTCGTCGACAGCACGCGCTTCTCGATCGGGCAGCGGCTGGCGTTCGCCGGCGCGGTGCTGTGCGGCGTGGACCAAGCCGCGCGCTCGGCGATGTCCGGCACGTTGACGGCGTTCATCATCAAGCAACTGAAAGGTGCCGGCGTGCATACGCTGGGCGCCAAATCGCACAACCTGTACCCGCCCGACACGCTCGACGCCGGACACATCGTCGAAGCTCTGAAGCGCCGCGCGCTGCCGGCCGAAGCCTGGCGGATCGTGCGCGACAATTTCAGCCGCGCCGGCGGCGGGCCTGCAGTGAAAACCGTGGTGACCGAATTCGAACTCGCGCTGGCGCCGCTGCCGGCGCTGGCCCTGCAGGAGTTCGCCATCGGTGATAAAGCCGTACCGTCGACCGCCATGGGTGCGCTGGTTGCGCAAGTGGGCAAGGCCGATCCGCGCTTCGTGGTGACCAATGCCGACGGCAACGAGGCTTCGGCGATGAAGAACGTCAACGACGCGCTGAAGATCCGCCACCCGACGCAGGACCCGCTGTACAACCAGTCGCCCGAGGGCCGGGTGTACGAACCGCTCAACGAGGACGCCTGCGCGGGCTTTGCCGCCGGCCTGGCGCTGTTCGGATCGCGCGCCCTGTGGCTGTCGTATGAATCGTTCGCGATCAACGGCTGGCCGATCGTGCAGACGGTGACGCAGGCCATGGCCGAACTGCGCCGCAGGACGCCGTCGATCGTGACGATGTTCACCGCCGGCGCGCTGGAGCAGGGCCGCAACGGCTGGACTCACCAGCGGCCGGAGATCGAGAACTATTTCAGCGCCATGATGCGCAACGGCAATGTCTATCCATTGTTTCCCTGTGACGCCAACAGCATCCAGGCGGCCTACGAATACGCCACCGGCAGCTTCAACAAGGGCATGGTGATCGTCGCCTCAAAGAGCCCCCTGCCCGTCCACCTGTCGCTCGACGCATCGCGCCGGGCGGTCGAGGACGGCGCCGCGACGCTGCACGAATCGGAAGCGGGTGATACCGGCACGGTGGTGTTCGCGGTCACCGGCGACATGGTTCTGCTGCCGGTGTTCGAGGCGAAGGACCGGTTGGAAGCCGACGGTTACCGCGTGCGCATCGTGGCGGTGGTCAACCCGCGCCGGCTGTACCGCCCGATGGACATCGCGTGGGACACCGTGTCGCAGCCAGACGATCGCTTTATGGACGACGCGCGGTTCAACAGCCTGTTCGACGGCGACGTGCTGCTGGCGGTGAGCGGCGGTCCGAGCGCACCGCTGGAACCGGTGCTCTTGCGCACCCGTGCCGCAAGACGCGACACGGTCTGCTGGAAGCGCGGTGAGACCACGGCGTCGCCGGCGGAAATCATGGCGTTCAACGGCATTACGGCGCAGGCCATGGTGCAACGGGTCGGCGCGTTGCTGCGCTGAATGGGTTGCCGGTGCGGGGCGCGCTGTACCTCCCCCCAGCCCGAAACGGGCATCGTCCCCCGCACGGGCACAGTCCGCCTGGCCGTCACGAGCCCGCGACCTGGGCGCAGGTCGGGATCCGCGGCCGTCAGGCGCACGGATTCCGGCCTTCGCCGGAATGACGATTTTTGCATCGATCTGACGATCGGCTCGGCCCAACAGGCTGCTGAAACACGTTGGGGCGAGTGCGGGGCAAGGCGAAGACCGGCGAAGAAGCGCATTGTACACGCAGTACATGCGCATTTTGAGCCGGTGTTCGACGGCAGATCATGCAGCCTGAACCTGTTCAACAGCCTGCCAACGGGACTCCGTATGTCCGAAACCAGGATCATCGTGCTCGACGACGACCCGACCGGCTCGCAGACGGTGCACGGCTGTCTGCTGCTGACGCGCTGGGACGTCGCCACGCTCAAGGAGGGTCTGTGCGATCAGGCGCCCCTGTTCTTCGTGCTCACCAACACGCGCGGCTTGAGCGCGGGCAAGGCGGCCGCGGTCACGCGCGAAGTGTGCGTCGATCTCCGGCGGGCGCTGGCTGAACTTGCCGAAGCCGGAAAACCGATCAACCCGCTGCTGGTCAGTCGCTCCGACTCGACGCTGCGTGGCCACTATCCGGTCGAAACCGACGCGATCGCGGAACAGCTCGGGCCCTTCGATGCGCATTTCCTGGTGCCGGCGTTCTTCGAAGGCGGACGCATCACCCGCGACAGCGTGCACTATCTGCTGGTGAACGGCGCGCCGGTGCCAGTCCACGAAACCGAGTTCGCGCGCGATTCCGTGTTCGGCTACCGGCACAGCTATCTGCCCGACTACGTCGAGGAGAAAACCGCCGGGCGCATCCGCGCCGAGCAGGTCGAACGCTTTCTGCTCGGCCAGATCCGCGGCGACGTCGGCGACCGGTTGATGAACCTGTCCGGCAATACCTGCTGTGTCGTGGACGCGGAACGCCAGTCCGACCTCGACCGGTTCTGCGCGCAGCTCATGCAGTGCGCCGCGCGCGGCAAGCGCTACCTGTTCCGCAGCGGCGCCAGCCTGCTGACCTCGCTGGCGCAACTGCCGCCGCAGCCGGTCGCCGCCGAGGCCATGCGCGCCTATGTGCGCGAAGGCCGGCCGGGCGCGGTGATCGTCGGCTCGCACGTCGGCAAGACCACCGCGCAACTCGCGGGACTGCTGGCGATGCCGGGCGTCGACGCCATCGAAGTCGACGTTCGAACGGATCGACGGCGATCGCCAGGCCCTGCTCGAAGACGTGATCGCCCGCACCTGCCAGGCCGAGCGCCGCGACCGCACCAGCGTCGTCTACACCAGCCGCGTGGAAAAGACGTTCACCGACCAGGCCGCGCGGCTTGCGTTCGGTGAACGGGTGTCGGCGTTTCTCATGGACGTGGTGCGAGGTCTTCCCGACACGCTGGGGTTTCTGATCAGCAAGGGCGGCATCACGTCGAACGACGTACTGAGCAGCGGTCTGGCGCTGCGCGCCGGGCGGGTGCTCGGCCAGATTCTTCCGGGCTGTTCGGTGGTGCGCTGTCCCGACGATCACCCGCGCCACCCGGGCATGCCGGTGGTGATCTTTCCGGGCAACGTTGGGGACGAACAGGCGCTGGCACGCGTGTGGGCGTGCCTGGCCGGTGCGTCGTCGAATCCGGCTCAACGCGCGGGCGCCGCCGATCGCTGACGGTCGCGGCGTCGACGGGTCGTCGCTTCCCGCTGCGCGCTAATGGCGCCATGGAAAAGGCCGCCTTTACGGCGGCCCTTTCTGTTGCGTCCGGGCGGCGAACTCAAGGCACGATCAGGCAGCCCGTTTCACGCAGTTGCGTCCCGCCTGCTTGGCCTGATACAGCGCGGTGTCGGCACGCTCGACCAGCGTACGGGCATCGTCGCTCGCTTCGTAGCGGGACACACCGATGGAAACCGTTATCCGCCCGTAGGTTCGATTGGCCTTGCGGTCTCGCAAGTCACCGCTCGAGACCGCTTTCAACACGTCTTCCGCAATCCGCTCCACCTGCTGCTCGTTCACATCGGGAATGAGTGCCACGAATTCCTCGCCGCCGTAGCGGGCGATTAGCCCTTGACCGTCCAGCGCATTCTTGATCGCCGCCGCCACGAAACGTAGTACCTTATCGCCGACCGGGTGACCATAGGTATCGTTGAATTTCTTGAAGTGGTCGACATCGATCATAATCAACGACAGTGGGCAGTGCGTCGACCTGGCGCGCGCGACAGACTGTTCCAGCGACCGCTCGAATGCCTTGCGATTGGCGATCTGGGTAAGACCGTCGGTCAGCGCCTCTTCCTTGGCGTGATTGAGTTCGCTGCGCAGCACCTCGACCTCCTGCATCAGCTCGCCCATCTTCGAATGGGCCTCGCGCTGCACCGACTCGAATTCGCGTGTCTCCTCGACGATGCGTTGCACTTCGCCCGCCAAGGCCGCCGCCGACAGTTGGGAACCATCGAGCTTCTGCGCGAAATTGCCGAGGTTGTCGGTGTACTCGGCAAACCCTGCGTCGCATCCCTGAAAGTGCGCCTGCGCGTCGGACAGGACACGTTTCAATTCCTGCCGCAGGGTCTCCAGCGACGTGTCGTCCTGCAGAAACCACTTTCGGTAGAGTGCCCACAGCGCCTCCAGGTCCGGCTGCGGCCGCGCGGCAACCAGACGGTCGAAATCCGCCTGCAGCTGGGCGTGATGGCCGGAAACGGCTTCGTAGCCGAGGCGGTAATTGATGGGTGATGGAGGAATGCGGTGGTTCGCCAGCAGGGCCTGCGCGCGGCGGAGACGCGCGCAGGCCTCGTCAAATGCTTCGGGGTAGGGTATTGCAGCTTGGGTCATCGTGGCTTGCTCCGGGTTTTCTCTTCTTGGTTAATTAGGTGAAACTCGATCTTATTTATCGTCTTGGCTTCGAAATGTTTGACCGGTGGCAAGGTGCCGGCGACTGAACCGGCGGATCGACCCGGATCACAGATGTTAGTAATCATACCGTTATGCGCAAGTCTCTGGACGTGATGAAAAGCCGGAATCCCCCTTGCACGCGGCGGCTCAAAGCGGCCAGACGACTGGAACGATGAACAGGGTCAGGATGCCGATCAGTATTGTCAGCGGCAACCCCGCCTTGATGTAGTCGCTGAAGCAATAGCCGCCCGGGCTGTATACCATCAGATTGGTCTGATAGCCGATCGGCGTCGCGAAGCTGGCCGAAGCGGCAATCATGATCACGATGACGAACGGCATGAAGTTGGCGCCCACCTGGGCGGCGGCATCCCGGGCGATGGGAAACATGATGACGGCCGCCGCATTGTTGGTGGCAAACGCGGTGAACAACGCAGTCACCAGAAAAACCAGGGCCAGAGCCAGCATGGGCGACCCCGCGGACAACCCGAGCAGTCCATGGGCAAGTCCCGCGGCGGCGCCGGAGCGTTGCAGCGCGATACCGATCGCGAACGAGGCGGCGATCACCAGCAGGACCTGCCAATCGACGGAACGGCGGGCGATGCCACCGGTCGTGCACCGCGTGATGATCATCAGACCCGACGCCAGCAACGCCGCCTCGAGCATACTGAACCAGCCGACGACCACGCTGACCACCATGGCGACGGCGATTGCGGCCGCCACGGCGGCACGGTCGTGACGCGGCGGCCGGGAATCGCTGATCGGACTGACCAGCAGAAAATCCCGGGAATTGCGCTGGCTGTCGACGAAAGAGCGGTGCGCTTCGAGCAGCAGCGTGTCGCCCGGACGCACCGACACGTCACCGATCTTTCCCCGCAGCCGGTGGCCGTTGCGTGCGATGGCTATGATGACGGCGTGGTAGCGGGTGCGAAATCCGCCGGCCCGGACCGTCTTGCCGATCAGGGGCGAACTGTTGGACACCACCGCCTCGACCAGGCACCGGTCGCTGCGGCTATGGTCGAGTTTCAGAATCTGCGACGTCGCCGGCCGAAGTCCGCGAAACCTGCGTACGTCCAGCACCGAGTCGACCGCTCCGACAAACACCAGACGATCGGCGCCCTGCAGGATTTCCTCAGGCGACACGGCCGGCAGGATACGGGCGTCGCGCTCGATTTCCATCAGGTACATGTCCGGCAGTTGCCGCAGGCCCGCCTGTTCGATCGACTTGCCGATCATCGGGCTGTCGGGCTCGACGACCATCTCCAGCGTATATTCCCGCAGGTCCCGGTTTTGGTTCAGCGTGGGCCTGCGGTCGGGCAGCAACCAGCGCCCGAAAAGGACCAGGTAAAGCACGACCAGCAGCGCGACCGGAACGCCGACCCAGGCGATCTCGAAAAAGCGAAGACCCGGCAGATCGGTTTCCTTGCGCAGCAGTCCGTTGACCACGAGATTGGTGCTGGTGCCGATCAGCGTGCAGGTCCCTCCGGCGATGCTCGCGTAGCTCAAGGGGATCATCAGGCGGGACAAAGGCAGCCGATTGCGTCTGGCCCAGGCCTTTACCGCGGGGATGAAGATCGCCACCACCGGCGTGTTGTTGAGGAAGCCGCTGAGCGCGACAACCGGCACCGTCAAGCGCAGGCAGGCGCGCGCCGGCGATCGCTCGTTACCGAACAGGTTGTCCGCCAGCCAGGCCACCGCACCGGTCTCCAGCAGTCCGCTGACGACCACATACATGATGCCAACGGTGACCATGCCCTCGTTGGCCAGGCCCGAAAGCGCCTCCTGCGGTGTGATGACGCCGCCGACCAGCAACAAGGTCACACCGGCGGCCAATACGATATCGGGCGAATAGCGGTTCAGCGCCAGCAGAACGACGCAGACCATGACGACGCCGATGCTGAGCCAGGCCTCCCAGGACAGCGAATTGAGCAGTGCGGCGGTCACCGGCACTCGGGCTCCTGCGGCGCCGAACATGCCGGCGTGAGATCCAATGCGTCGGCAGCATCCGATTGACTGGCCACCACCAGGTTCCCCGTCCGCGCGACGATTGCCAGTGCCTTGACACGGCGTCGCACACTGATGCCATCCGCGAGAAATTCCGCTGTCTTCTCCGGCGACAGGGGCCGGCTGAGCAGGAAACCCTGAACTTCATCGCACTGAAGCCTGTGTAGCGCAACGAGCTGGGCGTCGCTCTCGACCCCCTCCGCAACGACCTCGAGATCCAGCGCCCGCGCCATCGCGATGATGGCGCTTACGATCGTCGCATCCTTGGTGTCCTGCGGAAAATCCCGCAAAAACGCCCGGTCGACTTTGACCTCATCGATCGGCAGCCGCTTGAGATAGCCAAGCGAAGAATAGCCCGTCCCGAAATCATCGAGCGCGACGCGCGCGCCGGCATCGTGGAGTACGCGTATCGCATCCACGGCATTGTCGAGGTTCTGCATAAGCACCGACTCAGTGATTTCAACACCCAGACAACGCATCGGAATATTGTTTCGCCCGGCGACATCGACGATCTGGCGCGCCAATTCCTTGTTCCTGAACTGAATCGGCGACAGATTGATCGACATCGACAGGTCTGGATATCCTATGGCGTGCCACGCACGCAGTTGCTGGCAGGCGGTGTTCACGACCCACAAACCGATTTCGTGAATGACGCCCGTGTGCTCGGCCACCGGGACGAAAACCCCGGGCGGCACATTTCCCAGCTCTGGATTCCTCCACCGAAGCAAGGCTTCGACGCCGGTAATACGTCCGGTCGCCAGTTGCACCCGCGGCTGATACTCCAGGTACAGCTCGTCATGCTCGATCGCCCGGTGCATCCGGCTTTCCAGCTTTAGCTGCTCTCTGGACCTGCGGTTCATCTCCGCGCAGTAATACATGAAATTTTCGGGACATTGCGTCAGCTTGACCTCGGACAGCGCCGCACCCGCACAACTGAGCAGCGCCTCAGGATCGTCGCCGTCGGCGGGATACAGGCTGATCCCCGCTGAATAACCGAGAAAGACCTCTCGACCACCCAGAACGATCGGGCTCGCCAGTTCCTCGAACAGGCGACGCACAATCCAGGTAACGCTCTCGGCATCAGTCAGATCGGCGATAAGCACAACGAACTCACCGTGTCCCGTCCTCGAGAAGCTGATAACCGGATTGTCGGCATCGGACAGCGCCACAGTGTCCGATTGGCGAAGTGTATTGCGCACGCGGTGAGCGATTCCTTCCACCAGCCGTTCGCTGGCACTATGCCCCATGGTCTCGAATACCCGTTGGACCGTGGTTATCTCTAGGCACAGTACCGCCAGTTTGGTTTCGTATCGACGCCCCCGCTTGACACCCTGGGTGATGCGATCTATGAGCACAGACCGGGTCGGCAGACTCATGAGATCGCCGTCGACCGAGGCTCGCTCCGATTGTTCTCTCAGCAAAGTCTCCAATGACGTGACACGACGCTGAAGATCGGAATTTTCCTGTAGCAACGCATCGGCTGCGTTCGTCGAACGAGGGATCACGGGTACCCGGTAGCCGGCGCTGCCCGGTACACCAAGCGCTGCCGCACTGCCAGTGTCTGCGTTTGCCATATCAGGCCATGCAACCACGCAATTTCGACCACCCTGCTTCGCGGCGTACAACGCTTTGTCCGCCTGGTCTATCAGATCCGCCGGCGTGCCTGCGCCGAATTTCAGGCTCGATACGCCGATACTCGCGGATATGCGCACCGTGCCGATGAAGCGAATATCCTTGCCGCTGACGATGGCTGCGCGGATTTGCTCGGCGATCTCCCTTGCCCGGTCCAGTTCCACACCCGGCAACACGACGCAAAACTCCTCGCCGCCGTAGCGGCCTACGAGATCGGTTGCGCGCACGGACTCGACCAAGGTGTCAGCCAGCAGTTTGATGACTTTGTCACCCTTTGAATGCCCGAAGCGGTCATTGATCGACTTGAAATGATCTATGTCGATCATCAGACAGCTGAGTTCGTCGCCACTGGACATGGCATCCCTGAATGCCTGATTCAGCCCTTCGAACAGTGAACGCCGGTTCAGCATCCCGGTAAGCGGGTCTCTCGTCGCCAGTAGCTGCAGTTCCCTGTTTCTCCTGGTTATCTCCAGTTGACTCTTTTCCATTTGAGTCAGCGCGCTGGACAGGTCAAGATTTTCGCGTTCGAGTTCGCTGACGTCATTGAACGTCGCCAGCACGCCTTGCATTTCTCCGCTCGGAGATCGTATCGCCGCCACATTGACGACAAACGTGCAGGCTCTGTTGCCGGTACACCGCAACCGCGTGTGACCGCCGGTCGCCGAGACCGCACCCGCGAGCAGATCGGACCAGGGCATGGGCTTGTCTACCTCCCGACCCTGATCGTCGACGTGCCGCCAGCCCAGTTCGCCGAGCGCCTTTCCGATCAGCGGTCCCTGTACCCTGCCCAGTTTGCGCGCGAACCAGATGTTGGCGAACACGATGTTCTCATCGGTATCCAGAATGACCAGTCCGTCGGCCAGGGCGTCCAATGCCGCCCGCACCCGATCCGGTACCACGGATTTTTGGTCGAGGTCCTGCAGCGCGCGGTTGAGATAGAGAATACAGGCGGCAAGGCCGGCTACGGCCGTGAACAGCGCAACGCCGAGAAATAACCTGCTTCCCCGCAGTCCCGGCAATGCGCCGGCCAGCAGGAGCGTCAGGGGCAACAGCACCCAACCGAGCGTCAGCAGAATCACCGGCAAGAATTTGCGGAGCACTTTCACGGCCTGTTCACCAGTTCATTCCGGTCGTGGCAATTGTCGACCACGCTATCCAGGCACGGGCGCACCGAAGCCGGTAAGAGATCACGATTGCAAGCGAATCCTGACCCGGATCCGATGGAACCGGAACCCGCTCGCACGGGACCCCCATCGACCGGCTGATTGCAGATTTCTGTGACCGCCTGCCTGAAATGCGACAAGATACTGATTCTATTAGTCGGAATATCCCAACAATCAGTTGCGGCTGTTTGGATAATTTCTTGAATCTACTTTTATATTCAATGTCTTACGAAATCTTCGAAGAATTAGGATAAAGGCGGCAATCCCCGGGGGCACCGGCCGCCCTCGCCCAGGCGTATTTCCAACGAAGCTTCGTGCGTCTGGCATGCGGTGAGCCCCGGCCCGCCGGGCCCCATTGGTCGGACGGGTCCCAACTCCCGACATCAGTCATCAATAATGAATTGGCCCGGCGTTACTCTGTGGTGAATAGTTCTTTTGCCGCGTCCCCGGTACCCGTTACGGTCAGGAAGTAAGGTCGACCCGCGGTGCCGCGGATTCGGCGGTCATCTTCATTACCGGGCGCCGCCGCGCGTCGCCCGGCGGCTCAGACGGCTTCGGCCGCGGGGGGGGTCTGAGTGGACGGCCGTTCGATCGCGTCGCACTCCTTGAATACGCGCGCCTTGCAGCCGGCACAGACGCTCATGTCGATGCGCCGAAACAGGCCGGGAATGGCCTGCGATTTGTGTTCGAAGAACGCGCTCGGCCCGATCGCGCGGATGAATCCGGATTCGGCCAGCAGCGCCCAGACGGATGACTTCATGCCGAAGAAATAGAGGCCGCCGCCGCGGCTCTTCAGCTTCTGGTGCTGTTGCACGAGCATTTCCGCGCCGGCAAGGTCGATGTAGTTCAGGCGCGACGCATCGATCAGAATATGCACCACGCCTTCGCGCTCAGTCACTATGTCCAGCCGGCTCTGCACGTAGTTCACCGAGCCGAAATACAAGGCGTGATCGATGCGCAGAAATTTGGCCTGCGGACATTGCACCAGGGGCTTGGAATCGACATTGGTGAACTTGCGCTTGGTGCTGTAGATGTCCGGCGCCAGCGTGACGATTTCCGGCTTGGACGTCTCGGCCAGGAACAGGACCAGCGACAGCAGCACACCGAGATAGATCGCAAACTCAAGCTCCAGGAACAGCGTTGCGAAAAAGGTGACCAGCAGTATCGACGTTTCGGAGCGGCTGTGGCTGATGATTTCCTTGATATGGTGAAAGTTGATCAGGCCGTACGCGACCAGCAGGATGACGCCTCCCATCGCGGCGACCGGCAGATAAGCCGCCAGCGGCGCGATCAGCAGCACGGTGACCATCAACAGCGCGGCCGCGAATATGGCGGCCATGGGCGTTTTCGCACCGGCCTGATAGTTGATGCCCGAGCGCGTGAACGAACCCGAACCCGCGTAACTCGAAAAGAAACTGCCAACTATGTTGGACAGCCCCTGACCGATGAATTCCTGGTTGCCGTCGATGCGCTGATGCGACTTCGAGGCGATCGAACGGCCGATCGAGACCGCCTCGATCAGACCGAGCAGCGCCACGGCGAACGCCTCGGCCGCCAGCGCCTTGACCGAGTCCATCGATAGTTGCGGCATCGACAGCGGCGGCAACTGCGCCGGAATCTTCGCGACGAACTTGATGCCGTGCTGCTCGCCGCCCAGCACCATCGCCGTCAGCGCGCCGGCCACCAGACCGACCAGCAGGTGCGGCACCTTGGGCCAGAAGCGCCGGGCGACGATCGCGCTGGCGAGCGTGACGAGCGCGACGGCGAAAATTGCAAAATTGACCTCGTTCAGCTTGCCCAGAATATCGATCCAGGTGTGCGCGAAGGAATCGTTGCGCAGTCCCTGCAGCCCCAGCACGTGTTTGAATTGGCTGGTCGCGATCAGAATCGCGGCGCCGGCGGTGAAGCCGACAACGACCGTGTGCGACACGAAATTGACCAGTACGCCCAGCCGCGCCAGGCCGAACGCGAGCTGGTAGATGCCCGCCAGGAACGTCATGGTCAGGGCCAGCGAAATGAACTCCGGCGAACCGGGCGCCGCATGGTGACTGACCGACGAGAAAATGACGAGCGAGATCGCCGTGGTCGGCCCCGAGATCAGGTGCCAGGAGGATCCGAACAGCGCCGCGATGATCGGCGTCACCATGGCGGTATAGAGGCCGTACTGCGGCGGCAGGCCGGCGATGGTGGCGAACGCGACGCCCTGCGGCAGGACAATGATCGCGCCGGTAAGCCCGGCCATGAAGTCGGCGCGCAGTACCTGTTTGTCCAGTACCGGCAGCCAGACGAGGAACGGAAATATCTTGGTCAGTATCGACGAATCTATCTTCACGAACGGGGTCCCATGGAACGCGCCCGACCTGGGTCCCGATAGTCGGGAACGGACCGAACCGGATGCGTACTCTCGGAGGCGTACGGTGTTTCAGGCTGGACACCGCGAGACTCTCGCGGCGAGGCGTTATTGTACGCCTTTTTCAGGTTAATTAAAGAGCGCCCGCCGCTGCCACCGACGCGACGGCGCGTGTATAATTTGTAACCTGCACCGCCCGGCAGCCGTCATGAGTCGCAAGCGCATTTACCGCATCAGCTTCCTGAACCAGGGCAGCATTTACGAAATCCACGCCGAGCACGTGGAGCAAAGCGACATTTACCCGTTCATTGAGGTGGAAGGCATCCTGTTCGGCGAGCGGTCCAGGGTGCTGGTCGACCCGTCGGAAGAACGCCTGAAGACCGAGTTCTCGGGCGTCACGCGCACGCACATCCCCACCCAGTCGATCATCCGCATCGACGAAGTCGAGACGGCGGGCGAGAACCGCATCATCCCCCAGACGGGCGGCGCCAACGTCACGGCATTTCCGCGCGGCGGCGCGTCGGACAAGACCTGAGGGCGGCACCTCCGCGGGTCTCAGCGATCCCGACTCCGGCCGGTCTCCACCGCCAGTCGTTCGAGAAAGATCAACTGCCCGCCCGCAATCCTGCGGCGCGCCTCCGCCAGCGACAACCACGCGGCCCGGTCCATTTCCGGATACCGGCGGACGATGCCCGATCCCTTCGGCCACTCCAGGTCGAACTCGTTGCTCACGGCGAGCGTGGCGTCCACGTCCTGCTCCAGTGCCCAGACGTGAACCTCTTTTCCGCTGGCAAGCTGCGTGCTTCCCAGCGCAATGAAATCGCCGTCGACGTCGAAGCCCGTTTCCTCGCGGAACTCGCGGCGGGCGGTGTCCAGCAGTGACTCGCCCGCCTCGACCAGTCCCTTGGGCACCGACCAGACGCCAGCGTCGCGGCCGGCCCAGAACGGGCCGCCCGGGTGGGCCAGCAGCACTTCCAGTAAACCGGCGGCGCGCCGGAACAGCAGGACACCGGCGCTCACCTGCTTCACGCGGTCGGCCCGCGGCGATTGCCGCCGGCACCGCCGGCGGTGGACAATGGCCGGACGTCAGTTGCAAGACTGCACACAGCCTTCGGCACCGGCCGTCCCAACCGCAAAGTATGCGGCGGCCGTCGGCCAGCCACCGCCCGCGAGGAGACGCGATGAAAGAAACCCTGATGATGTTGCCCGCCGCGGACCCGAAAGCCATTCGGCTCATTCGGATTCCGACCGACTACGATGAACACGAAGTGTATCGCCACGTCACGGGCTTGATCGCTGAAGTCGAGGAACGGAACCCGGGGCACACCTGGGAGGACATCCGCAGTCTGCTCGAGGATCACGGCTTCGACGTCGTCAGCTTCATTCTCGGTCCGTCGCTCGACTGACCCCGGACGCCGCAGCGGCCGGTCGCCCGGCGGTTCAGGCAACGCCGGCCGCGACGCACCCGATCGACGGGCGCACGGCAATGGTCAGGTTCCCTCGTGCCGGGTCAGCGCCGCGCGCAAATCGCGCAGTCTGGCCTTGATGCGCCGCGCGTTGTCCGGCCCCATGCGCACAAGCACCTTCTGGCCCGACGATAGCGATTCGAGCTTCGGGTCGGCATACCGGTAGAGCACGCGCGGGCGCACCAGCCGGATCGGCAGCTCGACCTCCGGAGCGGCCAGCAGATGATCGATCACATCGACCAGCCGGTCATTGAAATAGACGCCCGGATAGCCCAGGTCGTCGAACGCGGCCTGGAACAACGGATAGTAGCGGGTGTAGAGCGCGACCAGGGCCGTCACATCGACCGACTCGATCAGGCGCACGAAGGGTTCGTAGCGCCGCGCGTTCGCCGCGCCGATCACCAGTGTGTCGTCTTCGCCGTCGGTCACGAACGGGTCCGGCAGCGGTCGCGTCGCCAGATACCGGCTGGGCAGCTTCGGACCGGTCAGATTGTCGATCGTCACGACAAAGCGCCGCACCCACTGATCCGGTAGGAACAACCGGTCCAGCAGCGTCGCGTCGACCGTCCGGCCGAGATCCGCGCGCAGCTCGGCGTCGCTCGCGTCAAGCGCCGGCAGCGGCGCCGGCGGACCGGCGGGTTCCTGCGATTCGGTCGCCGGCGCGCTGTCGGCCGCCGCCTGTTCGCTCGCTTCGGCCAGCGTCAGGGGATAGCGTACGGGCGGCGGCCCGACGACCGCCGGCGCGGGTTCCGGCGGCTTGAGCCGCACGACCGGCTCCGACGCCAGCCGGCTGTAGCCGAACCAATACCAGGCGCCGCCCAGTGCCAGCACCAGCGCCACTACGATCAGATACGGGGTTTTCGCGGACACGCTCAGCTCCGCCGGCGGGATTCGTGAGGCTGCATGATAGCGGGTTCTCGACGGCGTGTTAACAGGCTGGTGAAAGACGTTCAGGCGCGTGCAAGACACGGCGAAAACCGGCGAACAAAGCAAAGTGCACGCGCGGTCCCTGAGCATTATGAGCCCGTTTTCAACGCCGGCTCCTGTCGCATGAACGTTTTTCGACAGCCTGTCAAGGAGCGTCGGAGCGCGTCCTGCAGAGAACCTCGGATCAAATCCCGAAGCCTCCTTTCGGCCGTCGCCGGGACGACGCGCCCGCGTCGGCCGGTGCCCCTTTGCCCAGCACAGCGCGATCCAGGTGCCCCATCTGATCGAGGATCCACCGCTGCCGCTCCAGTACGTAGCCGGACGGTCGGTCGGCGCGCAGCTCGTGCGGATTCGGCAGCACGGCGGCGAGCAGCGCCGCGTCGCCCGCCGACAGCGCGGCCGGCGGCTTGCCGAAAAACCGTTGCGCGGCGGCCGGCACGCCGTAAACGCCCGGGCCGAA
Source organism: uncultured Gammaproteobacteria bacterium (assembly GCA_963719135.1). Classification (GTDB taxonomy): domain Bacteria; phylum Pseudomonadota; class Gammaproteobacteria; order DSM-19610; family DSM-19610; genus CAVRAZ01. Next base: position 246,768 of record CAVRAZ010000007.1, on the reverse strand, counting down.
CTCGGCGATGTTCAGATACATTTCCAGTATGCGTCGTTTCGGCCAGGTGACTTCCAGCAGCACCGTGAACCAAGCTTCGAGCGCCTTGCGCACAAAACTGCGCCCCGACCAGAGGAAGAGATTCTTGGCGACCTGCTGGGTGATGGTCGACGCACCGCGCAGCGGCCGGCCGGCCGCCCGGTCGGCGAGCGCCGTCTCGATCGCGCCCAGGTCGAAGCCATGGTGCTCGAAGAATCTCTGATCCTCGGAGGCCAGTACCGCAAGCGCCGGCAGCGTGCCGAGCGCCCGCCAGTCCGTCCAGTGATACTGAAAACGCCCGAGGCCCGCCTGTTGCAGCATGAACGCGGTCGCCGGCGGCGCGAAAAAACGCAGCGCGAACACCGGCAGCCAGCTCGCCGCAACCAGGCCGAGCGCGGCAAAGCCCGCCCACCGGGGCAGCCAGGACAGAGCGAAACGCCGCGCCGGCGCTGTCCGGCGCCTACGACGCGGCATAAAAACCACGGCTTCTCAACTGCATGCGCGAATTATACGCGAGCGCCCCGGCGCCGGTTGCCCGATATTGACCTGGCTAAAGGCAATTCAGCCGACGAACGGCTATCATTTATTGAGTGTTCACGAACAGGAAAGCACCCTATGAAATTCCTAGTCCCGGCCTGTCTGGTTTCCCTGGCTGTCTTGATTCCGCCGGACGCGACCGGCGCTGAGCCCTGGCAGGGCACGCTGCAGGATGGCGGCGTCATCAATGTCGACCCCGACTCCAACCGCGTCACGGTGACCAATTCGCGCGGCGTCAGCACGCCGATCTGGAACGGCGTGCACCGGCTTGAGGACGGCTCCACGGTCACGACCAACAACGGCATCATCGTGCCGAATCAGCAGATCCTGGAAAGCCGGCAACCCATGCCGCCGAGGCCGATGACGGTCAGCACGGAGCCTTCGTCCGAATGCCGGATGCTGCAAGAGGCGGTATGCGGCGCCAGCGGCGCCTGCGCGGACCTGCAAGCCTGCCAGCTCGCCAAACAGTTGCTGCAGTTCGATCAGGACGAAGCGCGCGACATCAACGCCGGCAGGGTGATGGCCGACCGCACGATACCCAGCCAGTGCCGGGAGGCGTTTCACGATTCGGTCAAGTTTCCGCCGTGCAAGCGTTGATCGCGCTGGCGTCGTCGAGCGCTGATGAGAAGCGGGACGCGGCCATAACCGCGTTTCACCGCTAAGGCGCCCGGTTAACAGGGCATGGCTCGGCGCTGCCTCCCGCCAATCAGTCCAGGCGTTTTCTGAACCGCAGCGCCGCCAGCGACAGCGCCACCAGCGCGAACAGCAGCAGCGCCGCCAGGTCGCGCGGCATCATGCCCGGTTCGGCGCCGCGCAGCATGATGCCGCGCACCAGGCGCACGAAATGCGTCAGCGGCAGCAGCTCGGCAATGTATTGCGCGACCCGCGGCATGCCGTCGAACGGGAACATGAACCCGGACAGCAGAATCGACGGCAGGAAAAAGAAAATGGTCATCTGCATGGCCTGAAACTGCGTCTTCGCCAGCGTCGAGATCAGCAGCCCCAGGGTCAGGTTGGCGGCGATGAACAGCAGCGCGGCGAGGTAGACGTCGCTCACCAGGCCGACGACCGGCACCTTGAACAGCACCTGGCCGAGCAGCAGGATCAGGGTCACCTGCACCAGCCCGATGAACACATAGGGCAGCACCTTGCCGACCATCAGTTCCAGCGACTTGACCGGCGTGTTGATCAGCATCTCCAGGTTGCCGCGCTCGCGCTCGCGCACGATCGCCACCGCCGTGAACATCGCCATCGTCATGGTGAGAATGACGCCGATCAGTCCCGGCACGACGAAGACGGCCGAGCGTCGCTCCGGATTGTAGAAATTGCGCACCTCGAACAGCGGCGCGAGCGGCGCGTCGGGGCGCTCGGTGTCCTGTTGCAAGCGCATCGAGGTGATGCCGCGCGCCGCGGCCAGCACGATCGGATCGCTGCCGTCGACCAGAAGCTGGGCGGCGCTGCGGCCGCCGCGCAGGCGGCGGTCGAGCAGCCGCCGCTCGAAATCGGGCGGGATCACGATGCCTACGGCGATTTCCCCGCGATCGAGCAGTGCCCTGACCTGTTCGCCGCTGTCGACATGGACGATGACATCCAGCACCTGCGTGGCCTGCGCGTCGGCGATCAACTGGCGCGACAGCTCGGTGTTTGCCGCGTCGGCCACCGCGCCGCGCAGGTGACGCACGTCGGTGTTGATCGCAAAGCCGAACAGCACGATCTGTATGATCGGGATGCCGACGATCATGCCGAACGTCAGACGGTCGCGCGAAAGCTGCTGGATTTCCTTGCGCATGATCGCGAACAGGCGGCCGAAACACCGGCTCACGCGGCGGCTCCCCGGGCCGGACCGCGGGTGGCGGTAACGAACACATCCTCCAGACTGGGCCGCGTGCGGTGCGCCTCCCCGGGAATGCCGGCGTCCTGCAGCGCGGCCTGCACGATCGCGACCGGGTCGGCGCAGTCCAGCGCGACCAGCACGCGCAGGCGCACGCCCAACTGCGCGACGCTCAACACCTCGGGCAGCGCCATCAAGGCCGCGCGCACTCGCCGCGACTGCGGCGCCTCGACCTCGACGACCACGGCATCCATGTTGTCCATGAGCTGCTGCGGCGCGCCCTCGGCACGGATCGAGCCGTGGTCCAGAATCGCCAGGCGGTGGCAACGCTCCGCCTCGTCCATGTAATGCGTCGACACCAGAATCGTGGTGCCGTGCTCGGCGAGCTGGAACAGCGTTTCCCAGAAATCGCGCCGGCTCTGAGGGTCCACCGCGCTGGTCGGCTCGTCGAGGAACAGCAGTTCGGGTTCGTGCAGCGTGGCGGCGGCCAGCGCCAGCCGTTGCCTCTGACCGCCGCTCAACGTGCCGGCGAACTGGCGCGCCTGTTCGACGAGCTGATAGCCGTGCAGCGCCGCGGCGATGCGCGCGGCGCGGCGGGCCGGCGGCAGACAATAGATACGCGCGACGAAGTCCAGGTTCTCGCGCACGGTCAGATCGTCGTACAGCGAAAACCGCTGCGTCATGTAGCCGATCTTGCGCTTGAGCGCTTCGGCCTGCCCCGGCACCTTGAGGCCCAGCACCTCCGCCTCGCCGGCGCTCGGCGTCAGCAGCCCGCAGAGCATGCGGATGGCGGTCGACTTGCCCGAACCGTTCGGACCCAGGAAGCCGTAGATCCTGCGCCGCGGAACCACCAGATCGATGCCGTTGACGGCAACCAGGTCGCCGAAACGACGGGTCAGTCCCCGTGCGTGGATGGCGACATCATCGTTCATCGGCCGGGCCCCCCGACTGCGCGTTCGGCGTCTGCAGCACGACGCGCAGCGGAACACCCGCCGGCAGTTGCCGTGCGGCATCGCCGTCGAGCGCCACTTCGGTCAGATAGCTCAGGCGCGAGCGGTCGCGCTCGGACAGCGAGTAGTACGGCGTGAACGCGGGGTCCGAACTGACCCGGCGCACGTGCCCGGCGAAGGGCCGATCGACGCCGTCGACGTAAACCGATGCCGCCATGCCGACATGCGCCTGGACGCGCAGCGGTTCGGGCAGGTACACGCGCGCATAAGGCGCGTCGCCGGTCAACAGCACCGCCACCACCGCGCCCGCCGCCGGACGTTCCCCGGGCAGCAGCGGCAGATCGTCGATCACCCCCGCGCGCGGCGCGATGACGGTCAACCGGTCGAGACCGACTTCGAGCGTACGCACGGCGGCGTCCGCAGCCGCGCGCGCCGCCCTGGCCTGATTCAATTCCTCCTTCGTCGTGCCGTTTTCGAGCTGTTCGAGCGCGGCACCGGCCGCGGCGCGCGCCGCACGCGCGACAGCGTAGGCCGAACGCGCGTCATCCAGCGCCTGCGCGCTCGACAGTTTCCTGGCGACGACCGATTGCACCCGCTCGAGTTCGTGCTGCGCCGCGTCCAGCGCCCCCTGTTTTCCGAGCAGATCCGCCCGCGCCTGCTCGATGCTCTCGACCCGCGGCCCGCGTTCCAGTTCGGCGAGCCGCGCGGCGCTCTGAGCGGCCAGGGCGCGCGCCTGGTCGAGCTGCGCCTGAACCCGCGCCGGGTCCAGTTTCAGAATGACCTGCCCCGCGTCGACGTGCCCGCCCTCGTGCACCGGCACCGCGACGATCGGTTCGCTGGCCTCCGCGGTCAGTTCGATCCGGTCCCACGCCAGGGTACCGACGACATCGATTTCGTCGCCCGACCGGCACCCGGCGGCGGCCGCCAGCGCCAGCGCCGTGACGGCAAACCGCAGACCGCGCGGCCAGCGACATTTGCGGATGTACAAGATCACACGCAGCCCGTTCCAAAAGCCTTTGCGATGGACTAACCTGAATTGAGACACCGGAAATGGGGTGCGTGGACAGGAGGATAACATGGCGGAAACCACCTAGAAGAATGTTCGCGCGCTCGCGCTGTGTCTGCTGGCTTTGCTGTATCTGATTCCGGCGCACGCTGGCGCGCCCTTTTCCAATATCGTCTTTTTCGGGGACAGCCTGTCCGACCCCGGCAATGCGTACGCGCTCACCGGCGAAGCCAGCCGGCGACCTTTCGAGCTGATACCTTCCGCGCCCTGCGCCTGGGGCGGATTCCGCTTTTCCAACGGACCGACCTGGGCCGAGCGCTTCGCCCGTGCGTTGCACGTGCGCACCGGGCCGGCGTTTGGCGGCGGGCGGACGTTTTCCAATTATGCCGTCGGCGCCGCGCGTGCCCGCGCCAACGGCGTGCTGGACCTGAGCACCGAGGTCGGCGTTTATCTGGGCGCCGAAGGCGCGGCCGACGGCCGCGCGCTGTACGTGATCTTGATTGGCGGCAACGATCTGCGCGACGCACTCGAAGCGCTGGCCGGCGATCCCTCGAGCGCGACCAGCGCCGCGATCATCGAACAGGCGATCACGGCGATCGCGGACAATATCACCGCGCTCGCGGATGCCGGCGCGCGACGCTTTCTGGTGTTCAACGGCCCCGACCTGGCGCTGGTGCCGGCGGTTCGCCTTCAGGGCCCGGCGGCCCAGGGCGCCGGGCGGTTTCTGTCGATTCAGTTCAACCAGGGCCTGACGGGCGCCTTGAATGCACTGTCGTTGCTGCTGCCGGACATCGATGTCACGACCGCCGACCTGTTCGGCTTCCTGGACCGGACGGTCGCCGACCCTGCATCCGCCGGACTGACGGACGTCGAGGACACCTGCATCACACCCGGCGTCATCGTCGGCGCCATCTGCGATGACCCGAAAGACTATCTGTTCTGGGACGGCATTCACCCGACCCGCGCCGCGCACTGGCTGATCAGCCGCTACGCGCTCTCTCTGCTCGACCTGAAAAGACCGCGACCGGTTTGCGTGCGCAGGGAGGGTCAATTCGACCCGACGGATCTCAAGAGGCCGGCAAGATTCGCCGACTGACGGCGGGAAACCGGGGCGCGAAAATTTGAACCGCAAAGGCGCGCGATGGCGCGCGAAGTTATCAGGAATTACGTTGACAAAGCCTCGTGCCGGGTACCCTCTGGAGTGACCGTCGGCCGCAGGGGTGAGGCGGAAGAGCCCGATGTCCGGGGGACATCCGCCCCCCGAAGGGGATCGCACGGCGTGCCCGAATCCCGCTCGTGCGCGGCAGGCGGCCGTCAAGCCTGCCGGAATGTATTTTTCGGTGTGTCACTCCAGACGCTGCCCGGCATGAGGCATACGGCACCTGAGGCTTTGCCGATGTCGGTCTTGACAAGTCCGTTGGTTCCTTCGCGTCCTTCGCGGTTAATCCCGATTGAGTCCCTGACACCCCAGGAAGCACGGCTGGCCGCGGCTCCGCTGTCATCGCCTCGCCACCGCCACGGCGACCAGCAGTACCAGACTCACCGCACACAGCGCCGCGGCGATCACGACCAGCGCTTGGGCCATCGTGATGCCGAACCAGAGTGTCGGGGTGTAGCCGCACGCCTCCTGGACTTTGAACAACGCCGGGAACCATCGATCCAGCGCGAACCATGCGGGCAATCCCAGGTTGAAGCTGCAATCGCCGATCTCGGTGCCGCGCTCTATACCGAGCAGCATCCAGGCGCGCCCGAAGAACGCCGCGCCCAGCACAGCGGTGACCGCGTGCGCCAGCACCGGAGCGAAGCGCGCGCGCCGCACGGCCAGCGCGATTGCCGCGACAAGGGCGATACCCAGCACCAGGATACGCACCTGGATACAGATGAGACAGGGCTGGTGGTCAAGCGCATATTGGTAGTAGAGCGCAACGCCCAGCATGGCCAGACAAAAGACGAACAACGCAAGCCAGTAACCGGCGCCGCGCCCCAATCCGGCCAGTTTCGTTAACACAGGACAACTCCCTCATCGATGGTTCAGAAGACCGTCAGACGGATGCCGACGATTCTATTGGAAGTATGCTGGCTGTGCTATTGGTCGCCGCACTCCCGGCGAGTGGGGGTAATTTTTTGGCTACTGGAATAGGGGCCGGAATTCGCTCCGCTGTTCGGCCATAGTGCCGAGTGACAGCACCATTGCGCCGCACACCGACGGTGAACAGCCGCCCCCAGCCGTCTTGCCATCGCGTCAACTGCCGACCCCGAAATTGCGCAGCGCTGTTCGGAACGCGTTGAACGGGCTCATGATCGCGTCGCCGACCAGAATCGCGTAGCCGAACCAGTGAAAAAAATCCGGTGTCTGCTCCAGCCGGAAGTACAGGTAGCACAACAGCGCAGTGCCGACGATAACGCCGACCACGGCATACAGGGTGTCGGTCAGAAATGTCGACGTGCTGATATCACCGGACTTGAAGAATTCCAGAAACAACACGACCACGCCCAACCCTATAAACACGTAACCGGGCACGCCGCTCAAATCCAGTTTCAGATTGTGCGCGACCAGGAGGTAGGCGATGATCAGGAATGTCCAGGGTATCTTGTTGAAGAATCCAGTCTTCCTGTCTCTCACCGTAATGTTCTCTGACATGGGCGCTCCTCGTTTGGCCATCGGGCTGCAGTAGGGACTTTAATGGAAATGCGGCGCGGGAAACAGAGCCGGGCATGACCGGTGCGGGTTGCCCGCCGCCTGCACCTGTCTCCGGCCGCCGCAGGGTGACGGCGGGGATCCCGAGGCGGTTGCCCACGCGCTGCCCGCGGCCGGTCAAAAAAGGCCCGGTTCAACGGGTTAGGCATGCGTTGACTACCCTTCCGGCCGGGTTGCGCTATGCTTGCAGTAATCGAAATCCAAACCCCGGGGAGGAACGACATTTGTTCGCCGGCGCCAGGCAAAGGACGACACCCGGACGCGCAGGCCCGCGCGTCGGGTCAGCGTGTTTCGACGTTCTCCGGCACACAACTGCCAGAGCCGTCCTCGCGCTGGTCTGCTTCAGTGCGCTCAGTGGCGCGCGCGCGGGAAACACTGCTGCAGCGCCGCCGGATCCCCCGAACGCGCCGGCGCCCGCCACGTCCGTACCGCAGGATTCGGAACCGGCTGCCGGGCTGTTTCTGGTCGCGAGCCGCGCGCTGGATGACCCGTTCTTCCGCCGCAGCGTGATTCTTGTGCTGAACAGTGACGCGAACGGCACGCAAGGTCTGGTGGTCAACCGCAAACTCCACGTGCGCCTGAGCGAGGCATTGCCGGATCTCGACAAGAAGGACGGCGCCGACAATCAGCCGGTGTTTTTCGGCGGCCCCCTCTCGCTCAGCCAGTTCTTTCTCCTGACCCGCGAATCCGTGCCGCAGACGCAAGCGTTCCCCATCGCCGACCAACTCTACTTCAGCAGCGATCGGCACGTGCTCGATACGCTGCTGGCGCGCCGGACGCCCGAAGACGAACTGCACCTTTACCTGGGCTACACCGGCTGGGGACCCGGGCAACTCGGCATCGAGATCCTGCGCGGGAGCTGGCACCTCGTGAAAGTGGATCCCGCCACGATTTTCGAACAACCGGTCGAAACCCTGTGGAACCGGCTGATCGACGAAGCTGAACCATCCGGTATCGAAGTCCGCTACCGGCCCGACGCGAACACGCGGGAATACCGGTCATCGAGATCCGCGCAAGACAGCGTCCAGGCCGCCGTCGGGGGCCTCGACCGGCCGGCGAGCGACACCGGAAATCGGATTGGTTTATAAGCCGTTAATGATTTTCAACAGGATTCATTCTTGATTCAGGTCAATAGACTTCGTGCCGGTTTTACCTGACGCTACTCAGCTATATGGCCGCATACCGATAACCCCCAGCACACGCCCGCAGGGGCTTAATGATCACGGAAGTCAAAGGAGTATTGCAAATGATCACCTATGACCAACTGCACGCCCAAAGCCACGAAATCACTGAACTTTCCAACGTTCTCAGGTATCTGTTGAACGATCGCAGCATGTGCGACACCGGTACCTGCTGCGAACTCTTCTACCGGTTCGGCGAGAAGATGCAGGCGCATCTGGACACGGTCGAGCATACCTACGGGGCGCTGCTCAACAGCCACGACGACCATGCCCGCAAGATCGCGCAGAAATTCATGGGCGGCACGCAGGAAATCAAGCGCATCTTCAACCAGTACACCAAGACCTGGTGCGCACGACACAAACAGCAGTTGCACATCGCCGATCACGCGGAGTTTCTGAAAGACACCCGCCAGATGTTCGACATCATCCTCAACCGAATTCAGGACGAAACGGAACAGTTGTATCCGCTGATCCGCGCCATCAAGGGCGACTCGCAGCGCGCCGCCTGAGGCTGCGATCCGATCCCGGGGTTCCCGATCGAACCCCGGGCGCGCTTCCCCGCCACGCCGCAGACCGGACCCCCGGCGACGTTCAATCGTCCCAGGGTTCGCCTTGCTCGCCCAGATGGTCGGGCTCGATGACCAGGTCGGCGGCAGGGTGGCCGACGCAGCACAACCCTTTGCCCGCGCCGGCCTCGTCATCGGGCAGCGCAAGCGGATGGCCGTCGGGGTAATCGATCCGGCCCTCGATGATGCGGCTGATGCAGAACCCGCAGGTTCCGTTGGCACAACCGTAGGGCAACTCGATTCCCTGGCGCCGCGCCGCGGCGAGGATGCTCTCGCCATCGCCGACGGGAAAGCGGTCACCGGTGCTGTGAATGGTCACTGTAAAGGGCATCGTCAGGGCCAGATGCCGCGCATCAGCGTGGCGCGGACCACCCGCTCGATGGCGATAATCAGGGCGACGGTTCGGAAGTCCGGCAGCGGTCGTGCCGGTTCGGCGGGGCCGGACTGGACGGGCGTGTGCGCTTCGCCGACCACGAACGCCTGCCAGCGCTCGAACACGGTATCCACCGCCTTGTACATCTGCGCCTTCAAGCGGGCGTTGACCACTTCGATATCCCATTGCTCGTTGGCCTGGTTCTGCACCCATTCGTAGTAGCTGACCGTGACGCCGCCCGCGTTGACCAGGATATCCGGCAACACGTGGATACCGCGTTTCTGCAGTATCTCGTCCGCCAGCGGCGTGGTGGGGTTGTTGGCGCCTTCGACGATCAGCCGTGCTTTGATGCAATGCGCGTTGTCGCCGCGAATCTGGTTGCCCAGCGCGGCGGGCAGCAGTATGTCGCAATCCAGCTCCAGCAGTTCCGCGTTGGTGACCGTCCGCGTGCCGGCCATGCCGACCACCGTCCGCTGCTCCGCCTTGAATTTCGCGACGGCATCGGGGTCGAGCCCGTTCTCGTCGTGGATGCCGCCGTAGCTGTCGCTGACCGCGACGATTTTCGCGCCTTCGCGGTGAAAGGCGCGCGCGGCCACGGCGCCCACGTCGCCGAATCCCTGGATGACCACGCGCGCGCCCGCGACGTCCTGCTGTCCCGGGATCAGCGCCTTGGCCAGAAAGCGCCGGGTCGCGAGCAGACAACCGGTGCCGGTGGCTTCGAGGCGGCCATAGGATCCACCCATCTCGACCGGCTTGCCGGTGACGACCGGCCGGTTGTTGAAGCCGGGGCGCAACATGTCGTAGGTGTCGAATATCCAGGCCATCGTCTGTTCGCTGGTATACAGATCGGGTGCCGGAATGTCCTCATAGGGGCCGATCACGTCGAACAGTTCCGACGTGAAGCGGCGCGTGATGCGGCGCAGCTCGCCCTCGCTCAGATTTTTCGGGTCGCAGACCACGCCGCCCTTGGCGCCGCCGAAGGGGATGTTGACCAACGCACACTTCCAGGTCATCAGCTTGGCGAGCGAGATCACCTCGTCCCTGGTCACCTCGGGGTGATACCGGATGCCGCCCTTGCCCGGACCGAAGACACGGTTGTGCACCACGCGATAACCCTGGAAGCTCTGCACGCTGCCGTCGTCCAGCTCGATCGGGAAATTGACGATGGTCGTGCGCTTGGGTTTTTTCAGGAAATCGACCAGCCCCCGTTTCAGACCCTGAACGTAGGCGGCGGCCCGTTCGAACTGTTGTTCGCTGATCAAGACCGGGTCCAGGTTTTCGGCCGGCTCGGCGGATTCGTGTTTGTGACTGGTCATGGCCGTGCCTGCGACGACATGCGGAATTCAGCGCCATTGTAACGCAAAAAGATCCCGTTCAGACTTGGGTGCGGATGAGCGTGCTGCCGCGCCGTCCGGTCCATGCGGTCCGGTCGCAAGACGCCGCCGCGCCTTTGGCCACAGACTGCGACGATAACAGTAAAGCCATGCCTGCAATTGATCGCGTCCGCCGCTGGTGGTTCCAGCGGTTGCTGCGTAAACACCGCATACCGCTGCATCAGTGGGAGGACGCGCTGTCGCAGGCGCCGGCGCTGTGGCGGCTGAACACCGAAGAACGGCATCGCCTGAGGCTGCTGGCCACGCGCTTTCTGCACGAAAAGACCTTCGTCGGCGTGCAGGGCCTGGACGTGACCGAGGCGATGCGGGTGTCGATTGGCGCGCAGGCCTGCCTGCCGATCCTGAACCTGGACCTCGACTATTACGCAGGTTGGCGCGAGATTGTGCTGTACCCGGACACGTTCATCGTCGCGCACGAAGTGCAGGATGCGGCGGGCGTGGTGCACGCGACGCGCCGAGCGCTGGACGGCGAGGCATGGGATCGCGGCCCGGTCATTCTGTCCTGGCACGATATACGGCCCGGCGCGCACCCCGACCGGCCCGGCGCCAATGTCATTCTGCACGAATTCGCGCACAAGCTGGACATGCGCAACGGCGCGGCCAACGGCATGCCGCCCCTGCACGCCGACGTGTCGCGCCCCGACTGGACGGCGGCGCTGACGGCGGCCTACGACGATCTGCGCGACTGCCTGGACCGGCGACTGCCTGCGCCCGTCAATCCCTACGGCGCCGAGAGCCCGGCGGAATTTTTCGCCGTGCTCACCGAACTCTTCTTCGAACAACCGCAGCACCTGCAGACGGTCTATCCGGACGTGTATCGCGTATTCGGTCAGTTCTACCGCCAGGACCCGGCGCGGAGTTCGCCCAACCACAAAGCACACGAAGGCAAATAACGTTTAACCGCGAAGGACGCAAAGGACGCGAAGGAAAGACACTCCAACCTCTTAACCACGACGTACACGAAGGTACCCAACCTTTAATCGCGAAGGACGCGAAGGAAAGACATTTTAGCCACCTAACCACAACGGACACAAAGAACACCAAGGTAAAAGTAGCAAAGAAACGTCTCTTGGGATCGTCATGCCGGCGAAGGCCGGCATCCAGGGACGCCGAACCTTGGTGCATGCAGTGAAGCCCCGGCATAAATTCCAGTCGGCTGTTGTCAAGGATGTTGCAGGACAAGGGACGCAATCCACAGGGGTTGGCCAAGTGGAATTCCCCCATTCATTCGCTGCGACGTCGACTGGACGCCGGCCTTCGCCGGCATGACGGCTCGACCGGAGGTGGCGTGAAAATGTCTACCTTCGTGTCCTTCGTGTCCTTTGTGGTTAAGCGGTTAAGGTGTGTGACCTTCGCGTCCTTTGCGTCCTTTGCGGTTAAAGGCTGGTCAGCTTCGTGTGGTTTGTGGTTGGATAAACCCGCTACGGCTGATCAACCGACCCGTTCGTCCCGACGTTGACAGACTTTGCACGAACGCGCATGTTGTCGTCGGACGATCCCGATGAGGCACCCGCCATGAGAGCAGTCTACCTGGAACGGGGCGGCGGCGCCGAGGTCCTCTGCGCCGGTACGCTGCCCGATGCCGAACTCACGCGCGACGACCAGATACTCGTGCGACTCAAGGCCGCCGGCGTCAATCCGATCGACACCAAGATTCGCAGCGCACCCGAGCGCTTTCCGGTGACCTTTCCGCTCATTCCGGGGTGCGACGGCGCCGGCATTGTCGAATCGGTCGGCGCTGCGGTCACCGGCTATTCGCCCGGCGACGAAGTCTGGTTTTCGCAACCTGGTTTCCTGGGACGCCAAGGCACCTACGCCGGGCGCGTCGCCGTGGACGCGGCGCTGGTCGCGCACAAACCGGACACGCTGTCGTTTGCCGAAGCCGCGGCGGCGCCGCTGGTGCTGATCACCGCGTGGGAGGCGCTGCATGATCGCGTGCGGCTCAAGGCCGGCCAGCGCGTCCTCATCCATGCCGGCGCCGGCGGCGTCGGCCACGTTGCGCTGCAGTTGGCGAAACACGCCGGCGCGCAGGTCGCGACCACGGTCACCGGCGAAATCAAGGCGGCCTTTGCGCGGGAACTTGGCGCGGACAAGGTCATCGATTACCGGCACGAGGATGTCGCCGGCGCCATCCGCGACTGGACCGACGGCGAAGGCGTCGATATCGCGTTCGACACCCTGGGCGGCGATGTGCTCGATGCCAGCGTTGCGTGCGTGAAGCCCTACGGCGACCTGGTGACCCTGCTGCAACCCACCGAGTCCATGCCCTGGGGCGAAGCGCGCAAACGCAATCTGCGTATTTCGCTGGAGCTGATGCTGTCGCCGGTCATGCTGGGTCTCGAACCGGCCAAACGGCACCAGGCCGAGATACTGCGCCGGTGCGCGATGCTGTTCGACCAGAAGAAACTCAGGATCGCCGTGGCGGCGCGCTATCCGCTGGAGCACGCGGCGGCGGCTCACCGGTGCCTGGAGCAGGAACACCCGATCGGCAAGTTGGTTCTGGAAATCGGTTAGGTGGTTAAACCTCTTCAACCGCAGAGCACACGGAGGTAACCCACCTTTAACCGCAAAGGACGCGAAGGTAAAACACCTTAACCGCTTAACCACAAAGGACACAAAGGACACGAAGGTAAACAGTATCGAGTCACCTCCGGCCTAGCCGTCATGCCGGCGAAGGCCGGCATCCAGTCGACACCGCAGCGATTGAACGGGGGAATCCCACCTGGCGAACCCTTGTGGATCGCGTCCGTTGTCCTGCGACGGCCTTGACAACATCAGACTGGCGATTATTGACGGGGGCTTCACTGCGCGCGCCAAGGTTCAGCGTCTGGATGCGATGGTGTAATAAAGAACTGTGTAATACGAAACTGGAAGGCAGCACTCAATCAGTTCGTCATTATGTTCGGTGAGCGAGTACCCGTGTGAACGCCGGTTACACAGTTAAATTGACACCCTCCTGGATGCCGGCCTTCGCCGGCATGACGATCCCGAGAAAGGTTCTTTGCTATTCTTGCCTTGGTGTCCTTCGTGTCCTTTGTGGTTAAACGGTTAAAGTGTCTTTCCTTCGCGGTTAAAGGTGGGGTATTTTCGTGTGCTTCGTGGCTACCGGATGCCGGCCTTCGCCGGCACGACAATCCCAAGAGAGGTTCTTTGCTATTCTCACCTTCGTGTCCTTCGCGTCCTTTGCGGTTAAAGGTGGGGTACCTTCGCGTGCTTTGTGGTTAACAGAATCGCGCGCCCTCGGCCGGTCGCCCCCGCAACAGTCCACTGCCGCTACAACCGCTTTCCCGCGAGGGTCGGCGGTTTGTCGGTACGCGTCTCCAATTTCAGATAGCTGACCAGCCGCACACTGCCGTCGGCGTGCAGTGCGGCGTGAATCTCGGCGACCGCGGCAAGAATTTCCGCCATGGCGCCTTCGATGTTGGTGCCGGACGCGTGCGTCTCGACGACGAAATCGTGTCGGTTGAGCAGTTGCACCACGTGAGCGATCTGCCTGCGCACGGAAACACCGTCACCGATGGGAACGACCTGTAACTCGGCGGTTGCCTTCATCACCATCACCTCATTGAAAACCGGACCCGTGGGCCGCCCCGACCGCCGCCGGATTGAACCTGCGCCCGCACGCAAGACCCGCGAGGCCGGCATTCCGCGCAGTCGAGACGGAGCGCTTCAGCGCTTGCCATCCCGCGCCGGGTTGATGTGCTCCGGTTCGTTCATCGCCTCGCCGCCCAGCCGCCAGGCCTGACCGAAACCGCGCACATAGGTCCCCGACACCGGCGTCAACCGCACCAGCTCGAAGTCCGGCAGGGCCTTGAGCGTTTCGACGATATCTCCAAAACGTTGTGCAAAGCGCTGCAGCACCGCCGCGAATACCGGCGCATCCCTGGCCACCGTTTCGGCACGGCACTGATAGGTCAGACGGCGGCGCGCGAACGCGTTCTGCGCCTGTTCGGCCGGCTCGATGAGCAACACGCCGGCCTGGGGATTGCCTCTCAGATTGCCGGTATGCGCGGCAAGTGCGCTGACGAAAACGTAGAATTCACCATCGGCGCCGCAGATCATCGGCGCGGCGCTGGCTTCCGGTGCCGCATCGGCTGACACTGTGGCCAGTACCAGACTGTCGAAGCGCCTGCGAAACGCCAGGATCTCCTCGCGAATGCGCTGGACCGAGCGGCTGTCGTCGTTCATGAATCCCTCATCGGTCGAATGGGTACGGCGGCCCGCGAAACGGCGCCCCGGTTGTTTCCGACGTGCCGCCTCGCGGCCATTATCCTCGCCATCAACCAAACGGGCTTATCGACACGGGGCTCCGCGCGAATTACCATAGCCGCCATGATCGAACCCCGTCACCAGACACGAACCCCATCCCGTACCCGCCCGTTCCGCGTCCCGACCGATCCCGCACAAGGACGGGAACGGATGCCGCGGCAGGTACTGCCGCTCGACGACCTGCTGGCACCGGGTCGAAAGATCGCCGGCGGCCCTGCCGGGCGCATAGCCACCCGCCTCCGGCAACTGGGCTGGGCAAGCGCGCGGCTGGGCTTTTATACCTACATCGGTTTGTCCATGATCACCGTCGTCGGCGGTTTCGCGACCGCGCCGCTGATGACGCACCTGTTTTACAACGACTGGCGGTTCTGGCGCCACTGGCGTCGTGCCTGGCGCCTGTTTCCGCACGCGTGGAACATTGTCTGGCTCATGTTCAGGCGCGAGGGCCAGTTCATGCTCAGTGTGCCGCTGACCAGCCCGCCGCAATCGAAGCCGGATCATGGACTGGTGGAACTGGCCCCCGGCTGGCGTCATGGCGCCGGGTGCGGCGACTGCCAGCGCTGCTGCCACATTCTCTGGCTGCGTTGCCCGGTGCTTGACGACGCCACCGGTTTCTGCTCCGGCTATAACTCGTTTTACTGGCGCTACTTCAACTGCGGGCGCTATCCCAGCCGTCACGCGGAAATCGACTATTACGGCTGTGACAAGTGGCGCATGAAAGTCGTCCCGATCGACCCGGTGACCCGGCACTGACGCCGGTCACTCCAGCAGTGTGAGTATGGCGTCGACCACGATGCCGTTCCGGATCAGCGCGTAGCCCGCCCGGCCGTAGACACCGTCCCAAGTGTCCGACGGCGACCTGAAGTAGACCACGACGTCGCCCGGCAGGATCGACGCCTTGAACTGTTCCCACGCCGCGTTGCGTCCGCCGAACGGCACCCTCGGCGCATGGCCGTTGGTCTTCTTCAATTCGTCCAGGGAGCGGCGCTCCACATCCTCGACGGCAACCGGTGCGGAAAATTCCCAGCCCGTGGTGGACAACTGCGAAACGGCCACCGGATCCTTTTCAGTGTCCCAGTCGTTTGCCGCCGCACCGAGCGAGATCCCGCTCAGAAGCGACATCGCCAGCACGCGACGCCGGCAGTTTGCGCCCAACCTGCGCACCACCCCGACGCGGCTGAAACCCTTGCGCGCCGTTCCGGACGGGCACAGGACAGGGTTGGAACTTTCATTGGACACGCAGATATAACGAAGTTTCATCCTTTGATTCCCTCTTCCTGACAGCGTTGTTCTTACTGGGTTAAGATGATTGTCCCGTTTCGTTGGCACTTGTCAATGTCGCGCTATCGATCCAACCCGGTTGTTGCGCATCGGACGGGAAACCGGATCAGGAGCACGAACGCGGACGCACGGCGGTGACGACGCCGCTATCGCAACGTCGTCGCCGCATGGCAACAGTCAAACGGGATAAGCGGCCGCGCGCAGGACGTTGTCTGCGAAATCGGGGGAAGCGGCCGCGGCGGGAAACCGGGGTGGGGCAAGTGCCGCGCGCAGGCGGGCGCCATGACGTCCGCTCAGGCGCCGTACAAGCGGCGGTACAAGCCGTCGCTTTGCATCAACTCCTGGTGCGAACCCTGTTCGATGATCCGGCCGTCCTCGAACACATAAACCTGGTCCGCCTGCCTGACCGCGCTCAGTCGGTGAGCGATGATGAGTGTGGTGCGCCCGGCCAGAAAGGTCTGCAGCGCCGCGTGCAGTGCGGATTCCGTTTCGGTGTCGAGCGCCGAGGTGGCTTCGTCGAGCACCACCACCTGCGGGTCGCCCAGGATCATGCGCGCGATGGAAAGCCGTTGCCGCTGGCCGCCGGACAGCCGAATGCCCTGGCGCCCGATCTGGGTGTCGAGACCGGCCTTGAGTTCGCGCACGGTCTCCCCGAGCTGCGCGATTTCCAGCGCCTCCCACAGCCGGTCATCACCGATTTCTCGCCCCAGCGTCAGGTTCATGCGCAGGCTGTCGTTGAACAGCGCCGGATGCTGCAACACGGTCGCGACGTGTTCGCGCACCACGTCCAGACCGATTTCCTCGACCGGCACGCCGTCGAACAGCACCCTGCCCTGCTGCGGCGGATACAGCCCCAGCAACACCTGCACCAGCGTGGACTTGCCGCCGCCGCTGGCGCCGACCAGCGCGATCTTTCGTCCGCAGTCGATGTGCAGATTGATCCGGTTCAGCACAGGCTCGCGATCGCCGTACGCAAAGCTCAGATTCTCGATGTCGATAGCGACGCCGCGCCTGCCCAGAAACGGATTGCGCAGATGCGGATACTGCGGCTCCTGGTTGAGCGCGATAAGCCGGTTGATGCGCGCCAGCGCGGCTTTGGCCCCGAACAGCGCGAACTGGATGTTCAACACTTCCTGCACCGGTGCCATCATGAACCAGAGGTAGGCGAACACGGCCATCATCTCGCCGACCGTCAGGCTGGAAAACACCACCATGGACATGCTGAGCCCGCGGAACAGATCGAAACCGACCAGGAACACGGCGAACGACAGCCGGTTGGCTGCGTCGCTCTTCCAGGAAAAACGCGCCGATTCGCGCCGGATGCCGGCGGCGTATTCGATCACCCGATGGATGTAGTGGCGTTCGCGGTTGCTGGCGCGGATCTGGTGGATGGCATCCAGCGTTTCGGTCAGCGCGCCCTGGAAGACCTCCACCGCCCGGTTTTCGCGCGCCTTGAGGTGTTTGACCCGCTTGCCCAGCACGACCGTGAAGTAGACCACGACCGGATTCAGGAACAGAATGAACAAGGCGAGCTGCCAGTGCATCCAGAGCAGAACGCCGGCCGCGCCGACCAGCGACAGCAGGGCGACCAGGAACTTGCTGATCGTCTGGCCGATGAAATCGTCCACCGCGTTCAGGTCGGTCACGAAGTGCGACGCCACCGCGCCGCTGCCGACCGTTTCGTATTCGGCCATGGAAATGGTCTGCAGGTGATTGAGCAGATCGCGGCGGATGCGGAAGCTGACGTCCTTGGCGATCAGCGTGAACTGGCGCGTCTGCCACACGCCCAGCAGCACGGCACTGATGCGCATACAGATGGTGGCCAGCAGAATGGTGACGATGTACAGCACCGGTCCGTGCCACGCGGACGGAAACGCGCGGTCCATCAGGCCGACCAGCATGCCCGGTTTCTTCAACAGCACTTCGTCGACCAGCAGCGGCATGAGCAATGGAATCGGCACTGCGGCGGCGACGGCCACCAGTGCGATCAGGTGCGCCACGACCAGCTCGCGCCGGTGCGACAGCGCGATGCGCACCACGCTGCGCCAGTCGTACGGCGAAATGCGGGACTGTGCTTGAACCACGGACTTCCCGGCGACCTCCGAAGCCATGGCTCGATTATACGGCAGCGCCGCGGCCCGCGCCTCAGCGCGTGAACAACGCCATGGATTCGACGTGGGTCGTGTGGGGGAACATGTCCATGACACCGGCGGCGTCCAGTTGATACCCGTAGGCGTTCACCAGCAGGCCGGCGTCGCGCGCCAGCGAACCCGGGTTGCAGGCGATGTAGACCAGCCGCGCCGGCTTCAGCGCCGCCAGGTGCGGCAGCATTTCCCGGGCGCCCGACCGGGGCGGGTCGATCAGCACCTTGTCGTAAGGACCGCGCAGCCAGGGCTGTCCGGCCGGATCCTGAGTGAGGTCGGCGACCGCGAAGTGCACGTTTTCGACACCGTTGCGCTGTGCGTTCATCCAGGCGCGCTGCACCAGCCCGACGTCGCCTTCGACGCCCATGACGTGGCCGGCGCGGCGCGCGATCGGCAGCGTGAAGTTGCCCAGTCCGCAAAACAGATCCAGCACCCGGTCGGTGGTGTCCGGTGCCAGCAGGTCCAGCGCCTGAACGACCATGCGCCGGTTGATCACCGGGTTGACCTGGGTGAAGTCGGTGGGCAGAAACGTGAACTCCAGCCCTTGTTCGGGCAGTCGGTAGAACAGCCGCGATTCGCCCGGGTAGAGCGGTTGCACACTGTCCGCACCCGCGGGCTGCAGTTGAATGTGCAGACCGGTCTCGCGCGCATAGGCCGTCAGCGCCGCGGTGTCCGCGTCGGTCAGC
The DNA here is from genome assembly GCA_963719135.1 of uncultured Gammaproteobacteria bacterium. Classification (GTDB taxonomy): domain Bacteria; phylum Pseudomonadota; class Gammaproteobacteria; order DSM-19610; family DSM-19610; genus CAVRAZ01. The sequence continues at coordinate 227,834 of CAVRAZ010000007.1, read as the reverse complement.
GGGGAGAGATTGCGCAGCACGAGCACGCTGGTCTCGTCGCCCACCGCGACCTCGATCTGCGCGATCTGTTCGCGCCCGTCCAGCCCCTGGATGAGCTGCGCCAGTTCCGCCAGACGCCCGCCGACCGACGGATGCAGCACCTCGCAGCGTTTCAGATCGGCGAGATAGCGGCCCTGTTTTTCGCGAAAGCCGACCAGCACCCTGCCCTTCTTGTGCACGTACCGCACGCCGAGGCGCGCCTTGTGCCGGTAACCCCAGTAAGGACCGGTCAGCGGCGCGATGACGGCGCGCGGCTTGACTTTGCCGATGCGTTCGAGATTATCCAGCAGCGTCTGCTGCTTGTGCAGAATCTGCCGTTCGCGGGCCTGGTGCTGCACGACTGCAGCCGCCGCAGACGTTGGCGTGCGCGCAACGCGGCACGACGCGTTCGTCCGAGGCCGTGAATATCTCGTCTACACGACCCTCGTCGTGGCGGCGCGAACGGGCCGTGTAGACGAAGCTCAGATCCTCGCCCGGCAACGCGCCGGCAATGAACACGGCCTTGCCGTCGACACGCGCGACCCCGCGGCCGTCGTGCGACAGGGACTCGACGTGGACGCGCACCGGTTCGGTCGGGAGCGGTTGTCGTTTGCGGCGTGACATGGGGTGGCAATTATAGGGCGGAAGCGCTGTTGACCGCTATTTGTCACGGTTAACCGCGAAGGACGCCAAGAACGCCAAGGAAGAACACTTTTAAACCCTAGTTAACCACAAAGGACACAAAGGACACGAAGGTAAGAATAGAAACGAACCTCTATTGGGATCGTCATGCCGGCGAAAGCCGGCATCCAGAAACCCTGAGCTTCGGCGCCTACAGTGAAACCCCGGTAACAATCGCCCGTCCCATCATGTCAACGCCCTGGCAGGACAACGGATGCGGTCCGCAATGGTTCGCTACCCTGCGCTTCATACCGTTCAACCGCTACGGGGTCGACTGGATGCCGGCCTTCGCCGGCGTGACGCCACGATCGGAGGCGGCTTCGCAATGTTTACCTTGGTGTCCTTTGTGGTTAACAAGGTTCTAAAAGTGTCTTTCCTTCGCGTCCTTGGCGTCCTTCGCGGTCACGGGTGTTTGCCCCCGCCACCTGTTCGGTCAATGCTCACCCCCACTGCGCCAGGAATTCATTCAGATGCGGCTTGCCTTCCTGTTTCAGCGATTCGCGCAGCAGCATGTGTTCCTTCTCATACGCCGCCGGGGTCAGGTGACCGCGCATCAACTGGAAGCGCAGGAAGACCAGATAGGTGTTCAGGACATCGGTCTCGCAATAATTGCGGATGCCGGCGATGTCACCGGCCAGCCACGCATCCCAGACTTTGTCGCCGCGCATCCCCATCTTCCCGGGAAACCCGAGCAGGGTGGCGATATCGTCCAGCGGCGCATAGGCCCGCGCCTGATAGGCCGCGAGCAGATCCATCAGGTCGGTGTGACGTTCGTGGTAACGGCTGATGTAATTGTTCCACTTGAAATCCCGGTCATCGCCGCCGGTGTCCCAGTAGCGCGGCGCCTGCACGCCGTGCAGCAGCGCCCGGTAATGCAGCACCGGCAGATCGAAACCGCCGCCGTTCCAGGACACCAGCGTCGGCACATAGCGATCGATGCCGTCGAAAAACCGCTGGACCAGCTCGCGCTCGTCGGAGTCCGGCTCGCCCAGCGACCAGACCTTGACCCGGTCGGCGTGGCGCATCACCACCGAGATCGCGCAGACCCGGTGCAGGTGCAGCCGCAGAAAATCCGATCCGCCGGTTTCCTCGGCGCGCAGCGCAAACATCGCCTTCGCGGCATCGGCGTCGCTCAGGCCTTCCAACCCGTACAGGCGGCGTCCGGAATCAACGTCGGGGATGGTTTCGATGTCGAAGACAAATACGTTCATTGCAGCGAATTCCGAGATTATGCTTAACCGCGAGGGACGCCAAGGACGCGAAGGAAAAACACTTTAAGTACCTTGTTAACCACAAAGGACACAAAGGACACGAAGGTAAGAATAGAAAGGAACCCCTATTGGGATCGTCATGCCGGCGAAAGCCTGTATCCAGAGCCCCTGAATCTGGGTGTGTGCAGTGAACATCAGGTAACAATCGCCCCATCCGATCTTGCACGCACCCTGGCGGCGCAGTGGCTGCGATCCGCGACGGTTCGCCACAGCGGGACTTACCCCGTTCAATCTCTGCGACTTCAACTGGATGCCGGCCTTCGCCGGCGTGACGCCACGGTCGGAGGCGGCTTTGCAATGTTTACCTTTGTGTCCTTTGTGTCCTTTGTGGTTAACAAGGTTTTAAAAGTGTCTTTCCTTGGTGTCCTTCGCGGTCAACAATAACGCGACCTCATTTCTGCACCCACCCGCCTTTGGCGTCCTGGTACCACCACCCGCCCGGCGCGTTGTCCACCCAGCGTTTGGCGAACGTCGCGCGGATGTCCGCCTCCCACTCGGAATGACCGTTGGCGGCGGCGATTTCCTTGTACAGGTTGCCGCGGTCGCGGCTTTCGTCGGCGACGAGACTGTTGACGCTGCGCCGTTCGGGCAGGGGCACGGCGTTGAGATCGCGCACCGCAACCCCGCCGTCGCGCGTCATACCGATCGCACCGGAGCTGAAATAGGGTTCGAGCCTGGAAAAGCGTGCCTTCATCGACGCACGCAGCGCATTGACGGCCGGCGATTCGATCGACAGATCGGCATCGGCCCGGGCGGGGCTGACCACGAAGTTCAGGAACATGACGGCAACCGGTTCGGATGCCGCACCGGGACGCTGCGAGTGAGGCGCCGGCGTTTCGGGGGCGGCGGGCGGTGGGTTTTCCTTGCCGTACACGCCGCGAATGATCTGGTCGGCGGCTTCGACCGCCTGTGCAGTCGGGAAATAGACGTTGATGGTGACACAGGCCACGAGAAACAGATACGCACCCAGGAAAGCGCCCGCCCGAAACAGATTCATACCGGTGATTCCTCCACTCGCTTTGGTTCAGGGTCCGCAAACGGACCCGTCCAAGTGTAACGCGTTTCGCTTGAAAAAGTTATTGCACCGACGGCGCCGGCAGCGAAGTGACCGCGGCCAGCCGGTCGATCAACGATTTCCAGTCCACCTCGTGACTGTAGCCGATCATGTCCAGGCGCGGCGGAATGAAGCGTCCCTGCACCAGATAGTAGCCGCCGGGCGCGGGCCCGACGCCGTCCATGTGACAGACGCCTTTTTCGAGCCGGCACGCGATGCCGAGGCGACGGTAGGGAAAGTCGTCCAGGAAGCGCAGAAAGCCGCGCGACAGAGCGCCGCTGACGCCGGCGCCGCCGAGGTTGGAAATACTGTCGACCGCTTTCTGGCTGATCCGTTTGGTGCTGTGGTCGCCGGGCGGTGTTTCGAAGCGCGCGTCGAAGGCGACCGGCTGCCAGTCCTCCATGTAAAGCCCGTCGACCGAGCCCTGCAGTTGCCCCTTGATGCGCCCGAACGAAAAGGTGCGCGTGAGCGTCTTCAGGTCCAGATGGTCGAGCCGCACGTCCGCCCACAGCCGCGGCACGAGGCCGGCCGGCTCGTCGATGCGCAGATTCTGCACCTTGATGTCGCCGCCGAACGCCTGCACCAGCAGCGTGCCGCCGACCTTGAGCCGGTGTTGGGCGTACTCCACGTCCGGCACCACACCCGACAACTGCCCGGCCAGGGGCGGCCAGCCGATTGCTTTCGAGAAGGCCTCCATCGAAATCGGCGCGAGCACGCCGTCGAAGCGCCAGCGGGTATCGTCGGGCGCCGACATGTCGAGTTCGAACGTGTCGATGTGCAACCGGCCGTCGAGCACATCCACCGACAGAGGTTCGCGCAGGCGCGCCTGGCGGCCGCGCGTCTCGACGTTGACGCGCGCCTTGCCGAGCGCAAGCTGATAATAGTTGGCGCGCTCCCAGACCAGCACCGAATCGCGCGGCGTATCGTCGTTGCCCCAGTGCAGCGTGCCGCTGAGGCCGCCGACGCCGAAGCGTCCGCTATGCTGCTCGAACGATGCATCGTCGAGCTGCAGGCGCAGCGCCTGCAGCGCGTCGTCGCGCCACTCGAGCGATGCCTTCACCGCACCGCTGCTGTCGATCTGCTCCAGCAGAGTTCCGGCGGCCCAGGGTTGCAGATAGGTCGTGTAAAAGCCGGGCAGCAATCCCTGGTGCAGGTCCAGCGTCAGCATTTCCAGTTTCGGTGCTTCGCCCAGTCGCAACGCCAGACGCGCCTCGGCCTGCGCAATGCCGGCATGATCGAGCGCCAGCCGGTCGATGCGGACACGTTGTCGAGCCGCCTGCCACAGACCGTCCGCGTCCAGCGTCAGCGCGTTCGCGGACTTGAAATCGAAATACAGCGGATCGGTGTACAACAGGCCCTGCGAGGCGTGAACCTGCGCCTTGAAGCGCCAGTCACGGTTCGTGCCGGCGCGTGCGTCACCGGTAAGATCGAGCGCGAGATCTTGCGCCGCCTGTGTGCCGTCGGCATTGGAGTAGACCACGTCGCGCGCCACCAGCCGCCAGTCGGCGCCGCGTACACCGAGGGCGTTCCCGCTCAGGCGCACACTGCCGGAAACGCGGCCCGCCGGGTTCAGCGCCGGCGGGGTCACGCCGAACGCTTCGGCCAATGCGGCCAGACCGGCCAGGTCGAGTTGTTTGGCGTCCACAGCAAGCGTCCAGTCCGCGTCGGCCAGGGTGAAGTCCAGCGCGGCGTGGCCGCCGGCGATGATCAGATCGCCGATCGCGACGTGCAGCCGCCGCGCGGCGAAAGCATAGGAAAACGTCGCCGGCGAGTTCGACGCGCTCACCTGGGCGTGCCGGAAGGTCAGCCGGGCTTCCGGACAGTCGATCCGTTCCGGCGTGACGCGCAGATCGACGCAGCGCAGCTCGGGCTGGTCCAGCGTACGGCCGGACTGCGCAAGTCCGTCGGCGCGCAGAACCAGTTCGAGCCGGCCGTCGTCGCCGAACGAAAACGCGAACTCGAAACCCTCTACGCTGAGATCCTGCCCCTCGATGCGATCGGCGCCGACATCGATCCGGTCGATGGCCGCGACCGAGCCGGCGATCGACACCAGCAGCGCGGCGAGCCACAGGTGTTTCAACCAGGGAAGATTCCCGTGGACAGATAGCGGTCGCCGCGATCGCAGATGATGGCGACGATCACGGCGTCGGCGACTTCGCGCGACAACTGCAGCGCGGCCGCGACCGCGCCGCCCGACGACACGCCGCAGAAGATGCCCTCGCGCGCGGCCAGTGCCAGCGTGGTCCGCTCGGCGTCCTCCTGGCCGATGTCGAGCGTGCGGTCGACCCGGCTGGCTTCGAAGATGCTCGGCAGGTATTCCTTCGGCCAGCGCCGGATCCCGGGAATCGAGGCGCCTTCTTTTGGTTGCACGCCGACGATCTGAACGGCGGGATTGACCTCCTTCAGGTAGCGCGACGTGCCCATGATGGTGCCGGTGGTGCCCATGGCGCTGACGAAGTGCGTAATGCGTCCGGCCGTATCGCGCCAGATTTCCGGGCCGGTGCCTTCGTAGTGCGCGCGCGGATTGTCCGGGTTGGAAAACTGGTCCAGCACCCTGCCCTTGCCTTCGGCCTCCATCCGCTTGGCCAGATCGCGCGCGCCCTCCATGCTCTGTTCGCGCGTGACCAGCAGGATCTCGGCGCCGAACGCCTTCATCACCTGGCGCCGCTCCATGCTCATGTTCTCCGGCATGATCAGGATCATGCGGTAGCCTTTGATGGCCGCCGCCATGGCCAGCGCGATGCCGGTGTTGCCGCTGGTCGCCTCGATCAGTGTGTCGCCCGGCCGGATATCGCCGCGTTCCTCGGCATGGCGGATCATGCTCAAGGCCGGCCGGTCTTTCACCGACCCGGCCGGATTGTTGCCTTCCAGCTTGACCAGAATGGCGTTGGACGCGCCGGGCAGACGCTGCAGGCGCACCAGCGGCGTGTTGCCGACGAAGGCTTCCAGGGTCGGATAATTCATGGGCTCACCTCGAATGCAACCGCGCGTCGACCATCAGGCGCTTCATTTCGCGCACGGCCTCGCGCAACCCCGTGAACAGCGCGCGCGCGACGATGGCGTGACCGATGTTCAGTTCGCGCACCTGGCGCAGGGCCGCGACCGGGCCGACGTTGTGATAGTGCAGCCCGTGACCGGCGTTGACCTGCAAACCCAGCGCATGGCCCAGCTCGGCCGCCTGGGCGATGCGATCGAATTCGGCGGCACGCTCGGCGGCGGATCTCGCGTCGGCATAGTGCCCGGTGTGGATCTCGACACAAGGCGCGCCGACCGCCTTGGCCGCTTCCACCTGGCGCGGCTCGGCGTCGATGAACAGCGAGACGCGCACGCAGGCGCCCGCCAGGCGGGTGCAGGCCTCGCGTAGCTTGCCGGCCTGCGCGGCGACGTCCAGCCCGCCTTCGGTAGTCAGTTCCTCCCGGCGCTCGGGCACCAGACAGCAATCGGCCGGCCTGACCCGCTCGGCGGTTTCCAACATCTCCTCCGTCGCGGCCATCTCGAGGTTCATGCGCGTCTGCAGAATGCCGGCGAGCATGTCGACGTCGCGTTCCTGGATGTGGCGGCGGTCCTCGCGCAGGTGCAGCGTGACGCTGTCGGCGCCCGCCAACTCCGCCTCGATCGCGGCCTGTACGGGGTCGGGATAGCGCGTGCGGCGCGCCTGGCGCAGCGTGGCGATGTGGTCGATGTTGACGCCGAGCAGAATATCGGACACTTCGTTCAAGCGAATTCACTCCTGTTTGCGAGGCAGGGGCTGCCGCCGCCGCGTCGCCGCGTACATGGCGAGTATCTCAGGTTGGCATCCGCGATGACAGCCGGGGCGTGGATTTTCCGGCGCGTTCAGCCCATCACCTGGCGGAGCAACTCGCGGGTCTTCAGCGGCTTGTCGCCCAGGTAAAGCTTCAGCGCGGCGCGCATCAGGCGCTTGGCGTCGCGCAGCACCTGGGCGTCGTCGAAGCGCCCGGCGCTGATCGCCAGCAGGCTCGACCCCGCAAAGACGAAGCCCATGCCAGTGTCCGCGGCGACACGCGTCGGTCCCTGTTCGAGCTGATAATCGTAGTGCGAGTCCGGGTCGAGCGCCTCGCCGGTGCGCACGTCGCGGTCCAGCACCAGCGCGTACCCGAGCGCTTCCAGCAGGCGGTGCTCGAACCGGCGCAGCACCGTCTCCACGGGCGCACCTTCCTCCAGCCGTTGCAGCGCGTCGACATAGTCGCGGTACAACACCGGGTGGGGATCGTGCCGGACGAGCAGGCGCAGCAGCAGTTCATTCAGATAAAAGGCGGCGTACAGCGCCAGCCCGCCGATCAGCGGTGCGGCGTGCTCGCTTTCGGCACCGGTCAGACTGCCGAGTTCCGAACGCGACTGCCAGGACAGCAGCAACGGCCGGAAGGGTTGCAGTTCGGCGCGCAGCCGCGACTTCGGACCGCGCGCGCCGCGCGCGACGACCGCGACGCGACCGTGCTCGAACGTGAAGAGTTCAACCAGCGCACTGGTTTCCCGGTAGGGCCGCGCGTGCAGCACGAACCCCGGCGCCAGTTGCACGCGTTGAATGGATGACATGCGTTCTATCCGACCCTGCCGCCGGGTCTTTGGAAGTTCCGTCTGCCCTTCGCCGGCCCGACACAGCGACCAGGCTGCATCGTACTCCGCATCCAGCGCCGCATCCACACAGTCGGCGAGCTTGGCCCCCCTTTCCTCGCGCGGCACCGTGCAGCCGCGGTGCGCTCGTTGACCGCGCCCATGACGCGAACGCTTGCCTGCGCATCGCTCGTCCCGCCGGCGTCGGACGCATGACGGGTTCGCTTCGGGACGGCGCCCGCGCACAGGCGCCGATTTTCAGGATCCCGCCTCCGGCATGTCTTCTGTCAGTCGACAGGGACCACACCTACTCGTCCGCCCGGGCACCCTCACCCTTCGCCGCCTGCCGCTCCCCCGCGTTCCCGGACTGCTGGCCGACGCCGACGGAGAGAAGTTCGACGTCGAAGATGAGCGTGCGGTCGGCCAGCGGCCCCTGGTGGCCGTAGGCGAGCGCAGGCGGTATGACGAGATTTATCTTGCCGCCTTCCCTGACCTGCTGCAGCCCTTCCGTCCAGCCTTGGATGACGCCGTCGAGCTTGAAGGTCGCCGGCTTGCCGCGCTCGTACGAACTGTCGAACACGTGTCCGTCGACCAGGGTGCCGCGGTAATTTACGGTCACCTGGTCGGTCGCACCCGGCGTCCTGCCTTTCCCCTGGTCGACAGCTCTGTACTGCAGCCCGCTCGCGGTGGTGACCACCCCGTCCTTTCTGGCGTTCTCTTCGAGGAACTTCTTGTCCGCGGCAATCTGCTGCTGCTCCGACTCGCGCTGCCTGGCCTGTTGTTCGGCGACGATCTTGCGCTTGAATTCGATCAGCGTGCTGTGCATGTCCTCGGGTTTCATCTGCGGCTCCGCACCCGATAGGGCATCCTCGATACCCTTGAGCACCGCGTCCGCGTTCATCCCGGCGCCCTGGCGCTTGAAGTCTCCGCCGATCTGATAGCCGAGGCTGTAACTGATTCGGTTGGTTTCGTCATCGAAGTTCAGCGGCGCACCGGCTGCGGCTGGACCGAGGGGGGCAATACACAGAACGATCGCAATCAACGTACGGATACGCATAGGCCTTCATAGCTCCTCATTAGCTGTTCTGGCTGCCGCCGGTTGCACCTGCCAGGAGCAGGCGACCGGAAGAAAAAGGGCCGCCCGATGGCGGCCCTTGTTCACTCAACGCTCAGCGCCATCGCTTGGGCGACACCACATACGGCCGCATCATCTCGTTGTCCTCGTGCTCGACGATGTGGCAGTGCCAGACGTAGAGGCCGGGGATGTCGAACGTGGCCTTGACGCGGGTGATCTCGCCCGGATAGGCGATGACCGTGTCCTTGAAGCCGCTCTCCCAGGGCTGCGGGTTGCCGTGGGGACTCGGCGTACCGTCCATCATCTTCCGGCCGAGCACCTCGAATCGCACCAGATGAAGGTGCATCGGGTGCGCGTCCGTGGTGAAGTTATACATCTCCCAGATCTCGGTGTCGCCGACCGTCGGATTCTCGGTGACATTGACCATCACTTTCGAACCGTCCGCCCGGGTCACTGCCGCCGGAAGGCTGGTGCCGGAGTTGTCTGTCCACTTCAGCGGATTGCCCACCGCCGCGGCACCGGTCCCGATGACCGTACCCAGCAACGCCTCCTTGGGCCCGAAGGGTTCGCCGCCGCCTGCGCAATCGGGCGGCACACTGCCGGGCACTTCGATGATATTGCCCGCCGGGTCCTCCTGTACACAGAGTGTGTGCGACTCCTCCTCGTTGAGCGACACCCGGCGCGTCACCTTCGCCTTCCTCGAGTTTGTGCTCTCTGCCTTGGGCACGAGCGCCAGCGGCGAGGTGGTCTTGTGGTCACTCGGCCGCAGCAGGGCCGTATGCACCAGGAACTCCATCACCTGGCCGGTGGTGTCGGGGTCGGCCGGGTCAACCGGGAAACCGCCGAACGGCTCATCCGGCGCCGTGTTGATCATGCGCACGCGGGTGCCGTCAGGCAGGCCCCCGAAGTCGACGATCACGTCCGCGCGCTCCGCCAGCGCCATCAGCAGCGCTTGCTGTGGGTCGCTGGCCGGAACCAGCGGCGGCAGTGTGCCGTTGCCCGGCAGCGGCGTGGCGAACCCGGTCTCGATGCGCACCACCTTGGGCAGAAAGCCCTGCTCGGCGCCGATCTGGTAGAACGGAATCTCCGTACCCAGGCTGCCGTCGCCGTTGACCACGAACATCGATAGATTCAGGAACCGCGAGTTACAGCCATTGAGCAGGCGGAACCGATACCTGGCCGGGGCAACCTCCAGCGAAGGCCAGGTGACACCGTTGACCACTATGGTGTTGAAGAAGGCCTCCGGGTTCCAGATGGGCGCGATGTCCGAATCCGGCACAAACGGAATCTGAAGTGTGTCCGGCTCGAGACCCTCGAAAAAGGCGCGGTTGTCCGGATAGAACAGGGAGCCGTCTGCGTTGAAGGAGCGGACCTGGATGGCGATGGGGATCTCCCGGTACTTCTCGCGCTGCCCGCCCAGGGCGCCCGGGAAGTTGGTAGTGGCGAGGCTTTCGCCGGCGACCGGCGCCGGTCCGGGCAGCACGCCGCCCATACGCCCGCGACCCTTGACCCTGTCGTACTTGCCGCCGCGCACCAGCCAGAAGCCGGCCGGCCCGGTATAGACGTTGGAGCGCGTCATGCCCAGCGAGTGGTCGTGGTACCACAGGGTCGTGGCGGGTTGATCGTTGCGGTAGACGAAGTCGGCGTAGCCCCGGTTGCCCGGGTTCGTGCCGGTGGAATCGTCGAAGAAGTCACCATGGGTCGCATAGCCGGCCGGAATGTTGTTCGCCGCCGGCAGCCACCAGGCCTCGGGGTAGCCGTCGCTGTGGCCCTCGACGTGGGCCCCGTGGACGTGGGTCACGATGGGCACCGGGCCTTCGTACGGCGCCGGATTATTGGTGGCGCAGTCAGTCCGGTTGGAGCCGTCCCTGCAGCCCGTGGCCGGCGGGTTCGCCCAGTGCAGCGTCTGGTCGATGGTCAGCAGGTGCGGGATGAAATTGCACGCCGGGTCGCTCGAGGGGCTTGGCGAGTGCTTGCAGGCAACCGGATCGGCGATCAGCTCGTTGATCCATCGGACGCTCACTCGCTTGTCCGAGCGCGTCTCGATGGTGTAGGCCGGGTAATTGAACTGAGAGTTGGGAGCCGGAGCAATGCCGGCACCACCACCCAGGGCCGTCGAATCGGGCGCCGGGTCCGCGTCCGGGCCGTAGCCCCACACCGTGGTGGCCGGGTAGGTGTCGTTGCGGCCGTTCAGCGTGTTCCACACGCCGCCCGGCAGGATCTGCTGGCGGAACTGGCGTACGGCGATGTCGTACTTGTTTGCCACACCATCGTTGTGCATCACCGGCGGGATAACCAGCGGCGTCACGTATTTCGGAATAGTAGTGGGATCCAGCGTGCCGCCAGGCAAAGCGGCAAAGGTGATGGTGGAACTCGCAGCGAGCATTGCAATGCACAGGCGTACAACTGCGAGGCCCGTTCGTGGCGTATGTCGTTTCATGACTCTCCTCCTTTCGAACCATTCCCTTCCGAACAGTTCTTGATTGATATGCGATGACACACCTGAACTACACGGATGCCTTCCTGAATTGCTTGATGAGTGATTTCTTGCAGATTCCAGCCTCTCCTTAGCTTCGACGAACGTTGCCGGTGACGCTCGAAAAACACACGCGACGACCTCGAGACGACGCCCCCCGCGACAGCCGAACCAGCGGCTCCGGGGGAGCCTTCCTCCTCGAAGAACCCGGAAAGAACGCGTTCCACGCATCGCAGGGTGGAACCGCCGCACTGACCCATTGGGGACCCTGTCAACGCTTGCCTTCCGGGCGCTGTCTCATTGGGGCGACGCTTCGGCACGCAAGCAAGCCGCGAGCCACCTTTGGAAAGAGTCTTAACTCTATTGATGACTATCTTAAATTCAATATATTAGAAATCATTTTTTGAGTAAAAAAGGAAGTATTGGACCTTCCTGGTCTACTGCCAAAGTGGCAGTAACTGTCACAAATGTCACATGTGCGCCACTTTGGCAGAGTGCCTGTGGGGCCGTTGGCCAACGCGAAGCGGGTCGGGGATGCGGTCTATGTGCGCGCACCCTTAAAGTCCCGCTGACCCGCCATTTGAACTGCACTACACTTGTTGGCGACCAACGATCATACGTTGCCGCTTGTCTTGTTGTTGGATAAAGGCGCAGCCTTGGGGCAGGCAGGCCACGCTATGAATTGACGCGCCGTTCCGGTCGCCGGCGCGCACCCTGTAGTGACGATAATGAAGAATTTCTGGCAAAGATGGGTAAAGCGCCTGAAGGGGGCCACTCCGGATGAGGCGCTGCAGGCGCAGCACGATCGTCTGGCCGCGATCCCGGACCAGATCCACGGCCTGCACGCCGAACTCGACAGAGTCACGCAACGGGTCGCGCACATCGGCGACGAAGGGAACAGGCTCCTGACCGGGCTGCACCAGCGTATCGCGGAGGCCGCTGACGACGGCGCCGGCAGGCTGGCCGAGCTGCAGCAGCGTATCGCGCGGGCCGGTGACGAGGGCTCCGGAGCGCTGACTGACCTGCAGCAGCGCATTGCGCAGGCGGCCGACGAAGACGCCCGTAAACTGGCGGATATCCGCCGGGATATCATGCAGGCCGGTGACGACGGTGCCCGTACACTGACCGATCTGCAGCAGCGTGTCATAGTGGCTGCAAACGACGGCGTAAGGAAACTGGCCGAGCTGCGGGACGGCATGCTGCGGGTCGGCGACGAGCGTGTCGCTGAGCTGGCCGAGTTGCGCCAACAGATCGAGCGGGCCTATGCCGAAGATGCGCGCAGGCTGGCCGACCTCCAGCAGCATGTCGAAAGCATGGCGTCGGAGCACAACCGACTGCGAGAGCAAATTCAGGAATTTCGCGACGAGCTGCATGAAGCGACCGCCGGGCAGGAACGCGCGGAAACCCTGCTGCGGGCGCTTGACAGGAATCTGAAGCTAGAGCACAGCGAGCAGCTCGAATTCAGCCAGCGGATTCGGGACCGCGAGTCTGAGCTGGGGCGACGCACGGACAGGACGCTGTGGATCGCCGGCGCCGCGCTGCTGCTTGGCGTAGCGAGCGGCAGCGCCATGCTGTGGACGGTTCGCAACAACGACCGGATGCTGGCCGCGATGGACAGGGACATCGGCGACATCAAGCGGTCGATGGCGCAGGCGCCTGCCAACGTCTCCGACGCGGCCAAGGACGGCGCGGCCGACGCGCCGGCAGCCGCGATCGACGATTCGTCGTTGGCGGCTCCGGAACTCCAGGTGGCACGGCCGCCGCCGACCGACGCTCCCGAGCTTCCCGAACCCGTGGTATTCGCCACCGGACTGCCTGCCCTCCTGAACGGGCTGAAAGCGACGCGTGCCGACACCCAGGCATTCTTCGAGCAAAACGCCGCGCAGGAAGGTGTCGTCTCGCTGCCAAGTGGGTTGCAATACCGGATCCTCAGTCGGGGCAGTGGCAGCAAACCGGATCTGTCCAGCACCGTGGTCGTGAACTACCGCGCTTTCCTGGCGGACGGAACCGAGGTAAACAGCGCCTACGCCGACCGGGATCCGGAAATCGCGACGTTCAAGGTCGCGGAGCTGACGCCGGGCTGGAAAGAAGCGTTGCAGCGCATGGAAGAAGGCGCTCAGTGGGAGCTGTACATCCCCCCGGAACTGGCAAGCGCGGGCGGGACACGAAAACGCAGCCTGTACGGCTATCAACCGCTGATCTATGTCATCGAACTCAAATCCGTTATCGACGGCTCCTAGTGTACCCCGCCCAACAGGTCGAAATTGATAAGGCCCTGCACATCGCCCGGGAAGTCGAACTCTGACCAGGCTATTGCGACAGCACCGAAATCCGCGGCCGCCACAGCTCTGGTGGAAGACGCTTGGCGACACCGGACAAAACGCTCATGAGATCAAGTCCAGGCATCCAGTCGTGCTACAGACGGCCGGCCGCTGCTGTGCCGGCGCACACAGCCGATTGGCTGGCGGCGATTCAGAAACTGTCGTCTTGCCTACATCGCGGGATCCCAGGACCGCGTGCAATTCCGGCCAGCGCCCTTGGCCGTATAAAGCGCCTTGTCGGCCCGGTCCAGTGTCGCCTCCACCGGCAGATTGGGATCCAGCTCCGCCATGCCAAACGAAGCCGTAACTTGCAGGGTGGTTCCATCCGCGAGAGAGAAGGCCTTTTGCGCCAGTTCTTTGCGCAGGCGCTCCACCACAGCGATGCCGGCCAACGCATCCATGTTGGGCAGGCAGATGAGAAACTCCTCGCCGCCGTAGCGAAATACCTTGTCGTAAGCGCGCAGGTGCTCCATCAGGAAAGCTGCGGTTTCGACCAGGACCTTATCGCCGGACGGGTGGCCATGGCCGTCGTTGACCCCCTTGAAATGATCCAGATCCATCATCACCAGGCTGCAGGGTTGCACCTTACGCTTGACCAGTTCATGTTGCTCACGCAGTTCGGTGAGCAGGCCGATGCGGGTATTGGCGCCGGTCAGCGGGTCACGGTTGTAGAGCTGCTCGTTCAGTTCGCGTTTGAGGGAATGGAGCTGCAGGCGCAGGCGTTCCAGTGTCTGGGCGAAATTGTCGTACTCGTACGGCGAGATGGTCTTTCCGGCCGCGGCCGCCATCAGGAGACGCGCGGCCAGTTGATGCATGTGTGCATGTTCCGCCTCGATCGCAACGAAGGCCGGCAACTGTTGCAGCTTGGTCGAGGCATAGGTGTAGTACCACTGGCCGAATTGGCATTGCCGGTGCGCTTCCGGACTCACGTCGCGCTGGTCCCAGTGAGACTTGCAGATCAGCGTCCGGTCCAGTGCCTTGGACCATTGCTCGTGATTGTAGATGGCCTGATCCAATTGCAACAGGACCGTCTGCAGTTCTTCCGTGCTGAACGTGAACATGGCGACCTCGCGGTTGGAAATCGGTATTCCGCTTATCAGTTTACATCAGGGTCGAGTACCGGTAGCAGTACGCACGGATTTCTGTCGTCCCTGGGTCGGGACCCATCGATCAGCGTTCTCTCAATAACAAACTTCCGGACATCCGGTCCGGGTCGTTCGCCGTCCAAACCCTGTCGAAGCAGAACCGCCGCGCTCACTCGCGCACCGCCCGGTCGACCCGGATCTCCAGCTTCTTCACGCGGTGCCAGAGGCTGCGTTCGGAGATGCCCAGCAGGCGCGCCGCCTGAACCTGCACGCCGCCGGTCTCCTTCAGCGCGGCGACGATGAGACGCCGTTCCGCCGACTCCAGCCAGCGGTCGAGCCCGTTTTCCGCCGCTTCGGTCAGTTCGCTCGCGCCGCCGTCGCCGTCGGCGCCGCCGCGGCTCACCTTGTCGGGCAGGTCATCATGTTCGATCACACTGCCCCGGCAGGAAAGCAGCGACCGCTCCACCGCATTGCGCAGTTCGCGCACGTTGCCGGGCCAGTCGTAGGCGCACAGCGCCGCCATCGCCGCATCGCTGAAACGCTCCACCGGCTTGTCCATTTCGGCGCGGAAGGTCTGGAGAAAATTTTCGGCCAGCAGGGGAATGTCGTCGGCGCGTTCGCGCAGCGGCGGCACGTGGATCTTGTAGACGTTGAGACGGTAGAGCAGGTCCTCGCGGAACGCGCCCTCGCGCACCATTTCGTCGAGATCGCGGTGGGTGGCCGCGATCACGCGCAGGTCGACGCGGCGGATCACATCGCTGCCCACCGGCGAGAACTCGCGCTCCTGCAGCACGCGCAGCAGCTTCGCCTGCAGCGACAGGTCGAGGTCGCCCACCTCGTCGAGAAACAGCGTGCCGCCGTTGGCCTGTTCGAGCCTTCCCAGCCGGTTCTGCACCGCGCCGGTGAAGGCTCCGCGCACGAAACCGAACAGCTCGCTCTCCATCAGATCGCGCGGAATCGCCGAGCAGTTGATCGCCACCCAGGGTTTGGCCGCACGCGGGCCGTTCTCGTGGATGGAGCGCGCCACCGCCTCCTTGCCGGTGCCGCTTTCGCCCGAAATCAGCACGTTGGTCTTGTAGGGTGCAACCCGGTTGATCTCGTCGCGCAGCGCCAGCATCGCGGGGCTGTTGCCCACCAGCCGCCGGCGCGGCGCGGCGCCGCTCACCGCCGCCTGCAGTTGCCGGTTCTCCTGCATCAGATCGTGCAGGCGCAGCGCGCTCTGCACCGCGAACTGCAATTCCTCGGGCTCGAACGGTTTGGTGAGGTAGTCGCTGGCGCCCGCCTGGATACACTGGATGGCCGACCGGATCGAGCCGAAAGCCGTGACCACGATCACCGGCACGTCGGGGCGCTCGCGCTGGCAGCGCGCAATGAACTCCTCGCCGCTCATGCCCGGCATCTTCAGATCGGAGAGCACCACCGCGAGGTCGGGGTCGCGCAGCATCGGTACGGCGTCCTCGGCCCGCTCGGCGGTGAGCACGCGGTAGCCCGCTTCCCCGAGGGCCATTTCCATGACCAGCAGCATGTTGCGTTCGTCGTCGACGACCAGCACGGTACGTTGCATCAGGCCTCCTCCGAAATCGAAAAACGCATGGCGAAGCGGGCGCCAGGGCCGCTGCCGGGAACCAGTTCCAGGTGCGCGCCGCTGGCCTCCACCAGCGTGTTGGCCAGCGTCAGGCCCAGGCCGCTGCCCTGCGCCTTGGTGGTGAAGAACGGCTCGAACAGCCTTGTCATCAGGTCCAGCGGAATTCCCGGGCCGCTGTCCTGCAGGTAGAGCATCACTTCCCCGCCCGTTACGCCGGAACCGACCCGCAGTTCACCCGTGCCCTCCATCGCCTCCAGCGCGTTGCGCACCAGGTTTACCCAGGCCTGTTGCAGCAGTTCCGCGTCGGCGCGGATGCGGTGCCCGCCGTGGGTGTACTCGCGCCGCACGCGTATGCTGTCGCGGCCGGCGAGCATCACGTGCAGGGCACGCTCCAGCGGCGCCGCCGGATCGATCAGTGCGAACTGCGGCTTGCGGTGGCGCGCCAGTTGCTGGAAGTCGCGCAGAAACTGGTCCAGGCGCTGGCACTCCTCGCGGATCATCCGGTGCAGGTCGGCGCGCTTGGCGGGGTCCTCGGCTCTTTCCAGCAGTTTGGTGGCCGTGTTGATGACGCCGATGGGATTGCGAATCTCGTGCGCCATGGCCAGCGAAAGCTCGCCCAGGGCGGTGATCTTGTCGCGTTGAAATTCGCGGCGCTGTTCGTCGCGCGCCTCGCGCAGGGTGGCGGCCATGCCGTTGAAGGCGCGCGCCAGGTCGCCGATCTCGTCGCGCCAGGCGATCGGTACGCTGGCGCGGAAATCCTGCGCCGCCACCTTCATCACACCCTCGCGCAGAAAGGTCACCGGACGCACGATCAGGCGCGACAACAGCAATCCGGTGACTGCCGCCAGCAGCGTGCCCAGCAGGGCAACGGCCAGGAACACCGCGGCCTCGTCGGTCAGGAAGCGGTCGCCGCCATGATGCTCGAGACCGCTGAACAGGACCGCTTCCACGCGGCCGCTGGAGTCCGCTACCGGTGTGTACAGGCCCCAGTACTCGCCGTTCTCGGCCTGGTCGCTGTAGTACGCGTGCCGCTGCTTGAGTTCCTCGAAAGCCGCTGCCGGCAGGCGCAGTCGCAGCGGGCGGCCCTCCTCCGAAAAGGCTTTGGCGAAATCGCCGCTGCGCGGATAGAACAGACGGGTCTTGAGCCCGGTCATGCTGCTCAGCCGGGCGAGCAGTTCCTGGTCGAACAGTGTTCCCAGCACCAGGCGGTAGTGATGCGGTTGATCGTGCGGATAGCGCGCGATGGTCACCGCGGCCAGCAGACTCCGGTCGCCCTGGGTGGCCTTGAGTACGGCGGCCGTCTGGCCCGGCTCCCAGGACGTACCGAGGCTGACCTGCGGCGACGAATAGATCTGCCTCCCGTCCGGATCGAACACCTGCACCAGGTTGATGCCCAGTTCGCGCGCCAGCGGTTCCAGTTGCGGGGGAATCGGCGAGCGGCCGGGGACGAACGCCGGCGGCCGGCCGTCTGCGAGCTGATCGTAGAGGTCCGCGAACAGACGGCCGTTCTTATTGACGTTGTCCAGCCAGTTGCTGTTGACCTGCGCCGCTTCGTTTATCCAGCGCTTTATCGAGTCGTCCATGCGCCCGGAAATCCAGGACGCCGAAAGCACTCCGGTGACCAGCATCGGCACCAGGATGATCACCAGCACCACGAGCAATACCTTGCGTTGCAAGCGGTTCAGATGCAGCGCGGCGAGCAGCCTACACGACATGGAGGGACCTTCAAAATTTGTTGATAAAAATTTTAGCAGATTTTTATACGCTGACTATGGACGCATGTACGCCATTGTATTTATGTGTGAACAATGAAGCTTAGTCATTGGCCCGTATCTTGCTAATCACACTTTATAGAAAGACAGAACGTTGAGGCACAACCCCCCCATGCCATTCCCGAATACACCGAAAACGCGCCCCCTGCTCGGCCTGATGACCGGCCTGCTCGCTGCCGGCTTCATTGCCCTGATGGCCGCGCGTGCCGACGGGGTGCCGGCCGGAAGCGAGGTCGCATGGCTCACCCAGCTCGCCGGAAACGGCGACGTGGGCGCCGAGTTGCAGCTCGCGCTGGCCTACCGCGACGGGCGCTACGGGCTCGCGCCGGACCCCGAGGCCGCGCTGCGCTGGCTGACCGCCGCCGGTCGCGGCGGCAATGCCTACGCGGCCGACGCCGCCGGCAATGCCTACGCCTCCGGCCAGGGTGCGCCCCGCGACGTGGAGCAGGCCACGTACTGGTGGCGTATCGCCGCCCGCGGCGGCAACGCCGACGCCCAGGACCATCTCGGCGAGGCCCTGCTCGCCCAGGGAGAGGACGACCGAGCCGTTGGCTGGCTGCGCGACGCCGCCGATCGCGGCGACCCGCGCGCCCACGCCGATCTTGCCCGTCTGTACCGCGAACACCTGGCCTCCGACGCTGATCTGCAGCGCGGCGAGGACCCGGCCGCCGCACTCAGCGACCGCCTGCATTTCCCTGGCCTCGAAACCACGTTCAACCTGTGGGACGCGATCGCGGCGGGTTCGCTGGAAGCGCAGTCGGCCGACGCGTTGCTGGCCCGTGCAAACAACGGCGACCCCGTGGCCGAGTACCAGCTTGCCATTCGCTACCGCGATGGCGCCTGGGCCGTGCCACGCGACCCGCAGCAGTCGCTGTTCTGGTTGCAGCGTTCGGCGGAGGCGGGCAACCCGGTCGCCGTCGAAACCCTCGCCCGGACCCGACCCAGCGAGTAAACCGGGGCGTCCCGCCCCACCGTCACCCGGTGCCCGGCGCACCCGAGCGGACCCGGCTGGTGTGCCGACCGCTCCGGCCGGGACCGGCCCGGAATATGCCCGGGAAGAACTTTTGGTTGTTGATAATCCTTTAAGGAATCGCCTATGTCGAAATCGCAGTACGCCACTTGGCAGCTCCGCATGCTGCCCATCTTATCGTGGAAGAACCGCGTCAATGCCAAGACCATTCGCGCCGACCTCATCTCCGGCCTGACCGTCGCCATCGTGGTGGTGCCGCAGGCGGTGGCCTTCGCCGCCATCGCCGGCATGCCGCCCCAGTACGGTCTTTACGCGGGCATGATCCCGCCCATCATAGCCGCCTTTTTCGGCTCGTCCTGGCACCTGATGTCCGGCCCCACCACGGCGGCTTCGATCGTGCTGCTCACTTCGCTCAGCGTCTACGCCGAACCCATGACCCCGGAATACGTGACCCTCGCGCTGTCGTTGACCTTCATGGTCGGGTGCATCGAACTGGGTCTGGGACTGGCGCGCATGGGCGCGGTTGTCAACTTCATCTCGCACTCGGTGGTGGTCGGCTTTACCACCGGCGCGGCGATCCTGATCGCCAGCAAACAGCTCAAGAACTTTTTCGGCGTGCCCATACCGCGCGAAGGCAACCTGTTCGACACGCTGAACCATTTCGTGCACCAGGTTCCCCATACCAACGGCTACATCCTGGTCATCGCCCTGGCGACGCTGCTGTCGGGCATGGTGGTAAAGAAACGCTACCCGCGCATTCCGTTTCTGATCGTCGCTCTGCTCACCGGCAGCTTTCTCGGCGTGGCGCTGAACCTGATCTTCGGCCACGACGCCACCGGCATCCAGACGGTCGGTGCGCTGCCGCAGACGCTGCCGCCGCTGTCCATGCCCGACTTCTCGCTCGCGACCTTCCAGAAACTCGCGCCCGCCGCGCTGGCCATGACGCTGTTCGCGCTGACCGAGGCGGTGTCGATCGGCCGCGCCATCGGCATCCGCAGCGGCCAGCTCGTGGACGGCAACCAGGAGTTCATCGGCCAGGGTCTGTCCAACATCGCCGGCAGCTTCTTCTCGGCCTACGTCGCCACCGGTTCCTTCAACCGCTCCAGCCTCAACTACCAGGCCGGCGCCCAGACGCCCGTGAGCGCCATGACCGCCGGGTTCCTGGAGATCTTCATCGTGCTGGCGATTGCACCGCTGGTCGCGTATCTGCCCAACGCCGCCATGGCCGGCATCCTGTTCATCGTCGCCTGGGGACTGATCGACATTCCGGCGATCCGGCACATCTTTGCGTCGACCCACTCGGAACGCTCGATCTTCCTGGTGACGTTTCTTGCGGCGCTGTTCCTCGACCTCGAGTTCGCCATCATGGCCGGCATCCTGCTGTCGCTGGTGCTGTACCTGATGCGCGTTTCCAAACCGCGCGTGGTCAGGCGCGTCCCGGACCCGCATCTGCCCAACCGCAAGTTCTCGACCGACGGCGCCCACCTGCGCGAATGTCCGCAGCTCCACATCATGCGCATCGACGGCTCGCTGTTCTTCGGCTCGGTCGCCTATATCCGGGAAAAATTCGGCCGCCTCGAACAGCGGCATCCCGAACAGAAACACCTGGCCATCGTCGCCCAGGGCATCAGCTTCGTCGACATCGCCGGCGCCGACGTGCTGGCCAACGAGGCCGAGCGGCGGCGCGCCACGGGCGGCGGACTCTACCTGATCAACGTCAAGCAGGGTCTGTGGGAGTCGCTCGAGCAGTGCCATGCACTGGAGAAGATCGACACCCACCATATCTTCCAGAGCAAGTCGGCCGCCCTGCACGCCATCTTCCAGAAACTCGACAAGTCGATCTGCCGCAATTGCACGGCGCGCACCTTTATCGAGTGCGCGACCGTACCCTACACCGGCGACGGCAAACCGGCGCCGGTTTACGTGCAACCGCCCGGCGCCAGACCGAAGCCCGGAGAGGAATCCGATGACGGTATCGCAGCGAGCGCCTGACCCGCGCGCCGGAACGGTCGCGCCCGATTCCGGCAGCGGCAACGTCCGGCTGAAGCCGGTCGCGCCGGACCGCAGTACGCAGCGGACCCGTGCGACCGGCCCGGAGCGTTCGGCGCGACCGGACAACACAGACCCGGTACGACCGACGTCACCCTTTCGCGGAAACGCCCGCAAGCGACTGCGCCGTTACTTCCGCGTCATTCAACGCAAATTCTTCTCCCGTCTCGCCTGGAAAGTCCGGCTGGTCTTCTGGGTCGGCGCCGTGCTGGTGGGCGGGCTGTGCGCGCTGTTCGCGCTGTTCGCCGATCGCTCCGACCAACTCTTCCACCGGCTGCTCGCGCTCGGACCCTGGGCGCCGCTGGTGGCCACGCCGCTGGTGATGGCCGCCCTGGCCTGGGCGACGCGCAACCTGTTCCCCGGCTCCCAGGGCAGCGGCATCCCCCAGGCCATCGCTGCCCTCGAATCGCGGCGCAAGGGCGTGGTGCTGTCCCTGCGTATCGCCGTCGGCAAGATTCTGCTGACGCTGGCCGGCCTGGCGGTCGGCGCATCCATCGGCCGCGAAGGACCCTCGGTGCACATCGGCGCATCCATCATGTATTCGCTCGGGCGCTTTGCGCGGTTTCCCGCACACTACATGGAGCGCGGCCTGATCCTGGCCGGCAGCGCCGCCGGCATCGCCGCCGCGTTCAACACACCGCTGGCCGGCATCGTCTTCGCCATCGAGGAAATGAGCAAGAGCTTCGAGCAGCGCACCAGCGGCATCGTGACGGTCGGCGTGGTGATCGCCGGCGTGACCGCGCTGGCCACGCTCGGCCCCTACCATTACTTCGGTACGTCGGACGCCTCCATGCCGAACACGGTCAGTTGGCTCGCGATCCCCGTCTGCGGCGCGGTCGGCGGCCTGTTCGGCGGGCTCTTCTCCAGCGCGCTGATCGGCGGCGCGCGCCGCCTGGCGCCCGTCATACGGCAACACCCGTACGGCGTCGCTTTCGCCTGCGGGTTGACCGTGGCGGTCATCGGCTACCTGTCAGGGTACAGTTCCTCCGGCACCGGGTATGGCGCTGCCAAGGCGATCATCACCGGCAAGGCCGCCTGGGACCCGATCTACCCGCTGATGAAGATCGGCTCCACGCTCGCCTCATACCTGAGCGGCATTCCCGGCGGCATTTTCGCCCCGTCGCTGGCCACCGGCGCGGGCGTCGGCGCCGACCTGGGCCACTGGCTGCCGGTCGCGCCGATGTCGGTGATGGTGATCCTGGGCATGGTCGCGTACTTTTCCGGCGTGGTGCAGTCGCCGATCACGGCCTTCGTCATCGTCATGGAGATGACCAACGACCAGGACATGCTGCTGGCGCTCATCACCACCTCGTTCATCGCTTACGGCGTTTCGCACCTGGTCTGCCCGCAGCCGATCTATCATGCGCTGTCGCGGGCGTTTCTCCGCGCCGAAGGGGGCAGCGGCGCGACAGCGGCTGCGCCGGCTTTGGCGTCTGTCGATCGTGCGGCGTCCTGAATCATTCGATCCGCGAGGATCGCTTTTCGCCGCGCTCAAATTTCGTTCGGTCCGTGCGTGGCGATACTTTGAATGACGACGGCGCCGCTGCGTTGCGCTGCACGATCAGAGATCCTTCCTCTGTATCCCTTGCGTCCATCGTGGTCGACGGGTGTCTTGTTCGCGCGCCTCGTGTCCTTGTGGGCAACTGGCGCCCGAGCGCATCACCGCTCATGCCGTGGGCCGGCCGGCTGGCCAGCGGGCGTCCGTCTTCCGTACGGCCTTCCTGACCTTGAGTGCGGAAGTTGCTCCCGGAATGGCCGACTTTGGCCGTAAATGGTCATTCGTAAGATTTAAAGAAACCTCCCAGATGCGGAATCCCTGTAGTTCCTGTATTGGCTGAATCTGGATAAAAAGGGCATTTATTCTTCTTTACCCCGACTTCGACGCTGGTTGGCACCGGCACCCACCGGAAGCACAGCGTGCCGTCCGGGGCACTCGATATAGCATTCCCGCGGCGCGCCTGGAGCGACCCAATGTCGCCCCAGGTCAGGTCCGGTCAGACGCGGAGTCTTACGCCTGCGGAGTGCCGATCAGGCCGGGTGGGGAATCGGCGTGAAGGGCGAATCGTAGGCGACGTTGCTGGTCAGCGGATCGGTCGTCAGCACGTTGATGCCGTCATCGTACAAGGCGATAGGAGCCTTGTAGCCGGGCATGTCGTTGCGCTTGCGCAATGCGCCATGGACTTCGGCCATGGAACGGACGTCCAGTTCCTCGATGTCATGCAGATCATGGATAAGCAGGTTGCTCGTGTCGTTTCTCCTGAATGGTTAGCCAGTGTTGCGAGAATTTCGCCTACCCTTGCCGCGCAACCCGGGAGGCTTGACGGTTCCATGGGCAGCATTCGTGCCATGATTCCACGACCGCGGGTAAACACTGCGCAAGCGATTGGATTGCAATGTGTAGTTTCCTGGAGCATTCACGTCCGATTCATGCACGGGCGGTTCGCCGGTTCAAATAAGTTGGATGAAAGCCGCCATTTTCGGGCGGCAAGTTCATCGCATGCCAACACGTAAGCGCATCAGGGTGACCCTGGACTTGGAAACCGCGGGCAGCTGATCCTGCCAGGAAGACCAGGCACCCGAAGATGACATGGGTGCCTGCCGCTGCAGTACGGTGTTTTCAGTTAACGCAGGTCGCTGACCTGGGACCGGGGCAAAGAACTGGCGGATCATCGCCAGTTCACGCTGGCCACCGACATCAAGCTCTACTTCTGCGATCCGCAGAGTCGGTGGCAACGCGGTTCGAATGAATATACCAATGGTCTGCTGAGGCAGTATTTTCCCAAAGGCACTGACCTGTCGGTACACTCTCAGGCGAAGCTCATGCCGTGACCCGCTAGTTAAATGAAGGGCCGCGAAAGACGCAGGGATTTCAAACACCGGCAGAACGATTCAACGCATGTGTTGCGTCGACCGGTTGAGTTGGCACTACGTTTGAGACATTCAGCTACTTACGTCGAGTGTCGTATTTGGGTCGTTATGTATAGCTATACATAACGACCCCTATGTATAGTGTTGAACTATGTATAGTTGAGTCAACGGGTTACCCGCCAGCCCCTGTTTCAATAGACCTCAGGGCCGGCGGCTCTATACATAGTTACAGCCCCTGAAGGAACTGCATCAGGGCGTCAGGTGGGCGGTAACGGTGGATCTTCATGTCGGGTTCCTGAAGCCGGGCCAACGCCTTATCTTTCATCGCCAGATCAGCCTCGACGTACCGGTGCGTGGTGGACATGTTCTCGTGTCCCAGCCACAGTGCGATCACACTGAAAGCCACGCCGGACTGCAGCATATGCATTGCTGTAGAGTGCCGGATCGAATGCGGCGATATGTGCCGCTTGGCGAGGCTACGGTGCACTTCAGATGCACGGCCAACAGCGATATTGAGTCGTTGATTAACATTGGCACGTGTCATTGCTTGCCCTGTCCGATTGGGCAGCAAGGGCGCGTCGGGACCCAGCGTGGGGGTGCACCGTAGCCAGAACCGGATCTCCCGAACCGTGGACTTCCACAATGGCACCGCGCGCTGCTTGCGACCCTTACCGCGCAGGTGAACACAGGGCGAAGCCTCTAGTACGACATCGGCAACACGCACAGCGATAATCTCCGAGACACGAGCCCCGGTGTTGTAGAGCATGGCTAGCAGCAGATGGTCGCGCTGCGAAGTCCATGTGCTGCCCGGCTCGCCGATCACTGCCAGCATCTCCTCGCGCGAGAGGAACCCGAGCATCGGGCGCTCGAAACGCTTCATTGGCACACCCAGCGCACGTTCAATGGCATGCAATGACGAGACATCGCGACGCGACGCAAATTTCAAGAACGCACGCAGCGCCGTCAGCCTCAGGTTGCGACTGCGCACCGCATTGTTGCGCTGCTGCTCCAGGTGGTCCAGGAACGCCATGATCAAGTCGGGTTCGATATCGGCTAGACATAGCTCGGTTGGCGCCTTGCCCAGGCGCACATGTGCGAAGTCCAGGAACAGCATCAAGGCGTCGCGGTAGGAGGCAACAGTGTGGGGGCTCAAGGCACGCTGCGTGACCAGATACTCCGTGAAAAACTGCTGGACCAACGATGGGAACGAAGGTGAGTGTGCGGTGGCTTCAGACATGATGCACCGCCGAGGCTGGCATGAGAGACTCGAACTTACCCGCAGCCACCGCCATCAGTTCGGGCACGCCGGTCAGGTACCAGTAGGTATTGGTCACCATTGCGTGGCCGACGTAGGTGGACAGGGACAGCATCGCCTGATCGATGTCCACACCTTGGGCATGCCAAAGCAGCACGCGACGAACGATGAAGGTGTGACGAAGGTCGTGGATACGCGGCGCAGCGTGGGCGCCACGGTTGACCCAGCCCAATTGATCCCGCAGGTGCTGGAAGACCCGATTCACCTGACGCAGGCTCAGGGCGAACCCCAGACGCTGGCCCCGCGTGCTGATGAAGAACGGCGTCTCGTCCGTGACCGTGATATGGCGTTTGCACAGCCCGCGGTACCGCCGCAACGCATCTACTGTGCTAGGATGCAGCGGTACATAGCGGGATTTGGCAAACTTGGTCTGCTGAACGGTCAGCATACCCAACTTCAGGTCGACATCCGCGTCCGTCAGGTGCCCTGCCTCGGAGATCCGCAGACCGGTTGCCGCCAGCAAGCCGAACAGGGTCTCGTAGGTTGCTCCGCGCAGTGCCGGACTAAGACGGCGAGCCGCAGCCAGCAAGTCGACAATCTCCTGCTCACTGTAGATGTGAGGTGCCAGTCGCTGACCGACCCGGCCGAAGACGGTGTGATCCGGGACCTCAGTACGCGGATCGAACTGCTGCAGATAACGGGCAAAGGGACGCAGCTTCTTCAGCCGCCGTGCCCAGGTGATGGGTGAATCGCCGTTGGCCTTGGCGCATCGCGCCCATGCGCCCATGACCTCAACCGTCAGCGGCCCTTCGTAGCCAAGACCATCGACGTAGTGTGCAAAGCTCCTGACGGCATAGCCTGTAGTGCGCGAGCCATAGCCGAGCTGGTGGCGTTCATCCAGGTAGTTCTCGGCGTGTGATTGCATCGTGACGGGCGCGTTCATGCTGCACACCCCGGCCACGGCAGGGCGACCGCTGCCAGGTTCCGGCTATCGAGCTTGGCGTAGATCAGCGTTGTGTTCAGTGAGCGGTGGCGCAAGACATCAGCCACCTCCTTGAGCGAGCTGCCGCCGGCCAGTAGGCGGCTGGCCATGGTGTGACGCAACAGGTGTGCCTGAGTGTAAGGTAGACCAGCGCGGGCATAGGCTTGGCGGATTGCCTTGCGTACACAGTCGGGGCCGATCGGTTGATCACGTGGGGCGATGTGGCGCACGAATACCGCCCGGCTGGTGGTCTGCGGACGTTCGAGCTTCAGGTAGTCGACAATGGCACGACCAGTAGCCTCCGGCAAAGGCAGAATGTCTTCACGCCGGCTTTTGGTTCTGCTTAATGTGATCGTGCCGGCACGCCAGTCGATATCGTCCAGGGCGAGCTTGGCGATCTCTCCGCAGCGCAAGCCGAGGTCCAGGGCGCAGCGCACCATGGCATCGGCGCGGCGTGCCGATAGACCACCCCAGCCGAGGGAATCCACCAGGCACCCGACCTCGGTGCTGCTCAGGGCTTTCGGCAGGGAAGCCAGTTGCCAGTTGGCCGGATAGGACACCACGCCGATCAGAGCATGCATCTGATCACCACAGGTGATACGGAAGCGGAAATAGCCACGCAACGCCGAAACCAGCGAGCCGGCGCTGCCCGGTATGCTGTAGAGTTCGCGCTGGCCGGCAACGAATCGACGTACATCTTCGGGTATGATCGCCGAGAGGACAACGGGCCGACTCCCGAATTGCTCAAGGAGCAGGCGACGTACTGTGCAGAGATACATGCTGCGCGTCGCCGGGGCGAGTCCGCGAACATGGTTCATATGGTCGTCGAAGCGACGCAGTTCCTCATCTATCGGGGTCGTTCCCCCTATGGGTTCGGTGATAACCGCCTCGGCACGCAGGACGACAAGCAGATGCCTGAGCGCCGCGCGCAGGTTATTGCGAGTCCGGTGTACCGGTCTGGTACAAGCACACTGCGGTAAATGGTTTTTGAGAAACCGCTGGACCACATCCTCGTCGATACAATGGGCGTCCAACCGGCACTGACTCATCCAGCGTGCAAAGTGGGCAATGCAACTGAGGTAGGTGTCGATGGTGTGGGGCGCATAGCGGCGCTCGGACAGGTAATGTGTGAACGCATCAACGTAGGGCGCTAACTGGCCCTCGTGAAGCCAATCCGTCGGTCTGCTGTGAAGTTGTCGCGTCGAGTTCATCATGGTCTCCTGAAGTAAGGGAATGACACTTCAGAAAACCAGAAAACTATGTTTAGTTCACCATCACCCCAATCTGATCAAACCCAGGAAACACGCTGCTCGCCGCTGTCGGGCACCCATAAACTATACATAGTTCAACACTATACATAGGGGTTGAATTCTGCCCGTTTGCCATGTGCCGAATCACCCAGTCCGCCGAACAGGCGGAAACCGGCCACACGACATTTCCGGGTCGCACGGGAAAGACCATGGACAAAGCAATGTCTTCGCAGTGGCTGAACAGGGTGGCTGGGCCGACGCTTGGATCGCCCACTGAACTGTCCATCGCCCGGGTTGGTCGAAATATCGACCATTGCGCGGACGAGCGCCGCTTCTAACCAGTGCATTCCCGGGCTGATGGCGACATTGTCCCGGATGGACTTCACGTTGACTGCGAGAGGTAGGAATTCATCATGACAAGGCGGCCTTTCCGGGTGTACGTGTTCGCGTCAGGCGCGCTGCTGGCCATGGTTACAGCGATTCGGGCGGATGAAATCTGCGCGGACAAAACGGAATTTGAAAAAGACGGTTGGCAACTGACGTTGGTTCGGCGGGCAATGGACAGGTACCTGCGGGATCGTCGCATGCGGGTGAACTGGCTGCACGAACCTCGCCCGCCCAGTGCCGTGGGAAGAGACTATTATGAATGGCTCTGGATCGATGATTTCGGTGCCACCATGAAATCCGAACTGGTGCAGCGTTTCTGCGGCGGTGCGTCCGATGCCGGTAACAAGGAGTAGCGCTGGAAACGGCTTCGCGGCGATCTCTCCGATACTCGAGAATCTATCCGGATCAGGCAGCTCGCGCGATAACCTTCTTCCTCCGCCGCCGACCGAGCAGACCCAATCCGCCGAGGCCGGAAGCGAAAAGCGACAGCGCTGCCGGCAACGGTACGGGTGCCGGCCCAAATCGAATTGTGACACTGTCGTGGGGCAGTGTGTAGACATAGTCTCCGGGCGTGATGCCCAGGCTGGCGAACGTCGCGCCGGTGAAACTCAGCGTGCCGGACAGCGGTGCTCCGAATGACTATCCCCGCGGAAGCCCGAGAAAATCGAAGCGGGGGCTCAGAAAAAAGGCCGAACCGGTAGAAGCGCTTGCAAGGGTGTTTTGGTTCAATCCGAAACCGGCAGGCCCGACCACGGTGTAGCTGTCGAGCGTACTTCCCGACGCAACGCCAGACTCGATGATCGCGTTAAGTGGCCAGACCTCGTTCGACGACAATGGGGAATAGGTCCCCGGCGTCGTGCCCGTCAGGTCGAGCGAGCCCGAGAGTGTTCCGACAACATCGCCACCACTTTCGTCGAATGCAAACAGCACCGACGCAGAGGCACTTCCGCCAGCCAACGCAAACCCAAGAAAACAGATCACAAATCTCGACAATTTCATCAGTGGTCCCAACCCCCCGCGTTGTTGCGTCCGGATTGCGGCTGACCAGTAAGCCGCGGGCGAGAGATAAGCGCGCTGGTAGAGCTAAACTGCAAAGACCAGGCCATAACTTGGCAAATGCCGGAAGGGCAGCAGAATTAACCGGGTTTCAAGGCGCTAATAACGCGTAGGCCATTGAATTCTGTAACCTCGCTAGCCCGGAAGCGTAAACAATGTCAACAGATTTCCAGAATACTTTACAGCCCTAAGCCTTTTCGCAGCACAGCGACAGAGTCGTGCAAGAGATGGGCAGCGGACGGATACCGGCCGAGAGGCGTACGTCGCATTCGGGTTGTTCTCAGACAGGATCAATCAAAACCGTCGCCTGGTGACAGGTTGTGCGTCAGTCCGCAGACTGGCGATTACCAACTGAAGAGCGGATTCACCAGCAAGATCCGGTTGTGAAATGTCGTTCAGAAATGTGAAATCAGCATCACCCAAGGCGCTTGAGATTAGGCGTAAACAACCGATTACGAGCTGGGCGGGCGGCCGCCCGTTAGCGCACGGACCTGTATCGCAGCACGTCACCGGGCGGCTGATTCGGCGCAGACCGGCGCTATAACGTCCTCACCCTTCGTAACCCTCGGGAAGTTTGTGCGCGATCCCCTGGTGGCAGTCGATGCAGGTCTCGCCCCGGCTGCGCATCCAT
Organism: uncultured Gammaproteobacteria bacterium; assembly: GCA_963719135.1. Classification (GTDB taxonomy): domain Bacteria; phylum Pseudomonadota; class Gammaproteobacteria; order DSM-19610; family DSM-19610; genus CAVRAZ01. The sequence goes on along the minus strand of CAVRAZ010000007.1, from coordinate 198,476 downwards.
TCCAGGGTGTGTTTTTTCTGTGCGCTCCTGCCCTGCTCGGCAAGTTTCATGGCCTCGATGGAGTGGCAGTTGCGGCACTCCCTGGAGTCGTTGGCCTTCATGTCCGCCCAGACGTCTTCCGCAAGTTCCAGCCGTTTGGCGTCGAATTTCTCCCTGGTGTCGATGGTACCCAGGAGCTCGTGCGGCACCTCTCGGAAAGTCGCCTGGATGTTGCGCAGCACTTTGGCGCCCCACGGCTTGGGTACGTGGCAGTCCGAACAGACCGCGCGCACGCCGCTGGCGTTCTGGTAGTGAACCGTCTCCTTGTACTCGCTGAACAGATAATCCTGCATTTCGTGGCACGACGTGCAGAACTCGAGCGTGTCGGTGTAACCCAAGACGGTATTGAAGGTGCCCAGTGCGGCTGCACCCAGAAAGAACATCAGAAAACCGCCCAGCGGGATGCCGAGCAGGAACCAGAAGCGCGGCCGGCGCCACAAACGCCTGCCGGCGTCGTTATCATCCGTTGTGTTCTGCTGCATACGACAAGTCCACCCGTTTATCAGTGCATCCGGGCCGAGCGGCCGGTGCGGTTTACTGGATACTGCCGTAATACTGGATCAGCGCCTTGATATCATCGTCGCTCAGTTTGTCCATTTTCGGCTGCATCTTTTCAGGCATGGCTCGCTTGCCGGCGGCATATTCCTTGAACTGCTCTTCCAGGTACGGCATCCATTGCCCGCCCAGGAACCCGGCATCGTCATCCGGCGAGGTGCCGCCGTCCTCGTGGCACTTCCTGCATTCGAGCGCATGAATACCCTTGCCGCGCTTGGCGAGCGCTGCGTCAAAAGTCTGGACGGCACGGACAAACGGTGTTGCGGCATAGTGTTCGGCGATCTTCGCCGCGTCCTCTTCTGACACCTTGCCGGCGATATCGCACATGTTGGCGGTTTCACCCTTGTGCGCCCCGGTCGGATATTTGATGTCCTCGCACGGCCGAGATTTGTCCCGGTAGGCGGCCAGGGAATCGCCTTGGTAGGCGGCCGACATTCCGCCGATGATCGGAATTTTCGATTCCTGGCTGGCCCCGTCTTTACCGTGGCAGTCCTCGCAGGGCTGGATCAACGCACCCAGGTCTCCGCCGGCAGCGGCTACGCCGAGCGCACCGAAGACCCCCATAATGATGCAGAGCAGTGATGATATGCCACTGTTTGATATCATGTTTACTTCCTCCACAATGCTGTGCCAAACTCCGGATGTTTCCCGCCGGCGGCTGTTCAGTGTGGATGGGAATCAAGTCGCCGGCACTCTTTCGCGAATTCCTGCATTGCTGAGCTTTACCGCAACACACAGTTGATCTATATGTTACCTTAGTAAACATTGGTTTAATAAACTTTAATCTCAATAAACTTAGCGCAAGGACGCGGGAAAGGAAACCGCCAAGATTGATCGCCGGGTACGAGCCCCGGTCGCTATAGAAGGACGCCGGCCTGCCGAGCGTCCCGGGGAGGAGATGAAAATGGCACGATCGAAATCGTTCGCCCTGCGGTGCGGCCGTTTTCTCGAAGTTTCATTGGTGCTGCTGGCGCTGTCAGGATGTGGTGGCAACGGTGACCAGGGCCCCGCCGGACCACCCGGACCGCCGGGTGCTTCAGCGACGCCCGCGGCCAGTGAACTGAATATCGTTATCAACAGCGTTGCGGTCGCCAGCCCACCCGTCGTCAACTTCACCGTGACCAACGAAGACGGTGTCGCCTATCCGGGACTCACCGACAGCGATTTGCGCTTTAACATCGCCAAACTGATCCCCGGCGCCAACGGCGATCCCAGCCGGTGGCAGGACTACATTATCCGCGCCAACAACAGTGCAATGCAGGGCTCCCAGGAACGCCTGGGCAGCGGCTATGCCTGGGGAGCGCTGGTTGACCACGGAAATGGTACATACACCTACAGGTTCGCCACCGACATTACCAGCGTGACCTGCCCTGCACCCTGCACGGATGCCGACGGCAACGCGCTGGATGTCTCCTATCAGCCCGGCCTCACCCACCGGGTCGGCATCCAGCAGGGTAACCGTGACCTGCCCATGGCCAATGCGCTGTATGACTTCGTGCCCAACGGCGATCCTGTGACCAGCATGCGCGAGATCGTCAAGACCGGCAACTGCAATGAATGCCATGACAAGATCACCGCGCACGGTTCGCGCTTCGAAACCAGGCTGTGCGTAACCTGCCACAACCCGGGCTCCTGGGTTGACACCAACACCACGGTCGACTTCAAGGTCATGATCCACAAGATCCACCGCGGTGAAAATCTGCCCAGCGTGGAAGCCGGTGGCAGCTATGCCGTCGGTTCGCATGATTTTTCGGACATCGTCTTCCCGCAGGATATCCGCAATTGCACCAAGTGCCACGACGGTGACGATCCGGATACACCACAGGGAAACAACTGGCAGATTCCGAGCATGGCTGCCTGCGGTTCGTGCCATGACGATATCGATTTCTCGAAGGACGGTTCCGGCACCCCACCGGCAGACCCGAACGGCCATCCGGGCGGAATCGTCACGGACAACAGCGAGTGCATCACCTGTCATGCGGAAAACCGCATCGCCGGCAGCGTCGCGCAGTCACACACCGTGCCCGGCAAGGCCGAACGTGCGCTGTTCCAGTTCAATATACTGCAGATCTGCGGTACGGTCATCGGCTCGAATCCGACCTGTCCGCCCACAACCAACCCGACCGTCACATTCTCGGTCACTGATCCCAGCGGCGCTGCCACACACGAGTACGGCAATGCCTACAACGTCCGTTCCACCGGCGCGGATCAGGAATTCACGTCGAGCGCCGCATCGCTTAACGTGCTCATCGCCTGGGACACGCGCGACTATACGAACGACGGCGGTTCCGGCACGCGGCCTTCACGCACGGACTCGGTGAACGTGCGCACTTCAACGGCCGTGACCGACAACGGCGACGGGACTTTCACCCTGGATGGTGCGGCCGTGACACCCACCGCCGAGGTGATTCCCGCGAGTGCGTCGGGCACCGGGGCTATCGCCATGGAAGGCCATCCCGCCGCCGATGACGGTACAGGGGCGTTCACGGTGCCAGTGCCGGTCAACAGCGAAATCGCCTATTTCGCGATCACCGACAGCACGCCGCAACCTCGCCGCCAGGTGGTGGATGTGCCCACCAAGTGCGACCGCTGCCACGATGTGCTGAACGTTCACGGCAACAACCGCAACAACAACGGCCAACTGTGCGTCCTGTGCCACAACCCCAGCAATACCGACGTCTCCCAGCGCCCGAAGGACGCGCTCACCGGGCTGCCGGACGCCACCGCCACGCTGGACGGCAAGCAGGAGGAATCCATCGACTTCAAGCGGCTGATCCATGGCATACACGCCGCCTCGGCATCCAATTTCGACGGCACCGATGCGCACGGCTTCCGCACACAGGGGCTGGTAGTCTACGGGTACGGCGGCAGTGCGAATGACTTCAGCCACGTACGCTTCCCCGGCGTTCTGTCGAAGTGCGAGACCTGCCACCTGCCGGATACCTATACCCTGGCGGACCGTTCGGGTGACGGCGGCGGCAACTGGGAACTGCCGGCGATGAACGGTATCAAGGGCAGCACGGTCAATTCCTTTCCGACCGCGGCGGCGAACGGTTCAGACTTCGATGCCAAGCTGGCGGACCAGGCGGAGGACTGGAAGTACTCGCCGATCGCGTCGGTGTGCTCCGCCTGCCACGACGGCATACTGCCCAAACAGCACATGTTGAACAACGGTGCCATATTCGGCGGCGCCGGCTCCGAGCAGGCGATCCAGGCCGGCAACATCGAATCCTGCCCCGTGTGCCACGGCCCCGGCAAACTGGCGGATATAAAACTGGTGCACGACCAGGCCTTTGCGGATTTTCTCGGCGACTTCATTCCGTAGCCGGTGAGCCGCATGCGCAGATACCCCCTGCTGTCACTGCTGCTGCGCCTGTGGTGTCTGCTGGGCATGGTCGTCGCCCATACCGGGAATGCGGCTGACACTGGCGGTGCAGCGCCGGAGGAACAATCAACAACCGTCAGCACGCTGGAATACTCCAAGCAAGGCGCCGACACCTGCATCAAGTGCCACGATGAGGATTCAGAGTACCCGGTCCTGGATATCTTCAAGACCAAGCACGCCATGAAGGCCGATCCGCGCACGCCCTTTGCCGGGCTGCAATGCGAGGCCTGCCACGGACCGGGCGTGAAAGGCAAACTGTTCATGGAGCAGGCCCTGAAGACGGGCAGCCACGTAGGCAAGGTACGACCGGGCGAGGAGCGGCCGCCGATCATCAATTTCGGCGACAAGTCCAACGAACCCGTGTCAGTCCAGAACGGCATGTGCCTGCAATGCCACGAGGGTGGTGAACGGCTGGCCTGGCACGGCAGCGCACACGAGACCGGCGAAGTGTCCTGCGCCAATTGCCATACCATCCACACGCCGCACGATCCCGTGCTCGACAAGGTGACCCAGCCCGACGTCTGCTTCAAATGCCACCTCAAGGAACGCGCCGATTTTTTCAAGCCGTCGGTTCACCCGGTCCGTTTCGGCCAGATGGGCTGCAGCGATTGCCACGCAAGCCACGGATCCGATACGTCCGCATTGCTGGTGCGGCCGACGCTGAACGAAACCTGTTATACCTGTCACGCGGAAAAACGCGGTCCGTTTCTGTGGGAGCACCCGCCCGTCGCCGAGGACTGCAGCCTGTGCCATACGCCGCACGGCTCGATCCACCCGGCACTGCTCAGAAAACCACCGCCCTTGCTGTGCCAGCAGTGTCATTCTCAGCTTGGGCATCCGGGCGTCGCGAGAACAACCGCAGGTCTGCCGAACGCCAACCCGTCCGGGTTTCTTCTGGCAGGATCCTGCCTGAACTGTCATTCACAAGTACACGGTTCGAACCATCCTTCCGGGGTCAAACAGATGCGCTAACGCCATGAAGGGAACGGCTCGCCCACAGGCCCTGAACGGGGGTGATGCGATGAGGAAATGCGACATGAACATGACCATCGGCCTGCGACGCTGGCTGCCGGAGATGCTGTGCCTGACACTGCCGATGCATGCCGCTGCCGATACCATCGAGCCGGAAATACCGGCTGGCGTCGACACTTCCAGGTGGGCCTGTGAATACTGTGTCTTCGAGCAGGGTGCCAGCGGCGAGCTGGAGGCGGGTGCCGGCTACGTTTCCGATGACGCCTTCAAGTTCGGTGAATACAACGGGCTCAACCGCGAAGGCGCATTCCTCGTCGGCAATGCCACGGCGCGCTATCGCAACGAAGACGCTGACTATCTTGACCTGCGGGTTCGCGACCTGGGGCTCGACACCCGCTCTATCGATATCGAGGGCGGCCGACAGGGCAGATACCGCCTGTTTCTGAACTACGACGAGATACCTCACTATATCTCCGACAGCGCGCAGACACCCTACGGCGGCAATGGCAACGGCACCCTCAACCTGCCTCCGGGGTGGGTAACGGCCGGATCGACCGCCGGTATGACAGGGCTTTCTGCCAGCCTTCAGGATGTTGAGCTGCAAACGCAGCGCAAGCGGCTGGGTCTCGGACTTTCTTTCATCCCCGCCAGGCAGTGGGAAACCGGCATCAGTTTCCGTCACGAGATCCGCGAGGGGCGCAAGGCCAGCGCCGGATCCTTCTTCTTCAACAGCGCGCAACTGGTCGAACCGGTCGACTACGAGACCAGCGAGCTGGAGGCTTCCGCCACCTATACCACCCGGACATGGCAATCAAAGCTGAGCTACTACGGATCTTTCTTCAACAACAATGACACCGCCCTGAAGTGGCAGAATGCCTACAATCCGGTTGTTGCGGGTGCGACGGCAGGACAGCTCGCCCTGCCGCCCGACAATCAGTTCCACCAAATGCAGCTGGCGTCTGCGTACCGTTTGAGCGCGCGCACCCGCGTCGGCGGGGACATCGCCCTTGGCCGAATGCAGCAGGACGAGGATCTGCTGGCGGCCACCGTTAACCCGAACCTCTCGGTGGCATTGCCGAGAACATCGGCGAATGCAAAGGTGGATACTCTCACCGCCAATCTGAAGGTCAATTCCACTGTGACCGACAAGCTGCGCGTGAATGCAGCCCTGCGCTACAACGACCGCGACAACAAGACACCCAGCGACGTGTTCAACTGGGTGACAACCGATGGTTTCGTCGCTGCACCGCGCAGAAACCTGCCATACAGTTTTACCGACACAACGGCGAGCCTCAGCACCGACTACCATGTCAGCAGCAGCACCGTTCTCGGCGGCGGTTACGATTACGCCAAAAAGGAACGCACCCATCAGGACGTCAACAACACGACGGAAGACACCTTCTGGGCCAGGGTGAACGTGCGCGTCCGGGAGAATATCGACCTTGCCGCGCGTGCTGCACATGCTGACCGTAGCGCCTCGGGATACAACCCCGTCGCCGACATCGATCCTGCGGAAAACCCGCTGCTGAGAAAATTCAACATGGCCGACCGCGAGCGTGACACGGCCAGTCTCCAGGCCAGTTTCATTCCTCACGAACGTGTCAGCATCGGTCTCGACGTTGAGTATGCGCAGGATGACTATTCAAATTCGCCGCTGGGTCTGACCAACAGCCGTGAAACCGATTTCAACATCGACACGTCGGTGATGTTAACCGAGGCATCCAGCCTGCACCTCTACGCCGGCCGGCAACTGATCAAGTCCAGGCAGGCCGGCAGTCAGACATTCTCGACGCCAGACTGGCACGCGAAGAACGATGATACCTATGACTCGTTCGGTATCGGTGTCAGGCACCAGCTTGTCAAGAACAGGCTGGCTATCGGTGCCGACTACGTACTGTCGCGCGCCACCGGCAAAGTGGCCGTCGAAACCGGCTCGCCGGGAGGGAATTTTCCCGATCTGAAGTCCGACCTCGACTCCGTGAAGCTGTATGCCGACTACCGCCTGAAAGAGAACCTGACACTGCACGCTGCATACTGGTACGAGCACTACAATTCGAAATCCTGGATGCTGGACGGCGTCAATTCCGACACCATCCCCAACGTCATCAGCTTTGGAGAAGACTCGCCCGACTATGACGTACACGCCGTCATGATGTCGCTTCGCTACCGCTTCTGAGTGAGTGCGCCGTTACGCACCTGACCTGACCGCTATTTTCCGGTCCAGCCTCTGTGGGAGACAATGAGACACAACAGACAGGGGCTGGATATGCCAGAAAGGACATTTTATCCGGAGCGGATCATCGCCAGGCTTCGGCAGATCGAGGCGCTGACCGGACAAGGCCAATCGTTAGCTGAGGCAGACAAACGTTGTGGATTAGGTCGTGCTCCTCGTTTATGCTGGAGCCACCGGCCGCGGGCCGGACGCATCCATCTATGGTGCTGAGGGAATGTCACGCATGCAGCAAGACTTGCGTCTCTGGTAACGCTTGCGGATCGTGCAGCTTACCCCCACAGTCCGTCAGCTTAAGGTGTCAGGGTTACCATACCCATATTCTGACATTGTGTTTTGTGTAATTTGTACGCGAGGCCATCATGAAACCAAAGATGATTATCACGCTTCTGACAACAGCTCTCGTCCTGCCCTGGCTAATGGTTGCTCGAGCTGACGAGTTTAATCAGAAGACGTATGTTGAGTCGGTGATTACCATGTTGCGAATCCACGCCAACTCGATCGCTGAATTATCGACACATAAAATGAAGTACTCAGATAATCTGGTACGTCATGCTGTTGACCTTCAACGAACTTTTGGATTGCTGGGCCCTATGGATTGGCACGCAGCCAATTCTGCCAGGCTGATGAGTAAAGATGCCTCCAAATGGGATATGGATGAAATGAAATTCGAGAAGCTTGAGAGGCGCAGCAGAGATGCCTTGAAAGCGCTGGTTATTGCTGCCCATAGCGCTATGGAGGAAGATAATCGTGATGGGGTTCAAGAGGCTTTAGGAGACATGAAGGACTCATGCAATGCCTGTCATGCCTATCTGCCTGCATCAGTTGCGCCTGATGTTTGGGGAAACCTGGAAAGAAAGTAATTATGCGTGCCCACCTTGGGTATTTCGTGAAACGTAAAGAGCATAAGAAAGCAACGCGGCCGTTGAATTACCTATTGGTTTGCGAGCCGTCTACGCGGCACTGAAAGTGATTGGGCCGGGCGCACGCCACGCGCCCGCGGATACGACCCGGTCCGAGCCCGTCGGCCCGCCTTCCGAAGACGTGAAGATGTCCCTGGTCGGACGCAGCCGCCAACTCAGTACCTGACTCCGCGGTGCCCATCGGGCGTTTCTAATCGGATCTCCGCCAGTGGTCCGCGGATACAAATTTCCATTTCTCGTAACCTGTCCGTCACTGGATGGTCATCAACGCCGGCTAGTATCTAGCGTCGTCCGAACGCCCCGCGGCGCTCGGCGTGGAACCCGACAACCAACCGGAGGTAAACCATGTCCGACTCCGTCTCTTTCGCGCGCCGCCGGGCGCTCAAGCTGTTGGCCAGCGCCCCCATGCTGCCGCTCGCGTCCTCCTCACTGGCCGGAATTCCGCTGCTCGCGGAACCTGCTCCCTTCGGCCGGCCCGAGGACGGATTGCTGGGCCGGTCGGTCCGGCCCGGTATGCCCGTCAGCTACAGCTTCAGCTCGATGGCCGCCCCATCCCTGGCGGATGCGGCGCAGATGGCGACGACCTATGTTGCCTCGACGCTGACCAAGCGCGTCGGCAGACACCATAGCGAGACCTACGCCCTTGGCTACGAAACCTTCTTCCTCACCGGAGAAACGGTGCCGGCCACCGGCGGCGGCACGGTCATTGCCGGCGGCTATTACGACATCGACAACACACCGATTCTCGACACCACGTCGGCCGACCAGCGCCAGTTCTTCTCCGACTGTCCGGACGGTATGTCGCTCATCCAGCTCGACGGCGTGCGCTCGCACCGGCGCGGGTGCAAGCGCATCTTCGCGGTCGTGCAGTTCGAGTACACCACGCAAAATGTGGCTGGGGACGACCTGTACGGCAAGCTGCCGTCGCCCATCGCCGTTCTGACCCTGGACCAGGACGAGCGCAGCGGCAAGCTCAGCCTGGTGAGCTATCACAATGTCGATACCTCGGGGGTGAAGGGCCTGTGGATCACCTGCGGCGCGAGCAAGTCGCCCTGGAACACGCATCTGTCGAGCGAGGAATACGAGCCCGACGCGACGCTCGCGAGCAACGACCAGGTGAACGCCTTCAGTGAGAACCTGTTCGGCGACGGCAGCGCTGCCAATCCCTACGATTACGGCCATCTGCCGGAAGTGACGGTCCATCGCGACGGCACGGGCAGTATCAGAAAGCATTACTGCATGGGCCGTATCTCGCACGAGCTGGTGCAGGTGATGCCCGACGAACGCACCGTGCTGATGGGCGACGACGCTACCAACGGCGGCTTGTTCATGTTCGTGGCCGACCGCCGTCGCGACCTGTCGGCCGGCACGCTGTATGTGGCGAAGTGGACCCAGACCTCGGGCGTCGGCCCCGGCGCCGGCGACATCGCCTGGATCAGGCTGGGCCATGCCACCAGCGCTGAGATCAAGGCTATGATCGACGGCGGCATCCAGTCATCCGACATCATGGACGTCAAGACATCCGATCCGGGCCACGCGAGCTACACGAAGATCCGTTTCAACAACACAAACAATTGGGTCAGGCTGGTGTCGGGCATGGAAAAGGCCGCCGCCTTCCTCGAAACTCATCGCTACGCCGCGCTGGTCGGTGCGTCCATGGCCTTCACCAAGATGGAAGGCACGACGGTCAATGCCGCGGACAAACGCGCCTATTCCGCCATGTCCTACATCTACAAGTCGATGATCGACGGCACCACCGACATCAACGTTCAGGGCCCGGTCGCCGGCGCGGTGTACGAGCATGTGCTGCAAGGCGGTCAGACCGACAGTGACGGAAACCGCATCCACAGCGAATGGGTGTCCACCTCCATGTCGGTGCCGGAAGGCCTGGTCGGCGAGGACCTCGCAGTTCCTGACGCCCTCGGCAACAGCGCCAACGCCGACAAGATCGCCAACCCGGATAACCTCAAGTACTCCGAGGCGATGCGCACCCTGTTCATCGGCGAGGACAGCGGCAACCACGTCAATAATTTCCTGTGGGCGTACAACGTGGATACCAGGAAGCTGAGCCGCATTCTGTCCTGCCCGGCGGGCGCCGAATCCACCGGCCTGCAGGCGGTGGATGACCTCAACGGCTTCAGCTATATCATGAGCAACTTCCAGCACCCCGGCGACTGGGAAAGCCCGCTTCATGACGTGGTAAAGGACGTGCTCGAACCGCTCGAGGCGGCGAACTACAACGGCAAGTTCAGCGCCGCTGTGGGCTACCTGACGATCACAGGTTGCATCAAGCACGCCTGAGCTCTGACGGCGTCGGCCCGCGGCCGACCCCGGGAAGCGTGCGCCGCTTCAGGGGCCGGCCGCGGCCGCATAGACAGGGAGGACCAACAGGGGACCGGTCCTGTGTTCCGATCCTATCAGTCACGCCGAGGTCGAAGGCGCGGGAATTCCCTTCTAGACGAGAGTGCATGGCCCTCCGTGAACAGTGACTTCGGATAGGGAGCACCAGACCATGACAACGCACAACGCCAATAACGAGCGGATCAAGCGCCGGTATTTCGCCTACCTGAAGGAAGCCAAGCGTCACAGCGAGCCGACGGTGGACGCGGTCGCGAAGGCGTTGGCCCGATTTCGAGGTCGATACCCAATACCGGGATTTCAAGTCGTTTCACTTTGAACAGGCCATTGCGTTCAAGCGGCACCTGGCCGAACAGAAGAACCAGCAGACCGGGAATAAGCTGAGCAAGGCAACCCTGCATGCCACCCTCGCCCACCTCAAACGGTTCTTCCACTGGCTCGCCGGTCAGCCCGGCTACAAGTCACGTCTTCAGTATTCCGACGCGGATTATTTCAACCTGTCTGAAAAGGACGTGCGCGTGGCGACGGCCAGGCGGGAACAGACGGGGCCGACCTTGGAGCAGGTGAAGCACGTCATCGCCCTGATGCCGGCCGATAGCGCCATCGAGCGCCGGGACCGCGCCCTGATTGCGTTCACGCTCCTGACCGGCGCAGGGGACAGCGCCATTGCCTCGATGAAGCTGAAACACGTCGACCTCGCCGCGGGCTGCGTCGAGCAGGATGCGCGCGAGGTCCAGACCAAGTTCAGCAAGACCTTCACCACGTTCTTCTTTCACGTTGGGGATGAGATTCGCTGCATCGTGACCGAATGGGTCGCGTTTCTCCAGGCGGAGATGCTTTGGAGCAATGACGACCCGCTCTTCCCCGCCACCCGCATTGCGCTGGGGCCGACCCGCCAGTTTGAAGCGGTGGGGCTGGAACGGACGCACTGGCGCAGCGCCGCGCGCATCCGCGCCATTTTTCGCCCGGCCTTTGCCAGCGCCGGGCTGCCGTATTTCAATCCGCACAGCTTCAGAAACACGCTCGTCCGGCTCGGTCAGTCAGTCTGCCAGACCCCCGAGGAGTTCAAGGCGTGGAGTCAGAACCTGGGACACGATAAGGTGCTGACGACCTTTCTCAGCTACGGCGAAGTGGCGGGTTCGCGCCAGGGGGAGATCATCCGGGGTCTGGCATCACCGCAAGTCGCACTGCATCCGGATGTCAGCCAACTTGCCAAGGCGCTGGTGCGTGAGATGCGCGAGTCAGGAAGCCTCAACCACAGGGCCAACAATGCAACCGACCAAGAACAGTAGCGGGTGCGTTCCGCATGTCACCTTGCTGCTTTCTGACTTGCAATAACCCACACTGAGTCTGACCGACAGTGCCACAACGGCAACTTTCGGCCAAAATGCGACATTGCAGGCACTCCCGGCAAAGTCTTAAGATGCCGCAAGAAGGGCGCTTCACCCGTTACACCGTCCCTCCGAGAACCGTATGAGATGGCCGTACCAATTGGTTGACCGGTGAACCGCGGTTTCCGGGCAGTGTCACTGCCTGCACACGAATCGATTCGGAGAGTGGGCCAATGACACAGCGACGACCGAATTCGGCCGGGAGCAGATATTGTAGTATGCGTTCAGTCTTAACTCTGACCCTAAATGCAATGGCACTTACTTAACTCTGACTTCAGGGGTTTCGTCATTCCGGCCTTCGCCGGAATGACGGCAGTTCTGGGCTTAAGTAAGTGCCATTTACCCTAAATGTCCTTAGGATGCGGTCCGTGCCCGGGGACCGTACAGGACAACCACGCGGACCAACAGGAACAGCAACAGCGCGTTAAGAATATGCCGGACAAAGTGGGTTTCGTTTGGCCATCTGTCGCACATTGGTGAATCGAGACTCCTCGCAGCGTAGGACACAAGGAAGACAGCGACGGCCGTGGCGAATGCCCCTCCGGCGGCAGGGCCGAAACGCGCGAAGAAGACGGCGCCAATGACGTCCGGACAGACGATGGTCACGCTTTTGCCCTGGCGTATTCCTAACGCAAGGTACGGGGTGGAAGCGCTCGCGCCGGGATGGTGCCGAAAGCGGGCGTCGATACGCAACGTCAGCGAGCTAGAGGTCCTGAAACATCTGGAGGTTACGGGCGAGTTTTTCCTTTTCCTTCTGTTCGTGATCAAGCAGGTTCTGGAACACCCGCTGTAGCTCCTCCGTGTCCGCCGCCGCCAGCATGTCCCGGTACATGGCCAACAGGTGATCGGCGATGGTCATCGTGGCGTTGGTCACGTCCTCGGCTGCCATGGTTGGCTTGAAGCTGCCGGTGAGCAGTTCATGGAGCTTGGCGTCGTCGACCGTGAACTGAAACCAGGTGTCCAGCACCCGGTCGGCGGTCTTGTCCGTGAACGCGCCGAGGGCGTGGGCCAGGTTCCGTTCCCGATCCGCGATATAGTTGAGCAGGATGCGGATCCGCTGCTGGTCTGAAGCGCCGCATGCCTGCTCACAGTGCGCGCTCACCTCCTCGTGGAAGCGCCTGACGCGCTCGAGCACTTCGCGGGTCTTCTTGAATCTCATCGTGATAACCTCCGGTGTCTACAGATATGCGCGACGACGCCGGGCACGGCAGCCGGTTCGGGCACACGCGATCGCCTCATGCCCGCTCCCCCGACAGGACGGTAAGCGCCCGCAACACATCGCGGCGGCTGATCTGTCCCACCAGGCGATTGTCCTTGACGACGGGATAACGGCGGTACTCCTGGCGCAGGAACCGGGAGGCGATGTCGAAGATGCTGGCCTCGGCATCCACCGTCTCCACCTCCGGGTGCATATATTCGGACACCGTACCGCCACCCAAGCCGTGATAGCCGGCATCCAGGACGACCGCCATGCAATCCTTCTCCGACAACATGCCCACCAGATTGCCCAGCTTGTCCACTACCGGCACCCCGGAAATCCGCTTTTCCAGCAGGACGTTCACGGCCTCGAGAATGTCCATGTCGGGACTGACGCTAACCACGGGGCGCGACATGAAATCCTTCACGGCGGATGGCACGGACATGGCGTCACCTCTCGACGAATAGCGGACGAGCTGTGCATCGGCCGCGGTTCATTGCACGACCCGCCGCGGGCAGTGGCGGCGGCAGGCGCCGCCACAGTGTGGCGACACGCCCGGGACGTTGCCGAGACCGCCACAGCTGCCGGTGATGGGCGAACGGCGAGCCAGTACACCGACCGCCATGAGGCCAACGGCGAGCAGGAACACAACGAAACTGGCGAGAAACAGGATCACTCCGCGATACCCCCTATCCGCCGAAGTCGTCGAGGAGGATGTTGTCGTCCTCGACACCCAGGTCATGCAGCATCTTGATCACGGCCGCGGTCATCATGGGTGGGCCGCACATGTAGTACTCGCAATCCTCAGGCGCGGGATGATCCCGCAGGTAGTTTTCGTAAACCACGTCGTGGATGAACCCTGTGTAACCCGTCCAGTTGTCCTCCGGTTGCGGCGCCGACAGGGCAAGGTGCCACTCGAAGTTGGGGTGGGCGGCCTGCAGCGCCTCGAAATCGGCCGCATAGAAAGTCTCGCGCAGGCTGCGGGCGCCATACCAGAAGCTGATCCTGCGACCGGTACCTATGCGCTTGAGCTGGTCGAAAATGTGGGCCCGCATCGGCGCCATGCCGGCGCCGCCGCCAATGAATACTATCTCTGCACGGGTGTCCTTGGCGAAGAACTCGCCGAACGGTCCGGCGATGGTCACCGTGTCGCCGGGCTTGAGGCTGAAGATATAGGACGAGATCTTGCCCGGCGGCGCATCGGGCACGCTCGGCGGCGGCGTCGCAATACGCACGTTGAGCATGACCACGCCCTTCTCGTCGGGGTAGTTGGCCATCGAATAGGCGCGTGACAGGGGTGCCTTGACCTCCGACTCGTAACGCCACAGGTTGTAGCGGTCCCACTCGTCCCGGTAGCGCTCATCGATGGCGAAATCGGTATACCGGAGGTGGTGCGGTGGGCATTCGATCTGGATATAACCGCCGGCGCGAAACTGGATGTCTTCGCCGGCAGGCAGCTCCAGGACCAGTTCCTTGATGAAGGTCGCGACATTGCGGTTGGAGCGCACCCGGCAGCGCCATTTCCTGACGCCGAACACTTCGCGCGGCACCTCGATGGCCATGTCCTGTTTGACCACGACCTGGCACGACAGGCGTTCGCCCTCGGCCGCCTGGCGCTTGCTGATGAGCGAAGACTCGGTGGGCAGGATGCTGCCGCCGCCTGAGAACACCCGGACGCGGCATTGACCACAGCTGCCGCCGCCGCCGCAGGCCGAGGCCACAAAGATCTGCGCCTCCGCCAGGGCCATCAGGAGCTTGAGACCCACCGGGACAGCCACTTCCCGTTCGCCGTTGATGGTGATGGTGACCTTGCCGGAGGGTACCAGGCGCACACGGGCCACCAGGATGAGCGCTACCAGGGCCAGGATGATGGCCGTGAACATGAAGACGCCGAGCGCGATCTCCGTCATGCCGTTGCATCCTCCGGCCGGTACATCGGCCTAAAGCCTTATGCCCGAGAAGGACATGAAGGCCATGGCCATGAGTCCCGCGGTGATGAAGGTGATGCCCAGCCCCTGCAGCCCGGCGGGCACGTCGCTGTACTTGAGCTTCTCGCGTACACCCGCCAGGGCCACGATGGCGAGGGCCCAGCCGGTGCCGCTGCCGAAGCCGTAGACCAGGCTCTCGCCGAAGCTGTAGTGTCGTTCCACCATGAACAGCGAGCCTCCGAGGATGGCGCAGTTCACGGTGATCAGAGGAAGAAAGATGCCCAGGGCGTTGTAGAGCACGGGAAAGTACCGGTCCAGGGTCATTTCCAGGATTTGTACGATCGCGGCGATGACCCCGATGTAGGTGATGAGCCCGAGAAAGGACAGGTCCACGTCGGGCAGTCCCAGCCAGGCCAGCGCTCCCGGTGCCAGCAGGAACTCCAGGATCAGATTGTTGACCGGGACCGTGATGCTCTGGACCACCACCACCGCCACGCCCAGACCCATGGCGGTCTCCACCTTCTTGGACACCGCCAGGAAGGTGCACATGCCGAGGAAGAACGACAGCGCCAGGTTCTCGATGAACACCGAGCGCACGAACAGGGACAGGTAAGCTTCCATCAGAGGGCCTCGGTGCGGTGCACCACCTCGATCCGGAACTCGGGCCGTTCCACCTGTTCGGGCTTGGCGGTGCGCACTGCCCAGATGAGCAGCCCGATGATGAAAAAGGCCCCCGGTGCGAGCAGCATGAGCCCGTTGGGCTCGTACCAGCCGCCGTTCTTGACCGTGTTCAGCACCTCGTAGCCCAACAATGTACCCGAGCCCAGCAGCTCGCGGATCACCGCTACGCAGATCAGGATGGCGCTGTAACCCAGGCCGTGCCCGATACCGTCCAGGAAGCTGGGCCAGGGACCATTTTTCATGGCATAGGCCTCGGCCCGGCCGAGCACGATGCAGTTGGTGATGATCAGGCCCACGAACACCGACAGCTGCTTGCTGATCTCGTAGGCATAGGCCTCGATCACCTGCGCCACCACGATCACCAGCGAGGCGATGATGGTCATCTGCACGATGATGCGGATATTGGTCGGCAGGTGGTGGCGGATCAGGCTGACGGAGGCATTCGACAAGGCTGTCACCACCGTCACGGCCACCGCCATGACCAGGGCCGGTGCCAGCTTGGCGGTCACCGCCAAGGCCGAACAGATGCCCAGGATTTGCAGGATGATGGGGTTGTTGTCGATGATCGGCTCGAACAGGATCTGCTTGCTGTCCTGGTTCATCCGCTGCCCTCCTGACGTTTGACGTGGGCCAGATAGCGCCCAAACCCGTCGTCACCGAGCCAGTAACGCACCAGATCCGTGACGCCGTTGCTGGTCAGGGTGGCGCCCGACAAGGCGTCCACGCCGTAGGCGGCCGCTTCGCCTTTGCCGGTGACACCGCCTTTGACCAGATGAAACCGCACCTTGTCGGTGTCGTCGTAGATACGCTTGCCAACCCAGCCGGCCTGCCACTTGGGATTGGCCACCTCGGCCCCGAGGCCGGCGGTCTCGGCCTGCTCGTAGAAGCTGACACCCGCCACCCTGTTGGCGTCGGCGCGCAGGGCCAGCAGGCCATACAGGGTGGACCACAGTCCGGTGCCGTAGACGGGGAGGATGATGAGGCTCAGCCGGCGGCCCTGACGCACCAGATACACCGGGACGACGCGGGCGCGGCGTTTGATGTGCGCCAGGTCCTCGGCCGGCGGGATTGCCGTGCCCGTCCGGGGGTCGCGGGCCGCCGCCTGGGGGGAGTAGCTCTTCGGGTCGAGGTCGGGACGGTACTCGCCGGTCGCCAGGTCCACCATGCGCGCGTCGATCTGTTTGTACAGGGCCTCAGTGTCACTCCCTGGCATGTACAGTCCCGCCACCTTGAGGACCTCCCGTTTGAAGGCCAGGTCCTTGTTGCGTTCCTGCAAAGGCCGCAGGGTCACGGCCGCCACCGATACCGCGACGGCGCACACCAGGCACAGCAGCAGGGCCACCAGCACGGTCTTGAGCGGGTCGTCGTTGGGCATGGCCAGGAAGCGGGCCAGCGGTCCGCGGCCGGCGGCGTTGGCGGGCGAATCAGCCAACGCGGTGGCTCCGCTTGCGGACGTTGGCCCGAATCACGAACCAGTCGATGATGGGGGCGAACACGTTGCCGAACAGGATGGCGAGCATGACTCCCTCCGGATAAGCCGGGTTGACCACGCGGATCAGGGCCACCATGACGCCGATGAGGGCGCCGTAAATCCATTTGCCCACCTCGGTCATGGCCGACGATACCGGATCGGTGGCCATAAAGACCAGGCCAAAGGCCACGCCACCGAGTACCAGGTGCCAGTGCCAGGGCAACGCGAACAGCGGATTGGTGGCGCTGCCCACCAGGTTGAACAAGACCGTCATGGCCACCAGGCCGGCCACCACGCCGGCCATGATGCGCCACGAGGCGATACGGGTGTAGATGAGGAAGATGCCGCCGAGCAGGCAGGCTAAGGCGGAGGTCTCGCCGATGGCCCCGGGCACGAACCCCAGGAAGGCGTCTCTCCAGGTCACGCCGGACTGCAGCACCGCATCCAGACCGCCCTTGGCGGCCGTCGCCAGCGGTGTGGCACCACTATAGGCATCGACCGGCACCCACACCTGGCCCGACATCTGTGCCGGGTAGGCAAAAAACAGGAAGGCCCGACCGACCAGGGCCGGGTTGAGGAAGTTCTTGCCGGTGCCGCCGAACACCTCCTTGCCGAGCACCGTCCCGAACGACACGCCGAGGGCCACCTGCCACAGTGGAATGGTGGCCGGCAAGGTCAGGCCGAACAGCCAGGAGGTCACCAGAAAGCCTTCGTTGACCTCATGATTGCGTACCGCGGCGAACAGCACTTCCCAGATGCCGCCTACCATCAGCGTCACCAGGTAGATGGGCAGGAAGTAGCTCAGGCCGTGGAGAAAGCAGGCCGGCACACTGTCTGCCGCGAAACCGACGCCAAGCGCGCCGAGCAGCGTCATACGCCAGCCCATGCCGGGAACCGGTCCGACGGCGGCCAGGGCGGAGTTGGCCTGCAGGCCGACGTTGTAGATACCCATCAGTGCCGCGGGGGTGCTGGCGAACACGACGAAGATCATCACCCGCTTCAGATCGACGGCATCGCGCACGTGCGGTGCCTCGCGCGTGACGTCCCCGGGGGTGTAGATGGCCGTGTCGATCATTTCGTACACGGCGTTGAACTTCTCGAAGCGTCCGCCGCGCGCGAACAGCGGCTGGATGCGGTCGAGGAAAAGTCGCAGCCGTCGCATCACCCCTCCTTCCAGATGCGCTCGAGGTTGTCGCGCAGCACCGGCCCGAAGTCGTGTTTGCTCGGACACACGAAGCTGCACAGGGCCAGGTCTTCCTCGTCCAGTTCCAGGCAACCCAGCGCTTGGGCCGCATCGGTATCGCCCACCAGCAGGGCGCGCAACAACTGGGTCGGTAACACATCGAGAGGCATGACACGCTCGTAGCTGCCGATGGGCAGCATCGCCCGCGGGCTGCCGTTCTGCGACGTGGTCAGGGCAAAGCGGCGCCGGCCGAGCAGGTGAGACAGGAATACCGGCAGGGCAGAGAACTTACTCCACCCCGGCCCCATCCAACCCAGGAACTCCCGCTCCCGTCCCTCCCGCAATACCGAGATCTGGTTGTGGTAACGCCCCAGGTAGGCGCCCCAGTCGGTGGCCCGTCGGCCGGAAAGGAGGGATCCGGAGACCACCCGGCACTCCTGGTCCGGCAGTTCGCCTTCGACCAGCTCATTGGTGCTGGCTCCCAGGCGGGTGCGAATCAGGCGGGGGCGCTTGACCGCAGGTCCCGCCAGGCTTACGACCCGGCTGACGTCCAGCCGCCCGGTGGTGAACAAGCGGCCGATGGCGATGACGTTCCTGGTAATGCAGGTGCCAGACGACGCGCCCAGGTCCCACCGGCGCGAGATGATGGATATGGGTCCCGACCAGGCCGGCCGGGTGAGGGCCGGCGAACTCCACCGTGGTCACGTTCGGCGCCATGCTTTGCGGCAACGCCGCCCCGGCGGCTTTGCAGACGTAGACCTTGCCACCAGTAAGCCGGGATACCAGGGTTATGCCATCGCGGAAGGCGTCGCGGGCCTGGTTGACCACGACTACCGGGTCCGCCGCCAGCGGATTGGTGTCCATGGCGTTTACAAAGATGGCGTAGGGCTCAGTCTCGGGGTCGGCGACACGGCTGTACGGCCGGGTGCGAAACGCCAGCCAGTCACCCGAGGCCAGCAGGTTCTCCTTGACCTGGTCGCGGCTCAACTGCGGCAGTTCCGCCGCGGCATAGGCGTTGAACGTCTCCTCAGCGTCGCCTTCGAGCCGGATCACGATGCTCCGCAGGAGGCGGCGCTCGCCGCGGTTGATCTGGACCACCACCCCGGTGCCCGGCGCCGTGCCGACGACGGCGGTCAGGCCCTTGCTGCGCGTCAGCGGCTGACCAAGGCGGACCCGCTCGCCCTCCTGCACCTCCACGGTGGGCAGACGCTTGTGGCCTCGGTAATCGGCGCCGATCAGAGCGACGTGCGTAACGGCACGGGCATCGTGGATACGCTGCTCGGGCTCGCCCGCGATGGGGATGTCCAACCCCCTGGTGATACTGATCGCTGCCACACCTATATCTTAATCGAGAAGTCCCGGGTTGCCGGCTTATTGGCAGGATAGACCACCAATTCGGTGAATTCCAAACCTGGCGCAGTACGACTCAGAGCCATCTGAGTCCGGTTTCGGGCTGACGGGGCGGTGGTACCCAAAACGGTCAGAGACCGGCCAATACCTGCCCTCTACGGGCAAACGACGAAGGGCAAGTACATAGTGTAAGCGGACATTTAGGCATGCCGTGTGATCTGCGCCTCACCAACCCGCTTCAACGAACAAGCTCACCAGCGCCCCGCGCCGCCCCACCGCCACCGCCACCGCCACCTGCAGAATGTTGGGTACGACGCTGAAACGCAACCAGATGTCGCTGCTGCGACGCCTCCTGCAGATTACGCAGCACCGTGAGAATGTCCGGGCGTTGGGTTGCTCCAAGTAGCCGCTCATACATTTCGCCATTGGCAATCTCGGCGGCGACACCCCCTTCACAGGCTGCGTGCAGACTGGCATAGCGCACAACCTTTCCCGGCCAGGGGTTATCGGGCACGGGTAGCCCATAGCGTGCAAACAGAATGCAAAGCGCCTCGATGTGGCGCGCCTCGGCTTCACGGATATTACTGAATGGCGGTGCCTCGCCGAAGTCGGCAATCACCTGGTCGTAAGTTGCCCAGGCATGGTACTCGTCGTCGAGCGCCTCATTGATCGCATGGATTTCTGCTTCTGTCAGTGGATTCATGATTCATCCTCCGTGGTGAAAAATAGCGATAGTGCCGATTCCTGCGAGCAGCAGCACGAGCTGGCGCAGGGAAGCAGCGGCGGTCACCTGCCGGTGCAGCCCCGGGATGAGGGCGGCCGCAGCGATGTAGATGAAGCTCGCGGCGGAGATCGCCAGGATGTAAGGTACTGCTGAGCGCATCTCACCGAGCCAGAAATAGGCCATCACGGCGCCCGGCAGTGTGGCGTCGGCTGAATTTGCATTGTGTACGCCCGGCATGGGCATGAACTGATGCCCTGGGCGTCGGGCACCCCCGCTGCTCGTCGACACCTTCGAGACCGCGTGTTCCGCCGTGGGCCCCGCCTTTACTTGAACCGCGACCAAGCCTTCGTGAAGCTTTCCTCGGCCGCTGCCCACATCGCCTCGGCACCCTTGCGCATGTCGTCCCAGGCGGTGTCGCTGGCCTGCTGGAGTTCCTTCAGCTTGTCCTGGGCCTGGTCGCGCTGCTCGCGCATCTTCTTCAGGTTTTCCTCGTACTGCACCTTGGCATCGGCCTGGACTTTCTGCGCGTGAGCTTCCATCTTCTTGATCTCCGCGTTCCATTCGTCGATCTGCGATTTGAACTTTTCGGTGAATTCGTCTTTGTCGGTCATTTCGAACACCTCCGGGTTAGAATGAATGAAGCATAATACCAGCCGATCTCCGCTGACACACCTAACCGCGCCGAGGCGGGGTTAGGTGTGTGCAGTTTCGTAATGATTATTTTTTGGATCGATGTCCAGGCTGTCAGTGGATGAAATGGTAAATGTCGTTCAGTCCGATAAGCCCTACCACGATAAGGTAGATGGCAACGACGTAGTTCAACAGTTTCGGCAAAATAAGGATCAAGATGCCCGCGATGAGGGCAATGATCGGCGAAAGGTGTGCGGCAGTGATGGTCATAGCAATCTCCTAATTCCGCTTTGTAGTTAAGGTCCTTTAACGGACGATGCTGGGATTGATCGGCGAGTTTGGAGCAAGCGGCCAGACATGGCTTGCTGGGGGCGTAGCCGAGCAACACCCCGATCGCCGACAGGATAGCAATCAGGACAATCAAACCCTGACAAAGTATAGGAAAAACAAACGCGATTTACATCACTCGTCCACGGATCATCCACGGGTAACGAAGGGACCTGCGCCCTGCCACCACGGCGAAATCCTGCGTCATTCCGCACTCACTGTCCAGCTATTCGCCCTCGCCCGTACCACTTGCGCGGCTATCCCGGGCATCAGGGCAACCGGCATCCTGGCTCTCCCTTCTGGGCAATCGCCATTGGAATGGGGTGAAGGGTTTGATGGTGTCAGCCAAACAGGTCAGCCGGTGGCGCCCGGCTTGGCGGCCGCAGACCTCTGGAACCGAGGTAAGCTTTTCCTGCAGATGGGCCGAAAGTACCCGGCCAGAGTCCACCCCTGGAATGTCGACATACAGTACCTTGCGGTCATAGCGGACTGAAACACAAACGTCCGTTCAGGGTCGGACTTTGACCGTACATGCGCTATACCTACCTGTGCAGCAAGGGCGCTGTTATCAGGTGGGGGACGGGGATGGGTGGAGAGTACCCATGCCCGGCATACAACCTCTTGAAAATGCTACCCGAGCGTCAGGACCCAGAGCCCGTCTTCTCGGCCAAAAGCCCCCGCTTAAACCCAAAGAGGTCTGGTCCATCCGAATCCGCCTGCAGATTGCCAACCGGAAACGCGACCTGGCCTTGTTCAATCTGGCCATCGACAGCAAGCTGCGCAGCTGTGACTTGGTCGCGCTTCATGTCGGCGACGTTGCGCAGGCAGGGCGTGTACGAAGCCGCGCTGTGGTGATCCAGCAGAAAACCGGCCGGCCCGTGCAATTCGAGTTGTCAGAGCAGACCCGGGAGGCGGTGAGCACCTGGATCGCCGAACGCAGGCTCTCGGACCGCGACTATCTCGTCCCCAGTCGAGTTCGGGGAAGTCCCCACCTGTCCACGCGCCAATACGCCCGGATCGTCGATCATTGGGTGGCCAACATTGGTCTCGATCCGCATCGATACGGCACCCATTCCACGCGCCGGACCAAGACGGCTTTGATCTACCAAAAGACGGGTAACCTCCGCGCGGTCCAACTTCTACTTGGCCACACGAAACTGGAGAGTACCGTACGTTATCTTGGAGTCGAGGTCGATGACGCCTCGCGGATCGCTGAGCAGGTCGACTTGTGACCGGCAGGTGGTGGCAGCAACGAAATCGCTGTCACCACCGCCGACCCTCTCAGCCGAACGGGCGAAGACCGGCCAACTTCTGACCTACACTGACGACCGGCGACTGACGACCGGCGAAGGAAGACTATGCAGCATTTCTGTAAGCGTTCAAACCAGACCGTTATTGATCCGCGCTCGCGATATCGGATTTCATGGGAGCATGGGAGAACTTGGTCTTCCACACGCGCGGCGTGAGATCGATCACGTCCTTCGCGGGATGGATGCTCACGCGCTGCAGCACGTCGACCAGGTAGGTGTAGACATCGATGCCGTGTAAGCGGCAGGTGACGATGAGACTCTGAATGATCCCGACCTGTTTGGCGCCCAGTTCGGTCCAGCAGAAAAGCCAGTTCCGCCGTTTATGGAAAGCTTTCCATAAACGGCGTTATGTGCAGTGCGTGATTATGGAGAGTTACCAAGCCAGAGTCCTCATTCAGCTCCATTATGGTGAGTATTACAGTTCACGCCTGATCCCGTAACTGCACATAAAAATATGGATACATTCCTTCGTTCACAATGAAGGAGGGTACCCATGTCAGAGCAACTTTCCAGTGAGGCCACGCTCCGCGAACGCAGAAACTCTATGGTACCGCGGTGGCGCATTTTGTGTACTGGCTGCGCGAAGAGCCTCCCGAGCGACGACACATCGACACTCAGAGCGTACGCACGTTCCTCCAGGAGCATATGCCCAGCTGTCGCTGCACGCATCCGGGCAGCCACGATCTGAAGAACGTCCGGGCGGCGCTCAACCAGCTGCTGTTAATGCTGGGTGAGGATCGACTGCGCCCGGCGGTTCCTTCGGATCCGCCCGCTATTGAGACACTGGTTAGCCGATTCGATGCCCATCTGGACCAGGTGCGCGGCTTGGCCGAAGCCACGCGCTGGTATCACCGTCGTTATGTGCGCACCTTTCTGCGGTGGCTGTTTGGGAGCACCCCGGTGGACTGTGGCCAGATCTCGGCCGAGGATCTGCGACAGTTCGTGTACGAGCAGGCCTCTGTTCAGCAGCCTGGCAGCGCCGGTGTCATCGCGTACTCGTTACGCACCTTTCTCCGATTTCTCCAGCTCCAGGGCGATGCTTGTCCCGAGTTGATCCGCGCGGTGCCAAAGTCCGCCGATTGGTCGCTCGCCTCGCTGCCACCCAGCCTGAGCGAAGCGGAACTGGAACGTTTTTGGGCCGCCTTTGATCGCCGCACCCCCGCGGGCCGGCGCGACTATGCCATGGCCCGTTCTCTGGCAGATCTGGGGCTGCGCTGCCAGGAAGTAGCCAATCTGCATTTGGATGATATTGACTGGCGGGAGGGAACGGTGTGTCTGTCTGAGAGCAAGAGCCGCCGGGTGGACCGGTTGCCTCTGCCGCAGACCACTGGCGCAGCGCTGGTCGATTACCTGAGCCACGGACGCTCTGCCACATCGAGTCGGTCAGTATTCGTCCTGCATCGCGCCCCGAGGGGCCAGGCGGCCACCAACACCACGGTGCGCGGCGCTATCCGCCGCGCTTTTGCACGCGCCGGATTGCCTTGGTCCGGCACCCATATTCTGCGGCATACGGCTGCCGCCCGTATGGTACAGGGTGGCGCCACCCTCAAAGAAGTGGCCGATGTGCTGGGTCATCGCAGCATCGATACCACCTTGATTTACACCAAGGTGGATCTGCCCCAACTTTCCCGCGTGGCCCTGCCGTGGCCGGGGAGGCAACCATGAGCCGGTGGCCGACGATGCAAGAGCGGGTGGATGTCTACCTGACCAGCCGCCGCCAACCGGGTTATGCCCTGCGCATCGAAGGCGAACAGTTACAGCACTTTGCCCGCTTCGCCGACGCGCAGCAACACCGCGGCGCCATCACCGTGGAACTGGCGCTGGCCTGGGCCTGGGCCTGTGCCTCCAACCGTAGCGGGCCGATCGGCCGTGCCCGCCGCCTGGAAGTGGTTCGTGCACTGGCTAAATTTTGCGCTGCGTTCGCGCCGGAGACACAAGTCCCCCCAGCCCGTCCGCTCGGCCCTGCCCATCGCAGGCTCACGCCCCATATCTACATCGAGGAGGAAATAGCGCAGATGCTGACGGCGGCAGAAGAGCTTGCCCCCGAGCACGGACTGCGCCCGGCCAGCATGCATTGCCTGTTGGGACTCTTGGCCGCCACGGGCTTACGGGTATCAGAGGCGTTGCACGTGCAACGGGTCGATGTGGATCTGGAGCAGGGCCTGCTGTGCGTGCGTCAGACCAAATTCCGCAAGTCCCGATACGTACCCTTGCACTCCACCGCCCATGATGCCTTGGCCGAGTATGCTCACCTGCGGGATCAGCGCCTGCCGCTGGACCGGGAGCCGGCCTTCTTCCTGCTCGACGACGGTCGAGCCTTCCGTTACGGACAAGCCATGTACGCCTTCCAGCGGATCCGCACCCGATTCGGCTGGAACAAAATGCCAGGCCGACGCCCCCGACTTTATGACCTGAGGCACACCTTCGCCTGCAACAGGCTGCTCGGCTGGTACCCGGAGGGCGTCGACGTGCACTGTGGGCCATGCCGGTGTTGGCAACCTATCTGGGCCACGCCAAGGTGACCGATACCTACTGGTATCTCACCGCTATCCCGGCATTGATGGCCATCGTGTCCGAACGCTTCGAGTGTCTGGTATACCCCAGTTCCGAGCAGGTGGCGCCATGAGTACCCAAGCGACCATGACCGATCTGGCCCGTCTGCTCCAGGCGTTCTTCTGCCAGTTCCTTATGCAACAGCGCCATGCCAGTCCTGAGACCGTGAATGGGTATCGCGATACCTTCCGCCGGCTATTGCACTTCGCCGAGCAATGTACCGGAAAGTCCGTCACCGAGCTGTCGTTGTCGGATATCGACGCGCCACTGGTTCTGGCTTTTCTCGAGGATCTGGAGGCACAACGTCACAACATGGTACCAAGCCGCAACGTGCGACTCGCGGCAATCCGTGCCTTTCTGCATTATGCGGCTCTGGACGAGCCCACGGCAGTGCCGCGGATCCAGCAAGTGTTAGCCATTCCCATGAAACGCTTCGATCGGCCTCTAGTGGGGTTTCTGTCCCGCGAGGAGATGGAGGCGGTTCTACAAGCGCCGGATAGCCATACCTGGAGCGGCCAGCGTGACCGCGCCTTGCTGACCACCCTCTACAATACCGGCGCTCGGGTCTCCGAGATCATCGCAGTGCGCCGCGTGGATCTGGAACGTGAACGCGGTCAGGCCCTGCATCTGCATGGCAAGGGTCGCAAGGAGCGAGTGGTACCGCTGTGGAAACAAACCGCCAAG
This sequence comes from uncultured Gammaproteobacteria bacterium, assembly GCA_963719135.1. Classification (GTDB taxonomy): domain Bacteria; phylum Pseudomonadota; class Gammaproteobacteria; order DSM-19610; family DSM-19610; genus CAVRAZ01. The sequence continues at coordinate 172,584 of CAVRAZ010000007.1, read as the reverse complement.
TTGCTGCGCGAGTGGCTGCCTCGAATTGCGCCAGAGCCCCAGCAACCGCTCTTCCCGAACCACTTCAATCAGGCCATGACCCGCTCCGGCGTCACATCGCGCCTGCACCAGGCCGCGAACGCCGCGACAGGCCGGTGTCCGTCACTTAAAGACAAACGAGTATCGCCCCATTTGATTCGCCACACGACCGCCATGCATCTGCTTCAGGCCGGTGTAGATATCACGGTAATCGCCCTGTGGCTGGGGCACGAGAGCGTGGTGACCACCCACCAGTATCTTGAAGCTGACCTCAAGATGAAGGAACGGGCCCTGGCGGCACTTCAGCCACCGGAAATCACCGCTACCCGATTCAAGCCGCCCGATGCGTTGCTCGCCTTCTTGGATAGCTTGTGATTATGTGTACTTGTATCTGACAGCCGGCACCAGATGATGCACGTAAACCCGCACTGTTCCGCCAGTCGATCCTCGGGTATCCGAAGGTCACTGGCGAAGGTGCGCATAAGCACAAACTGCACATAACGCCGACCCATCGGAATGCTTCTCAACGCCCGCTCCAGGTGATTGGTGCCGATCGGCACCTCGGGGTCGGAGAGGAACAGCTGCAACGGGGTTCGCCGCGCGCGCGCATAATGCAGTGCCTTGCTTAACGGATTGCTCGGCAGCAGGTCGCCGCGCAGACACTGCGCCTCGCACCAGCGCCACAAGGCGCTTACCAACGGCTCACCGTGCTCGGTGCGGTAGGCGAGCTTCGCTTGGCCTTCGAGCGTGCGCTCGCGGAGGGTCTGCTCATGGCGGTAGAGCAGCGCGATCAGGGCGAGCGCCTCGCTGGCGGCCGCGGGCTCGGCGTCCTTGGCGTGCTCAAAATAACGCCGGGATAATGCGCCCAGCAGCTGGCGTGCGTCACCGCGGCATTCTTCTGTGCATAGCGCTTCTGTGCATAGCGCGCGTAGGCCTCGTAGCCGTCGCTGAGCAGCGTGCCGGTGAAGCCCTCACCGAGGAAGCGCTGCACGTGCGCGTGTGCCCGCGAGGCGGCGTAGTGGAACACCACCTCGTCGTCCTCGCCGTAGATCGGCCAGAAGTAGGCCTGGCGCAGCTTGCCCTTTTCCTTGCGCCCGGCCTTGACCGGCGTCTCGTCCATCGCCACCACCCGGCTCGCACGCACCTGCGCGCACTGGGCTTCGAAGATCGGTGCCAGCAGATCGATCGCCCGCGCCGACCAGTGCGTCAGACTGCTGCGGCTCAGCCGGAACCCCGCCGCTTCCAGCCGTTGGTGCTGGCGGTAAAGCGGCAGGTGATACTGGAACTTGTCGACCAGCAGACCGGCGAGCAGGCTCACATCGGCCACACACTTCTCCAGCACCGCCGGCGGCGTCACCGTGGCGAGGATCGCGCCGCTCTCGCGCAGCTACTCGATTCCGGACGTCGGCGGCATCATATCCTCGACCTGATTTATTCTTCCATGTGCCTGTGTAGTTTGAAAAAGTACAAGGGATCCCGACGGTGTCGATATTATTTACATAATTTTCGCAGCCTTGCACGGGCAATACTTAACCCGCACCGATGCGTAAGAGGGTGTTTGATATATGGATAATAGTTCGTACGGGGGTGTTTCCGAAACAAGTATCAGAAAACAGGAGGGAATCTAGTACGGACAGCTTTACAGATTACATCAATCTGTCAGGTCGACAAATCCTCAACCTGTTGAGTTTCTTGCATTCCTGAATTTTGGCCCAGTTGTTGCTCCTATTGGCAAACGGGCGTAGTGCCGCGGGTCAAGTATCCGCCTGACAACGATACGGGGTTTAGGGAGAGCAGACTTGAAGAACAAATGGTCCATCGGGCGCATCGCCGTCCTCGCGCTACTTAGCACAGCATTACAGACGGCTGCACAGGGTGCCTCAATCTTTATTACACCGGTTGGCTTCGCTTCTGGAAGCAAAACAGTAACCGATCCCTATTCGACCGGTGCTGCCGCCACCACCCAGACTGACGTTTCCGTGGCAACGCCGACGCTGCCCCAATTCGATGCCGCTACGGGCGTACTCACCGGTGCAACGGTGATCTTGAATTCCACCCGCACTCAGACCATCAGCGGCACCAGCACCCACAGCGGTAACAAAACGCTAACCTTTGTCGGTAACAGCACCGCGAAGATCACCGCTCCGGGGGTGGACAACACGTTCTCTTCGGTAACGCGCAGCCAGAGCTGCTCTGGCAATGGTAGCTGCACCTATGCTGCGAATACGACGGCCCCCATTGCCACAAACCTGAGCACCGCGACCACCTCGTTGAACAGCTATGTGGGCACAGGCACGGTCGGCACAACTCTGACCCTGCCGCAATTGCAAACCAACATGACCATCAGCAGCAGTACTCCGAGCGCCGGCAACAGCACCTACACTCTCCAGTGGGACGGTACTATCGCCGCAACTTATACCTATTTGCTGCACGCGGCACCCTCGTTCGACGCCGGTACCACGCTGACCACCCTGGCGCTGGACTTCGGTTCGGTGACCCAGAACAGCGTCATCTCGCCCTTGGGCTTTTCCCTGTTCAATCCGGCGGGCGACCGTACCGGGCTGAATCTGACGGGGATCACCGGCAGCGGTGACACATCCATTCTCACTACGGATTTGTCGCTGTTCAGCAATCTCGCCCAGGGCGGAAACTCGGACTTCAACGCGTTCTTGGATACTTCCACGGTTGGTAGTTTCGGCGCTTCCTACACCCTGAATCTGGCTGACTTCATGCCGGCCGGTGCGGCTTCCAGCACCGAGTCCAGCTACCTTCTGGAGCTCAACCTGACAGGCGAAGTTACCGCTCCGGTTCCGATCCCGGCCTCAATCTGGCTGCTGATGAGCGGCTGGGCGGGTCTGGTTGGCGTCAGCCGTCGCAGAGCCCCCTTCAGGAAAGGTTAAATTCCCCACCCATATCTGTCTCACGCATTCCGCCGCCGTGACGCAGTAAACCCAATCCTCCGAACCCGCGAGCTTTCTTCTGCGGCATCCCGGACGGAAGTCCGTAGTTCATCCGAACACTCAAGACAACCGTTTGTCATACCGCCCCGCATCGTACCTTTAGACAAGAGCGCATGGCCCTCCGTGAACAGTGACTTCGGATGGGGAGCATCAGACCATGACAGCGCACAACGCAAACAACGAACGGATCAAGCGCCGGTATTTCGCCTACCTGAAGGAAGCCATGCGTCACAGCGAGCCGACGGTGGACGCGGTCGCGAAGGCTCTGGCCCGATTCGAGGTCGATACCCAATACCGGGATTTCAAGTCGTTTCACTTTGAACAGGCCATTGCGTTCAAGCGGCGCCTGGCCGAACAGAAGAACCAGCAGACCGGGAAGACGCTGAGCAAGGCGACCCTGCATGCCACCCTCGCCCACCTCAAACGGTTCTTCCACTGGCCTCGCCGGTCAGCCCGGCTACAAGTCACGTCTTCAGTATTCCGACGCGGATTATTTCAACCTGTCTGAAAAGGACGTGCGCGTGGCGACCGCACGGCGGGAACAGACGGGGCCGACCTTGGAGCAGGTGAAGCACGTCATCGCCCTGATGCCGGCCGATAGCGCCATCGAGCGCCGGGACCGCGCCCTCATCGCGTTCACGCTCCTGACCGGCGCACGGGACAGCGCCATTGCCTCGATGAAGCTGAAACACGTCGACCTCGCCGCGGGCTGCGTCGAGCAGGATGCGCGCGAGGTCCAGACCAAGTTCAGCAAGACCTTCACCACGTTCTTCTTTCCACGTTGGGGATGAGATTCGCTGCATCGTGACCGAATGGGTCGCGTTTCTCCAGGCGGAGATGCTTTGGAGCAATGACGACCCGCTCTTCCCCGCCACCCGCATTGCACTGGGGCCGACCCGCCAGTTTGAAGCGGTGGGGCTGGAACGGGCGCACTGGCGCAGCGCCGCGCGCATCCGCGCCATTTTTCGCCCGGCCTTTGCCAGCGCCGGGCTGCCCTATTTCAATCCGCACAGCTTCAGAAACACGCTCGTCCGGCTCGGTCAGTCAGTCTGCCAGACCCCCGAGGAGTTCAAGGCGTGGAGTCAGAACCTGGGACACGATAAGGTTCTGACGACCTTTCTCAGCTACGGCGAAGTGGCGGGTTCGCGCCAGGGGGAGATCATCCGGGGTCTGGCATCACCGCAAGTCGCACTGCATCCGGATGTCAGCCAACTTGCCAAGGCGCTGGTGCGTGAGATGCGCGAGTCAGAAAGCCTCAACCACAGGGCCAACAATGCAACCGACAAGGAACAGTAGCGGGTGCGTTCCGCATGTCACCTTGCTGCTTTCGGATTCGCAATAACCCACCCTGGATCGGACAGACAGTGCCCGAACAGCAAGTTTCGGCCAGAACACGACATTGCCGACTTGTACGGGAAAGACCCTAGACAAACCAATGTCTTCGCAGTGGCTGAACAGGGTGACCGGGTCGACGCTTGAATCGCCCACTGAACTGTCCATAGCCCGGGCTGGTCGAAGTATCGACCATTGCGCGGACGAGCGCCGCTTCTGACCAGCGCATTCCCAGGCTGGTGGCGACAGTGTCCCGGATGGAATTCAGGTTGACTGCGACAGGTAGGATTTCATCATGACAAGGCGGCCTTTCCGAGTGTGCGTGTTCGCCTCAGGCGCGCTGCTGGCCATGGTTGCGGCGATTCGGGCAGATGAAATCTGCGCGGACAAAACCGAATTTGAAAAAGACGGTTGGCAACTGACGCCGGTACAGCGGGCAATGGACAGGTACCTGCGGGATCATCGCATGCGGGTGAACTGGCTGCACGAACCTCGCCCACCCAGTGCCGTGGGAAGGGACTATTATGAATGGCTCTGGATCGATGATTTCGGTGCCACCATGAAATCCGAACTGGTGCAGCGTTTCTGCGGCGGTGCGTCCGATGCCGGTAACAAGGAGTAGCGCCGGAAACGGCTTCGCGCCGGGCAGCCCAAACGGTTAAAGACCGGCCAAAACTTGTCGTTCCCTCACGGTTAGCGAACGGCAGGAACGCACCGGCTTGTGCCGGTGTTCGATAGAGTCAGCGCCGGGTTGACAGTGCGCGGAAAGCGTAGCGCGTATCAACTCACTCGATCAGAATGGTTTCTTGCCTGGCCCCGCAAAGTACCAGAAAATCAGGCCGATCAGTGGCAGGAGAAGCACCACCAAAGACCAAATTAATTTTTCAATACTCTTTGCCGAACTTTGCAGAATCATCACAATTGCATAAATGTCCGCAATCAGAATTATAAGACCGCCAATTCCAGTTAAATCCATAGCTTCCCCCAATTGCTGATTATTCAAAATCCCATTCTAACCCTAAATGATGCAACGATAGATTGTTGAATGCCCGGATTGGGTGTGCGCCGATACGCCGATTGGCCGACGCAAATACAAGAGCCGGCTAAACTTACTGAACCGGCCAGGCGTTGCCATCCGTGCCCGCAGGTTGATGGGCTGAGGAACAAAGCCCAACACCGCCCCTGCGTCGGGGTTCACCTTCGTTCAGCCCATCAACCTACCCGGGTCATGGCTGACTGGCGTCCCTAGGTCGGATGCGGTCAACGCGGGCGCCGGCCGCCCGTGTCGGATTCGGCTTGGATCAGCCGGCAGCGCACTTCGACCGGAGGATGCCGCCTATTCCTTCACGCGCCTTTGCGTCCTGCGTGGTTGAACTGGTGTTTTCTTTGCGCGCTTGCTGTCCTTTGCGCTTGAGTGGCGTCCGGCCACGCCATCACTCGTCACCGTATCCCAGGTTGTGCAGCGCGCGCTCGTCATCCGCCCAGCCTTCCTTGACCTTGACCCAGAGTTCCAGAAACACCTTTCCGCCGAACAGCGCTTCCATATCACGCCGCGCCTCGCTGCCGACCGCCTTGAGACGCTCGCCGTCCTTGCCGATCACGATCGGCTTGTGGCCCGGTTTGTCGACCCAGATCAGCGCGTGTATGCGCCGCAGCGCACCCTCCTGCCTGAACTGTTCGATCTCGACGGTCAGGCCGTAGGGAATCTCCTCGCCGAGCTTGCGGAACAGTTTCTCGCGCACCAGTTCGGCGGCAAGAAAACGCTCGCTGCGGTCGGTGATCTGGTCTTCGGGAAACAGCGGCGGATTGAAAGGCAATAACCTGACCAGACAGTGCTCCAGTCGTTCCAGGTTATCCCCCCGCCGCGCCGAGACCGGCACAATCTCGGTGAACGCGTACCTGGCCGAAACGTCCGCCAGAAACGGCAGCAATGCTTCCCTGTCCTTCAGCCGGTCGATCTTGTTGACCGCGAGAATCACGGGGCGTTTGACGGCCGCCACCAGTTCCAGCACCCAGTCGTCGTCGGCCAGCCAGCGACCGGCATCGACCACGAAGACCACGGCATCGACGTCCGCCAAGCTGTCCGTCGCGGCACGGTTGAGATAACGGTTCATGGCGCGCGGCGTGTGTGCGTGCAGGCCAGGCGTGTCGACGTACAGGATCTGTATGCCCGGCGCGGTCTTGATGCCCAGTATCCGGTGCCGCGTCGTCTGCGGCCGGCGCGAGGTGATGCTCAGCTTCTGCCCGAGCAGGCGATTGAGCAACGTCGACTTGCCCACGTTCGGCCGCCCCACCAGCGCCACGTACCCGCAGCGGAATTCGCCGGCCTGAAGGCTCATCGCACGCCCAGCGCGTCGAGCATCGCCTGCGCGGCGGCCTGCTCCGCCTTGCGGCGGCTGCGTCCCTCACCGGTGCTGGTCCGGGCCAGCGCGCCGACATCGCAGGTCACGGTGAAACATTGATTGTGCGCCTTGCCTTCGGTGGCGGTGACGGCATAGGCCGGCAGATCGAGCCGGCGCGCCTGCAGGTATTCCTGAAGGCGGGTCTTGGAATCCTTGAGTTGCGCGGCCGCGGGCATGTCATCGAAATAAGGCGCGTACAGCCGCTGTACGCAGACGCGGCAGGCTTCGAGCCCGCCGTCGAGCAGAATCGCGCAGATCACCGCTTCCATGGCGTCGGCCAGAATGGATTCGCGCTGGTAGCCGCCACTCTTCAGCTCGCCCGAACCGAGCGTGAGGTACTGCCCGAGATCCAGCGTGCGCGCGATGGCGGCCAGCGTTTCGCGCTTGACCAGGCTGGCGCGCAGCCGGCTCAACTCGCCTTCGCTGGCATCCGGATAGCGCTGGTACAGTTCGTCGGCCACGACAAAGCCCAGCACCGCGTCGCCGAGAAACTCCAGACGTTCGTTGTTGCGGTTGCCGGCGCTGCGGTGGGTCAGCGCCGCCGCGAGCAGGGTCTCGTCGCGAAACAGGTAGTCAACGGACCGGCTCAGGCCCGTGAAAGACTCCGTCAATGACCGACCGCCCGCACTTGCTTGTCGAAACTGGCGACCACGTCGATATTGCCGAGGAAGTGCTCGCGCCGTTCGTACTTCATACGGACGGTGGTGACACCGTCCTCCTTGGTGATTTCCGCGTCGTTGGGCTTGATGGTCCTGACATCGTTCACATCGAACCGGCGCCCGATGAGTCTGACGATGTCCGTCCGCGTCATCTCGCCGAGGCCGGGATCTTGGGCGACGCCGTCGAGCACCGTGACGACCTTGGAGTACTCCAGATAGACCGGCGCCAGGCGCAGGACGATCAAAACGAAGAAGCCAATCAACCCAAGCACCAGCAACCAGCCGATGGCGGTCATGCCTTTTTGCGTGTTCAGACTGCGCATGGTTTACTCCGTTTGTCGATTAGTGAATGGAATCGCCGATCCGCGACAGGTCGACGCCGCCGGCCGCACTGTCGAAGTTCATCCAAATCATGAACGCCTTTCCGACCAGATTCGCGTCGGGCACGAAGCCCCAGTAGCGGCTGTCGTTGCTGTTGTCGCGATTGTCGCCCATCACGAAATACTCACCCGGCGGTACGACCGTGTCGGCGGTCACGCCCGGCGCACCGGCGACGACCAGGATATCGTGCTGCACGTCGCCGAGTTTTTCCTGGCGTATGGCGGCGCCCGACATGCCCACGCCGGTGCCTCTGCCGATGTAAGTGCCCGCCGGCACCTCGGCGACCTGCCGGCCGTTGATGAACAGCGTCTTGTCGTGGTATTGAATATGGTCGCCGGGAAGACCGATGACACGCTTGATGTAGTCGGTGCTCTCGTCGCGCGGAAACCGGAACACCACCACGTCGCCGCGTTTCGGCGAACCCAGCGTGTAGACCTTCTTGTCGATCACGGGCAGGCGGATACCGTAGGTGTACTTGTTGACCAGAATGAAGTCGCCCGCCAGCAGCGTCGGCATCATGGATCCGGACGGAATGCGGAACGGCTCGACGAGAAACGAGCGCAGCAGCAGCACGATCAGAATCACCGGGAAAAACGACTTGGCGTATTCGACGGTGGTCGGCTCCTTGAGTATGCGCGTGACCACCGACGGGTCGGCCTGGCCGCCCAGCGCGGCGACCTGCTCGCGGCGCCGCGGCGCCCAGACCAGGGCGTCGACCGCCCAGATCACGCCGGTGATCGCCGTGGCGGCCACCAGCAGGGTTGGAAAATCAATACTCATGTTCATATCCCGTTATTTTTTTCCGACTTGCAACACGGCGAGAAACGCTTCCTGCGGTATCTCCACCTTCCCAAACTGCTTCATGCGGCGCTTGCCCGCCTTCTGCTTTTCCAGCAGCTTGCGCTTGCGCGTGGCGTCGCCGCCGTAGCACTTGGCAGTCACGTTCTTGCGCAGCGCCTTGACGGTCGTGCGCGCGATGACTTGCGAACCGATCGCCGCCTGGATCGCCACGTCGAACATCTGGCGCGGAATGATGTCGCGCATGCGTTCGGCGAGATCGCGGCCGCGGCCCTGGGCGTGCTCCCGGTGCACGATCACCGACAGGGCGTCCACCCGCTCGCCGTTGATCAGTACGTCGAGCCTGACCAGCGGCGCCGCCTGGAACCGCTCGAAGCTGTAATCGAACGAGGCGAAGCCGCGGCTGACCGATTTTAACCGGTCGAAGAAGTCGAGGACCACTTCGCTGAGCGGCAACTCGTAGCTGAGCGCCACCTGGGTGCCCAGGTACTGCATGCGCCGCTGCACGCCGCGCTTTTCGATGCACAGGCCGATCACGGCGCCCAGATGGTCCTGCGGCAGCAGAATGTTGGCCAGAATGATCGGCTCGCGGACCTCCGCGATGGTGGCGACCGGCGGCAGGCTCGCGGGATTGTCGATCTGGATGACCTCGCCCTTGGTGGTGAGAATCTCGTAGATGACGGTCGGCGCCGTGGTGATCAGGTCGAGGTCGTACTCGCGCTCCAGCCGCTCCTGCACGATTTCCATGTGCAGCATGCCGAGAAACCCGCAGCGGAAGCCAAAGCCCAGCGCCTGCGAGGTCTCCGGCTCGAAATGCAGCGCGGCGTCGTTGAGACGCAGCTTGCGCAGCGCCTCGCGCAGGTCCTCGTAGTCTTCCGAATCGATCGGGTAGAGGCCGGCGAAGACGCGCGGCTGGACGCGCTGGAAACCCGACAGCGGTTTGGCCGCCGGGCGGTCGGCGTGGGTCAGCGTGTCGCCGACCGGGGCGCCGTCGATTTCCTTGATGCCGGCGATCACGAAGCCGACGTCGCCGGCGGACAGTTGCGGCCGCTCGACCGGGTTGGGTGTGTAGATGCCGACTTTTTCCGCCTGAAAATCGCGCCCGGTGGACATGACCCGGATTTTCTGGCGGCCGCGCAGCGTGCCCTGCATAACGCGAACCAGCGACACGACGCCGACGTAATTGTCGAACCAGGAATCGATGATCAGCGCCTGCAAAGGCGCGTCCGCATCGCCGACCGGCGGCGGAATCTGCTTGATGAGCCGCTCCAGCAGGGCCTTTACGCCCAGACCGGTTTTGGCGCTGACTTCGACGGCGTTGCCGGCCTCGATGCCGATTATTTCCTCGATCTCCTGCTTGACGCGCGCCGGTTCGGCGGACGGCAGATCGATCTTGTTCAGCACCGGCACCACTTCCAGACCCTGCTCGATCGCGGTGTAGCAGTTGGCGACGCTCTGCGCCTCGACGCCCTGCGCGGCGTCGACCACCAGCAACGCGCCCTCACAGGCCGACAGCGACCGCGACACTTCGTAGGAAAAGTCCACGTGGCCGGGGGTGTCGATGAAATTGAGCGTGTAGGTCTCGCCGTTCTCGGCTTTGTAGGGCAGCGAAACGCTCTGCGCCTTGATGGTGATCCCGCGCTCGCGCTCGAGGTCCATCGAGTCCAGCACCTGTTCGGCCATTTCACGGTCGGTCAGGCCGCCGCACATCTGAATGAAGCGGTCGGCCAGCGTCGACTTGCCGTGGTCGATGTGCGCAATGATCGAAAAATTACGGATGTGCGAGAGGTCGGTCATGCCATCAGCGGTGCCTTCGAGCGCCGGTTGGCGCCTTCGGCGCCAACCGCCACGGATCCCGCACCATGGACAGAAACTGCAAGAGAATCAATAAAAAAGCGCCTAGAGAGCATCAGGCGCTGAAGTATACATGCTCAGACCCCGGCCAAACAGGCCCGCAGGGCACTTTCGTCCAGAAAATAGTGGCAGATCTCGTCGTCGCCCAGATTCAGGACCGGCACCCGTTCGCCGTAGCGCCCGGCCAGCGCCGGGTCGGCGTCGATGTCCACCACGTTCAGATCGAAACCCAGAACCGGCTGCAGGCCGCGCAGGGCCCGCAGCATGTCCTCGCACAGATGACAGTACAGACGCGAATAGAGCGTCAGCACCGGCCTCGCCGTCACGGATCCGGAACTCAGCCGGCCGGGACCCTGATCGCCAGGAAGATCGGCCCGCCGCTGCGCTGTACCAGGACCGCCACCTGTTTGCCCGCCGGCAGCTTTTCGATCATCCGGTCGAACGCCTTGGCGCTGGTTACCGGCTTGTTGTCGATCCGCATGATCACGTCGCCTTCGTGAAGTCCGGCGTCCGCGGCCGCACCCTTGGTGACCTTTTCCACCAGCACGCCGCCCTCGTCGAGCTCCAGTTCCTTGAGCTGATCCTTGTCCATATCCGCCACCTGCAGGCCCAGACGGTTGTTCACCATCGGCTCGCTGCCCTCGGCGCGCGCGACCTTGGGCAACTGGTCCGGCAGTTCGCCCAGTTCCACCGAAATTGTCTGCATCTTGCCGTTACGCAACACCGTGACGGGCACTTTCTTGCCGACCGGCGTGTTGCCCACGATCGGCGGCAGTCCGGACGAATCGGCCACATCGTGGCCGTTGAAATCGACGATGATGTCACCGACCTGCAGCTTGGCCTTTTCGGCGGGACCGCCCGGCAGCACCTTGGCGACCAGCGCGCCGTGCGGGTTTTTCATATCGAACGACTCGGCGAGTTCCAGCGTCACGTCCTGAATCAGAACGCCCAGCCAGCCGCGGCTGACCTTGCCGTGCTCCTTGAGCTGGGCGGCGACGTCCATCGCCACGTCGATGGGAATCGAAAACGACAGCCCCATGTAACCGCCGGTGCGGCTGTAGATCTGGGAGTTGACGCCCACGACCTCGCCGTCGAGGTCGAACAGCGGGCCGCCGGAGTTGCCGGGGTTGATCGCCACGTCGGTCTGGATGAACGGCACGTAGTTTTCGCTGGGCAGCGCGCGGCCCTTGGCGCTGACGATGCCGGCGGTCGCGGAGCGGTCAAAACCGAACGGCGAACCGATCGCCACCACCCACTCACCGACTTTCAGATCCTCGGCCTTGCCGATATTGACGACCGGCAGATCGCCGTCGGTCTTCAGTTTGAGCAGGGCGATGTCGGACCGTTCGTCGAGACCGACCAGTTCGGCCCGGATCTCGCGCCGATCGGCCAAGCGGACGATGATCTCGTCGGCGTCCTTGACCACGTGCGCGTTGGTCATCACGTCGCCGTCTTTGGAAATGATGAATCCCGAACCCAGCGACTGTGCCTTGCGTTCGGCATCGCCGTCGCCGCTCTGGTCCCCGAAGAAATGCTTGAACAGATCGCCGAACGGCGTGCCTTCCGGCAGATCCGGGATTTCGATGCCTTCGGGGAGGTTCAGACTGCCCGATGCCACTTTCTGTGTGGTGCTGATATTGACCACCGCCGGGCTGACCTTTTCGATCAGATCGGTGAAATCCGGCAAGCCGGCGCGCGCCTGCACGGCGGATGCCGCCGCCAGCGCCGCGCACGCCAGGACAAAGGTTACCTGCGGTTTGAATTTTGCGAACATTCAGAACTCCTGACTTGAAATGTCACGATTAACGGATACCGGCATCGACGCGGGCGCGAGCCGCCGTAATACCACTGGCTGAAAACGGGAATTCAGTCGGACCCGTCGTGTGAATCGGTCCAGCCAGCGCAGGCCGCCCACAAAACCCAGCACCGCCAGAAGCACCGACAGCCCCTCGCCGTCGACCAGCCCCTGCGCACGGGCGTAGACGCCCGCCAGACCACCGCCCAGCAGCAGCACCAACGGCACGAGATACACCGCGAGCGAGGCCTGCACCAGCGCCGATTCCTCGATGCCGATGACGACTTCGTCACCGGGTTGGAGCGGTTCACTCGCCACGACCCGCAGCGCGGGATTGCGCCGCCCCAGCACGCGCGAAAGCACACCGGTACCACAACTGTTCGAGGCGGCGCAACCCGAACAGGTGCTGCGGCGCCGCGTTTCGACCCAGACATCGCCGGCGTCGACCCGGATAACGCGCGCGTTCTCTTCCAGCATCGCCGCCCCCTAGGGTTTCCTGTGCACCGACTTGCCGATCAGTTCCAGCGTCGCCAGCGGCACCTCCCCGACCACGGTCACATGGTGCCCGTCGTTCATGGTGCCGTAGGCATTCAGGCCGCCGCGGCTGGACACGCCGGAATAGGCGTCTTCTCCGGGCTTGGCCTTGGCGACGTAGACGGACACGCTGGCCAGTCCGTCGCCGAATACCCAATGATCCACTTTCTGCGGCTCCTCGCCCATGCGGTGACGCATGTAATCCATCAGGGTGAACCCGTCCGGCACCTGGCCGACGGCCCAGGCGCTCTGGTCGGCCGACACCGGCACCTCGGCCCCGGTATCCGCCATGTCCGGCTGGCGCACCCAGTGATAGCCTTTTTCGTCCATGTCCGGTTTGAACGCGTCGTCGCCGATGCTGTCCGGGAATTCGATTTCCGTATACATGACCAGTTCGATGACACGCCCCTGATTGTCGGTCAGCTCGGAGCGCAGCAAAAGATTCTTTTGCTCGTCCAGGCACAGCTTGCGGCCGTACCGGTAGGCGTCGCGGGGCACCACCGCGACCACCCGGCACGGCCGTCCGGCGACCCGGTCGTCGCCGTCCAGCTCGAAACGGTAGTAGCGTTCGATACCGGCGATGTTCCTGGGAAAGCTCACGGGCAGAGGTTCGCGCGGGCGGCTCCGGTTGACCATGACCGATTGCTGGTCGCTGAGGATGCAGGTCACCGCCCGGTTGTCGCGCACCACTTCGCGCATCGGGCCGGTGAGCGACGACAGCTTTTCGCGCTCGCCCGGCGCGCCCGCTGCGTGCACGATGCGCATGGCGTCGACCCGCTTCCCGCGCTGATAGATGAACGAACCGACATAGTTGACGGACTGCGCGCCTTCGGTCATGCGCTCCAGCCAGTCGCGCGCGGCCGCGTCGTCGGCCAAGGCACTGCCCGCCCACACCGACACTCCAACAGCTACGGCGAAACGGTACAGCGGCGTCAGGTTCACTGCGCGGTGTCTTGGTCGAAGCCCACGATCCGGACGTAGGGCATGACGCCCTGCACGCCCCGGCTGGCGGCGAACTCGTTGTGATTGACCAGGTAATCGTCGAGCCGCTTGGCGACACGGGGCTCGATCCGGTCCCAGTCGCCGTCACTGACCCGCAGCACCGGTGCAGCCGCCGGCACTTCAACCGTATCGCCGGCCGCGACCACCGACACCGCCTCGTCCGGGTGCGCGTCGAAACGCTGCAGCGACAACAGGGCGAGCGTGGCCACCGACGCGGCGACCGCCAGCCCGGTGAGCGGCTTCCAGAGGCGTGCGGCCGTCGGGCCTGCGGACTTCGCCGCCTGCGCGGCCGTCGGCATTTCCTGCGCGAGCGCCGCGTGCACCCGATCGGCGATACCGAGACCGGCGGCGCGCGCGGTGCCGCCGCGCATGACCTCGCTGATCAGTTGATAGCGTCCGAGACAGGCGCGCAGTCCGGGGTCGCGTTCCAGACGGCCGAGCAGCAGCGGCCGTTCCAGTTCGCTCAGCTCGTCGTCCACCAGTGCCGACAGTTGTTCAAGGATTTCATCAGTCATTGAATGTATCACTCAAATCAGTTTCATCGAGCAGGGGACGTATGCGTTTGTCGATGGCGTCCCGTGCCCTGAAGATTCTCGACCGGACCGTGCCGATCGGACATTCCATCGCGCTTGCGATCTCCTCGTAACTCAAGCCTTCAAGTTCGCGCAGGACGATGGCTGTGCGCAGATCGTCCGGCAGGTCCTCGATCGCCGACTGAATCGTCGATTGCAATTCATCTTTGAGCAGCAGGCGCTCGGGTGTTGCGTATTCCTTGAGACCTCCGGCGCTCTCGAATTGTTCCGCATCCTGTGCGTCGATATCGTCGCCCGGCGGGCGCCGCCCGGCGGCCACCAGATGATTCTTGGCGGTGTTGATCGCGATCCGGTAAAGCCAGGTGTAGAACGCGCTCTCGCCCCTGAAATTGGGCAGCGCGCGATAAGCCTTGATGAACGCCTCCTGGGAGACGTCCTGCACTTCACTCGCGTCGTGAATGTAGCGGCTGATCACGTTGGCGAGTTTGTGTTCGTATTTGCGTACCAGCACATCGAATGCGCCCTTTTCGCCGCGTTGCGTACGGCGCACCAGCTCGTCGTCAAGCTTGTGTTCGCCCATCCGGGCCATCCCCTTATGTTCCCGGACTGTCATCATGGCGCTCGGGTAGACCGCGCGAGGCCCGGATAGTTCACCTTATTCGTGGAATTTCAGTGTCGTTACGCTATTGGCGCCGCGTCGCGAACACCGTAACCTATGTAAACATAACCGATTCCCGCGACCGGCCACAAGCGATGCACACCCAGCACCAGTACGACGTCCTCATCATCGGCAGCGGCGCGGCCGGTCTCGGCCTGGCGCTGCGCCTGCCCCGGCACGCGCGCACGGCCGTACTTTCCAAGGGTCCGGTCCAGGAAGGCAATACCTATTATGCCCAGGGCGGCATCTCGGCGGTGGTCGATCGCAAGGACTCGATCGACTCCCACGTCGCCGACACCCTAGAGACCGGCGCCGGTCTGTGCCACCCCGCCGTGGTTCGGTTCACCGTCGAGCACGGTCCCGCGGCCATCCAGTGGCTGATCGACCTCGGGGTGCCCTTCACCCGGCGCGACGCCGAACACCCGACCGAGTTCCACCTGACCCGCGAAGGCGGACACCAGCACCGGCGGGTGGTGCACGCCGCCGACGCCACCGGCATGGCGCTGGAGACCAGGCTGGTCGACGCGGTGCGGGCGGCCGAGAACGTCGACCTGTTCGAAAACCACATCGCCGTCGATCTGATCACGTCCCGCCGCCTCGGGCACGGCGACAACCGCTGCTTCGGCGCCTATGTGCTGGACCGGAACAAGGCGCGCGTCGAGGTGTTTCGCGCCCGCTGCGTCGTGCTGGCCACCGGCGGGGCCAGCAAGGTCTATTTATATACCAGCAACCCCGACACCTCGACCGGCGACGGCATCGCCATGGCCTGGCGCGCCGGCTGCCGGGTCGCGAACATGGAGTTCAACCAGTTCCACCCCACCTGCCTGTACCACCCGAACGCCAAGTCGTTTCTCATCACCGAGGCGGTGCGCGGCGAAGGCGGCCGCCTGCTGCTGCCCGACGGACGCCTGTTCATGCAGCGCTTCGACCCGCGCGGCGAACTCGCGCCGCGCGACATCGTCGCCCGCGCCATCGACCATGAAATGAAGCGCCTGGGTATCGACCATGTGCTGCTCGACATCAGCCACAAACCGGCCGCCTTTATCAAGGAGCACTTCCCCACGGTCTACCAGCGTTGCCTGGAATACGGCATCGACATGACGCGCGAGCCGGTGCCGGTGGTGCCGGCGGCGCACTACACCTGCGGCGGCGTGATGACCGACCTGCGCGGGCGCACCGACATCGGCCGCCTCTACACCGTCGGCGAATCGGCCTGCACCGGCCTGCACGGCGCCAACCGCATGGCGAGCAATTCGCTGCTCGAATGTCTGGTGTTCGCGGCCTCGGCGGCCGAGGACATCGCGCGCGACCTCGAACACCTGGCCGCGCCCGCGCCGCTGCCCGAATGGGACGAATCGCGCGTGACCAACTCGGATGAAGAAGTCGTGGTCAGCCACAACTGGGACGAACTGCGCCGCTTCATGTGGGACTACGTCGGCATCGTGCGCACCGACAAGCGCCTGCAGCGGGCGCTGCGCCGCGTCGAACTCTTGAGCCGCGAAATCCACGACTATTACGGCAACTTCCGCGTCACCAACGACCTGCTCGAACTGCGCAATCTGGTGATGGTCGCGGAACTCATCATCCGTTCGGCGCAACTGCGCAAGGAAAGCCGCGGCCTGCACTACACGCTGGACTATCCCGAGCCCGACACCGGCAGACCGCCTGAGGACACGGTGCTGATACCGCCGAACTGGCCGGGGGCGCCGGCAGACTAGGCCGCATTCCCGCCGGGTTCAGGCCGCCGTCGCGCGCGCCGTTAAGCTGCGAAATCCACCGCTCGGTCTCGCAATGACACCACCGCCGGCTCCAGCCAGACGCCGCATCGGCATGCCGCTGTTCGGCGGCTGCATACCGCTGTGGAACTGGCTGTCGGACGGCCGCATACCGCTGCTTTTCCCGGTCGTGTTCGGCTTCTTCGGCGGCCTGCTGACAGTCGCCGGACTCTGCACACTGGCCAATTCGCTGCACGTACGGGTGAACCGCCAGGGCATCACGGCGACCCGACGCGTGTACGGCATACCCTTCACGAAGACGCTCGCCGCCGGCGCCATCACCGCCCTCGAGAAAGTCATCGGCGGCAAAACCCGGCAACTGCCTATCGAAGCGAGAACCGCGACCGTCGGCGACACCCTGGCCAGCGCGAGTCAGGCCGAGTACGTCATCGATAAGATACGAGCGTAGCTTCCCGCGAACGCGAAACCCGCCGTCAACAGCGCGCTCAGGTGGACTGATGCACGTGGTCGGCCAGCGCCGCGCGAACGGCAGTACCCATAACGTTCCAGTCGTCCGGCTTTGACTGGCGGACGATCCCTACGCTCGGATACCAGTCGGCGGTGTCCGCGCGCGCCGGCCAGTACCACTCGTAAACCGTGCCCAGCATCACCCACGCCGGTTTGCCGAGCGCGCCGGCCAGGTGAATTGCGGCGGCGTCCACGCCGATCACCAGGTCGAGTCGCTCGATGACCAGCGCCAGATCGGTCAGTTCGGCCTTGTCCGCGAGGCAATCGGGTGCACGCAGGTTCTCCGGGAGGCGCTTGGCCTCGCGCCGCAATGCCGGGTCAGTCAGATCGAAGCAATCAACGTCCACGACGGCGAGTACCTGATCGAGACTTTGCAGGATGCCTGTGCGCTCGGCGTCGCTCTGCGGCGTGCGCGCGTCGGCCCACGCAAACCCGGCCTTTATCCGACCCGAACCCGGCAACGCGATGTTCCGGCTGCTTCGCCGCCGCAGCACCTCGCTATCAATGCCGGCGTCGCCGGCGGGCAGCGTCGACTGCGTGACACCCAGCGCCAGCGGGAGACTGTCCAGCGAGACCTTGATGTCGTATTCCGCAACGGCGATCGCGTCGGCGGATTCTGATTTCGTCGACGCCGCGCACCGCCGCCAGCAGCGGTGCAAAGGCTCCCGGACAGCTCAGGATCACCTTGCGCACCCGGCCGGCGGCGACGGCGATCAACCGCGCCAGCAGAATCACCCGACGTGCGTCCTGGTGTTCGAGGTAGATCAGCAGGATCTTGTCCGGCGCGGGCGCTCCGTCCCACACCGGATGCGGCGAGTTCAGCACCGGCACGACGCCCCTGACCCGCCATTCGTATTCCTCGAACCCGCGCCTGTAATCGCCGAGCTGAAGCAGCAGCACACCGAGACTCACATGCGCGAGCGCGTTGTCGGGCTGCCTCTGCAGTGCGGTCTCGAACGCGGTTTTCGCCGCATCGAATTCGCCCATGCGCTGGTACAGGCTGCCGAGACTCAAGTGTATCTCCGCCCGATCCGGCTCCTTTTCCACCGCCGCCAGGAGGTGCGTCAGCGCCTCCTGCCAGTGTCCCGCTTCGGCCAGCGCCACGCCCAGGCTGTAGCGCGCATCGGGAAAATCGGCCTGCTGTGCGAGACATTCGCGAAACGCCGCTGCGGCCTGGTCGAAGTTCCCCTGCCGGAACTGTTCCAGACCGCGTGCCAGCGCACCGTGCGGCGAAGCCTCGAGCGACTCGCGGGTCGGCAGCGCCACTTGCGCGAGCGCCTCATCCGGTAGCACATAAGTCTCGTCGACCAGCGGCGCATCCCAGGGCAGCAACTCGGGAAACCGCACGCCGGGCAGCGCCTGAACGGCGAAGATCTCCGCCACATCGGACTCGAACCGCAAAAAGCCCAGGATGTTGCCGTTGTCGATGTTCACGACCCACACGCCGCAGTAACGCTCCGCCAGATCGCGCGTGATGGGCAGTCCGCTGAACACGGCCGTTTCGCGGACCTTGGACAGACCGATGAACGCCAGCGGGCCGACGAAATGGATGCCGCGCGTGAAACCGGGCAGCGAGGCGACCACGCGCAGTTCGCGTGTTGCCGGGTCAAGCACCGACAGCGAGCCTTTGCCCGACTCGAGCACCCACAGCCGTCCGCGGTACCAGCGCGGCGAATGCGGCATCGACAGTCCGCGCAATAAAATCGCGCCGCTGTCGATGTCCATCAGCAGGCCGCCGCTGACCTTGTTCGCGCGCCATCCAGCCCGCGTATCGGTTTCACCCAGCGCCGTGACATAGCGCGGCCGGCCGTCGCGCATCGCAAGACCGTTCAGATGACAGCGATCCTCCGGCGCGTAGGCCGACACGAACGGCGGCCGCCAGCGCGGATAAAAGCTGTGATCCTGATCGAGTGTGCACAGGCAGGAAAACCGCGTGTTGACCAGCCAGAGCTGGTCGTCGGCGGACCAGCTCATTTCGTGGATGTCGATATTGCCGGTGAAATGAATGCTGCGCGGCACGTAGCAGGCGTCGTGCCGGCCCGGAGGCTCCAGCTTTTCCGACACCGCGGGTACGTTGCGGTATTCCCACACCGTGTGGGTACCGCCGATGCTCAGGCGCTGATCCCTGACGCACACGCCCATCGGCTTGTCGAACAGGCGGAAATGCGTGTTGATCCCACCACCGCCGCCCTCTTGTTCGTGACGGATCAGGATCACGCGCCCCGCCTGATAGGTGGTGACCACCAAGCTGATGTCCAGCTGCCTGAGAATCTCCGGCAGACTGCGGGTGTAGACGCTGCGTAGCGGGTGTTCTTGATTCATGCGCCCGGGGCTTGTCGACGGATGGTCCGGCGGCAATGATCGACGCATTGCCGCCGGGATACAACCGCCACCGCCCGTCTAGGGCAACTTGCCGGCGCAGTTGCCGGCCTTGCTGGCGTAGCTGATGGACGCCGAGGCCGCGACGGTGCAACGGGCCGCATTCTTTGCATTCATGGTCAGCGTGTCGGGCGTGTTCACCAGCACCCGGCCTGCGATGCGGGCGCTGCCCCCGCTCTTCAGATTGAGCGCACCGCCGGCCTGCACCTGACTCTGGTACTGCAACACACTGGAGCTGCCAGCCAGATTGTTCGACAGGATGTTCACATCCCCGGTGACGTTGACAGCAGCCCGGTTGCCGATCACGGCGGCGTACGGACCCCGCATGAACAGCGATTCCGCAGCGACGGCCGCATCGTTGCGAATCTCCACCCGACCGTCCGTGTTATAAGCCAGCGATTCGATCCGCAACGGTCCGGCCACGGAAACCTGGGAGGTAGGCCCGACCCGTGCCCGCAGCTTCGCCTTCAGGGTGAGATCGTTCGCATCGATCGTATGATGGCCTTTCAGTTCCGTCTGCCCCTGCTGGCTCAGAATGCAGGCCTGGCCGTTGGCATCCACTTTTGAACCCCAGTTCATCTGCACACCCTTGCGGCCGTCCAGGTTGACCGAGCGGCCGTCAGCGTGACCGGCGAACCCACCACGATGCTGCACGGCGAGTGAATGTCCAGGTCGGTGCCGGCGTCGCCCAGGTTGGCGCTGATGGCCAGGTTACGGTACTTGCCGGCGTGCAGGCCGTAGTTGGCCTTGTAGGTCTCCAACTGATCGAGCGTGCTGACCCAGGTGGTGCCGTCGCAGGCCAGCCAACGATAGCCTTCGGTGTGGAAGCTGCACGCAACCGGTGGCGGCACAATGACCTCGAAGGCACCGATGTCGCAGGCCGGGCCCTGCGGTCGCGTGACGCCGCGCTGGTCGGTCGGAACACAGGTCGCGGCACCCGCGTCGATGGCCGGGCTGCCGGCCACCAGCGCGATGGTCGGAGTGGGTCCGCCATTATCTGCCAGCCGAGGAACCGTATTTCCGTAAGGATCGACCGTTGCTTCCATGACGTCGATGAACGCGGTCGGGTCGGTACCGTCAGATGTCGCCAATACGTCGGTTGAACTGGGCGCGAACCCCATAAACGCTTGCGCGTTGGTGAAGCTGCTATCACCGAACAGGTTGTAGTCGCTTGACACGACCACACCTGTATTCGTGACCAGCGGACTGTCATGATAGGCACTAGAACCGTTCACTATCAATGAGTGGGAAAGCGACAGGACTCCTGAGTTAACCAATGTGCCTATTATTCGTCTATATCCGATATTGGACGCCAGCGTGCAACTGGTGATTGTCATTGTTCCAGCATTTATTATATTCCCGACAGTAGAAGCCGTAACGTTATTGCTGACTGTGCTATTGGTAATGGTCATGTTCCCCGAGTTGAAAATATCCGCTGCATAGCCAGGATCAAGGTTGGAGATATCAACACCAGTCAATACGATATCGCCGGAATCCATTATTTATTGCACCTCCGGAATAAAGCCCCACTCCCGAAACGGAGCCGTCAACTAATTTTAGATATCCTCCGTTCCGTATATCGTTGCTATTATTGAGTTCGACACGCTCCAGATAGGCTCGCCCATAGTTAGACAGTCCACCAAATGAACCCCATCTGGTATTTGAGCCATTGCCTGTTATCACACTGTCCTTCAGCGTCAGCGTCGCACCACTCCTGTTAAAAACTCCTGCGTTCGCATAGTAAAAAGCTGGATTTGATACAACAGATACGCCACTGCCATTGATGACGCCATAGTTGTCGATGCCGCCAACGAAAGGAGTATTGTTCGGATAATTGCCTGAAACAGCAACCTTGACCAAGGTCATGCTGCCCTTGTTGACAAGGGCACCGTATCGGCTCGCATCTTCCAGTAATAACCCGTTCACCTGACTGTTCTCGAGCGTCATGGCGCCGCGGTTCACAATGCCATAGCCCGTATAGTACCTATGCCCCGAGAAGAATCCTTCCGACTTTACCGCCAGCCCATCCGCCTGCACCGTCCCGTCGCTGCCGATGCCCGAGACGATGTCTGCGTTAAGTGCCAAGGTGACGTTATGCAACTGCAGCTTGCCGTGGTTCAGGACACGCGGCGCGGCGGTGGCCGTTCCGGAACCCGCATCGCCGCTGATGGTTGCGTCGTTCAACGTGAGATCGCCGTGCAGGGTGACGTTAAATACCGTGTCGACCGGCACGGCGGCGACGTTGATCGTCGCACCGTTGCCCTGAATGGTCATAGGACTGCTGATGCTGGGCAGCGCCTGTGTCGAGAAGAATGGCGAACTGACGGTAAGGGTACTTCCGCCCGGCAGGCTGATCACATCGGCGCCCGAACCTGCGGCGCAGTCGGGGTGCAGCGCGGCGTCCGCGTTGGCGTTGCGTATTGCCTCGATCAGCGAGCACTTGCCGTCGGCGGCGATGTCCGGAACATCGATGTCGACCAGGATGTTCGCTGCACGCGCCGGCAGCGCCAGACCCATCGCCAGAATGAAAGCCAGATCGGGCAGGCTCAACCGCGCATGGCGCGCCATGCGCCGGCGGAACCAGCGCGGCTGCCGCGCAAGTGCCGCGTGCAACGCGGCAACACGCCTGTAGGGTGCGCCTCCGCCCGAACCGGAGCACCCTTGTCCGCAAGGTATTGATGGTGAATGCAAGCACCGTACAGAGTTGCGCGGCAATGCTGGGAATTGCGTTTTTCCGTTCATTCCTTCGACCCCCCTATACCGCATCATGGTCGGCCTGCTTCTCCTCCGGATATACAGGCTCGTATTGATATATAAGCACAGGTTCAGTGCCTGTTCAAATGGCACAGGCTTGTGGCAACACGACCGGAAGGCGGACGTGGAATCTGCTTTGACAATCGTCAATCGTAGTGCCCACGCGCGGGCGTGGATCCGGACAGGTGATGCCGGGACAAGGCCGGCGAATGCCCAGGGAGCGCCAGAATCCGACGTTCGGCGGTCTGCAAACTGCGCAGGTCCCGGCGATCCGGGCGCACTTCGTCTCGGACGCGCGGTCGTCGGCTGCGCCGTGCCTCAGGGTCAGGGCGATGATCGCGCGAAGCGTGCGGGCGTCGTCTCAGAGGCCGCGCGGAAACCGGATCGCTTCCGGGTAGGGGAAGACGTTTTCGTAGACTCCCTGGCGGATGTTTTCCTGCTTCCGCCACCAGAACTCCGGCGTGAGCAGGTCGGCGTGGTACGTCATGAACGCCGCGCGCACCCGCGGATTGCCCAGGAGGAACGTGGCGAACTCCTCGGGAAACACGTCGTTCGGCGCGACGCTGTACCAGGGCTCCGCCGCCATCACGTCCTCGGGGAAACGGGGTTCGGGGATGCGTCTGAAGTTGCAGTCGGTCAGGTAACTGACTTCGTCGTAGTCGTAGAACACGACGCGCCCCAGCGCAGTCACCCCGAAGTTCTTGAACAGCATATCGCCGGGGAAGATATTGGCGCCGGCGAGATCCTTGATGGCTTCGCCGTAACCTCTGATCAGCCGTTCCAGCCGCTGGTCGTCGGCCTCCTCGAGATCCATGTTCAACGGAATCATACGGCGTTCAATATACACGTGTTTGATTATGACCTGGTCCTCGTCGAAATCGATGCTGCTGTCGCAGGTGTGCAGCAGCTCTTCCATCAACACGTCCGAAAAGCGCCGCCGCGGCAGCGCCACGTTGGAATACTCGAGCATGTCCGCCATGCGCCCGACGCGGTCGTGCTGCTTGACCAACTGGTATTTCGCCTCGACGGTATCGCGGTCGCCTTCCTTGGGCGGGGCGAAGTGATCGCGGATCACCTTGAACACGTACGGATACGACGGCAGCGTGAAAACCGCCATGACCATGCCCCTGATACCCGGCGCGGCGATCAGTTCGTCGTCGGAATACTTGAGGTGATGGAGAAAATCGCGGTAGAAGTCGGTCTTGCCCTGCTTCTGGAAGCCGATCGCCGAGTACAGGTCGTCCTTGCTGCGCCCGGGCATCAGGTCGCGCAGGAAGGCGACGATCGCCGAGGGCACCGGGTGCCGCACCATGAAATACACATAGGAGAAATCGAAAAGCTGCGACAGCGCCCGCTCGCCCAGCAGCAGCGCATCCACGTACAACCCGCCACGCTCGTTGTTGAGAATCGGCACGGCAAACGGATAGATATCGTCGGCATTGATGGCACGGCCGACGACATAGGCCGCCTTGTTGCGGAAGAACACCGGACTGACCACCTGGAGCTGGAAATTCAGGTGCGCATGACGCGTCCGCAGCCGCAGATACTGACACAGAGTCTGCGTGATGCGCCGCACGTCGCGGTTCAGATCTTCGAACGGCACTTTGAAATTGCAATGCCGCAGCACCCGGGCGATGGTGGTTCTCAGGCCCAGCTTGGCGGGGTAGTACACGTGATAGGCGGGGGAATCCGATTCGATGTATTCGGTCGACACGGCGCTGCGGACGAAGATGTGGTCGTTGTTGAAATACCGACGGTCGAACAGCCGGCAGAATACGGAGTTGTAGAAAGTCTCGGCCAGCTCCGGCTGCGCGTGATTCTGCAGCAGCCGGATGTAGTCGAGCTTGACCTGGCGCCACAACATTCGGTCGAGCTGGCTGACGTCGAACGACCGGTGCATGATCTCGATCGCCTCGTCGACACGCAGGTCGTACATCAGGATGCGCTGGCGCGATGCGATGCGGCCGCGGCGCCAGTCGGCGGTCTCGAACCTTTCCCGGGCGCCGGCCGTGATGTCCATGAACAGGCGGAAGTGCCGGTCGAATCCTTCCAGCATCGCCAGCGCGACGGCGTGCGCCAGCCTGGGCTCACCGGGTTCCGCCCGGGTCATCGCCCGCGGGGTACTTTGGCGGCGCGCCGGTCCACGGCCTCAGTCGCGCCGGCCGTTGAGCAGGCCCAGCGCCCGTTTGACGACTTCCTGCTGCTGCGCCTGGTGCGCCTTGAGGCTGCCTGCCGCCGGAGCGGCTGAAGCGAGTCGGCTGGCCAGTTCGAGGCGGGCGTAACCGCCCAGCACGCGCCGGAAATAGTGGCGTTGCGCGAACCAGGCGCCCTGGTTGCGCGGCTCTTCCTGACACCACACGAAACGTTCGACATTCGGATATTGCCTGAGCACGGTGTCCAGTGCGGCGGCCGGAAACGGATAGGGCTGCTCGATACGGACGACCGCCACCTGTTGCAGTTCGTGTGCGCGGCGCGCCTCCAGCAGATCGTAGTAGACCTTGCCGCTGCACAGCACCAGGCGCGTGACTCCGCTCCGGTCCAGCGGGTCGACTTCGTCGATCACCGGCTGAAAGCCGCCGTTCGTGAAATCGTCGATGCCGCTGACCGCCAGCGGGTGACGCAGCAGACTCTTCGGCGTCATCACGATGAGCGGTTTGCGATACGGCCGCAGCAACTGGCGCCGGAGCATGTGAAACGTCTGCGCAGGCGTCGTCGGCACGCAGACCTGAATGTTGTACTGCGCGCACAGTTGCAGGTAACGCTCGAGCCGGGCCGACGAATGTTCCGGTCCCATGCCCTCGAACCCGTGCGGCAGAAACATGACCAGCCCCGAGAGCCTGCCCCACTTCTGCTCGCCGGAGCTGATGAACTGATCGATGACCACCTGTGCACCGTTGGCGAAGTCGCCGAACTGGGCTTCCCAGATCACCAGCGTATCGGGTTCCGTGGTCGCGTAGCCGTATTCGAACGCCAGCACCGCCTCTTCGGAGAGCAGCGAATTGATGACCGTGTACGGCGCCTGCCTGGGGGACAGGTGCTGCAGCGGCGTGTACGTGTCGCCGGTCTCCTGGTCGTGCACCACCGCATGGCGGTGGAAAAACGTGCCGCGCTCCGTGTCCTGCCCGGCCAGACGCACGGAAAATCCTTCGTCGAGCAGCGTGGCATAGGCCAGCATTTCGCCGAAACCCCAGTCGGCCGGCTTTTCGTTCGCGGCCATTCGCCGGCGGTTCTCGAGAATCTGCTCGACCCGCGGATGCACCTGGAACGACTCCGGGACGTGCGCCAGCCGCATGCCCAGGCTGAGAAATTCGTCGCGGTCGATGCGCGTGTCGACCGGCATGTCCCACTTGGCGCCGTCGAAACGGTGCCAATCCACCACGTGCGGCTTCTGCACGGAACCGCTTTCCAGGAGGTGCGGCACCACCGGATGGCCCTCCTCCAGTCGGTTGCGGCTGGAACGCACCATGTCCGCGATCTTGTTTTCCGATACCACGTCCTCTTCCAGCAGCCGGGCGGCATACTTTTCACGCGTGGTGTGCAGCGCGCGGATCGTCTTGTACATCAGAGGCTGGGTCGCCGCTGGTTCGTCCGCCTCGTTGTGACCGTGGCGCCGGTAGCAGACCAGATCGATGACGGCGTCCTTGTGATAGTGCATGCGGTATTCCAGCGCGAGCTGGGTGACGAATAGGACTGCCTCGGGGTCGTCGCCGTTGACGTGAAAGATCGGCGCGTCGACCATCTTGGCCACGGCGGTGCAATAGTGGGTGGAGCGCGCGTCGCGCCGGGTGCTGGTCGTGAATCCGATCTGGTTGTTGACGATGATGCGCACCGTGCCGTAAGTCTTGTAGGCGCGCGTGTCGGACATGTTCAGCGTTTCCATGACCACGCCCTGGCCCGCAAACGCGGCATCGCCGTGCACGACCACCGGCAGGACGCGGTCGCCGCCGTTCTCGCGCCAGTGCTCCTGGCGCGCGCGCACCGAGCCCTCGACCACCGGCCCGACGATTTCCAGGTGCGAGGGATTGAACGCCAGCGCCACGTGAATCGGGCCGCCGGGTGTGTTCAGGTCCGACGAGTAGCCCATGTGATACTTGACGTCGCCGGTGCGGCCGCCGTTGTCGTTGGTGCCCTCGAATTCCTTGAAGAGCATGGCGGGTGACTTGCCGAGGATGTTGACCAGCGCGTTCAGGCGCCCGCGGTGCGCCATGCCGACCACGACTTCCTTGATCCCGGCGCCTCCGGCCGCCTGTATCAGTTCGTCGAGCAGCGGAATGAGGCTCTCGGCGCCTTCCAGCGAAAAGCGTTTCTGGCCGACGTAACGGGTGTGGAGATAACGCTCCAGCGTCTCGGCCGCGGTCAGGCGCTCCAGAATGTAGCGGCGCTGGGCCTTGCTGAACACCGGCGCCGAGCGCACGACTTCCAGGCGCCGCTGAATCCAGCGCTTCTCCTCGGTCGACGGCAGGTGCATGTACTCGGCGCCGATCGACCGGCAATAGGTCTGCTGCAACTGTTCGTAGATCTGCGCCAGCGTCAGTTCGCTGGGCGCGGTCAGCGAACCCGTGTTGAACGAGGTTTCCAGGTCGGCGTCGGACAGCTCGTGATGCGCCAGCGTAAGTTCCGGCACGTCGATTTCGGGGAACGTGCCCAGCGGATTGACAGCGGCCTTCAGGTGCCCGAGAAACCGGTGCGCATTGATGAGCTGCAGCACCCGGACCTGCTTGCGATCGTGGTCGCGTTCTTGGCGGTCGGCCTTCTCGGCCGCTGCGGTGACCGAGGCCTGCGAACTGTGGTGGCGGAAGAACTCGCGGATTTCGGAGTGAATCGCGTCGACCGAATGGCCGTCGACCCGGGGCAGACTGGCGAAGTATACCTGCCACGTGCCCGGCACGCTGTCGGGGTCGTGCAGATACTGTTCGTAGAGTGCTTCGAGGTAGGCCGAGTTGCCGCCGTCCAGTAATGATTGTTCGCGCTGTTCGTTCCAGGAGCTACTTCGCGCGGCTTGTTCCTTCTCGGCCATTTCAAATCTCCAGTTTCCGGTGCCGGTGCGGCATTCGTCTTTTGATCGGTTATTTACAGTGGTATAGACCCCGGACGCATACCTTGGTTGCGCCCGACGGAGGTCGCGAGCAGCGTCGCGTCCGCTTCGAAAAGTTAGCGGCGCAGGCACCGAATCCCTCACGCTCGAGCAGCGCGCCGCCGAGCGCGATCCGAAAGCGTCCGCGAGCCCCGGGCCAGGCGTGTGGCATTGCGGAACCGCCGAATCTCGCGCACCGGGGCCGGCGCTGGATTCATTCTGGATTTCACCTATAAAACATAGCATATCTTATTGTTTTGACGTTACTATACAATTAGCAACGCGTTATTATTGACAGGGCGCGAGGCACCGTCGGCGCGTGCAGCGTGCCGCTGCTCCGGCGGAGTACCGGATCGCCCCGGGAACCGCGCGCTGCCGCAACCCGACATCGACCGCCGTTGGAGAAGACCGCGTACCATGACCGACCGCATCGACGAAAGCGGGCTGCGGATCGCCCGCCCGCTCTACGAGCTGGTGAACAACGAGGTGCTTCCCGGCACCGGCATCACCTCGGCGGAACTCTGGCGCGCGTTCGCCGGGCTGATCGCGTCGCTGGGGCCGGTCAACCGTACGCTGCTGGAAAAGCGCGACCGCCTGCAGCGTGACATCGATGCCTGGCACCGCTCACATCCGGAGGGCCATCGGGACCGGACTGCGTACAAAGCGTTCCTGACCGGCATCGGGTACCTGGTGCCGGACGCCGGGGACTGCCGCATCGAAACGGCCGGCGTCGATCCGGAAATCGGTCTCGTCGCCGGTCCCCAACTGGTCGTGCCGGTCAGTAATGCGCGCTATGCGCTCAACGCCGCGAACGCCCGCTGGGGGAGCCTGTACGACGCGCTCTACGGCACCGACGTGATCCCGGAGCATCCGGGCGTGGAAAAGGGAAACGGCTATAACCCGGCGCGGGGTGCGGCGGTGATCCGCTATGCCGCCGGTTTTCTCGACAGCGCCGTGCCGCTTGCGGATGGCCGCCACGAGACGGCGACGGCGTATACCCTCACAGACGAACCGCAGGGCAGGACGCTGGCCGTCGAGCTGCAGTCCGGCACGCGGACAGGACTGGCCGACCCGGCGCAGTTCGTCGGCTATCGCGAACAGGGCGACGAACTGTGCCTTCTGTTCCGTCACCACGGCCTGCACATTGAGCTGCAGATCGATCCTGCGCATCCCGTCGGCCGCACCCACCCGGCCCGCGTGCGGGACATTGTCCTGGAGGCGGCGGTCACGACCATCCAGGACTGCGAGGACTCGGTGGCCGCCGTCGACGCCGCAGACAAGGCACAGGTCTACCGCAACTGGCTCGGACTGATGCGGGGTACACTGGAGGAACGGGTGCACAAGCCGGGCCGCACACTCACCCGCCGCCTCGAACCCGACCGCCGCTACCGCACACCAAAGGGGGGCGAACTGACGCTGCCCGGCCGCAGCCTGATGCTGGTACGGAACGTAGGTCTGCACATGACGACCGCGGCCGTGCTGAGCGGCGCGGGCGAGCCGGTCCCGGAGGGTATCCTCGATGCCGTCATTACCAGTCTGATCGCCCGTCACGACCTCGAAGGGCGCAGCCTCTTCCGCAACAGCCGCGCGGCCAGCATCTATATCGTGAAGCCGAAACTCCACGGGCCGGAGGAAGTGGCGTTTACGGTGACGCTGTTTCAGAACATCGAGAATTTCTTAGATATACCGCCTAACACATTGAAAATAGGCATTATGGATGAGGAGCGTCGCACGTCCCTCAACCTCAAGGCCTGCATTCGCGCCGCCCGCGAGAGGCTCATCTTCATCAACACCGGCTTCCTCGACCGCACCGGCGATGAAATCCACACCAGCATGGAAGCCGGCCCGATGGTGCGCAAAGCGGCCATGAAGACGCAGCCCTGGATGAGCGCCTACGAGCACGGAAACGTCGCGGCCGGCCTGGCCTGCGGCCTGCCCGGCAAAGCGCAGATCGGCAAAGGCATGTGGGCCAGACCGGACTGCATGGGCGACATGGTCGCCGAAAAGATCGAGCATCCGCGCGCGGGTGCCAGCACCGCCTGGGTACCCTCGCCCACGGCCGCAACACTGCACGCGATGCACTATCACAGCGTCGACGTCGCGGCACGCCAGGCGCAACTCGCCCGGCGCGAACCCGTCGCTGCCGACGAACTGCTCGCGATACCGGTCATGGCGCCATCCGAACGGCCGACGGCGGTGCAGATCCGGGAGGAACTGGACAACAACATTCAGGGCATTCTGGGCTACGTCGTGCGCTGGATCGACCAGGGCATCGGCTGTTCCAAGGTGCCGGACATCCATCACGTCGGCCTGATGGAAGACCGCGCCACGCTGCGGATTTCAAGTCAGCACGTCGCCAACTGGCTGCTTCACGGTATCGTCACGCACGAACAGGTCGTGGAGACCTTCCGCCGCATGGCGCTGCTGGTCGACGCCCAGAACGCGGCCGACCCCGCCTATTCACCCATGGCGCCGGGTTACGGCGGCGAGGCCTTCCGCACGGCGCTGGGCCTGGTGCTCAGGGGGCGCGAGCAGCCCAACGGCTATACGGAGGCGTTGCTGCATGCGGGACGGCGGAGGCGCAAAGCGTGCGAAGATTGATTGACTGCAAAGGGCGCGAAGGACGCAAAGTTATGCGTGCGATGTGGTCGCGGCATAGCGCGCGGGGAAATCTCCTGAAACCCTTTGCCCGAGCCGATCGGAGCGAATCCCGGGGCCGCGCCGCAGACCGACCTTTCTCGGCTGCATGATGGCTAGCGCCCAATCCTTGAATTATTCTAGATAGTGCATCTATATTGCTGTTATTACACTATTGTCTATTGGCTGGTAACGCGCGTGACCGCAACAGGTGGCGACCCGACAGCCTATCCAGCACCCCGCAGTGCCTGTTAACGTATGACCGGTCACGCAAGAATTGAAAGCAAAGTTGTGTAATACAATCGTTCAAACATTCCTGAAGGAGCACGCCCATGTCCACCCACCTCACCCGTTGCCGGCTCCTCGGCGGCGTACTGCTCGCGGTGCACGTGCTGGCGTTGACTGCCTGCGGCGGCGGCAACGACAGCGGCCGGCACGGGACGTTCAGCGTCGGTATCACTGTCGATCAGCTCAACGGAACCTGGACCGGCTCGCTGGAAGACAGTGGCGGTATCCTGCGCACGTTTTCGGTAACCATTGCCGGCGGCAGCATTACCCAGGTGCTGATCGACGGTGCCGACCAGTCCCAGACCGGTACGATCACCCAGGAATCCAATACCCTGTTCTCGGTGGTCCTCAACAGCCACAAGACGCGTCTGTTCGTCGACACCCACGCGGCCTACGCGGTGTTTCTGGACGATGCGACCAACTTCGGCGTGATCGAGAAGGATGCCCTGCCGCCGCTTCCGACCTTTTTGGCCGACGACGTCAACGGCAATTGGGCAGGCGGCACACTGACCACCGATTTCACGACCTTCAACCTGTTCGCCTCGTCGGGCACCTGCGCCAGCCAGACCTGCTCCAACACCGGCAATGGCGTGACCGCCTCGGTGGACCTCACCGCGACATTCAACGCGACCTACGGCAACTGGACCGGCAATTACACGGTTGCTGCAACGTCCGAAACCGGCACGGTCTCGCTGCTGATGAGCGACGACCAGAACTTCGTCGGGTTCTACCAGTGCAAGACCGGCGGCACGTACCCCGTCGACTGCACGTTCTCGGCCTGGGTCCGGCAATAAGCGAGGCGCACGGCGATCAGGCGGGGGCGTCGGGTCCGGCCGACCCTGCCGGCGGAGCGCCGCCCCCGTCCACACGCGCCGCCGGGCGCATCCACTCCGACAGCAGCGCAAAGGCGATGGCGAGAAACACCGGCCCGAGAAACACGCCGATGAACCCGAAGGCGAGCAGACCGCCAAGCACGCCCATGAACACCAGCAGCAGCGGCAGCGAGCCGCCGCGGCTGATCAGATAGGGCTTGACCACGTTGTCGATGCTGCTGACCAACACCAGCCCGTAGACGGCCAGGAAAATCGCCCAGCCGGTCTGTCCCTGGGAGTACAGCCAGAGGGCGGCGGGTATCCACACCAGCGGCGGCCCCAGCGGAACGATGGACAGAAAGAAGGTCAGCAGCCCGAGGAGCATCGCCCCGGGCACGCCGGCGATCAAGAATCCCAGCAGCGCCAGCAGTGACTGCGCCAGCGCCGTGCCCAGGATGCCGTTGACCACCCGCGAGACCGTGCCGGTCGTCACCTCGATGAGCTGCTTGGCACGATCGCCGGTCAAGTGCTCCATCAACCGGTGCACGCGCGCCGTGATCGTCGGTCCATCGCGATAGAAAAAGAAACAGATCAGCACGCTGAAGGTGATCAGCACCACGCCGCGTCCCAGCGCACCGCCCGCTTTGATGGCCCATTGCTTCAGCGGCAATTGCAGAAGGTACTGCTTGAGCTGCAACAGCAGCGCCCCTTCGTCCTGGTGTGTCAGCACCAGCCACTTCCCGCTGAGGTATCCGCCGACCAGGGGCACCGACGCGAGCCAGTCGGGTGGCGGCGGCAACGGCTGGTTCATGAAGTCGCGCAACAGGCGCAGCAGTTCCACGGCGTTGTCGGCCAGGCTGAGGCCCATGATGGCGAACGGCGTGACCAGGGTGAGCAGGAGCAGCAGGGTCATTACCATGGCCGCCGCGCCCGGGCGCAGCCGCAGGCGCGCGAGCAGCCATTGATAGACCGGCCAGGTGGCGTAGGCCAGCACGGCGGCCAGGATCATCGAACTGATGAAGGGTCGCAGCACCATGATCGAGCCGATCACCAGCAGCGTCAGCAAGGCGATGCCGGCGATCATTTCGATGCGACGCGTACTGAACACAGCCTGTCCTCCGGAAGCCATCCGGATGCCGGCTCAATCGACCTTCAACAGCTCGACGTCGAAAATCAGCGTTTCGCCCGGGCCGATCGCCCCGCCGGCGCCGCGTTCGCCGTACGCCAGGTCCGCAGGAATGAACAACTGGTACTTGGCGCCCTCGGTCATCAACTGGAGTCCTTCGGTCCAGCCCTTGATGACCTGGTTGAGGCCGAACGTGATCGACTGGTTGCGCTGATAGGAACTGTCGAAGACCCCGCCGTTCAGGTGGCGGCCTTCGTAGTTGACGGTGACGCTGCTGGTCGGACCCGGGCGTTTGCCGTTTTCGTTGCCCGGCCGGATCACCTTGTACTGCAACCCGCTTGCCGTGGTCTGGACGCCTTCGGCTTTGGCGTTGGTTTCGAGAAACGCCTTGCCGGCGCTGAGGTTGGTTTCGAGCTGGCTTTCGGCCTGAGGCGCGAACCCGGTGAACAGCAGAACGGAGGCCAGCAAGGCCCGGATCGATATTCGTTTCATACGCACCTTCCTGTCGAGTGGGACTGGCTACAGGCGCCGTATTGTAACAGCGCCCCGGCAAGAAGCGAGGCCGGGTGTCATTGCGGTGTGCGGATGAAATTATTCCAGACCGCTGAGGATGCCAGGGCGAGAAAAAAAGCCTTTTACCGCAAAGGCGCGCTAAGGCGCACAAAGGATTTTTCTGCTACACCGATTGACCGCCAAAATTATCGCTCGGGACGACGACGGCAGGCGCGTGGACCGGCAACGGGTGTCGCGAGAGCCAGCGTGCCGGCAGCAAGAGGGTCCGGGTCCCCCACCTGTCGCAATCCGTGACAATGTTGCCGCGCAAGGCTTCGAACCGGAGACAAGAAAGTTACCTCGCGCGCCTTAGCGCGCCTTTGCGGTAAAAGGCTCTTTCCTTCGCACTCCGGCACCCTTCGCAGGCGCAAGGACCACAGCCTACCCCCGCGCCAAGCGCCGGTACGGACGCAGGTAGTGCCACTCGAACAGGCGCTTGGCCCAGTGCAGCCACCGTGCCTCAAAGACGATGGAACGCTTCAGGTCGCGATAGACCAGGATACCCTTGTCCAGCGTGTCGACGATGCAGATCAGTTCGGGACGGAATTTGGCGGCCGGTCGGGTTCCGGCCAGCTCCGCGACCAGGTTCGCCGCCGCCGCTTTGGCCTGCAGATCCGCCAGGTGCGCCTGCTTGGGCATCCAGTCCGGACCCGGATAGCTGCCGCTGTCGCCCGCGACATAGACGGCGTCGGTGCCGGTCACCTTGCACTGCTCGTCGGCGTGGACAAAACCGCCTGCCGACAGCGGCAGCCAGGTGTTGCCCTGCAGCCAGGCCGAACCGGTCATGCCCGGCATGAACAGAATGAGTTCCGATGTGATCTCGCCGCCTTCCGTTTTGACCTTGCCTGCCTCGAAACCGAGCAGCTTGTGACCGAGGTGTGTTTCGATTCCGCGCCGCGCCATTTCGCGCAGCAGCCCGGCCACCGCTTTCTCGCCGAGACGCTTGCCGGGTTGCGGCGCGGGATTGAAGAAGACCAGACGAAAATGTTCGCGGCGTTTCTGCCGGCGCAGCAGCGTATCGACGCCGAACAGCAGTTCGAACATCGGGCCGCCGCGCATCGCCGCCGGTTCGTTGGGATTCCCGCCGAAACCCACCGCCACGGTGCCGCCGTCCATGGACCGCAGGCGATCACGGATCGCTTCCGCCGCGGCGACACCCTCACAGAGGGTCAGCGCCTGTTCGATGCCCGGCAGTTTCTTTATGAAACGGCCGCCGGAAGCGATCAACAGACCGTCGTTGCGCACCTCGCCGGTGTCGGTTCTGACCAGCCGGCCGCCCTCCTCGACGCCGGTCACGCGGCCCTGATGAAACCGCACGGCGTATTTCTTCAGAATGCCGTCGAGGTCGATGCGCAGGTCGTCGCGCGACCGCAGTCCGGCCGGCACCCGGATCAGACTCGGATAGTAAAGAAACGCGGCTTCGGGGGCGATCAGCGTGATCTCCGCCGACCGGTCGCGCCCGCGCAGCGCGCGCACGGCGGTCAATGCCGCGAAACCGGCGCCGATGATCGTGATTCGTTTCATGTATGTCCTGTCTGCGCGACGCCGCGCGCTGGTTCCAGTCGAGGGAACCGCTGATTTATTCGTCATGCCGGCGAAAGCCGGCAGCCAGGCTCTTCAAAATACTGGATACCGGCCTTCGCCGGTATGACGACCTACGAATTGATCAGCGCTACCCTAGTTCTGTACCGGTTGCACGATGACGAAAGCACCGCGGATGTCGCCCGCGTGGAACCCGGTGGCCTGATCGTCAGGGTAGAGGGCCTTGATTTTCGCCCCGACCTCGGGCGCCAGCGCGGGGCCGTGGCAGGCCAGGCACACCTGGCCGGTCGGAATCGCATTCATATACCGGAACTCGGACCCGGATTCGGTCGCCACGGTTTCGGCATACTCCAGCGTATTGACGTCCGCGCCCTGCGCCTTGGCGGTCTCGAAGCGATTCAGCACTTCGCGCTGCCAGTCGGTGGGGGCGTTTGCAGGATTGCGCACCTTCAATGCCGTGCGGCCGATTTTCCAG
Source organism: uncultured Gammaproteobacteria bacterium (assembly GCA_963719135.1). Classification (GTDB taxonomy): domain Bacteria; phylum Pseudomonadota; class Gammaproteobacteria; order DSM-19610; family DSM-19610; genus CAVRAZ01. Next base: position 137,776 of record CAVRAZ010000007.1, on the reverse strand, counting down.
CCCTGGCGCGTCGCCAGCGTCTGCGCGATGCCCGGCGCCTTCTCGTTACAAACACCGATTGCGGCCACAGGCCCGCCCGCCTGCATCGCGGCCATCAACTCGGCCTTCAGCGACCCGCCGAATTCCTTGACCAGCGCGCGGCTGTCGGCGGTGCGCTGCGCATCGTCGGCGAACGCCGGCGCAGACGCAGCCAGCAGGGCTGCAAACAACAGCGTACTCTTCATAGCATCCGACTCCCGTCACGAACAAGAAATTTCATCACTTCACCGTAAGCCACGCGACTGACGCGAGCATCAGCGGCAGCGCGACCAGCGGACCGAGCAGGACACGCCAGACGGCGTGCTGCGGCACGTAACCCACGCCGTGCACGAAGCCCGCCGCGATGCCCCACATGGCCAGCGCCAGCAGACCGTGCCGGACCTGCGCCGGACTTTGCGCGACCGCACTGGGAAACAGCAGCACCCACAAGCTCAACCCCGACGCCAGCAGCAGCGACAGCACACGCGCCGGCCCGCTGTAGAGCAGCCGGTTTTCAACGCTGGAGCGCACCACGCGAACGCTTTGCAACGGTCCGCTAGTCGTCATCGAGACATTGCGAGCTTTCGAGCCACATGGCGTTGATCACGCCCAGCGCCAGCGCCAGCGCCACACCGAGTATCCAGGTAAAATACCACATCGTCGTCGTCCCTCTCAGTAGGCCGAGTGCGTATTGTCGCGAATCTGCTGCACGGTTACCTTGCCCCACATCGTGCGATAGGTCCAGGTCGTGTACAGCAGGATGATCGGCACGAACACCACCGCGGCCCAGAACATCAGTTTCAGCGTCATCAGGCTCGACGGCGCGTCCCAGACCGTCAGACTGCTGTTGGGCTGGATGCTCGAGGGCAGGATGAACGGAAACATGGAAAAGCCCGCGGTCAGAATCACGCCGGCCAGCGTCAGTCCGCTGGTCACAAAGGCGACCGCGACGCGGCGTGCCGTGGACAGCAGCATCGTCAGCGCGGCGCCGGCGAACGCAGTCACGGGCGCTGCGATCATCCAGGGATACAGGCGATAGTTCTGCAGCCAGGCGCCCGCACCCGCCTCGACCACCTTCGCCAGCGGGTTGGGCAGCGCGCCGGTCGGCGGCATCGAAACGATCCGGTACCCGTCGATGCCCAGCGCCAGCCAGACACCGGCGAGCGCGAACGCGGCAATCAGCACCACGCCGGCGATGCGTACGGCGAAGCGCGCGCGCGCAGCGATCGGATCGGTGGTACGCCACTGCAGCCAGACGGCGCCGTGCATCACCAGCATCGACAGGCTGACGACACCGGCCAGCAGCGCGAACGGGTTGAGCAGACCGAACAGACCGCCGTGGTAGGTCGAACGCAGAAACTCATCGTATTCGAACGGCACGCCCTGCAGCAGATTGCCGAACGCCACGCCGAACACGAGCGCCGGCACCAGGCCGCCGACGAACAGGCCCCAGTCCCACAGCCCGCGCCAGGTCGGATTCTCGATCTTGCTGCGGTAGTCGAAGCCGACGGGCCGGAAGAACAGCGCGAACAGCACCAGCAGCATGGCCGTGTAGAACCCGGAGAACGCCGCAGCGTACACCGACGGCCAGGCCGCGAAGATCGCGCCGCCGGCAGTGATGAACCAGACCTGGTTGCCGTCCCAGTGCGGACCGACGGTATTGATGATCACGCGCCGCTCCTCGTCGTTCCTGCCCAGGAACGGCAGCAGCACGCCGGTGCCCATGTCGAACCCGTCGGTGACGGCGAAGCCGATCAGCAGTACGCCGACCAGCACCCACCAGATCAGTTTCAAGGTTTCATAGTCGAGTGTCATGATCCGGATTCCTCTCAAGAATGCGTGGGTGCGGTTTCGAAATGGTAGCGCCCGGTGTGCAGGCTGCTGGGACCGAGCCGCGCGAAGCGGAACATCAGATACATTTCCGCGACCAAGAGCAGCGTATAGAAACCGACGAAACCGGCGATGCTGAACAGCAGATCGCCCGAGGTCAGCGTCGAGGTGCTGAGATGCACCGGCAGCACCTCGCCGATGGACCAGGGCTGGCGGCCGTACTCGGCCACGAACCAGCCGGCCTCGGACGACAGCCAGGGCAGCGGCAGACCGAACAGCGCCAGGCGCAACAACCACCGCTTCCGGTCGGCGACGCGCTTCGCGCAGTAATAGAAAGCCGCGACGAAGATGAACAGCATCAGGAACCCGGCGCCGACCATGAAGCGGAACGCCCAGAACAGCGGCGCGACCTTCGGTATCGTGTCGTTGACGGCCATCTCGATCTGTTCCTCGGTGGCGTCGACCACGTTGGGCGTGTACTTCTTCAGCAGCAGCCCGTAACCGAGATCCTGCTTGACGGCGTTGAAGGCCGCTTTGTCGTCATCGGTATATGTCCCGCTGCGCAGCTTCTGCAGCAGCGCATAAGCGCCCATGCCGTTGCGGATGCGCTGCTCGTGCTCGGCCTTGAGGTCGCTGATGCCCTGCACCGGCTTGTCCACCGAGCGCGTGGCGATCAGACCCAGCGCATAGGGAATGTGGATCGCGTAGTCCGTCGTGTGCGTCTTTTCGTTGGGGAAGCCGAACAGCGTGAAACTCGCCGGCGGTACCTGGGTTTCCCATTCGGCCTCGATGGCGGCCAGCTTGGTCTTCTGGACGTCGCCCACTTCGTAGCCGCTTTCGTCGCCGAGTACGATCACCGAGAGCACGCTGGCCAGGCCGAAACCCGCGGCGATGGCGAACGAGCGTCGCGCGAAGCCCAGGTCACGCCCTTTCAGCAGGTAGTACGCGCTGATGCCCAGCACGAACAGCGAACCGGTGACGTAACCGGCGGCGACCGTGTGCACGAATTTGACCTGCGCGACCGGGTTGAACAGCACGTCGGCGAAACTGGTCATTTCCATGCGCATGGTTTCGAAATCGAACTCCGACCCGACCGGGTTCTGCATCCAGCCGTTGGCGACCAGTATCCACAACGCCGACAGGTTCGAGCCGAGCGCGGTCAGAAAGGTCACCAGCAGGTGCCGCCGCGGGCTCAGCCGGTCCCACCCGAAGAAGAACAGGCCGATGAACGTCGATTCCAGGAAGAACGCCATCAGCCCCTCGATCGCCAGCGGCGCGCCGAAAATGTCGCCGACGTAGTGCGAATAATAGGCCCAGTTGGTGCCGAACTGAAACTCCATCGTGATGCCGGTGGTCACGCCCAGGGCGAAGTTGATGCCGAACAGCTTGCCCCAGTAGCGGGTCATGTCCTTGTAGACTTCCTTGCCGGTCATCACGTACACCGATTCCATGATCACCAGCAGAAAGGACAGCCCGAGGGTCAGCGGCACGAACAGAAAGTGATACATGGCCGTCAGCGCGAACTGCAAGCGCGACAACTCGATAACCTGCTCTGTAATCATGGCGATCCATCCCGTTTCAATAGGCTGAGGTTGTGGCCGGCGGCGGCCTGGCCGCCGCTGTCGGACTGATTGAGAAAGCTGCGGCTGACGTCCTCGGCGGACAGCGTGCGGTCGACCGGCTGGCGGAAGAACGCGAACCACAGGCCGTAGAGCATCGCCAGCTTGAGGGCCACCACGACGAGCAACTCGCGCACGAGGCGACTGCCCGACGCGCCGGCACGCAGCCTGTTCACTGCGCCGTCTCGGCGTTCAGCGCGTGCACCGCGGCATCCGGCCGTTCAGTGACAGTTGCACGCATGATCCTGCCCGCCGGCGTGCGTCTCGACAGCCCCCGCCGGCAGGCAGCCGGCCAAGTACTTGGCGACCGCCGCATCCGGATCGGGTTCGGAACGTCACCAGACCCTTGACGCCGCGCGCGGCCAGGCGGCGGATCAGCCCGCTGCCCATTCCGCCGGAAATCAGGGCGTCGACGCCGTCGAGCGGATGCGCCAGGTGCGGCGGACTGTCGTGAAACGCCTGGTCCCTGGACAGCTCGAGCAGCGCGCGCCCGCGCACACGAGCCCGGTCGCTTTCGTAACTCCAGCACTTGCGGCAACGGCCGGTGTGGCCTGTCACTTCGCGCCGGTTCTGACTGGCGACTGCGATCTTCATGGTGTTCGCTCCCCGCCCGGTTCGTGCCGGGCCCATCGATTCGTCGAAACCGGGTGTCCCAAGAATCCACGGGGCACACGGGGTTATGGTCCGGAAATTGAAATTGGACAGAGTCTAGAGGGTTGGCATGAGTCTGCGCACTGACAATTGTCAGTGGCCGAAACTTCGTTCGGTTGGGACGCCCGGTAGGCACGACCGGGCCGGGCGCCGTTGGCGGGAGCGACCGCCGGCCGCAGACCTGCCACGCGACGACGGCTCGCGGGCAAGCGAACTCCTGCAGGGATGGCGACCGGGGATGCAGGCTTCAGCCGACGCGCGCCTGCGCGGTACCGGTGGACAGGCCGGTCAGCCAGGCGTCGGCGTCGCTCACGGCGCGCTGCCAGCGCGTCAGCAACTGGCGGTGCAGGCGCGGCGTGTCGCGGCTCAAGCGCTCCACCACCGACACCGGAATCCGGCAGACCAGCAGCGCTTCGAGCACGCGGGCCTCGTGCTGATAATCCTGGCCCAGCAGCGCCTCCATGCCCGGCGCGTCGCCCTGCGACAGCAGGCGCACGCGGCGGTGTCCGCCGTTGGCCAGATACTGCACCAGCTTGACCAGACCCGCGCGTACGGTGAACACGTAATCGGGGCGGTCGCCCGGCTGGTAGACGATGTCGCCAACGTCGAAGCGCACTTCGTAGATCGGCTGATGAATCAGCCGGAAATCGTCCTGCCGGAGATCGGCGAACAACACGAGATCGCGCATGCCGCAACGCCGGCACTGCGGCGGCCCTTCCCAGGCGATCTCGGTGTCCCGGCTTTTCAAATGCCGCGCCTCCGCGCGTCGTTCGCTCGTTGGGAATACAAAACCGGTGTTGGTATCCGCCGCGATTATATCGGGTAGGCGCTGCAGATGTTAATCTGCGCGGACTGGAAAACCACCTAATGAGACTTGCATAAATGGTTGACAAGTTTGACCGTCATTCCGGCGCAGGCCGCAATCCATTGGGGCGACGGCCGCTGGATTCCGGCCTGCGCCGGAATGACGACAAAGGCGGATCGTCTGACACGCATATATGCAAGTCTCAATAACCACAAAGGATACGAAATAAAGTTTTTTTCCACCGCAAAGGCGCGCGAAGGCGCACTAGGGAAACCCTGATCAATTTGTGGATCGTCATACCGGCGAAGGCCGGTATGACAAATAAATCAGAGTTTCCCTAAGTATTTCCCACTCCAGCAGCCGCGGAAGGAAATCGCAGACGTGCTCAAATCGCTGTCCGATCCCGCCCGAGTACCGCAGTCCATCGGAGCTGTGAGGCCAACCGACAGTAGTCAGACGCATGCCGGATACGGGTCCTCTACCGAACGACGAGACAGTCATCGGGCTGAAACGAGGTTGAGCGGTACTTAGCGCGCCTTCGCGCACCTTTGCGGCGAACAATGATCTTCTTTGTGTCCTTCGTGTCCTTCGTGGTTAAAGGTTTCCTAACCGCCGCGCCTGTCGATCGGCACATACGACCGCGTGGTCGGGCCGACGTAGAGCTGGCGCGGGCGTCCGATGCGCGACTCGGGGTCGTTCATCATCTCGATCCACTGTGCAATCCAGCCGACCGTGCGCGCCATCGCGAACAGCACCGTGAACATGTTCAGCGGAATCTTCATGGCCAGGAAGATGATGCCTGAATAGAAGTCGACGTTCGGGTAGAGATTGCGCGACTTGAAGTAATCGTCCTCCAGCGCGATGCGCTCCAGCTCCATCGCCGTGTCGAGCAGGCGCTGCTGCTCGGGCGTGCACTTCAGATCGCTGACCATTTCGTGGCACATCTCGCGGATGATGCGGGCGCGCGGATCGTAGTTCTTGTAGATGCGGTGACCGAAGCCCATCAGCCGGAAGCGGTCGTTCTTGTCCTTGGCTCGTTCGAGGTAGTGGGCCAGCGGCTTGCCGGACTCCTTGATCTCGGTGAGCATGTGGATTACCGCCTCGTTGGCGCCGCCGTGCGCCGGCCCCCACAGCGTCGCGATGCCGGCGGCGACGGCGGCAAAGGGATTGGCTTCCGAGCTGCCGGCCAGCCGCACCGTCGAGGTGGAGGCGTTCTGTTCGTGGTCGGCGTGCAGAATCAGGATCAGGTCCAGCGCCTTCGCCATCAGCGGGTTGACCTCGTAGGCGGCCGACGGCATGGAGAACATCATGTGCAGGAAATTGTCGGGATAGGCGAGCGAGTTCATCGGATAGACGAACGGCATGCCCTGCGCATAGCGGTAACTCCAGGCGGCGATGGTCGGCATCTTCGCGATCAGGCGGTGCGCCGAGATCAGGCGGTGCTCCGGGTTATGGATGTCCATGTGGTCGTGATAGAACGCCGACAGCGCACCCACCACGCCGACCATGATCGCCATTGGATGCGCATCGCGGCGAAAGCCGCTGAAGAAGCGCTTCAGCGCTTCGTGCAGCATCGTGTGGTTGGTGATGATGTCCACGAATCCGTCGAGATCGGCGCGCTGGGGCAGTTCGCCGTACAGCAGCAGGTAGCAGACTTCCATGTAGGTGCTGTGGCGCGCGAGTTCCTCGATCGGATAGCCGCGGTACTGCAACACGCCGCGCTCGCCTTCCAGATAGGTCAGGCCGCTCGCACAACTGGCCGTCGACATGAAGCCGGGATCGTAAGTGAAGTAGCCCAGCGCGCGCGACAGCGGCCGTATGTCGATGGTCTTCGGCCCGCTGGTGGGCGTCAGTATATCCAGATCGACCCGCCTGCCGGTCTGGTTGTCGATTACCGTCACCGTCTCTTTAGCCATATGCCTGTTCCATTCTGTGCAGTTTCGCCGCCGCTACCAGCCCGTGACGCCGGCGATGCCCTTGCCGAGTTCAGCGGGCGAACGCACGGTCCAGACGCCGGCCGCTTCCAGCGCCGCGAATTTTTCGTCCGCGGTGCCCTTGCCGCCGGCGATGATGGCGCCGGCGTGCCCCATGCGCTTGCCCTTGGGCGCCGTGACGCCGGCGATGTAGGACACCACCGGTTTGCTCACGTTGTCGCGGATGAATTCGGCCGCTTCCTCCTCGGCCGTGCCGCCGATCTCGCCGACCATGAGGATGGCCTCGGTCTGCGGGTCGGCCTCGAACAGCGTCAGCGCATCGACGAAACTGGTGCCCGGTATCGGGTCGCCGCCGATGCCGATGCAGGTGCTCTGACCGAAGCCGTAGTCGCTGGTCTGTTTGACCGCCTCATAGGTCAGCGTGCCCGAGCGCGATACGACGCCGACCCGGCCCGGCTTGTGGATCGCGCCGGGCATGATGCCGATCTTGCACTCGCCCGGCGTGATCACGCCCGGGCAGTTCGGCCCGATCAGACGCGCGCCGAGGCTGTCCACGACCTGTTTGACTTCGAGCATGTCCAGCACCGGTATGCCTTCGGTGATGCAGACGATCAGCGCGATGCCCGCATCGGCGGCCTCGATGATCGAATCCTTGCAGAACGGCGCCGGCACATAGATCACGCTGGCGTCGGCGCCGGTTTCGGCGACTGCGTCGCGCACCGTGTCGAACACCGGCAGGCCCAGGTGCATCTGCGCACCCTTGCCCGGCGTGACGCCGCCGACCATGCGCGTGCCGTAGGCGATCGCCTGTTCGGAGTGAAAGGTGCCCTGTTTGCCGGTGAAGCCCTGACAGATGACGCGGGTGTCCTTGTCGACCAGCACGCTCATGCCACGCTCCTCACCGCCGCGACCACCTTGCCGGCGGCATCGGTCAGATCGCCGGCGGTAATCAGATTCAGACCGGAGTCGGCCAGCAGCGCCGCGCCTTCGGTCGCCCGGTTGCCTTCCAGCCGCACCACCACGGGCACCTGCACGTGCACTTCCTTGACCGCGGCGATGATGCCCTCGGCGATGAGGTCGCAGCGCACGATGCCGCCGAAAATGTTCACCAGGATGCCCTTGACGTTGGCGTCCGAGAGTATGATCTTGAACGCTTCGGCCACGCGCTCGGCGGTCGCGGTGCCGCCGACGTCGAGAAAGTTGGCCGGTTCGCCGCCGTACAGTTTGATGATGTCCATCGTCGCCATGGCCAGCCCGGCGCCGTTGACCATGCAGCCGATCTCGCCGTCCAGCGAAACATAGTTCAGATCCCATTCGGACGCGCGTATCTCGCGTTCGTCCTCCTGCGCCTTGTCGCGCATCGCCACCAGATCGGGCTGGCGGTAGAGCGCGTTGCCGTCGACGTTGATCTTGCCGTCGAGGCACAGCAGGCTGCCGTCGGCGGTGACGACCAGCGGGTTGACTTCGACCAGCGACAGGTCGCGTTCCTCGAACATGCGTCCGAGCCCGAGGATGAGCCGGGTGAACTGCTTGATCTGATCGCCGGCCAGCCCCAGGCCGAATGCCAGTTCGCGCGCCTGGTACGGCATGACGCCGACCAGCGGATTGATGCGCGCCTTGAGAATCCTGTCCGGCGTTTCGGCGGCGACTTTTTCGATCTCCACGCCGCCCTCGGTCGAGGCCATCAGCGTGACCAGCCCGCTGGCGCGGTCCACCACCGCGCCCAGGTAGAGTTCGCGCGCGATCTCGCAGGTTTCCTCGACCAGCACGGCGTTGACCGGCTGGCCTTGCGCATCGGTCTGATACGTCACCAGCCGCGTACCCAGCAGCGTCTGCGCGACCGCTCTCGCGGCCGTCGGCGAATCCACCCGCTTCACGCCGCCCGCCTTGCCGCGGCCGCCGGCGTGCACCTGCGCCTTGACCACGACGCGCTGCGTGCTCAATGCGTCCGCCTGCCTTTCCGCTGCCTCGGGCGTCGTCGCGACGCCGCCGCGCGGCACCGGCAGTCCGTATTCGCTGAAAAGCTTCTTGGCCTGGTATTCGTGTAGATTCATCTTCGGATTTTCCGCTGTGTCCCGTGCGACCATGTTACGACATCTGAAAAACGAAAAAGGGTTCAGACACCTTTTTTCCCGTCTTAGGGAAACCTTCCCCTGCCGCTCTGTTGAGTGCGGGAAAAAAAGGTGTCTGACCCAAATGGCACTTACTTAAGCCCAGAACTGCCGTCATCCCGGCGAAGGCCGGGATCCAGAATCTGCAATAGTGGTAGCTTTCCTGGATTCCGGCCTTCGCCGGAATGACGAAACCCCTGAATTCAGAGTTAAGTAAGCGCCATTTGTGTCTGACCCCTTTTTCGCGACCCCTTTTTCGGACCCTTTTTCGCGGTTGCCCCCCTTTGTCCTGCCGGGTTTCCATTTACCGCTTTCGACTCACCGCGTGCAACGCACGGCCGTCGACCGCCAGCGCCGCTTCGTGCACCGCTTCGGATAAGGTGGGGTGGGCGAATACCGTCCGCGCCAGGTCTTCCGACGTACATTCGCATTCCATGGCGATGACCGCCTGCGCGATCAGTTCCGACGCCTGTGCGCCGATGATGTGAACGCCGAGTATCCGGTCGGTGCGCTCATCCGCGACGATCCTGACCTGACCTTCCTGGTGACCGATCGCTTTGGCGCGGCCGCTGGCGGCGAACGGAAAGCTGCCGGCGCGGCAGGCGACGCCGGCCTTGCGCAGTTCATCCTCGTTGCGGCCCACCCAGGCGATCTCCGGGTGCGTGTAGATCACATTGGGTAGGGTGTCGTAGTTCACGTGCGGCTGCTGGCCGGCGATGCGTTCGGCCACGGCGACGCCCTCTTCCGAACCCTTGTGGGCCAGCATCGGTCCGCGCACCAGATCGCCGATGGCGTAGACCGCCGGGATGCTGGTCTGACACTGCTCGTTCACCCGCACGAAGCCGCGCTCGTCGATTGCGAGCCCGGCTTCGCGTGCGGCGATATCGTCGCTGTTGGGGCGGCGGCCGACTGCGACGATCAGGCGGTCGACCTCGAGCGTCTGCCCGCCTTGTTTATCGCGGTACGCAAGCACGATGGCAGCGTCGGTCGGCGTTGCGCGCTCCAGCCGCGCGCTGAGGCGGATGTCCAGCCCCTGCTTCGCCAGCGCATGCTGCGCCGCTTTGGCGATCGCGCGATCGACCATCGGCAGAAATTCGTCCAGCGCCTCGAGCAGTACCACCTCGGCGCCCAACCGGCGCCAGACACTGCCCAGCTCCAGACCGATCACGCCGGCGCCGATCACGCCCAGACGTTTGGGCACGCTTTCCCATTCCAGCGCGCCCGCCGAATCGACGATGCGGTCGGACAGCAGCGGCGCAACCGGCAACTGCACCGGCGACGAACCGGTCGCGAGGATCACGTGCGCCGCCTGCAAGGTCGATCGATGGCCGTCGTGCGCGGTTACCTCGACCTGTTTGCGTGCCAGCAGCCGGCCGCGAGCGGGGAGCCAGGTCACCTGGTTGGCCTTGAACAGATGCGCGATGCCGCCGGTGAGTTCCGCGACTATCTTGTCCTTGCGCGCGATCATGGCGGGTGTGTCGAAGTGCAGCCCCTCGGCGACAATGCCGTGAGTCTGGCCGGCTTGGATCAGATCGGCGTATTTTTCCGAGCTTTCCAACAGTGCCTTGGAGGGGATGCAGCCGACGTTGAGACAGGTGCCGCCCAGCGCCGGTTTGCCGTCCTTGTCGAGCCACGCGTCGACGCAGGCGGTGCGCAGGCCGAGCTGGGCACAGCGGATCGCGGCGACGTAGCCGGCAGGGCCGCCGCCGATGACCGCGACGTCAAACGATTGTGTCATGTGCTTCCCGTACCCCGGTCTTGTCGATCAACATGTATCAAACTCGTCCGGACAGGCGCCTCTATTATCCGTGCGAAGGCACGGATAACTCAGCGGCCGTCGCCGGACCCGCCTGGGTTCCGACCTGCGCCGGAATGACGCGCAACGATCCCGGTGCTGACTCGCCCGTCAGACATCCAGCAGTATCCTGGAAGGCTGCTCGACCAGTTCCTTGATCGTCTTCAGGAAGCTGACCGCACCCTGGCCGTCGATGATGCGGTGATCGTACGACAGCGCCAGGTACATCATGGGCCGGATGACCACCTGGTCGCCCTCGGCGATCGGGCGGTTCTGGATGCTGTGCATGCCCAGGATCGCGCTCTGCGGCAGATTGAGGATCGGCATCGACAGCAGCGAGCCGAACACGCCGCCGTTGGTGATCGTGAACGTTCCGCCGGTCAGGTCCTCGATGCTGAGCTTGTCCTCGCGCGTCTTCTGCGCATAGGCAACGATGGCGGTCTCGATCTGCGCCAGACTCATGTGCTCGGTGTTGCGCAACACCGGCACGACCAGCCCGCGCTCGGACGACACGGCGATGCCGATGTCGCAATAGCCGTGATAGATGATGTCGGTGTTGTCGATGGATGCGTTGACTTCCGGGAACCGGCGCAGCGCGATGGTCGCCGCCTTGACGAACATCGACATCAGGCCCAGCTTGGTGCCGTGGGTCTTCTCGAACGCGTCCTTGTACTGCGCGCGCAGCTCCATCAGCGCGTGCATGTTGACCTCGTTGAAGGTGGTCAGCATCGCCGTGGACTGCTTGGCTTCGAGCAGGCGCTCGGCGATGCGCGCGCGCAGGCGCGACATCGGCACGCGGCGCTCCAGCCGTTCGCTCTCCGGCGCGCGGTCCACGACCGCCGCCGCAGCCTCCACGGCGGGCGCCGGCCGCTCCGGCACGGTGCGCTGCGAATCCAGATGGGCCAGCACGTCTTCCTTGCTGATCCGGCCGTGCTTGCCGCTGCCGCGAACCTGTTCGGCGCTCAGGCCGTGTTCGCGCAGCATCTTGCGCACCGCCGGACTGGTCTGGTCCTCACCCGGTTCCGTCGCTTGCGGCGCGGGCGCCGCCGGCCGCTGGGGCTGGGGCTGGGACGTTTGCAGCTTGTGCGCCTCCGGCGCGTGCGGCGGCGAAACTTCCGACTTGACCGGCGTGGCGGTCGCGCCGGCCTCGATCGTGCCCAGTATCTGTTCGCCGGTGACGACGGTTCCGGTGTCCGCGACAATCGACTCCAGCACCCCGTCCTCCGGCACCGGCACCTCGAGCACGACCTTGTCGGTTTCCAGCTCGACCAGCAGTTCGTCCCGCGTCACCGCCTCGCCGACCTGCTTGTGCCAGTTCAGCACCGTCGCATCGGCGACGGACTCCGGCAGAATCGGCACTTTGATCTCAACGCTCATGCGTCCCTATCCTTTTCGTCGCCCGCCGGCAGCCCGGCGGCGCGATCCCATTGAATAACTGCAAGCACACCGCCGCCGAACCGGACCAAACGGCAGGTGGCGTCATTTTTCCGTCGACCCGCCTCGATAATGCAACACCGGTGCCGGATTTCCCGGGTCGGCGACGGGGCCGGAAACGATGGGTGGACAGCGTCAAATTTTATATGAATTTCAATTGATTGAAAATCCATTGCAGGACGCTCCGGGATGGTGCGAAGCGGTCGGTCGTCCGGATGAGGTTGGGAACGGGAAGACTATTGTTTGCGGCCCGCTTCCCCCGGTACGTATCCCGTACCGGGCCACACGGCTTCAATTTCTTCAGCCTGCGTCTCGGCCGTGACGATCTCCCAGAGGATCCCGTTGACGTCCCGCGACATGTGAACTCCCGCGCCTCCGGGTCCTTCCATCCATGGTGGCGCAGCTTGCCGGGCGTAGCGCTGGGATCGTGCCGGACTGAAATATTTATCCTGTCGGCTCGTCGGAGTGCGCATTCACCCGGGATCGCGACACAGGCGCAATGCCCAGCCGCGCACTGTAATCCGCCACGTTTGCGGTGACATCATCTGGCGCCATCGCCAGATGGAGCTTCTTCATTGCACGTCCACCCCTTTATACACCGAACGGACGCAGCGGTTCCCGGTGCGACCGACCCTCTGATTTTGCTTCCGCCGTTGCGCGACTGTGCGGATTTGACGCCACTTGAACCGTCTAAGGTATGCCGATCAAGCGTACGGCTCATTGCCCCCGACAGTCGTCCGCAGCCACCGTCCTTGAGGATAATAGTACTTGTATCGCTTCAAAGTCACCGTGGCGCCCTGACTGCCTGGACCAACGAGGGCGGCGCTCTCCCGCTGTCAGGGTTTCACGCCACACGACGAATCCATGTCGAAACTCACGTTCAGATCCAGCGTCTTGCCGCTTCGGCGTCTTTCCCTTCCAGACCGCGCCCTTCCATGGACCCGACCATACGGCGATGGCCGGACGTCGCGTCGTGCGTCGTCAGCGTGCCGGGTCCGCGAAACTCGCGTTGCACGAACGAATCGGCGGACATCTTGCGAAAAGCCACTTCGACGTAATCCAGCGGGAACTCGCCGGTTGCGCCGGTGCCGACGGCGTGCTTTGACAGGTTGGTGACCCAGACCTCGTCAACATCCTTGCCGCCCGGCAGCGACAGCATGAAATTCGCAAAGGTATCGGGATTGCACAACCCGCGCAGACCGGTGATTTCGTCGCCCTTGGCGCCGGTGAAGGTGCCCGTTATCGCACCGCCGGTTGTCGCCCTGACCGAGCGCACGACCGGCGCGTTGACCCCCAATGGCGGGCCGTAGGGTCGGAGTTGGACCGTCTCCGGCGCCTGTCCCGCATCATTGCCGCAGGCGGTGACCATCACGCACAGCGCCAGGATTGCACGCATTCGTAGCATTGCGCCCTTCCTCCTCACCGTTGCAGGGCAAGTATACCGAAACAGGCCCATCGCATTGCCGCAGCGGCGGTTCCGGTCTACCTTGCCGGATTGTCAGTTAAGTATACTGTCCCCTGAATCAACAAGGATACTGCGATGTCTGAGCGCGACGACCGGTCCAAACAAGGCTCACCGGTGCCGGCAACCGGCGAACCTCCAGCACGCCGCGAACCGCTCCCCTGGCAGCACCCCAAGTCACCCGACGAAGACCCGGACGCGCCGGCGCGCATTCAGGCGATTCTCGACAGCCCCGGCTATCTCCAGGCCGATCAGGACGTGAACTTTCTGAATCTCGACGACACGCGCGGCGTGCGCTTGCAGATCGATTATCTGAAGCCCGAGTTTCTGCTCGAGCAGCACAATATCCGCCATACGATCGTCGTGTTCGGCAGTACGCGCATTCCCGAACCCGGCGTTGCGCAGGCCCGGGTCGCGAAGCTGCACGCACAGCTTGCAATGGATCCACAGGACATGAGCGTGCAGAAGCGCCTGACCGTGGCACAGCGCATCCTCGCCAAGAGCGACTACTACGCGGTGGCGCGTGAGTTCGGGCGGCTGGCGTCGGAGGCAACGCTGATCGAGGGTGACGGCGAACTCGTGGTCATGACCGGGGGCGGTCCCGGCATCATGGAAGCGGCCAATCGCGGTGCGTTCGACTGCGGCGCGAAGTCGATCGGGCTGAACATCAGTCTGCCGCACGAGCAGTATCCCAATCCCTATATCACGCCTGACCTCTGCTTTCGGTTTCACTATTTCGCGCTGCGCAAGCTGCATTTTCTGCTGCGCACGCGGGCGCTGGTGGCCTTTCCCGGCGGCTACGGCACATTCGACGAACTGTTCGAGACGCTGACGCTGATCCAGACGCGCAAGATCAAACCGGTCCCGGTCGTGCTGGTCGGCGAGCGGTTCTGGCGCCAGGCGTTCGACGTCGATTTTCTGGTCGACGAAGGCGTGATCGATGAAGAGGACCGCGAACTGTTCTGGTTTGCGGAAAGCGCGCGCCAGATCTGGGACAGCATCCGCGACTGGTATCAATTGCGGCCGTGACAGCCGGCCGCCGGCGCGCCAAATGCGCAAACCGGCGCGAACGCGCAGCGTACACGCGGCAGATGAATACTTGGGCCGAATCATAGCGCCGGATTGTGCCGCGCAATCGTCTTTCACCCGCCCGCTAATCGGTCAGCGCCAGGCGGTATATGGCTGGCGGCCCCCCTTCCTCGCCGGGCATGCGGAACTCGATGTGCGCGGCGCGCGCCGGCGCGGGCGGCAGGCGCGCAATGTGCACACCCAGCGCTGAAGCGCGGGTGGCGAGCGTCTGCCAGGCACCCTGGTCGAACCGCCATCCGATCGTCGCCGGTTGCGGCAGACTGAAGCCCAGCAGCGCCTCGCGTTGCATTTCGCGTATCGGCGTCTGCGGCGACCAGTACCAGACGCGCGCCTGCGGCCGGTGTCCGCGATAGCGCGCCTACAGCGGTTCGGGACGGTCCACCGGTTTGCCTTCCAGCAGTGAGTACGCGAGCTTGATGTACTCGGCGTGCGCCCAGGCGAGCGGCATCGCCGAGCCGGTGGGTTTGCCCGGCGCCAGCCCCGCGTCGGGAATCGCGGCGGCGTCCCATAACTGTTCCGGCAGCATGCCACCCTGGCCCGCCATCGCCGCCAGTGCGGTCAGATAAGGCATCGCGTCGCGCCCGCGCAGCAGTTCGTAGTGGCCGCGCTCGCCGGTCAGCAGCGGCCAAAGACGCCCGCGCCCGGTTCCGTCGTAGGCCGTGCCGTCGTCGTGTTCGCCGTAACCGTCGCCGGTGTAGCGATACCAGCAAGGGCCCTGCGGCAGCTCCGCGCGCAGGCGATCGTCGACGATCTTGACGGTGTCGACGATCAGCGGGTCGTCCGGCGCGCGCAGGCCGTAGCGGACCAGTTGCAGAAAATCGACGCCGATCTGTTCGGACGCGGCCAGGCCGGGATCGTCCACGCGGTTCTTGATCGGCATCACGCGCGCGAGCACGCCGGCGTCGTTCAGCGCGGCGGGCGGCGTGATGCGCAGGTAATAGCCGCGCACGCCATACTGACGCGCCAGCGGCGTGTCGTACACGGCGGTCCAGGCATCGAGCCGCGCATTCCAGTAGTCGGCGAACTCCAGCGCAAAGGCTTCCGCGCCGGCCGGCAGAAAGCGCGCGCCCGACACCAGCGCGGCGATACACACCGACAGCGTGAAGGCGTTGACGCCGCTGTTCTCCTCCCACCGGTCCTGCGGGCTGACCGGCCCCTGGCGCGCAAGGAAGCTCAGCGCGCGCGTCACCATGTCGGTCACTTCGATGCGGTCGAGCGCGTCGCGATCCGCCAGCGTGCCGGCCAGCAGCACCGGGAACGCGACCTGGTCGAGCTGAACGCCGACCCAGTACGGCTTGCCGCCGAGCCACTGGTTCTGGTGCCACGAACCGTCCTCGAGCTGGGTGGCGATCAGATAGCGCAGAATCTCGCGCGCCTCGACGTTGGCGCCCAGCGCCAGCAGCGCGCCCGCGCACTCGACCAGATCGCGCGGCCAGACCAGAGATAGCCCGGCCGTTCCTGCGCGGTCTGGCCCCAGGGCACGCTGAGACTGGCAACCATCGCACCGCGAAAGGTCTGATCCTGGTGGGTGCGCAGCACCATGGCGCTGATGTCGAGCTGGTCGCGCAAGGCGGCGGGCAGACGATCCGGGTTGGACCGGCGGCGCGGCGCGCAGCTTTGCCGGTGCCAGCACAGCCAGTCCTCGATCTGCTGCTTCCAGACCAGGTCGAATGGTTGCAGCAGCGACGACAGCGCCAGGGTGGTCGCCGCCTCGCAACTGGTGGAGAAACCGAGGGCGAGCACTGCGTGCCGCGCCAGCGCACCGGTCAGGGCGACATTGCCCGGCCCGGCCCTGCGATAGCGGAAACGCAGCGCGCCGTGGCGATCGAAATCCTGCCAGCCGTCGGTGCTTCCGGAATAGCCGGCGCTGCACGCGCCGAACGCATCGGTCTGGCGGGCGTCGACCGCCAGCAATGCCAGGCCGAACGGCCCCTGCCGCGCCCAGAGTGCGCGCCGGCCGTGTTGCATCGCCACTTCGCAGACATTTGCGCGGCCGCTGCCGCCGAGACGCGGCGCCAGCAGCACATAGAGCTGCAACGGCGCGTCGCCGTCCAGCGCGGAGTCGATCAGGAGCACGTCCCGGTTCGACTCGGGCACGATGCGCAGGGTCAGGGTGAATCGCGCATGGCGATGGACGATCGTCACGGCCGGAATGCCGGGCCCCGCGGTTTCGACTTCACAATCGCGCAGCCGCTTGACCTCGACCCAGAAGCCCTTGCCGTCGGCGACGATGAAACCGAGATCGCGCACCTGGGGAATGTCGACGCGCGGATAATAGATCTCGTTGAGAATGCCGTCGCCGATGGTGAACCAGACGCGCGACGGACCGAGCGTCGTGCCGACCATCTGTTTGGCGCCGGTACACCAGCTCGGTTCCATGCCCGGTAGACCGGGCGCATCGTTGGCGATAAAGTCGTCGGTAATCATGGGGTCAGGCGGCCAGAGTACTTGAACTTCGTACAGATTGCACAGTCACAGCGTTATCCGGTCTGCCGGTGATTTCAGCTAGTGGTCCTCGATCGCAAGACTATCAACCCCAATGATTGAGAGTTGCGCCAATGGGTGAGATGCTTGTACCAGCGGGCTTGCCCGCGGGCGGCGTGCCTGCCGCATGTTCGCGGCCGACGGCTGCTCCCGCAGGTGTCACCGGTTCAGGGAACCATCTGAATAATTCCATTCCCGGCATTCCGGTCGGCGCCGGACAAAAGCGCAACGCACGTTGCACGCACGAAGTGCGGCGCGGAGGGTGGGCGAAGCGAATAATCCAGGCGATCAATAACCTGGGCTGCGGCCTTCGCCGGGGTGACGACTTGATCAGGGGTTCGTCGGATAATGCCCAAATGTACCGAAGCCGCGTGGCGCGCGGGGCGGCGCCTGCGCAAGGTCCGGGCGGGGACCGCGGTTGCGACCCCGACCGACGTGCGCGGCGCGGAGACCCTGCGGGCGGTTAACCCGGAACCGGGTTCCGCGTTATCGAAATTCAAACGGCCGTAGACTGGCCCGAAGGAAGCTGCAATGCCCGACTCGATGCTCCACCACCGCCGGCCACTGAACAGCCTGGGCGGACTTGTTTTCGTGATCGCCGCGGGCGCGGCGCTGACGGGATGTTTTCCGCCCGCCTACCGGGTGCAGCCGAGTCAGGAAGAACCCGTTCCGCCCCCGTCGACCCGGCTCTATTTCTACCCGACCCAGGGCCAGAGCGCGGCCCAGCAGGATCGCGACCGGTACGAGTGTCACCTGTGGGCGGTGCGCAAATCCGGTTTCGATCCGGGGCTGACACCGCTGGCACCGCACCAGCGCGTCGACGTGATCGCCGAACCGCCACCGGGCATCAACACGGCGGCGGGTGCGGTTGGCGGTGCCATGGTCGGCGCGCTGCTGTCGGCGCCTCGCGAAACCGGCGAAGGCATGGTGTTCGGTGGCGTCACCGGCGCGATGCTCGGTGCGGCGTCCGAGGCGGCGCAGCAGGATAGGGCGCGCCAGATTCAGAACGAATACGACGCCCGCTACGCGCAGGAATACGCCGGCGCCGAGCGGCAGGCGCGCAGATACCGGCGGGCGATGACCGCCTGCCTGGAAGGACGCGGTTACTCGGTGCGGTAACGCGCGCCGCATCGGATTGACGAGAGGAAAGCACAGATGAGACTGGATCGTTTGATGAAAACCGGCGTGGCGTTCGTCCTGATGTCCGCCATGCTGTCGGCCACCGCCTATGCCGATCGCGACGATGGGCGTGATCATGGCCATGACCAACACTATGACCAACGCCAGCAGCGTGGTCCGGACTCGGACCGCGGACATCCGTCTGCAGACTTCCGGTTGGACGACCGCTACCGGCACGATCAATATTATCCGCGCCGCGGCTACGTCGTGAACCAGTTGCCGCCGCCCCACCGCCGCCTGCGCTATCGGAATGAGGACTTCTATTTCTACGGCGGCGTCTGGTACCGTCCCTCTGGCCGGCGCTTTGTCGTGATTGCGCCGCCGATCGGCATCGTGGTGCCGACGCTGCCGGCGTTCTACACGACACTCTGGATAGGCGGCATTCCCTATTACTATGCGAACGATTCGTACTATGTCTGGCGGCCGGACCGCGAGGGCTATATGGTGACCGAACCGCCGGCCGACGTTGGCAACGAGGAGCCGGCGGCGATGTCGGATGAACTGTTCATCTATCCCAAGCAGGGCCAGAGCGAACAGAAACAGGCCGACGACCGCTATGCCTGCCACCGCTGGAGCGTCACGCAGACGAATTACGACCCGACGCTGCCGCCGGAGAACCTGTCCGCGAGCGCGGTGAGCGGCAAGAGCGACGCGTACCAGCGCGCGATGCGGGCCTGCCTCGAAGGTCGGGGGTACAGCGTTCGCTAAGGCGGGATGCCCCGGCATGGATCAAGTTATCGTCGCGGCTTCCCGCGGCGCGAAAGTTCGGCGAAAACGCAATAAACCGGGGTCAGAACACAGATTTCTCTAATATTCCCTGCACAGGCATGCATTCATCGCCGTGGGTACGGCGATCGCGAATTGTACTAGAGAAGACTGTGTTCTGACCCCGGTCTCTTCTCTGCCCCTTGTACCGGCGTGCAAATATTCCTCTGCCGGCCGCTACCCACCGGCCGCCAATTCGACGACAATCGCAGCGTGGCAACCGCGCCGCGGTCATTACGTCGATGCATCAGGTAAACTTCGGTTTGTTTACCCATCGCAGGAGCGCAAGCCGCGCAGGCGAAATCCGGGAATCCCTCCCGCCAGGGGCGGCCGCCGGTTCGCTCGTGGCCGGCACGGGTAATTCAGCACTTCCTCAAAATACGGGTTAAAACAATGGAAAGGAAGAACCAACCGAGCTGGCGAGCATGGCTGACGCAATCCTGGATACGAACGATCGCGGTCGCCTTGATGGCCCTGACTCTATCAGGTCACGCCACGCCGTCGCCCGCGGCAGCGTCGGCGCACGAACCGGATGCCGAATCGCCGACCTTTCACCGGGTCAAGGTGCGCGCCGCCGCACTGGCCGCCCAACCCTATCAGAAAAAACCGCACGCCCTGCCGCCCTACCTGGCCGACCTGAACTATGACCAGTATCGCGAACTACGCTTCCATCCGGAGCAGGGACTCTGGGTCAAGGACCGCCTGCCGTTCCAGGTCCAATTCTTTTCGCGCGGCTCGATCTTCGGCGAGCGCGTCGATGTGTATGTCGTCAACAAGGGCAAGGCGGAACGCGTCGATTACGACCCCGGCATGTTCGACTTCGGCCGTCTGCCGATGCCGGAGACCGTGCCGAAGGATCTGGGTTTCGCCGGCTTCCGCCTGCATTACCCGCTCAACACGCGCAACGTATTCGACGAGGTGGTCGCCTTCCTCGGCGCCAGTTACTTCCGTGCTGTCGGGCGCCGCGAGATCTACGGCCTTTCGGCCCGCGGGCTGACACTGGACACCGGACTGGAAAAGGGCGAGGAGTTTCCGGTGTTCCGTGAATTCTGGCTGGAAAAGCCCCCGCATCGGGCCAGGCACATCACCCTGTACGCCCTGCTCGATTCGCCCAGTGTCACCGGCGCCTACCGCCTCGTGGTTACCCCTGGTGCCGGAACGGCGATCGATGTGACGGCGCAGATCTATGTCCGCAACGAAGTCAAACAGTTCGGAATGGCGCCGCTGAGTAGCATGTTCTGGCACGGCAAGAATACGGAATATTTCGTCGACGATTTCAGGCCGGAGGCGCACGACTCGGACGGCCTGCTGATAGCCGCCGGCAATGGCGAGCGCCTGTGGCGGCCGCTGAACAATCCGCAGCGGCTCAGCATCAGCGAGTTCCGCATCGACAATCCGCGCGGGTTCGGTCTGTTGCAGCGCGAACGCAATTTCGCCGCCTATCAGGATTTGGAATCCGAGTATCAGCGCCGTCCGAGCGCCTGGGTCGAGCCGGTCGGTGACTGGGGTACCGGCACGGTGAAGCTGGTCGAGATTCCGACCGACGCGGATTACCACGACAACATCGTCGCCTTCTGGGTGCCGGCCGAGCCAGTCACTGCCGGTTCGGAGCGCACCTTTCAATACAGGGTGACCTTCCTCGATGACCCGGAAGCCGGCCTGCCGAGCGGCCTCGTCGTCGCGACGCGCATCGGCGCGGGCACGGACACCGATTCCGGCCAACGCAAGTTCGTGGTGGATTTTGCCGGGGCGAGACTCGCCGCGTTACCCGAAAAGACTGATGTGGTCGCCGATATCTCGTCGTCGAGCGGGACCTTGAGCAAACCGGTGGTGCAGCGCAATCCTTACACGCGGGGTTACCGCGTCTTCTTCGAACTCACGCCCGGCGACGAGCCGGTGACGGAACTGAGGTGCAACCTGCGTTCCGGCTCCGACTACCTCAGCGAAACCTGGACCTATCAATGGCGGAAAGAGAAACGCTGAGCGAGCCCGGTGCATCCACCGAATGGCAGCGCAAGGCCGAGGCGCTGCTCGATACCTATCTGGTCAGGGTCGGCGTCACCTCCGCACCGGCGCGCGCGCGCTGGATACGGCGGGTTATCGAAGATATGGGCACACGCGCCGAGGGCACCTCCACCGAAGATCTGGTGAAGGAGTCGATCGAACACATCTGGGACCTGATCGAACAGCGGCTGGCGATCGTCGCCGACCGTGACCCGGTGCGTGAACGACGCGAGATCACGCGAACGCTGGTGGCGGTGCTGAGTGAAACACACAGAGATGTGACCAATGCCCTGCTCGACCGCACGGAACCGGCCTACGACGCGGAAACGCTCGAGCGCCTGCGCGCCGCGTGCGCCGCCTCCGCGCCGCGGCCGGTGCCGGAGGACGCGCCGCTGACGATGCCGGTCCAACCCATCGAGCTGCGCTCACTTAACCCGTTCCACCGCCTGTTCAGTCGTTCCCGATGACCGCGACACCGCCTTCGATGCCCCCGGTCGGCGGCTTGCGCGGCAGCATCCGCCGCACCGTCTATCTGCTGCTGGTCGTCCTCACGACCCTGTTCGCGATGAGCCTGCTGCACGGTGCTTATGCGAACGAGGGTCTTACACCGCTGAAGGTCGTGTTGCTGCTGCTCTACGCGATCCTGATTCTCTGGATTTCCGCCTCGTTCTGGTCGGCGGCGATGGGCTTCTGGCAGTTGCTGATACGCTACGACTATTTCGTGCGGCGGCGACGGAAGGTGGCGCAGAGCGATACGCCGCTTCCGGCCGACGTACGCACCGCGATCCTTATGCCCGTCTACAACGAGAACCCCGGGCGGGTCTTCGCCGGTATCCGCGCCATCTGGCGTTCGCTGCAGGAAACCGGTCAGGCGGACGCGTTCGATTTCTTCATCCTGAGCGACACGCGTGACGCCGACACCTGGGTCCGGGAGGAATGCGAGTGGTATCGTTTGTGCGAGGAAACCGGTGCGCACGGCCGCATCTTCTATCGCAACCGCAAGGAGAACATCGCCAGGAAGAGCGGCAACGTCGCGGACTTCGTGGAACGCTGGGGCGGGCGCTACCGGTACATGATCGTGCTCGATGCCGACAGCCTCATGGCCGGCGACACGCTGGTGCGCATGATGCGCCTGATGGAAGCCAATCCGGACACAGCCTTGATCCAGGCGCCGCCCGTGCCGGTCAACCGGGAGACCCTGTTCGCGCGCATCCTGCAGTTCGCCAGCACCGCTTACGGACCCATCTTCACCGCCGGCGCCGGCTTCTGGCAGCTCGGCGACAGCAACTTCTGGGGACACAATGCCATCATCCGCGTCGCGCCGTTTGCCGCGCACTGCGGGCTGCCGCAGTTGCCGGGGCGGGAGCCGTTCGGCGGTGAAATCCTGAGTCACGATTTCGTCGAGGCCGCGCTGCTGCGCCGCGCCGGCTGGCGCGTCTGGCTGGCCTATGAACTGGACGGCAGCTACGAGGAGCTGCCGCCGACGCTGATCGATTATGCCAAGCGCGACCGGCGCTGGTGCCAGGGCAATCTGCAGCACGCGCGGCTGATCTTCGCGCGCGGCTTTCACCGTATCAGCCGCCTGCATTTCGCCATGGGCGTCATGTCGTACCTGTCCTCGCCGCTCTGGTTGCTGTTTCTGCTGCTGACCGCCGTCGACTCCTATATCCAGGCGCAGGCGATTCCGGTGTATTTCTTCGGTAATCGCATCGAACCGGTGTGGCCGGTTTCTTTCGCGGTGGAAATGAAGATCGTGCTGATATTCACCCTGGCCATGCTGTTTCTGCCCAAACTCATGGCGCTGATTCTGCTCGCCTTCGACGGCGCCCGGCGCAGGGCCTTTGGCGGCATACTGCGCGCAACCGTCAGTACCCTGCTGGAAAGTCTGTTCTCGATCCTCGTCGCGCCGGTGCTGATGCTGTTTCAAACCCGGTTCGTCTGGGCCATTCTGTTGCGGCGCACGATCGGCTGGCCGGTGCAGCAGCGTGCCGACCGCAGAACCAAGTTCGCCGAAGCGGTCGCGGCACACGGCCTGCAGACACTGGCGGGTGTGGCCGCCGGTCTGATCACCTTCTTTTACGTGCCGGATTACTTCTGGTGGTTCCTTCCGGTGCTGTGCGGCGTGCTCTTGTCGATTCCGCTGTCGATGGTTTCCAGCAGCCGGCGGCTGGGCCGCATCACACGGAAACTCGGCCTGTTCCTGACGCCGGAGGAACGGCAGCGGCCGGCAGTACTGGCGTCGTTCGACGCGGCGATGGCCGCTGCGCCGCGGCGGGACGCCACTGCCTGCGACGCGCTGCGCGAACCGTACGCGCATGCCCTGCACCTGGCGCTGCTGCCGGACGAAGTGCTCAGCCGGCGCCAAATGCATTATGCGCAGGGCTTGTTGTACAAGGTCATGGACGAAGGCCTTGGGTCACTGACCGCGGCCGAGAAACGCGAATTGTTTTCCCGCGAGCCATCGTTGCGCGAGCTGCACGCCTGGATCTGGAGGTCCGGTTCGGCCGGCTGAGGCCGCGGTCAGCGCCGCTTGCGACTCCAGGCTGCTTTGTAGGTCGAACAGGGACGGAAATGGCGCGGGGAGATGCGCCAGGTGCCGGCGATCGGGGGTGTTGCCTTGAGCAGCAGCAGTTTGTAACAGACTTTGATCAATCCGGTTGCGCGCATCGTGCGCCGCTCACCCGACCGGCGCCATTGGCACCACCGGGCTATTCATCCGATCGCCCCGGCGGATTCAGTCATCGGCCCCATACCAATCGACATCGCTAAACTTGACCTTGTCCATCTCTTTGTCGAGCTTTTCGGGCCGCTGTTCGAGTTCCGTGCGCGCCTTTTCCACGTGTTCGACCGCAGCATCGTCGACGGCCATTGTCGTCTGGTCGATGATGTAAGGACTGATCAACACGACCAGTTCCGTGTTGACGCTGTTGGTCGAGCGATTCGAGAACAACGATTTCAGCAGCGGAATGTCGCCGAGCAGCGGCACGCTTTCGCGCTTTTCCTGCCTGGTCCGCTTGATCAGCCCGCCGATGAACACCGTCTGACCGCTGTCGACCAGCATGGTCGTCGTCACCTCGGTGGTCTTCTGGCTCGGGATGCCGTCGCTCGAGACGCTGAAGTTGCTCACCTCGGGGTGGATATCGAGCAGCACCTTGCCATCGCTGTCGATGAACGGCGTCACCTTGAGGATCACGCCGGTTTCCAGAAACTGGACCGATGTGGTTGTCACGTTGTCGATCGTGGTCGTCACGTTATAGCCGGTGCGATCGCCGATGATCGCCTCGGCTTCCTTGCCCTCCAGCGCAAGCAGCTTCGGCGTGGAAAGGGTTCGCAGCCGGTCACGCGAACGCAAACCGTTGAGGATCACGTCGATATTGGGCGTCACCAGGTTGAA
This sequence comes from uncultured Gammaproteobacteria bacterium, assembly GCA_963719135.1. Taxonomy (GTDB): domain Bacteria; phylum Pseudomonadota; class Gammaproteobacteria; order DSM-19610; family DSM-19610; genus CAVRAZ01. The sequence continues at coordinate 113,202 of CAVRAZ010000007.1, read as the reverse complement.
AAAGACGCCCGCGCCGGTTGGATTCGAGAGACCGCGCACGCCGTAGGATCCGTCGCCGGTGTCCTGTTGGAACAGTTTCGACCAATCGATGCCGAACGTTTCGTTGTCATTCAGCGTAACTTCCAGGATCTTGGCCTCGATCAGAACCTGTTTGGGGCGGCGATCCAGATCCCGCAGCAACCCGGCCACCTTGTTCAGGAAAGGCGGTGTGTCCTGAACCACAATCAGCTTGCGTTCGGGCAGCAGCGTGATCTTGCCATAGGCGGACAGTTGCTGTTCCAGGATGTTCTTCACTGCCTCGGGGTCGGAATACTGGACCTGGAACGTGCGTAACTGCGTCAGGCCGTTGCCGGCGGCGAACTTTCCGACCTCCTGGCGGTCGATGATGAAATAGACACCGTTGCGAATCTCGACGGCGTAGCCCGCGGCGGCGGCGATCGCGTTGATGGCCTGTGCCAGACCGACGTCGTACAGGTTGACCGAGACCTTGCCCTTGACGTTGTCCGCCAGCAGAATGTTGACGTGCTCCTTGGTGGACAACATCTCCATGGCTTCGGCCAGGTCCACATCGCGCAGGTTCAGCGTGATCTTGCCCTTGTGGTCGGCGGCCGTTGCCGCGCTCTGTCCCACCAGCGGCCACGCGAATGACAGCCAGAGCGTCGAGCCGAGCACCAGCCTGACGAGAAGTTGCGCAGCCTTCCGTTGCATACCAGCTTTCATCTATTGTTTTTCCATAACCAACAGGGTCCGAACGCCCTCTTTTTCGAGCACCGCCTGGCGGTCAGAAACCGAAATCAGGCGATATCCGTTGACCTCGCCGCCGACAGGCACGATGACCCCGCCGATGTTTGCCACCGATTCATCGCCCGCGATCAAGACACCGCGCAACTGCAGCCCGCCTCCCGCAGTCGCTTCACCCATGATCGGGTCGGTCGCGCTGCCGAACGCAGCCGGCCGCGAAAACGGATTATTGTGCAATTGCTGTTGGTCGGCCGCGGCGCATGGCAGCACCCAGATCGCCAGGAACGGGAAGGCGAATTTGCGGGCATACCGGTTCATCCGGCCTCTGCCTGTCGGTAGGAAACGATGGTCATACCGGCTGTCAGGGTGGGATCTTTTGTTTCGCTGTCGGTCGGCGTGATCGTGTACTGCCGGACCACGACGAAACCCAGTTCCCGGGACAAGTCGCGCAACCAGTTGAACAGGTCGAAATAGGTACCGCTGATACTTACTTCGAACAGCGCCTCCTGGAACATCTTGACGGTTTCTCCGCTGCGCGGCGTTACGCTCAAGAGCTGAACGTTGTTGCGCGTGGAGACTTGCTGCAGACGCCCGATGACGAACGACTCCAGCCGTTTTGCCGGCAGGTCGGCCATGTCGCCGTGAATCTTGTGATCCAGTACCTCGACATCGCCCTCCATGCTTTTCAGTTGCTGCGCCAGATCCGCGCCGCTCTCCGTGACGCGCCGCAGCATGGTCCGGTCGTGGAGCGACTGCTGGTACAGCCTGGCCTGCGGCCACACCATCCACTTGAACGCCAGGGCAGCGAACAACATGACCGTGGCGATCATCGCAGTGATCAGGATGCGCGGCTCCAGATTGCGGATGGTGCTGTGCACTACCGGTCTCCGCTGCCGGTATTGACGAGGATCGCCAGCGTGAACTCGACTGTCTGGCGTTCGCCGTGGCTGCGCGTGGCCGTGTTCTGAACATGAACACTCTGTATCTCCGGCTCGGCGAGCAGGCGGCTCACGAAAGCGGACAAAGCGGAGTAGTCGTAGGCTTCGCCGCGAATCGACATGTGGGTTTCGATCTTCCACACTTCGGTGGACGGTTCGTCGCTCTTTTTGGGCAGCACCACGAAATACCCGGTATTCACGGTCTCATCCTTGTGTTCGACCACCGAACCCGCACGCTGGAATTCCCAGCGCGTGAACCAGACCTGGTCGCCCACCAGCGCCCGGTCGATGGCCACGAACATCGACTGGGCCTCGACACCACCGCGCAGACCGTTCAAGAGTTCCAACTGGCGCTGGTCCCATTGTTTCCGGTCATTGAGCTGGTTCAACCTGTCCCTTTGCTGCACTGTGATCGCCTGCCGCGCCTGCCGCGCTTCGACATCGCCGCGTATTCCGGCGGTCGTGCGCTTCAGTCCGAGATAAGCCAGGACCGCTACGAGCAGGACCAGGGCCATGGTTGTAAGAAAGCGCTCCCCGGCACCGCGCAGCCACAATCCGTGACGGTAATCCGAAGGAATGAGGTCGATGTCAGACATCGCTCTGTACCAGTCCGCGCAAGGCAAGTCCGGCCGCGACGGCCAGTTCAGGTCCGGCGCCGACGTGGGGGCGCGTATTCTCGCTGTCCACCGCCGAAAAACACACCAGCGGATCCGGGATCGTCTGAACCGGCAGCGCGAGCAGCGACTGCAAAAAGTCGCCTGCACCCTGCCAGCGCGCGACGCTGCCGAGCAAATAGATGAGGCGTACCGATTCGCCGCGCGTTTCCGACGCTGCGTAGATCAGCGCCCGGTTGATCTCGCCGACCAGTTCGAGGAACGCCGGCTTGACGATATCCTGCAGCGTTGCCGCCACGTTCACGTCGTCGGCCGCCGGCACTGTGGTCGCGGCGCTGCCGTCCACGCCATGGCGCAGGACCAGTTGCCGCGCCTGCGCCTCGTCCATGCCGAGCGATTGCGCAATGCGATCCAGCAGTGCTGTCTCGCCGAAGCGCACCTCCTGATCGAAGAGCAGCCGCGCGCCCGAGATCAGGGTGAGGTAGCTGGTCGAGCGACCGAAATTGATTGCCAGTACGTTCTGAAAGGTGTCCCCGGGCGGAAGCGCACTGATCAGGCGGCGCAGTGCCGACGGCCCGATTTCCAGGCTTTCCACCCGCAGACCCGCCTTTCTCAACAGTTCCAGATAGGCCAGCACGTTGTCGCGGCGGGCGACCGCGACCAGCGCCAGCCGGTCCTCGGCCTGCCGGTCCGCGCGGATCGGCAGATAATCCAGCACGTACTCACCCAGTTCGCCCTCCAGCCGGTCGGCCATGACTTTCGCGATCGCCTGCGCGTCGCCCTGCCCCTGCGCCGGGGAGTAGTTGATCGTCAGCATGCGCACGCTGCCGTTGGGCATGGCGGTCGCCACCCGTCTTCCCCGAAACCGGTCCGCGCTCAGCGCCTTGCCCACGAGTTGCCGCAGTCTCTTCGGGGACTCGAAAACCGCCTCGCGATCTTCGCCGTAGGGTACGGTTGCGCCGGCACGCACCACCGGCCGGCCGCCGGCGCCGGTTTCCATCTGTACCAGATGCAATGCGTCAAGGGCGCATTCCAGTCCCAGTGGACCGATCGCGCCGGTTCCGGACGGTTGTTTGAACGGCCAAACGGCCAATTGAAGTGCGGACATCTCGCAGCGGCCTGACGGAAGCGCGCCGGTTGTGGCGCCGTTCCGCGCGACCGGGCCTCCCTTGGGTTCTCGGTTCCGTGGTCACGTTCTCCGGGGGGATATCGGCAATATTTGGCGAGGCTTCAATAAGATAATGTGCGGCCGCAGGGAGCCGCACCCGGTCTCAGGAGGCCATGCGCCGATCACCAAGGAACAGACCGACAACGCCGCTGACCTCGGCATCCGCGGCCGGAAGCAGCGCGCTCAGATCGAGCGGCGTCACGCCTGTGGCCTGCAAGGCCATCGGGTCGACGTACTCGCTCCACAGGACACCGCCTGCACCCCACGCGGCGATTTCCGTGACCAGTGCGGCGATGTGCAGGATGGCGGATTCCAGACGATATTCATCGGCGCACGACGGCGCTGTGTGCTGCCGCACTGTCGCTTCGAGCGATTGGGGCAGATTCCAGACTGACATCAGTTCGGCGCCGACCTGAACGTAGTCGCAACCGATGACCTGGCGTTCAACTCGAAACAGCAGCTCGCGCTCTCCCTTGGACCGGCTCACGGCCTGCAGAACCAAATCGGGCACGCGCCGGTACAGGATGAGATGGCCGATCTCCCGCAACAACCCGACCACGAACATGCGTTCCGTGTCCAGGATATTGCAGCGCGCGGCGATGCTCCGCGCGATGACACCGCAGCGCACACTGCGCGTCCAGAATTTGGTCAGATCCAGCACCCCGCCGGACGCGCCTTTGAACATTTCCATCACCGAGGTCGCCAGCACCAGGTCGTGAACCTGTTGCGTGCCCAGCAGGTTCACCGCCTGCGACACGCGATCGATCGGCACCGAGACGCCGAAAAACGCACTGTTCACCAGCTTCAGCAGCCTTGCCGTCAGCGCCGGGTCGTGTGCCAGGAGGTTGCCGATATCCAGCATCGCGTAGTCGCCGCTTTCCAGCAACGCCTTGAGCTTGAGATAGACGGCGGGCAGCGAGACCAGCGTTATCTCACCCTGAACGAGTTCTCTTGCCGAGTAGTCGATGACTGCATCCCTCCATGAACAGAGCCGGCCCTTGCTTCCTCAAGCCGTCGTTTCTTCCGGTCGCCTCTCTCCGATCTTGACCGGTCTGTGCGCCATTTCGCAGACGACCATATTCATCTGTCCAGAAAACGTTTCCTTGCGCTCTTTCGCTTCGTATAGCGCATCGTCTGCGAGACGCATGACCTGCTCCATCGTGAAATTGGCATCCGGCGGTATCGTGACCAGTCCCACGCTCACGTCGATCGGGTGCTTGCGACCGGTTATGGACTTCAGCATGATCCGCCGGCCTTCGAACATCAGCGCGTTCGGATCATCGCCGTAAAACAGCAGGGCGAATTCGTCGCCGCCCATGCGTACCAGGAATCCCCGTTCGCTGACCACGGAACTGAAACCCTTGCTCAGGGCACGCAATACCCGGTCGCCGAAATCGTGCCCGAAGGTATCGTTGATCGGCTTGAAATTATCGATGTCGATGTACGCGAAGTGGCAAATATGATTGTCCGACTGCCAGCGCGCAAGGTGTTCGGCGAACTGGTCGGACAGGAAGCGGCGGTTATAAGCCTGGGTCAGTGGATCGAGATGGGAGAGCTGCAGCAGCTTGTTGTGCGCCTTTTCCAGTTCGAAGCGCACGCGAAAGTCGGTCTTGCGAATAATGGTGTTGCGCGCCACCATGGCCAGGCTGTTCAATCCGGCGCCGATCATGATGAATTGCAGCGCCCAGAGTGTCTGGGGGTCGAAACGGGTTCCGCCGGAAACCGCCGATGCCGTAAACGTCAGGTAGATCAATGCGGTGACAATGGCCGCCTCGCGCAGCCCCCACGGCACGATGGGAACCACGACGAACAACAGCGCGACACCGGAAAAGAGCGTAAACGTGAAGGCGCCGGCCTGGTGCGCCAGCAGCATGATCGCGGTGCCGCTTACGACCATCAGCGCCGTGCCGAGCACGTAGATCGAGCGCGTGTCCTGCACCGCCCTGGCGGAAATCATGATGTGCACGGCGAGCACCGACAGCAGGCCGAAGGTGTACAGGTAAGCCCGGTCAAGCCCGAAACGCGCCTGCACGCAGATTTCGGCCAGGAACAGCAGAAACATCGCCGCGCTCAGGCTCATCAAACCGCTGCGTGCGTCGTTGACCCACAATCTGCTCGCATACGCGGCCACCTCGTCGGACATCAGTCCGGTGATCGACCATGCGTCGCGCAGGAGATTAACTAACAAGCGATACGCCGTCATTGGCAGCCGGTTCGCTCCGATACCCGTAACCCATTGTTGATTCTAGTGTTTTCGGCGCGTTGACCACATTCTTGATCGATCCGCAAGCGTCTATTTTCAAAAGACTTTCCAGTCGCGACCGGACTGCCGGCTAGGGCGTGCACGTGATATCGACATTGTCAAAGAAGACGTAGTCGGAACTCCCGAGCGTCGACGAACTGATGAAACGCAGGACGGCATTTGCCGAGACGTGAGCGCTGATGTCGGTGCTGAACGGCTGGTAGGCCGTCTCGCTGGCCGGGCCCGCGAAGCGGACGATCTCGGTCCAGGGGCCGGCCGTGCCGGTGCTCGACATCTGGACGGAAACCCAGTCACTGCCTTTGTCGAGGCCGGACGGTTTGTAGTCGAACGAAAGCACCGCAGTTGCGGCCCCCGTCAAGTCCAGCGCGCGCATGAGGCCCTTACCCGAGCTGCCGCTGTGGTTGCGCACGTACATCTGATAGGTGGGCATTGGCGGGCTCTCGTACAAATCGGCGGATACCTGCACATCGCCGCTGGTTGGACCGTCGGACTCGTTGATTTCCTGCCAGTCGCCGGTCCAGGTCAGGCTGCCGTCGTTGCCCGAAAAGACCGGGTTCTTGAACTCATCGCGGTAGCCGCCGCCGCAGCCCGATCCGCCGCCTGAGCCACCTCCACCGCCGCCCGATCCGCCTCCGGAACCACCACCGCCGGCGCCCAGCGCCGCCGCCGACACCACGACGATGCCGCGCGGCCGGGTCAGGCCGGTGACCAGCGTTTCCACATTCGAGCCGTCGAGATTGGCGCGCTTCACGGCGGGCACGGTCAGTGCGTCGACCCAGTAGACCTTGCCGTTGACCGTATCGACCGCCGCATCCTGTGCTGCGTTGAGGCCCGAGACGATCGTCGCCGCGCCGCTGCCGTCGAGATTCGCCCGATTCAGCTTGTCGCCCGCGGCGCCGTCAGTCCAGTAGACCTTGCCGGCATTCAGATCGAGTCCGTTGCCCATCGGTGTGTCCAGGTGGGTGACCAGCTTGGTCAGCCCGCTGCCGTCCATATTCATGCGCGAGATCCGGCCTGACGCAGATTCGGTCAGATAGATCCGCCCGGTCGTCGTGTCGAGCGAGATAAATGCGGCGCGATTCGGCGACATCGAAATGGTCTGCGCACCGCTGCCATCCAGGTTCGCGCCCGTCACGACTTTGGAACCGTCGTCGTGCGTCCAGTACATCTTGCCGTGATCCACATCGAGCTTGATGTCGAAAGTGTTCACCGTATCCGTATGCAGGATCTCGATGTCGCTGCCGTCGAGGTTCGCCCGCTCGATCTGCAGACGGTTGGTCCAGTAGATCTTGCCGTTGACCGTGTCGATGTCCAGCCCGATCGGCGCGTTCAGACCCGTCAGTACATCCTCGACGTTCGACCCGTCGCCGTCGGACCGCTGGATCTTGTTGGCCTGATCGTCGGTCCAGTAAATCTTCATCGGCGTCAAGGAGGCACCAGCGCTGTTGCCGCTGGCCCAGTGCAGCGCGCGCTGCACCAGCAGGCGACCGTCGTTATCGAGCTGATTCCAGTTGCTGCTCTGCTTGCTGCCGATGGGCAGCATCACGCGTCGCGCGGCGGCCGTGCCGCCGCCGTACAGACTGGCGCCTTTATCGAGCACGGCCAGGCCGGCGGCGCCGCCGATGTCGGCCAGCGTCTGCAGCCCGGGTGCCGTCGTGCCCGCGGCCGTCATCAGTGTGGTGGCCGCCGTCTTGATCGGCAAACTGCCGGGGGCAAAGATCCTGGTGATATAATGGCTGGTGTCGGTGACATTGATCGCCTTGCCAACCGGCGAAGCCGTCGCCGACGCTGTGCCGATCTCGTCATTGAAGCCGCCCTGCGCCAGCACCACGCCCTTGGTGACAGTACGCATGCGATCGCCCAGTACGAGTCCGAGCGGCGAATCCACCACGCTTTGCGACGTTTCCGCCGGCACGTAGATCACGTCGTTATTCGCAACCGCCGCATCGAACGCCGACTGAGCAACGTTGTAACTCAAGGGCGTGACCAGATAGCCCCAGGCGTTCAGCGTTTCGCGTATCGTCGTTTCGGTGCCGCTGAGACTGCCCGCGTTCTGCACGATCAACAGCAGATTCCCCTGCCCCTGAGGCGCCTGGCAGACTTCGCCGCACTGGCAGCGGATCGTGATGGCCAACCTCGGGTGGTAGGCGGCGTCTCCATAGTCGCTGCTGGCAAACGCGGCCGATCCACCGGTCGCTGTAAGAAGTACCCCGTAGTCGGGACGATTGCCGGACAGCCAGTCGTTGACCAGCGCAGTGACGTCCCATTGCATCCAGTCTGCACTCGCCGGGATCGCCTGGCTGTCCTCCGGAGTGGCATCGAAATCGCCTCCCGCCGTCGACCAGTTGCTGCTGCCGTCATAGGTGGCCCAGGTCGCGCCGTCGGCCGTACAACCGCCGGTGCCCAAGCACGACCCTTCGGTCCAGCTATGCGTGACCCGGTGCAGGTCCACCGTACCCGTTGGATTCGGACTGGTTGCGTACAACGCCAGCGTCGCGGATTCCACCCGCACGCCCGTGGGCAGCGCGCCCAGCTCGAAACGCAGCAGGCTGCGTTGCGTGCTGGAATCGACGCTCAGGGAAGCGTCACTGCCGTAGTTCCAGCCGGTCTGCGTCGAGGTGATCCAGCCGTCCTGGCCGTGGGCGGCGTCGGGTTGCAGGACCGTCGTGGTCGGCGGCTGATAGAGCGGAACCGCTGCACGCGTCAGTGTCCCCACGGCGCCGCCGGACGAGGTGCCGGTTGCCTTAAGACGAGTCGTGGCGGCGCCTGTCCCGACCACCACTTCCAGCCAGGGCCGCTGGCCGGCGTTGCCCGATTCACGACTGTTGTATTTCGATTCACTGCTATCGGAGGTGGCGATCAGCATGATGCCGCGGTTGACGACCGACCCGCTGACCCAGCCCTGCACCAGTGCAGTCAGGTTAACGCGGACCCAGACATTATCCCTGGACTGCACGGGGATGGCGGCCGCGGGCGTTGCGTCGTAGCCGGCGCCGATCGTGGCCCAGGTCCCCGTGCCTTCCGTCCAGTCCTGGTTGACTTCGTGAAGATTGACCGCGCCTTTATCGTCTCTGCTGGCCACATAAAACCAGGCCGCGGCCGAAACGACGCGCGAACCAGTGGTGATCGCGCTCAGATTGAAGCGAAACAGCGTGCGCCGGTTTTTCCCCGATTCGTTCTTGACATGCAGCGCCGTATCGCCGCCGAAATTGGTCCCCGGCGAGTTCTCGTCCACCCAGGTGTCCTGCTCCACCTGAATGGCGTAGGTCGTGGACGTGGCGGCGGCGCTTGCGGTCGCCTTGTAGGTGCCGCCGTTCAGCGGCTGCGCGGGCACGGTGACGTTACCGCTGCAATTGCCCTCCTGTGCTTCCCAGGTCGCATGCGCGAGTCCGGCGCGGGCCAGTTGCAGCGCCTGGTCGGCGTCGTTGGCACGATCGACCTCCTCGGCATTCATCGTCGTGCCCTGATTGTTCAGGAATGCGATTACGCTCACCAGCGCCAGCAGCAGAATCACGGTGATCAGCACAAAGCCCTGCTGTCGCCCTACTGGGCCCGGGCGGCTTACGCAACGTTGCGCGAGTTTGCGAATGTGCGGACGCAGGGTTTCTGCCGTCTTTGCGGGAGCTCGCATGCAGCGGTGTTGCAGGCGGCGCATCACAGCGCACCTCCGACCCGGACGCGGGTCTGGACGCTGGCCACCTGGCCGCTTGCCGGATCGGTAAGTTCGAGCAGAATGTCCACCAGTTGCGCCGTGCCGGCGGCGCCTGCGATACGTTCCACGCGGAAATGGGTGACGTGGTCGGCCAGCGTCGACTCGACAAAATCCCGCCCATCGACACCGCCGGAGCCGTCCTGGTCCCAGGGCACCGGCGTGCGCTGGATCAGGCTGCCGCTGTTCAGGTAAAACACCAGCGGATCGATCCAGTCCTCGTCGGACGAACCGTCCTCGTCGTCGTCGAGAAGGCCCAGCAGACCGCCTTCGTCGATCGCACCGTCGCCGTCGTCGTCGACGTACTTGAGCCCGGCACCGCCGTCCTCGTTGTTGTCGCTGGAGGGATCTTCGTCGACGCTGCCGTCACCGTCGTTGTCGATGCCGTCTCCATAGATTTCTTCGTCCACTTTCCCGTCTTCGTCGTCATCGGCATTCGAGGGGCTGCTTTCGTCCACCGTGCCGTCGCCGTCGTCGTCGATGCCGCGAATGCCGCTCGCACCGTCGCGGGTCGCGTCGCTGGGAATGTCCTCGTCGATCATGCCGTCGCGGTCATTGTCCGCGTCGGGAAAGCCGTCGCCGTCGAGGTCCTGGTCCACCGGCACGGTGACCGCGAGCACGGCGGTTGCCAGGGTGCTGCTACCGACGGGAGGAGACGCGGGTACGGTCTGGTCGCGAATGTTTTCGGGCCAGTCGGTGCCCGGGTTGTCCGCCAGCGGCAGCAACAGATGCGCGGAACGGCCGACCGTGGCGGCCATCTGGTCCAGCGCAAAACGCGCCTCTTCGGTGATCCGCGCCTGGTTCCGGACGATGTCGTGGGTCTTCACCGCCTGTCCGGCCACGCCGCCCAAGGCCAGCATCAGGACTGCGCCGATCGCGACTGCAATCAGCAGTTCCACCAGCGTAAGGCCGCGGCATCGCCGATGGATTATCATACCGGACCGGCGCGCGCCTGACCTGCACTGGGACGATGAACCGACACCGGTGTGCGGCATGCAACGGCTGCCCGCTCGCGCCACAAGGCACTCCCGCCGTGACACCGGCTGCACGCGAGACACGATCGGCAAATGGGCGGTAACGTCAATCATAGGCACTCACCAGCGTTTCCAGCGTGTGGTGCGTGCCTTCAATGTCGACGCGTACCCATAACAGATCGGCGTCCTCGCCGGTAAACGGGTCGTCGTCGCTATCGGCGTTGTCACCGTCATAGCGCGACAGATAGACGCGGCGGCGGTAACGACTCCCCACAGCGTCGGAATAAACGCCCGATACGGCGGTCGGGTCGGCCAGCGCCTGCGCCTCATCGTCCAGCGAGCGGAAATCCACGGCCAGCGTCTCTTCCAGTTTTTCGCGCAGGTAGAAGTGCAGCTCGGTTTCCGAATCCTGGACAGCCACGCCCCGCGTGGACGTTGACAAGGCGTCGAGCGCGGGAACCAGCGCCAGCGCAAGAATGACGGTGGCGATCAGCACCTCGGCGAGCGAAAAACCACGCTGCGATTCGATGGTGGATGGCGTCCGCGGACGGCTCATGGCGAAGCCACCCGGCCGGTGACCCCGTCGAGCGTGATGGTGGCTGTCTCCGAACCGAGGGTGATGTCGAGCGCCGCATTGGTCAACAGCACCGTCGAGTCGGTGCCGCACCAGGCGCTGCCGTGCAAGTCGAAATGGATGTACAGGGGCGTGTCACAGGTCGCACGGAAGGTCGGCACAACGGACAGGCTGTCCGGATGCACGAACGGGTGGGTGTCGAAGTCGAGGGAATAGAGTTTCTTCGTGACCGGGTGATAGACGTTGTAGACCGCAGTGGCCGGACTTGTGCTCAGGTCCGCCTGGAACACGCGGATTCGCCGGTAGGCTGGATTCAGATGAACACCGTAGGTCCGGCCGGTGCGCATCGATTCGCTGCGCGCGAAGCGCAATGCCTGGGCGATTTCGTCGGCGGCAAGATTCAGTTCGTAGGGTTTGGTGGAGGAAAAACCGGGAACCGCCACGGCTGCGGCGATTCCCAGGATGGATACGACGATTAGAAGTTCGAGAAGACTGATACCGCGCTCGCTGGCCATTCGAGACTCCTGGGCTTTATGCGAGCGCGATAGACCGGTTACCCGTAGCCTGGTCGATTTATCCGGTTCAAAATGGCGCCGGACGGCAATCCCGCTACCTGTCAGTGGGTGTCGTAGGTGTTGCCGGCCGTGTCGGTATTCACGCTGTCATCGGCGATGAACTTGCCGGTGAGGATGTCGAATTTCCAGCCGGCCGCCGGACTCGCACCTGTCATGTTCAGATCACCGGCATTGACGACTGCAAGCGTGCTGACATTGGTGATCGGGTTTGCCGGCAACTCCGCCTTCTTTACGTAGGGCCCGAATACGAACTCGTTTTCCTTCTTGCTGCAGGCCTTGCCGTCGGCGTCCGTGTACATGCTGAGCTGTTCCTTGAAGGCGGCCACACCCGTGGCACCAGCACCGCCCGTGCCCGCACCCTTCGTTGCGGTGCAGGTCCCGCCCGATACCGCCGTCTTTTGTCCCGGATACTCGCCGTGCTGCTGGTAGTACAGATCAACGGCCGCGCGGACGTTTGCCAAGTTGTTGTCCAGGGCGCTGACCTTGGCGTCATCGGTGGATGACGCAAACTGCGGCACCACGATCGCCGCGAGGATCGCGAGGATAATGACCACGATGAGGAGTTCAACGAGCGTGAAGCCGTCTTGAACCTTGGAACAACGCGGATTCTTGATCATAGTGTTTCCTGCCATTTCATCGAACACATGGGTTTGCCAAATCTGTAACCGGGCTATCGACAATGGCTCGGCAATCTTTAAGTGCCTGAATCGCAGGGTCCAGTTGCTCCAGCGAACCTCAAGTCGGGCGAGGTTGGGACCTCCGTCGGGCGATCGTTCGGCGGGCGTCCGACAGTGACGCCTGGCGCCCTATATTATCAATTTTCAATGCGTTATCGCTGCCAAGAAGATGGTGTTTGCAGAGCCTAAGTGCAGTTTGGTAAGTTAAGCCGGCTCGCAGGGCAATTCAACATAACAACGTACCCGCGACGACATTTTAACGGAGGAGAATTCAATGGACTTACGCACGTTACGGAGCCTACTTGGCCTCTGCGGGATCCTGTGCTCTGTAAATAGCAGCGCCAGTATCCTGTTCTATTCGGATCCGGTTGCCTTCACGGCCGCTGCAGACAATCTGACCCTGACCAACTTCGAGGGACTTGTCGATGACGGCGCAACGCTGACACAGATCTCGTTCCTTTTGAACGGCGTGAGTTTTGCGACCGATCACGATCTGTCGCAATCCGCCATGTTGATCTGCGGACAAAATGCCTGCACCGGGAATCCCTTCGACTCAGCACTGCTGTTCGACCGCTATAGCGGCGACACGATGAGCATCAACCTCCCCGCCAGTGGACCGGCCGTGACGGCGGCGGGCGGATTGTTTGGCGGAATACGTGGTTCTGCGCCGGCTTCGCTCAACGTTTTTGGACCGCTTGGGCCACTTGGAACCTGGGACGTGACTGTCGGCGACATGCGCCTCAATCAGACGCATACGTTTTTTGGGTGGATTGCGACCCAGGGCGACGAAATCAGTCGCATCGAATTCAAGATCACGGACGGCTCCGATTTCTTGGCGCTGGATGATTTTCAGCACGGTTCATTCATGTCCATGCCCTTACCCGCCGCAGCTTGGCTCATGGGCTCCGGCTTACTGGGAATATTCGGCCCCACGGGAAAACGACGTTGCAATTGAAAAAGCGCCGACGGCGGTGGTTACACCCTGGCTTCCGGAGCAAACCGAGTCGTTCGAGGCACGTCCGCTTGATCGGGCTGTCCCGCTGAATGCGCGCACCGCCTGTCGGTTTGTGCGTCGAATCCGGTCCCTCGCGCGCGATCGCCGGTACTGCCGCGCCGTGTGGTGTCGTGTCGTGTCGATCAACCCTTCCTTATCCAACCGCCCGCGACAATTTGAAGATCGGCAATATCAACGAACTGACGATCAGCCCGACCACCCCGCCCATGATCAGCAGCATGACCGGCTCCACCATCCTCGAAAAAGCCGCCAGCTTGCGCGTCATTTCCCGCTCGTAGAAATCCGCGATGCGACTCAGCACGCGCGGCAGGCTACCGGTCTCCTCGCCGGTCGCCACCATCTGCCTGACGGTCGGCGGAATGAAATCCGCCTGCTGGAACGCGGCCGCAAACCCGCTGCCCTCCCTGACGCGTTCCTCGATCCGGGTGATAAAGCGCCGGAAGATTCGGTTGGAGACGACCTCGCGACAGGACACCAGGGCGTCCATGACGCTCACGCCGTTGGCCAGGGACAGGCTCAGTACGCGCAGCGTCCGGGTGAGGTAGATCTGCACGAAGATATCCTTCAGGAACCAGGTATTCAACTTGATGCGGTCGACGGTCTGTACACCGGCGTCCGTGCGTATCCACCATATTCCGCCCGCCAGCGCCAGTACAACAGCGGCCGACACCATCAACCAGTTGTTTACCAGAAAATGGCTGGCAGCCATCAGTATCCGGGTGGTCACGGGCAGCTCGTCGGCGATGCGCGCGAACATGTCGGCGAATTTCGGAAATACCGCCACCAGCACAAAGACGATCACGGCAAAGGAAAAGGCCACCAGAAAAATCGGATAGGAGAGCGCGGAGGTGATCGTGTTGCGCAATTCGTCACGGCGCTGGTCCATCGTGAACAGTTCCAGCAGCACCTTGTGCAGAAAGCCGCCGCCCTCGGCCGCGGCGATCAGGTTGATGTAGGATGCTGGAAAGATCTCCGGATATTGTTGCAAAGCCACCGAGAACGACCGGCCCTCGGCGATCTGCTCGTTCAGTCCGCGAACGATACGCGCCATGGCCGGGTTGCCGGTCTGTTTCTGGAGCGCGGCCAGCGCCGCGTGCAATGCCGTTCCCGTTTCCAGCAGCAGCGACAACTGCTCGGTGAAGAACATGCGATCGCGGGCACTCGGCTTTTCGTGTGCAAGCAGCGCCGCAAATCGGCTGCCCGGCGAGGATTTCTTCGTCCGGGTCGGTGTGGATGTGGTAACTTCGAGTGGCATGCGGGCTCCGTTCAGATGTTGATCACGCGGGAGACTTCCTCGATGGTGGTCTCGCCCTGGCGCGCATGAGCCAGACCGTCGTAAAACAGCGTCTTGACGTTCTTCTTCTGAAGATAGTCGCTCAACATTTCCCGCGACGGGTTGGCGGTAACGAGTTGCTGCAGATCGGCGTCCACTCGCAACACCTCGTGTATGCCGATACGGCCCTTGTAGCCCGAGTCGTAGCATTCCGAACAGCCGCGTCCCCGGGCGAGTTGCACGTGCGGTTCCCACCCGTAGCGCTCCGCCAGCTCGATCGGCGCCGTATACCGGGTCTTGCAGGACGGACAAACGGTGCGGACCAGGCGCTGTGCCACCACACCGATCAGCGCGGACGACAGGAGATAGGGCTCCACCCCCATGTCGATCATGCGGGTGATGGCGCCGATGGCATGGTTGGTATGCAGCGTGGACAACACCAAGTGGCCTGTAAGCGCGGCCTGCACGGCAATCTCGGCGGTCTCGCGATCGCGAATCTCGCCGACCATGATGATGTCCGGGTCCTGCCGCAGAGCATGTTTGAGAATGTTCGAAAATCCCAGCCCGACACTTTCCCTGACCTCGTTCTGGTTGATGATATCGAGTTGGTACTCGACCGGGTCCTCGATGGTGACGATGTTCTTCTCGATACTGTTCAGACGATTCAGCGCTGCATACAACGAGGTGGTCTTGCCGCTGCCGGTGGGCCCGGTGACCAGGATCAGGCCATAACTGTGTTCGAGCAACGCCTTGTACGACCGCAGGTTCGCAGGGCTCATGCCGATCCTGTTCAGATCGAGCAGGGACTGGTTCTTGTCCAGCACGCGCAGCACGATCTTCTCTCCGAACAGTCCCGGCAGCGAACTGAAGCGCAAGTCCACCGCCCTGCCCTGAGTGTGCACCTGGATGCGACCGTCCTGTGGCAATCGCCGTTCGGCGATATCCAGGTTTGCCATCACCTTCAGACGGGAGACGACGGCAGGATGCAGTTCGGGTCGCAGTGTGGTCACTTCGTACAGCACGCCGTCGATCCGAAACCGAATCCGCGACCGCTTGCGCCCCGGCTCGATGTGAATGTCGCTGGCCCGGTCCCGCACCGCGCGCTGTACCAGCGAATTGACCAGGTTAATGACCGGACTGCCCTCGGCCAGCTCGTCGATCGCGGTGTAGTCATCCGGCTGCAGGTTCTCGACAACCTCGAAGTCCTCGTCCAGATCCTCGATCAGCATATCGCCGCCCAGGTCGCCGGCATAGGCGTCGCTGACGGCCTTGGTGATCTCGTCGCGGACGGCCAGCACCGGCTGCACGCGACACTTGAGGCGTTCTTCGACCTCGTCGAACGCTGGGATGGCCTGTGGATCCGCCGTTGCCAGCGACAATACGTCGCGCACACGGTGCATGGGAATGACCTTGAGACGATGCGCCATGTCGCGAGGCAGCATGCGTGCAACCTCCGGGTCGCATAACCCGGCGCGTATGCGCACGAACGGCACGCCAAGCTGCTCGCCGAGCGCAGTCATCACGTCCTGTTCGCTGGCCCACCCTTTCTCGACCAGAATCTGTCCCATGCGACGGCTGGTCCGGCTCTGGAGTTCGACCGCTTCCTGGATCCGCGCTTCCGTGACGACGCCCTTGGAGATGAGGATATCGCCCAATTTGGCATTGGGCAGCCGCTTGCAGGCGAAATCCCCAGGTTCCACATCCAGCACGTTCACATACTCGGTGAACCGGGTCAGCCTGAAAACATCCTTGACGACCGGACCCAGGTTGACGACCTTGAGCCAGCCGCCGGTGCGGACCAGTTGGTTCTGGGCGTCGGCCATCGCATTGAGTATCATGCTGCTGACCACCTTCACCGATGCGAGATCCAGCACCAGTTGGGTTTCGTTGCGTTCGATGCATTCACGCACCGCATTGCCGAAATCCTCGACGTCCTTGAGCGTAGCCAGCGACGCTACCGGCGCGAGATAAGTCATGGTGCCGATACGGGTCTGCAGAATATTTGTGTGCAATACGGCGGCGTCGGGCATCGGCACGTTGCCTCAGGCGCTTGCGGCCACGTCGCCGGACATCAGACTCCGGATATAGTCTTCGAACGGCAGCGGCCTGGCGATGCCATAGCCCTGCAGGTAGTCGACACCGATCGACTTGAGGCACGCTGCCAGTTCCGCGTTCTCGACAAACTCGGCGATGGTTTTCAAATGCATGACATGGCCGATCTGGTTGATCGACTCCACCATCGCGCATGAAACCTCGTCATCCAGAATGCCGCGCACGAACGAACCGTCGATCTTGAGATAGTCGACCGGAAATTCCTTCAGGTAAGCGAACGAACTCAATCCCGTGCCGAAATCGTCCAGCGAGAACCGGAATCCGCGCTTCCTCATGCCGGAGACGACATTCCGCGCTGCGTTCAGGCTCCCAAGTGCCGTGGTTTCGGTGATCTCAAAGCAGAACCAGCTCGACGACAACCCATGAAAGACCAGCCGTTCGTCGATATAGTCGGCCAGCCTCTCTTCGCTCAGCGACTGACCCGACAGGTTGATCGAGATCAGCCCCGATTCGAAACGGGTGGACAGACCGGTATGCGCGACGGTACTGAACGTCGCATCGATTACCCACTGGTCGATCAACGGCATCAGGTAATAACGCTCGGCGGCAGGCAGAAAAGCGCCCGGCGCCAGAGGCGTACCGTCCTCCCCGCTCAGGCGCAGCAATACCTCGCAGTGAACGGCCGGCTCATTGCCGCTGGAAGCCACTATGGGCTGACAATACAGACGAAACAGGTCGCCCCGCAATGCTTCCTGAATGCGGTTCACGGACCGCATCTCTTCCTTTCGCACTTTGAAATCCTGGTCGTTTGGACGGTAGACGCGGGTACGATTACCGCCTTTCTCCTTGGCCGTGCCGACCGCGAGTTCGACAGCGTCCATGACGGCGGCTACCGAACGTGACTGCCGATCCATGACCGTCACACCCGCGCTCAGGTTGATCTGCACGACCTTGCCATTGCAGACGTAGCCCTCGGCGGACAACGTCTTTCTGATCTGATCCGCTGCCTGGAGCGCCTGCTGCTCTCCGGTATGGCGCAGCAAGACCCCGTACTTGCCGCGTCCAAAATACGCGATGACGTTGCTACGGCGCAACAGCGATTTGATTCCCGCCGCCACCCACCCGATCACGGCATCACCGGTTTCCCGGCCGTGCAGATCATTGATGACTTGCAGTTGCTCCAGGTCGAACTGCATCACGCTGTGTTCATCCTCCAGACTGTGAGCGTTCTGGAGCAGGAGTTTCAGGATGTTTTCGAAACGCTGCCGCTTCATGAGGCCGGTCATTGGATCGTAGTTGGCCTGGTCGATCTTGGAGACCTTGCGTGCCATTGCTTCGAGCAGGTTTCGATCGCTGTTGAAAAAATCCGTTGCCTCGGCCCGCTCCAGGCTGGCCAGAACCGCAACTACCGAGCCCATCGCGTTCTTGACAGGGCAGGCCAGCAACTTGTACTGCATCCCGGGACAGATACGGTCACGAAGCGGGTCTTTGGCATGATTGACCACGAGCGTGTTCCCGGTGCTTTCGATCAGCGGCACCAGATTCCTCTCCAGGCAGTCAACCAGCCGGTCGGTGTCCGGAAGCGGATCGACCTCATTGACCGCCCGATAGGCTCGCTCCTTTCCATAGAACAGCACCACGAGCCCTGCGTCGAGAAACTCGACACAGTTGTCGACCAGCATTTTCAATGCCCGGTCTTCGTTCTCCTGCTCGAGGGATTCATCATTGCTGCTGTAGACCAGGTTCAGTTCTTCGTAGCGGCCGGCGAGTTCCGCGGCCATCGCATCGAGTTCGGACGTTAGCCGCAGCTCGGCGTGCAGGCAATCCAGAACGGCCTGAACTTTGTCCCGCGGTGAATCGACCGCGTCCGCCGCAGCCCTGTCCAGGGCGCGGGGAATGTCGATCATCAGCGACACGAGGGTCACGTCCTGGTCTCTGATCTCAAACAGATAACGGTTGGAGTCCGCCGGTGGGCCGGAGCGCGTGCGCGCCTCGGCCGGCGCTTCGGTGGCGGCGAGCGTCCGTCCCGCCCCGTCCACCACTCGAATTGTTTCTGCGGCCGGAACAAGCGACTTCAGTATCGACAGATACCTGTTGAAGTCGATCGCATCCAGGGCCGATCCGTTCATACGCCGGCGTGGTCCTGTGGAACGGTGGAATCAGGTGCTTCCAGACGACGCACCAGTGCGCGCACGCTGACAGGCTTTTCGAGAAATTCCAGTCCCGGTACAGATCGAGCCCATTGCCGGTGTTCGAGTTCGGCGCGCGAAGTGAGCACGAAGAGACGCACGCCGGCGTCTGGAAAATCCGCGCAGACCCGCTCGCAGAAGGTGCGGCCGTTCATAACCGGCATATCCAGATCACTGATTATGATGTCCGGCATGGCGTTCGCGAGCAGGTCCAGCGCGGCCTGGCCGTTCGGCGCCTGGCTCACGGTAAATCCGGCCCGCTCCAGCGCCAGACGCATGATCCGGATCACGTGGGGTTCGTCGTCGATCAACAGAATATGCCTGGCCATCACACTGCCTGCTGCATCAGTCCTTTTTCTTTTGCGAACTCGATGATGAACTCCGATCCCTGTCCGACCACGCTGTTGACGGTCATGACGCCGTGGTGGAGCTGCACGATCTCGCGCACCAGCGAGAGTCCCAGTCCGTGGCCCGTCTTGGCACGGATTTCCGGGCGTTCGGACCGATAGAACTTGTCGAAGATCCGCTCTTTTTCTTCGGGCGCGATGCCCACGCCGCTATCGCGAACCAGGATACGAATCCGTTCGTCGGTTTCCTCGGCGGACAGGACTACCGTGCCGCCCGGACTGTTGTATTTGACCGCATTCGTCAGCAGGTTGTTGACCGCAATACGAAGCAGGTTCTTGTCCGCCGATACGGCGCTGAGTTCCCGCGGCACGTCGATCCTGAAGGTCATGTCACTCCCGCGTGCGCCTCTTGCCACGGTATCGAAGGCATCCTTCAGCAGGTCGTGCAGTTTGACCCGTGAACGCTCGATGTTCATCACGCCGATTTCGAGCTTGGTTATGCTCAACATGTTCGAAATCAACACCGACAGCCTCTCGACTTCATCGTGGATCACGTTCGCCGCCTCGATGCGGAATTCGGGTGAATCCCCTTCCCCTCCCTGCAACGATTCGCTATACATGGCGATCGTGCTGATTGGGGTTTTCAACTCGTGGGCAAGCTGGGCAACGAATTCGCTGCTGCCTTGCCTGGCGAGATGTTCGGCGGTGACATCGCGAAACACCACCATCGTCCCATAGATCTGGCTGTTATCACTGCGCGAAAGCAGCGGCAGAGCGACAGCCGCAACCCAACGCTGCGCCGATCCGGAGCGCGCCATACTGAAAGTTTCGGCATGATGTCCCTGCACGACTCGGCCCTCATAGCGCGCAAGGAAGGCGACGATGTCCGAACGGTCGCACCAGTCCGCGGGTCGCAGCCCGACGACGGATTCCAGCGGAATCCGCAGCAACGCCGCCAACCGCTCGTTGGCAAACCTCGCAACCCCGTCTTCGTCGAGGACCAGGACGCCGTCGGGCAGGCATTGCAGCAGGCTTTCGGTGCGGATGCGCTGGTAGGCCGAGAGTTTCAGCGAGGTCTGAAGGTCATCGCGCTGCGCCTTGAGTTCGTCGATACGCTCGCGCATGGCAACGGCGAACGATTTGAACCGTTCCGCCATTTCCGGCAGGGCCAGTGCCGCATGGGCGTCGGAAGCAATGTCGCCGTCCTTCGAAAGCAGCACCTCGAGCTGATCGTTGGCCCGGTTTATCGGTGCGATTTCCAGCTTGAGAATAAAATAGAACAGCGGCGTCAGCAGAAAGACAGTCAGTGCCATGGTCGCGAAGAACGGTAACTCGCCGATGGGGAGCTGCGGCGGCGACACATCGCGGTAGCCGAGGCGCAAATGGCCGGACAGATGTCCGTCTGAAAACAGCGGTGCGCGAAATTCGGTGAAGCCGGTCTGATTCGGGGTCGCTTCGATCCTGCGCTCTTCGATCATCGATGTGGAAAGCTGCCCAGGTACTACGGCGGGAACGATGACACCCGCCGCCACAAACTCGCGTTGTACGGCGCCGTTCACGCCGGATACGGTCAAATAGGCGAACGAACCGGAGACCAGGCCATCGTGAACGATCGCCAGCGCGTCCAGACGGCCGGGCGGCGACACCAAGGCGTCATAACCGACCCCGGAGAGCGAACGCACCAAATCGACTCCCTGGTCCCGCACGAGCCGGTTGAGCCTGCGGCTCTCGTGCGCCAGCAACAGCACGACGATCGACACGATCACGAGCAAGGATGCCGCGATCATGATCAAGCCGACCCGTTCCTGTTTCCAGACTGACGAGGTGGTGCCTGCCATGGACTGACTCTTTATATTTTTCCCTGAAATTCCGGCTGTTAACGGCGTCGCGAAAAGAAGCTTGATGGGGATCGCGCTCTTGGAGCCGCGGCGCGAGACAGAAGCTAGCTCTTGTTTCCATTAATACTTTTTTTTACGCCGCGAGCAGCATGACGGGCTTGGTGCAGGCGACCCGCCGACCGCGCCCGCGGGAGCGGCAATCGCCCCGACCCGCAAACCCGGCATCGACGCGAAAGCCGGCGTGGGGCCGGCATGGTCCGCCGACCGGCGGGACGAGCAGCGATCCCACTGCGTACAAGAGGCGCACCAGTCACAGCTGCCCGAACAGCGTCGGCGCCAGTACCATCGGCGCGCCTATTCCGGCGAGAAACGCCACGATGCGCAGCACCGGTAGTTCGCTCAAAACGAAGAAATGGGCCGCGCGTGCAGAGAAATGGACCCTGCACGCTGATCTCGTCGCCCGCGTGCCGGCGCCGACCTCGGGGAGGACCGGCACCGGTGGCGCGAATATCGCCGGATTTTCGACCGCGTTTTCGTGTGCGCGCATCGTGCGCCCGGCCCAGGCCACCGAGGTTGCCGTATGCCCATGGGGGCCCCAGGTCGCTTCACCGATGCCCTGTTCGGCGCTGCGATGACAACGTACGGCAACCAGAACAACGCCGTCATCGTCACCGTTGCGACGAGCCAGAACAACTCAGTAGTCTGCCTTGTAGCCATTGTCCACATGCGCCATCGACCGGAAATCTCGCCAACCGGCCCGCGCCATCGAAGATGCCGTGCCGGCTGCCCGACGCACGCCGTGCATGAACTGCCTCGTCGACAGAACTTGTAGTACATCCACGCCCGGAATGTCGGACAAGACGTCTGCCGTCGCGATTGTCGATCGAGGTGCGCGCGCGATGCGCCGTGTTAACCGGACGCAACATCCGACTGGGTTGACCTGACTATGTGGCTTTTCGCAGCTTATATAGTGCACTTCTTGACACGCCCGCACAGCGACCCGATAGTACGCTGGAACTTCACCAGATTATTCGAGACCGCCGGAGAAAGACTATACCCGGCCAGATGCGCCATTTGTGCGAACACAGGGGCACCCGAGGGACGTTCAGGACACAGCAGGGATAATCGGGACGATTGTGCGCCAAGAGAGTCCGGACACTTGTCCGGTGAACCAACAGGAGCCACAGCATGCAGGAGCCACAGATATTCTTCTACGCGAAACACACCACGCTGCCTTCGTCGCCGCGCGTCTGGACTTTCGATCCGGTCCTGCCGTACGGCGAGAACCGTTCTATACCCGAAAGTTGCAGGAAACTTGGCGACAATATCCGCTACCTGCGAACCGTGCGTCGGTGGTCACAGGAAGCACTGGGGCTCGAAACGGGCCTGAATCGTACGCTGGTCGGTGCCATCGAGCGCGCCGAGATCAACACGACCTTGGGCACCGCAGAGAAAATCGCGCGCGCGTTCGGCTTGTCGCTTGCGGACCTGCTATCGCTCCGGATTCCAGGTCATTGACCCACCGCAGCCACGCCCGACCGCGTGGGGACCGCGCACTTGCGGCGATTCGTGCTTATTAGATTCACAGAGAGGAATATAAGTCGATTTGCTGGATGGATAACGGTGTTTCCGGATCCGGCTGCCGGGTCATCAGTAGAGAGCCTGTTCGGCCGTCCCCCGAGTGATATCCGGTTCGGACACTGCGGCCAAACGCCGGAGCGGCCTTCAAACTGGTCAAACAAAGGGAAATACCGTTCAGGCTGACGGTTCAAGCCCTTTGCTTCGAGGTCCGATTCGGCAATAATAAGTCGGTTCGAGCGATCAGGCCGTCGCCGACGATACGCGAACGCAACCGAGGCGTGCCGCCGGGCGGCAGACGCCTTTCACCGCCCTGGGGTAGACAGTGTCCGGACAACCAATGGAAGTTCTGCAAGACAAAGGTTTCGTCGTCACGACCGCGGACAATGTAATCAACTGGGCCCGGACGGGCTCGCTTTGGCCGCTGACCTTCGGGCTGGCGTGTTGCGCGGTGGAAATGATGCACGCCAGCGCCTCGCGTTATGATCTCGGCCGCTTCGGTTGGGAAGTATTCCGGGCCAGCCCGCGCCAGGCGGACCTGATGATCGTCGCCGGCACGCTAACCAATAAAATGGCCCCTGCTCTTCGCAAAGTGTACGCACAGATGGCCGAGCCGAAGTGGGTTATCTCAATGGGCTCGTGCGCCAATGGCGGCGGTTACTACCACTACAGCTATGCGGTCGTGCGCGGCTGCGATCGGATCGTGCCGGTCGACGTCTATGTGCCGGGGTGCCCGCCGACGGCCGAGGCTTTGATCTACGGCATGATCCAGTTGGCCGCCAAAATCAAGCGCACCAACACCATCGCACGCTGACTCTCGACGTCGCGCGTCAGCCCCCGGCACACCTCCGGACGGCCGCGTGTTGCATCGACTGGGGGCTGGTTGATCCAACCGCTGGACGTGCGCCAGCGCGACGCGCTGAGCCGATACCGGATCACCGGGCAGGTCCGCTGAGAGGGTACGCTCGACTTGCCGAATGCCGTCAAGCCGATAGATTTCCACATCGACCCCGGCGACCGAACGTTCGAGACCGGTCGGGGCCGCGGGCCCTGCCGTGAACACCTCGACCCGATGCGGACCGGCGACAGGTGCCGCGGCCACATGGCCGAGCGCGAGGCTCAGGCAGGCCGGCAGCAGCCCGTACCGGGCGAGGGCGCGCCGGCCGATAGGTGTTAGACATGCCCGCTACGATGCACCAGACCGGCATACCGTTCGATAAGAAACCCGATCAAGATCTGTCGGGGTATCCAGTGGTTACCGCCCCATTGACGGGCGGGAACCCATGGCCTATGCTTTGGCCTATGTCAGGCACCGGAGGGTTCTCGAATGGCCGCCCTTGAACGTTATGTGCGCCTCTTTCGCAACGGCCGCAATCAGGCGCTGCGCATCCCCCGCGAGTTCGAGCTCGAGGGTGAGGAAGCACTCATCCGCAAGGAGGGGGATCGCCTGATCGTGGAGCCGATTCGCAAGGGCCGGCTGCTGGCCCTGTTGGCCGGGTTGGAACCGCTGGACGAGCCTTTCCCGGATGTGGACGAGGACCTCCCGCCGCCGGATGACGTGGCGCTGTAAGCATGTCGCTGGCGTATCTATTAGATACCAACATCCTGTCCGACCTGGTCCGCCATCCGCAGGGCGCGGTGGCCACCCGGATCGCGAAGGCCGGTGAGAACCGCGTCTGCACGAGCATCATCGTTGCCGCGGAACTGCGCTACGGTGCCGCCAAATCGGGCTCGGACCGGCTCGCGGAGCGTGTCGATCGGCTGCTCTCTGCTGTGGACGTCCTGCCGCTGGAACCGCCGGCCGATCGCCGGTACGGGGAGTTGCGTCATCACCTGACACGCCAGGGAACGCCCATCGGACCCAACGATCTGCTGATCGCCGCCCAGGCACTGGCGACCGACCTCACGGTCGTGACCGCCAACGTCGGGGAGTTTTCCCGGGTGCCGGGCCTGAAGGTGGAGAACTGGCTGTCAGCTTAGCGAGCCGGCCAGTGCCGTCGGAACTCAGTGGCCGCGTCTTGCGACGATGCGTTCGGCGATGCCGTGCAGCGCCTCCAATTCCGTGCAATGCCGTTCCCCGTATGGTGCAAAAAACGGAATCCTGGCTTTCACGCTGCTTCCCGATAGTAGAAATTGAGCATACCACCAAGCCGTTCACGACATTGAATGGGCTCATTGATTGAACTGACCGTGGCAAGTGGCGGCTCCAGCAATCGATTCCCTACCCCCTGATGATTACGTTCGGTCTGATGATGTGCAGCATATTCTCTGAGTGCCCGGCGAAGCGATGCCTCGCCGAAAAGGATCATACGATGCAAACATTCCTCCTTTATTGAACGCACAAATCGCTCAGCAAACGCGTTACAATTCGGCGCCCGAACCGGACAGCGAACTGGTTTCACGCCCTCTCGATCCAGATTGTCTCTGAACTCCTCCGTGTATTTTGTATCGCGGTCCATGATGAGGTACCGACTGCTTAAAAGAAACCCGTCACTCACGTCTGTCAGGTTGCGGGCTACCTGCTTCACGTAGATGCTATTAGGCGCCGTGGTGACCCCAGCGATGTGCACACAACGTGTCTTGAGTTGCATGACGAATAATACGTAATAAGTTACCAAAGCTCGCGCCGTCCAGACCTCAACCGTAAAGAAATCCGTGGCGGACATCACGTCCCAATGCGCTTTTAAGAACGTCCTCCACGAGGTGCGTTGCTGCCGCTCCGGTGCCGGTTCTATGCCATGCCGTTTCAGGATGTTCTTGACCGTGTTCGGTGCAATGATATGACCGAGATTGGCGAGAGCACCTTGGATCCGATCATAGCCCCAGGAGGTATTCTCTCTCGCCATGCGGAGCACCAAATCGGTGATCTCTTGCGTGACGTGGGGTCGACCCGGGCCCTTCCTGGCATAGGTCCACTTCTTCGCGATGAGCTTACGGTGTCAGGCAAGCAGCGTATCGGGTGTCACAAGCGTCTCCAGCTCATCAAGCGCCCGGCGCCCAACCACCTTGGCCTTCACGGCCAATCGTATCCGCTGCTCGTCGGTGAATCGAAGCCGCTGTCCTTCGAGTTGATCCTTGAGCACACGGTTCTCTTCGACGAGATAATCGATGACCGCCTGTTGCTGGCGGTTAAACCAGCCTGCCAGGGCGATTACAACGAGGTGGAAAGATTGGATGGCGATTGTCATTGCACGAACAGATTATACGTAATATTGTTTGATAACAATATCATACAGCTCGTTCAAATATTTGCACCATACGCCAAGTCGCGGGTGTTCTGGTTCATGAACTTCATGCCCGGCAATCAGAACTATCTGGGCGACATCGCCAAGGCGGTCGCGTCGCACGGCGTGCTGATGGGCGGTCCGGACGTTCCTGCCGGACAACTCCGCGCTGGTGACTCGCACCTGTCCGTTCTATGACCAGATGAACGGCAAGATGCAGCTGTTCGCCCAGATCGAGCCGATGTGCTGCAACGCGTTGCACGCCGACACCTCGTACCCGACCAAGTACTGGACGATGCCCGAGCTGTTCCGCTACGCGCGCGACAACCTGCATGTGAACTACATGTTCTGGGTGCGCGTGCCCAACGCCAGCCCGGCCGATTCCTATGACTGGAACGACGCGCTGCCGGTGATCGCGAACAACCCGGCGTTCAACCCGTAAGGTATCGTCCCGGGATGCGCCGGATAGGGATCCGGTGCATCCCGGGACATCCTCTCAGCGCCAAGTCACATTCCTTGCGGCGACCGCTCGACGGTCGGCCTATACAACAAGCGTTCCGGCGCTCCTTCAACTGCCGAGGTGTTGCGCGGCTTCCAGTATGAATCTCAGCATACCGCTGATCCCGAGTGCGACACTGACCGAAAGAAACACGGAAAACAACGCGTCGCGGCGTCCGATGGTCTTGAGCATGACGGCGAATGTCGAAATGCACGGGACATAGAAGGTCAGGAACAACAGAAACGTGGCGATCTGCACCCAGTCGAGTTGCGTGCCGATCTCGAACGTACCCAACGCCTGGTAAATCATCAACAGGGACAGCTCCTTGCGCAGCACCCCGAACAGAATCGGCACGCCAAGCACCACCGGCAACCCGAGCCACCAGTGCGTTACCGGCGTGAACAACGTGTTGATGATGCGGTCGGCGCCGACGTGCCCCAGCAACGCCAACACCACACTGCCGCCGACCAGCAGCGGCGTCACGATCGTGAGAATATCGCTGGTGCGCGCCCAGGTCTCCGTGACCAGGTGCCGCCAGCGCGGCAGACCGTACGGCGGAATCTCCTGGACCTGACCGGGGCCGACATTGAGCCGGCGCCGGCTCAGCAAGCGTCCCATCACGGCGATCACCACGATCGTCAGCGCGAAGATGCCGAACACCCCGATCCCGCCCAGGTACTTGCCGGCAAGCGCGAGAATGATGGCTGAACGGGCCGAACAGGGCACGAAGGTGATCAGCACGGATGCCAGGACGCGCTCACGGCCGCTGGCTGCCGACGCCGCGCCGGAAATGGCCGGCACATTGCAACCCAGGCCAAGCAGAAACGGCACCGCGACGCCGCCGTGCAGACCGATATGATGAAAACCGCGATCGACCACGAACGCGATGCGCTGCATGATTCCGGCCTCCTCGAGCGCCACCAGCAGCAGCACCAGCGGAATCATATAAGGCACGACGATACCGATCAGGCCGATCAGCCCGTCGACCACGGCGCGACCGACGACACCACCGGTCGATTGCGGCTGCCAGTCGGCCACCGCGCCGATCAGGCGTGCCGAGGTCACACTGTCGAGCCAGGTGCTGACCTCGAACACGACGAAGAGCACCGCCGCAAATACCGCCAGACTGCCAACGAGTCCCCAGTGCGGATGCAGAAAGAGTTCGTCCAGCCAGTAACGCCAACCGCGGCCCTCATGCGGCGCGCCCACGCGGGTTACGGCTTCATACAGCAGGGCGGCGCGGTGATGGCGGTCGGCGTGCAACTCCTCGGCCAGCGGCCGCGGCAACTGTTTCTCGGCCGCCTCCCGCAGCCGCGTCAGTTCCGCATAGCGGGCCGGAAAATGTTCGCTGATCTCGTCGAGAAAGTAGTTGTCGCCGGCCATCACCTGCGTCAGCAGAAACGCGTGCGGCGCGCGGAAGGCCGTGCGTATTTCCGGCTGGTTCAGCACGGCGCTCAGCGGCCGGACCGTCTTACAGATGTGCTCGCTGGCGGGCTGCGGTAACGGACAGGCCGCCTCGCGCACCGCATCGACGGCGGCGGCGAACACTTCGGCGATGCCCTGCCCCATCAATGCCGCCATCGGCACCACCGGCACGCCGAGCAGTTTACCCAACGTCCGCGCATTGATGTGCAGGCCCTTCTCCCACGCCTGATCCATCATGTTCAGCGCGACAACCATCGGCCGGCCGAGCTGGATCAACTCGAGCGTCAGTTCCAGGTGCCGCTCGAGCGCCGTGGCGTCCGCAACCTGCACGATCACGTCCGGCGGCGCGAACGGCGCCGGCGGTCCGTCCGGCTCGTGCGCCGACACGGGCGGCCGCTCGTTGCCCCACAGCAGGTATTTCAAAGTGACGCGATCGTCGGGCTCGAGATGGTGCAGGGAATGGATGCTGGGCAGATCGACCAGGTCGGCTTCGTCCATGCCGATCTGCACCCTGCATTCGCCATAGGCGCGGTGGGTGCCGGCCAGCTCGCCGGCCTCGGACGCGGTGCTGGATACCGCTTTGAACAGTGTGGATTTGCCACTGTTGGGGAGCCCGACCAGCGAGATGCGCAACCGTTTCGGACCCCGAAACAGGGGCGTTCTCAGGGGGAAGCTGGTGACCTTCGCAGACCGGTTCATGGCCCTATTGTTTCCCGACCGACCGGCACCCACAAGCGTGGCCGGCGGACAGCCGAATTCAGGGAATCGGGGTTACCACCTGCGCCGCCGGCGGCTCGCCCTCGAAGCGGACCCGCGCGGCCATTGCCGGCGTCATGCGCACGGTGCCCGTATCGTCCACCAGCACAACGTAACGCAGGTGCATGCGGCCGGCGATGCGTTCCCAGTCGTCCGGCCCGGCGACCGTCAGGGCGGTCGCCGCCGCGTCGGCAAAACCGCCGTCGTCGTGAATCACCGTCGCCGACACGATATGGTCCACCGGCCAGCCGGTGCGCGGATCGAGGATGTGCGCGTAACGTTTGCCCTGGTACTCGCGGAAACGCTCGTAGTTACCCGAGGTCAGCACGCACTCGCCGTCGCGCGCGTCGACGGACGCGAGCACGCCATTTCCGCTGGGATGGCGGATGCCGATGTGCCAGGGTCGGTCGCCGCGTTGTCCGGTCACGCAGAGATCACCGCCGGCGTTGACGATCGCGTCGGTGATGCCGCGCGCATGCAGCATGTCGATCGCGCGCACCAGCGCAACGCCCTTGGCGAAACCGCCGAAGTCCAGTTGCACCGCTGTACTCGAACTGGAAACGCGGTCCCCGTCGATCGACAGCGCGTCGAGCCCCAGATGCCGGTCCAGCAGCGCCTGGATATCGGCGCGCGCCGGCGGCGGGCCTGCGGGCGGCTCGTCGCTCTGAAACCCCCACAGCGCGAGCAGCGCGCCGATGCCGGGGTTGAACAGCCCGTCGGTGACCTCGTACAGCGATTTCGCCTGTTTCACCAGCGGCAGCAGGTAACCGCTGACCTGCAGCGTCCGGCCCGCGGCGAGCGCCTGATTGAGGCGGTACAGCTCGCCGCCGGGCTGCCAGGCGTGCCATTCGCGATGCATGCGCTGGAATTCCGCGTCAACGTCGCGCACCGCCGCGGCCGCCCGCGCGTCCGGCACGCCCCAGACGGTGAAGTCGACCAGCGTGCCGAACACGTATGCCGTCTGTTGATAGGGCTCGGCCTGACGCTGGCAGGCGGCCAGCGCCGGCAGCAGAACGACGAGCAAGAGCCACGCAGGCCGCTGCCGACAAGCTGCACGCATGGAGCCGTCAGGCGCCACGCCGGGTGTCGAGACGGCGCATGAAATCGCGCAGAATCAGCGTGTACATCTCGTCTTTCAGATAATAATCCTCGACACCGGCTTCGAGGTTGGGGTTGTCGTTGACTTCGATGACGTAGACCTTGTCGTCGCTCTGCTTGACGTCGACACCGTACAGTCCGTCGCCGATCAGGTTCGCCGCGTTGAGCGCCGCAGTGACCACTTCCGGCGGCACGTCGCCCACCTGCCAGGCTTTGAAGCTGCCCTCGGTCACGCGCCCGCCCGGCCCGTGGTTGACGATCTGCCAGTGCTTCTTCGACATGAAATACTGGCAGACGAAGATCGGCGTGCGGTTCAGTATGCCGATGCGCCAGTCGAATTCGGTATAGAGATATTCCTGTGCGAGAATCAGTTCGGACTCCCGGAACAGCTTCTGGGCGATCTCGATCAACTGCTCCCGGTTTTCGGCTTTGTAGACGCCGAGCGAGAACGAGCCGTCCGGCATCTTGAGCACGATCGGATACCTGAATTCCCTTTCCAGAATGCTGGCGACGCGCTTGATGTTGTCGTTGTAGAGAATCACCGAATGCGGCGTCGGCACGCGGTTGGCAAGCAGCAGTTCCGCGAGATACACCTTGTTGGTGCAGCGCAGGATGGAATTGGGATCGTCGATCACCACCATGCCTTCGCTCTCGGCTTTCTTGGCGAAGCGATAGGTGTAGTGATTGATCCGCGTCGTGTCGCGGATGAAGAGGGCGTCGTACTCGGCCAGGCGCGCATAGTCCTTGCGCTGGATGAGTTCGACGGCAACACCCAGATTCTTGCCGGCCTTGACGAAATTCTGCAGGGCGCGCTTGTCGGAAGGCGACAGCGGGTCCTGTGGATTGTGCAGCACCGCCAGATCGTAACGGCTCGGCGCCCGGGTGCGCGGCGAACGCCAGCGCTTCTTCAGATAGTGCGCCAGCGCCCAGGAGAAGAACTCGCGCTGGTCCGGGTTCAACTTGTGAATCGACAGCGGCTTGATCTCGCGTATGCGCCAGACGCCCTTGTACTCGAAGCTGACCTGCAAGGTCGGACAGGGAAAGGTTTCGTAGATCTGCCGGGCGAGGTCGGCGAGGTTCTTGTAGGCGCATTCGCCGAAGTAGATCTCCAGCACGAAGCTGCTGGCGTCGCGCTGTTCGGCGCGGCGCAGGGCACGCTCGACCAGTTCGTCCAGATCCTGCGCGTCCAGTCCGTACATCGCCTTGCTGGACAGGTCCAGCATGGTCTTGACCGACGGAATCGCGCGATGGCTGCGCGCCTGGGCGAGCAGCCCGCAATAGTAGCCGACACTCTGGTAGCGGTAGCTGCGGCACAGGTTGATCACCTGAACGTTGCGCATCTTGAAATATTCGGGGCCGGTCAGATAGTCGTCGACATTGACGACCGTCGCTTCCGGAAAGACCTCGCCCCAGTCCTTGTTCGACTCCACCACAACGATCTGATTGGCCACTAGGCGGTCCTCCTGCGCGCTGCCGATCCGCGCCTGCGGTTCGGACGCAGTATGAGCACGGCGCGATGCGCCTGCCTCCCGTAGCGCGCCATGCGGTCGAAGTCACTCTTCAGAATCGGCATGTTGATGCAGTCCACGCGCGTCTTGTCCATGTCATAGTCGACGAACGAATCGTGCACGTACACGAACCGGTTGTCGAAGCCGGTGACCACTACCCAATGGGGAAATTTTTCGTGGTAGATGCGGTAGGAACTGATCAGCACCACCGGTATTGCGCCGGCGTCGAAATGGCGCTGCATCTCCTCCACGCCGAATCGGGAATAGTGCACCCTGATGCCGACTTCATGGATTTTGCCGATGAAGTCCTCCTGCACAAGCCTGATCACTTCCTTCTTGTCCTCGCTGCGCACGGAGTCGACGAACATGGGCGCGTCGTCCTTGACGTACAGCTCGACGTCGAAACCGCGGTCGAACGCGGCCAGCGCCAGGCCGTGCGGACCGCAACCGCCGTGTCCGGCGGTCATGAAAATCGTGGTGGATTCGCGCCAGATGCGCAGCTCGTTGGCGCGGCTCATCTCGGTCGCGCCGTCCATCGCCTTCATCGCCATCATCAGCGCCGACGGCCCGCAGGTGAAATCCAGCGTCTGTTCGTAGTAAGGCACGCGCACCATGTCCGGATTGAGGTGCGGCACCAGCAGCTTTTCATAGCGCAGGGCTTCGGCGTGGTCTTCGTAGTAGTCGTCCAGCGTGCCGAACTTGCGATAACTCAGGCGCCTGTAGAGATTGACCGCGCCGGCATTATCCGGCCGCACCTCGAGCCGCATGTAGACACAGCCGGCCGCCAGCGCCGCGCGTTCGGCGCCTTGCATCAATGTCCGCCCAAGTCCGGACCGCTGCAATGCCGGATCGACGGCGATCGAATAGATGCGCGCCAGCGAGGTGCCGGCGTGGAAAAGCACCAGTACATAGCCCGCCAGAACCGACTGCTGCTCAGCGACCAGAATCACCGCGTTCGCCTTGGTCAGCATGTAGCGGAAATTGCGCCGCGACAGGCGGTCAATGGTGAAACAGGTGTTTTCCAGTTCGACCAGCGCGTCGAGATCGTCGAGCGTGGCGGGCCTGAGCATGAATGCGCTTACCTCGGAATACTTCACAGCAAGTAACATCACTGTAGCACGCGGCAAATGTTTACTGCATTGAATTTCATCGCGATGCATGATTCGGAATTCCATGATTGCTTGACAACCCCGCGCAGAAACGGGCTCAACCGGTGGAGAAATCCGCCGGCGCGCGGACGTCGACCGCGTGACATTCAACGTCCTGCACCGCCGCGTGCGGCGGTCCCGACCAGAGCCATTCGGTCAGCCCCTCGACCGCCTGCACCGGCCCGCAGACCAGCACTTCGACCGAACCATCGGGCAGATTGACGGCGTGGCCGGTCAGCCCGAGGCGGCGCGCTTCGCGCTGCGCGCTGCCGCGGAAGTACACGCCCTGCACCCTGCCGGTGATGCGGCAGCGCCGGCAGACGATCAAGGCAGCGTCACCTTCACGTTCTGTCCCGGCCGCAGCGCCGTGCCCGCGGGCAGCGCCAGGCGCGCATCGAACAGCAGAGCGTCCGTCTCGCGCGTCACGGCCTGCACGCTCGCCTGCAGCGACTCGCCGTCGACCGACAGCGCGAGCGCCTGCCCGGGATACACCCGGACGTTGGCGCCGGTCCGCGCGATGACACGCAGTTCCCCCGACGGCACTAGTGTCACCAGCGCCTGCACGCCGCAGGTGTTCGACACGGCCTGCCCGGCATACGCGGGAACCTCTGCCACGGTCGCCGCAAAGGGCGCGACGACACTGCTCCAGACGACCCGCTGGCGCGCGTCGGCGAGCGCGGCGTAAACCCGGCTGCGGTCGGCGGCCGCCGCAGCGTAGGCATTGCGCGCCAGATTCAGTTCGTGTTCCGAAATCAGGGTGCGATCGAACAGATCCTGCGTGCGTTTCCGCTCGCGCCCGGCCTCGTCGCGGGCGCCGTCGGCCTGCTTCAAGTGCGCCTGCGCCGCGTCGCGCTCGGCGACCCAGACACTGTTGTCGAGTTCGACCAGCACGTCGCCTTCTTTCACCGTCTGACCCGGCGTGACCCGGACACGGGCGACGCGACCGGCCAGCGCCGCGCCGACCGGAACCGGTTCCGCCGGCGCGAGCCACCCGTCGACGGTGGCGGCCATGGCCGGCGACAGCGCAAGCAATGCCAGCAGACAAAGAAGAGACCTGAACAGGGCAGGACGGCCGCACCCTGCCGCACCCGACTGTCGGTGACATCCCCGAATCATGCCGCAAGCTCCTCGATGGCGTGCGCCAGCGCCGTCAGAAACGTCCGGTTCTCATCCGGCGTGCCGACCGTCACCCGCAGGCAATCGGCCAGCGCGCCGCCGGCACCCGACAGGTTCTTGATCAGCACGCCCCGGCGCCGCACAGCGTCGAACAGCGGCGTGGCCGCGCCCGGCGGCGTGCGGAACAGGATGAAATTCGCCTCGCTGGCATAGACCTCAAGACCCGGCAGCGCCGCCAGCGACCGATACAAGGTCGAGCGGTCTTCGCGGATGCGCCCGGCCTGCGCCATCAGGACATCCAAATGGCGCGCCGCGAACGCGACGCTGGCCTGGGTCAACACATTGATGTTGTAAGGCAGCCGGGTCTTGTCGATTTCGTCGAGCCAGGCCGCCGGACCGGCCAGCAGCCCCAGACGCAAACCGGCCAGTCCCATCTTGGAAAGGGTGCGCAGCACGAGCAGGTTGTCGAACTCGCCCAGCTGGCGCATGAAACTTGCGTCGGTGAACGGCGCATAGGCTTCGTCGACGACGACCAGCCCCGGCGTCCGCCGGATCAGCCGCTCGATCGCCGCGCCATCGAACAGATTGCCGGTCGGATTATTCGGATAGGCGAGAAACACCAGCACCGGCCGGTGTTCATCGATGGCGCGCTCGAACGCCGGCAGGTCCAGCGCGAAATCTGCGGTCAAGGGCACGCCCACGTAGCGCATGCCGGTCACCTGCGCGAGCATCCGGTACATCACGAACGTCGGCTCGGGCGCCATTACCACGCGATCCGGTGCCGCCACTGCCAGCGCCAGCATCTGGATCAGTTCATCGGAACCGTTGCCGGGCAGCACCGACATGTCATCGGGAATGTCTATCGCCGGCCGCAAGGCCGCGATCAGGCGCGCGGCGCCGGGATCGGGATACCGATTGATTTCGACATCGCGCAGACCGGCGAGCCAGTCGTCGATCAGTGCGGGGGGCCAGCGATAGGGATTTTCCATGGCATCGAGTTTCACGCAATTGCCGGGGTCGGGGACAGGGTAGGCGCGCAGCGCGCGAATGTCCTCGCGGATGATCTGTTCCGGTTTTACCGAGGCGGACATGACGGCGTCAATCGCCCTTGACGCGGTATTCCGCCGAGCGCGCGTGCGCGGTGAAGCCCTCGCCGCGCGCGAGTTGCGAGGCGGTCCGCCCCAGCTCGGACGCGCCCGACTCCGAACAGAAGATCAGGCTGGAGCGTTTCTGGAAATCGTAGACGCCCAGCGGCGACGAAAAGCGCGCCGTGCGCGAAGTCGGCAGCACATGATTGGGGCCGGCGCAGTAATCGCCCAGCGCCTCGGCAGTGAAGCGCCCCATGAAGATCGCGCCGGCGTGACGGATGCACGCGGCCAGCGGCTGCGGGTCCTTCACCGACAACTCCAGATGCTCGGGTGCGACCCGGTTGGCGATCGCCACCGCGTCGTCGAGATCGCGCGCGCGGATCAATGCGCCGCGGCTTTCCAGCGATGCGCGGATGATCGCGGCGCGCTCCATGCCGGGCAGCAGCCGTTCGATGCTCTGCGCCACGGCCTCCAGGAACGCCGCGTCCGGACTGATCAGAATCGCCTGCGCGTCCTCGTCGTGTTCGGCCTGCGAAAACAGGTCCATCGCGATCCAGTCGGGATCGGTGCCGCCGTCGCAGATCACCAGTATTTCCGACGGCCCGGCGATCATGTCGATGCCGGTCGCGCCGAACACCATGCCCTTGGCGGTCGCCACGTAGATGTTGCCGGGACCGACGATCTTGTCGACGCGCGGCACGCTTTCGGTGCCGTAGGCCAGCGCGGCGACCGCCTGCGCGCCACCGACGGCGAACACGCGGTCGACACCGGCGATCGCGGCCGCGGCCAGCACCAGGTCGCTGGCGGCGCCGCCGGGCGTCGGCGCCACCATGATCAGTTCGGCGACGCCGGCGACTTTCGCCGGCACCGCGTTCATCAGTACCGAGGACGGGTAGGCGGCCTTGCCGCCCGGCACATACAGGCCGACGCGGTCCAGCGGCATCACCTGCTGGCCGAGCAGGGTGCCGTCGGCCTCGGTGTATGCCCATGACTGCATTTTCTGATGTTCGGCATAGACGCGGATGCGTTCGGCCGCGCGCTCCAGCGCCGCGCGCTGAGCGGCGGGGATCGCCTGCAGCGCGGCGCTCAGGCGCTGCGGCGCGATTTCCAGATCGGCCATGTTGCGCGCCTGCAAACGGTCGAAGCGGTTGGTGTATTCCACCAGCGCCGCGTCGCCGCGCGCGCGGATGTCCTGGATAATCGCGCGCACGGTCTGTTCGACCTGCGCGTCGGAAACCTGTTCCCAGGCCAGCAGCGCGTCGAGCCGCAAATGGAAATCCGCGTCGGCGCTGTCGAGGCGGCGCAGCGCGATCATCAGGCCGCCCGCCGTTGCCGCACCGCGTCGGCCATGCGGTCGATGAACGCCTTGATGCGCGCGTGCTTGCGTTTCATGGAGGCGCGATTGACGATCAGGCGCGAGCTGATGTCGGCGATGCGCTCGAGCGGTTGCAACCCGTTGGCCCTGAGCGTGTTGCCGGTATCGACGACATCGACGATCAGATCGGCCAGTCCGACCAGCGGTGCCAGTTCCATCGAGCCGTACAGTTTGATGATTTCGACCTGCTGGCCCTTCTCCGCGTAATAGCGCCGCGTGCTATTGACGTACTTGGTGGCGATGCGCAGCCTTCCCGCCGTCTCCGGCGCGGGCTCGCGGCCGGCGACCATCAGCCGGCAGCGCGCGATCTCCAAGTCCAGCGGTTCGTACACGCCCTCGCCGCCGTGCTCCATCAATACGTCCTTGCCGGCCACACCGAGATCCGCCGCCCCGTACTGCACGTAGGTCGGCACGTCGGAGGCGCGGATGATCACCAGCTTCACATCCCTGACATTGGTGTCGAGAATCAGCTTGCGGCTGGTTTCGGGATCGTCGTTCGGCACGACGCCGGCGTGCGCGAGCAGCGGCAGCGTCTCGTTGAAGATCCGGCCTTTCGACAACGCGATCATGATCGGTTCGCTCACGCGCCGGTTCCGCGCCGGACAACCGGCATCACTGGATACGCCTGGACCACTGGTCCGGCGTGTAGGTGCGCAGTGCGAGCGCGTGAATTTCCTTCTGCATGAGCGTGCCGAGCGCGGCGTAGACCATTTGATGCTGCTGCACCATGGTCTTGCCTTCGAATGCCGGGCTGACAACGGTAGCTTCGAAATGATCGCCGTCGCCCTGCACGGTCACTTCGACGGCGCCGACGGCGGTCCTGATGAGGTTCTTCAACTGCTCTGCTTGCATGAGGTTACGCGACTGGGTGGCTGACTGTGAACAGGCGCCCATCATACCCGAACCAGGGCACGGCGATAAGCGCGCGGACAGGCGAAACCCACTCAGGCAAAGCGCAACCGGCAGGTGGACGGGCAAAGGCCCGGCGCGCCTGCGACCGGGATCATCCGTCGACTTCGTACGGCGCGAGCACGGCATCGAGACCGGTGACATTGGCGATTTTCAGCATGTCGGCCGGCAGATTCCGAAAACGCAGCGCCGCATGGCGGTCGGCCGCCTCGCGCAGACAGGCGACCAGCAACGCGAGTCCGGCGCTGTCGGCGCGCTCCACCCCGGCGAGATCGACCACCAGCGCGCCGGTTCGGTCCAGCGCCGACCGCACCGCGTCGAGCGCAGCCGGGACGGTGGACAGGTCCAGAACGCCGCTCAGGGGCTGCGTATCCCAGTTTCCAGTCAGCGCCGTCCCGCTCACTTCGCCTCCGAGGCCTTGTCGAACAGGAATTTGCTGATCAGTTGCTCCAGGACCAGGGCCGACTGGGTAATGTCGATGTTCGATCCGTCCTTCAGATATTCGGTGGACCCGCCGGGCTCCAGCGAGACGTACTGCTCGCCCAGCAGACCCGCGGTGAAAATGCTCGCCGACGTGTCGTCGGGAAACTTGTCGTACTTGCCGTCGATCTGCATCGTCACCAGCGCCTCGTAGCGGTCGCTGTCGTAATCGATGTCGGCGACCCGTCCGACCTTGACACCGGCCACCGAAACCGGCGAACGCACCTTGAGGCCGCCGATGTTGTTGAAGCGCGCCGTGACCCGATAGCCGTTGTCCGGATGCAGCCGGGTGAGGTTGCTCACCTGCATTGCCAGCACCAACAGCGCGCCCAGTCCGGCGGCTATGAACAGTCCGACCACGAGTTCCAGCGCTTTGCTTTGTTTCATCTTCAAACCTCTCCGAACATCAACGCAGTCAGCACGAAATCCAGCCCCAGCACCGCGAGCGATGAATGCACGACCGTGCGGGTGGTGGCCCGGCTCACCCCTTCCGACGTTGGTGTCGCGTCATAACCTTCGAACACCGCAATCCAGGTGACCACGAACCCGAACACCAGGCTCTTGATCACCCCGTTGAAAATGTCGTCGTACAGATCCACCTTGGCCTGCATCTGCGACCAGAAGGCGCCATCGTCCACGCCCAGCAGACCGACACCGACGAAGTAACCGCCGTAGACACCCACCGCGCTGAAGATCGCGGCCAGCAGCGGCATGGAAATGAACCCGGCCAGAAAGCGCGGCGCGACGATGCGGTGGATCGGGTCGACCGCCATCATTTCCATGCCCGACAATTGCTCGGTGGCCTTCATCAGGCCGATTTCCGCCGTCAGCGCCGAACCGGCGCGCCCGGCGAACAGTAGTGCCGTGACCACCGGACCGAGTTCGCGCACGATCGACAGCGCCACGGCCACACCCAGCGACTCCTCCGCGCCGAAGTCGACCAGCGTGTTGTATCCCTGCAGCGCCAGCACCATGCCGACGAACAGGCCCGACACCACGATGATCAGCAGCGACAATACGCCCAGCGAGTCGAGTTGGGCGATCAGCAGCGGAGGACGCCGCAGCACGTGCGGAATGCCCCGCAGTGTCTTCAGCAGGAACAGGTGGGCGCGGCCGAGCTTGGTAAAGAAGCCGACGCCCCTGCGGCCGAGCGCCTGCACGAGACCCATCATTCCCGCGCCTCCCCGAGCAGCAGATCATCGTGAAACGAAGGCGCGGGATAGTGAAACGGCACCGGGCCGTTGGGCAGCCCCTGCATGAACTGGCGCACCCAAGCGGACGCGGACCGGTCCAGCGCCTCCGGCGTGCCGTGTTCGACCACACTGCCCTCCGAAATGAGGTAGACGTAATCGGAAATGGCGGCGGTCTCCTTGACATCGTGCGACACGACGATGCTGGTCAAACCCAGGGCGTCGTTCACGGAGCGGATCAGTTGCACCAGGATCCCCATCGAAATCGGGTCCTGCCCGGTGAAGGGTTCGTCGTACATGATCATCATCGGGTCCAGCGCCATGGCGCGCGCCAGCGCGACGCGGCGGGCCATGCCGCCGGACAACTCGCTCGGACTCAGATCGCGCGCGCCGCGCAGCCCCACGGCGTTGAGTTTGATCAGCACCAGATCGCGGATCATGTCTTCCGACAGCCGGGTGTGTTCGCGCAGGGGAAACGCGACGTTGTCGAAGACGCTGAAATCGGTGAGCAGCGCGCCGGACTGGAACAGCATGCCCATGCGCTTGCGCAGGCGGTACAGATCGGCGCGCCCCAGCTCCGGGACATTTTCGCCGTCGACCTCGATGGTGCCGGCGTCGGGATGCAACTGTCCGCCGATCAGTTTCAGGAGCGTTGTCTTGCCGGTGCCGCTCGGCCCCATGATGGCGGTCACGCGACCACGCTGGATGTCCAGATCGATGCCGTCGAAGATGGCGCGCTCGCCGCGAAAGAAACGCAGCCCGCGAACCTTGACCAGCGGCGGTTCGCGTGCGTCCGAATTCGATGAAAGGTTCCCGTTTTCCATGCGTGTGTTGTTATTGTCGCCGCTGGACCCGCCGGCGCAGCCTTCGCCCGTCACCCTTGTTCGTCCGGCCCGGCGCGCGCCCGCACGCGGCGGCGTTCATTCGGACCGGGATTTCTCGATTCCGCAACGTTCGCAGCGGTAGCATGTGACCAGCTTGCCGCGCTTGACGTTCGAACGGTCTTGCCACCACCACCCATTTGTGAAACCCGCGGCGGCACAGCGTCGACCCCTTGTGCACGTCCGACGCCTTGGGTTTTCGGAAAGGAATGATATCGGCCATGGCCGCCACGATACCAGAGCCGCGGGCGGAACACACCGTCTCGCGACGGCGACAAGCGGCTGACTTTCGGGGATTACCACGAACGGCTACCATAGGCCGCCTATGTGGATGGAAATCAGCGCCGTCGCCGCCGGCCTTGTACTTCTGATGTGGGGCGCCGACCGGTTCGTGATCGGCGCCGCCGCCATCGCACGCAATCTCGGCGTCTCGCCGCTGCTGGTCGGACTGACCGTCGTCGGCTTCGGCACCTCCGCGCCCGAAATGATGATTTCCGCGCTGGCCGCCGCCGAGGGCAAACCGGGTCTGGCGATCGGCAACGCCATCGGCTCCAATATTGCCAATATCGGGCTGGTGCTCGGCGCGACGGCACTGATCCGGCCGCTCGACATCGCCTCGGGCACCATCAGGCGCGAGTTGCCGGTGCTGCTGGTCATCACGCTCCTGTCCTGGACGCTGTTCATCGACGGCTCGCTTGGCCGGCTCGATGGCGCACTGCTGCTGGCCGGCCTGGCCGCGCTCGTTGTCTGGACCATCCGGCTGGGCCTGAACACGCGCCGCGCGCCGGACCCGATGACGGTCGAATATGCCGCGGAAATACCGGGGAACCTGTCCAACGCGCGGGCGCTGTCGCTGCTGGTCGCCGGTCTCGCCGTGCTGCTGGGCGGATCGCGCCTGCTGGTCTGGGGCGCCGCCGCCATCGCCACCGACCTGGGCGTGAGCAATCTGATGGTCGGCCTGACCATCGTTGCGGTCGGCACCAGTCTCCCCGAACTCGCCACGTCGATCGCCGCGGCGCTGAAGCGCGAAGCGGACATCGCCGTCGGCAACATCATCGGCTCGAACATGTTCAACCTGCTCGGCGTACTCGGTCTGCCGGGCTTGATCAGTCCGGGGCCGGTCGATCCGGGCGTGCTGTCGCGCGATATCCCGGTGATGATCGCCATGACCCTCCTGCTGGCCCTTGCCGCACGCGGTCTGCTCCGCCCAGGACGCATCAACCGGATCGAAGCGTCGGTGATGCTGGCCGGCTACGGCACCTATCAGACCCTGTTATACTTCTCGGCTCGCGCATGACCGGACACCCGCGCACCAACCTCTGCAGCGACCGGCACGGACATGAATGACAACAACCTGAAATCCCTCGCAACGGCGGTACTGGATACGGAATCCGCAGCAGTCGTCGCGCTCAAGGACCGTATCAACGACGATTTCGTCCGCGCCTGTCACTTCATGCTCGAATGCGAGGGCCGCGTGGTGGTCCTCGGGATGGGCAAATCAGGTCACATCGGCGGCAAGATCGCCGCAACGCTCGCCAGCACCGGCACGCCGGCGTTCTTTGTCCACCCCGGCGAGGCCAGCCACGGCGACCTGGGCATGATTACCCACAAGGACGTCGTGCTGGCGCTGTCGAACTCGGGCGAGACCGACGAGATACTCACCATCCTGCCGCTGATCAAGCGCCTCGACGTGCCGCTCGTCACGCTGACCGGCAATCCACGTTCGGCGCTGGCGCGCGCCGCGTCGGTCAACATCGACGTCAGCGTCGCCAAGGAAGCCTGTCCGCTGGACCTGGCGCCGACCGCAAGCACGACGGCCGCGCTGGCCATGGGCGACGCCCTGGCGATCGCCCTGTTGGAAACGCGCGGGTTCACGGCCGACGATTTCGCCCGCTCGCACCCCGGCGGCCGGCTGGGCCGGCGGTTGCTGCTGCTGATCGACGACCTCATGCACACCGGCGATGAGACGCCGCGCGTCCGATCCGGCACGCTGTTGGGCGACGCCCTGCTCGAGGTGACCCGCAAGGGCCTCGGAGCGACTGCGATCGTCGACGAGGACAACCGCGTGGTGGGCATCTTCACCGACGGCGACCTGCGGCGCGCGGTGGATACCGGGTGCGACATGCACAAGACCGCGATCGACTCGGTCATGACCCGCAACTGCACGCTGATCAAGCCCGGTCTGCTAGCGGCGGAAGCCCTGCAGATCATGGAAAACGGCAAGTTCAGCGCCCTGCTGGTGGTGGACGGCAACAAACAACTGCTCGGTGCGCTGAACATGCACGATCTGCTGCGCGCCGGCGTGGTATAGGAACCGGCCTGCTCATGCAAGACATACTGGAGCGCGCGGCGCGCATCGAACTGCTGATCTTCGACGTCGACGGCGTCCTCACCGACGGCAGTCTTTTCCTCGGCGACGACGGCCAGGAATACAAGGCGTTTCATTCGCGCGACGGCCACGGCATCAAGATGCTGCAGAACTGCGGCGTGCGCTGTGCCATCATTACCGGACGGAACGTCGCAGGTGGTCGAACACCGCATCCGCAATCTCGGCATTTCGCCCGAGCTGGTCTACCAGGGGCAGCACGACAAATTGAGCGCGTTCGCCGAACTGATGGAAAAAACGCGCCTGACGCCCGAGCAGGTCGCCTATGTCGGAGACGATGTCGTCGATCTGCCGGTCATGCGCCGGGTGGGTCTGGCCATCGCCGTACAGGATGCACACCCCTGGGTGGTGCGGCATGCGCACTGGCAGACGCCGCGCGGCGGCGGCCGCGGCGCGGCGCGCGACGTCTGCGAAATGCTGATGGAAGCGCGCGGCGTATTGACGCGGGAGCTGGAAACCTACCTGTGATCGCCGAGCAGTATCTGCTGATGATCGGTTGTCTGCTGGCCGCGGCCGCCGCGCTGCGGCCGGCGCCGGACCACCTGGCGGCGGCCGGCGGCGCCGCCGGCGCCAGGTTGGGCGGGCAGCGGATCCAAGCGCCGCACCTGACCCGTTGGGACGTGACCGGGCGCGTCGCGGAAGAACTCACCGCCGAGCGCCTCGACTATACCGGCGCTGCGGACAGCGCCCTGCTGGCCCGGCCGGCGCTGCGGATCGGCACCGAGGCCGGTGAAGTCTGGGACGTCACGGCCGCAACCGCGTCCGTGCCGACGCCGGGCAAGCGCATCGAATTCGACGGACGGGTCGAGGCGGCTGCCCGTCCAGGCGCCGGCGCCGGTGCGCTCCGGCTGCAGACGGAACATCTGGCGCTCGATCCGGTGCTGAAGCAGGCCTGGTCCGACCGCCCGGTGCACCTTCATTCCCGGCACGGCGACATCGACGGGCTGGGGCTGGAGGCCGACCTTGCCTCCGGCCGCCTGCGGCTGCTGAAACAGGTACGCGGAGCGCATGAACGACAGACTGATTAAATGGGCGGCGGTGCTGCTGTCCGCGCTGCCGGTCGTCGCCTGGGGCCTGTCCACGGACAGCGATCAGCCGATGGTGATCGAGGCCGACAGCGCCGAACTCGACGACCGCAGCGGTGTCAGCACCTACCAGGGCAATGTCAGGATCGTGCAGGGCACCATGGAGCTGACCGGCGACAAGCTGACCGTCCACATGGAAAACGACCGGGTGAACCGGGTTCTGGTGGACGGCTCGCCCGCCACCTACAAACAGCGGCCGGACGGCAAGAC
This sequence comes from uncultured Gammaproteobacteria bacterium, assembly GCA_963719135.1. Taxonomy (GTDB): domain Bacteria; phylum Pseudomonadota; class Gammaproteobacteria; order DSM-19610; family DSM-19610; genus CAVRAZ01. The sequence continues at coordinate 70,299 of CAVRAZ010000007.1, read as the reverse complement.
CCAGGACGTCAACGCCAGCGCGCGGCATATGGAATACTACACGGATCCGGAGAAGGTCACCCTGGAGAATGATGCGCGCGTCGAACAGAACGGCGACACGCTGTCGGGCGAGCGGATTATCTACGACATCGCCAAGAACCAGGTGAGCGCCGACGGCGGCAGCAAACCCGACCGGCGGGTGCGCATCACCCTGCAACCGAAAAACAAGAAGACCCCGACCGAAAAATGAGCCGGCTCGAAGCCATCGAACTCAGCAAGCGTTACGGAAAACGCCAGGTGGTCGCGTCGGTGTCGCTCCACGTCGACAGCGGCGAGGTGGTCGGGCTGCTGGGGCCCAACGGCGCCGGCAAGACCACCTGTTTCTACATGATCGTCGGCCTGATTCCCTGCGACGGCGGGTCAGTCCTGCTGGCCGGCCAGGACGTCACGCGCGACCCGATGCACGCCCGCGCCCGGCGCGGACTCGGCTACCTCCCCCAGGAGGCGTCGGTGTTCCGCAAGCTGTCCGTGGCCGACAACCTGCTGGCGGTCCTGGAACTGCGCAAGAACCTGAGCCGCCGGGAACGCGGCGACCGGATGGAATCGCTGCTGCACGAACTGCACATCAGCCATCTGCGCGACCAGCAGGGCATGAGCCTCTCGGGCGGCGAGCGGCGGCGCGTCGAAATCGCCCGCGCCCTCGCCATGGATCCCCAGTTCATGCTGCTCGATGAGCCTTTTGCCGGCGTCGACCCCATATCGGTGATCGACATTCAGTCGATCATCCGGCATTTGTCCGAGCGCGACATCGGCGTATTGATCACCGACCACAACGTGCGCGAGACACTGGGAATCTGCAACCGCGCCTACATTATGGGTGGGGGCACCACCCTCGCCGAGGGCCCGCCCTCGGCCATCCTGGAAAACCGCAAGGTGCGGGAAGTCTATCTTGGAGACCAATTCCGGATGTAAATCAAGACTTCACTGGCATAGAAAATGCACTGTAGAATAGGGGTTCAAAGGCCGCCCCAGGCGCGGCCGCCGGCGCAAGTGGAGAACGCCATCAACCCATGAAGCAATCAATCCAGCTACGGCTTGGTCAGCAGCTCACCATGACCCCCCAGTTGCAGCAGGCAATCCGGCTGCTGCAATTGTCGACCCTGGAACTCCAGATGGAAATTCAGACGGTGCTGGATTCCAACCTCATGCTGGAGCGCGAGGAGGATTCGCCCGGCGAGGCCGAAGCGCTGGATATGGCGCCGGAAAGCGCTCCCGCCGAACCCGCGAAAGTCGAAACCGTCACGGAGGCCGGCGGCGCCGACACCATCCCCGACGAGCTGCCGGTCGACACCCTGTGGGAAGATAGCTTCGACCTTGGCACTACGACGTACAGCGGGTCGGGCGCCGACAGCGAAGGGCGCGATTTTCTGGAGTCGCAGAGCGGCGGCAACGAGAGCCTGCACGAACATCTGCAGTGGCAGCTCGACCTGACCCCGCTCAGCGATATCGACCGCCTGATCGCCGAGGCGATCATCGACGCCGTCAACGACGACGGCTATCTGACCGGTTCGCTGGAGGAAATTCACGCGGACCTGGACCTGCCGGCGGAACTGGAGGTCGGTATCGAGGAGATCCAGGCCGTGCTGCACCGCATCCAGCACTTCGATCCGGTCGGCGTCGCCGCGCGCGACCCGCGCGAGTGTCTTTTGATCCAGCTCAACCAGATACCGCCGGACACGCCCTGGCTGGCCGAGGCACGGCAACTGGTCGAGGAGCACATCAATCTGCTGGGAAATCGGGACTATACTCAGATCATACGGCGCATGAAGCTGGACGAATTCGAACTCCAGCGGGTGCTGGCCCTGGTTCAGTCGCTAAATCCGCGCCCGGGCTCGCAAATCACCAAGTCTACGCCGCAATATGTAACCCCCGATGTGTTTGTGCGCAAACGCAAGGACAAGTGGGTCGTGGAGCTCAACGCCGAAGCGGCACCGAAATTGCGGATCAACGGTCATTACGCCAGCCTGGTGCGGCGCGCCGACAACAGCGATGACAACAACTATCTGCGCAATCACCTCCAGGAAGCGCGCTGGTTCCTCAAAAGCCTCCAGAGCCGCCACGAAACCCTGCTCAAGGTCGCCGCGTGCATCGTCGAGCGGCAGCGCAATTTCTTCGAACACGGCGATGAAGCGATGAAGCCGCTGGTATTGCGCGACATCGCCGAGACTGTCGAGATGCACGAATCGACCATCTCGCGCGTCACCACCCAGAAGTACATGCACACACCGCGCGGCATTTTCGAGTTCAAGTATTTCTTCTCCAGCCACGTCGGCACTGCGGACGGCGGCGAGTGCTCCGCCACCGCGATCCGGGCGATGATCAAGAAACTGGTCGGTGCGGAGAATCCGGTCAGACCGCTGAGCGACAGCAAGATCGCCAGCCTGCTGGCCGATCAGGGTGTCAACGTGGCGAGACGCACGATCGCCAAGTACCGAGAGGCGATGTCAATTCCGCCTTCCAATGAACGCAAGCGACTTTCCTGAGACGGAAGCGCAAACCAAGGAGAACAATATGCAGATCGACCTGACCGGGCACCACATCGACATCACGGAACCGCTGCGCAACTATGTCGGCGACAAGTTCGAGCGACTGGAACGCCATTTCGACCACGTGACCGACGTGCATGTGGTGCTCAGCGTGGAGAAGCTGCGCCACAAGGCCGAGGCGACCCTGCACGTGTCCGGCGGCAAGATCTTCGCCGACAATACCGAGGAAGACATGTATGCGGCCATCGACGGGCTGGCCGACAAACTCGATCGCCAATTGAAGAAGTACAAGGAAAAGATGACCGATCACCATCGCGGCGAAGGTTCGATCAAGAACCAGTCGCTGTAAGTCCACGTACAACCTAAATTCCGGCGTTAATTACCGATGCTCATCAGCAAACTGGTTCACCCTGCGCGGATCGCCTGTCGGGAAAATTGCACGAGCAAGAAACGCAGCCTGGAGGTGTTGTCGAAGCTGCTGGCCGACGCCACGCCCGACCTGACCGAGGGCGAGATATTCGACAGTTTGATCGGTCGCGAACGGCTGGGCAGCACCGGCCTCGGCAGGGGCGTCGCCCTGCCGCACGGCCGTATTCAGGGCATCAGCCAGCCGCTTGGCGCGCTCCTGACGTTGACCGAAGGGATCGAATTCGACGCCATCGACAACCAGCCGGTCGACCTGCTGTTCGCCCTGCTGGTGCCGGCCGAGTCGACCGACGAACACCTGCAGATACTCGCGCAGCTCGCCGAACGCTTCAGCCAGCCCGCATTTTGCGAGAAACTGCGCGCCGCCGAAGACAGCGACGCCTGCGCGGCCCTGTTCCGACCGCAGGATCAGCAATCGATGTCGGCATGACCGGCGACGCCTCGGTCGGTGCCCTGTTCGACGCGCTGCACGAAAAGCTTCAGCTTCACTGGGAAGGCGGCCGGCGCGGCGACAGCCGCTGCATCGAATCGGGCGGCGCCGAGCACAGCGAACAATCGCTGGCCGGCCATCTCAATCTGATACATCCCGCCCGGGTCCAGGTCCTCGGCACCACCGAAGCCGCTTATCTGGAGCAACTGGATCCGGGAGGCAGGCGCCGCCTCGTCGAGCAACTGTTTTCCGGCATCACCGATCTGATTCTGATCGGCGATGCGCTGCCGACGCCGGACGACGTGCGGCAGCGCGCGGCGGCCACCGGCACGCCCGTCTTTCTGTCGCCCGTCTCCACCCAGCGACTGCTCAATTACGTCCAGTATTACCTGACCAACCTGTTCGCGGAGAGGACGACGCTGCACGGCGTGCTGCTCGAAGTATTCGGTCTGGGGGTGCTGATCACCGGCGCGGCGAGCGTGGGCAAGAGCGAACTGGCACTGGAACTCATCGCCCGCGGCCACCGGCTGGTGGCCGACGACGCGCCGGTGTTCGTGCGGACCTCGCCGGACGTACTCAACGGCCGGTGCCCGGAGGTGCTGCGCGATTTTCTCGAAGTGCGCGGACTCGGCCTGCTCGACGTCCGCGCCATGTTCGGCGACAGCGCCATCAAGCACAGCCGCAACCTGGGGCTGATCCTGTCGCTGGCACCGATGACCGACGAGGAAATCCGCTGCATCGACCGGCTGCACGGCAATCGCAGCCGGCGCACCATACTGGGCGTCGAGGTGCCGGAAATCACGCTGCCGGTCGCGCCCGGCCGCAACCTGGCCGTTCTGGCCGAGGCTGCCGCCCGCAGCCACCTGCTCCACCTGCGCGGGCTGGACTCGGCGCAGCGCTTCATGGAGCGCCAGGCGCAGTTTATGGACAAATAGCGAATTGGCGCTAGACTTACGGGTTTGAACGCATAATCTTACGATACGCCACAACCAGGCCCGCCACCCGGCGCCGGCAACCGGACAATCCGTCGCATGCACCACCCCGCCCCGCACCCTTTCCGCGTATCCGGCAAGGCCGGCCGCCCATGAAGCGGGTGATCGTCAGCGGGCTGTCGGGCTCCGGCAAATCGGTCGCGCTCAATACGCTGGAAGACCTCGGCTATTACTGCATCGACAATCTGCCGGTGAATCTGCTGCAGCGTTTCGCGCTGGACCTGCAGCAGGCGCAGCCGCCGGTGGAGCGGTCCGCGGTGGGCATCGACGTGCGCAATCTGCCCGCGCAACTGGCGCACTTCAGCGAGGTGCTGGACGCGCTGCGCGAACGCGGCGTTCACCATGAGATCCTGTACCTGAGCTGCGACACCGACACCCTCATCCGCCGCTACAGCGAAACGCGCCGCAAGCACCCGCTCAGCCGCAGGAACCTGCCGTTGACGGAGGCGATCGCCATCGAAAAATCGCTGCTGGAACCGATCGCCGCGCAAGCCGATCTGGTGATCGATACGACCGGCACCAATGTTCACCAGTTGCGCGAGCTGGTGCGCGCGCGGGTCGACGCACGGCCGGCCGACGGGCTGTCGCTGATGTTCGAGTCGTTCGGCTTCAAGCGCGGCATTCCGCGCCATGCCGACTTCGTGTTCGATGCGCGCTGCCTGCCGAATCCGCACTGGGACATGCATCTGCGCGGCCTGACCGGCCGCGATCGGCCGGTGATAGACTTTCTCAACGACAAATCCGAGGTCGACCGTATGTTGCGGCAGATTCAGGATTTCCTGCTTGGGTGGCTGCCCGTGTTCGAACGCGAGAACCGCAGTTATCTCACCGTCGCGATCGGCTGCACCGGCGGACTGCACCGTTCGGTCTATCTGGCCGAACAGCTCGGGACGCGCTTTGTTGCGCACTACGCGAACGTCACGGTTCGCCATCGGGAGCTGGAATGAACGTCGGTGTCCTGCTGATCACGCACGACGACGTTGGCGACGCGCTCCTGCGCACCGCCGTCAGCGTGGTCGGCGCCTGTCCGGTCAACGCCCGTGTCCTGTCGGCGCCGACGGGCTGCGATCCCGACCGTGTGCTGAACGAAGCGCAGAGCGCCGTCGCCGCGCTGGATGCCGGCGCCGGGGTGCTGGTGCTGACCGACGTGTTCGGCGCCACCCCCTGCAATATCGCCTGCCGGCTGCGCCGCGAGGACCGGGTGCGCGTCGTGTCCGGGCTCAATCTGCCGATGTTGCTGCGCGTCCTCAACTACCCCAGACTGCCGCTGGAGGAGTTGGAAGCCAAGGCGGTCTCCGGCGGCAGGGATGGCGTCCAGTCCTGTAGCGCCGGGCCCTGATCATGCAGACCAGAAACGTACTGATCGTCAACAAACTCGGACTGCACGCCCGTGCGGCGGCCAAGTTCGTCACCCTCGCATCCTCGTTCGCCAGCGAGGTGCATCTGTCGAAGAACGGACAGACGATCAACGGCAAGAGCATCATGGGCGTCATGATGCTGGCCGCCTCCAGGGGCACGCAACTGGAGCTGTGCGTCGACGGGCAGGACGAATGCTCGGCGCTCGAACAACTGTCGGCGCTGATTGCCGCGCGCTTCGGTGAGGACGAATGAACAACGTATTCACCGGCATCGGCGTCTCGCGCGGCGTGGCCATCGGGCCGGTCTACCGCACCGTCCAGAGCGTCGTCGAGATATCGCACGTCGATCTGCCGGAAAACGCGATCGAGGCCGAAATCGTGCGCTTCCGCGCGGCGGTGCAAGCGGCGCGCAGACAACTGCGCTCGATCCGGACCCGTATTCCGAAAGCCACGCGCGCCGATATCACCGAATTCATCGACGCCCACCTCCTGATGCTCGACGACCGCATGCTGGAAACCGGGCCCGAGGAACTGATCAGGATTCACCGTTGCAACGCGGAGTGGGCGCTCAAATCCCAGCGCGACGCACTCGTCGCCGTGTTCGAGCAGATGGACGACCCGTACCTGCGCACGCGCAAGGACGACGTCGATCACGTCATCAATCGCATCATGCGGTTCCTGCTCGGCCAGGAAAACCATGCCGCCAGGGACGATGCGCGCGTCGCCGGCGCGATCGTGGTGGCGCACGATCTGACGCCGGAGGAAGTCGCGCTGTTCCAGCACCAGGGCGTCGCCGGATTCGTGGCCGAGTCGGGCGGCCCGTTGTCGCATACTGCGATCCTCACCCGCAGTCTGGACATTCCGGCCGTGGTGGGCGTGCAGTTCACCTCGGCGATCCACGACGGCGACACGCTGGTGATCGATGGCGAGGAAGGCGTGGTCATCGCCGACCCCGACCCGGAGACGCTCAAGCAATACCGTCAACTTCAGCGCCGGGAGCACCGCCGCCGCACCGATTTGAAACGCCTGCGCGATCTGCCGGCGACCACGCGGGACGGCGAGCCCATCAGCCTCAACGCCAATATCGAGCTGAAGGAGGACGTGCGCGCGGCGCGGCGGGTCGGCGCGGACGGCATCGGCCTGTACCGCACCGAATTTCTGTTCCTGAACCGCGACGACATTCCGGAGGAACAGGAACAGCTCGACAACTATATCGCCGTCATCCGCGCACTGAAGGGCATCCCGCTGACCATCCGCACCCTGGACCTGGGCGCGGACAAGTGCTTCATCACGCTGCCGTCGTCGGCGCACGTGCCGACCAACCCGGCGCTGGGATTGCGCGCCATACGGCTCTGCCTGCAACACCTGGACCTGTTTCGGCCCCAACTGCGTGCCATATTGCGTGCATCGAGCAAGGGGCCGATACGCATCATGATTCCCATGCTGTCGATCGGCGGGGAACTCGACCTCATATTCAAGCTCATCGACGAGATCAAGCGGGAACTGCGCGAAGAGGGACTGGCGTTCGATCCGAATGTGCCGCTCGGCGGCATGATCGAGGTGCCGGCGGCGGCGCTCAACGCCAAGCTGTTCGCGCGCCGGCTGGATTTCCTCTCGATCGGCACCAACGATCTGATCCAGTACACGCTGGCCATAGACCGCGTCGACGAAGCCGTAACCTACCTGTACAACCCGCTGCACCCGGCCGTGCTGCGCCTGATTCAGATGGTGATCGAAGCCGGCAAGAACAGTGGCGTGCCGGTTTCCATGTGCGGCGAGATGGCCGGCGATACCCGCTACACGCGGCTGCTGCTGGGCATGGGTCTGACCGATTTCAGCGTGCCGCCCACGCGGCTGCTCGAGGTCAAAAGCGTCATCAACAACACACGCATCGAAGCGCTGGCCCCGCTGGTGCGCAAACTCCTGTCCAGCGACAACGACGAGGAAATCGAGGGCCTGCTGGAAGAACTGAACCGGCAATAGGACCCGGCCGGCAGTCGATTCAAGGATCAACCGCGAGGGACGCGACGGCAAGCCGGACAATCATGAAGCCGCACCTGTCTGGACACCCGCAGGCGCGGGCAAGCCCGACATGCCGCCGATCCAGGCAGTGCGCAACAGCCATACGGTGCACCAGGACAGGCTGCCGATACCGCCAGGCATCGCGTCTTGCGCGCGCTGCGCGATGCAACAGAACACCCCGCAGCGCGAACGTGCCGCTGCGACCCCTGCCGCACCCTGCAGACACGCAATTGCATCTTTTCCCATGGACCCGGGCCGGGCGCCGATTCTTTCCCCTGTCGGGGGCTGTTACACTGTTCGGCTGATGCAAGATTCGTGTCGAGGCCCCGGTTATGGCTGACTCAGCCGAAAAGAACAGCACCCAACAGCGCCTGGAAACCCTGACCGCGGCCCTGCAAAGCGGCACCGCCGAACAGGTGCGGCGGCTCCTGACCGGACTGCATCCCGCCGAGACCGCCGACCTGGTCGAATCGCTGCCGCACGGGCCGCGCGAACTGATCTGGGAATTGATTCCGCCTGAGGACAAGGGCGATGTCCTGCTGGAAGTCAACGAAGAAGTCCGCGCCGGCCTGATCGACGAAATGGAGACGGCGCAGCTTGTCGCCGCCACCGAGGACATGGACACGGACGACCTCGCGGACCTGATGCAGAGTCTGCCGGGCGCGGTCAACCAGGAGCTGCTGCGCTCCATGGACAAGCAGAACCGCGATCACCTGGAAGCGGTGCTGTCCTACCCCGAGGACACGGCCGGCGGCCTGATGAACCTCGACATCGTCACGGTGCGCTCGAATGTGTCGCTGGACGTCGTGTCGCGCTATCTGCGCCTGCGCGGCACCATTCCGGAACTGACCGACAGCCTGATCGTGGTCAACCGGTTCGACCGCTACCAGGGGCTGCTGCCGCTCACCCGGCTGCTGACCAGCGACCCCGACCTGACGGTGGCCGACGTCATGGACCGCGACATCGACGGCATTCCCGCCACCCTGCGCGACAGCGAGGTCGCCCGCCTGTTCGAGGACCGCGACCTGGTCTCGGCGCCGGTCATCGACGACAACGGCAAGCTGCTGGGACGCATCACGGTCGACGACGTCATCGACGTCATGCGCGAACAGGCCGACCGCACGATGATGAAACGCGCCGGTCTGGACGAGGAGGACGACATCTTTGCGCCGGTGACGACCAGCGCCAAGCGACGCGCACTGTGGCTGGGGCTGAACCTGGCAACCGCGGTGCTGGCGTCCTGGGTCATCGGGTTGTTCGAACACACGCTGGACAAAGTCGTGGCGCTGGCGGTGCTGATGCCCATCGTCGCCAGCATGGGCGGCATCGCCGGCAGTCAGACGCTGACCATCATGATCCGCGGACTGGCGCTCGGCCAGGTCGGGCCCAGCAATGCGCGCACACTCATGCGCAAGGAAATCATGGTGAGCCTGATGAACGGCATCATCTGGTCGCTGGTTCTCGCTGCGGTGGCGATCGCCTGGTTCAGGAACACCGAGATCGGCGCCATCATCGCCGCCGCGATCGTTATCAACCTGATATGTGCGGCGCTGGCGGGCGTGACCATCCCGCTGGTGCTGAAGCGCATCGGCATCGACCCCGCACTGGCCGGCTCCGTGCTGCTGACCACGGTGACCGACTGCGTGGGCTTCATGGCCTTTCTCGGACTGGGCACGCTGTATCTGACCTGAGCCCCGCTCAGTCGCGAATCCCGAAGTTCATGCCGATCGACAGGCGCGGGCGGTCGCTCCCGTTGCGCTCCACTTCATGGACGAGACGCGGGCTGAAAAACGCGAACCGGCCCTCGCGGGGCTCGATCGATCGTCGGCCGCCGGGGAAGTGAAGAACGAGTTCGCCGGAATCCGGTGGGACACGCACGTAGTAGACGCCGGACAGCAGCTCGTCGTCATCGTCGTGACTGTGCGGCAGCGTCGCCTGCCCCGGCTGCATCAGGTTGAACCAGAACCCCGTCGACAGGCGCGCGGCCGGACAACCGACCCGGGCGGCCGCATGGGCGCGCGCCGCCGCCAGCAGCGGCTCGATGGCCGGCACGTCTTCGGCGTCGACGTAAAGGTTCTCGTAGCGGCCCTGGAACAGGTGCGTGCCCCGGACCCGGTCCGTGCCCAGAACGGCGTTGAAATCGTTCCACAGCCCGGCGTTGACCGATGCGCTGTCGTTGAGTTCGGCGAGAAAGAAATCCTCGTCCGCGGCCATGGTTTATACTCCCCGACGGACCGTCCGGTCCGAACCGGCAGTATAAACGCCCGCGTTCCGTCGCGGACAGGGCAAACCGCGGAACCCGTTGTGGAAGACGAAAACCAGACCGACCTGCGCGCCAGCAAATCGCAGCTCAAGCGCGCTGCGGAGGACGCACAGGAACTGGGTCGCGCGCTGCTGACGCTGACGGAGGCGGACTGGACGCGGCTCGCGCTGCCGGATCAACTCGTCGCGGCCCTGCGCGAGGCCGGGCGCATCCGCGCCCATGGCGCGCTGAAGCGCCACCTGCAATACATCGGTAAACTGATGCGTTCGATCGATACCCGGCCGGTCGCCGAGTATCTGGCCACCGTCGGGGCGGGACGGCGCCGGTCCGCCCAGGCGCATCATCGTCTGGAACACTGGCGCGACCGCTTGATCGACCAGGGCGACACGGCCATCGAGGCACTGCTACGGGACTACCCGGACGTCGATAGGCGACAACTGACCGGCCTGGTGCACCAGGCGCGCGCGGAGCGCAAACAGGGCGCAGCGCCCAAGGCAGGCCGCGTATTGTTCCGGTTTTTGCGGCAGGCGATCGGAGAGTGACCGGGTGCATCCGCCGATTTCCCGACCGCGAAGGTACCGGTTGTTTGAGCATCCGGGCGAGCGGGGAGCGGAGTCAGAGTGCGTCCAGATGGGGTTCGATGGCCTTGAAGACATCCCGCCAACTGATGATTCCGACCGGTCTGGCCTGGTCGTCGACCACCGGCAACACGGAAAACCGGTGACTGTTGAATTGGCGGACGACTTCAGACAGGGTCGCGTCCGGACGCACGGTGACCGGCCGTCTGGTCATGATCTGATGCACCCGCTTGTTCAGCGTCGCGGTGTCGCGGACCGTTTCCGCCACTGTGCCGATGCGCGGGCTGACCGCCCTCAGCAAATCCCGATCGGATACGACACCAAACAATTTTCCGTCCTCGACCACCAGCAGATGATGGAATCCGCTTAGTTCGAACATGTCCTTCACGGTCGACAATGAATCGTCCATTTCGATGGTAACGGGGGATTTGGTCATCACGTCGGCTGCGCGCACAGACATCTCCTTGTCGCGGCGAAATTATAGCAAACCAGGAGTTGCCGCCCGGACACTCCGGATCGGGACGCGCCCTGCAGGGCAACTGCCGGCAAAGAGTGCTACCAGGGAATGGCCTTGCCATCGCGGAAAAAACCGCCGCTGGGCCCGTCTTCCTGCAGGCACGCCGCCCAGACGATCCCCGCGGCGCCCTCTTCCACGCTGCGCTCGGCGTCGGCGCCGCCCATGTCGGTGCGCACCCAGCCCGGGCATACGGAATTCACTTTGACACCGGTGTGCTTCAATTCGTCGGCAAGAATGCGGGTTACGGCGTTGAGCGCCGTTTTGGACAGTCGATAGCTCGGGCAGCAGCCGTTCATTTCCGAAAGCTGGCCCATGCCGGACGACACGTTGACCACCGCCCCCTGACCCTTCATCAATGGAATCAGCGCACAGGCGACGCGCAGCGCGCCGTAGGCGTTGGTCTCCATCGAGCTTCGGATCCTGTCGATGTCCGCGTTGAAAACGCTGGCGCCGTCGGCCGGAGGCAGCGGATCGGCAAACACGCCCGCATTATTGACCAGTATGTCCAGGCGACCGAATGCGTCCGTCACGTAACGCGCCAGCGCCGCTACGGAAGCGGCGTCGGCGACATCGAGCACCTGCGGGCGCACATCGAGTCCCTGCGCCTGCAATCCACCGGCAGCCGCTTCGGCTTTGTCCGCGGACCGCGCCGTCAGGATCACCCGGACGCCTTTGGCCGCAAGCTGCCGGCAGGTCTCCAGTCCGAGCCCGCGATTGGCGCCGGTCACCACGGCGAGAGGTGTCGAGTCTGTCATAAAGGGTTCCCGCATCAGTCTCCAGCCGGATTTTGCGACGCCGGCCTGTTCGTCGAACTCTAGACGATGGCGCAGGCGTTGTCACCGGGAAACCGGCACAGCCCTTACATCCGTTGTGTGCAGCGCAACACGCCGAGGACGGCTGTTGGGCTGCGGCAAACCTAAGGGTTCCGCCGGAAGCTTTGCGCGTTGAACCTGAAACACGACGAGTGCTCTGAAATCAAGCGGCTATGACAGTTATTGCGAACCTGCACCGGGTTGGCACGACACCTGCCCCGCTTCCGGCGGAACACCAGGAACAATCCCGCGACCGGGACCGGCACCGGCGAATGCGGTGCCGCTCGCACCGGTCGATCGACAGAGGCCGGCGGATATGCTCAAACTCTTTCACCTCGTACTGCTGGTTCTTGCGGTGGTCGCCGTCGGCGTCGGTGATGTGTTTCTGAAAAAGGCCGCGCTGGCGGGCGGCTTCATGCAGGCGCTGGCGAGTCCGTGGATGGCGGCGGCGCTGGCGCTCTATCTGTACCAGATCGCGTTCTTCACCTATGCGTTCCTGAACGGGTGGCAACTGAGCGTCATCGGCAACCTGCAGACCGTGTTGTATAGTCTTATCATCGTCGCGGCTGGCGTGCTGTACTTCAAGGAATCCCTGAGCATCGGCCAGGGCGTCGGCATCGCCATGGCGTTTGCGGGCGTACTGCTGATGAACATGGAGTCCTGAAGAACCGGGAAACAGGGGACGGGCCCTGAGGTTTCCTTCACTGCTGCGGCAGCGGCTCCAGATACCTGCCGTCGGTGAGCGTCAGGTAACTCATGTCGCCGATGGTCGCCGCGTAGCGCAACCAGTACTGCATGGCGAAAATCTCCCGCGACGGCGTTTCCGTCTGCCCGCGCGAATCGGGAACCTCCAGCTCGTCGAACACGAAATTCGCATCGACGAAATCTTCGTAGTATTGCCACTCGGGCCTGTATTTCATCTGCTTCTCCGGCTCGACCTCCGCGAACTCGGGGTAGATCAGCGCGTATTCGGTCTCGCAATGGCGCATTCCGACGACGACGTCGGGCGAGATTTCTTCGGACACGGCCTGGCGGACGATCTCGCGCACCGCGCTGCCTTCCTCAAAGCCTCTGCAATAGAGGTAGCCCTTGTACGGCCCGACGCTGTAGCTTCGGGTCTCCACCATGCACTTGCGCGTGATGTCCCGCGGCAGCTTGAGTCTGTCGTACAGCATCAGCACCTTGAACAGTTCCACCACGTTGCGCGCCTGGATCAGAACCTTGAAGCAGCCGAAGCAGAATTTCGGGATGACGCCGAAGGTGTTGAATACCGTCGTGTGGCGGTTGCAGACCGCCGGCTGCGCGCAATCCCACTCGGTCATCGGAATTCCCCGGCTGATCTGCACGCTGATCTTCGGGTCCAGGTGGAAGCCCGCCGCGGGCCGTCCCTTCAACTTCAGCATGCCGGCGACGACGTCCGGTGCGTTCACGTACGTCTGGAACTTCTGCTTGACGGCTTCATCCGATATCAAAGGACTGGACTCCCGGTTGGATGCGCAGAGGGCCGGACGACGCAGGAACTTCCGTTGGCGATCCTGGAACGCGTCGAATCATCCGGCAAAACGCATGGGTTCAGTGTGAAACGAGCTGACCGCCTGGGTATCGATCTGAGAATGATACTCAAAAGGCTGTGCAGGGTTCAATTGCCCGCCGGCGACGTCGGGCAAGTCAGACGGCCGAAGGTGCCGCCGCACGCTGTGCCGTGGCGCGATGCCGCGCCGGTTATCCATGAACGGCCGCCGGGCTGCACCCCACCGCGCATCCGATTGCGCACAGATGGCCGATGGCGCCAAATCCCCGCATTGCCTGTGGTAGGCAGGCGCGCCCCGTGGATTGTTCACCGTCGACAGGAGCCGGGCTGCTTCAACGAATGTGCCGGTGATCCAGACAGGGAAAGGTCCGGCGAATATTGCGCAGCCGGTCCATGTCGAGATCGGCGACGACGATGCCCGAGCCGCTGGGCAGCCGGTCGAGCACCTGACCCCAGGGATCGACGATCATGCTGTTGCCGTGGGTTTCGCGACCGCTGATGTGAAAACCGCCCTGCGCCGACGCCAGCACATAACAGAGGTTTTCGATGGCGCGCGCCCGCACCAGCGTCGCCCAGTGCGCCTTGCCGCTGATGGCGGTGAACGCCGAGGGAATCGCCAGTATTTCCATGCCCTGATCGACCAGCGCCCGGAACAGCTCCGGAAAGCGCAGGTCATAGCAGACGGCAAGCCCCAGCCTGCCGAACGGCGTGTCGATCACGACGGTACGGTCACCCGCCTCGATCGTATCCGACTCCGTATAGCGCTCGCCGCTTTCAACCAGTGCAACGTCGAACAGGTGAATCTTGTCGTAGCGCGCCACCGGTTCGCCCCGGTCGTCGAACACCAGGCACGCGGCCCGCACCTTGTCTTCGTGATCCGCGACCAGCGGCACCGTTCCGCCGACGATCCAGAGCCCGCGCCGGCGCGCCTGATTCGCCAGGAACTCCTGAATCACGCCGGCACCCGGCGTTTCGCGCACGGCGACCTTGTCCTGTTCGGTCTTGCCCATGATGGCGAAATTTTCCGGCAGCACGACCAAGCGCGCACCGCGGCCCGCGGCTTCGGCGATCAGCCGTTCCACTTCCAGCAGGTTGGCGCCAATATTCGGGCCCGAGGCCAGTTGAATGCAGGATACTGTCGTCACCGGTCACCTTGTGTCTTATGAATGCTAATCCCGCGCCGCGCATGCTGCGACTGTCCGCGCAGTGCGCTACTCGAACAGCTTGGACTTATCGGGCTGGGTCTGCGCCGCCTTTTTCCCGATGCGTTCGTACTTCGGATCGGCCCAACTGCCGGTCACGTGGTATTCCACCTTGCTCATCTTGTTGACCTGATCCCCGAACAGCCGCTCCGCCAGCAAAACCGCAGCGCCGACCGCGGGGCCGCCGGCGATCGCACCGGCGATCGGCAGGGTCGATGTCAGGCGCGGCACCAGGGTGACGATCTCGTCGTAATCCTGCTGCACGAGCCCGGTGCGACCGGACACATAGATGTCCGCGGCCGGGCCGGCAATGTGAAGATTGTCCGTGTAGGCGTTCATCTCAGTCAATTGGAAGTCGCCTTTAATCGTATCGAAACTGAACCCTTTCTTGAACAAATCGCTGAAATCCAGCAACAGACGCCGCGGCAGCGACTCCAGGCTGAGCAGGCCGAGCAGTTTCCCGGCGCCGGGTTTGACGCCGATCAGGCGGCCTTCGCCGAGGTCGACGCGCATCTCCCCCTGCAGTCCGCCGAGTGAAAAATCGGCGGGCGAGCCGTTCCAGCTCGCGTTCAACGACCCGTGCAGCGGTGCACCGGCGATCGACTGGTTGTCGCCGAACAGCCGCAGCAGGCGCTCCAGCGTTCCGCCCTTGACGTTGATCGAAAGCCGCGTCGACTGCACGCCCTGCACCAGGTACCACTGGCCGGTCGCGTCGGCGACGAGGGCATCCGAATCCAGCTGCAACCGCTTGATGTCGACGCCACGCGCGGCGGGCGCGGTTTCGAGCGTCAGCCGGCCGAGCACCTTGTCGCCCCAGGTCAGCCGGCCGACGTTGATGGCGAGCCGGGGCATCGACGCCGGCGACAGGCTGCGCACGCGGTTCTTCTGCACATCGAGCGTCTTGGTATCGGGCACGCCGAGCACCAGCCGGTCCAGGTTGACCTCGACGGCGTCCAGCGATCCGCCGGGACCGAACACCAGATGCACCTCGCCGGCGGTATCTTTGCCGTCGATGCTGAAGCGCCACGGGTCCGTCTTGGGGGTCGTCAGCCGCACACCGGCGATCTCATAGTCGAACAACGACAACCGGTCCACCGCCAGAGCGAACAACAGCGGCGGGAAAGACCCTTTGCCCGACCCGTCCCCGGAGAACAGCTTGCCCCAGGGCAGCGGCCGTGCCGTGGCGACGTGGCCGCTGATCAGAAACTGCCGGTCTTCGGGAAGCCGCGCCGGGTCGCCGCCGAACTGCAGCACCCCGGAACGGATCTGTCCCTTTGCGTCGAGCAGGATCAGCGCATTGGCGTCGTCTCCGTATTTCAGCCGGATCGGCCAGCGATCCAGGTGGCCGGGCACCCATTGCAGCGAGAAGGCCCTGGCATCGTCCGTCAGTTTGCCGAACGGCGCCGGCAGCAGCGAGCCGATGCCGCGCAGGTCCGATTCGAGTTCGACGCGCAAGGGCGGTGCGTCGGGTTCGACCTCGTTGGGAAAGCGCACCCGCACCCGGCTCTGCGCACGCCCTTCGAGTTCGGGGCCGATCGGCCAGCCGAACCCGCGCACGCGCTTGACCAGGTCGGGAGCGCCGTCGACGGTGACCAGCGTCTCGCGATCGCTGTCCCCTTCGGTGATGTCCAGCGTCGCAGGCGCGCCGTCCAGCCGCGCCGTGATGCCGCTCGCGCGTACCGCCGATTCGGTGAATCGCAGGCTGCCGCGGATATCGTCCAACTCGAACAGGCCGTCCTTGTGCGCCAGCGTATCGTCGCGCAGCGTCAAGTCGCCCAGGACGCGGATCCTTCCGCCCATCGACTGCTTGAGCGGTACGGTCAGCTCAAGCTGCAGTCCGGCATCGCCGCCCGGGCGCAGGGCGTCCAGCAGACCGGCGAAGCGCGGCGCCAGCGGCGTCGTCTGCACGTAGGCGGTCATCGCCGGAAGCTGGCCGTCCACCGTCCCTTCGACCGCCAATTGAGGTTCGAAAAAGTCATCGATGGACGCGACGGCGCGGCGGACGTTGGTGTCGAGGATGCGTCCCGCGTCGCCGGTCACCCGCATGGACGCGTTGCGAAAATCCGCGTGACCGTGGAGCTGTTCGAGCCGGCCCCAGTCCGGGTGGTATGCGAGGGTGACGTCGTCGAAATCGAAACTGGCCAGCAGCACGCCCTGTTGCTGCCGGAACGGAAGCTCGTCGGGCAATCCCTGCAGCACGAACCGGCCGTTCGTCGCCTGACCGGCCTGCAGTGCGCGGTCGAGCCATTCGATGGACTTCGGCGACATGACGCCCGCCGGCAGGTAGGCCGGCACAGCGGAAATCGCCACCTGGTCGAATTCGGACCGCAGGTCGATCCAGGGCACTTCCCCGTCGCCGACCCAGTCGAGCAGCAGGCGCGAGCGCGTCGCCAGGTCCGCGGTGTCGAGCTGGATCCCGTCACCCTGAACCCGCAGGCGATCCGCGTAACGGTTCCAGGCCAGACCGCCGTACAGCCGCGTGACGACCAGCGGCTCGCGGAACAACTTCGGCGCGTTGAACACGGCGTCGGCGGTGTCGAAATGCACCTCGCCGGCCTGCAGGTTGCCCTGAATCCGGCCGGATACCCCGCTGACGCCGGGAATGCGGTCGAACGATGCCGTGCTCAGCCCGGAGAAGCGCGCGTTCACCGCAACGCGTGGGGCTCCGGAATCGGCGAGGCGGGCGTCCAGTTCGACTTCTTCGACCAGACCGCGCGGTTCCAGCCGGTCGAGCCAGTCGCGCACGGCCGCCGGCATCCCCGGGGCAAGCCGCGCCAGTTGACCGATATCGTGCAGCGGCAGACGGTTCGCGGCCAGCCGAAACTGGCTTTCCGGCGCACGCCAGTCGGCGCCCAATGCAATGTCGTCGATGTTCGCCAAGCCACTGCGCCTGAGTCCGATCTGATCCGCCTCGACCCGCCAGCCGTCGCGGCTTCGCGACCAGAGGAAGCGGCCGGCCAAGCGTTGCAGCGCATAGAACGGGGCGGTACCACGGGCGCCCAGCGTCAGCGCGTCCAGCCGCAGGCGGCCGCCGACGCGCTGCACGCCGGCCGCCCAGTCGAGCCAGAGTTCGGCGTCGACGGTGCCGCCCGGATTCAGATCCCCGAGGGGCACATAGTCCGCCCAGTTGCCCAGGCTCGCCCGATCGACTTTCAGATAGAGCCGCCCGACCCAGTCGCGCAGGTCGGCGGCCGTGCCACGCAAGTCGCCGGCCAGTTGCAGGCCCTGCCCCAGGGTGCCCGGCAGGTCCAGCGCCAGGGAAAACTCGTGGCGGTTGCCGTCGTTGGTCAACAGGAAGCGAGCGTCGCGAAACGACCGGGTCAGTCCGCCGCGCGCCAGGTCGACCACCGTGATGCGCGCGTCGCGGAATCCGATGCGTCCCGGCGCGAGCAACGGCTCGAGCCAGTCGTCGGTCGTCTGGGGTGCCGGCGTGTCGAACAGCGACCAGCGGCCGTCGGGCTGATGGTAGATCCGCACCGACAGATCGCGGACCTCGAGCAGGCGCGTCTGCCAGCGCCAGTCGCGCAGCGAGCGCCAGATGTCGACGACGACCTGCACCTCGCCGATCTCGAGCGCGCCGTTCTCGAAGCGCCCGTCCTCGATGCGCAGATTGTGCAGGCTCAGCGCCGGCGACACGCCGCGCCAGGACGCGGACAGCGAACCGATCGCCACGGGGTGCTGCAGGCGCTGGGCGGCCAGCGTCTCGAGGTCGGACTTGTACTCCGGCATTTCCGGCAGCAGCAGCCGCGCGCTCGAAACGGCGACCGCGATGGCGACGATCGCGGCCGCCGACAGGAACCAGAGAAATACGCACAGACGCTTCAACATGCCGGTACGCTTCGCCCCCCTCTCCTGTGCGGGACAACCACCGCTCTCACATCAGCACGACGTCGAATTGTTCCTGGCTGTAGAGCGCCTCGACCTGGAACTTGATCGGTTTGCTGATGAAGGTTTCCAGCTCGGCGAGGCTGGTGGACTCCTCGTCGACCAGCAGATCGACCACTTCCTGAGACGCCAGCACCAGAAGCTGCCCGGCCTCGAACTGGCGCGCCTCGCGCAGTATCTCCCGGAATATTTCGTAGCAGACGGTCTCGGCGGTCTTGATCGACGCGCGGCCGGCGCAGGTCGGACAGGTTTCGCACAACACGTGTTCGAGACTCTCGCGCGTGCGCTTGCGCGTCATCTGCACCAGGCCGAGACTGGAGATCTCGCTGATATGGCAGTTGGCGTGATCGCGCTCCAGGTGCTTCTCCAGCGCGCGCAACACCTGCCGCTTGTGCTCGTCCTGCTGCATATCGATGAAGTCGATGATGATGATGCCGCCGAGGTTGCGCAGCCGCAGTTGCCGCACGATGGCTTGGGCGGCCTCCAGATTGGTCTTGAAGATCGTCTCTTCGAGATTCCGGTGACCGACGTAGGCGCCGGTGTTGACGTCGATGGTGGTCATGGCCTCGGTCTGATCGATCACCAGGTGGCCGCCGGACTTGAGCTGGACCTTGCGCTGCAGCGCCTTCTGGATCTCGTCGTCGATGCCGTAGATGTCGAAAATCGGCCGCTCTCCCGGATAGTATTCCAGCTTGTCGAGCAGATCCGGCGAGAAGCGCGCGACGAACCGTTCGACGCGTTGAAAGGTTTCGCGCGAGTCGATGCGCATTTTCTCGACGTCGGCGTCGGCGATGTCGCGCAGCACGCGCAGCACCAGCGGAAGGTCCTCGTGCACGACCTGGTCGGGCGGCGTG
The DNA here is from genome assembly GCA_963719135.1 of uncultured Gammaproteobacteria bacterium. GTDB lineage: Bacteria > Pseudomonadota > Gammaproteobacteria > DSM-19610 > DSM-19610 > CAVRAZ01. Next base: position 50,904 of record CAVRAZ010000007.1, on the reverse strand, counting down.
TTCTGGATGCGCTCGCCGATCGAGGCCCACAACCGCGACAGGAACGCAAGATCGGATGCCACTGCCTCGGTGCCGGCGCGTTCGGCCGCGGTGCGCACGATATAGCCGCCCCTGCCGTTTTCGCCGCGGGCGGCGAGCACGATGTCGCGCAGGCGCTGGCGCTCCGCCTCGGATTCGATGCGCTGGGAAATACCGATGTTTTCCGCATTCGGCAGATAGACCAGATAACGCGACGGCACCGTGATGTGCATGGTCAGCCGCGCGCCCTTGGAGCCGAGCGGGTCCTTGATCACCTGCACCAGCAGTTCCTGGCCTTCCTTCAGCAGCCGCGTGATGTTCTCGCTGCCGTCGGGGTCCTCGATTCTTTCGTCCTCGATCGACACGGCCACGTCGGAGATGTGCAGGAACGCGGCACGCTCCAGACCGATGTCGACGAACGCCGCCTGCATGCCCGGCAGCACGCGGCTGACGACGCCCTTGTAGATGTTGCCGACCAGCCCGCGCCGCCGCGCGCGCTCGATGAAGACCTCCTGCAACACGCCGTTCTCCACCAGCGCGACGCGCGTCTCGCGCGGTGTGACGTTGACCAGCAGTTCGATGCTTACCGTTCCCATTGCGTTTCGGTCATCCGATGGCGAAGGCTTTCAACAGTTGCGCGGTCTCGAACAGCGGCAGCCCCATGACGCCGGAATAGCTGCCGTCGATCCGCTCGACGAACACCGCGCCGCGGCCCTGGATCGCGTAGGCGCCGGCCTTGTCCCGCGGTTCGCCGGTCGCCCAGTAGGCATCGAGTTCATTATCCTCCAACGGCCGGAACCATACCCGGGTTTCGCTGACCAGAGACGCCTCCCGCTCGCCGACCAGGGCCACGGCGCTCAGCACGCGGTGGCAGCGGCCAGACAGCGCGCGCAGCATCGCCAGGCCGTCGGCACGGTCGGCGGGCTTGCCGAACACGCGGTCGTCGACGGCCACCGCCGTGTCCGCGCCGAGCACCGGCAGCGCCCCGAACCCGCCGGCAGCGCGCACGGCGCGGGCCTTGTCCAGCGCCACGCGCCGGACGTAGTCGCCGACGTCCTCGCCGCACCCGCGCGCCTCGCCGACGGCGGCCAGCCGCTGCTCGAAGCAGACACCGATCTGGGTCAACAGCTCGCGCCGGCGCGGCGATGCCGAGGCCAGCAGCAGCACCGGCGGTCCGGACGCCGCCGTCACGCGCGGTGGTACGGGTGGCCGGACAACAGCGTCCAGGCACGATAGAGCTGTTCGGCGACCAGGATGCGCACCAGCGGATGCGGCAGCGTCAGTGCCGACAGCGACCAGCGTATTTCGGCGTAGCGCAGGCAGTTGTCGGCCAGGCCGTCCGGACCGCCGACCAGCAGGGCGACGTCGCGGCCGCCGGCGAGCCACTGGCGCAGATGCACGGCCAGGTCTTCGGTGGACCAGGCGCGGCCGGCGACGTCCAGCGCCACCACCCGGCTGCCGCGCGGTATCAGTTTCTCCATGCGCGCGCCCTCGTCGACGACGGCGCGGGCCACCGGCGCCGAACGCGGCCGGGCGCCGGGCGGGACTTCGACGAGTTGAAGGCTGCATTCGCGCGGCATGCGCCGCGCGTATTCCCGATAGCCCTGACCGACCCAGGCGGGCACGCGCGTGCCGACCGCGATGAGATGGATCCGCATGCCTCAGCTTCGCTTGTATTCGCGGCTTGCCTCGGTCACCGACCAGAGTTTTTCCAGCGCGTAGAATTCGCGGATCGCAGGCAGCATGACGTGGACCACGACGTCGCCCAGGTCGACCAGCACCCACTCGCCTTCGCGTTCGCCCTCGACCCCCAGCGGCTGCACGCCGCCGGTCTTGCAGGCCAGCACGACCGCGTCGGCGATCGACTTGACGTGCCGGCTGGACGTGCCGCTGGCGACGACCATCCAGTCGGTGACCGAGGTCATCGCGCGAACGTCCAGTTCGGTGATATCGAACGCCTTCAAATCCTCCAGCGCTTTGAAGATGAGCTTCCTGAGTTGTTCCGTCTTCATGTCACCACTAAGTGTCGCGGTACCAGCCGCTTTGCAGTATGAGATCGAGCACGCCGTCGGGCAGCAGATAGCGCGCATTTCTTCCGGTGCGCAGCAGGTCCCGGATATGCGTCGAGGAAATCTCGAGCTGCGAAACCCGCAGGCCTGCCACGCGGCCGGCCGGAGCATCGAACAACGCGCGGCATTCCGCCACCTGCGCCCGCGCGGTCAGGTCGGCCAGCGCCCCGTGCGCCGGCCACCGGCCGCCCGGCCGCTCCAGCACCAGCAGATGCGCCAGTTGCGGGATCGCCCGCCATTCGTGCCAGCCTTCCAGACCGGCGAACGCATCCAGCCCGATCACCAGGGTGACGGGCCGGTCGGGCGCTTCGGCGCGCACCGAGCGCAGCGTGTCGACCATGTAGGACGGCCCCGGCCGCTCGAGTTCGCGCGTATCGATCGCCAGCGCCGGCTCGCCCTCGATCGCGCGCCGCAACAGCGCCAGACGCCGTTCCGCCGCTGCGACCGGCCGCGGCCGGTGCGGCGGAATCCGCGCGGGCAGCAGGTGCACGCGGTCGACGCCCAACGCCTGCTGGACCTCGATGGCCGTGCGCAGATGACCGTGGTGAACGGGATCGAAAGTGCCGCCCAGCAGGCAGATCATCCGGCGGCCGCGCCGCTGCGGCAACCCGCCTGGCTGCAGTCGGATTCACGGGATAGTGCACGGACCGCTGAGCCGTCAGGTGCGAATATGGCCGTCTCCCAGCACGATGTATTTCAGCGTCGTCAGCCCTTCCAGCCCCACCGGTCCGCGCGCGTGCAGCTTGTCGGTGCTGATGCCGATCTCGGCGCCCAGCCCGTACTCGAAGCCGTCGGCGAACCGCGAGGAGGCGTTGACCATGACTGAGCTGGAATCCACCTCGCGCAGAAACCGCCGCGCGCGCCCGATGTTCTCGGTGATGATCACATCGGTATGCCGGGAACCGTAGGTTTCGATGTGTTCCATCGCCGCATCCATGTCCGGCACCACGCGGATCGCCAGAATCGGCGCCAGATATTCCTCGTGCCAGTCCGACTCCTGCGCCGCGTTGATGTCCTTAAGAATCGCGCGGGTCTGTTCGCAGCCGCGCAGTTCCACGCCGGCGGCTTTGTATTTTTCCGCCAGCGGCGGCAGGACCCTGGCCGCGATGCCGGCGGCCACCAGCAGCGTTTCCAGCGTGTTGCAGGTGCCGTAGCGCTGGGTCTTGGCGTTGACCGCCACGCGGATCGCCTTGTCGAGGTCGGCCTGGTCGTCGATGTAGGTGTGGCAGACGCCGTCCAGGTGCTTGATCACCGGCACGCGCGACTCGCGCGCGACGCGCTCGGTCAGGCTCTTGCCGCCGCGCGGCACGATCACGTCGACGTACTTGTCCATTTTCAACAGCTCGCCCACGGCGGCGCGGTCGGCCGTTGCGACGACCTGCACGGCCGCGGCCGGCAGACCGGTCTGGCGCAGTCCTTCACCGATGCAGGCGGCGATCGCCTGATTGGAGCGAAACGCTTCCGACCCGCCGCGCAGAATGCAGGCGTTGCCCGCTTTCAGACACAGGCCGGCCGCGTCGGCGGTCACGTTGGGACGCGATTCGTAGATGATGCCGATGACGCCCAGCGGCACGCGCATGCGCCCGACCTGGATGCCCGAAGGCCGGTATTCCAGCCCGGAGATGCCGCCCACCGGATCGGGCAGCGCGGCGATCTGGCGCAGGCCGTCGGCCATGGCGTCGATGCGCGCGTCCGTCAATTCCAGGCGGTCGAGCAGCGCGGCATCCAGCCCGTTGCGGCGCCCCGCTTCGAGATCCTCGGCATTCGCCGCGGTGAGCCGGTCGCGCAACGTCAGCAGCAGATCGGCGATCACGTGCAGAGCGGCGTTTTTCACCCGCGTCTCCGCGCCCGCCAGGCAGCGCGCGGCGGCGCGCGCACGCATCGCCAGCGCCTGCATGTACGCAGCGACATCCAGCTCGATCGTTTGTACCTGTGCCGTCATGCCCCGTTCACCCCAAATTCGCCCGTTCGCCGGGCCCGGTCGAGAGCGGCTTTATTCCCGCCACGCCCAGTAACAATTGTACCAGCTCGTCCCAGGCGTTGCCCGGCGCCCGCCCCTTGGCCACCCGGTCGACGTGCGCCAGCCGGCGCAGCAGCGCCTCGAGCGTCGGCCGCGACAGCCGCGTCAACGCACCCCCGACCACCTCCTTGCGCTTGTCCCACACACGATAGCGGGCCAGCAGGGCCGGCAGATTGCGCTCGCGGCGCAGGTCCCCGGCCATCCGCACCAGCGCCGGCAGCTCGCGGCCCAGCGCCCAGAGAACCAGCGGCGGTTCGACGCCCTCGGCGCGCAGCCCGGTCGCCATGCGGTAGACGCGGGCCGGCTGACCGGCGAGCGCGGCGTCGATCAGTGCGAACAGGTCGAAGCGCGCGCTGTCGGTGACCGCGTCGGCGACCTGCCCGGCGTCGATGTCCACCGCACCGTGCAACAGATAGAGTTTCTCGATTTCCTGGTGACAGGCCAGCAGGTTGCCTTCGACCCGCTCGGCCAGCAACTGCAGCGCCTCCGCCGTCGGCCGCATGCCGCGCGTCTTCATGCGCTGGCCGATCCAGGCCGGCAGACGGGCCGGCTCGACCGGCCGGATGGCAATACCGACGCCGGCGCTTTCCAACGCCTTGACCCACTGACTGCTCCGCGCCTGTTTCTCCAGCTTGCCGGAGAGGATCAGCAGCACCGCGTCGTCCGGCGGCGCGGCGGCGTACTCGCGCAACGCGCGCGCGCCCTTGTCGCCGGGCTTGCCGCCGGGCAGGCGCACTTCCAGCAACCGCCGCTCGGCGAACAGCGAGAGATTGCCCGCGGCCGCGGCCAGCCTGTCCCAGTCGAACCCTGCGTCGACGTTGAACACCAGGCGCTCGGCGCAGCCGGACTCGCGCGCCCTGGCGCGAACGGCGTCGGCACACTCGGCCATCTGCAAGGGTTCGTCGCCGTGCAGCAGGTACGCCGGCGCGAGCTGCCGGGCAAGATGGGCGGCAAGCTGGTCGGGTCGGAGTTGCGGCATTGGTTGAGTCTTATCCCCTATTTAACCGCAAATTTCTAACCGCAAAGGACGCGAAGGACGCGAAGGAAAAGCCATATCGTTGTTCAGGCGTGCCGAAGCGCGCAACGGATAGCCCGATTCTGCGAAAACCTGCTTTTCGAAGTAAACATCTGCGGACGCCAAGCGCCTGGTTCCCGTGGACGGCGGCGCCGGATACTCGCCGGCGCTTCTGATCAGTTCACCCAATGTGGCACGTATTGCACACAATGTTGTTCTTCCTTTGCGTCCTTCGCGTCCTTTGCGGTGAATCGGCCGTTCAGACGCTCACCATGGAGACTCGCTCAATGCGCCTCCGACTTCGCCGTCAAACCCGCGCGGATGCGGTCGAGCATCTGCAGCGCCAGGGTCCGGCGCATTTCCTGGCGCAGCTCCTCGGCCTCCTCGACCTTGCCGAGCAGGCGCGCTTCGTCGAAGACGTAGTCGCGCGTGGTGCGCAGCGTCTGCGGTGCGAGCAGCACCGCGCCCTTGGCGTCCAGCAGGCTGAACGTGATTTCCTCGAAGAGTTCGTATTCGGTCGCCTTGGCGCTGCGGCCGACCGACAGAATACGCTGATCGGTCCGGTAATCGCGCATCCAGAGAACGGCTGTCGCATCCTCCTTGCGATCGACGATCCGCGCGCCGCCGGCGGCCAGTTCCGCGCGGACCGCGCGGCTCATGTCGCCATAGGGCTGCTCGAACTGGATGTAGGTACGCTCCATGACCGGCGGCACCGACGACGCACCGCGCGGGTGGAAACCGCAGCCGGCCAGCGCGAACGCCAGCAGATACGCCGCGGCCCGGCAACATATCCCCACCAGCCGGCGTTTCATACGACGACGTTGACCAGGCGTCCGGGCACGACGATCAGTTTGCGCACCGGCTTGCCGTCGATGAACCGCTGCACGTTCGGTTCGGCCAGCGCCGCCTGTTCGATCGCCTCGCGCGCCGCGCCGGCGGCGACGTCGACCTTGCCGCGCACCTTGCCGTTGACCTGCACCACCAGCTCGACGGTGTCGCGCACCAGCGCGCCGGCGTCGGGCCGCGGCCACGCGCAGTCGATGATCAGACCTTCATGGCCCAGTGCGTCCCACAGCGCCTGGGTGACGTGCGGCACGATGGGAGAGAGCATCAGCACCACACACTCCAGCGCTTCCTGCATCAGGGCGCGGCCCTGTTCGGAGGTGTCGCCGAAACGGCCCAGTTCGTTCAGCAGCTCCATGTTGGCGGCGATCGCCGTGTTGAAGGTGTAGCGGGCACCGATGTCGTGGCCGGCTTTTTCCAGCGTCTGGTGCAGCTTCAAACGCAGTGCGCGCTGTGGGTCGTTCAAGGCGGCGGGTTGCACGGCAGCGGCCTCGCCGCCGCCGGCCTGCAGGTGATCGTAGGCCAGCTTCCACAAGCGCTTGAGGAACCGCGACGCGCCCTCGACGCCGGTGTCCGACCATTCGAGCGATTGTTCCGGCGGCGCCGCGAACATCATGAACAGGCGCACCGTGTCGGCGCCGTAGCGGTCGATCAGCGCCTGCGGGTCCACGGTGTTGCCCTTGGACTTGGACATCTTCGAGCCGTCCTTGTTGACCATGCCCTGCGTGAGCAGCCGCGTAAAGGGCTCGTCGCCGCCGACCAGACCCAGGTCGCGCATGAGCTTGTGGAAGAAGCGCGCATAGAGCAGATGCAGCACGGCGTGCTCGATGCCGCCGACGTACTGGTCGACCGGCAACCAGTAGCCGGCCCGCGCGTCGAGCATGGCGCCGTCCTGATCCTGGCAGGCATAGCGCGCGTAGTACCAGGACGATTCGAAAAAGGTGTCGAAGGTGTCTGTCTCGCGCTCGGCGGCGCCGCCGCAGGTCGGACAGGTGGTGTCGATGAACGCGCGGTCGCTTTTCAGCGGCGAACCGGCGCCTTCGAGCACCACGTCCTGCGGCAACACCACGGGCAACTGGTCTTCCGGCACCGGCACCGGACCACAGGCCGGGCAGTTGACGATGGGGATCGGGCACCCCCAGTACCGCTGCCGCGAGACGCCCCAGTCGCGCAGGCGGAAATTGATGGTGCGGCGCCCCTTGTTGCGCCGCTCCAGCCAGTCGGCGATGGCCGTGAACGCCGCGCCGAAATCCAGCCCGTCGAATTGGCCCGAATTCACCAGCACGCCTTTGTCGGTGAAGGCGGCCTGATTCAGATCCACCGCCGCGCTGTCATCCGCGGGTTTGATGACCTGTTTGATCTGCAATCCGTAAGCGCTGGCGAACTCGTAGTCGCGCTGGTCGTGCGCCGGCACCGACATGACCGCGCCGGTGCCGTATTCCATCAGCACGAAGTTCGCGCTCCAGACCGGCACGCGGTCGCCGGTAACCGGGTGAAGCGCCTCGAGACCCGTGTCCATGCCCTTCTTCTCCAGGGTCGCGACGTCCGCTTCGGCGACCTTGGTGTGCGAGCAGGCTTCGATGAACGCCTGCAACGCGGGGTCGGTCCGCGCGGCCTTGCGCGTCAGCGGGTGTTCGGGCGCGAGTGCGACGTAGGTGACGCCCATCAGCGTGTCGGGGCGCGTCGTGAACACGGTCAGCGGTTTGCTTTCGCCCTCGACCGCGAACTGCAATTCCAGACCCTCCGACCGGCCGATCCAGTTGCGCTGCATGGTGCGCACCTGTTCCGGCCAGCCGTCGAGCCCGTCCAGGTCGTTCAGCAGTTGGTCGGCGTAGGCGGTGATCTTCAGAAACCACTGCGGAATCTCGCGGCGCTCGACCGGCGCGCCGGAGCGCCAGCCCTTGCCGTCGATGACCTGTTCGTTGGCCAGCACGGTCTGATCGACCGGATCCCAGTTGACCACCGACGTCTTCTTGTAGACCAGGCCCTTCTCGAACAGCCGGGTGAAGAACCATTGCTCCCAGCGGTAGTAGCTTGCGTCGCAGGTGGCCAGTTCGCGCGACCAGTCATAGCCGAAGCCGAGGCGCTGCAACTGGCCGCGCATGTAGGCGATGTTTTCATAGGTCCATTTGGCCGGCGCGACCCGGTTGGCAATGGCGGCGTTTTCCGCCGGCAGGCCGAACGCGTCCCAGCCCATCGGCTGCAGCACGTTCCTGCCCTGCATGCGCTGGTAGCGCGCGATGACGTCCCCGATGGTGTAGTTGCGCACATGGCCCATGTGCAGGCGACCCGACGGATAGGGGAACATGGACAGGCAATAGTATTTCTCGCCGGCGCCGTTTTCGCGCGCCCGGAACACCTCGCCCTGGTCCCAGATCTTTTGAATTTCGGCTTCGATAACAGCCGGCTGGTAGGTCTCTTCCATCATCGGGCAGACGCCGGTCGAAAAACGCAAGCATACCGCACCGCCGCGCGCGCAAACAACTGAACCACGGCTTGAAATCCGCACCGCACACCGTAACCTATGAGTGAAGCTTCGCTGAATCCCATCCGACCAGGACAACACCGATGACCAACCCGGCGACCGACCGACTGATCCAGGCCTACAACCGCATGCTGGAACGACTGCACGATTCCCTGCAGGAAACCGAATCCAAGGCGCTGCCCGCACTCAGGCACGCCATCGAAAAGGCGCGCCACACCGCCGTCGAGCTGGGTGAGCTGTCCCAGGACGAGGCCGAGAAGATCGGCGCTTACGTCAAGCGCGACGTGGAGGACGCCGCCGGCTACCTCGCCGACACCGGACATGAATTCCGGGACTGGCTGCGCTTCGACCTGCACCAGATCGAGGATCGCCTGCTGGAGACGTTCGCCGGCGTCGCCGACCGCACGCGGCTGGAGATGCTGGAGCTGCAGCAGACGCTGGAACGCGACCCGCCCTACCGCGCCGGTGAGATCACCGGCCCGGGCACCATTTACTGCACGGCCTGCAACACGGCGATGACCATCAATCACACGACGCGCATCACGCCCTGCCCGAACTGCGGCAACGAGACCTTCCGCCGCTGGCCGCTGGACAAGGAAGGGGTTTGAACGGGCAGTGACTGACGGTACTGATACGCCCTCTTTATTAACCGCGAAGGACGCAAAGGACGCGAAGGCAAAACCCTTCTTGGGCCAGAAAGCGATCTCTTTATGGTCGCACTCCGGATGGCTTCGTAGGAGCGGGCTTGCCCGCGAATCCGTTTGGTGGCGGCGGATTCGCAGTCAGAGGCCGCTCCTACAGGCATAAGACCACGCCGCCGGAAAGAATCATTGCGTGTTAGCGCAGGTCCAACTGGCAAAAGAGGTTTTTGCCTTCGCGTCCTTTGCGTCCTTCGCGGTTAAAAAGGTTCGGCTGCTAATACTAACGAAGTGTCACCTTCACCCGGCGGCGAACCGCGGCGAACAACAGGATCCACAGCCCGCTGTACAGCACCACCGGGTAGTTGCCCCAGCGCATGTAGGGCGTCTCGCCGGTGCGCGGCTCGATGGATGCCGTGACGGTTTCGGCGCGGAACTGGCCGCTGCGCGCGATCACCTGACCGCTCGGATCGATGACCGCGGAAATGCCCGTATTGGTGGCGCGCAGCATATAACGCCCGGTTTCCAGCGCGCGCATGCGCGCCATTTCCAGGTGCTGATGGGGCGCGGCGGAATCGCCGAACCAGGCGTCGTTGCTGATGTTCACCAGCCAGGCCGCGTCGCGCGCGCCGATGATCAATTGCGCGCCGAAGGCGACTTCATAGCAGATCGACGCCGAGAATTTGTAACCCGCCGCCGTGAGCAGCGGCTGATCCAGCCGACCCGCGCTGAAATCGGCCTGCGGGACCGGCAGAAACGACAGCAGAGTCGAGAGCCAGTGCCGCAGCGGCAGATATTCACCGAACGGCACCAGGTGCACCTTGTAGTAGAAACGCCCTGGATCGGCGAGGCTGATCACGGCGTTGTAATACTTCCAGTCGGCGCGGTCGAGCACCGGAATGCCGGTGATCAGTGCCGTGCCCTGCGCCGCAAATTCCTTGCGCAGCGGCTCGATGAAGTTCTCGTCCACCTGGTCGTAGTAGGCGGGAATGGCGGTTTCCGGCCAGATCAGCAGCGCGCTGTCGCGGTGTGGGGCGCTGAGTTCTGTATAGGTTTCCAGTGTCGCGGCCTGCTGTTCCGGCCGCCATTTCAGGTCCTGGGCGACGTTGCCCTGGACCAGCGTCGCCTTAAGCGGTGCGCCGGCGGCACGCGTCCATTCGTGTCCGCTGCCGAATCCGGTCGCGGCCAGCAGCGCGGCGAGCACGCTACCGGCGAACACCCGGCCGAAGCAGTTGGCGGACACCACCAGCACCAGCAACGCGGAAACCAGCATCGCCAGCAGGCCGACGCCGTAGACGCCCGCCAGCGGCGCGACCGCCGCCAGCGGGCTGTCGATCTGGCTGTACCCGAGATCGAGCCAGGGGAACCCGGTGAACAGCCATCCGCGCAGCCATTCAGTTGCCACCCACACGGCGGGCGCGATCAGCAGCAGGTTGACGGCCCGGGACCGGCCCCTCAGCGACGCCAGCAGCCACGCCGCCAGCGCGGGATACAGCGCCAGATACGCAGCCAGCAGCAGCATGACCGCCAGGGCCAGCGGCAGACTGGCATTGCCATAGCGGTAGATGCTGACGTGCACCCAGTAGACGCCGGTGCTGAACAGGCCGAAGCCGAACAGCCAGCCGTGCCAGGCCGCGCGGGGCGCCGGCAGGCGCAGCGCGAGCAGCAGCCACGCCGTCATCGCCAGCCAGGGTGCAAAGAACCAGCCGTGCGGTGCGAATCCCAATGGCACGGCCGCGCCCGCCAGCAAGGCGATCAGCGCGCTGAAACCCGGTCGATCGATGATCGTCTTGGTCATGGAGGTGGAAGTCTTTTCGCTGGCTGCCGAGCGGACCGCCGCAGGCCGGCCTGTGCCGTGGGTTCGTGCCGGCAGCCCGGCCCCGCCGCATTGTAGCGCGAAGCGCCGGACGGGGAGGAACGCGGCCGGTCCCGTGCCCGGCCGAGCCTCAGCCCGACGCGCCGTCGCCGGTCTGATCGACCGCCTGCAGGAACGTGACCTTGAGCAGATGGATTCGCCGGTTGTCGGCGCTCAACACCTCGAAATTCAGATTGCCCAGACCCAGGCGCTCGCCGCGCTTGGGCAGGTGACCGAGTTCCTTGGTGACCAGACCGCCGATGGTATCGAATTCCTCGTCGCTGAACTCCGTCTCGAAGTACTCGTTGAAATCCTCGATGGACGTCAGCGCCTTCACGGTGTAGTTGTGATCGCTGTGCCTGCGGATGAACGTGCCTTCGTCGATATCGTGCTCGTCCTCGATTTCGCCGACGATCTGCTCCAGCACGTCTTCGATCGTCACCATGCCGGCCACGCCGCCGTATTCATCGACCACGATCGCCAGGTGGTTGCGGCTGGCACGGAATTCCTTCAGCAATACGTTGAGGCGCTTGCTTTCGGGAATGTAGACCGCCGGCCGCAGCACGTCGCGCAGCGGCAGATGCTCGCGGCCGGTCTCGCCGCAGTAACGCAGCAGATCCTTGGCCAGCAGCACGCCGATCACTTCATCGCGGTTGTCGCCGACCACGGGAAACCGCGAATGGCCGGATTCGATGATCTTGGGCAGCAACTGCTCGGGTGATTCGTCCCGTCCGACCACCACCATCTGCGAGCGCGGAATCATGACGTCGCGCACCTGCATGTCGGCGACCTGCAGCACGCCTTCGATCATCGCCTGGGCATCGGCGTCGAACAGCCCGCGGGTCTGCGCATCGCGCAGGAGTTGAATCAGTTGCTCGCGGTCTTTTGGCTCCCCCAGCAGCGCCTGGCTGATGCGTTCCATCCAGGTTCTGTGACCGGAGCCGTTGCTAGATCGGTCTTCTTTCATAACATCCTATCGAGGGTAACGGCATGCGGCATGCAACGGCGGCCATTGTATCCCGCATTCCGTCGATCTTCATTCATAAGGGTCGGCATAGCCCAGTCGGTCGAGGATGCCGGTTTCCAGTGACTCCATCACCCGCGCGTCCTGGTCGCGCGCGTGATCGTACCCGATCAGGTGCAGCACGCCGTGTACGACCATGTGCGCCCAGTGCGCTTCGCCGGTCTTGCGCTGCTCGGCCGCCTCCCGCGCCACGACCGGCGCGCAGATCACCAGGTCGCCCAGATAGGTTTCCTCGATGCCCGGCAGCGGATCGAACGGGAAAGATAACACATTCGTGGCTTTGTCCTTATGACGGTAGCGCCGGTTCAGGTCGCGGCTTTCGGCTTCGTCGACCACGCGTACGGTCAATTGTCGGCGGGCGTCGCGGCCTGCCAGCGCCGCGGCAACCCAACGTTCGAACGCACCGATATCGGGCAGGCCCTCGGCAGCGGCGGCGATCTGCAGGTCGAGTTCGACCGGCGCCGGTCTACTTATTCTCACCGCGGTCATGCCGTTCATACGCATTCAAAATCTTCTGCACCAGCGGATGCCTGACGACGTCGCGCGAATCGAACCAGGTGAAACCGATTCCCTCGACACCGTCCAGCACCTTGATGGCCTGGTTCAGGCCCGAAGTCAGGTGCTTGGGCAAGTCGATCTGCGTGACGTCGCCGGTGACGACCGCGGTCGAACCGAAGCCGATGCGGGTCAGAAACATCTTCATCTGTTCGGCCGTAGTGTTCTGCGCCTCGTCGAGGATGACGAAGGAATCATTCAGTGTGCGCCCGCGCATGAACGCCAGCGGCGCGATCTCGATGACGCTGTGCTCGATCAGCTTGGCGACGCGCTCGAAACCCAGCATCTCGTACAACGCATCGTACAGCGGACGCAGGTAGGGATCGACTTTCTGCGTCAGGTCGCCGGGCAGAAAACCCAGCCGCTCGCCGGCCTCAACTGCCGGGCGCACGAGCACCAGACGGCGCACGGTTTCGTTTTCCAGTGCGTGCACTGCGCAGGCCACGGCCAGGTAGGTCTTGCCGGTGCCCGCCGGCCCGATGCCGAAGTTGATGTCGTGCGTGAACATGCTGGTGATGTAGGCGCGCTGGTGCGGTCCGCGCCCCTTGATCGCACCGCGCCGCAGATGCACCAGAGTTTCGTCTTTGGCGTGCGATTCCATTTCGCGCGCATCGAGTCCGGCCTGCTGCAGATACAGGTGAACGCGCTCGGGTGTGAGCGGCGCGTCGGCCGTCGCCGCGTACAGGTCCTGCAGCACCGTGCCGGCAACGCGCGCCGCGGCATCGTCGCCGGCAATCTGAAACCGGTTGCCGCGGTTGCTGATGGCGACCTCGAGCCGCCGCTCGACCTGGCGCAGGTGTTCGTCGAACTGGCCGCACAAACGCGCCAGCCGCTCGTTGTCGGTGGGTTCCAGCGTCAGCGAATAGGGTGCAGGTTCGGGTTGCAAAGTGTCTGCTGTCAGCCGCAGTTGACCAGACTATCGCCGATGGTCGTATCGTCCACAGCGACAAAATCGCCGCGCAGCGAATTGGGCAGCGCTTCGGTGATGCGCACGCGTACGAAGCGGCCGATCGGCACGGGTCCCGCTGAAAAGTTGACGACCCGATTGTTCTCGGTGCGCCCCGACATCCGCAACGGGTCTTTCTTCGACGGTCCTTCGACGAGAATCCGCTGTTCGGTGCCGACCATGGCCGCGCCGATGGCGGCCGCGGATTCGTTGATGCGCGCCTGTAGACGCGCGAGGCGCTGTTTCTTCGTCTCCGGCGAAACGTCGTCGGGCAGTTCGGCCGCCGGTGTTCCCGGCCGGCGGCTGTAAATGAAGCTGAACGACTGATCGAACCCGATGTCGTCGATCAGGCGCAGCGTCGCTTCGAAATCCGCGTCGGTCTCGCCGGGAAAGCCGACGATGAAATCCGACGAGAGGCTGATGCGCGGGCGCGCCTCGCGCAATTTGCGGATGTGCGATTTGTATTCCAGCACGGTATGGTTGCGCTTCATCAGCGCGAGGATGCGGTCCGATCCGCTTTGCACCGGCAGATGCAGATGTCCGACCAGCGCCGGCACGTCGCGATAGGCTTCGATCAGGCTGTCGCTCATTTCCAGCGGATGCGAGGTGGTGTAGCGGATGCGGCCGATGCCGTCGATCGCCGCGACGTAGTCGATCAGCAGCGCGAGATCGGCGGTCGAGCCGTCGGCCGTCGCGCCGCGATAGGCGTTGACGTTCTGGCCGAGCAGCGTGATTTCACGCACGCTCTGCGCCGCCAGTCCCGCGCATTCGGCGATGACGTCGTCGAACGGACGGCTCACCTCCTCGCCGCGCGTGTAGGGCACCACGCAGAACGTACAATACTTGCTGCACCCCTCCATGACGGACACGAACGCCGTCGGCCCGTTGGCGCGCGGTTGGGGCAGCGCATCGAATTTCTCGATTTCGGGAAACGTCACGTCAACGACCGCGCGGTGTCCGGCGCGCACCTCGTCGAGCATCGCCGGCAGCCGGTGCAGGGTCTGCGGTCCGAACACCAGGTCCACGAACGGCGCGCGTTCGCGCAGCGCAGCGCCTTCCTGGCTGGCGACGCAGCCGCCGACGCCGATCACGACGCCGGGCCGGCGCTCCTTCAACTCGCGCCACTGGCCAAGCTGCGAAAACACTTTTTCCTGGGCTTTCTCTCGAATCGAGCAGGTATTGAGCAACAGCACGTCCGCTTCCACCGGATCGCGGGTCAGCGTCATGCCGTGGGCTTTGACCAGTACGTCGCCCATGCGGGACGAGTCGTACTCGTTCATCTGACAGCCGTGGGTCTTGATAAAAAGCTTGCCGGACATCGGGTTCGTATTTGTTCAGAGTCGTTCACGTTACGTGAATCGCGGTCATAAATCCAGCCGCGCCCATGGCCGCAGAGCCACCGGGAACATCCGGACCAGCCCGCCGGGAAACCACCAATCAGGTCTCCGAACGTCATGCCGGCGAAGGCCGGCATCCAGGGCATGCAATGCAACGGATCCCGGCCTTCGCCGGGATGACGCCACAATAAAGCCAAGACGACGCCACAATCAGGCCGGGATCACGGCACGAATGCACGGGGATGACGCTTCAGGCAAGCGTTCCCTGAGAAAAAAGTGAAGCCGGCCTGTAAGCCGGGTTCTGTCGAGGACAGTCATTCATCTGGGATGCGCGTCACCGCGCACCTCTAGCGACCTACCCGGGAACAGCGCGGGCCACGCCGACGTTCCCCTATTTGGTCTTGCTCCGAGTGGGGTTTACCCTGCCACTCCTGTTGCCAGGAGCGCGGTGCGCTCTTACCGCACCATTTCACCCTTACCGGCGCACCCGAAAGGGCGCCTGGCGGTATATTTTCTGTGGCACTTTCCGTGGACTCACGTCCCCCAGGCGTTACCTGGCACCCTGCCCTGCGGAGCCCGGACTTTCCTCCCCGCATCGCGAGGATGCGGAGCGACTGTCCGGCCGGCTTCTGGGAAAATTATACGCTGAAACCACGCTCTGGTATCGCTCACCCGGTCCACGACGGCACGCTGCCGGTACGCGAGGGCAGTTTGTCGACTGACTTGACAGAATAATCGGCCGCTCGGCCGGCCCGGAATTGATCACATCTCTATGTTTCAACAAGATACGAATTCAGTCACTGTCGAAGTTTCTTACAGCAACCCAAGTGCAGAATAATTATTGTCTTAAATTACAAACAATTGACTGTTCGGCATAGAACCTGCTAGCCGTATCCAGACACATAAGAACAAGTGCGAGCAAAGCAACGCAAGAACGAACAGCATCGGGCGCCACTCGCGAAGGTGGTCACCCTACGGGATCCGGAGAGCGGTAATCAGGACAATGGCGCACTTATTCAAATCACTGAGCGCGGTCGCGATGGGCGCGCTTTTGTTTGCCGGAACGTCCGCCCAGGCGGCAACCGTCGGTCTGCAGGTCTGCGTCGGTGGCACAACATGCTGGTCGGGTAGCAGCGACGTTGCCGATGGCACGGTTGTCAGCCTGAACAATGCGGAAACTATCACGAACGCCAATGGCAAGAGCGTAAATGACTGGGAGGGCTCGCAGGGATTTGACCTCGCCAACTGGAACCTGACGTTGGACAGCGACCCGTTCGTGACCAACAACTTCACCATCACCAACAACACCGGCTCGACACAGACGTATACCGTAACGACCAGCATCGGCGTTTCCCCGGCGATTCCCGTCGGTACAATGATCGGGTCGATTTCCGCTGGCGTTACTGACACCGGTAACGGCACGGCGACAATTGCCTATGCCGGAACGCCCATCTATACGGCGCTGATTGACGGAAACGTAGCCAGCACGCTCTGGGGATCCGGCACAACGATTTCAGCTTCCGGCCTTTTCGGCAGCGGTTCGGGGAATACATCGTTTGGACCGATACCCACGTCGGAATCTGTCGATAGCGATATCGGAATCACCATCCACTTTTCGCTGAGCGCCGGGGATGTTGCGGCGTTTACCAGCATATTCAATGTAACACCAGTGCCGGTGCCGGCCGCTGTATGGCTGTTCGGTTCCGGCCTGTTGGGCTTGGTCGGCGTCGCGCGGCGCCGCAGTCGCCGTTAGCGGATCGCAAGCGGTTCAGCACAGGAATAGCGGCCCCCGGGCCGCTATTTTTTTGCCTCCAACAATCGCCGGTAACAGGCCAGCAGAGCGTCGGTCGACGCGTCGTGCGCGCCGGGCTTCGACCCGGCCTCCAACTCGGCGAGAATCGTCTTCGCAAGCTGCTTGCCCAGCTCGACGCCCCACTGGTCGAAGGAGTTGATGCCCCAGATCATACCCTGCACGAAGATCTTGTGTTCGTACAGCGCGATCAGCCTGCCGAGCATTTCCGGCGTGAGTTTCGGATAGACCAGCGAATTGGTCGGACGGTTGCCCGGAAACACCTTGTGCGGCGCCAGCGCGGCGATGTCGGCCGCCGGCCTGCCCTCCGCCTTCAATTCTTCGCGCACTTCCTCTTCGGTCTTGCCGCGCATCAGCGCCTCGGTCTGCGCGAGGAAATTGGAGAACAGGATGCGCTGCTGCGCCGGAATGTCGTGGTGCGCGTTCACCGCAGACAGGAAATCGGCCGGGATCAACCGCGTGCCCTGGTGAATCAACTGGTAGAACGCGTGCTGGCCGTTGGTGCCGGGTTCGCCCCAGATCACCGGACCGGTGCTGCAGCCGACGGCTTCGCCGGCGCGGTTGACGCGCTTGCCGTTGCTCTCCATGTCGCCCTGTTGAAAATAGGCGGGAAACCGGTGCAGGTGCTGATCGTAGGGCAGGATGGCGTACGTCTCCGCACCGAAGAAATTGTTGTACCAGATGCCGAGCAGCCCCAGGATCGCCGGCATGTTTTCCTCCAGCGGCGCCATGCGGAAATGCCTGTCCATGGCGTGCGCGCCGGCCAGTAATTCCTCGAAACGGTCCATGCCGACGTAGAGTGCGATGGACAGACCGATCGCCGACCAGAGCGAATAGCGGCCGCCGACCCAATCCCAGAACTCGAACATGTTCTGCACGTCGATGCCGAATCCGGTCACCTCCTTGGCGTTGGTCGACAGCGCGACGAAGTGCTTCGCCACCGCCGATCCGTCGCCGGCGGCGGCCAGCAGCCAACGGCGCGCGTAGTGTGCGTTGACCAGCGTCTCCTGCGTCGTGAAGGTCTTCGACGCAACCAGAAACAGCGTGCTGTGCGGGTCGAGCGGCGCGAGCGTTTCGGCGATCTGGCTGCCGTCGACATTCGACACGAAGTGCACGCGCAGCGGCCCGCCGTAGGGCTTGAGCGCCTCGGTCACCATCACCGGCCCGAGGTCCGAGCCGCCGATGCCGATGTTGACCGCGTCGGTCATGGCCCGGCCGCTGAAACCCTTCCAGTCGCCGCTGCGCACGCGCTCGCTGAAGCCGCGCATTTTCGCGAGCACCGCGTTGACCTCCGGCATCACGTCCTCGCCGTCGACGTACACCGGCGTATTCGAACGGTTGCGCAGCGCCGTGTGCAGCACGGCGCGCCCTTCGGTGAAATTGATCTTCTCGCCGCCGAACATGCGCTCAGTCCAGGCCGGCACCTGGCGCGCGCGCGCCAGGTCGAACAGCAGGCGCAGCGTCTCGTCGGTGATGCGGTTCTTGGAATAGTCCAGCAACAGATCGCCGCAGCGCAGCGAAAACCGTTCGAAGCGCCGCGGGTCGGCGTCGAACCAGGCGCGCATGTGGCTGTCTTTAATCGTTCGAAAATGCGCTTCGAGCGCTTTCCAGGCGTCGGTCTCGGTCAGTGCAGGCATAGGTCCCCGGCTATGAAACTTCGCAATCGTTACCTCGGATCAAGTCGTCAGGCCGGCCAAGGCCGCCATTTGGACTGCTCAGATCAATGGATCCCGGCCTCCGCCGGGATGACGTTTCAATATCCGATCGGAGTCTCCGGCAATCGATCGGGTATTCGCTCAGGCTTCGGTGTCTTCCAGCGTGTTGCGCCAGCGTTGGTCCTGGCGGTCGAACAGGCGGTCGGCGCCCGACGGCCCCCAACTGCCGGCCGGATAGGTATGGATGAAGTCGCGCTCGGTGGCCCACACCTTGAGCACCGGGTCGACGACTTTCCAGGCCCAGCTCACTTCGTCGTAGCGCAGGAACAGCGAATGGTCGCCCTCGATCACGTCCAGCAGCAGTGTTTCGTAGGCGTCCAACTGCTGGGTGTTGATGCCGCTGTAACTCGCGTCGAGGCGCGTGGTCTCGGTGCGCATCTCCAGTCCGCTCTCCTTGACCTGCATCTCGATGCGGATGCATTCGTTGGGCTGGATGTTCAGCAATATCCAGTTGGGCTTGATCTGGTTGATCTGGGTCTCGCGGAACAACTGCTGCGGCGGGTGCTTGAAACGGATTGCCACCATCGAATTGCGCTCAGCCATGCGCTTGCCGGTGCGCAGATAGAAAGGCACACCACGCCAGCGCCAGTTGTCGATGAGTAGCTTCAGAGCCGCGTAGGTTTCCGTCACGCTGTCGGCGGGCACACCCGGCTCATCGAGATACCCCGGCACTTTCCTGCCCTTGATGACACCCGAGGCGTACTGGGCACGGAACGCAAAGGCATTCACCGCGCTCTGGGTGATCGGCCGGATCGAGCGCAGCACTTTCACTTTTTCGTCGCGCAGCGATTCGGCGTCCATGTTCGCCGGCGGCTCCATCGCCACCAGGGTCAGCAACTGCAGCAGATGGCTCTGGATCATGTCGCGCAGCGCCCCGGCGCCGTCGTAGTAACCCGCGCGGCCCTCGGTGCCCAGCGCCTCGTTGTGGGTGATCTGCACCTGGTCGATGTAGTTGCGGTTCCAGAGCGGTTCCAGCAGGAGGTTGGCGAAGCGGAACACCATGACGTTCTGGATCGTGCCCTTGCCCAGATAGTGGTCGATGCGATAGGTCTGGTCCTCGCGGAATTCGCGGCTCAAGCCCCGCTGCAGGCTTTCCGCACTTTCCAGGTCGTAGCCGAAGGGCTTTTCGATCACCAGCCGGCGCCAGCCGCCGTTCTCGACGTTCAACTCGACCTTGCCGAGGTGGTGCGATACCAGCCCGAAGTCGGCGGGCCTGATCGCCATGTAGAAAATGATGTTGGGCGAAAAGACCGAGTCCTTGAGCAGATAGTCGTGCAACCCTGGATAGACGGACTCGTCGGACAGATTGCCCTGGAAAAAATGCAGCCGATCGCGGAAGCGCGCCCAGACGTTGTCGTCGAGCTGCTTGTCCTCCAGCCAGGTGTGGACCCGATTGCGCCAGTCGTCGTCGCTCCAGTCGCGCCGCCCGAAGCCGACGATGCGCGTCCCTTCGCTCAGCCGGCCGGCCGCATCCAGACGATACAGCGCCGGCAGCAGCTTGAGTTCGGCCAGGTTGCCGGTGGCACCGAAGATGACGTACGTGCAGTCTTCCATAAAACGAGCGCCTCGGTTCCGATGCCTATTGGGTGGTCACCGCGTGACCGCCGAATCCCTTGCGCATCACGGCCAGCACGCGGTTGGCGAAATCGGACCCGCCCTGGCTGGTGAAGCGCGCCGCCAGCGCCTGGGTGATAACCGGCGCCGGCGTACCCTGGTCGATCGCCTCGATCGCGGTCCAGCGGCCTTCGCCGGAATCGGCCACGACCGGCGCGATGCTGTCCAGCGTGCTGTCCTGCGCGAGCGCTTCGGCCGTCAGGTCCAGCAGCCAGCTCCGCACGACCGAAGCGTAACGCCAGAGTTCGGTCACCTGGGCGACGTTGATGTTGAATTCGGGCTTGCCGCGCAACAGGGCGACGCCCTCGGCGAGCGCCTGCATCATGCCGTATTCGATGCCGTTGTGGATCATCTTGGTGAAGTGGCCGGCGCCGACCGGTCCGACGTGCGCCCAGCCGTGCTCCGC
This sequence comes from uncultured Gammaproteobacteria bacterium, assembly GCA_963719135.1. Classification (GTDB taxonomy): domain Bacteria; phylum Pseudomonadota; class Gammaproteobacteria; order DSM-19610; family DSM-19610; genus CAVRAZ01. The sequence continues at coordinate 30,554 of CAVRAZ010000007.1, read as the reverse complement.
GGACGGCGCGAGAGCTTCGAGCACCGGTTTGAGCAGCGCCGCCGCCTGGTCGCTGCCGCCGACCATCAGGCAGTAGCCGTTTTCCAGGCCCCAGATACCGCCCGAGGTGCCGGCGTCCATGAATTCGATGCCGTGTTCGGCGAGGATATGCGCGCGCCGCTGACTGTCGTGGTAGTTGCTGTTGCCGCCGTCGACGACCAGATCGCCCGCTTCAAGCAGGTCGATAAGCTCGGCCAGCCCATGTTCGGTGACGGCGCCCGCCGGCAGCATCAGCCAGACGACGCGCGGGGCCGACAATAATCCGACGGCCTCGGCAAACGTATACGCAGGGATCAATCCCTCCTCTTTCGCAAGCTGATCCGTGACAGCGGCCGTGCGGTTCTGGCCGACGACCTCGATGCCGCCGCGGCGCATACGCCGCGCCATGTTGCCGCCCATCCGCCCCAGACCCATTATCGCTATGCGCATCGTTCGATTCCTCCCGTTCAGTGAAACGAAATTCGGCTTGCCCGCGTACCGGCTCCCTTTATACCCGTTTCGCCGCGGCAACCCAAACGACTTGACGCATCGGCCTGCATCACTCAGGCTTAGCGCCGACCCACCACGGCAACCATTCAGACCACACCACAGCATGGATATCCTGTTCGCGAGCAGCGAGGCCCACCCTCTGATCAAGACCGGCGGGCTGGCCGACGTGTCGGGCAGCCTGCCCGCGGCCATCGGTAAACTGAAGCAAGAAATACGCCTCGTTCTGCCCGCCTACCCGGCGGCGGTCAGGAACGCGGGCAAGCTTACCAAAGTCGCCTCGCTCGACCTGCCCGGCGCCGATCAGCCGGTCGGCATTCTGGCAGGCACAATGCCCGGGACGGCAATGCCGCTGTACCTGATCGACGCCCCGGCCCTGTTCGACCGGCCGGGCGGCCCTTACAGCCAGCCCGACGGCACCGACTGGAAGGACAATGCACTGCGCTTCGGCGTCTTCTGCCGCGCCGTGAGCGAACTGGCGATGGACCGTGCCGGGCTGGACTGGCGCCCCGACCTGGTTCATTGCAACGACTGGCAGACCGCGCTGATCCCGGCGTTCCTGGCGCGCGAGACCGGGCGTCCCGCCAGCCTGTTCACGATTCACAATCTCGCCTACCAGGGCGTGTTCGGCCGCGCCGATTTCGACGCCCTGAAGCTGCCCCCGGACTGGTGGGCGATCGGTCAGTTGGAATTCTACGGCAGGTTTTCGTTCATCAAGGGCGGACTGCTCCATGCGGACTGGCTTAACACGGTCAGTCCCGGCTACGCGCAGGAAATCTGCACGCCCGAATACGGCTGCGGCCTGGACGGGCTGCTCGCCGGACGCAGCGACAGCCTGTCGGGAATTCTCAATGGCGTCGACTACGACGTCTCGGAATCCGGAAAAGGATGCGTTCATTCCGCGCCCATACAGCGCCGCGACGATCGAACTCAAGCAGGAAAACAAGGCGGCGCTGCAGAGCGCCTTCGGTCTGCCGGTCAATCCCGAGGCGGTCGTGCTGGGCCACGTGGGCCGCCTGGTCGAACAGAAAGGCGTCGACCTGATTCTCAGCACGATTCCCGAACTGGTCCATAAACCGGTGCAGATGGTGTTGCTGGGCACCGGCCAGCGCGAACTGGAAGCCGTCGCCGAGAAAGCCAGCCGCGCCTATCCAAAAAAGGTCGGCGCCCGCATCGGCTATGACGAGGCGCTGTCGCATCTGCTGGAAGCGGGGTCGGATGTGTTCCTGATGCCGTCGCGCTTCGAGCCGTGCGGACTGAATCAGCTCTACAGCCTGCGCTACGGCACGCCGCCGGTGGTGCGGCGCACCGGCGGACTGGCGGATTCGGTCGTCGATGCCCGCGCCGGCGCCGGCACGGGCTTTGTCTTCGATGCCATCACGCCGAAGGCGCTGCTCAGCGCGATCGAACGCGCACTGGCGCTGCATCGGAAGCCCGCTGCATGGTCCGCTTTGGTGCAGAACGGCATGCGTCAGGATTTTTCCTGGGATCACAGCGCGGCGCAGTACCTGAGCCTTTACGGTCAGGCGATCGAGCACGCCAAGCGACCCGCCGGCGCCTGATTCGCCGGCGTACCGCACGGCGTCAAGTCCTGTTCAGAGGATCGAACTGAACTTGGCGCACAACCGCGTTATAATAGTGCGCTCCCGATCGCCCGCCACGCAGCGCCGGCGCGCCCGCAGGACGCCGGAACAAACCAGGCCAAGATCCGCCCATGTCCGCCAGTGAACACATCACGCCGCCGTCGCGCGACAAGGAATTGCGCGCCCGTGTCCGCTTGTTCGGCAATCTGCTCGGCGAGGTGCTGGCGGATCAGGCGGGCGGTCACGTGCTGGAGGCCGTCGAGAAATTTCGCAAGGGCTACATCCGCCTGAGAAAGGCCGACGACCCGGAACTGCGCCTGCGGCTTGCGCGTTTCATCGACAGCCTGGATGCAGCCACGCTGGTGCACGTGGTGCGCGCGTTCAATCTCTATTTCAGTCTCGTCAACGTCGCCGAGGAAGCGTTTCAGCACAAAGAGCGCCGGCGCATCGTCAACGCCGGCGGCCCGCTGTGGGTCGGTTCCTTCGATCACACGCTGCGCGAATTCCACGCCTCGGGCATGACACCCGCGCAGTTGCAGGCGCTGCTCAATCAATCGCGCTATCTGCCGGTATTCACCGCGCACCCGACGGAGGCGAGAAGGCGCGCGGTCATGCAGGCGCTGCGCCGCATCTTCACCACGGCCGAGCAGCTCGACGTGCCGGCGATCAGCCGGGAGAAGCGTACTGAGATCGTCAATGCGCTGCGCGCGCAGATCCAGATACTCTGGAAAACCGACGAAGTCCGCGCGCACAAGCCGACGGTGCGCGACGAAATACGCAACGGCTTGAATTATTTCCGGCAGAGTCTGTTCCAGGCCGTGCCGGAGACCTATCGCTATATCGAAAAGGCGATTCACCGCATCTACGCCGACGCCGACATCCAGGTGCCGAGTCTGCTGCGCTTCGGTTCCTGGATCGGCGGCGACCGCGACGGCAACCCCTTCGTCAAGCCGGAGACCACGCGCATGGCGCTGCGGCTGCACATGCGCGAGATACTGCAGCACTATCAACAGCACATCGAAGAATTGCACGGCCTGCTGACCTATTCGCGCGGCATGGTCGAGCCCGCCAAGGCGTTTTGCGATAGCCTGGAACGTGACATCGAACGCTATTCCGAGATCCTGGGCTATCACCCGGAGCGGTTCGACCACGAACCCTATCGCCGCAAACTGCACATCATGGGCCGCCGGCTCGCGCAGAACATCCAGTATGTCGACGCGCTGATCGACGGCGCGCCGGTCGACGAACGCACCTTCTGCACCAGCCGTTATACGGATGAGCGCAGTTTTCTCAACGACCTGGTGCTGATCCGCGATTCGCTGATCGGGCACGGCGACAGCTATACCGCCGGCGGGCCGGTCACCGATCTGATCCGCCTGGTCGAGACGTTCGGATTCTTTTTGTTCCAGCTCGACATCCGCCAGGAGTCCGCGCGCCACACCGAAGCCGTGACCGAATTGGCCGGCCAGCTTCCGGGACGACCCGACTACAGGGTGCTCGACGAAGCGCAGCGCATCGAATTGCTGGCCGGCCTGCTGGAGCGGCCGCCGCTTGCGGTCGATCGGACGCCTCTGAGCGAATCCGTGCGGGAGACGCTGGAAGTGCTCGACGTGATGACCCACATGCGGCGCGAGGTCAGTGCGGGCGCGTTCGGCGCCTATGTCATCTCGATGACCCACAACGCGAGCCATGTGCTGGAACTGATGTGGCTGGCCTCGCTCTGTGGCCTGGCCGGACCGCGGGACGACGGCGACTTTTTCTGTCACATCCGCATCAGTCCGCTGTTCGAGACCATCGAAGATCTGCGTCACATCGAGGAAGTGCTGGACCGCCTGCTGGCCGTGCCGGTGTATCGCCGTCTGCTGCACGCGTCAGGGGAACTGCAGGAAGTCATGCTGGGCTATTCGGACTCGTGCAAGGACGGCGGCATACTGGCCTCGGCCTGGAATCTCTACAAGGCACAACAGCGCATCGTCGACATCGCGGCGCGCCACGGCATCCGCTGCCGGATCTTCCACGGGCGCGGCGGCACGCTGGGCCGCGGCGGCGGTCCCACGCACGAAGCGATCATGGCGCAGCCCGTCGGCACCGTGCACGGGCAGATCAAGGTCACCGAACAGGGCGAAGTGCTGTCGTACAAATACAGCAACGCCGAAACCGCCGCCTACGAACTGTCGATGGGCGTCACCGGCATGCTCAAGGCCGGCCGCGACCTGGTGCAGACGCCGCCGCCCCAGACCCAGGAATTCGCCGGGGTCATGGACCAGCTCGCCACGCTGGGCGAGCAGGGTTACCGGCAACTGATCGACCACACGGAGGGGCTGCTGGACTATTTCTACGAAGCGACGCCGGTGACCGAGATCGGTCTGATGAACATCGGGTCGCGGCCCAGCCACCGCAAGGAGCAGGACCGCTCGAAACAGTCGATCCGCGCGATCCCCTGGGTGTTCGGCTGGGCTCAGTCCCGGCATACGCTGCCCGCGTGGTACGGCATCGGCTCGGCGCTGGAGCAATGGGCGGGCGACGATGCCGGAAAGCTCATGCAGCTTCGGCTGATGTACCGCAACTGGCCGTTTTTCCGCGCTCTGTTGAGCAACACCCAGATGTCTCTTGCGAAAGCCGAAATGGACATCGCCGACGAATACCGGGAACTGGCGGCCAACAGGAGTCAGGCCACGGCCATCTTCCACACCATCGAACGCGAATTCGACCGGACGGTCGCGCAGGTGCTGCGGGTGGCGGACGTTCACCGTCTGATGGAGGAAGCGCCTGCGCTGGCGCTTTCGCTGGATCGCAGGAATCCGTACCTTGACCCATTGAATTATATACAAATCAAAGTTTTGAGACGCTTTCGTAATCCAGAGATCGAGGATTCGGAACGCGCTCGCTGGCTCAATCCGCTGATCCGTTCGATCAACGCCATCGCCAGCGGCATGCGGAATACCGGGTAATCGACTCGAAAAAATACTTGTATATCAGCCGGACGCCCACTTGCACTCCTGTAAGCGCTCATTAGAATAGAAGGCCGCGAATTACTAATAGTCTGGGAAAAATCCGATACTAACAACGAGGGCGGCGTGGTTTGATGCGTCCTGCCAGTGGCGGGATCACGCTGAGAAGCCGAACGCGAGCCGGCCGGGACGTTCAGGGCGACGCGGGTGCGGACGCTCCGGGTAACAAGAAGAACCTTGGTAGCAGTGCATGGGGCTGAATCTTATAGACGGTGAAAACCAGTCGGCGGGCGGTGGGGGCAACCGCAGTCGATACCTGGGGCAACTCCCCGGACAATTCATCCGTGTTCATACGCTCGGTCGCTTCGGCATTCAGGTCGACGGTCAGGTGTTGTCCGCCGAAAAGCTGCGCCAGCAGAAGCCGGTCGAACTGTTGCAGGCGCTCATCGCGCAGGGCGGTCGCGGCGTCAGCAAGGAAATGCTGGCCGTATCCCTTTGGCCCGATGCGGAGGGCGACGAAGCGGCCAACAACTACGACGTCACACTGCACCGACTGCGCAAGCTGCTCCACCACCACGACGGCGTGCTGCTCGCGGCGGACGGCAGACTGACCCTCAACAGCGAGACTGTGTGGGTCGACGTTCTGGGTGCTCGAGCGCGTGCTTAACCAGATCGATCGACTGCTTTCGTTGCCGTCATCCAGGGCGGTGACCGACCGTGTGTCCAGGCTCCTGACGCAGGCCATGAGTTTCTATCAGGGCGGCTTCCTGGCGCTGGAACCGCCCAAGCCATGGAGCCTGTCCCTGCGGGAGCGCCTCCGCTCCAAACTGATACGCAGCATCATCCAGGTTGCCGGTCTAGCCGAAGTCAACCGCCAGTGGGTCACCGCCGGCTACCTGCACCAGAAGGGACTGGAAATCGATCCTCTGTGCGAGCTGTTCTACCAGCGCCTGATGTTGTGCTACCGCGAAACCGGCCGGCAGGCCGAGGCACTCGCCGCCTACCAGCGCTGCTGCAGCAATCTGTCCTCCGGTCTGGGCATACGCCCGTCCGCCGAAACCGACAGGATTCACGATTCAGTGAAATAAGCCGTTCCTCACGGCGCACGGGGCGGACGGTCGGCGGCGCCTTTGCGTTCCTGGAGCGGTCGTCACCTGCGTTCGCCAAGGCGAGCCGTCCACCCGGAAAATGCGCCGGAATCCCCTCCTTGACCGACGAAAGCTGTTCAGGCGGCTGCGGCACAAGGCGAAAACCGGCCAAAGAGCGCAGCGTCCATCCAGCACCTGAGCATTTCGCACCGGTGTTCAGCGCCGGATCACCGCGCATGGCCGTCTTTCAACAGCCTGTTGGGCCCTTTGCTTCCCGCTCACCATTGCGTACTCGACCCGTCACCTCTACGCAGCACGTGTAAGGCATCTGTAAGTCCACGCGTGCAAGACTTCGTTCGGGTGGACTTACAACGAAAAAGGGCAATTGAGATGGAGAACTATATCGTGCGGATCTACCGCCGCGACGCCAACGATCCGAACCATGTGATCGGGACGGTCGAGCACGCGGAAACCCGGGAGCGATCGTCTTTCCACAGCCTTGCGGCGTTGATAGGCCTGCTGTCGGAACCGGATACCAAGACATCCGGCGACGGCAAACCCCGTCCCGACCGTACGCGAGCCGACGACGGTCAGGATATCCAGACCAAGACCGGATAACTAGACACAAGAACGGGTAACCAGACATAAGAAATCGTTGGGGAGAATGCCATCATGAAGGAACTCAGCCCATGCCTCCGGCCGCTGTTGGGCTTGGTCGCCATCGTCGCATTGCCGGTGCACGCCTCGAGCCTGTACAGCGACGCCGGAAACGGAACGGTTGTTTACGAAAAGGTCGAAACGTTCAAGAACAGTGTGAATTTCACGGACACGTTTGAAATCTCGATCGGACGGCACCTATCAGGCGACCCTGACCGATTTCGAGTTTCCAAATCCGTTCACGGAATCGGGCCTCAATATCACGACCGCCACCGATACGCTGGCCAGTCTGGATGGCCCCGGAACGGTGGGATTTCGCGGCGGACGCCGGAAGCTATTACATCAGCCTGTTTGCATCGGCGATCGACTCACAGGCCTATGAGGCCGAAAAGCAGACGCTGATCGACCAGTTAAGGCAGGAGCGGCGCGCAAAACGGCAAAGCGGAATGAGCGCACGAGGAAATGAAGGCGCTGAACGGCGCGTGGAATGCCCTTTCCGCGAAGGAGAAGCAAGCTCGCTCGACACGCAGCCAACAAGCGCATTGAAGAGTATCTCAACGCACAGATACTGCGACACGCCCGCCTTCGGACAGTACGGTATTCAGGTAAAGCAGGTGGGTGACGGAGAAACGGTGGTGCCGGTTCCGGCCGCCCTCTGGCTGATGGGCTCCGGACTGATCGGCTTGGCTGCGGTCGGGCGCCGCAGAAAGCACTGATGCGATCTCTTCGGGCGGCCCTGCGCAAAAACAGCGTCGCTTCTGTTTTTGAATGTGGTAAAATTAATAACAGGAGGTGATGACAGACGAAAAGACTCATATCCGCCAGGGCGTCTTGTTGATCGCACGCGCGCCCCTTCGTTCAGTGAATGCACGACAGGAGGTTGGCCATGGAATATCTGAACCGCACAATCGATCGATTCCGGGCACTGCTGCCCGCAACCCTAATCTTGTTCGCCGCCACGACAGCGCAGGCCGTCAGCGTCTCGCCGGGTGCGACCGTGCCTTTGAGCGGAACCACGTCGGCCGCGGAGCCCGATCTGGCCGGCCTGGTGATCCGGGACGCGCTGATACCCTTCTCCGTAGAGGACAGCCTGGGCGGGACGATCCTGACCGGCGTACTGCAGGACCGCGTGGTCCGTTCCGACAATACCGGCAAACTCATCTTCGCGCCCCGCATCAGGGACACCGCCGGCGTCGACTCATGGATCACCGGCTTGCGCATCGTCGGCTATGACGGGTTCGCAACCGACGTCGATTTTCGCACCGACGGTCTCGGCGACGAGGGTCCTTACCAGGTCACCCGCAGCGCGGACGGCGATGAACTGTTCTTCAACTATGGCGTGACGCTGATCGAACCGCCGGAGGAGAGCCTGTTCAATTCCGTCGTCACGGACGCGACCACGTACGGGCTCACGGGCCGGACGACGATCTTCGTGCAGAATGATTTCGGCGCGGACGTTTATTCAACCACGCTGCTCGACACGGCGGCGCCCGCGCTCGTTCCTCTGCCAGCCGCGTTCTGGCTGTTCGGCGGCGGCCTGCTCGGCTTGTCGGCGATCGCGCGGCGACGCACGCTCAATCGCTGAAAGAGAAAAGAGCTTGCAGGACGGGAAGTTCAACGCCCGGCGGTGGCATGCCGGTGCGGTATGCCTGCGCGAGTAATATGGCGCAGTACCGGGCATCGAATGCCGGCAATCGGCCGGGCTTACGTCGTCGAACGCCACGACAGTTATCGCAAAGGAGGTCATCATGACCGCATGCAGCAGACTCGTACTCTTCGCCACGCTCGCCTGTCCGCCCGCCATTGCGCTGGCGGCAAGCACGGTCAACGACACGTTCGACGCGGGGCTCGGAAGCTGGACCGCAAACACGACCGAAACCACCGTCACCCACGTGGCCGCCGGCGGCAACCCGGGTGGCTATATGCAGACCGATAATCTTTCCGTGACGGCGCCTGTGTTCAACGCCATCGGTGCGGTAAACACCGGCCCCGACTACTCGGGTGTGTTTGCCGACGGGCTCTGGACCGTGAAGGTCGATCTGAGTTTTGTCAACGGCGATTTCACCGATGCCTGGCTGCGCTTTCGCTATCAGGACGCGACGGCCAACGGCTGGCATATCTCCATCGAAGACAGCAATTTCTTTGCCGCGCCGTGGCAGAGCTATTCGGTGACGTTCGACACCACCTGGGACGACGCAACGGCGATTGCCAACGGCTGGGAGAAGGAACCCGACGGCACATTGACCGCCACGCCCAGTTTCAGCGGCCTCTGGAATAACGTGTACACATCGGAGGTCCGCATTCTGGGAAGCGCTCCGCGCATGGTCGCCGGCATCGACAACTACATGGCGTCACCGGTGCCGGTTCCGGCGGCGGCCTGGCTGTTCGGCAGCGGATTGCTTGGCCTGATCGGCGTCGCCCGCCGTCGCAACAATTGAACCGCGGACGCACAGCGCTTGACGAACCCGTCCCTCGCGGAGGGGTTCTTGTTTCGAACTACCGACGCCCGCGAAAAAACGCCTGTAGAACGTCGGCGCACTCGCTCGCCAGCACACCGCCTTCGAACTCGACCCGGTGGTTGAGCCCCTGGGTCTCGAACGCGTGGCAGGTGCTGTTGATCGCGCCGCGTTTGGGATCGCCGGCGCCGAACACCAGCCGCCGGATGCGGGCGTGCACCATGGCGCCGGCGCACATCAGGCAGGGCTCCAGCGTCACGTACAGATCGGCTCCGGTCAGCCGGTAATTGTCCAGGCGCCGCGCCGCTTCCCGCATGGCCAGGATTTCGGCGTGCGCGGTCGGATCGCGGCTGGCGATGGGGCGGTTCCAGCCCTCGCCGATAATCGCGCCGTCGAGCACGACCACCGCGCCGACCGGCACCTCGCCTTCCGCACCGCCGCGCTCTGCCAGCACCAGCGCGTCGCGCATCCGGCGGCGGTCGGTTTCGGTATCAGCGGACATGAACGTATACTCCCGGCGGCGGCGTCCCGCAAGCCGTGGTCATGACGTCATCGCAGGCATCCTGCGCTCACGCAACATCCGGAAGCCGGAATTCTCGATCGACATGCAGCGAAGGGCCTCAAGGGACCGGAGTCCCGCTAGCGGTTCTCATGGCGCGAGTATGGACTAACCCAGTTGATGATGCGATGGTTGAAAGAGTAACAGCGGGACGTGATGGCCATTGCTAGATCTGTGCGCTACATTGAGTTGCCATGGATCGACGATGACGAAGAAACGAATGCTTTTACGAAGTATTGGTTCGCCAAACCGCAGCGAGATCAGCTCCGGCGCCTCTCATATGCCCTGACAAAAGCCACCTATCGTCGACGCCAGGAATACCGAAAGGCCATCGACGTTGCGCGACTTGCGCTTAGTCGGATTATCGTAACGAAGGACGGCGGCGCGTCCCCGGCGCGCGATGTCTCGCACTCACGACCACATCGTGTGGCCGATACCTCGGACTATGACGTCTTTAGCGGTTTCGAGAAGGCGGTCGAGAGAATTCGCGGCGCTCTCATCGATGATCCGCCACATTCAGGTGCAACGGTCAATCCAGGCGACGCAAGAAGAATGCAGGTGCGCACGTCGACAATCGATCTTGTAATCACATCCCCGCCATATCTGAATGCAATTGATTATCTTCGCGGCCATCGCCTTGCGCTGGTGTGGCTTGGGTACGACTTATCGATGATCAGAGAGATTCGCGCGGAGGCAATAGGGGCGGAAAGAGCCCTCCTGCGAGTGACGGTTCCGGAAGACGTTTCCAACATTCAGGAGGCAATCGCGCCCGCGGACACATTAACGAGCAGACACCTCAAGATGGTTGAACGCTACGCAACCGATCTGAGGCGTTTAATGAAACAGATACGCCGTGTACCTCGACCGAATGGGCGTGCGGTCATTGTCGTAGGGAACTCAACCCTTCGTGGTAGATTCATTCGCAATTCCGAGGGCGTTAAGGTTGCTGCCGCAAACGCTGGACTCTGCTTGGTTAGCGAACACACTAGGGAGCTGCCAGAGAATCGTCGGTATCTTGCGCTAGAGACAACAACGGACAAGGCGCTCGCGAAGCGAATGCGGACGGAGAACGTACTTCGATACATAGTTACGTAAAGGCCACCAGTGGTCAGAATGCTTCGGCCAGTATCTCAGCCTAAAGGAGATCGGAATAATGGGGGCGGACTTATTTAATTGGGTCATTCATCATATGAAAGTAAGTATCCCCCGGCAAAGCCGGGGGCTTTAGTTTGTGAGCCGCTCAAAGCGGCCTGGACAACGGAGCCTGTCGGCTCCTTGAGCCCCTCAAAGGGGCGACTACATCAACTGTAACTGGTCGATCCTGCGATCTTCCGCTTCCTGGTGCCGGATATACTCCCGTATTACCTGTTCGTCCCGGCCCACCGTCGAAGCAAAATATCCCCTGGCCCAGAAGTGCTGCCCCACATAGTTCTTCTTCCGGCCCAGATACGCCCGGGCGATATGGATCGCGCTCTTTCCCTTGATATAGCCCACTACCTGCGAAACCGCATACTTCGGCGGAATTGATATCATCATGTGCACGTGATCTGACATGATATGACCTTCCTCGATCCGGCTTTCCTTCTGCCTCGCCAGTCGGTGAAATACCTCACCAAGCTCCTTCCTCAGCTGACCGAACAGCGCCTGCCGCCGGTATTTCTGGATAAATACTATGTGATACTTACACTCCCATCGCGTGTGGCTTAAACTTTCTACTTGTCTCATGGTTTCTCCTTAGCGTGGTGCTTGGCGGCTCACGCTTCGGAGTTACTATGAGACTTCCGTTACTGTCAAACTGCGTATGCCTCCCCAGCAAAGCTGGGGTCTCTCAATTTTGTCTAGATCTGTCCCCGATTTCTTGAGGGCGGCCCGATGCCGATGAACGAGCCGCGAACTTCACGAATAGGGGCGTTTATCCTTCTTATGCTTCGGCGTGGAGCACGGGGACTATAGCGCGGAACTGCATGATTGGTTGCAAACGATGCAGGCGCTCCTGTCACATCAGCCAGCGGTTCTTCATTAACCGGTGTGACAGGAACAATGTCACGAGCCCAATCCCGAAAAGCGCTAGCAATTGCAGAGGAAAATCCGACAATCCACGTCCCGCCAAAAGGATCGATTTTATCGGTTGGTAAAACGGATAGGACGGCAGCAACGGTGCCACGCTCTTCAGCTTCTGCGAAAAATCGGCGAGCGCGGAAGGGAGCAGGTTCGGCAGATAAACAACCAGGCCCAGCGTTCGCGCACTGGCCTGGGTTCGGCACAAGAAACCGACGAAGACTCCGAATGCGCTGAAACAGAACCCGCCCGCGATCAGGAAGACGACATAGCCCAGGCAACCAGCGGGACCAACTTCAATCGGCATCAGCAGGTGAAGTGACAACGCCGCAAACGCTATCAAAATCATCCCCATAAATACCTTGGCGAGCAACCACTCCACCTCACGAGTCGGCGTTTGCAACAATCCCAGCAACAGCTTCTTTTCCTTTTCCTCAGCTACCTGCGTCGGAAGAACGATGAAGCCGACAAGAAGCGCCAGCATCAAAATCCAGGTGGGTAGCATCTGCCTTTGGATCGCGCCGTCCTGAAGAAAACGAGTTTCCGAAATCCAGTTTTTGCTGCCCTCTTCCAGCGCCCGCTGCACGGCAGAAACACTTTCGACAATGGTCAGCGTCTGGAACGAGGCCTTATCCAGTACGACCAGGGTACAGCCTACGTCTTTATTCGCCGACGGGACAAGAATTCCGTCGCCGTTCCTGTCCTTGAGCCACTGAATTCCTGCTTGTTCGTTCGCGAGCCAGGAGATTGTGAAATTGCGGTCGGCCGACTGGATACTTTGAACCATTCCTGGAGGATAGTTCCCGTGGTCAAACAACCCGATTCTGGTCTTTTCAAATGTCGGTCCGTTTCCGTCAACCAGTTCCATTGACAGGAAAACAAAAAGGGGCATGAAGATGATCAGGTAGAGGGTCTTGTTCTTGAACGCAATTGCCAGGTCATTGCATGTCAATATCGCGACGTTGTTGATCATGAGTAGAGATTCTGATGGATCTGCGACTCGAAATACTCCTTGGGAGAACTATCGAAAACGAGGCTTCCCTGATGCAGGACCATGATCCGCGTGGCGAGGGTTTTGATTTCTTCAGGCCGGTGCGAGGTAAACAGTATTGTCTTTCCCAACGCATGGATATTCTTCAGCAGAAGGTAAATCTCCTTCGTCATTTCGAAATCGAGCCCCGAGGTCGGCTCATCCAAGAGCAGGAGTGGTGGATCGGCAATCAGCGAACGACCGATGCTGACCCGCTGTTTCAACCCTTTCGACAATTCCTGCACTTTACTATGACGAAACGGGAGGATGTTGAATTCCTTCAACGCCTCTTCTATTCGCGAGGGGTGAATTTTAAAAAGACGGGCAAAAAGACTGAGGTTGTATTCGACTGAAAAGATATCGAATAGATTCGGCGTTTCTGGAACAAAGCCGATCTTCCTGACGAGGGCCCGTCTGTTCTTGAGATCGATCCCGTCTACCCGGACCTGCCCGCCGTCGGGAAGCAGCCAGCCGCCGAGCATCTTCAACAACGTCGATTTCCCGGCGCCGTTGTGCCCGACGACCGCAATCAGTTCGCCGTTGTCGACCTCGAAGCTGGTGGCAAGGAGCCCCCTGTTTTTTTGATAAACCTTTGAAAGGTGATGAACCTCAAGCTGCATAGAAGACATCACTTCATGAATAGCGTGCCGCGCCAGGTTCTCCTGCGGGTCCCGTCATCCGACGACGCCAGGGACGGGATCTACAGCCTCTACAGGCGCTGTGCCAGAAAAACGACCAGAAGCACCAAGACAACTACCACTAAAACACCGGCCATGATCAACTCCTTTAACGGACAAGAAAAACGATCAGAAGCACCAATACAACAAGCACTAAGACACCTTCCATGACCATATCCTTCAATCGGCAACAGTTAACTGACCTCCTGCGCGCCTGGGAGGCTGCACCCCCACCCGTGGCTGCGGGGCCAGGTTGGAATCGCGCTGACCAGCATCAGAAACACGACAATCAGCAGAATTTCTCCTGATGTCATGTCTCTTTGCTTCCTGGATGCGCTGGCTTCCAGCGAGATCACATCGCACCCGATTCCTGAAAATAATGTACCTAAGGCACAAACCATCGTCTGTACGATGCCGCACACAGTGGCCGGGCGCTTCTTGCCGTGAACAAGATTGGTGCTGTGCAGGTCCTCGCACTGACTGCACCCGATCACGCAGCCAGTTTTGTATCTCACACCCTTACCGAAACGACACCCCGGCAGTTTCACCCAGACCGGGGGCACGCAATTCCCGGCGAAAAGCACGCGTAACGGGGATCTGTTTTGTGCCCCAATGGAACTCACGACTGGAGTCAGCACAGCTTTACTTACAGATCGCGCGTTGACCCAAGATCTATTTATCACGTAACTATTCAGTTAAAAACTGAAGAAAGTGCTTGACAAGGTTTTAGCGCAATATTTTCTGTTTCAGTGAGGGTGTGTCACTCATCATTATAGCCACCCCACTAAGCCACAAGAAGCTCGCTAATGGCTGTTTGCGAGCAACGTCATCGACGACGCGAGGTCATTTTACAAAACGCCTCAGATTAGCTGACAGACGCTAAAAGTTCGTCCTGAAAACCCGTGCGATAATGATCTCACTCAAGATCATGTGAGATGCGGGCGGTTGAAGCTAGACGCTATTGACGTTGATTCATCGATCAACTCAGTCAAGGAACTTCTCGAGCAGGAGAAAGATCTTTCGCCTGCACTGCGCTCGGCGCTGGAAGTATTGCTTGTTCTGGTGACCCTGCTGCTCAACCGCACGACCCTCAACAGCAAGAACAGCAGCAAGCCACCCTCCGCGGATCCAAACCGGAAGAAATCGAGCCGGCGGGGACAAAGCAGCAGGAAGCCGGGAGGGCAGAAGGGGCGTAATGGGATCACCTTGCAGCCGGTGGCTGATCCGGACGAGGTGGAAGTTCTGACCATCGACCGTCGCACGCTCCCCAAGGGATCATCGTATCGGGAGGCAGGCCATGAAAGTCGCCAGGTCATTGATATCGACATCTCGCGGTTCGTGATCGAATACCAGGCACAGATTCTTGAGGACAACCAGGGAAATCGATTTGTGGCCGCTTTTCCGGAGGGGGTGAATCGGCCGGTGCAGTATGGCCTCAACCTGAAGGCAAATGCCGTCTATATGTCCCAGCACCAGCTGATTCCCTATGATCGGATACGCGATCACTTCCAGGATCAGATGCATATTCCGGTCAGTGCGGGCTCGGTCTTCAACTTCAACAAAGAAGCCTATGAAGGGCTGGCGTCCTTCGAGCAGTGGGCAAAGACCCAGCTTGCCCGCTCTGACCTCCTGCATGCCGATGAGACCGGCATCAACATCGGCGGGAAGCGCCAGTGGCTGCACTGTGCCTCCAACGCCTCACTGACCTGGTTCTATCCCCACGCCAGGCGGGGTCTTGATGCCATGGATGAGATGGGCATCCTGCCCTTCTTCAAGGGCGTGTTGTGCCATGATCACTGGAAGCCGTACTACCATTACGACTGCACCCATGCCCTGTGCAATGCCCATCACCTCCGAGAACTGGAGCGAGCCTGGGAACAGGATCAGCAGCAGTGGGCCAGGGAGATGCAGGCCTTGCTGATCGAACTCGCAACAGCGGTAACGGATGCCGGGGGTTGTTTACCAGTGGGTGAGGCCACACGGTGGCGCCGTCGATATCGACGGCTACTTAAAAAGGCGGAGACCGAATGTCCACCGCCCGATGAACGTCAACGGCGGGGAAAACGGGGCCGGCTCAAACGATCGAAGGCCAGAAACCTGCTGGAGCGATTGCGCGACTTCGAGCAAAACGTCCTGCGCTTCATGGAGGTGGAGAGTGTCCCCTTCACCAACAATCAGGGTGAGAACGATCTGCGCATGACCAAGGTGCAGCAGAAGATCTCAGGTTGCTTCCGCTCCACGGAGGGAGCAAAGATCTTCTGTCGGGTTCGCAGTTACCTGTCAACGTGTCGCAAGCAGGGCATGACGGCTACTCACGCATTGACACTGCTTTTCCAGGGCAAGGATCCGGATTTTATGAGGATGGACGAGGTCCAAAATAGCTGATCGTGGCAGAATCGGACTGAATAGTTACTTTATCACGCAGCATCAACGTTCGACAAACTCTACTACCGAACTCGCCAGTAGCACCGGCTCACCGGCGGCGCGCAGACCTTCGATGTGAAATTCGATCGCTTCCTTGATCAGTCGCACGACCTCGTCCCGCGTATCGGCGGCTGCGAAGCAGCCCGGCAGGTCAGGTACGTGGGCACCGTATCCGGAATCTCCCGTCTCGATAACGACCACATATTTCATTTCACGCCTCCTGTTACTTGAGGCCGGCCTGTTTCATTGCACTTGCCAGCGTGCCCCGCGGAATGTCGGCGCTCGGTTTGCCGGACACCGTTACCGTACTACGCTTTGTTGCGTTCGGGAATTGGCGATGACTGCAATCCAAAGGGGACAGATCCATTTGGTTTCCCGTCAAGTGCGCATGGATGGGCCGCAGGTCTAACATCGCGACAGGAGGGGTCAGGGGTCTAGCATTGCTGCATGCGGCCAAGTATGGGATTGTGGCTTTTGCTCTGTAACCGGCCTTCGTTGACCTACCCGCGGAGGGGTTGAGGCTGGAAGCCGGGATGAAGAATGCGAAGTAGAAGTTGATCCAAACGGGACAGATCTATTTTGGCGCCCGGTCAAAAGCCTGTACGCCGCGGCACATGAACTCGAGGAGTTCGGAGGACGGTATATAGAATTCCGCCCCTTGAATTCGTAGGGCGGGGCGAACGAATCCCCTCTGATCCCAGTCACTCCATTCCCGCTGGTCTGCCGCCCACGGTCCCGCGCGACGACGCGGCCACATGCCCTTCAGCTCCAACTTGCGCGAGCTGCGGGCTGCCGGGGCTCCATGGCGGGTTTGACGGGCCGGTTGTTTATTTAAACAATAATTAATTATTGTTTTATAATAATTTCCACGCTATGCTCCTCAAGGTGCGCCCCGGAATCATCCGGACCGGCGATGCCTCCACTACCTGGGGAACAGAGGTTGCGGTGATGCCTGATAACCAACGATTGACGAGATTGAGTCGCCGTATTCAAGCGTTGGTGTGGGTGGTCGGAACGGTGAGCGTGGGCGCGTCCGTGTTGCGCTGGCTGGTGGCGGATACCCGTGCAGCGCTGCCTCCGACACTGGCCGCGCTGATGCCGGCGGGGCCACTCGGTTTTGAACGACGCCTGGCGGGGTTCTCCGTCGAACTCATACCCCTGGCCGCTGCGCTGTATGTGCTGGTCGTGCTCCATCGCATTTGTGCCGAGTATGCGCAGGGCGAGCTGTTCGGGGCGCGCATGGGAAAACGCTACCGGGCGTTCGGGCGCGGGCTGTTGCTGCTCGGTCTGGCCAACGGACTGTATACCGCGCTGATCACCATTGTACTCACCTACGTCCCGGGGACCACACGCCTTGCGATTCCACTGGGGCTGAGCACCGCGGATCTGTATCTGATGGTGGTGGGTGTTGCGGTGGTGATGCTCGGCGGCGTCATGGACGAAGCGCACCGCATTCAGGACGAGAACGCGAATATTGTCTAGGGGATGTGATGTCGATCGTAGTCCGGTTGGATGTGATGCTCGCAAAACGCAAGGTCAAGTCCAAGGACCTCGCCGACTCCGTGGGTATCACCGAGGCGAACCTCTCGTTGCTGAAAAGCGGAAAGGTAAAGGGCGTTCGCTTTTCCACGTTGGAAGCGATCTGCCGGTATCTCGATTGCCAACCCGGCGACCTGTTGGAGTACGTGGCCTCCGAGCCATCCGAATAATGCGAAAAGTTCATACGTCACGATCCATGCCCTTGGCGTTGTTGGGCGCGTTACTGATATTGCTTGCGGCCTGTGCCGGAGCACCACAACGTCACGGCCCGACTGTGCCCGGTGACTATCGGTATCCCGACGCATATCTCGACTGGATGATCGGCGCCGAGATGAAAAAGGCCCATGTCACCGGCCTGAGCATCGCCATCGTCGACGATCAGCGGATCGTTTGGGCCAAGGGTTACGGCTATTGCAGATACCGCGGGCGTAGCCGCCGCACCGGATACCCTGTATCGGGCCGGGTCCATCTCGAAGCTGCTCACGGCCACGGAGGTGATGCGCAGAGTCGACCAGGGTGACATCGTGCTGGATGGGGCGCTCGCTGCGCAGCTTCCCGATTTTTCCATCGACTCCCGATTTGCCGATGCCCAACCGATCACGGTGCGCGCATTGCTCGCGCATCATTGCGGCCTGCCCTCCGACCGCCTCAACGGGATGTGGACCCAGTCGCCGGTGGATCTGGCCACGCTACAGGACCAGCTACACGCGGAGGGCGTGGCGCCGCCGCCGCAGGGCCAGTACAAGTATTCCAATCTGGATTACGATCTGCTCGGACGCCTGATCGAGGTTCGCGCGCGCGAGTCCTTTGTTACGGCTATGCAGCAAGATTTGTTGGAGCCGCTGGGAATGACGCAGTCGACCTTCGGTCTGGCGTCGCAAGCCGCCTCGAGAATGGCAAAGGGTTATCGGGACGGCAACGCAACGCCCGCCGTTGAACTGCGCGACCGGCCGGCAGGATCGTTGATAACCAGTGTGAACGATCTGGCCCGCTTCATCCGTTTTGTCCTGGCGGATGGGCGCACGGAAACCGGGAAGCCGCTGCTCACCGCATCGACGCTGCGCGCCATGTTCGCGCCGCAGTTTGCGGGGCTGCCGCTCGACTTCGGCAACGAAATCGGTCTGGGCTGGATGATCGCCGGCGTGCACGTGCCGGGATTGGGGCATATCGCCTGGCACAACGGCGAGTATCCGGGTTATTACGGTAGCTTGATGATCGCGCGCGAGCGCAAACTCGGCGTCGTGATCCTCGCCAACGGGCAAGCGGCCAAAGGGTTCGTGATACAGGTTGGCAGTAAGGCGCTGCAGCTTGCACTGGCTGCGCGGCTGGGCGTTGCCGTACCCGCTGCGGAGGACCACAAGTCGGAGCCACAACGTATCGCGATGTCAGACGCGCAACTCGCGCAGTACGCCGGCGAGTACGTCGTGTTCGGTCAACTGTCTTCCATTGCCAGTCCGGCGGGCAGCTTGCCGTGCAGGCGCTGGGCAGGAATTTCAACTTGGTGCCGGTGGGACCTGCCACGTTCGTGCCCCGGGTGGCGGTCGCCAGGCTGTTCCATGTCTCCTTGTCCGGGCTGTCGGTACACTTCACTTCCGTGGGCAATCGGCGTTTCGCCGTGCTCCACGGTCTTCCGCAGCCGTTTCCCTTTGAAGAGGTACCGCGTTACACGATACCGCCGGCATGGATGAAACGCCTGGGTCCGCATCGCGCCGATGCAGATGACGCGTTCGATTTCACGCGTGTACCTCTGGAGAACGAAAACGGTGTACTGGTGGTGCGGCTGCAAGTCTCAAGCAAGTTATGGGGGCTGGACGATATCGCCGCACGCATTGCCTTGTTGCCGATTTCGGACGACGAGGCCATAGTCTTCGGGTCCGGAAATGGAGAGGGGGGTAGTACGTGCAGTCCGGCAGGATGGAAAGGAGGCCCTGCTCTATTCGGGTTACCGGTTCCTGCGGTGATCGGGGTCGGGTCCAACATTACGACAATTGGTGATGCGAATATCGGCCTCAATCAACCTTATTGGACGTCCCAACCGAACCTCATGACCCACATCCCAGCGTCCAAACAAACTCTCGGCCTCCTGGCGTGGCTTATTCTTACCTTTGCGGCGGCAGCCATCGGCGCTGTCGCGTCCGCGGATGCCGGCGCGTTCTATCAGCAACTCACCCGCCCCGCATGGGCGCCGCCCGGCTGGCTCTTCGCGCCGGTGTGGAGCGTGCTCTATGTCCTCATCGGCATCTCGGCCTGGCTGGTCTGGCGCGAGCGCGGTCTTCGGGGCGCGGGCGCCGCGCTCTCGCTGTTTCTTGTTCAACTGGCGGCAAACGCGCTGTGGACCTGGTTGTTCTTCGTCTGGCATCTGGGCGCGTGGGCGTTTGCCGAGATACTCATTCTCTGGGTGCTGATTGTCGGTACGGTCGCTACGTTCTGGCGTGTGCGACCGACTGCAGGCGCGTTGCTGCTCCCGTATCTTGCATGGGTGACTTTTGCTTGCGCGCTCACCTTTTCGACTTGGCAACTCAATCCCCAATTCCTGGACTGAGAAATGCCATTCGGATCACAGCAACGTGTTGCGAATATCAGCAGAAACTGTGCTTCGGAGTATAGGAAGCATAACCCACGTATTTCGTGAGAATCCACCCGGGAACCGGCCGCCACCGCGGTTCCTGTAAAAACCGACGCCGGTATGGGCACGCCGGGTTTTCAGGCCGGGCTGTCAGGGTGCTGTGGTATATGCAGCGTGCGCCCCGTGGTCAGCCGGAAAGCCAGTTCGACCGCCAGCGCCGCGCCGGACATGAGCACCAGCACCCAGAGCCGGTTCGGGCCGCTCTGAGCCGTCTGCCAGAGCGGCGTGCCCAGGCCCCCCCCCAGGCAAAGCCCGACGCCGAGCAGCGACAGCCAGCGCCTGCTGCCCGTCCGCTCCGCAAGCACAACACAAGAGTGTCGTGACGCTCAGGATGCGAAACGGGACATCCAAGTCACCGTTTCGCCCTCGCTTGTCACGACAGCCTATTGTGCCCCGGCCGCCCTGCGTCCGTGCCGCTTCGCCACACCATCGCACGCTCGGCGCCGGCTGCGCAGCACTCCCGCCAATGGCTTGACGGCGTGTCGGATGCGCTTGTATATGCCCATAGCCGTTCGCTGTCGCTCACACCTACGGCTATACGCCCGCGCCTACGCCTTCCGGGGACTACGCGCCCTCGCTTCGCTCTCCATGGCGCGCAGCGTTGGCGCCGTTCACGGCGGCGAAGATCAGCAAGAATCCGGCGCTGCCCATCGTCGACAGGCTGGACAGGTCGGCGAGATTGGCAATGGCAAGCGTGACCGCGGCGGTGATCAGCAATCCCTCGATGGGCCTCCCCCACACCCCGTGCTCCAGCAGCTCGGGAAGCTCGCCATCGCTGGCGATCACGTAACTGAGTCGCGCCGCGCCGTAGAGGGTGGCATTGATGGCGGATGCGGTCGACAGCATGGCCGTCACCGCGATCAGCACGAACCCCGCCTGCCCGAACGCCGGGCGTGCCGCCTCGGCCAGTGCGTAATCCTTCGCACCGACGATCTGCGCGACCGGCAATGTCCCGACGGTGACGATGGCCACCAGCACGTAGAGCAGGATGACGAAACCGACCCCGGAATAGAATGCGCGCGGCAAGGTACGCTGCGGATCCCGCACGTCGTGCGCGGTGTTGGCGATCAGCTCGAACCCTTCATAAGCGAGAAAAATGATCATGCCACCGGCGACCAGATGGATGGGTGGCGACCACGTGGCCGGCACCAGGCGGGCGGGCTCGATGCCACCGATGCCAACGGCGATGAACAGCAGCAGTATCGTCAGCTTGACCAACACGATCCAGTCCTCGGCCTTGCCGATCAGGCCGGCGCGCAGCAGGTTCAGCCCGCTGATCGCAACCACGCTGCCGGTGATCAGCAGGTGTTTCCACAGCCCCTGCGATTCGGCCGGAAACAGTGAGGCGCCATAGCTGCCGAAGCCATAGGCGTAGAGCGACAGCATCACCATGTAGCTGATCCAGAGCAGGATATTCAGGCTTCCCGTCACGACTCCAGGGCCAAAGGCGCGGTCGAGAAACGAGACCGTGCCGCCCTGACTCGGAAACGTAACGGAAAGCTGGACGTAGGAATAGGCGGTCACGAGCGCGACGATGCCCGCGATCAGGAACGCCAGCGGCGCGCCGCCCTGCGCCAGGTGCACGGACAGGCCGAGCACGGCGAAGATGCCGCCACCGACCATTTCACCGACGCCGATCGAGGTCACCTCCCAGTAGCCGAGTCCCCGCCCCGGCGTGGTCATTGGAAGCGACTCCCACCGGGATGGCAGTCGATCGGTATCTCGCCCGCCCAGCGAAGCCGGTGTTCCCGGAAGCCGTACCTGTGCAAGCGGGTGGAGGATCTCTTTTCCGGGAACGCGTGCATGGCTCAGGCCGGCTCCGTTTGACGGTTGGACCGCGACCAGTACCCCGCCAGCATCGACCCGGAGAGGTTGTGCCAGATGGAGAACAGCGCACCGGGAAGCGCTGCGGCGGCGGAGAAGTATTTCACGGCAAGCGCCACGCCCAGCCCGGAGTTCTGCATCCCCACCTCGATGGCCAGGGTCCGGCAGATGCGGTCCTCGAGTCCGAGCAAGCGCGGCAACCCATAGCCGCAGGCCAGGCCGAGCAGATTGTGCAGAATCACCGCCAGCGCCACGGCGGCGCCCATGGTGGCGAGATTGCCCCGGTTGAGGGCCACGACAATGGCGATGATGACCACGATCGCCAGCACCGACAACAGGGGAAACAGGGGTTTGACGCTGTGCAACCGCCCGCCCAGCAGACGGTTGGTCAGCACCCCCAGTGACACCGGCAGCAGCACGATCCGGAAGATCGACCAGAGCATGCTCTGCACGGGCACCGGCACCTGCTGGCCGACGTAGAGCCAGGTGAGCAGCGGCGTCATGACGATCGCCAGCAGCGTGGAGGCGGTGGTGAGGGTGATCGAGAGTGCGACATCGCCCCGTGCCAGATAACAGACCACGTTCGACGCCGTACCGCCGGGGCAGGCCCCGACCAGCACCAGGCCCGCCATCAGGTAGGGCGGCAGACCCAGCAGCCTGGCCACCAGCCAGGCCGCCAGCGGCATCACCAGATACTGCAGAAACACGCCCAGTCCCACGACACCCGGTCTTTTCAGCACCTCGGCGAAGTTGCTCCAGGTCAACGTCATCCCCATGCCGAACATCACCACGCCCAGCAGCGGGACGATCGCCGGCTTCAGTCCCGCAAACAGCCACGGCATCCCGTACGCGAGCGCCGAGAACAGTACGGCCCAGAGGGGAAAGAGGCTGGTGACCCGATGGATCATGCGATCAGGCGACTGGTGGGTTGCGCCGACAACGCGGCGGCCGAGAGCTTCTTCGGGGTGCTCAAGCGCGAGCGCGTGAATCGGCGTCAGTACCGTACCCGTGCCGAGGCACGGGCCGATATCTTTGACTACATCGAGCGGTTCCACAATCCAAGGAAACGGCGGAAACTGGAAATGCTTAACAGGAAGGATTTACTCTTAACTCAACCGTCCGTGGAAAAAGGGTAGAACCCGTAGAACCCCCTGTCGTACATCAGCGCAGCGTTTTATATGAGCCTCGCTGGCACCTTGGATTGTTCGTCAACATTAGAGTTGGCCGACGCGGCTCATTTTGAATGGAAGCCAATTACGATAGGGAGTGTAAGCTACTTTAGTGTGCTTGATCCGCCATATTTCAAGTACACTCACCGATGATACAAGCAGCTATCTCCGGATCAGGAACCCGTCGACGCTGATTTGTCTATGCCCGCTGGTTGCGACGTTCACGATCTTCAACGTATGAGCGCCGGTTGTCGCCCACTCGAACTTGTAGGCGAGAACGCGGTTCCGCGGCGCCAACGATTGAGTGTCGATCGTCGCCTTCAGCGCGCCGTCGACGTACACCCTGGCCGAACCATGCACCGAGTCCTCGTCGGTCACCCAGGCGAGAGCCCGGCACGACGAGCAGTGAAACGTCGCGGACGCCGATAAGGCGCCCGTGTACTTGGCCGCGCCTCCCCATGCTCCTGCGAAACTCGTACTCTGCCAGGTGCCCGTATAGGAGGCGGCGCCCTCCTGGTACCCAGTCGACGTCAAGCTCGTGGTGGAACTGCTTCCCAAGCCGCAGTCGACTGCGATCGTGTAGGCGGGGCCGACTGCAAGATTGATCCTGGCGCTCAGTGCGGTACTGTGGACAACGGTTGAATTCCCGCCGGTCGTGATGGTGACGTTGTACGTCGAGCCGCTAGAGCATGTCCCCTGCGCCCACGAAACATAGTAGGGCACGGTCGGGTTGGCGCCGCTGCTCATGACCGACTTCTGGTAGAAGTGCACCCGAACGGGGCCCGGCTTGGCGCCCGGGACACCCGAGATTACCGAAGAGATCTCGCTCTGCGTAAGCGCGGTGTTGAACACGATGAACCGCGATATCGTGCCGTTGAAAAATCCCTCCGCAATCTCACCGCCCGTGCCATCCACGAAATGCCCCTTCCGGTGCTTGGCACCGACTACGAGGTTCTCGTCGATGCCGGTGATGGTCGCGCCCGTGGCCACCGTGCCGGTCCGCGCGCCGCTGTTGTCGAGGACAAGATTGCTCCCGTCTGCGTCGGCGACGAATGTTTTCAGTTGCGTCCCATCGTAGGTCGCTATCGCCCACGTGAGCGTCTTGTTCGGGATGGCCCGAACCCCGGTGAGCGAATGCGCCTTTCCGTTGAAATATGCGCCCGTGCGGAGCAGATACTTCGGATTCGTGTCTTCGCGCACGTTGAACCAGAAGCTTCCAGCCTTCTCCATGAGCTCATAGCGTTGGTGTAATGGATCGGTATCAACCGACTCGTTCAACGTGAACTGCACGAGAATGGAGTAATGATTAACGTCGAGACTCCCCGATCGGTTCGGGATCTCTATGCGTTCCTTCTGCGTGCCGTCGAAAACCACCGCGATATTCCCTTGGGAGTCCAGCGCCGTGCTCGGGCTCCAGCTGGTTTCCAACCCGACGGCCCCCTTCTTCCCCACACCGTAATTTGCGTTCCCCGATTTATCGGGCACCGTGGAACCGGAGATGTTCAGGAAGTCGAGGTCAATGAGCGGCCCCGTGGCCAAAGAAGTAACGTCCTCCGCGGCGGGCAACTGGAACTCCGCAGCGCTCGGAGACGTTCCAACCCAGATGCATGCCGCAACGAGCGCGATGACGCGTCTCATTCTTATGCCGGCGAACCGGGCCGTGTGGCAAAAAGTCGAAGTTGATTTCATGGCAGCGCTCCCTCGTCGCATCAGACTATGTAAGCACCGAGCGACGGTGCCACCATCTCGGAGATAGCAGCTCTAGTGAGTCGAGCGATCGCGCGCTGCGAATCGCCGATAACGCCATAGCGAGACCGACCGTCGAGCCGGCGAAACAAGCGCACTGTTACCCTGAGGCTGGCGGCAAGCCCAACGCACGCACCTCGTTGTGGCTACCGTGCGGCTCCAGGAATTGCGCACGAACGTGCCGGTGCGCAGAGCGCGTCCAGCTGCTCGATCTCCTCCGCCATGGGGGTATAGAAAGTATAGCAACCTATTGTTGCCATCGTAGGTGGGAGTATAGGAAGCATAACCCACCTATTTCGGGTGAATCCACTTGGGAACCGGCCGTCAGACCAGCATCTCTGCCCCTGAATCCCCGCGCTCCGGCTGCCTACAGACCGCTCGCCACCGGCTTTCGCCGGCCTTTTTCTCTTCACAACAGCTGCGGCCCGACCCACTGGCCGCAGTCCACCCTGCCCCGCCCTGTCGGGCCGGCAGCCTCGCCGTGCGAATCCATGAATGCCTGCTCGCGCCCCGTCAAACCCAACTGTCCGGCGGCGCACGCGGCCCCGGCAACCGCACAACCTCACGGACCGGCGCCGCCTCCCCCACATGCGCCAGAATCTTCCCGATCACCGCCGGATCCTCGATGCTGGCGATGATCTTCATCGCCCCGCCGCAAGCCTGACAGGTCTCAACATCGATCCGGAACACGCGCTTGAGGCGCTGCGCCCAGGTCATCGCCGCCCGGCGGGTAGCCGGCGTGTCATCCTCTATCTCCTCCGACACTGCGCGTTGGGCACCCCGGCCCCGACCCGCCTTCGTCACCCAGGCCCGGTGTGGACTGTTCGGCGCGAACACCCCGTGGTAGCGGGTCAGATTCACCCGCGGCCGCGGCACCAGCGCCGCCAGACGCGCCATGAAGTCCAGCGGCTCGAAGATGACATGCGTGGTGCCGTCGCGGTATGGCGTCTTCAACTGATAGCGCACAGCCCCCGAAGGCGTCAGCGACAGGCGCGGCTCGGCGATGGCCGGGCGGGTGATGTAGCGGCACAGCCGCTCCAGCTTCTGCCGTTCATGACGCGCGGCCGCCACCCCGGCATGCAGCGAAAAACCGGCGACTTTCGCTACCCACGCACTGGTTTCTTCCAGGCTGCCCGCCGCCGGCAGGCTCTGCAGACAGAAGGCCTTGCGCCCCTGCTGCGGCCCCACGGCAATGCGGTAGGTTATGGAACTGCCCAGCACACCTTCCAGCCCGGTCTCATCCGCCGGCTCCAGCACCAGGTAACTGTTGTCCAGGTCGCGCACCAGCAGTCCCAGCGTTCCAGGTAGCGCCCAGTCCGTTCGCTGATGGTATGGACCAACTGTTCCAGTTCCGTCCGCTCGGGCGCCTTGACCCGCTGAAAGCGCGGCTGGGAGTATAGGAAGCATAACCCACGTATTTCGTGAGAATCCAGCCGGGAACCAGCCCCACCGCGGTTCCTGTAAAAACCGACGCCGGTATGGGCACGCCGGGTTTTCAGGCCGGGCTGTCAGGGTGCTGTGATATATGCAGCGTGCGCCCCGTGGTCAGCCGGAAAGCCAGTTCGACCGCCAGCGCCGCGCCGGACATGAGCACCAGCACCCAGAGCCAGTTCGGGCCGCTCTGAGCCGTCTGCCAGAGCGGCGTGCCCAGCCCCCCAGGCAAAGCCCGACGCCGAGCAGCGACAGCCAGCGCCTGCTGCCCGTCCGCTCCGCAAGCACAACATTGGCGCCGTTCACAGCGGCGAAGATCAGCAAGAATCCGGCGCTGCCCATCGTCGACAGGCTGGACAGGTCGAGCAGATTGGCAATGGCAAGCGTGACCGCGGCGGTGATCAGCAATCCCTCGATGGGCCTCCCCCACACCCCGTGCTCCAGCAGCTCGGGAAGCTCGCCATCGCTGGCGATCACGTAACTGAGTCGCGCCGCGCCGTAGAGGGTGGCATTGATGGCGGATGCGGTCGACAGCATGGCCGTCACCGCGATCAACACGAACCCCGCCTTCCCGAACGCCGGGCGTGCCGCCTCGGCCAGTGCGTAATCCTTCGCACCGACGATCTGCGCGACCGGCAATGTCCCGACGGTGACGATGGCCACCAGCACGTAGAGCAGGATGACAAAACCGACCCGGAATAGAATGCGCGCGGCAAGGTACGCTGCGGATCCCGCACGTCGTGCGCGGTGTTGGCGATCAGCTCAAACCCTTCATAAGCGAGAAAAATGATCATGCCACCGGCGACCAGATGGATGGGTGGCGACCACGTGGCCGGCACCAGCGGGCGGGCTCGATGCCACCGATGCCAACGGCGATGAACAGCAGCAGTATCGTCAGCTTGACCAACACGATCCAGTCCTCGGCCTTGCCGATCAGGCCGGCGCGCAGCAGGTTCAGCCCGCTGATCGCAACCACGCTGCCGTGATCAGCAGGTGTTTCCACAGCCCCTGCGATTCGGCCGGAAACAGTGAGGCGCCATAGCTGCCGAAGCCATAGGCGTAGAGCGACAGCATCACCATGTAGCTGATCCAGAGCAGGATATTCAGGCTTCCCGTCACGACTCCAGGGCCAAAGGCGCGGTCGAGAAACGAGACCGTGCCGCCCTGACTCGGAAACGTAACGGAAAGCTGGACGTAGGAATAGGCGGTCACGAGCGCGACGATGCCCGCGATCAGGAACGCCAGCGGCGCGCCGCCCTGCGCCAGGTGCACGGACAGGCCGAGCACGGCGAAGATGCCGCCACCGACCATTTCACCGACGCCGATCGAGGTCACCTCCCAGTAGCCGAGTCCCCGCCCCGGCGTGGTCATTGGAAGCGACTCCCACCGGGATGGCAGTCGATCGGTATCTCGCCCGCCCAGCGAAGCCGGTGTTCCCGGAAGCCGTACCTGTGCAAGCGGGTGGAGGATCTCTTTTCCGGGAACGCGTGCATGGCTCAGGCCGGCTCCGTTTGACGGTTGGACCGCGACCAGTACCCCGCCAGCATCGACCCGGGAGAGGTTGTGCCAGATGGAGAACAGCGCACCGGGAAGCGCTGCGGCGGCGGAGAAGTATTTCACGGCAAGCGCCACGCCCAGCCCGGAGTTCTGCATCCCCACCTCGATGGCCAGGGTCCGGCAGATGCGTTCCTCGAGTCCGAGCAAGCGCGGCAACCCATAGCCGCAGGCCAGGCCGAGCAGATTGTGCAGAATCACCGCCAGCGCCACGGCGGCGCCCATGGTGGCGAGATTGCCCCGGTTGAGGGCCACGACAATGGCGATGATGACCACGATCGCCAGCACCGACAACAGGGGAAACAGGGGTTTGACGCTGTGCAACCGCCCGCCCAGCAGACGGTTGGTCAGCACCCCCAGTGACACCGGCAGCAGCACGATCCGGAAGATCGACCAGAGCATGCTCTGCACGGGCACCGGCACCTGCTGGCCGACGTAGAGCCAGGTGAGCAGCGGCGTCATGACGATCGCCAGCAGCGTGGAGGCGGTGGTGAGGGTGATCGAGAGTGCGACATCGCCCCGTGCCAGATAACAGACCACGTTCGACGCCGTACCGCCGGGGCAGGCCCCGACCAGCACCAGGCCCGCCATCAGGTAGGGCGGCAGACCCAGCAGCCTGGCCACCAGCCAGGCCGCCAGCGGCATCACCAGATACTGCAGAAACACGCCCAGTCCCACGACACCCGGTCTTTTCAGCACCTCGGCGAAGTTGCTCCAGGTCAACGTCATCCCCATGCCGAACATCACCACGCCCAGCAGCGGGACGATCGCCGGCTTCAGTCCCGCAAACAGCCACGGCATCCCGTACGCGAGCGCCGAGAACAGTACGGCCCAGAGGGGAAAGAGGCTGGTGACCCGATGGATCATGCGATCAGGCGACTGGTGGCTCAAGACGGTTCATCGGCATGATACAACTGTAACCCTCCACGGCAAGGCTGCAAAAAGGGGGCGGCGGACTGTTATTCCGATACGGGAGGTGACTCGGTAAGTTGGAAGAGAAAACCGGCGCCGGGGTGGCCCGATTAGGGCGATCCTGACGTGGCTCGATTAGACCGATCCCAGGGTGGCTCCAATAAGGCGATCCCGGAATGGCTCGATTGGGGTGATCACTGACACAGGACGTACTTCTTGTAGTACTCTTTCGACAGCTCCTGCGCCTTCTCTATCTGGGCGGGGGTCATCTGCTTAATGATGGTGTCGCGATTCTTTTGTGAGCCCTCATCGCCCTGCGCCACCGCAGTATTCCACCATGCGTAGGCCGACACATAATCCTGAGGCACGCCGTCCCCATTCCTGTACAAGAGCGCCAGATTGAATTGGGAGTGGGTATCACCATGTTGGGCAGACTTCCTGAACCACTTCACCGCTTCTCTGTAGTCTTGCGGAACCCCGAGTCCGTTGGCATACATGCCCCCAGCACGAACTGGACAAACGGGTCGCCTTGAGCCGCTAGCGGACGAAACTCCTCCAACGCAGTCTCATAATCGCCGCGCTGGAACGCTGCGTGACCTTCCTCATAGCCGCCCCACACCGAGTTGCCACCGGCCAACAATACGAACCCAAGGAAAAGAGCGGGTGCAACCTTCTTGTTCACAGCGTTACCCCATCAATCATATCGAGGTCTGTTTATTGGTATTGTAGACGTTCGAAGAGCCTTGAGGCACGGTGAGCCCACCAGCACCTCATGCGCTGCTTGCCCGCTGGCCCTCGCCTTGGTCAACTCCACCACGCGCTCCGCCACAAGCTTATCCACTTGCTCCCCGTATGTCACCTTGGCTGACAAGGTCCGCTCCCCATCATGCCCACCCAGTAACCGGCAACGCGTCAGGCGAACCTGTGGCAGGACAGGAGGGGTGATGGTTCACGTCTTCGGCTCCTCAGCAAGGCATTTGTCATAGCAACGGTTCCAATCGAAGGACTCCCCGCGCTTGGCAGACTTTCTCCCAGGAGCTATGAAAACTTTGCGCCGTCTCTTTCCAGGAGAGGTTCTTCGCCCAGTGGGCCCGATACAGCAGGTAGGCGCGGGTCAGGGTATGCTTGCCGATCCCCCAGGGCACCGCCTCCACCTTGACCCCGCAGGCCCTGCACTGCACCCGCCGCATGCGGTAGCGTAACACCACGGCGAAACCCCAGATCGGGATGAACGCGAGGCGCCGCTCAAGGGCTGGGTGTCATAGCCCGGAGCGGATTGACCACAGCCCGAGCAAGGCGGCCTGGAGCCGCGCCGGGGGCGAACATTGACTTCGATGGTCTGGGTGATTTCATCGCGCCGGGCGGCTTCATAGACAAAGCTGGGAAAGTGGTGACAGGCATTGAGCAGACGGGTCAGCAACATGGGTAGCACGCACAGGAGAGTTAGCAAACCTGCCATTATCCCGGAGGCAGCGGCTGCCCTTAGCAGCGTTGCCTGGACCTGGCGAACTGGCCTCAGTCTTGGTACCACGAAACAGGCGACGTGCCAATAGGCCAAGACATTGTGGAGCATCTCAAGCCCTTCCTGATTGACCTCCTGCACCAGCCACTTGCCGACAAGACCCGTGCCCGGCAGCGTGATCATCTCTGGATGCTCGGCGGGGAGATCATCCGTCGTCGCTACGAGGATCCAGAACTTGCCAGGCAGCCGGTTAAGGCGTTGCTCACCCATCTCATCGAAGAGG